>OZ246962.1:2060000-3891574 GCA_965232255.1 Endozoicomonas sp.
GCCCGGAGATAGCTGGTTCTCCTCGAAAGCTATTTAGGTAGCGCCTCGTGTCTAACCATCGGGGGTAGAGCACTGTTTGGGCTAGGGGGTCATCCCGACTTACCAACCCCATGCAAACTCCGAATACCGATGAGTTCAATCACGGGAGACACACGGCGGGTGCTAACGTCCGTCGTGAAAAGGGAAACAACCCAGACCGTCAGCTAAGGTCCCAAAGTAACAGTTAAGTGGGAAACGATGTGAGAAGGCCCAGACAGCCAGGAGGTTGGCTTAGAAGCAGCCACCCTTTAAAGAAAGCGTAATAGCTCACTGGTCGAGTCGGCTCGCGCGGAAGATTTAACGGGGCTCAAACTGTTCACCGAAGCTACGGGTACACACTTCTAGTGTGTGCGGTAGAGGAGCGTTCTGTAAGCCGTAGAAGGTCAAGCCGGAAGGCAGGCTGGAGGTATCAGAAGTGCGAATGCTGACATGAGTAACGACAAGGGGAGTGAGAAGCTCCCCCGCCGGAAGACCAAGGGTTCCTGCGCAACGCTAATCGGCGCAGGGTGAGTCGGCCCCTAAGGTGAGGTCGAAAGACGTAATCGATGGGAAACAGGTCAATATTCCTGTACCCCTTGCGACTGCGATGGAGTGACGGAGAAGGCTAGGCCAGCGCGGCGTTGGTTGTCCGCGTTTAAGGCTGTAGGCTGGGGATCCAGGAAAATCCGGATCCTCAAGGCCGAGAACTGACGACGAGGTTCTACGGAACCGAAGTGGTTGATGCCATGCTTCCAGGAAAAACTTCTAAGCTTCAGGTCACAAGGGACCGTACCCCAAACCGACACAGGTGGTCAGGTAGAGAATACCAAGGCGCTTGAGAGAACTCGGGTGAAGGAACTAGGCAAAATGGCACCGTAACTTCGGGAGAAGGTGCGCCGGCTTTGGTGAGCGGACTTGCTCCGCAAGCTGAGGCCGGTCGAAGATACCAGGTGGCTGCGACTGTTTATTAAAAACACAGCACTGTGCAAACACGAAAGTGGACGTATACGGTGTGACGCCTGCCCGGTGCCGGAAGGTTAATTGATGGGGTTATCTTCGGAGAAGCTCTTGATCGAAGCCCCGGTAAACGGCGGCCGTAACTATAACGGTCCTAAGGTAGCGAAATTCCTTGTCGGGTAAGTTCCGACCTGCACGAATGGCGTAACGATGGCCACGCTGTCTCCACCCGAGACTCAGTGAAATTGAAATCGCTGTTAAGATGCAGCGTATCCGCGGCTAGACGGAAAGACCCCGTGAACCTTTACTACAGCTTCACAGTGGATCTTGATGTTGCTTGTGTAGGATAGGTGGGAGGCTTTGAAGCGGTGACGCCAGTTGCCGTGGAGCCATCCTTGAAATACCACCCTGGCAATATTGAGGTTCTAACCCAGGTCCTGAAACAGGATCGGGGACATTGTGTGGTGGGTAGTTTGACTGGGGCGGTCTCCTCCCAAAGAGTAACGGAGGAGCACGAAGGTTGGCTAAGTACGGTCGGACATCGTACGGTTAGTGTAATGGCACAAGCCAGCTTGACTGCGAGAGGGACATCTCGAGCAGGTACGAAAGTAGGTCATAGTGATCCGGTGGTTCTGAATGGAAGGGCCATCGCTCAACGGATAAAAGGTACTCCGGGGATAACAGGCTGATACCGCCCAAGAGTTCACATCGACGGCGGTGTTTGGCACCTCGATGTCGGCTCATCACATCCTGGGGCTGAAGCCGGTCCCAAGGGTATGGCTGTTCGCCATTTAAAGTGGTACGCGAGCTGGGTTTAGAACGTCGTGAGACAGTTCGGTCCCTATCTGCCGTGGACGTTGGAAGTTTGAGAAGAGCTGCTCCTAGTACGAGAGGACCGGAGTGGACGGACCACTGGTGTTCGGGTTGTGTCGCCAGACGCATTGCCCGGTAGCTATGTTCGGACGGGATAACCGCTGAAAGCATCTAAGCGGGAAGCCCCCTTCAAGATGAGACTTCCCTGGAGACATGATCTCCCTGAAGAGCCGTT
The DNA here is from genome assembly GCA_965232255.1 of Endozoicomonas sp. Lineage (GTDB taxonomy): Bacteria > Pseudomonadota > Gammaproteobacteria > Pseudomonadales > Endozoicomonadaceae > Endozoicomonas. The sequence continues at coordinate 2,062,024 of OZ246962.1, forward strand.
AAAGACTATGACGTTGATAGGTTGGGTGTGTAAGCGCTGTGAGGCGTTGAGCTAACCAATACTAATGACTCGTGCGGCTTGACCATATAACGCCAAAGCGATTTAGAAGACATACACGTAGAGTGTCGTGCAAGAACAGCTTAATTATCGGATTCCAGCTATTGTCTTGAAACTTGTTTCTTGACACTAGCAACCAGTTAAGCCTGGCGACCATAGAAAGTTAGAACCACCTGATCCCATCCCGAACTCAGTAGTGAAATGACTTATCGCCGATGGTAGTGTGGGGTCTCCCCATGTGAGAGTAGGACATCGCCAGGCACTCGTTAGAAAACCCCGATAGAGTAATCTATCGGGGTTTTTGTTGTCGAAAAACTACTTAAGAACTACGTTCTTTTAAATTGGTTGAGAATAGCTCTTATTTCTTCATTAGTATTTGGGGTTGTATAAAAGATTTCGGTTGCCGCCTTTGCTTTTTCTTGATCAGAAAGATGGTGAAATTCATGCTGAGCAGATATTAACGTTTTGATTTCCAAGATCTTATCATCTACTTCAAATTCATCTTCACGATCTTCTTCACTTATGCTATCAAGCAAGTGACTTATACTTGTCTCCAGACTTTCTTGATCTGAACTATCTGTTTCTATAGTCACTCCACCTTCATTCTGTACTGCATCGCTTTGATCATGCTCCATGCTCAGTACATCGTACAGGTATTGTTGCGCCGCTCCCACAGAGCTTTGCTGTTCAGACAGTTTTTCACAGCTCTCAGTAAAGGCTTGAAATGTCTGTTCAAAATTCCATTCTCTACCCTCATGGTCTGGTTGCAGTAATTGACTGTAAATATTCAAAAACTGAGATAATGTATCGCTGACTTCCGGATTTTTAACGAGCTTGTTGTTAATAAATAAAGTTATTGTCTTTAGATGATCAGGATTTTTGGATATGGATTGATTGTTATTAAATTGCTCAGATGTATTTTCCATAATGGCTGAGGCAGTTTTTTCTGTTGTGCTGATATTTTTATTTCTTGAATTATAAATGGCCGCTAAAACATCTTCTGCCGAAGGTATGCCGTTCTCATTGAGAGGCACATCACCAAGACCATCAAGACCCGTTATGGAACTGCCATATCGCTCTATAAGTTCAGTAATGCCTTGGTATGCAATCTGAGTATTGGATTTTGCTTCTGATAGTTTTTTATTTGTTTGACTTATTAGTGAAGATAATTGATTGTGATCTTTTGTTAGTTTTGAAATAATTTTTTCAGCCCCACATAGCTCTTTATAATTTTTTCGGTCAAATAGGCTGGGGAAAGTTCTTTTAAATATATTTGCAGAAGCTATTTTTTTTGCAATTCGTTGTTTTTCAATCTCTTTTTCGCTGATTTTTGTGTTTACTGTTATTTTGTCTCGTTCAACTTGTAATAACTCTGCACGAATTCCTTCCATTTTATTGAATGATATTTTGTATCTGTCCGCTGCCGTAGATAGATTTTTTAATTCCGTATTTAGGTGGGTAGTGCATGGCAGTGTAGCTCTGTCGATTTTGACTAAAAGCTTGTGGTTGTCGCCAAGAGAGTTTGAGATGGTTTTTTTTATTGTTTCTGATAAATCGTTAATTGTGGATAATGTTTTTTGGGTTTCCATCAGGTTGGTTGGATGGTGTGTGACTGAATTGATACCAGTCTGGTAGGTATGGGTTAATAATTCACATAAACGGCTACGGCGCTCTTCAAACGTTTTTGGAGAGATGTCTCGAATGGATTCTGTCCACCGAATGATATCATGACATTTCTTATCTAATATTGTTACTGCTGAATGGATGCTGTGCTTTTCCAGGTCGAGATTTACTTCGTCAGAAGCTCTGTTGCGCTTGGAGTTAAGGTCAAATTTTAGTTGGTTTACAATGCGGTCGCACTGTTTGTCCAGCTCGTTTTGCAAACCTTTAATACTCTTGGAGTCGAGTTTTTGTTTAAGTGTTTTATCGAATTTTGATGATGGTGTTAATAGCTTTATTCTTTCATTTAGATTGTTTATTCCATCTAGTGAGGTGCACTTTCTGATTTCATTAGTTAGTTGGATATATATATCTTCTCGTATTTGCTTTAATAATGGCTTTGACTCAGTGAAGGTTTTTCCTTTGATGCTTTTTTTATCGGAGTACTCGTCAAATAATTCTAATAGTTGGTTTTCGATGTTTACTTTGTTTTCGTTTTTTTGGAGCAGGATATCGACTCGTCTAGTGGTTAAATCTTTCCTGAGATCATGGTTATTATTTAATTCTGCAATGGATTTTTTGTTGATTTTTTCAGAGACCATTTCACTTATTTTGCGACTGAATTTCTTTGGGCTAGTAAGCTCAGCATTGCGACTGAAGGTTTTGGTCATTTGACCATTTTCGATGCCTTTGAATTTTAACAGTTCAGGAGTATCGATGTTCAGGTTGGTAAGGCCGCTTGAGACGTTCATTTTAATCCCCAAATAAGAATCCATTACTTCATGCTAGCCAATTCATCTCATCATCGGGAACTACTGCCATTTTTCTGGCTTACTATTTCACGTAATCATTTCGATAGATGCTCAGCATGTATAGGAAAATTATGTGGTCGATTATCTATGGCTCATTAAATTCAAAGAAAGTATTTTGAAAATGTATGGCTACTAATTTCAGGCGATGTGGGGAGTATTGCTGATTCTTTAGCGGTGACAAAACGTCAAAGTCGTATTGACTGGTTTTGTCACCAATTGCGAAGATGCAATTAGTTATGTCGCGGATAATGCCAGAAATTAGGACTGAAAGGAAATATTAACGTTGTATCTTCGCCGGCAAGACAGGCTTCTGGATGGTATCGACTGAGGTGATAGCGTACTCGGTGTTCTTGCTCCCGGGAAACATCGACCATGATCAAGTGGTTACCCTTGACCAGATCATTGTGAAACCGTGTGATCTTATAGTTTTCCCGCGTGACCCCCGCCAAGCCGCCACTCCAGGCACCAAACATGGTAAACACCCCGGCCACGATAATCAGCGCTGGCAACGGAACATTCATTCCAAAAGGATTCCACCATTCCAGCAGTGTGACGGCCAGTAGGCCAACCACGCCACCGATAAGAGCGCCGAGCTGACCTGAGTGGATTACGTCATTTTCCTGGAACATATTGGCACTGTGTAGCTGCCGGTGATAGAGACCCGCTTCGTTGCGGCTGAGCACGTGGAGATGCCAGTCAGTCACGCCATCGCGATGCAGGTCTTCAGTGATGCCCATTACGTTGTCGAGAGAGTCAGTCAGGTAGTAAAGACGTTTCATCTTGTCTCTCCTGCTTTACTGCGCGCAGAAAGTGAGTATAGATTATGTCGAACCGCAGACTCTCTACGGTAATCAGTGTTAAGTGAGTTGACTATGAAGCAAATAAAGGTAGCCGTCAGAAAGCGGGGAGCCAGAGACTCCCATGAACTGAGCGAAGCCGATGTTGAGATGAAGCAAACGCTGGAGCGCCTGGCCAAGAAGGGGCTGAATCCCATGCAGATGTGCCAGAAGCTCAATGAGCATCATGTGCACCATCCGGGCGGTGGTGACTGGACCTATGATCGGGTGGTTGAGGAGTGTGAAAGGCTGAAGGTGTAGGCTTTCGGGTTGCGTGGGAGGCTGCCCGGGAGCAGCCTCATTTTTCGCGTTATCTCTTACTGGATTTCAGCAGGTCTTGAAAACGCTGGCGTTTCTCCTCCGGGCTTAGCAGGGGAGCAGGTTCGGTGGCTTCTGCAACAAGCGTGCTGTAATCCAGGAAGGAGGATTCTGCGGGGGTTTCTGGCACGGCTTGTTGCAACCAATCATCCATCACATCAAGAGCCTCAAGCAATCCCTGATACTCGTCCGACATATCCTCGCCGGACTCAGCAAGGAGGTCGATCTTTTTCACTAAATTGTTCCGTATCTGGACAATCCGCTGCTCAGATGCCTGTTCTTTGTTGTCTTTCAGCCATTTTCTGGCTGACTCTCCATTGGTAGCCATGGTGGCTGTTACCTGTGCTGATCGAAAAGTGGCGGCCAAAACTGACCAAAAAGTTAATATTCGGGCAAAGCATAGCTTTTATCGGTAAATACGACCAAGATACTGGTGGCTGATCTACGTACAATTACGTTATCTTACGATGTTTTTCCTTCCACGACTTCCAATTGGCAGAATGTCCTGATGAGTCTTTTAAAGGCCCGGTTTGCACTTATGGCGCAGCAGTTGCGAATGCTGTTAGCTCAGCCTGTGCCGGAAAAAGAACTGTTAAGAATAGAACTGGCAATGCCGGCAGTGCATTTACAGGGCTTTCTGGCGGCTCAGGATTGTGCTGAAAAGGCTTTCTGGAAGGATCGGGAAGGGGACTATGCCACTGCTGTCTTGGGCTATAGTTGGTCAGTTAACCTGCACAGCCACCAGGAAATTGCTCCGGCATTCATCAAGGCACGGCGATTACTGGAGCAGTTATCAGATCCAGGCAGCTGTCGTTGCCTGTGCTATCTCTCCTTTGCCGACAGCGCCTCCTCAATCTGGTCAGCATTTGGGTACGGCGCCGTGTATCTGCCGCTGTTGGAATTGGTACAGACTCGCAAAGGCACAGTGCTTGGGGTCAATATCAGAGCAGAGAATGATTCCAACTACCAGACAAACTTACGCAAGGCCCTCGCACTTATTGATGCCCTGAAGTTTACCCAGCAGTTGCCTGAGACTGACTTTACTGTCCGCCTTACCGGTTATAGACCTGATTTTGCCACTTGGCAGCAGATGGTTAATAACGCTGACCAAGCCTTTGTGACCGGTAGTCTGGATAAAGTGGTGCTCTCCAGAGAGACCTGCCTGCAACTTGAAGGACAATTCTCACCCTGGCCACTGTTGTGTGCCTGGCAACAAGCTAACCCACAGGCTTATCAGTTTTTGTTGCATCAGCAGGGACAGACCTTTTTTGGCTGTTCGCCAGAGCGCCTGCTAAAACGACTGGAAAATACCATTGCTACCGAGGCACTGGCAGGTACCATTGTACGCGGGCAGAATCAGGCAGAAGACGTCCAACTGGAAAGTCTGCTGATGTCTGATAGCAAAAATATCCGTGAAAATCGCCTGGTTCTGGACGACATCTGCCAGAAATTGCAACCGTTGTGTCGCTCACTGGAGGCTGATCGCAGCCATTCAGTGGTAAAACTCCACCACATTCAGCATTTGCGCTATCAGATTTGCGGGGTACTCAACCCTGAAGTCCATGATGAACACTTGCTCAGCGCCCTACACCCGACACCTGCCGTGGGCGGAACCCCAAGGACGCATTCGTGCCAGTTTATCGCAACACATGAACCTTACGCTCGAGGTCTATACGCCGGAGTGTGTGGTACGCTGGGTGTCACTAACAGTGATTTCAGCGTGGCCATTCGCAGTGCCCGTCTGGTAGACGATGCCCTGATGCTTTATTCTGGCGCCGGCATTGTGAAAGGCTCGATTGCTGAAGCTGAATGGGCTGAGTTGAATAACAAAATCGCCACCGTGCTGGATATTCTGCGACAGCAACAAAGGGATGCCGAGCGACCTCATATATACAACCAGAGCGCTGACGATCTGGCTGTCTTCCCCTAACGAGTTTGTGCATGACGTTAACAACCGACTCTCTGCAATTTGCCTCAACCATTAATGGCATCTGGTCAGCTGCACTGATTGAAGAGCTGTGGCGCCTCGGTGTGCGCCATTGTTGCATTGCTCCTGGTTCGCGTTCGGCACCCCTGGCTTTTGCCCTGGCAGCACACGATGGTATGGCTCGCCATATTCATTTTGACGAACGCGGACTGGGATTTTTTGCTTTGGGTATTGCTAAAGCCACCGGTGAGCCGGTGGCTGTGGTGACTACTTCCGGCACTGCGGTGGCTAATCTCTACCCCGCGGTGATCGAAGCCCATCAGTCGGGCATCCCTCTGGTCGTTATCAGTGCTGACCGCCCACCAGAACTGATTGACTGCGGTGCCAATCAGGCCATTGATCAGTTGGGTATTTTCGGTGCTTACGTTGGCGCCAGGTTGGAGCTGCCAACACCTGAGCAAACAATCTCCCTGCGCTGGCTGTTGAGCAGTATCGATCAGGCCTTTGTTCGCTCTTGTGCCCGTGGGCTGCCGTTGCATATTAACTGTATGTTTCGCGAGCCGCTTTATCCCCGGCAACACGATGACACAGCGGATAAAAACGCTTATTGGTCGACAGTGGCGCAATGGCAAGACTCGGACAAGCCCTATACCGACTATCTGCTGCCAACACTGCCTCAACTTCCCGGTGTCTGGCAGTGGCAGCGTTTTACTGAAGGCCGTGGTTTGATCGTAGTGGGTCGTGTACCTGTTGATACTGAGGTGGCGGCTATTGTGACTTTGGCTGAGCGCCTTGGCTGGCCTTTGCTGACTGATGTGCAATCACAGCTGCATGGCCATCCGCTGGCTGTGGCTCACGCAGAATTGTTACTGGCGAGCGACATCGGCGAAAAACTCTACCGACAGGCGGATCATCTGTTGCAAATCGGCGGCTATCTGACTGCTAAACGACTGGATCAGTTTATTGCCAGTCACTCTTGGCAGGCTTACTGGATGATTGACCCGGCTCCCAGACGGGTAGATACCGCGCAGCGACAGAATGTTCGGTTGATTGGTGATATTGGGCCCATTTGCCAACAGTTGTTATCTATTAGCGCGCACCTCAGACCACGCCTGTCGTGGTCTGACGCTTTCCATCATCAGGCAGGACAAGTGATCGGACACCTTCCGGAGCCCGTGCAGCTTGATGAGCAGTGGCTTGGTGCCTCATTGGCTAAATTACTCCCCCCAGGAAGCAGCTTATTTCTTGGCAACAGCCTCCCCATTCGTATGGTGCAGATGTTCTCAGTCGGCCATTTACCCAGAGTTTTTGCCAGCCGTGGCGCCAGTGGTATTGATGGGCTGATCGCTACGGCAGTCGGTTGTGCGACGGGTGATCAGCAACCAATGGTGCTGTTGATTGGCGATATCTCTTTTTTCCACGACCTTAATTCATTGCAACTGGCCAGACAGAGCAAAAAACCACTGGTCATTGTTCTGGTCAACAACGACGGGGGTGGTATTTTTCACCTCACTACCAAAGGGTGTCATGACGATGCATTGCCGATAGCCAACGACTATTTTGTGACGCCGCACGGTCTCAACGCCCAGCACGCAGCGGCACTGTTTGGCATTGATTACTGTGCGCCAAAATCGGTGGATGAATTCATCGCTCAGTTTAACCAGGCGTTTACCTGTAGTGGTTGTACCCTGATAGAAGTGATCACGCCTTCAGGGCAAGGAGCAGTCTGTATTGAACAGGCAGTCACCAGGGTAAAAACTCTGTGAGCCTCGCTTATGACTGCTACGGCAGTGTCGGTGCTCCGCCTTTATTGCTGCTGCACGGCTTTTTGGGCAACGCTGGTGACTGGTCGGCAGTCGTTACGCTGCTTAAAGACGACTATTACCTGATAGTTGTAGATCTTCCCGGCCACGGCGCAAGCCGCTGGGACGAGCAGGATAACCAGGGGACGCACCATTTTTGTCACCGGTTGGCACAGACCATACAGACGGTAGCCCGACATAAAGGTGTGGATCTCGCCCGCGTCAGTATGCTGGGTTACTCTCTCGGTGGACGCTTGGCCATGGCCTACGCCACCGCTTTCCCCCAGCGGATTGCGCGACTATTCCTGGAAGGTGCTCATCCTGGGCTGGTTGGCGAGCAGGCACGTCAGGAGCGCTATCGCTCAGACTTGCATTGGGCCAAACGCTTTGCCAGCGAACCTCTGGCTCAGGTGTTGCGCGACTGGTATCAGCAACCAGTTTTTGCCGATTTGCATGCCCAGCAGGTTCAATCATTGATTGCTCAGCGAGTAAGTGGCAGTGGTCAACTATTGGCTGAGGCGATGATGGCTTTCAGTTTGGCAAAACAACCCGACTACCGTGACAGTCTTTCGCGGTTAAAGACTGAAGCCCACGTTCCCATTCATTATGTATACGGCAGTAATGATCACAAATTCGCCCAACTGGGGCAGCAGTTGCTGGCTGAGAAAGTCATCAGCAGTGTTCATTTGATTAATCAATGCGGGCACAATGTGCACCGGCAACAACCCGAGGCTATGGCCCGGCTGTTGCGTGTTTTATCAGGAGTCAGAGATGAGTGAACAATTGGATTGCGGAGTAAGCTGGGAAAATCTCAGTGGTGATTTTGAGGATATTCTCTACCACCGTAGTGAAGGCATGGCGAAGATCACCATTAATCGCCCGGAAAAACGCAATGCCTTTCGGCCGCAGACCATTGTCGAGATTCAAAAGGCATTGGAAAGCGCCCGTTTTGACGATTCGGTGGGAGTAGTCATCCTGACCGGCACCGGTGACCTGGCATTTTGCTCTGGTGGTGATCAGAGTGTGCGTGGTGACTCCGGTTACAAAGACGACAAAGGCACCCATCATCTTAATGTGCTTGATCTACAGCGTCAGATCAGAACCTGTCCCAAGCCGGTCGTAGCCATGGTGGCCGGTTACGCCATCGGCGGTGGTCATGTTCTGCATTTGGTGTGCGATCTGACTATTGCTGCTGATAATGCCCGCTTTGGTCAGACTGGGCCGAAAGTAGGTTCTTTTGATGGTGGTTACGGTGCCAGTTATCTTGCCCGTGTCGTGGGTCAGAAAAAAGCCCGGGAAATCTGGTTTCTCTGTCGTCAATACGACGCGAAACAGGCAGAAGAGATGGGGCTGGTCAATATCGTTGTTCCGCTGGCAGAACTGGAGCGCACTACCGTGCAGTGGTGTCGTGAAATTTTGCAACACTCGCCCCTGGCGTTGCGTTGCCTGAAATCGGCTATGAACGCTGACTGCGACGGTCAGACCGGTCTGCAAGAGTTGGCCGGCAATGCCACCTTGCTGTTCTATATGAGTGCAGAAGCGCAGGAGGGACGCGACGCCTTTTTGGAAAAACGGGCACCCGATTTCAGCCGTTTCGGGCGCAACCCCTGATTCTTGACATCCTCCCGTCCCTGAAGGAGCGGGATTCCTGTTAGTCACCCAACAGGTTTCCTGTTTCATCGTTCGTTGCTCAGGGAACAGGCTTGGTTTTCGCGCAAAAGTTCCACGTTGGGAGCTTTTACCCAAAGGGCACAAGTACGATGGCGAATCAACCCATGCTCCCCAAGTCTCACACGAACTCCGCAGGCTTAACATTCCTCCAGCCTTTATGCCCTCGGGTGCGGAGGTAGGTCTGCAAAGACAGGTGAATAATAGCAGTGACTATTTTAACCGCAAGACTGGAAGATGTCGAAAGTGCTGATATCAAAAGAAGTTAGTTTTCCAGCCTTATTAGGCTGGTCGCTATCCCTCTCAGTACTGAAAGTACTGGGTTTCTCGCGAGGTTTTCGATGAACGAGTGCCAGGCCGATATTCTCACGTATCGGCTGCCCCTCAGGCAGCCACTGACGTTAAGGCAATTTACCCTGCATGAAAGGTCAGGGCTGATCTTGCAGCTGCACTGTGCAGGACGATACGGCTACGGTGAAATTGCACCGTTGCCAGGGTTCAGTCGTGAGAGTCTTGACCAGGCTGAAGTACAACTGCAAGCATTTTGCCGTGCAGTGAATAGCGGGCAGTTTGCTGGTAAGGCTTCGCTGGCAGCGTGGTCATTGCTGCCGTCGGTGGCTTTCGGCATCGAATCAGCGTTTTGGTGGTTACAGCAGAATAGCTGGATAGCTGCGCCGACAGTAGCGCCGTTGCTCAATGGCACCAGGACAGATATTCTGCGTCGGCTTGAGCATTGGCAAGGGGACTGGCCCAGGGAGTTCAAACTGAAGACAGGACGCAACACGCTGACAGATGACGGCGTGACTTTGCGTCAAATCCTGCAAATTGTACCAGAGTTCGTGCGCATCAAGCTCGACGCCAATCGACAGTGGTCGTTTACCCAGGCAGTCCGGCTGGCTGACGCCATTGATGTAGCACGAGTCGCTTATGTTGAAGAGCCGACCGGTCATAGCACTGAGTTTTCCCGACTCTATCAGCAGACCGGGCTGTTCTTTGCCCTTGATGAGACTGTTCAGCAGCCAGACTATCAATTCGAACGTATGCCCGGTCTTGTGGCCATTGTCATCAAACCTACATTAGTTGGTGGCCTTGGGCGCTGTCAGCAGCTGGTCACTGCTGCCCATGCTGCGGGTATTCGGGCTGTATTCAGTTCCTCCTACGAATCCGCCATTGGTTTGCACATTCTTGAGCAACTCAGTGCCCGGTGGACGCCTGATGAATTGCCCGGACTGGACACAGCAACAGCTTTTGTTGAAGCCCTGACGGATGAAACGATTGTGGCCGGACAGTTGGTGAACATGAAACCGGCTTTGATTGACAGACCTTACTGTTGACATCCTCGCCGCCCTAAAGGAGCGAGATTCCTGTTAGTCACCCAACAGGCTTCCTATTTCACAGCTCGATGCCGCCAGTGATTAACACCTTTGGTCTTACTCAAGCTCCACAGGCTAACACCGCTAGCCCAGCGGCTTTGATATTAACAGCAGCATTGGTATCCCGATCATGCACAGTTCGACACTCAGGACACGCCCAGCTACGCACAGAAAGGTCGAGGCTTTTCAGTGTGTGGCCACAATGGGAGCACCGTTTGGACGACGGATACCATTTGTCGATGCTGACCAGTGTTCGACCATACCAGTCTGCCTTGTACTGAAGTTGTCTTATACACTCCCCCCAGCCAACGTCGCTTATGGCTTTGGCCAGTTTGGGGTTTTTGACCATGTTCTTGACCTGAAGCGACTCGGCACTGATTACTTGGTTTTCGTGGATCAATGTGGTTGTCAGCTTATGCAGAAAGTCCTTTCGACTGTCTGCAATTTTGGCGTGAACTCTGGCCACCTTCAGTTTTGCTTTCTGGAAGTTTGCCGAACCTTTTTGTTTCTTGCTCAAACGACGCTGGTACTTCGCCAGCTTTGCCTGATGCTTGTAGGTATATCTTGGGTTGCCGGATTTCCAGCCGTCAGAGGTAACAACAGCATCCTTGATGCCAAGGTCAATTCCCACCGTGTTCGGAGAAACTGGCAATTTCTCAACATGGGCATCGCAAAGCAGGGAGACAAAGTAACGACCGGCACAATCCCTGGTGACTGTCACAGTAGTTGGCTTGTCTGGAATTTCCCTGCTCCAGCGGATGTTCAACGGTTCCTTGTGTTTTGCCAGTGTCAACTGACCGTTAGCCCACTTGAATGCAGACCGGGTGTATTCCGCAGTCTGAACAGCCCGCTTCTTCTTGAATGTTGGGTATTTTGCCCTGCCATCCCAGAAGTTTTTAAACCCGGTTTGCAGGTGCCGGAGTGTTTGCTGAGTGGGTACGCAAGAGATGTCGTTAAGCCAGAAATACTCTGGATTTTTCTTCAGGGCAGTGAGAGCACTGGACGATTCGTGATAGCCAATGCGCTTTTGCTCGTTGTACCAAGCATCAGACCTGAGTCGCAAAGCCCAGTTATAGACAAAACGTACACAGCCGAACGTGTGAGCAAGTTGTCGCTCTTGTTCGACTGTCGGGTAAAACCTGAACTTGTACGCTTTCTTAATCATCGCCACACAATGCTATTCTTTTGTGTGATTTTAAAGACCACGGCTTGCCTTATCAGGCTGGTCGCTATCCCTCCCAGCACTAAAAGTACTGGGTTTCTCGCGAGGTTTCGATGAAATCGATTTCTCCTGATGCTCATTTCCCGGCGTTAAACCATTGTCCTCTGCGTCACCAGGCGATACACCGACCTGCTGATATCGCAATGCAATGGAACACTGAGAGAATTACCTTTCAGCAACTTGATTGGTGGGTAGAGGCTTGTTGTCAAAGCTATCGCGAGCAAGGACTAAACAAGGGCGATCGTCTGTTATTTGTTACCGCCAAACCATTAGACACTGTGGTGACGGCTTTAGCTTGCCTGCGTTCACAATGGATTTTTTGTCCGATTAATCCAGCATTTCCCGCAAAACAAAAAGCGGGCTATCAGCAACGACTTGAAGCCGTACTAGTGGCTGACAGCGTGGCTATTGGCCAACTTACCATTAACCAACTGCCGTCTGAACAAGACCGGCAACCCATCGAAATATTGCCGGAAGCCATTTATGATCTGGTAGCCACATCGGGTACCACGGCCATTCCCAAGGCTGTAGCCCATAGTTACAGCAATCACTATTTCAATGCTCATGGTGCCAGCACTGTATTGCCGCTGACGTACGGCGATAGCTGGTTATTATCGCTGCCGCTATTTCATGTGGGTGGCTTGGCCATTGTCGTACGTTGTCTACTGGCCGGGGCAACCATGGTGATCGTTGATACTAAAGCACCGTTGGATGAAATAGTGGCCCGGCAACGAATTACTCATCTCTCTCTGGTTAATACCCAGCTATTCCGGCTGCTGCAATCGGGCGTATCACTACACGACAACCCGTTGCAGTATATTTTGCTCGGTGGTGGTGTGGCGGCTCCAGGGCTGGTAAAAGCGGCTCGGGATCAAGGCATAACTGTGTTGACGACCTATGGCATGACTGAGATGGCATCACAGATTTGCACTGGCGAACCACAGTTTACTGATCGTAGTGTTACCTCCGGACATGTGCTACCTTGGCGCGAAGTAGCTCTGTCTGAGCTGGGCGAGATTTTAGTGCGTGGTAAAACACTGGCCAAAGGGTATTACGCCAACGGTAAGATTTCCCCGCTGCCAGATGCCGATGGCTGGTTTCACACCGGCGACAAAGGGCGCTGGCTCAATGACCAGATACAGTTATGTGGTCGTTTGGATAATATGATGATCTCTGGTGGTGAGAATATTCATCCCGAGGAGATTGAGCAGGCATTGCTGACGCTATCAAATATTGTCCAGGCCGTGGTAGTGGCCAAAACCGATAATGAGTTTGGTCAAAGACCGGTGGCCTATGTTCAGACCTTTGATGGCACTTTAGACGAGGCGTTAATCAAACAGCAGCTCACTGCCATGATGGCCAGATTTAAAGTACCGGCCCATATTCGTCTGTTTCCAGAGACGGTAACGGAGGCAGCCATTAAGCCTGACCGTCGCTTTTTTCAGGCGCTTGTGCAGTCGTCAGGCTGATTCTCTGGTTGAGCTTATGCAAGACAATACGTTCGGGCGATCCCTGGCAAGGGCATTTCTCGCCATCAGGGTTCCGGGTAATCTGGCTTTAACATTACATCAGCAGGCCGCCGCGCTCTTTACTGCCGGACTGCGCTGGATGACCCCTGAACAGTTGCATATTACCCTGAGATTTCTCGGTAACAGCTCAAAAAGTCAACTTGGCCAAATCATCAGTAGGCTTGAGTATGATTTGGTCAATATCTCAACTTTTGTCGCCCACACAGGACGATTGTGTGTCTTTCCCAGCGAGCGCAGACCAAGAATATTAGCCCTGGAGGCGGAGGGTGGATTGGCCCTGAAACGGTTGGTGGGTATTTGCGAACATGCTGCTGTGCAAGCAGACTTTTGTGCTGAAACCCGGCGCTTTCGCGGGCATATCTCCCTTGGTCGATTCCGAGACAAACACTTACGACCTCTTGATGCTTTGGCCGCTTTGCCGGGTTTTTCCTTCGCCGTGCAACAAATAGAGCTACTGGAGAGCATCAATGTACAAATGGATGGCAGACAGATGGCACAATACAAGACACTTCACGTGTTTAATCTGAACCAGTAGTTTTCGCGCCGCTAGTTTCTGTGTTGGTAGTTGCTGTGTTGATAGTTATCGCGGTTTAGTTGCGACGTGGACTGAAGTTTGTTGACTACCGTCAAATGCAGCCTTTTCCTGCTGTGATACGTTGGCAAACGGCAAATCGAACCCTTTTTTTGCCGTAATATCGTGAAAAACGACGAGAAAATGTTATGGAACTGGTTTGTCCTGCCGGCAATCTGCCTTCGTTGAAAGCTGCCGTCGATAATGGTGCTGACGCGGTCTACATTGGCTTTCGCGATGGCACCAATGCCCGGCACTTTGCCGGTCTTAATTTTTCTGACCAGCGAGCGCTGAAGGCACTGGATTATGTGAACAGTGGCCGCAAACGGGTTCGGCTGTTTGTGGCCGTCAACACCTACGCCCAGGCAACCAACTGGCAACAATGGCAGCGCGCTGTTGACACTTGTGCCGAGTTTGGAGTGGACGCCTTGATTGCCGCTGATATCAGCGTGCTGGACTACGCCAGCAGGCGTCATCCCAACCTTAATTTACACCTGTCGGTTCAGGCATCAGCCACCAATCAAGCCAGCCTGTCGTTTTATCATGAGCACTTTGGCATCAAGCGTGCGGTACTGCCCCGAGTGTTGTCATTAAAGCAGGTGGAACAACTGGCGCAGAAAAGTCCTGTGGAGCTGGAGGTATTCGCCTTTGGCAGTCTATGTATCATGGCAGAAGGGCGCTGTATTCTCTCTTCTTATGTTACTGGCGAGTCGCCTAATACGGTCGGTGCGTGTTCTCCGGCTTCGGCTGTGCGCTGGCAACAAACTACCTGTGGGATGGAAACCCGGTTGGGTGGCTTGTTGATCGATCGTTTTGACCAGCACGAGCAGGCTGGTTATCCAACACTGTGCAAGGGACGTTTCCGGGTTAACGACAAGGTTGGCCACGCTATTGAAGCACCCACCAGTCTCAATACGCTGGATTTGATTCCTCAGCTCCATCGGGCTGGCGTCAGCGCGGTAAAAATAGAAGGGCGCCAACGCAGTCCGGCTTATGTTGCCGAAGTGGTCAGTATCTGGCGTGCGGCATTGGATCAGTACCGGAAAAATCCTGCAGGCTTTACGGTTAACGAACGCTGGATGAATGGTTTGGCGCGGCTGTCCGAAGGCAGCCAAACGACGTTAGGCGCCTATAGCCGGCCGTGGCAGTAGGATAATCTTGCCAATCATTTTCCGCATAAGCGGATTACATTACTGGGTATTAACACGGATCTGACCATGCAGATAACCCTGGGCCCCTTGCTGTTTTTCTGGCCAAAAAAACAAGTTATTGCCTTTTATGAACAAGTTGCCCAGTCAGCATGCCAGCGAGTGTATCTGGGTGAAGTGGTCTGTTCCAAGCGTCGCGAGATGAAGCTGGATGACTGGTTGGCTCTGGCCACAATGTTGCAGGCAAATGGCAAAGAGGTAGTGCTATCGACCCTGACGCTGATTGAGGCTGAGTCAGAGTTGGCACAGGTCAGTAAGGTTTGCGCCAATGGCGAGTTTGTCGTTGAGGCCAACGATATGGCGGCAGTTCATTACCTGACCAAGGCTGGTGTGCCTTTTGTCACTGGTCCCTCAGTAAATCTCTACAGCGGTGAGGCGTTGCAGGTGTTGCATCGTATGGGGCTAAAGCGCTGGGTATTACCGGTTGAATTGTCGTTTGATCATCTAAAGCGTATTTTGGCGCGTCTGCAAGCGCTGGGTATTGATGATCTGGAAACCGAAGTGTTTAGCTATGGCCATTTACCCCTGGCTTACTCGGCCCGTTGTTTTACCGCTCGCGGCGAGGCATTGGGCAAAGACAACTGTCAGTTCAGCTGTATTAAGTCACCGTCAGGTATTGCGCTGAGTACCCAGGAAGGTGATGCGTTGTTTACCCTCAATGGTATACAGACTCTGTCGGGTAGTTGTCACAATGTGCTGGATCAGTGGCAAATGATGCAAGCCGCTGGCGTCAGTGCGATGCGCTTATCCGGGCATAACGCGTATATTATCAGAGTGTTGGAAGACTTTGCTTTGGCAATGGGCAATAACTCCGGCTGTACGACAGCCGCACAAGAGAGGTGCTGTAATGGTTATTGGTTTGGTCAGGCAGGGATTAGTCAGGCACGGATTAGTCAGGATAGTACGTAGAGTCAGTCTCAAACCCTTGGCACTGGTTTGTGTGTTGTTAACGGCACCCTTGGTCGCAGCCGATGCCGGAGTTAACCGAATGGCCGCTGATTGGCTCAAGTTAATTGATCGTGGTGCTTTTCTGGCCAGTTGGGCCAGTGCTGCGCCATTGTTGCAGTGGCAGATGTCAGCAAAACACTGGGTATCAGTAATGAAATCCGCCCGCAGACCTTTTGGCAAGTTTGTCGCAAGAGAGTTGGTGCTGGCGAACCAGTATGCTAACTTGCCCAATGTGCCCATTGGGGATTACTGGTTGATCACTTACCAGACAACCTTCGAAAGAGCTGCCGCAAGAGAGACAGTGACCTTTATGAAGGTCGGCAACTATTGGCTGCCCGTGGGCTATTATGTTGCTATTTAAAGCTATGTTGCTATTTAAAGCGCCCGGCAAGTCGGGTCAGGTGTTGCACCGGAATGGGTAGCTGTTCCGGTTCCAGGCTGTCGAGCAGGTTTTTAATACCCAACCCCAGTTCGGTGTCGCCTTCAATCATCAGGCTGCGCTGGAAAAATAGCGTATCCGGATCCTCCTGACGGCTGGCCAATCGCAAAAATGCCTTGCTGTTACCTCGAAACTCTACGTCAAAGTGTCGTGCGCTGGTGGCCGTTAATCGCTGGCCATCAAAGCTGATGTAAATGCTAAAGTCGATATCGGTAATATGGATTTTCAGACACCGATCTTGCAGGAAGTCAAAATCGCCTTCGGCAATCGGCAGGCGAAAGATATGATTAATGGCGCGGGTTATCGGGGCATTAACCACGAACGACGGTAGCAGTTTAATTGGCAGGCCCAATAGTGCCACGTCGGGTTTTTTCATGCCCCTGGGGAAGGGTAGGGGTGGAAAGGGAAGTCTGAATGGCGGTCTCAATGGCAGCTCCTTTTCAGGCTACTGACGTTAATATGACTTTCCATGGTGCCCTGGTCAAGACGGTAGAGTTCATCGAGTAAACGCAGTTGGAAAGTCCCTGGTCCAGGACAATTACGGCTGGCCAGCTCGCCAGAAATCCCCAGGCAAACCAGACCGGAAATGGCCGCAACCAGCGGTTTGTCACATACCGCCAGAAATGCACCAATAAGGGCCGTGGCCGTACATCCGGTGCCGGTTACCTTGGCCAGCATAGGGTGGCCGTTGTCTATTTTGTAGACTTCGTGACCGTCAGTAGCGTAATCGCATACTCCAGTCACAACAATCACCAGGCCATGCTCGCGGGCTTTTTCCTGGATAAAGTGCAGCGTGGATTCGCTACTGTTACTGCTGTCCACCCCTTTGCCGGTACTGATACCGGTAAACAGCGACGCTATCTCGGAAGCATTACCGCGCACCACTGTCGGTTGGCGTTCGAGCAGTCGCTGGTTGCTGGTCAGGCGAAAAGGAGTAACACCTGCGCCGACAGGGTCAAGAATCCAGGGTTTGTGCATCATGGCGGCCGTGCTGGCAGCCAGCACCATGCTTTGCAGGCTCTCGCTGGTAACAGTACCACTGTTGATGACCAGAGTATTGGCAACACCAACCATGTCGGCCACTTCTTCAGGAGCGCTGGCCATTATTGGCGAGGCGCCGATGGCCAGCAGCGCATTGGCAGTCGTGTTGGTGACTACCGCATTGGTAATGTTATGAACCAGCGGCTGTTTTTCTCGCAACTTGCCGAGGGCGTCGATGATCTGTGTTTGCATGGGGAACCCTGTTCTTCGAACTCAATCATAAAGGTGTGTCTCGTTGCATGAATTGACGTTCGTCACGATGTTATTCGATAACAAATAATTGCAAGAATAAACCATGTACTATCATGCATTTTCTGTGTAGTTTTTTTTTCTGTTTGTTGTTTATTTTATGGGAAAATAAAATGCATTTTTTGGTTAAAAAAGTGTTGTTCGGTATTGTTTTTTGCCCGTTCTAGCGATATTTTTTACATCGTAATCGGTCCCTCCGGTTACCCGTTTTTAGCACCAGTTAACCAGTCAATTTCAATGATTCCGACCTTGGATCAGGACATCCATAAGTCTCGCTGACGGGTTCGTATAGCCCAAAGGGAACTTAAGTATTTTCCGGAGTCAGTAAAGAGATGTTTCGCTGTTAGTTTATAGCCATTTTTATAGCGCCAGATATTCGCGCTGATTTTTTGGAGTGGGGAGATATGTTTAACCGGGATATGCTGGCAGATACTTTCGCCATGATTACTTGGGGTATAGTGGTTGGCATGAGTGTTGAACTGCTGGCCGGTCTGAGTTTTGAGCAGTCTTTACAATCCCGATTGTTAAGCATTCCAGTCAATCTGTTAACGGCCCGTGCTTACGGGTTGTACCGTGACTGGCTTGTCAATCGGGGTCAGGTAATTGGCACTGGATTCTTCCAGATGGCGTTACTGGACGTGCTGGCATTTATTTCTTTTCAAATTCCGTTGTACGCAACGATGGTATTTTTCACCGGTGCCAGCGTTGAGCAAGTGATCGCCGCTTGTACCGGACAGATAGGCGCAATGATCATCATGGGCCGTCCGTACGGTATCTACTTGCAGATGTGTCGCAGCTGGTTCAAACCAGCCAATGTACCTGCCATGTAGTAATACGGTCATCCATAAAAAAACCTTGTCTGCGAACAAGGTTTTTTTTTGCCCTGAGGATGCCGAAAAGGCATCGCTCAGAGAAGAGAGCAAACAACAATTGTTGCTTAGTGCTTTCTGGGCAAGTGTGCTTCGACCAGCCAGGTTTGCATATCAAGCTCGCGAGTTCTTGTTGTCAGGAGATCGACGGATATTGGATCGGTTTCCCCCATCTCAGCCATTGCCTGCAAAGCCATACCAGTGACAAATGCCAGGTGCTTGCTGATAAGCTCAACGTGCGCATCGATGGAACTCAGGGTGTTTGGATAGGGAGGCAGAGTGCTTTTGCTGGCCACACTTTGCAGTGTCCCTTCAGGCTTGCAGCCAAGTTGAGCGATTCGCTCAGCAACATCGTCGATGGTGTCTTCAACGATTTCGGCTACTTCATCAAACAGACGATGCACGGACAGAAATTCCCGACCGTACATGATCCAATGAGACTCTTTGATCTGCATATACAGATCAATGGAACAGTAAAGAACTTTTTGTAGCTGTTGAGATGATCGCAGCTTAACGTCTTCAGGCAGCTTTTCGTAAGAAACTGACATCGTAAAACTCCAGTTAATACTTCAGCAGTGTAAAAAACGGCCAAGAAAAAGAAAGTACCGTTTGGCACAAAATATTGATCTGCATTAACAATGCTGACCAACTAATTGTTTAGCATCAACATAGTCACTTTCTCAAGGCTGGGCGTCAATAAGAATATGCCTCGTTTAGCATTGTTGTATGTCGGGTCTGAAGGCCAGACTCGCAAAATCATGGCGACGATTGACCGCTTCCTCGCTCGGGCAGGCCACAGTGCGCTTATGGCATCGTTGACGGATTTGCCAGAGAATTTTTGTCTGGAGTCGTACGACGCCGTGGTATTAGGTACTTCAATTCGCTATGGCCGTCACCATCGCTTGTGTTTGCAATTTATACGACAGCATGCAAGTCAGTTGGCGACCATGCCCGGCTACTTCTTTTCAGTAAATCTGACGGCCAGAAAGCCTAAACGCCGCGATCCGCACAATAACCGTTATCTGCAAAAATTCCTGCAGCAGATTCCGTGGACGCCGGACCGGGTTGAGGTATTTGCCGGAGCCCTCCTCTATACTCGCTACCACTGGCTTGACCAGCAGATGATTCGCTTGATCATGAAATTGACCGGCGGTCCGACGGATGTCACAGAGGATACTGAGTTTACCGATTGGCAGCGGGTTAACGCGTTTGCCAGGCAGCTGAACCAGGACTTCAATCGGCTAAGCTGCCCGGAGCGGAGGGATCAGTCGTGAAGATGAGTCGCGGTTGGGCTGAAAACCAGACCAAGTAGAATACCAAAGCCATAGATAATGGGCATGAACAGAGCAATACCAGCCATGATTAAATCCATAATACCATCCTGCCTACTTGCGTGGTGGTTGGGGGTCATGCTTGCTGATGATGGTCGGAACTGAACACATCTGCGGTCGACGTCAAGAGCTTATCCATCTTATGCCACAGTTTTTGGCGAAGTCAAAATAGCGCTAAGATGCTTACAAACTGATATATGGAGACCATCTTCATGCGTCTTGTTGCGGCATTGATTTTGTTACTGGGGTTGCAGGTAGCCTCCGCCGATGGTTTGCAAAGTCGGCTTACACCTGGCGGAATTTATATTGGTCAGGCGGCGCCCGATAGTCGGATTGTCTATGGTGGGCAGTCGATCCGGGTGGCGCCTGATGGGCGCTTTATTCTGGGTTTTGGGCGTGATGCACCGCTACAGCAGTCCTACACGGAATATTTTGCCAATGGGCAATCAAAGACCGTTAAGCTTACGCTCAAGTCAAGGCAGTATGATATTCAGCGTCTGACGGGCATTGACAGAAAGTATGTAACTCCGGATGAAAAAGTGTTGTCGCGTATTCGTGCTGAAGCTAAAGAGGTGCGCGAGGCGCGGATGCAGGATACTGACCAGAGTGACCTGTTTAATGGTTTCGGCTGGCCGGTAAAAGGTCGCATCAGTGGCGTTTATGGCAGCCAGAGATACTATAACGGCCAACCGGGTAGCCCCCATTACGGCCTCGACATCGCTGTACCCACCGGCACACCCGTGGCGGCTCCGGCAGATGGTGTCGTGAGCTTGGCCGACCCTGATCTTTACTACTCGGGGGGGACCATCATTATCGATCACGGTCATGGTATTTTTTCCAGCTTTTTGCACCTGAGTGATGTCGCCGTTGCGGTCGGCACTCCCGTGAAACGCGGCGAGATCATTGGCGAGGTGGGAGCAACGGGCCGAGTAACCGGAGCGCACCTTGACTGGCGCTACAACTGGTTTGACCAACGCCTTGATCCGGCTTTGTTGACCGTTGAGTGAAGTTGATTGAAAAATAGCAGACGATAGTTGTTATTCTGATCTCAAGACACAGGTTGCAGAAAACCTGCTCTCTGGGATTGGGTGCAAATAACTAACCTTGGCGCTCGTTTATCGACGTCCGAAAAAACAGCCGACACCAACGCATCTATGTCTTCCTGAACTGGTAGTGCGCTCCCTTTTGCTTTAAGGCCCAATGCTTGCAGCTGCTCAACTGTCGGATAGCGCAAGCTTCTCAGGTCTGTTGCGTTGACTTGAGTGTGGCCATTAAATTGCCGGAAATACTGGTCGACAATGGTGCTGTTTAAAAATAGCCACAAGCCACGGGCAATATCGTTTTGTAACGGCTTGCCTTGTGCATGAAAATAATTGGTTTTGTTGTCAAAACCAACGACATCCACATCGGCAACAGAAGGTTCATAAAGGGCGGCAACAATACGACGCTTTTCTTCTTTTGCCGTAAGGCGCTTGGTTAAAATATAAGTTCCGTTGGGAACCATCAACTTGCGGGTTTCACTGTTATTAACCAAGGCATTGGGCTTTTTGCCACCGCTGATTGGCCACAACACGGAACCATTTTTTAGGTGTGTGGGGTAAATTAGTGGCACAGTGTCGGCTTCAGGTGCCATCCTGAGGTTATCGCGTGTTCTGAAATCCACCACTTTCCCAGTGCTGACCTCAAGACTCAAGTCCGATAATGAGCAAGGTAGCCCGCTAATCTTGACGGCGATATCGGCCTCTTGCTCCGACGTGACAATATGAATAAACCGCTCGGGATTAGCCGGGTTAACGACCTCATGAAAAGGCGCAATGCGAATTATCGGATTTGGTTCTTCAGCGCAACTGCTGGAGGAGATTTCAACATCCCCCTGGGGTGCACCCTTTACCAGGTGGAAAATCACGTTTTCCTGCAGTACCTTGTCGCTCTTGAATGCCTTTGTGCGACTATCAAATATCCGGATTTTCCTGAGTGCCGTTTCATCCAACAGAACATCACGAAATCCTTTAAAATAGGGGCCGTTACAGAAACTGCGTGGTGTGATGGCTACCAGCTCACCACCGGGTTCAAGCAGTTTGATGGCCAGGGCAACGAAGGCAGAGTAAAGATTGCCGGTCTCAATACCGACCTGTTGGAGTAATTTTCGCTGGCGACTTTGACTACCGATCTTAAAATAAGGTGGGTTAAGAATCGCCTTGTTATAGCGGGTTATGGGAGTGGCATCCACAGACCTGGCCAGCAACTGATTGACGGCGCTTGCGATAAAATCACTTGGGACAACATTGCTGTGCCACTGGATATGTTGCTCAGCAGCCATTCTGGCAAACAGAGTTACACTGTCGTGCAGATCATTAAGTAAAACCTGGTCGGTTTCGTAAGTCGTTGCGATGATTTTTTTTACATGACCTTCCCGGATAACTCTTTGCAAAAAGGCTGCGGTTAGCGACCCTACGCCAGCACCGGCATCCAGTAATGAGATGTCACCGCTGAGGTCGTCAAACATGGAAGCCAGAAGTTCGGCCGTGGCTGCGGGGGTCATGTATTGCCCTTGCTCACCGCGTTTGGCCTGATCAAGTTTCAGTGCTGCTTCCTGACGGATATCATCAATAATATGTAACAAATCTCCGGCGTCTCCGTGGGTTGCTGGTGGCCATTGGGCAGGCTGGATAATCGGGGTATCAGCGCCTATAAGCGCAAGCAGGCCACACAGAAAAAATAGTCGGACCATAATAACAAAGCTGAGGGTTAGCAACCGTGGTTTTTATTCGTTTTGTCTGATATTGCAAGGTGCAGCGAAAACCATTCTGGTTGCCAGTCGGTGTCTGCACCAATCGGTCAAAGGGTTGATCCGCACATTAAAAAAAAGTTCCAACCGCTGCTCTTTGAGCAGATCCACACAAAACGCCTGTAGGTATTTAATACAGGCTCCTTGCGGCATAACGTCACAGATCAAGCTGATTGAGAATGATAATCTGATCAAAACAACGTTCAGCTTCAGGCAGAGCGGGTAGCGCGAGTTTGTTACGTGCTGTGTGTATCCACAGCAGATGGTTTGACGCGCTTGATCTGCCGGCCGGTTTCACTGTGCGACTAAGCGCCAATAGTTATGGAATACAGGATGTCTGTCTATGTCATGGTTGATGGTATTGCCAAGTGATTAATCGAGTGCGGCTGTACGTATAAATAGCTATTATGGCCGATGGTGCCCCGCAAAATAATAGCCTAACGCACCGAAGGAGTTCTGTTTTGACAGCTTCTACCGACCCAGTGGCTCAACGGAAAGAGCCAGGTTTCCTGCATGCATTCATTACCCTGACCCTGATTATTGGCGTTATCAGCACAGGACTGTTTTTTCTGCATACCAGTCTGCACAGCCTGCTACTTATCTCGCTGGTCATCGCTTCGCTCAGCGCCTACATTCTGGGACACGACTATTACTCCATTCGTGGCGCCATGAATGCCGGCATTTCCGGTGCCATGACTGCAATCTATATTTTTATTCTGATTGGGGTATTGATTGCGTCTTTTATTCAAAGCGGGACGCTGGCAACGCTGATCTATTATGGCATTGAATTTGTCAGCCCGGCGTTATTTCTTCCTGCCGGGTTAATTTTGTGCAGTGTGATGTCTCTGGCCACGGGCACCAGTTGGGGAACGGTGGGGACTATCGGAGTGGTGCTAATGGGAATTGGTACCACTATGGGTATTTCCGCGCCGCTGGTGGCCGGGATGGTTATCTCCGGTGCCTGCTTTGGGGATAAAATGTCACCGGTTTCCGACACCACTAACCTGGCAGCGATGTCGTCACGGGTTGACCTTTATGCCCATATTCGCAGCATGCTTTATACCTCTGGGCCGGCTTATCTGGTGAGTTTGGTTATTTTTTCATTGTTGGGCCTGAAGTATGCCGAGAATCTGCTGCCGGTGGAGCAACTGGCGGTTATGCAAAGTGCGCTGCAAAACACCTTCTCCATTAACCTGCTTACGTTATTGCCTCTCGCGGTTATGTTGGGGCTCAGTATTGCCCGGGTAGCGCCTGAGCCGAGCATGATGCTGGCCTCGGCAGTGGCAGTGTTGCTGGCGGTGTTGTTACAGGGGCAGAGCCTGACCACTGTGCTGAACAGTCTTTACAGTGGAGGCAATGCTCGCACTGGTCTGGAAAGTATTGATTCTCTGCTAGGGCGTGGCGGTATTCTTGCCATGATGTGGACACTGTCGTTATCTCTGATCGCCCTTGCTTTGGGTGGGATTTTGGAGCGAGGCCGATTTTTGCGGGTGTTGATTCACGGCATTGTTGGCCGTATCAAGCGGGCATCTACTTTAGTAGCAACAACCATTCTGACCTGTTTTGCGGGCAATATGACCATGGGTGAGGCGTATATGTCGATTCTGTTAAGTGGTCAGCTGTTCAGTGATGCCTATGACCAAAAAGGGATTGATCGTCGTGTGCTTTCCCGCTCGTTAGAAGACGGCGCTACTCTGACCACAGCGCTGATTCCATGGACCACTGGCGGAGCGTTCTTTGCATCAACGCTGGGCGTTGCCGTTATCGAGTACGCACCCTGGGCAGTGCTAAACTGGCTAAGCCCGCTGATTGCCATTGTCTTTGTGGTTCTGGGAATTGGCCTGTTCGGCAAAAAGGCTGCAAGAGCGCAATCACAGGAAGCGCAGCCGCAATCAGAAGAAACCAGTTCGGCCGTTCAACTGTAGCACTTCGTGCTTTTATTTGGGCATGATTACCATCCTTGGGGACAGAGCTTGAGCTGTTGGCAGAGCGTTAGGGTTGACGCTGATCAATGCTTTTCAGATTAAAACATATACAATTTTGCGCCTTGCTATCCCTCCCAATGCGTATCAGTCCCATGAAAAAAACCTTAATCGCTACATTACTTGCTTCAACGGTGGCCCTGGTGGGTTGTCAAGACGATGTACCGGCTAACACCTCTTCTGATAATACGGCGAATGTCGTAAGTGAAGTAAAGTTTGCCTCCTTTAACGTCTCCTTTGCCAGAGATGGTGATGCGACGGAGAATTACCAGCGCTGGGTGCGCTATTTTCAGCTGACGCCGGAAAAACAGGATTATCTGATTGAAATCTGGAAAAACGACACTGCCACAGAAGAAGAGCATCTGTTGGCCGAGCGGGTAATCCAGATTCGCAACATTGCTGCCATTATTCAGAAGAACCGGCCTGATGTATTGCTGCTGACTGAGTTTAACAACGATGGCGACGGCGCTGATATGACGGCGCTACAAGGCTTTCAGGATAATTACCTGAGCGTAGCGCAGAGCCTGAACAGTGTTGATGGTGGCGATATGCTCTCACCCATCCACTATCCATTTGTGCAAAACTACCCAACCAATACGGGTTTGTTGCCAGTAGATGTCAGCCTTGATTTTGGTAACGATGCCGTTGATGGTAGCGCCAGTCTGCCTAACGGTGCCCACGGTTTTGGTTATTACCATGGTCACTATGGCTTTGCCCTGATGTCACAGTTCAAGGTGGATACTGCCAATACGCGCACCTTCCAGACCTTCAAGTGGTCAGAGATGCCCGGTGAAACGGTGCCAATGATTCCAACCGCCGACAACGCCGAGCATCCTTGTGTGGCCGCAGAACTACCAGCCGGTATGGCCTGTGGTGATCCATGGTACAGCGAGGCCGAATGGCAAACGATTCGACTCAGCTCTAAAAACCATGTGGACGCACCAATCATTATCCCTACCGCTAACGGCGATAAAGTGATTCATGCGTTGCTATCGCACCCGACGCCACCGGCATTCGACTCCATCGCCTGGCAGAACCGTTACCGCAATGGCGCAGAAAACAAGTTCTGGTCACGTTATCTGGATCAGGAAAACTGGATTCGTGACGACCAAGGCCAAACCGGTGGTTTCGCCGGTACTGACTTCGTCATTATGGGTGACCTGAACGCTGACCCTGAGTTTTCCAGTGGCAAGGACTATGGCATCCGTGACTTGATGGTGCATAATCCGCGGATAAACCACGCAGTCAGCGACTCCACTGGTGCTATGGTTCCGGTCAGTGAAGGCGCTGCGCGGGATAGCAACACTAAGGGACACCCGTATCCAGCAACCCGCACCAGCACCTTTGGTTCAAGAGTCGATTATGCCGTGCCATCTGCGAGTTTGACTACTCTGAATACCGGCGTTTACTGGCAGGCTGAAGGCCAGCCGGGCCGATTGCTGTTCAATGATCCCCGTGTTGGTAAAAATGGCAACAGCAAAGAAGTCTCCTCAGATCACCGGTTTGTCTGGGTAACCGTTAAGGTGGACTGATCCGCACTGATTTTTGCATCCCGTGGTATGGCCTCAGTTTTGGGGTCATATCGCTTTATCCTCTTGGTAAAGCGTTCAACTCTCTCCCGCACTGCTGCTACAGTTCCTCTCGGATATTCGCTGTTTATCCTGACATCGGGTCACGGTATGTTACCCCTCTTTAAATTCGCCCAACGGGAATCATTAATGGAATCATTGCAGGATATTGACTGGTCATGCTGGCAGGGCCAGGACATCGCCACACTGACGTTTATTGTGCAACATGGACAAATTCTGTTGATGCGCAAAAAGCGTGGTCTTGGTGCTGGCAAAATCAACGGGCCGGGCGGACGTCTTGAAGCTGGTGAAACGCCACTGGAATGCGCCATCCGCGAGGTACAGGAGGAACTTTGCATAACGCCAGTCAAGCCACAATTCTGCGGTGAGAGCCTATTCCAGTTTGCCGATGGTTACTCCATTCATGTGCATACTTTCCTGGCCAACGAGTTCACTGGCATTCCGCAGGAGACTGACGAAGCCATTCCGCTGTGGTTTGCCGTTGAGCAGATTCCCTACGACGAAATGTGGGCAGACGACATTCTCTGGATTCCTGAGATGCTAAAGGGCAACCGCTTCAGAGGGCGGTATCTGTTCGACGATGACCGCATGGTGGACTACCACTTGGAGATTTTGTAAAGATTTTTCTCAAGGCATCGAGACACGTTACGACTCAACCTTAAACCTGACGCAAGTAGTCCTATGCAAAAGCCTCTACACAAAAGCCTCTACACAAAAGTGATGGCAGGCTCGTTGGTGAGCTGCCTTATTGCAAACCAAAAATAATCCGGCAGTTTGCCGAGGTGGCACTCGCCACCTCAGGCAGTGAAATTTCCCGCAACGCTGCCAGGCAGGTTGCCACTTGCAACACTTCTCCTGGTTCATTTCTTTTGCCCTGTTGTCCGTTAAGTGGCATGTCCGGCGCGTCCGTTTCCAGCACAATCGACTCCAGCGGCACGGTAGACGCCAATTGTCGGGTTTTTCTGGCTCTTGGGTAGGTAATTCCGCCACCAAAGCCCAGCTTGAAGCCCAACTTTAAATACTCCTTGGCTTGTTGCTCACTGCCGGAGTATGCGTGGATAATGCCTCCTCGTCCCGGGCGGTAGCGGCGCAGGATTTGCAAAATCTGATCATGACTTTTGCGTCCGTGAATAATCAATGGCAGCTGATGCTGGCAGGCCAGTTGCACATGACCGCTAAAGAGTGACAGCTGCTTTTGCTGATCCTCGCAGACCACAAAGTCCAGGCCAGTCTCACCAATTGCTACCACGTTGGGCGGCTGTTGGCGCAACAGTTGATCCAGTACGTCAAGATCACTGAGCTGGTGATCGGCCAGAAAGTAGGGATGGAGTCCCAAGGCTACAACAATCCGGATTGAGTGGCTGACTGGCGCAAGGGCAAGTAAGTTGGACCACTGGGCGCGCCTGGTAGCCGGAATGCAAATGCCACCAACGCCACAGTCGGCTGCCCGATCTAATACTTGTGACCGGTCCCAGTCAAAATCAGCAAAATCAAGATGGCAGTGGCTGTCAAACAGCGGGGGATAATCATTTTTCCGATTCATGGTGGCGACTCTCGATGACTATGTCGCAACTGGTGCCTGGCTGGTCAATGCCCATCATCTGGGTTACGATTCAGGCAATCCGGCAATGGATTGCTATCCTCCCATAATAATTTTTAACAATCGCGGAGTTGATGATGGTAAACAGCGTGAGGTTACTCTTTCGGGCTGCGGCCCTGATGCTACTGTTTACGATTTCCCTGGCCTGCGGGGTCGGGCATAGCCCAAAAGAACATAGCCCAAAAGAACATAGCCCAAAAGAACATGGTGCCAAAGAGACCGGCACCATTGAATTGCTCAATGCCCGCGCCCGGGCAACCTTGCCCGGCATGTCGTCATCCGCGGCCTACATGACCATCCACAACAGCGGCACTGCCCCGGTGCAAGTTCAGGCGCTGGCCAGCCCGGTGGCCCGGAAAACTGAGCTTCATACCACTGAGATGAACGACGGTATGATGACAATGCGCCGCGTCGATAACTTACAGATCAAGCCTGGCGCGGCTGTAGAGCTAAAACCAGGCGGCTATCACATCATGCTTATGGGACTGAAGCAGCCCATTGCTACTGACAGCGAAATCCCGGTTATTATCACCTTCGACAACGGCGAACAGATCACTGTGATGGCCCGGACAAGCCACGAAGTGACAGGCCAGCACATGGCCCATTGACTCAATCCGGTTCCCGCTCGTCGCACAGCGCTTTGTGCAGCTCAGCGGGGGGAAGCACAATGCCCTCCGCCTCATTTACCGGAAATACCGCCACCAGAGTGTTATCTTTCTCCAGTCCCGGCGTCCAGCGCTCCAGCCACGCATCGAGGGCAATGGCTTTGGGTTGACAGTCCGCCCAGTCGTCTACCGCCCAGGCTTTTGCGAAATCCGGGTGCGGCCAGACGGGCAGGCACTCTTCGCTGTCGTCTGTCGACAGCTCCACCCACCCCTCGGGGCTGTGCAGGCTCCAAATCTCTTCCCAGTCGATCACTTTCTTCAAAAAATAGTCGTAACGCTCATGATCAGATAGCCCGACAATGGTGGCAAATTGTTTGTCATTGAGTTTGTATGTCATTGCGTCAACCCGGAAAAACAATAGTGAGGTTATAGGCGCGAGTGTATTACTGGCAAAGGTATTAAAGCAAATCCCTGACGCCTTCTACTTGCCCAAGGCTTGTCATTGATCAGTCGGTAATACAAGTGTTTCTGGTTCTGCCGCGCCTGAACGGTTATAGTCCGGGACCAGGTTAAGTCGCGTTGTTCAGCCATGAGATTATATCTACCGCTATTATTGGCTTGTTTGCTGGCGGCCCTGGTTTTGGTAGCCCGGGCATTTTGTCCTCTTTGGCCAGCCATGATTTTTTGGGAAGAGATTATTTTTTTCCTGTGCGGCCTGATCGCCGGTGTGCGTCTGCCTGACTTAGATTTTATCTTGCCCGGCTTGTCCCACCGCTCGGGGTTGACGCACTCTTGTTTGCCGGCCGTATTGTTGCTGTCCTTCGGCCTGTTGCCCGCAGCGGCTGGTCTGGCCCTGGGCATCGCCTTTCATTTGGCGTCTGATATGCAGCCCAAGGCCTGGATTGGGGGCGCCCTGATCAGATTTCCCCTGCTAGGCAGTATTGGCATGCTGTCGCCTTTGTGGTTGGTTGCCAATGTGATTGCTTGTCTGGCCATTTTTATGGAGGTACTTGCCGGTGAATCGGTTAGTGCCCAACGGATCATTGTGTTGCTCTGTCTCGCCGGAGCGGGCTGGTATTTCTGGCGAGAAGAAAAACGACCACTGTTGCCTTTGATGGCACTGGGCTTTGCCGGTTTGCTGGTTCATGCGGTGCGCGGTGGGACGTTATCGGTACGGTTGGTCTGGCAATGCCTCGTTTGACCTGCCAAGTGCCTCCTGATTATTTATGCTGCTGCCGTCGGCTTTTTTTCGCCCGACGTCGATGGGCGAGCGTATTGGCAACGTCGGCGCCCAGGTGCGCCTCACCTCTGGAGCGGGCCAGTTGCACCTGTTTTTCCCGTTCGGCAAAGCGAGCCTGCTGTTTTGCTGTCAGTCGGTCAAAACAGTGCGGACAACTGATGCCTTGCTGATACTTGTTGCTTTGTTTATCGGCCTCGGTAATAGGTAAACGACAAGCGTTGCATTGATCATAAGAACCCGGTTCCAGGGCGTGGTTGACGGTAACCCGGTCATCAAAAACAAAACACTCACCTTCCCATAGCGACTGCTCCCTGGGAATCGCTGCCAGATAGTTGAGAATGCCGCCCTTGAGGTGATAAACCTCAGAAAACCCCTGTTCCCGCAGCAGGGCGCTGGACTTTTCGCAACGAATGCCACCGGTGCAGAACATGGCTATTTTTTTGTGCACCTTCGGGTTGAGATGGGTGGCAACGTAGTGGGGAAACTGGCGAAAGGATTCGGTTTGCGGATTGATAGCGTGTTTGAAGGTGCCCACCTGCACTTCGTAATCGTTGCGCGTGTCCAGCACTAGCACATGCGGGTCGCTGATCAGTTCATTCCAGTTGGCCGGGTCCACGTAGGTGCCAGTCACTTTAGCCGGATCAATCCCTGGTATGCCCATGGTGACGATCTCTTTTTTCAGTTTCACCCGCGTGTGCCTGAATGGCATTCCCTCGCACCAGGATTCCTTGCATTCCACAGGCTTCAGGCGGATATCCCGGTTCAGCCAGCCGAGCAGCACATCAATGGCTGCTCGGCTCCCGGCCACGGTGCCGTTGATGCCCTCCCGAGCCAATAGCAGTGTGCCTCGAATATGGTTTGCGGCCATCACGTTAAGCAACGGCTCGCGCAGTGAAACAAAGTTTTTCAAGGCGGTGAACTTGTAAAGAGCACACACCACGATGGGTGATGCTTTGGCCAGAGGTTGTGACATTGTCTTTATTGCCTTTGCAGCTAACTGGAACGTTAAACTGAAGCTATTTCAGACAGACCAGTCTAGCAAATCCCAAGCGTCTGCTGGTGCCGCCAGTATGACCTTTACGCCGTGAAGTCCGGAAGAAATTGCCTGAAAAATCATGGCGCTGCTATGATGGTGGCCCACCATAACTGAGCTTGAGAGTCACTCTATGAGCCAATCCGTCATTGCACAGCTCGAGTCGCACCGCTCTATTCGCAAGTTCACTGATCAGCCGATTGCCAAAAGCCTGCTGCAAGAGCTGATTGTAGCCGGACAGAGCGCTGCCACCTCCAACAATCTACAAGGAGTCAGTGTAATTCGCATCCACAACCGGCAAACCCGTCAGGCCCTGGCAACATTGGCCGGCAATCAGACCTACATTGAGCAAGCTCCGGAATTTTTGGTATTTTGCGCTGATCTGCACCGTGCTGGCTGGTGCTGCCAAGGGGACATGATTGAGGGCATGACCGAGCATTTTATGATTGCCACCATCGATACCGCGCTGTTCGCCCAGAACGTGGTAGTGGCAGCTGAGTCAGTGGGACTGGGCACTTGCTATATTGGCGCCTTACGCAATGATCCTGAGCGAGTCAGTGAGTTGCTGGCCCTGCCAGAGCAGGTTTATCCGGTGTTCGGCTTGTGTCTTGGCTATCCGGATCAGGACCCGCCGTGCAAACCCAGACTGCCGCTGGCCGCCGTGCTGATGGAGGATCATTACCATGAGGTGGACGAGACGCTGATGGCACAATACGACCAGGCCATGAGAGTCTACTATCAGCAACGCACCGGAGGTAAGGTAGACCGGGTTTGGTCCAGAGAGATGTCAGCGTTGCTGAGTAAGGAGTCGCGACCTCATATGCGTGAATTTCTCGCCAAAAAAGGATTTACCATGCGCTGATCCGTGCTTTGAGTTGTTTTGGGATAATAGCCACCGATACAGAGGGTAATGCCGACTGGCGTCGGCTACTCCCTGTGAAGTTGGCAATCTTGATCGGAGCGTTGGGCAGGTAGCGGTTACATAATAACCTTTGCCAGACATAAAGTACTGACCACATAAGAGGTGGTGGGTACTTGTCGGTAATTGCCGGTGAGCAGCTTAAGCACGATGTAAGAGAGCATGCCAATGATAATGCCCTCGGCAATGCTGTAGGTCATGGGCATAAAGAGCAGGGTCAGAAATGCCGGAATCGACTCGCTGTAGTCGTCCAGATCAATCTCCCTAATGGGTGTCATCATAAACAAACCAACCAGAATAAGTGCTGGTGAGGTGGCGGCACTGGGTACCATCAGAAACAGCGGCGACAGGAACAGGGCAACCAGGAACAGTCCGGCCACGACCAGGGCGGTCAGGCCGGTGCGACCACCCTCAGAAACTCCAGTGGCACTCTCGACAAACGTGGTTACTGTGCTGGTGCCAAGACAGGCACCGGCGGTGGTGGCCACGGCATCGGCAAACAGAGCTTGCTTGCAGTTGGGGACTTCGCCTTTCTCGTTGAGCATTTTGGCCTTGGTGGAGACACCAACCAGTGTGCCTACGGTGTCAAACATATCAACAAACAAGAACGTGAACAGGATGATTGCCATATCGGTGGTGAACACCTGATCCCACTGGAACTGGAACAGGATCGGTGACAGGCTTGGCGGCGTCAGGCCGTTGCTGAAGTCGGGCATCGAAGTTACGCCCAACGGCAAGCCGAGCAACGTGGTCAGTACGATGCCGATCAGCAGGGCACCACGGACGTTTTTAATCAGCAATACTCCGGTAATTAATATGCCTGCCAGGGCCAGCAGTGGTTTCGGGTCGGTCAGAGGGCCGACGGCGACCATGGTGGCCGGATTGGTGACGACAATGCCGGCATTTTGCAAACCGATAAAGGCAATGAACAGGCCAATGCCGCAGGAAATGGCCTTTTTCAGGCTCATGGGGACGCTGTTGACGATGGCTTCACGAATATTACACGCCGTCAGCAGCAGGAAAATAATGCCCTCAAGAAAGACGGCAGTAAGCGCCATTTGCCAGGAGTAGCCCATGCCCAGGACTACGCCGTAGGCAAAAAAAGCGTTCAGCCCCATGCCGGGCGCCAGGGCAAAAGGTAACTTGGCCCATACCGCCATGACCAGTGTACCGATAATGGCCGACAGGGTTGTGGCCGTGAACACCGCTCCAAAGTCCATGCCGGCGTCTTTGAGAATCAACGGGTTGACCACCAGGATGTACGCCATGGTCATAAAGGTGGTGAAACCAGCAATCACTTCGGTTTTGACGGTTGTCCCGTGAGCTTTCAGATCAAAAAAGCTCTCAAGTAGATCCTTGGCGGACATAAATTACCTTTGCATAAAAATGAGCGTGACGTTCTTGAAATTTGAAATGTCGTGCAAAAAAATTGTCAAAAGTCACATTAATAAAATCTCGCCATTGTATCTGCGATTTGTTGCTTTGGTAATACGTATGTGCGTTTTTTTGCTCAGGGTTTCCGAGTGTCGATCGCGAGATGACTTGGTGCTGTTTTGGTGTGCGTGCCTGATGGCCGATCTGGATTGTGCTCTGCTGGTGACAGGCTGTATAGGGAATTTGCCGGGAGGATGGCTCAAGTATTGTCGAACTTGAGCCGGTTGTTTGCGCAGGTGCTCTGTTTTGTCCGCTATTTTGTCCGCACAGCCATCAGGCCACGGCAGAAATGGTGAGGTTGTCGGGAGCACGGGCGATCAGCTCATCCAGTTGCTGCTCCAGTCGTTGGCGCTCAAAGGCCATGCTATCGGACGTCTTTTGTGCCCTTGCTTTTCTGTGCCGGGCAATAGCCGCGCGTATTCTTTGTTCTCTTGAGTCGAGTTCAATAACGGTTTCCGATTCTGGCTCTGGTTGCCCGCTCAAGGTTACCTCGACGGCAACCGCGGCCGGCTCAGGTGTTTTGCAGTTGAGCAGTTCCACAGCACTGTTGTCGCCGGCAAGAACGCCATTGGCAGCAGCCTGGATAGCTTCAAGCTGGGCAGAAATATCGTCGCTCAGGCAGATATTGTTCATTTGCACCACGGCGTTGACCTGAGAGCCGTTTTCCGGTTTGACGACAGGGCGCTTTGGTTGTGCTTCTGCAATCTTTTCCTGTACCACGACCGGGATCTCCTGCTTCACTTTGACTTTGGTCGTGCTGGTGGTAACAGTTGGCAAAACAACGTTGGTAACTTCTGGCTGTGGTTCCGGAGCTTTCAGGGTCTGTTTTGCCGGTTCCGGGGTGATATCGTCAAAATCATCCACACCGTCGTCGAAATCGGTAAAGATATTAACCAGTTCTTTTTCCAGGCTCGATTTGCGGGTACGCGTTTTCTTTTTGGGCTGTATCTTGAGAGTACTCGTCTTGTAGCCTCTCAGACTGCGGGCATTGAGCGATTTAATGGCTTCTTGCTCAAGGGCGTTCAGCTCATCCCGGTTATCGACGTAATCCCACTCCTCAACCACAAAGGCATCGGGGCCGTGTACGCGAATCTCCCGATAAAGCGGATAGTCGAGATTCTGCTCTGCTGCGGCCACCATTTTTTCCCATTGGTCTGACAAGCCATTGCGGGTTGACCCGACATAGACCTGGGATGTGATTTTGTTGGTGACGGTGAAGATAATCAACGCTTAGGACCTTGCGAAAACTGAAACAGGGGGCGCGCGATTATACCTCGCTATTTCGGCCTGTGCAGAGGGGAAATGCTCGTATTGCGAAGTTTTTTTTGTCGATTGGTGGAAATATCGTCAAGTAAGGTCGCCAACAGTTGAGTTTGTAGTGCTGTGGATTCGTTCGAACGACATTTATGGAGGCGATTGATCCGCAGTGAAGGAAAAAGTTGTTAACTCCATGGCCATGACGATGGCATCTTCCCAGCCATTGCCCATAGGGTAATAGTTTTTCCGGATGCCAATTTCGCTAAAGCCTGCACTCAAATAGAGGTTAAACGCTCTGTCGTTGGAGCGACGCACCTCTAGCAGCAGGGTGTCGCAGCCTGTCTTGGTGGCCAGATCAATCATGTGTTGCAGCAGTTGTCGGCCAATGCCCAGGCGCTGATGCTGTTTGTCCACAGTCAGAATGAGAATGCTGGCTTCACCGGGTGTGGCCATCATCACGCAGTGACCCACCACCAGATTGTCTATCCTGGCCGTGGCGCAGATGTAGCCGGATCTCAGGCTGTCGGCAAAGTGGGCAGCTCGCCAGGGGTGCTCAGCTGAACTTTGTTCCACGGCATTGACCCGGTTCAGATCGCTGGCCAGCATGGGATGAAATGTAAGTTTGGGTGTGTTCATATCAAGTCAGGCCGGTGTTGCACCTACGGACTGGATGCTTAGAAGCGGGACCAGGTCGTGCCAGGCTTCCCGCTTTAATACTGGCTGTTTCATCAGTTCGTTCAGACCGTGGGTGACGGCAATATGCTGCTCAGAAGTGGCTTGGAGGCCGCGCAGCTGTTCAAAGCTTTTCTGTGGGTCAAGCACAAATCGTGCTGCCGCCTGACCGAACAGTAGAACAGTTTTTCGGCTAGCCAGACGGTGCTGCGTGTTCAGATAGACATTTACTGCATCAGCGGCGGCACAATCGTCTTGTTCCAGTTGGCTTAACAAGCCACGTCTGTCGGTCATAGGCCAGATAAACTCGCGCATGGCGGGGGCGTTGTTACCACCGAGTTTTAATGCCCTGAGGATGTCGTTCAGTAGTTGCTGATGGTAACGACTGAACTGGTTCAGGCCAGAATGAGGCATCTCGGCGACCACAAGACAGTCGTCGCTGACTGAGAGAATCACCAGGCGAAACCGGCTGAGCGAAATGCTTTGCTGTTTAACCGGTTCAAGGGCAACAGCGAGCTTCTCAACCGGTTTTTCCGCCGGCATAAACTGGCCCAGAATATCCGCTGGTTTTGTCGGGGAGTAAGCTGCTTGTGGCTGGGGTTGCACAGTACGTAGGAGGTTGGTAACTGGCTGCGCTGCAGCAAAATTCCCGGCGTCTTCAGTGATCCAGTCAAACGACCTGGGCGCCTGGGCATTCGCCAACTGATATCGCGGGAACCAGGTCTGTATGCCCATGGCTTTCAGGTAGCCCTGTCGCAGAGATTCGTTGAGCCGTTGAGCCGAATGTGAAGAGGGGTTCTTTTCGCCCTGCATACTTACCCACAAAATTTATGCCGTTTACTGGTTAAGACGCTGATCATACCACCCAAAGTGCGGGCACGAAAAATATCTGTTATGCCCGCAAGTTCCACTTGAACAAAACTGAGGCGCATTCTCGCTCCCTTTAGGGGCGAGTCAACCCGAGACTAACTTCTTTAGTCATCAGATTTCACGAGGATTCCACGATTGTTTATGGTTAATTTTTGTCTAAAATGTCACGCGTGACTTAAAGGTATCCCATGCTCACTGGCATCCGACTACAGGCCAATCCAACCTCTCGTCAGAAACGGGTTCTGTCGCAGTGGATGGGTTGCGCTCGAGTTATCTGGAACGCCAAGTGTGATGAGCACCGCTATTACAGTGCTTTCGCCAGAAAGTATTACCCTGTCGGGACATTTGCGCCCGTTGATCAGAAAGCAGCCCAGTTCAAAAACAAAGAGCTGACGCCCTGGCTCTTTGATTGTCCAAGCCAGATCATCCGAAACTCCGCTGTAAACTGGTATCAGACTTACCAGAAGTACATGAAAGGACTATGCGGCAGACCAAAGCGCAAGCCAAAGACGGATAAGGGCAGTATTTACCTGACCAATGAACTGTTTCGGTTTGACGTTTGCGCCGATGGTGTTACTCGGCTGTTCATTGGCACAAAGACCAACAATATTGGATATCTGTCGTTCAAATCCCATAGGCCCTTCAATGGGCCAAAGTCCTTGTACATCCGCAAGGAAGCAGGGAAGTACTTTGTCTCTTTCTGTTTTGATGATGGATCTGAGGCACCCCCTACCGACAAGGACAATCTGCACTGGCTTCAGGGAGGCACAAGAGAGTGGCTGGAAGAATACACCATTGGCATTGACCGTGGAGTGACTATCCCTGTTCATACCGGGGAGTCCAGCCATGACTTTACCGACAACCAGAAAAAGAAAATGGCGAAGCGCAGCCGCTACCTGAAACGGTTACAGCGTCGTTTATCAAGGCAGGACAAAGGCTCCAACCGTCGTAAAAAGACAAGGCGCAGAGTCGCAAGGCAGCATCAAAAGATTGCCAATATTCGCAATGACTTCTGTCACAAAACCAGCCGGAAACTGGTGGATAGCAAAGCCAAAGTGATCATCTTCGAGAACCTGAAAACCCGAAGCATGACCCGCAGGCCAAAGGCAAAGCAGGACGACAACGGTCCCCAGTCGCGCTCCCGGCGCTTGGTGGGATTTCCCCCGTCCCTGGGGGTCAGGTTTCTCCCGAATAGGGCAGCACAAAAAGCTGGCCTGAACAAAGCCATCCTCAATGTAGGTTGGCACTATCTGGAAACATACACCCGCTACAAATCTGCCAAAGCAGGTAAAGCGGTATTCAAGATTGCCCCGGCATATACCAGTCAAGAGTGCGCTGAATGCGAACACACTCACCCCGATAATCGCAAAAGTCAGGAACGGTTTTCCTGCGTTTGTTGTGGCCACGTTGACAACGCTGACAGAAATGCAGCGAGAGTAATCAAGAAACGGGCAATCAATCTCATACTGGACTCTGGAACGGAGTTGGTTGGCAAGGGAATCCCCGTGCTGACTATGGGACGTGGAGCCAACCGTAAGTCGTTAAAGTGCAAGCACTCTGGCGTTGATGGCTGCGAAGCGTCAAAAAAGAAAGGAACGGCAATCACTCCGGTGGCTGCTTAGTATTGGAAGCTCGCTCCCTTTAGGGGCGAGTAGTTCACTTACTTTTGTGCGTGGAGTCGAGTGCTCTGGTCAACTCTTTTTGGAATTCACAGACGACAGCATAAAGTAGTACCCGATTCTTTAATGTCAGTTAATGGCTGCGCTGTAAATGCTTTGCTGTGTCAGTAAGTCAGCGGGTGTTGTGTCCATTGGACCAGCAGGTCTACCCAGGCCGGATGATCGTTCAGACAGGGAATCAGCTCAAGGGATTCCCCGCCAGCGGCAATAAATTCCTTTTTGGCACCGATGCCGATCTCCTCCAGAGTTTCCAGACAGTCTGAGACAAAAGACGGGCAGATAACCAGAATATTTTTTGCGCCCTGGGCAGCCAGTTGTTTCAGCACGTCCAATGTGTTCGGTTCCAGCCACTTGGCTCGGCCAAGGCGCGATTGGAAGCCCACGCTGTACTTGTCAATGGGAATGCCCGCTTTTTCCACAAAAGCTTCGGTGGTCTGGTAAACCTGGTGGCGATAGCAGGTCTTGTGGGCAATGGAGGTTTTCTGGCAGCAGCTGGTGTCCTTCAGACAGTGACTACCAGTGGGGTCGTCTTTCAGAATATGACGTTCGGGCACCCCGTGATAGCTGAAGACTAGGTGGTCAAACGGTTTTTCCAGCCAGGGCCTGGCGCTTTTCACCAAAGCTTCGATGTAGCCGTCGTGGTCGTAGAAAACCGGATGAACCCGCAGCGGTATCTTGAGAGCCATCTCCTGCATCAGCGCCTGTGCCCTGACCACCACGGTTTTGACCGACGACATGGCGTAGTGGGGGTAGAGCGGCAAGAGCAAAATCTCCTCAATGCCCGGCTGTTTGGCCAGTTTGCCCAGAGCTGTGGCCATATCGGGTTGGCCGTAACGCATGGCCAGTTCAATGGGCACGGGAGTACGCTGTCGTAATTGCGCTGCGCACTGTTTACTGTTGACGATGAGGGGAGAGCCCAGGTCTGTCCAGATGGTGCGGTAGGCCGCGGCCGATCTGGCTGGACGTGAGGGCAGAATAAACAGGTTGAGGAGCAGGCGACGAACCAGCCAGGGCAGATCAATGACGTACTCGTCCATCAAAAACTCATCAAGATAGCGCCGAACGTCGGTGATTGAAGTACTCTCTGGGGACCCCAGGTTGACCAGCAAAACGCCTCTGTTTTCCATAGATTCAATGGGCCTGTGGAAGAGTTGGCCAGACATATCACCCGTGCTCTTCTTGTTGCGCCAGATCGTGGTTCTGGCGCGTTCTATAGAGGTCGCAAAGTGAACTGGTCAAGCGAGTTTAACAGTTTTTGACTGGCTGTGGAGAGATAGGTTCACGTCCGCCGGTTAAAGCGGACGGTTCGTGGTTCAGGCTTTTTTGCGACTGGCCCAGTACAGGACGGTAAACCCGAAGATGGCTGAGAGTATGGAGCCCGCCAGCACACCGATACGATCCGATATCAGGTAGCTGGTGGGCACGTCCTCAAAAGCCAGTGAGGCGATGAATAAACTCATGGTGAAGCCGATGCCGCACAAAATCGACAGGCCGTACATATGCAGCCAACCGGCACCAGTGGGGAGTTTGGCCAACCCGGATTTGATGGCTAGCCAGCAGAAGGAGAAAACACCAACCTGCTTGCCCAGGAACAGGCCGGCAACAATGCCAAGGGGAATTGGGCTGGCCAGGCTTCTGATCTGCTCAGCGTTAAGCTCCAGACCGGCATTGGCAAAGGCAAAGATCGGCAGAATCACGTAGTTCACCTTACTGTGCAGCTTGTGCTGAAGTGCTTTCAGGGGTGAGCGACCCTGACGGTCAACGGTTTTCAGTGGAATAGTGAACGCCAGCAATACGCCGGCCAGCGTGGCGTGGACACCGGATTTCAGCACGCAGATCCATAGCAACGCACCAATAAACAGGTACGGACTGGTTTTACTGATGCCGCGATAATTAAACAATACCAGCACAGCCAGTAGCGCTGCTGCGATACCAATAGAGCCAAGCGAAAGGTCTTCGGTGTAGAACAAGGCAATAATCACGATGGCGCCTAGGTCATCAATAATAGCCAGCGCCAGCAGGAATATTTTCAGGGAGGCCGGTACCCGTTTGCCCAGCAGTGCCAGAATGCCTACGGCAAAAGCGATATCGGTGGCTGCAGGAATGGCCCAGCCCTTGCTGGCAATGGGGTCGGTGTAGTTGAGGGCGGCGTAGATCAACGCTGGCACCAGCATGCCACCGATGGCACCGATGCCTGGCAGCATCACTTGTGCCGGAGAACTCAATTCGCCATCGAGTACTTCTTGTTTTACTTCCAGACCAATCAGCAAGAAGAATATTGCCATCAAACCGTCGTTTATCCACAGCAGTAATGGTTTGTGGATATCCAGCGGACCGATCGTAAAACGAACGGGAGTGGACAACAACAGGTTGTAATATTCGGCAAAAGGCGTATTGGCACAAACCATGGCCAGTGCGGCGGCAACAAAGAGCAGGATGCCGATGGCGTAATCCTGTTGTAAAAAGTTGTGAAATCGTCTGGCGAACATTTTTTCTCCATGTGCCCGTCACCAGTTCATTGACCTTATGACGTACCGGCAGTGCTGTGTTGTCTTACTTTGTTATTGAAAATACCCGTGCTGGTTCAGCGAGTATAAAGAACATGCAGTTTATCCATACTGAATGCTACTGGATATTTAGGTTAACTACTTATGGCGAGAGTGCCAAGTCAGTGTTGTGAGACGTTGATGCCTAAACCGTTCGCCCTGAACTTCAGGGTGAACGGTGTGCACACGCTGCAACAATTGTTTGCACTGGTTAACAGATCAGATGGTAGGTGATTTGACCGGCTTGCGACCCAAAGTGACGCGATCGTGATTGGCCAGGTCCGCTTCGGTGCGAATTTCAGTGAAGCCGACGCGGGCAAGAATTTCCTGCACCTGGCCACCCTGATCGTAGCCGTGCTCCAGTAGCAGCCAGCCGCCAGCGACCAGACAAGGCAGGGCTTGTCGGGCAATCTGGCGAATGTCGTCCAGACCGTCAACGCCACTGGCCAGGGCTGAGATGGGTTCGAAGCGAAGATCGCCTTCTTTCAGATGCGGATCAGCGCTGGCAATGTATGGGGGATTGCTGACGATCATGGTCATGGAGTTTGCCATCAGCGGCTCACACCATGAGCCTGCCAGAAACCGGGTGTTAGCGATCCGATTAAGGGCGGCATTCTCCCTGGCCACCGCCAACGCCTCAGGACTTTTGTCGATGGCCAAAACATCCCAGTGCGGTCGCTCGCTGGCCAAAGCCAGGGCAATCGCCCCGGTACCAGTACCAAGGTCTGCCACCTTAATGGCAGCTTGGTCGGTCAGTCGGTTAAGAGCCAGTTCCACCAGCAGTTCGGTATCAGGTCTGGGAATCAGTGTTGCCTCGGTGACTTTCAATGTCAGGTGCCAGAACTCGCGTTCCCCAGTCAGATAAGCCACAGGCACACCGGCGCGACGTCGCTTGACCAGTTGCCGGAATGCGGCAGCACGGTCGTCGTCCAGCAAGCGCTCCGGCCAGGTAAAAAGGTAGCTGCGTGGTTGCTCAAGCACATGGGCCAACAGCAGCTCAGCATCAAGGCGTGCTGTGGTGCTGGTGCTCAGTGCCTGGGTTGCTTCTGTCAGGGCGGTATCTATACGGACACGGCTCATGGGTTATTCGCCCGCAAGGCTGGCCAGCAGTTCGGTCTGGTGTTCTTGCAACAGCGGTTCAATTACCGGGTCCAGTTCGCCCTCAACGATTTCTGGCAGTTTGTACAGAGTCAGGTTGATGCGATGGTCTGTCACCCGGCCCTGGGGGTAGTTATAGGTGCGGATGCGCTCGGAGCGATCACCACTACCCACCAGGCTTTTACGGGTATCGCTGATCTCTTTGGCAGCTGCGGCATCCTGAGCGTCCTGTAGCTTGGCACCCAGCCAACTCAGTGCCTTGGCTTTGTTTTTATGTTGCGAGCGCTCATCCTGGCACTCCACCACAATCCCGGTTGGCAAGTGAGTAATGCGAATGGCTGAGTCAGTGGTGTTAACGTGCTGGCCGCCCGCGCCGGAGGAGCGATAGGTGTCAATGCGCAGGTCTTCCTTGCGGATTTCAATGGCCTGTTGTTCATCTGGTTCTGGCATTACAGCCACGGTGCAGGCTGACGTGTGGATGCGCCCCTGGGATTCGGTTTCCGGTACCCGCTGCACACGGTGAGCACCGGATTCAAATTTCAGTCGCCCGTACACATCAGGGCCAATCACGCGCGTGATGATCTCTTTGTAGCCGCCGTGTTCGCCATCGCTGGCGCTGATCACTTCAATACGCCAGCCGCGTTTTTCCGCGTAACGGGAGTACATGCGGAACAGGTCGCCAGCAAAAATGGCCGCTTCATCACCGCCAGTGCCGGCGCGGATTTCCAGAAAGGTATTGAGGCCATCGCGGGGATCTTTGGGCAGCAGTAGGACTTCCAGGTTTTTTTCCATCTCCGGCAGCTGCGCCTCGCAGTGGTCGAGCTCTTCACGGGCCAGTTCGGCCATCTCCGGGTCACCCTCGGCCATCATGGCCTGGGCTTCAGTTCGGTCGCTGAGTAGTTGGTCGTACTCTTGGTAGGCTTTCACCACCGGTTCCAGCTCAGCGTACTCCTGGGAAAATTTGCGGAACTGGTCCTGATTGCCAATGACCCCGGGATCGCTCAACAGCGCGGCCAGCTCTTCGAAGCGTTCGCCGAGATTTTCCAGTTTGACGAGAATAGATTGTTTCATGTGGTAACAAACTTTGGTTACAAGCTTTGGTTAAAAGGATGTTGAAATCGGGCGCTGGACAAAATGTCAACAACAGCGAAGTGGAATGATTGTTACCGGAATCGGACTATTTTTCGAGAGTTAATGCTCATAATCCGATGATTGTTCCGAATTTATTGCATCATGGGTTTGGTCAAGACTCAGGCCCAGCAGTTTTTGTGCCCACTCGAGTTGTTCGTGCTGCCCTTTGGCGGCGGCGCTTTTCAGCTGTACGCTGGGCTGATGCATCAGTTTGTTGGTCAGGGCACGCGCGAATTGCAACAGTACCTCTTCAGGTTGGGCGCCTTTGGCCAGACAGAGCAGGGCTTTTTTCAGCTCCTGGTCCCGCAGTGCTTCTGTGTTCTGACGGTAGACGCGCAGCAGGTTCACGGCATCAAGTGCGCGCAGACGAGTCATGAATTCAAAGGTGTCGGCCTCAATCATGCGCTCTGCTTGACGGGCAGCTTCCTTGCGCTGTTGCAGGTTGTCTTCCACAGTATTTTGCAGGTTATCCACGGTGTAAAGAAAAACGTCTGCCAGCTCACTGACTTCGGGTTCGATATCGCGGGGAACAGCGATATCGACCATGAACATGGGTTGATGTTTTCGCAGCTTCAGCGCTCGCTCGACGACCCCTTTGCCCAGCACCGGAACCGGACTGGCGGTGGAACTGATAATAATATCGCTGGCAGGCAGCACCCCGGGCAGATCGGATAAAAGTACCGCCTTACCACCAAACATGGTGGTTAACCGTCCGGCTCGTTCCAGAGTGCGATTGGCGACAATGATGTTGGCGACCCCCTGCTGGCATAGATGCCGGGTGGTCAGTTCAATGGTGTCACCGGCACCGATCAGCAGGGCCGTGATTTTGCTGAGGTCAGCGAAAATCTGTTTGGCCAGATCGGTAGCGGCATAAGCGACGGAGATCGGCTGCTGGTTGATGGCGGTCTCGGTGCGAATCTGCTTGGCGGTGGTGAAGCTGTGTTGAAATAGCCGGTTCAATCCGGAACCGGTGGTGCCAGTAGCTTTGGCTGTGGCGTAGGCGGATTTCAGCTGGCCAAGAATCTGGGGCTCGCCGAGGATCATGGAATCCAGTCCACAGGCGACGCGCATCAGGTGGCGCACGGCGTCGTCGTTATGGAGCAGATAGCTGTGTTCGCGCAGTTGCTGACGGTTAGTTTGGTGATAGTCGGCCAGCCAGTCCAGCAGTCGCTCAGAGCCGGTACTGACCGGCTGGTTGTGAATAAGGCAGTAAATTTCGGTGCGGTTGCAGGTAGACAAAATGGCGATTTCATCAACGCCTGTTTGGGCTTTGGCCTGCTGCAGCGCCTCGGGCAATTGGTCGGCGCAAAAAAATACTTGCTCCCGCAAGCTTACGGGCGCTGTCTTGTGATTGATGCCGGCGGTAATATACCCCATCAGACCTCTGTTGCTGGGCTAGTTCGCTGCTACTACTATATTTGGTCGCTGCCACTTGCCGATGCTATTTCATCATTGTTGCCACAGCGGGCAAACTGACATACCAGCTTAGTTTTTTCCTGGCAAATGTGCCGCCTTGCAGTAACGTACTCCGGCACTTTCTATGCTGCTGTCTATGCTGCTGTGCTGGGGCCGCATGTCTGGTCCGTAGCTGATGACGTCCGTCGTATGTTGTTTTTGGATTTATTACGATTGTTGAACGCTGGTCAATGAGGTTTATGATCAGCCACAGGCGGCTCAAACCTGACTACGACAATCGCACTGTGCTGTGACGCTTGCGAATCGCTGCCAGCACGGGAAAAGCGCTCGGGGGGATTGCTTGATTGCCCGCTGGATCGATTACCACTCTGGCCGATCAATTCTGCATTGGAACGCTCGCTACTGCAAACCATCTTTAAGAGTTTTTTACGGATGCCATCCATGATTAGAATGACTGCCGGGGCGCCAGTACTCGCGAAAAGCCGCCGAGTACTTCCTATTGTTTTTGCTGTCCTGCT
The DNA here is from genome assembly GCA_965232255.1 of Endozoicomonas sp. GTDB lineage: Bacteria > Pseudomonadota > Gammaproteobacteria > Pseudomonadales > Endozoicomonadaceae > Endozoicomonas. Next base: position 2,106,260 of record OZ246962.1, read on the forward strand.
GGCCGGATGTGCCAGCAGAAATGGCCAGCAAGCTGAGCCGACGGCAGGTGTTGCTGGCGAGCGCAGCAGTCAGTCCGATCAGCTACCGACCACGCCATTTGCCGCTGAAACCCTTTATGACTTGCTGGTAGCCGAAATAGGGGGCCAGCGCCAGCGTTATGATCTGGCGCTGGGGAACTATCTTAAGCAGGCGCACCAGACCAGAGATGCTGGCGTTACCGAAAGAGCCTACCAGATTGCGGCCTACGTGGGTGCCAGACAAGCAGCACTTGATGCTGCGCTGCTCTGGCTGGAACTGCAACCGGATAATCCCGATGCGCTGCGCAGTTCAACTCTGGAGCTGATTTACGCGGGCCACTTCGAGCAGGCCTATGCCCAGATGGGGAAACAACTGCAAGCGGGTGACCAACCGGCTTTTGATATGCTGGCCAGCTCTGTTGGGCGTCAGCAGGTGCAGGATTTTGCGGAACGTTTTGCCGGATTGGCCAGACAGTATCCCCATGTGCGCGAGTTGCAACTGGGTCAGGCCATTCTTTTGCACAAAAGTGGTGAATACGCATCAGCCCTGGCTATGGCGAATCAGTTGCTTGCCCAGGATCGGGATTATGTTCCGGCCGTTATGGTGAAAGGGCGCGCTTTGCATAAAATGGGCCGTCATGACGAGGCGACTGAACTGCTTACCGGGGCAGTGCAGCGTCATCCCGATACCCACCGTCTGCGCTTGCTCTACGGTCGCGTTCTGGTGCACGCCGGACAGTTGGATCAGGCTCGGCAACAGTTCAGGTTCCTGGCAAAACAGGCGCCAGATAACAGCGATGTGCTGATGTCGTTGGCCCTGATTACCCTGGAAAACGATATGGAGCAAGAAGCACAGCGATACTTCCAGCGTTTGCTGGCCTTGGGGGAGCGCAACGATTCGGCTCACTACTACCTCGGTCGCCTGCACGAGCAGCAGCAAAAATATCAGTCAGCGAAAGATCACTATTTGGCGGTGGCACCCGGCAAAGAGTACATGGCTGCCCGGGCAGCGTTGAGTCGGATGCTGGCGAATCAGAAGCGCGTTGGTGAAGCCTTGGAACTGCTTAAGGAAGCCAGACAGCAAAACGGTGCCTGGGCCGAGCCACTGTCTCTGCTCGAAGCCGAGCTGCTGATTAATGACGGGCAGTCTGAAAAGGCATTGCAGGTATATGAGCGTGCTCTGAAAGGCTCGCCCGATTCAGTCAATTTGCTTTACGCCCGTGCCATGGCTTATGAGAAGCTGAACGACTTGAAAGGACTGGAGCGGGATTTGCGCGCCATACTGGCATTGGACGCGCAAAACGTCGCAGCGCTTAATGCCCTCGGGTTTACCCTGGCTGATCGGACACAACGCTATGAAGAGGCCACGGCGCTGGTTACGCAAGCTTACCAGCTTAATGGTGATGATCCGGCCATCCTTGACAGTATGGGCTGGGTGCAGTTCCGCCTTGGCAATCTTGAGCAGGCCAAAGAGTATCTGCAAATGGCCTACGCCCGACTGCCCGATGCGGAAATCGCTGCCCACCTTGGAGAAGTGCTTTGGGTGAAGGGTGAGCAGGCAGCGGCAAAGTCGCTGTGGGTGAAGGCGCTGCGGGCTAATCCGGGCAATCAAATATTAAAAGAAACTATGAATCGTTTGACTGGTGCTGGCAAAAAGTAGTGATTGGCCGGTTATGCCAATACAGTTGACCGGTTTCAGCGGTTTGCGGTAAACACTTCTTTAACTTTTTGCACCGATACAGAAGGCTGTTTGGAATCCATGGGTATTGCGCTGAATCAAACTGTTTTAGCTCCTGGCAGGCGTGTGGCCAGAGCGTTGTTGCTGTTATCCCTGGTCGCTCTTGCCGGCTGTGCTGCCAAGTCCATTGACACCGGTGAGGTAGTCAGTGAAGAGCTCAAGGAGCAGCGCTGGCACTTACACCGGGATCACCTGGAACAACTTCAGCATTGGCAGCTGACCGGACGGCTCAACCTCAGGGTTCCTGGCGAGTCAGGGACCATGTCCATTGACTGGCAACAGCAATTGCAGCAATACGTTCTGCTGCTCGACGGACCCTTGGGGACGTCCATTGCCCGCATAACCGGCAGCGACAATGAGGTATCGGTGACCGTATCCGACGAAACTCGTCACGGCTCATCGCCGGAAGAACTGCTTTATACACTGACGGGTTGGCAGTTTCCGGTTAGCTATCTGAAACACTGGGTTGTAGGCTTGCCGGCGCCCGACAGCGATGCCGAAGTAGTGTTGAATAATCAAGGATACCCCGAGCGTATTAAGCAGGCCGACTGGGACATTGCCTATCAAAAGCGCAGCACGACGGCTGGTTTCCATTTACCGACGCGACTCACCATCAGCAGCGGCGATGTGCGTTTAAGCCTACTCGTCAACAACTGGCTGCTCTGACTCTAGGGTGGTTGTTAATCAACCTCCCACTCGCCTTCCGGGTAGTCTTGGGAGATCTCGATAAGTCTGGTCAGCAACTTTATGGCACCGTGATAGTCGCCCCAGCCATTTTCAGGGTTCATTGCCTCCATCTCTGGTCGGTGCAAAACCATGTAGTTGTGAATCTCCAGCAGATGCTCGACTGCCCGCTTGCCGGGCATACCGTTGATGACCCAGATGCCTATGTCCGGCTTGGCGGCATAAAACATACGGGAGACGTTGTAGGTGTAATTCACCTGGGTTTCTGGTTCTCCCCGGATTCGAAAGTCGTAACCCATGGCTTGAGCATCCTCTCATAGAGTTGCAGTGGCTTGCCTTGGATTATGTTTTGGATAAATGGTTCAATATTGGTCGTTGCTTTCGATCGCTGAAGTCTGGCGTTACATTGGTGTCTCACTGTACCTTTGGTTTTTAATCACGATTTCCCCGGAGTCTTCTGGATGCTGTCAGAACTGGTGTTGCCAGCCCCAGCCAAGTTAAATCTTTTCCTGCACATTATTGGTCGCCGCCCGGATGGCTATCACAATCTGCAAACGTTGTTTCAGTTTCTCGACTACGGGGACCAGTTAACCTTCACCGCCCTTGATAAAGGCGTGGAACTGGTGACTGATCTTGCTGGCGTGGCCATGGCAGACAATCTGGTCATGAAAGCCGTCCGGCTGCTGCAGCAGGTGAGCAACTATCAGTCGGGCGTACGGATTGTGCTTGATAAGCGCCTGCCCATGGGAGCCGGGCTAGGTGGCGGTAGTTCTGACGCGGCCACGGCGTTGCTCGGACTGAATGCCTTGTGGGGGTTGGGACTAAGCATGGATCAGCTGGCCGAGCTGGGTTTGCAGTTAGGAGCAGATGTGCCGGTATTTGTGCGTGGGTACAGCGCGTTTGCCGAGGGGGTGGGCGATGTACTCACACCACTGGAACCACCGGAAGAGTGGTTTCTGGTGGTGATGCCCGATGCGCACGTTAACACCGCAGCCATGTACAGCCACCGTGATTTGACAAGGGATTCGTTGCCAATTACATTATGCGCCGCTTCGGATCTGTCCTTCGCTAACCATCAGCAGCGGCGTAACGATTTTCAAGCCTTGGTGTGCACACTGTATCCCCAGGTTGATAAAACGCTTCGCGTGTTGGATAATTTCGCGGATTTGAGCATCGGGCGGGCCATGATGAGCGGTTCAGGGGCGTCGGTATTTGTTCGGTTTGCCAGTCGTGAACAGGCGCAAGCCGCACAGTCTGAACTGAATCTGCACACTTCCCCTAACGGTGTTCCAGAACAAGCATCCAGGCTACGCAGTTTTGTGGCGCGCGGTGTTAATAGGTCACCGCTACACAGAGCTTTGCAGAGTTTTGGGTTTACCCTGCCAGCGTAGTTTAGTGTGCCTGCAGACGCTGCCAGATGTTAATTACGATAAGCCAGTCAAGGTTGTGTGCGGATTGACGACGAGATTGAATGGGGTGTCGCCAAGCGGTAAGGCATCAGGTTTTGATCCTGACATGCGGGGGTTCGAATCCCTCCACCCCAGCCATTACCTGTTTTTCTACAGCACTAACCCTTCTCTGGCATCTGCCGCAGCTGCGCAAATGAATCACCGTCTGTATTCTCTCCTGTTAATTGATCGTTCCACCCACGCCCAGTATCCACAAGGTAATTTCCCGTGTCGAAAATGATGGTGTTTGCCGGCAACTCCAATCCGGATTTGGTTCATAAAGTTGTCAATCACCTGCATATCCCTATTGGCAAGGCTTACGTCGGCCGTTTCAGTGATGGTGAGTGTGCTGTAGAAATTCAGGAAAATGTGCGCGGTCGGGATGTCTTTATCATTCAGTCAACCTGCGCACCGACCAATGACAACCTGATGGAACTGCTGGTGATGGCCGATGCCATGCGTCGTTCGTCGGCGCTGCGCGTTACGGCGGTATTGCCTTACTTTGGCTATGCCCGTCAGGATCGCCGCCCTCGCTCCAGTCGGGTGCCCATCAGTGCCAAAGTGGTTGCCGACATGATTGCCGGGGTGGGCATCGATCGTGTTTTGACGGTTGACTTGCACGCTGACCAGATTCAGGGCTTTTTCGATATTCCAGTGGATAACGTTTATGGCTCGCCCATCCTGCTTGATGATATTGAACGGCGTGATTACAGCGATGTAATGGTGGTCTCTCCGGACCACGGTGGTGTGGTGCGTGCCCGGGCAGTGGCCAAGCGTCTGAACTCTGACCTGGCGATTATTGACAAACGTCGTCCCAAGGCCAACAAGAGCGAAGTCATGAACATTATTGGTGATGTGGCCGGGCGCACCTGCATCCTGGTGGATGATATGGTCGATACCGCCGGCACGCTCTGCCAGGCCGCTGCCGCGCTGAAAGAGAAGGGAGCCAAGGCGGTTTACGCCTACTGTACCCATCCGATTTTATCCGGGCGTGCCCTGGAGAATGTGGCCAACTCTCAACTGGACGAGCTGGTGGTTACCAACACCATTCCGCTGAGTCCTGCGGCGCAGGCACTGGACAAGATTCGTCAGTTGGATATGTCGCCGCTGCTGGCTGAATCAGTACGCCGCATCAGCAATGCTGAGTCGATCAGTGCGATGTTCCAGTGACCAGCACCAGGATTTGGCAACTTAATTTTGCTTTTTTATGCCGTGCCGGTATGATGACGCCCCCTTGAGTCCCTTTTCGGACTCATACTAACGCTTCTTTTTAATCCCATCCTGCCTGGTCGCGAGGCAGTGAGGGATACAGTGGAGAAAATCATGTCTGAAGCAATCGTTTTAAATGCAACAGTACGTAAGGATATCGGGAAAGGTGCGAGCCGCCGCCTCCGTCGTGCTGATCTGGTTCCTGCCATTATCTACGGCGGCGATGCTGAGCCTCTACAGATCACAGTGGAAGGCAAAGCCATTCGTAAGGCGCTGGAAGTTGAAGCTTTTTATTCTCAGGTTCTGACCCTGAAGGTGGATGGTGCTACACAGCAGGCCATCCTGAAAGACCTGCAGCGTCATCCTGCCAAAGAGTTCGCCATGCATATGGACTTTCTGCGCGTTGATGCTGACCACGAGATCACTACTCACGTTCCTCTGCACTTCATCAATGAAGAAGAGTGTGTGGGTGTGAAAGCCGGCGGTGCTATCGTCCACAACCGTGTTGATCTCGAAATCAAGTGTCTGCCAGGCAATCTGCCTGAGTTCATCGAAGTGAACATGGCCAAGGTTGAAGTGGGCGGTCACGTGCATCTGAGCGACCTGACAATTCCTGCCGGTGTTGAAGTTATTGCTCACGGTCAGGACCTGGACATCGCCAGCGTTCAGGCAACTCGCGGTGCTGTTGAAGAAGAAGCCGGCGAAGAGTAAGGGGCTAAGGCATTATGGCAGAGACTTCACCGTCGATTCGACTGATTGTGGGCCTGGGCAATCCGGGGGCACAGTATGAAGATACCCGTCATAATGCCGGCTTTTGGTACGTCGAGCAGTTGGCAAGGAGCCATGGTGTTTCCTTGCAGCCAGAGAAAAAATTCTTTGGCCTGACTGCACGAGTGCTTATTGGTGGACAGGAAGTCCGCCTGCTCAATCCGACCACATTTATGAACCTCAGTGGTCAGGCAGTGGGTGCTATGGCAACCTTTTTCAAAATCTCCCCTGAGTCTATTCTTGTTGCTCATGATGAACTGGATCTCCCTGTCGGCATCGCTCGGTTGAAGCAGGGGGGTGGTCACGGCGGCCACAATGGCCTGAAAAGCATTATTTCCGCCCTTGGGAATAATCGTGAGTTCTTGCGCTTGCGCCTTGGGATTGGTCATCCCGGTAACAGCAAAGATGTGGTCAACTATGTGCTGACTAAACCCTCAGTAGCCGAACGGCAGAAAATCGATGCCGTTATTGACGAAGCCATACACATCACGCCCGATATCGTGAACGGTAAGCGTGTGCAAGCGATGCAGGAATTGCATACTTTTTCCGCCTGATCAAGATGTATCAAGGGATATTCAGCTCGGGTACTGACCAGTAGTCGCTTTGATTCCTTTCTTTATGACGCTGCACAGCGTTATCCACCAGTCGACAAATAAGCTGCTCAAAGTCTATGCCAACGTGTCTGGCGCCATCGGGAAACAGACTGGTAGGCGTCATGCCCGGCAGATTATTGAGCTCGCAAAAGATCGGCTCGCCTTCTTCAGGAACGATAAAATCCGACCGACTGAAATCCCGACAGCGCAGCAGCTGATGAGCTTGCAGGGCAATCACCTGAACCCGTTTCCGTTGCTGATCGGTGATCCGGGCGGGAATGATGTGCTCGCTCAAGCCGGGTGTATAGCGATGGGTGTAGTCATACCAGGCGTTATCAGGAGTGATAATCTCTGTGGTTGGCAGTACCTGGATGGTTGCAGACTCCAATACACCAGCGGTTACCTCTCGCCCGTGAACCACTGTTTCTACCAGCAATTGCTCGTCTTTTTCGAAACCATGACCGAGTTTTTCGCTCAGTTCCTGTGGGCCATTAGCAAACTGAATGCCAATGCCGGAACCTTGTGCCAGCGGTTTGATAATGACGTGCTCACCCAGGGTGTCCATGCATATATCAACGCTCTGCTTGAGTGAGATATTGCGGTTCACCACACAATCTTTGGCCATGGGCACGCCAGCTGTATGCAAAATGCGCTTGGTGGTGACTTTGTCCATGGCGCAGGCGCTCCCCAGAACGCTGGAGCCAACGTAAGGAATGGCCATAATTTCAAGCAGCCCTTGCAGGCATCCGTCTTCTCCCATAGGACCGTGGGCGACGGGAAATGCAACATCTACTTGATGGTGTAGCAAATTGGCCGGCAGCGTCTTATCCAGCTCAAGAGTAATCACTTTTTGGTAGTGTTTTTCCAGCACTGGGCTGATGCGCCCGGCCGATAGCCGGGAAACGTCGGCCTCAGGAGATGGGCCGCCACAGATAATGCCCACCGTTATATTGCTGTTCGGCATTGAGAGTTCCTTAACGGGTAAGAGTGATCTACGAAATGTAGTTGTTTTTCCCAGCGGTACATAATGCCCACTTTTGTGGCGTTAATGTTGTGGCGTTAATACTCCGAGCCAGTCCAGCGGTAGAAGCCATTGAGCAGGACGAGCCCTAAGCCGGTTTGCAAAAAGGGGTAAACTGGGATGTGGCAGGACAGGGTGTTGCAGAGCAGGTAAAGGGTTGTGGCCAGACTGGCCAGTTCCGCAGCGGCAAGCACGCCCATTGCTGCTCCAGTGGCGCCGGGAATGCTATTCATGCCCAGGGCGTGGCTGATGGTTCCGGTGAGCGGGCTTGATAGTCGCCATGCCAGACTGCGGTAGGGGTGTCGCTGTGCGTAGTTGGGCAGGTCGGTAGGGGCGGGAAGTTCGTCGATCAGTTCTCCGTTGTTCACCAGCGCTCGCAGGTAGAGCTGTTCATTTACCAGGCTAAACAGGGCGAACGGCTCAGCGGTCGATTTGCGCTTGTCCTGATGTTGTTGGTCTTTACCAATGGCCGCAATCAGTAAACGAATGTCGTCCAGAGATGTGCCGGATTGGTAAAAGTGCGTCTGGTTCGTGAGCAGTAAAATGCTAGCGCTTTGCTGCGCTTCGATTGGCTGATCCGCGTCTGTTATTGTTTTTGCCACTGTTATTTCTGCTGGAATCGCTTTTTTCCCACGGTTACTCAGCGACACAACAGCCACAGCAGGCTTGGGACTTATGCTACCGTGATCGATGCTGTGACACAGCACCGCGTCAATCGTTGAGCTGCCATCGAAATTCAGCTCGTTCAACACTCTGATTATTCCCAGCGATTTTGGTTGTCTTTCTGCCACTGGTCTTTCTGCCGCATCGTTCTGGTCGTTTGGCATGAATGAGTCAGCCGACTCTGGCGCTAAAGATTCTGGTATTAAAGAGAGATGGGTAATCTTTTTTATGCGCTGATCGTGACAGTAATAGCGAGCTGGTGTTTGCCACGCGCTGTCGGGCAACTGTATAGGCGCTGAGCATGGATCGATAAAGTAATCCGCTGGCGCCAATATTCGATTGCGGCTCACAAGAATGCCCTTGGCGACTCTTTTTTCCCTGGCCAGCGAAGAGCCAATGCAATGGTCAAAGTGGATAGCGATCACTGGTGCGGCATCGGCTCGTTGCTCAAAGCGATAGTCGGCCATTTCCGCTGTTCCCGCATAAGGCCATGGGTTGTCACTATTTCTATTTGTCATCACGTCGTTGCCAGCTTGCCCGCTCGGGGTGAGCAGCAAACTCAACAGTAGAGCCATGATCTGAAATGCAAGGGAGTTGACAGGCGGCTTCACAGCATTTTGACCTCGTTTGTGTCGTTGCTATGTCTGGTGTGACTTAACCTATGAACCAGGTCTTCACGGGTATTGACTGTTTGGACATTGGTTAGCCAGTTGGACATTGGTTAGCCAGAAAAATTCTGTCCTCGGGAAGCATAGAACCCAAACATGACTATCTCGTCACTGGTACTTGCTTTCGCAGAGCTGCTTAGCATTTTCCGTAATATCAATAACGGTTGTACTGCTGTACCGTTACATGATTACAAGTTGCTGGAATATTGCACCAGGTATGAAAAGCGAGTGTTGGGTCCAGGTGGTCGATCTGCTGAAGAATCAGCAGGATGCAGAAGCACTCCAGGCGCTGATGGGCGTGCTGCTTACCCGTGAAGAACGAGAGGCAGTTGGCTCCAGGCTGGCCATTATGCGGGCATTGCTGGCAGGCGATGAGCCGCAACGCGAAATTGCCCGACGCCTTGGCGTGAGCATTGCCAAAGTGACCCGTTGTTCAAATTATCTAAAAACATTGTCTAATACTGAAATGGCAATGATTCAACCGATCTAACAGCAGGAAACAGAATGTCTGATACAGCTGCAACAGAAGATTCCGCGAAGCCGGGCGAAAAGCACGGTTCGGTCCTGGGAGGTACGGTCATCGTGGCGGGAACAGCCATCGGTGCCGGAATGTTCTCTCTGCCGGTGGCCACAAGCGGCGTCTGGTTTGGTTACTCGCTGCTGCTGATGCTGGTGGTTTGGTATTGCATGTACAGTGCGGCGCTCTACTTGCTCGAAGCAAACCTACGCCTACCTTTGGGAGCCAGCTTTGATTCTATTGCTGAAGCCACCATTGGGCCAATTGGTCGCATCGTTAACGGCGCTTCCGTGGCATTTCTTTGTTACATCCTCACCTACGCCTATATTTCTGGTGGCAGTTCGATCATTACCTATTCCCTGGCCGCAGTGGAGGGCATTTCCCTGTCGCCACCGGTAGCCAGTTTTATTTTTGCCCTGGTGTTGGCGGCCATTGTTGTCACCGGAACCTGGGCTGTTGACCGAGTTAGTACAGTGCTGGTTGGGGGAATGGTGATCACGTTCCTGTGGAGCATCAGTGGTCTGGTCAGCAATGCTTCGGTGGACAATCTGTTGCCAGGGCTTTCTTTCGCCGAGGCGTTCCCGTACTCCTTTGGGGCCATAGGCTTTCTGACAGTCAGCTTTGGTATGCAGACGGCGGTGCCGAGCCTGAGCCGCTACCTGGTCAAGGATCATCGCAAAGTTCGGCTGGCACTGCTGGCCGGTTCATTGTTGGCCCTGGCTTTCTATGTTTTGTGGCAGTTCAGCTTTTTCGGTAACCTGCCGCGTTCGGCGTTTCCAGCCATTATTTCCGCCGGTGGCAATATCGGTAATATGATCGAGGCGCTGGCGTCATCAGGTCTGAGTGTGGATATTTCCGCCGTGTTGCAGTGGTTTGCCAATATGGCGGTGGCCAGCTCATTTTTAGGTGTGTCGTTGTGTCTGTTTGACTACATTGCTGATCTGTTTGGTTTCGACAGCAGCTTCGCCGGTCGCCTGAAAACGGCTGCCATCACCTTTATTCCGCCAACGCTGTTGGGCGTGTTTTTGCCCAATGGCTTTATTACTGCCATTGGCTTTGCCGGGCTGGTGCTAGTGGTCTTTTGTATCCTCTCACCCGTCATCATGGCCTGGGTGGGTCGTCAGCGTGCAGAAGGCGGTTACCAGGTACCAGGTGGCACATTGCGCATGGCTGTGATCTTTTTGTTCGGGATTGTCGCCATGGTTCTCGCTGCCCTCGACCTGTTCGGCTTGCTGCCCAAGTTTGGTTAGCCCATAGCGCCTGCGTGGGAGATTCTCGCGTGGGCGACGTACATCACCACGGCGATGTTATGTTTCCAGTTTGACGACAGCTGGTTATTTAATTTCGTTACGTGGCGGAAAATTATCTGAAATTTTTCCTGCCAATCTTTATAATCCGCCTCCTGTCAGCCTTGTGTTGATCGTGCTTTATTCTGGCGTGGTCGACATTGGCAAAACCGTTATTCAGGAGCGAGCGCAAGCACTATGGGTTTCAAATGTGGCATCGTGGGACTGCCAAACGTTGGTAAGTCAACGCTTTTTAATGCCTTGACCAAGGCGGGTATTGACGCAGAAAACTTTCCCTTCTGTACCATTGAGCCCAATGCCGGGATCGTGGCCATGCCTGACCCGCGTCTGGATCAGTTGGCTGCCATCGTAAACCCTCAGCGCGTGTTACCGACCACCATGGAGTTTGTCGATATTGCCGGGCTGGTGGAGGGCGCCTCCAAAGGTGAAGGGCTGGGCAATAAGTTTCTGGCCAACATCCGTGAAACGGACGCCATTGCCCATGTGGTGCGTTGCTTTGCCAATGACAACGTGATTCATGTGGCCAACAAGATTGATCCCCGGGCTGATATTGAGATCATCAATATGGAGCTGGTGCTGGCGGATCTGGAAAGTTGCGAAAAACAGCTACAGCGTGTTACTCGCGCAGCCAAGGGCGGTGATAAAGACTCTGTGGCGCAAAAAGCGCTGCTGGAGAAAATTATTCCTCACCTTGAAGCTGGCAACCCAGTGCGTTCGCTGAGTATGAATGATGACGAGCGCAAGCTGGTTCGCCTGTTTCATCTGCTGACCATTAAGCCGACGATGTACATCGCCAACGTTGATGAAGACGGCTTTGACGACAATGAGTATCTGGATACGGTACGGGAGATTGCTGCAGCCGAAGGCGCTGTGGTGGTGCCCATTTGCAACAAGCTGGAAGCTGAAATTGCTGAATTAGACGACGAAGAGCGGGCAGAATTTCTGGCTGATTTAGGTATGGATGAGCCGGGACTGGACCGGGTTATCCGTGCTGGTTATGAGCTGCTCGGTCTGCAAACCTATTTTACCGCCGGGGTTAAAGAGGTCAGAGCCTGGACAGTGAAGGTCGGCGCTACTGCGCCGCAGGCGGCAGGGGTTATTCATACTGACTTTGAGCGTGGTTTTATCCGGGCAGAAGTCACCAGCTTTGACGATTTCATCAAATATAACGGCGAACAGGGAGCGAAAGAGGCTGGACGCTTGCGCGTTGAAGGGAAGGCCTACATCGTTAAGGACGGCGATGTGATGCACTTCTTGTTTAACGTCTGACTCGGGATCGATGATGCCTTGATCGGTGCCTGTTTATGAGGCAGTGTGCTGACTTTGCTGCACGACAGCCGGTTCGTCACTTTTGTGACGTTATCAGCGATTGGTCGTTCAAGTAATAAATCGGCCGGGCTGTGGTGCTTTTGCTTGACACCTTTGAGCGAAATCAATAAAGTGCGCTCCATCTTTCGGCGGCTAGGTAGCTCAGTTGGTTAGAGCACAGCACTCATAATGCTGGGGTCGGCAGTTCAAATCTGCCCCTAGCTACCACTTACAAAGTGATTGTCAGGCTGGCAATTCACGCAGTAACATCGAAAGAGCTTTGCAGGCAGATTAGTGCTTGCTTCTTTGTTGGGGTGTCGCCAAGCGGTAAGGCATCAGGTTTTGATCCTGACATGCGGGGGTTCGAATCCCTCCACCCCAGCCACCATTACTATTGTTGTGGTAACGCCACTGATGGTTGACACAGGGCGTCATTATCACGACAATGACCAGCCGGTTTTGTGGCTAGGTAGCTCAGTTGGTTAGAGCACAGCACTCATAATGCTGGGGTCGGCAGTTCGAATCTGCCCCTAGCTACCACAAAAAGACACTTGGGGTGTCGCCAAGCGGTAAGGCATCAGGTTTTGATCCTGACATGCGGGGGTTCGAATCCCTCCACCCCAGCCATACAAGACCTTTTTGAGCAATCAGAAAGGTTTTTTTTCGCTTATTTTTCCTGCTATTGCTAAAAATTAGACGACACATCATCTTTTTCTGATTTTTTTGTCCTGCCGTTTTATCATTACGCCTCCTCGAATAACAGCATTTTACCGGCAGGGATTGACCTTGGACGCGAACATCACTCTGGAGTTTCTGGTTTTCCTGTTTGCCGTAGCTACGGCAGCCGGTTTTGTCGATTCCATTGCCGGTGGGGGCGGCCTGATTACCATGCCAGCGTTGTTGGCTGCCGGGTTATCGCCAGTGCAGGCGTTGGCGACTAATAAGCTGCAAGGAACGGGCGGCAGCCTTTCGGCCAGTCACTACTTTATCTCCAAAGGAGCAGTTGATTTGCAGCAGATGCGCTTGCCAATCGTGATGACTTTTTTTGGAGGGGCACTCGGTACGTTGCTGGTGCAAAGAATCAATGCGGCGTTTTTGGAGCAGGCAATTCCATTTCTGCTCGTTGGTATTGTGCTCTACTTTCTTTTCTCGCCAAGATTGTCCACTGAACAATCACGACAGGTGGTTTCATTGCCAGTTTTTGCTTGCACGGCTGGAGTGGGCATTGGTTTTTATGACGGTTTTTTTGGGCCCGGTACTGGCTCATTTTTTGCCGCTGCTTTTATTGCATTGCTTGGTTACTCGATCACCGCTGCCACCGCGCACACTAAAGTTCTGAACGCTACCAGCAATGTTGCTTCATTGCTGTTTTTCATTATTGGTGGTCAAGTGGTCTGGGCCTACGGGCTGGTAATGATGCTTGGCCAGGTGTTCGGTGCCCGTCTTGGTTCTGGAATGGTGCTAAGTCGCGGTCAGACGCTGATTCGTCCAATGATTCTCGCTGTTTCCCTGATTATGACGGCAAAATTGCTCTGGGGGAATTATGGACATTTGTTTCATTGAAAGGCATCTTGTCGTAAACCATCGTCTTCTTTCCCGGTGAGGCAGGTCAGCTTCAGACCTGTTTCCCAATCCAGCCCGGAACCTCAATAAAATGGATACAACCTGGTATAGCTGGCTGTTTGGTGCTGCTTATCTGGCAGCTATCGTGGCTTTTGCCGTTGTGATTATTATGAAGCGCCGACCGGTCGGGGTGTCGCTGGCATGGCTCGTATTGTTATTTGCACTCCCAATAGCAGGATTTGTCCTCTATTTGCTCTTTGGTTCGCCAAGATTAGGCTTTCGTCGGGTAAAACGGTTGCGTGAACTCTCGCCGGACTACGCTCAATGGTCGCAGCATCTTGCCAGGATTATCGCCCAGGAGGGCATGGCGGAATGTCCGATAGCGGCCCATCGTGGCATTTTCTCTTTGGCGGAAAAGAGTATAAGCATCCCGTTGCTGCCAGATAATCAGCTACAACTGTTTTCTGGTTTTGAGAGCATTCTGGATTATCTGTTACAAGATATCGAAAATGCCCAACAAAGTATCATTCTTGAATTTTATATCTGGGAGCCGTTGGGACGAGCCGAAGATGTCGCCCAGGCACTGATTCGTGCAGCCAGACGGGGCGTGGATTGCGTGGTTTTGCTCGATAGCGTCGGCAGTCGTGGTTTTTTAACAGGCTTTTGGGCCAGTCGTTTTCGTCTTGAAGGCATCAGTGTGACTGCCTCCATGCCGGTGGGACCCTTCAGAGTATTGGTGGAGCGTATCGATATCCGCAACCATCGCAAAATTTTGGTGGTTGATGATCAGATCGCCTGGACTGGCAGCTTCAACCTGGTTGATCCCGCCATTTTTAAACAGGATGCGCAAGTCGGCCAGTGGGTAGATGCCATGGTACGTATCAATGGCGTTGCCGCTCATGTACTTGGTGCCATTGTTCAATGGGATCGGGCGCTGGAGACAGGTAAAGGTCATCCCTCGTTTAATCGTCAATATGAATACCCATTCGCCAGCCATCGGGAGAACCATGGTGCGTGTGTGCATGTTCTGCCGTCTGGCCCAGATGCTGATCGAGAGCTGTTGCAGCAAGTTTTGCTAACTGCAATTTACGACAGCAGTTCAGAGCTTTTGATCAGTACACCTTATTTTGTTCCTGATGAGTCACTACTGACGGCATTGAAATCGGCGGCGATGCGCGGAGTGGACGTGCTGTTGCTGGTGCCAGCTAAAAATGACTCAAGGATGGTTCAGTACGCCAGTCGCTCCTATTACCAGGAGTTGCTCCACACTGGCGTCAGGATTCAGCAATTTACCGGTGGCTTACTCCATACCAAGTGCGTTCTGGTGGATCGTAAAACTGCCCTGTTTGGTACAGTCAACCTCGATATGCGCAGTGTCTGGCTCAACTACGAGCTGACTCTGATCGTGTACGACGATAACTTTGGTCAGCAGATTTTCCAACTGCTGCAGTCGTACATGGCCCAGGCTAAGGAGGTTGATGCGAATAGCTGGGCTTTGCGGCCTTTCCGGTTAAAGTTGCTGGAAAATACCATGCAATTGCTAAGCCCGCTGCTTTAGTCTGTCGGGCTGCTTGTTTTGCGGTGGTTCTTTTGGGTACATCCTGTTTTTTGCAGTAATATTTCTTAAATTGTTTTTTTGTTTGCAATAAATTCTGTTTTATTTTTATTTTTAGGTAAAAGCACTGATTCGCCTCTTGTCTCATCTGTGAAATAAAGACACCTGTCGGGCGTCTTTATGGCGATTTCCCGCGCGCACTTCAAAGATAATCTTCTTTCTGGTTATTGAGTTAGCCGTCTTGGTATGGTTGGTCGATGCTGCGCCAGAAAAAAAATGAGAAAAGGGGATAGCTTTTGTCTCAAAAGTTAACAGCTACAGACGTCCTGGCAATAGGGCTGATGACGTTCGCTCTCTTTTTGGGAGCTGGAAATATTATCTTTCCACCATTTCTGGGTCATATGGCCGGAACCGAACTAATTATTGCCATGCTGGGTTTTCTGCTGACTGGTGTCGGGCTACCCCTATTGGGCGTAATTGCCTGCGCCCGGATCGGTGGTGGTCTGGAGAAGCTGACGGCGATATTCCCAGCAACATTTGCCCTGATATTCTCGATAGTGCTGTTTTTGGCCATCGGGCCGTTGTTTGCTCTGCCGAGAACGGCCGTGGTCTCCTATGAGCTTGGGGTGCTGCCATTTCTCGGTGAAGGTGGTTCTCTGGCATTAGCCGTGTTGTCTGTGGTTTTTTTCGCCATTGCGCTGTACTTTGCGCTGTTCCCAGGGCAACTGGTTGACTCAGTAGGGAAGCTGATTACCCCTATGTTGGTTGCTGTACTGGCGGTTATTGCCGTGGGCGTCTTTATGTATCCTCAGGGCGAACTGGGAACAGCGACTGATTCTATGGTCAGTCAGGGGTTTTTTAATGGTTTTCGCGAAGGTTATCAGACGCTGGATGCTTTGGCGGCACTGGTCTTTGGTGTGGTAATCATCAATGCCATCCAGGGTAAAGGCGTGACTGAACCACGATTGGTTGGCCGTTACACCTTGATTGCCGGCCTGATCGCCAGCGTGGGGTTATCATTGGTTTATCTGGTGCTTGGCTACATTGGAGCCACTAGTCATCAGCTAGTGGCAGCGCCAGAAAATGGTGCACAGATTATCAGTCAGTTCGTTAATGCGGTTTTCGGCTCCTGGGGTAAGGTAGTGCTGGCCGCTACGGTCATTCTGGCCTGTTTGACGACAGCTATCGGTTTGCTTACTGCCTGTGGCACCTTTTTCTCTCGGGCATTTCCAGTATTAGGCTACCGAGGTTGGGTGTTGCTTTGTGCTCTGGGAAGTGCCCTGATCGCCAATGTTGGTTTGAATACTTTACTGAAAGTGACTATTCCGGCGCTGTTGATCATTTATCCAGTGGCAATTGCCTTGATCGTGGTGTCGCTGCTCAAACCAGTCTTGTCTAACCCGAAGCTGGTGATGACATTTGTCCTGGTGCCAGTTGGGCTGATCAGCCTTGTGGAAGGGCTGAGTGCAAGTGGACTTGCATTTGTTGAGCCGGTCATGGGTTTACTTGGCTACTTGCCGTTGCAACAACAGGGTTTGGCGTGGTTATTGCCTGGGCTTGTTGGTGGTGTGCTGGGCTTACTGTGCTCATTGCGTATTGGTAACGCAACTAAAGCTGCCCAAGGCTAGCGCTGATTCCGATACCCGGGCTTCTTGTCCGGGCATTCTCGCAAGAACAGGTAAATACAGAGCTTTGTGAGCAGGCGTTCGCCTGTTTTTTGGCGTTTTGTGATTTTTATAATTAAAACAATAAATTACTTTATTTCATCAATAGCTCCTGATCGTTGATACTACATTGGTAAACTAACTTTAATGTCAGTGACTAAGATAGAAGTAGGATTCATATATCAAGGAATATCAGGAGTTTGAAATGTCTAACTCAGGGATGGGAGTTGGTGGAAGTTCAAATGTGCACCAGCATGTTGTGAGTGCAGATAATATTGAAAAATCCGAATCTGTAGGCCAAAAATCCTTTCGAAAAGTTTCCATTGTTGAAAATGCTAACAATACCCGGGGAGTTATTAGAACCGAAGTAGCTGATAAGCATAATGTTAAATCCCCATCGTTAAGAGACAGGCTGGTGCAAAAAGTTCATCAGTATGGTAAGACTTGGGTGAAATTCAGTGACTCTCAGCTAGGTATGTTTAAACATCTTACTGATAGTGGTCTGAAGAAAGACTTACACGATTCTATCGTTTCCCATAATAATTTGGTCAGCAGATTGGACTCCCTAGTGGGAGAGGCGAACGATCTTGAGAATCAAGTATCACAGTTTGAAAAAGATTTTAGCGATATTCTGGCATTCAGAGAAAAGAATCATCCAGGTCGGTCGGATTTTAAGCTGGGCAAGTCTTTTGTTTGTCCAGATGTTGGCGGAAAAAAATTCAGAATTACTTTTAGCTCTCCTGATAAATCAGCCAGGTCAGAAGAAGTGAAAAAATTTCATGATTCCTTGAGACAGAATCCTGATATTAAATCTTGCTTTGACCAACATTTCCAAAATAAACATGATCTCGCTGTTTGCAAAGAAAAAATGACAGAGGTCAAGCAAAAGTTATATGAGGTCGGTGAAGGAATGAAGCCATCGCTCGGTAAAGCGGTAAAACAGCTTTATAAAGATAACGAAGAGATTTTAAAAGGCATTCATCAAAATAAAGAGAGTGAGATTAAAGCAGGTTTTGAAAGACAGATTTCAGATCATGAACAAGGAATATTGAATAAGAGAAATGAGCGTATTGAAAATTCCGATAGCCAGAAAGTAGTTTCCGAGCAGTTACGAGAAAATGTTCAAAAAATTTCTGATGTCGACAAAAAAATATCTGAGAGTAAAAGTCGCTTGGCAGATTTTGTCATAAAACAGCTAAGAAAAATTATGCCTGAATCTCAACAGGCAGCCTATTTTAATGATTCAGTAACTGTAGAGAAAAAGATGGAGCAGTTATTGGAGCCTCTGAAAAATGAGAGAAAAGCGCTTCAGACTGAAACTAATGCACTAAAATCCCAAGAAGATGCTCTCCTTAAGACAGAGAAAACAATTAAGGATGATCTATGGGCTCATCAGGCTAATGTCCGAGGTGCCAATCCTTTGAAGCATCTTGTGCAAAAAA
Source organism: Endozoicomonas sp. (assembly GCA_965232255.1). Lineage (GTDB taxonomy): Bacteria > Pseudomonadota > Gammaproteobacteria > Pseudomonadales > Endozoicomonadaceae > Endozoicomonas. The sequence continues at coordinate 2,124,426 of OZ246962.1, forward strand.
AGCTCGGTGTACATATTCCCGTTGGTCGACAAACTGGAGGTGTGATTGGCGCACTAAAAGCCTCTAAAAAAGAAGATCTTGCCTTGGAGCAGAAAGGGTTAAAGGAAAAAAGTGCTCAGGCCAAAAGAATGCGTAATGCGGATCTGAGAAACCTGAAGACGATTGCTGAAGGTAAAGCTTTACACGGCACCGATGCCAACTATTCACGGAAAAGCAGCAAAAATCCAGGGGAGCGCGGTATCCTGATTGTGCAAAATATGATGCAGAATGTCTATTCTGGTGCGAACGAGAATCAATGGCAGGCAGAAATTCTGGATATTATCAATGACCAGGACTTGGAAAGTTTGGATATTATTGAAAAAAATATTCAGGGTTGGGGAGAGGCCAATGGAAGTCAGCAATACCATCATGTGTTGGCATTCATTGAGAATAATAGAAGAGATAGTTCCTTGTAGTGCACATGGTTGAATATAACTCTATCAGCAATGGTTAATAGTTAATCGGGATAGCTGCACATTATCGAAGAAAAGTCTGATGAAATAACGGAGTCTAGGGGGAAGTAGTTATGATTGGGCCAGAAAATACTCAAAGCGTTAATCAAAACTTACCATTTTCAATTGATGCTGATGCAGTGGATGCAGAAGTTGGTTATTTGAATGGCAGTAAGGTAACCGTTAGTGCAGTAAATCCTGAAAATGTTGTCGGAATTCAAGTATCAGAAAAAAATTATGCAGGTATTCCAAAGAATACTCGTCCTGTAAAAATTGCATTTAAAGATTTTCGTGAGTGGTTAAGAAATTGCCGTCCTGTGAAGGCTTTGGAACATTTGCTGATGGGCAAAGGCAAGAGAAAGCTGCTAACGAAAAACTGGATGCCGGTTACACAGAATATAGCCGACCAAGTGATCAGGGGAGCTGGGAGCCCTGAAAAAAAAGAGATGTTGGCTAATAAGATCAAAGAGTTTAATACAACTTTGAGTAGTCTTGCCCAGAAAAAACGGGATCATGCCAGGTTGAAACTTGAAAATAATGATTTTAAAGCCAAATACAAAACCATCTTGGCCATTGTAGATGGAAAACTGAGTTCCCATGATCTACGAAAAAATTTAGTTGTTGCTTTGCCTCCAGCCACTGAAGGTGGAAGTCCGCAATATATCCTTTTAGACAGTGGCTCCCAACGAGTACGAAAAACAGCGACTGAAAAATTGGCTGAAATTTTTTGTGCCAGCGATGCTTACAATCAGTTCAATCTGAGTAAGAATCGTGTGCATCAAATTCAGCAAGAGCGAAAAGAATTGAAAAAATCATTGGAGTTGCAGGCCAATGAACTCAAAGAGTTGCATAGTAGCTTTGTCAAGATGAAGGTCGAAGATGATAGAGCCATCTACGGGGAGGAAATTAAACAGAAAAAGCAGATGGCAATTGACGAACTTAAAAAATGTGAAGATCTGTATGTTAAGAATATTGATGAAAAAATTGCGGTGAATGCAGGCAATCGTGATGCATATACTGATAAAGCCGAAAAGCTCAAAGTGGAAATTAAAAAAAGTGAAGATGTTCTTGCTGAGGAGGTGATTAAATTAAGCAGTTGTGAAAAGAAGTTGGAGGCTGTTAATCATATTGACTCTGAGTTTGGTCCTGAGTCATCGCCTATGATTCTTAATGTGGCAGGAATTGCCCAGCTTCAGAACACTCGGGAAGGGCTTAAGGTCAGGATTAATGAGGTGCAAAAAAATCTTATTGTACTCAATGACCAGCTTGAAGGTGTTCAGGATGACTTGGACGTAGTGGCTCAGAAAGATGATGAGCTACGAATTCAAAAAGAAGAAATTCGCAATTTCACTGCAAAAGAAATTGCAAAAGAAGAAAAGATTTTTGCGGATCTGCTGGCAAAAAACGAAAAAGAGCTTGCCAAAAATGTTAAAAATGATGTCAAGGAAGTAGCGGCTATAGTCAGTGGCTCACCAAAGAAAAGTAAAGTCGTTAAGCCATCCGATCCTATTGAGCCAAGTGCAGAAGGCTGAGCTGCAAAGTTCTGGTCTGAATAAGTAACGATCTGGTCTGACTCAAAAAACCTTCATTTTTGAAGGTTTTTTGAGTTGGCAAGCAAAGTTCGCAATACCGAGATAAATATGCCATTAATTTTGGCTTTGACTTAAGATTTTGCAGCGTCTTGCCAAAAGCTTTCCACAATTCTCCGCTCGTTTTGCGCGTGTCGTATTTGCTTGATGATGTTTGCATCCGTAGTGGCATCAATAACTAAACCTTCGAGCTCTGTCATTCTCTCAGAAGTAAGTGAGTAAACTTTTGCCGACATGCTCTGAACGATGCCTTTGCGATTAGCATCATTGAGTTGGTACTTTTTGATAAATTCGTCAACCACCAACCGAACGATTGTGCCGATTGGGCTGTCATGGTGGTTGTGGTGCGGAACAAGCTGATCAAGTAATCCAAGGGCTTGTAGTTCATCAGCAGGTAAGTTTTCCTGCAAGGAAGCAGCTGCATTGACGGCCGCTAACTCCGCAAAGTGCAGGCCTACCTTGTTCTGAATCTGCACCGGCAGCTTGATGTCGTGTTGCTGCAGAGTGTCCATGGCGGCGGTCAAATTACCCAGGCTATTGCCATGGCGACTAATGGCTGAAGCCAGGGCGCCCCATTGTTGCTGTCGTCCGGTCGCAACCATTATTTGCAAGGCGTTCGAAGTTATCTCTCGTTCATTTAGTGGCTGTCCTGAATTTGTCTCTGAATTTGTGGCTGAATTGGGGACACTGTTTTTTTCCAGATAAGCTGTACCATCGGTTTGGATGACTTGTTTGCTGCCCAATTTGCCCTGGTCGTTATTGATTGGCTGAGATGCGCTTGGTGATTGATGTGAGCGGTCGGGTATTCTATCCATCGTGTTTGCCCCTCGCCAGAATAGGCCTATGACAAATTGATCATAATCAGTTGGCGTTTATGCTTGTGTTGAACAAATGTCGCCTTAAGATAAGGTATCGGTCAACTTTTTGTAACTTCTAATATTTGGGCGCTTTTCTTCCTCGGGAGGCAGTATGCAAAAGGTAGTTGTGGTCACCGGAGTCAGCCGGGGGCTTGGTCTGGAGCTGTGTCGCCAGTATTTGTCAGACGGGGCAAAAGTCTACGGTTGTTGTCGTTTTCCGGAGCAATCGCAGGAATTACTGGAGTTGAAACACAACTCGGGTTACCAGTTTGAGCTGGTGCCTTTGGATATTACGCAGTCCGGGATGATTCATAATCTTCAATATGTTATCGAAGAACCCATTGATATTCTTATCAATAATGCCGGGATATACGGTCCCTCCGGGTTGAGTTACGACCAGGTAGTGGTTGATCCGTGGATGGAGGTACTGCGAGTCAACACCGTTGCTCCTATGATGGTTACCCAGGCGCTGATCGATAAAGTGGCAAGAAGCAGCGATAAAAAAATCATCATGATGTCCAGCAAAATGGGCAGCATGGGCGATAACCAGAAGGGCGGTAGTTATATCTACCGCTCAGCCAAGGCTGCACTGAACGCTGTTGGCAAGAGCCTGGCCATTGATCTTGCCGGGCTCAGAATCAGCGTGGGGATTTTACATCCAGGTTGGGTTCGCACCGACATGGGCGGCATGAACGCACCAATAGACACTGAAACCTCTGTCCGTGGTATTCGCAAAGTGATTGAGCAGCTGACCCTAAAGAACAGTGGGCACTTTGTTAGCTATGACGGTTCACCCATTCCCTGGTAGAGGCACATGGCAGTCATCACTCAATCGTTGCATTTTTTTTCCCGCTACGGGTTAAGTTTGACGGCCCTTTTCTGGTTGGCGGTTGTTCCGTCAGAAGTGGTTGGCTTCTATTTGCATCGCTCCCTGACGACGGGTAACGAGTTGCAAGAAGGGATGATTGATCTAATGGCCTCTGTATTGGTTGATCCTTTGGTGACCGGAGCAGCCATTTTTTTTGTTGCCAGTCGTGATCAGGGTGGAAATCTCGGGATTTACGACAGCTATTTAAAATCCATCGGGGTCTATTTTCCACTGTTGACTGGTTATTTTGTTGCTGTGGTCATCGTTCTGTTTGGGCTGAGTTTGTACCTGATTCCCGGTTATTATCTACTCTATAAACTTATGTTTGTTGAGTTTCGAGTTGCCTTGAAGCAGGAACCACCCCTGATTGCCATCAAGGCCAGCTTCAACCAGACGCGGGATCAATGGTCCCTGCTGTTGCCACCTTTTGCATTGCTGCTGGGCATTATGTTTTTGTCCCAGGTGTTGATTGCTCTTTTGTTGACAGATAACAGGAGTGATTTGCTGGTGCGGATGTTGGCTGGTGCGCTGGAAGCGCCCTTTATGGCTTTGGCTGTTGTGATCGGTTTTCGCTTATTCAGCCTGTCCAGCCAATCGCAGTCATAAACCGGGATATTGTGATTCTATTTGACGAAAGGTGTCTTGCAATTCAAGAAACAGCAGCTCGTAGCGTTCTGTTTGTAGCTGCTGCCCACAATGCTCCAGATCGCCGGCCAGCAGAGCCAATCGCTCAGCGCCCACAATAACCGCACCGCCTTTGATGCGGTGAGCGAAACTGGTAACCAAAGTGTTCTGATGATTATTAACAGCCGCTTTGAGGTTCAGGATATCTTCGCGAGTGCTCTGGAAAAAGGTTGCCAGTAGTTCTTGTTGCAGTATCCGATCACCGTCAGCAACTTGTTGTAGATTATCCGGGTTAATCATAGCGTTTTCCATAACGGTGTCAGGTAGGGTAATAATCGCCATATCGGTATTACTGCTTTAATGAATGGCTTTTTTTGAAGTGCCCCAGCACTGCCTGTATGGCCCGATCGAAGATTGGATTTTCTGCCAGAATTTGCACTGAGCCATTTACAATGCCTTTTTGCAGTTCGCTGGCGGATCTTTGTGCTACTGTCATGCCTGAGCGATTAACAAAAATGTAGCGTTGTTGGTCTTCGCTGACCCGGGACAGTTTGCAGCGCAGGCGGTGAGTAGCGCCCTGGCCGATAAACTCTACCCACTGGCCGCAATGGAGCGTCTCTGTGAGCGGGGTTTCCTGCCGCGTGTTGCTTTGCTGATCTGGGACTTGTTGGCTTGTGTCGTTCGATTCCTGGGCTGATGGTTTTTCCTCTGTTTCTGGGCTGCTTTCGGGCGCGTCGGAAAAAAGAATGATCTCTTCTGTCAGCTCGTTGGTGTCTTGCGGTGTTGTCGGTGCCGGATGTTCATCTGGCGCATTTTCTGTAACGTTTAGAGATGGTGAATCGTCACTTGCCAGTAAGTCGTCTGGATCACCATGTTGCGTCTGTAAAATGTCCTCAAGGTTGTGCTGAAAACCAGCCAGACAGTCTTGGAAGATATCATTGTTGGCACCATGATCGGCAATGATTGTCTTTACTGTGTGCTCAATCAGCATCAGTACATGGTCGCCCAATAAAGGATTGTGACAATACTTGGCCGACGACGTTAAGACTGTTAAAAGACGGCGTGCAGGGTGGTGGTAGTTGGCTAAAAAATCATCATCTGCAATTGCCTGCTTGAGTATTGGAATTTGTAACCGTGCTATTGCTTTGGTGATTTCATTAGACAAGTTCTCCCCTGCCAATATGTGATGGAAAAACCAGCCAATGCTATTGATCCGGTCTTCGTGCTGACGAGAGATTTTTGTTGTTGTTCCCTCTGCGGTCAGCGCATTTATGATTGCTGCATGCATCGCGGCGGGTTCGGGTTGCTGATCGTTCTTCTCCAGTTGCAGCCTGCTGAGGACTGTCAACAGCGCGGTCGATGAAACTGTGTTGTCTTGCTTTCTTGCAGTGGGATCATCTTCTACCAGCAGACTATCTACCTGAGAAACCAACTGAGTGGCCTGACTAGTTACAAGTTCAGAGGCTATCGTCGTCGAACTCGGGACAGTTGGCTGTGCCAAATCTGCTGAGAAAGGTGAGGAATAAGGGACGATATCAGGATTTTTGCACGACTTTTTATCCAGTAACTCTTTTCTGGGAGTGGGCTTTCTGTTTGATAATAATTGGTCGGTTTTGCGCCAGAGATCATCGGCAGCTGGCTGGAAATGGTCGGCAAACCAAGAAAACAGTTGCTGTGCGACGCTTTTGTCTGGGTTCAGTGGCGCGATAGCGACAGAAAAACTTTCGCATAACCGCTCTGGGGTGGCCGGGAGCGTGCCCTCGTGCTGCGGATACAACGCGCCAAGACCGCTTTTGATGTGACAAATGCGCTGGGAATTTTCACCGTTCTCGAAATAGTGTGCCGCATCGAGCCAGAGCAGGCGCTGATCAAGCTCCTCATTATCCATTAACTCAAGGATGACAGCTTCCGGTTCTTTGTTGGTTGGCTGTCTACCTTCTTGAGTCAGCGCACTGGTAAAGCGTTCAAGAATTGCCGACTCTGATGTTATCAGACGATTTTTGATGTCCATCCAGTGGGCTGCATCCTTATCGTCGATGGCTTTCTGGTATTCCTCAAGCCGAGTGATTAGAGTGGAGATTAAGGTTTCTGTGTCAGGAGTAATGATTTCATGAACCAGCTGTTGCAGTTGGTAAAACAGGGCGTTAGGCGAGCTTTCAACAGTGAAACAATCATTTTTGGTTTGCAGTGACATGCGGGTAGAGTCCTACGGCTATGCCAGTGTAGGTGTTGATTAAAAACTACCCAGCGAAGGGCGACAGTCGTCAATTACAGGTACAGAGAAACTAGGAAGGCAACGGCGGCCATTTAGCGATGACCGCCAATTGAGTTACCCATTGCGCAATTCTTTAGCGATTTCTTTGGCCTTTTCCATCGCCTTGTTGAAGCCATTTTTGAACAGATTTTCACGAATCTGCCTTTGCAGCTCCTCAGGGGTAATCTCTGTGTTTTCACCAGAGGCTGTCACCAGTTTATTCTCATCTTTGTTTTTTACCAGGTCTGAAAACGACTGTGACTGCATAGGATCAATCCGGTCCACCGGCTTGACGTTCCCTACCTGCCCGGTGTTGTTCGAAGGTAAGTTCTCAACATCCCTGTTAGTAATCAGTGACATGATCAGGCTCTCCATTGTCCAGCTGAAACTGGCTTGTTATGTATAAATGTCGTCGTCCGGGGTAGCCTCTTGAGCAGGGGATATATCCCCATTACTTGACTGACATCCCAGAAGCAAACGACATCATTCACCACTTGGTTTCCAGTGCTACTAAAGTTCAGTCTAGATGATAAAAACGGGGTTAACCTAACGTCCTGGCTCACCGTTTCAAATATCGTTTGCGGATCATAAAGCCGATTAAGACACCGCCGACAACTGAACTTAGTACAGCCTGGAGAACACTATGAGCGGTGAGCATTTTACCTTAACAATCAGTCAAAGTACTTCAGACGCCGGCGATTTTGCCATTCATATGAAAGAGCCAGATAAACCGGAGCAATTGCTGGTGCACCTCAAATTTATGCCTCTGGCGATGTTTGATGACACCTATCTGGATGATATTGTTGGGGTGATGGCTCGCAAGTTGGCCAAGAAAATTATTGAATGGCGAGTAGCGCCCGATGACCCTGAAGCTATGGCTGCTTGCCAAGACGAAGCGCGAGCTGTAGTACGCGAGGCGCTTGATCGAATGAAAAAAAATTCGAGCTAAATCGGAATATCCGTTAAATCCCTTATAGGTTAATTTATCGTCATTCGGTATTTTGTAGCGATTTTATCTTAAGAAAAACTCGCTATGGACATGACCCGCTTTGTGAATACTTTTGGCCAATACTTGCGACAGAAGTACGCAGAGAAAGTACACAAAGTTTCGGTGAACGCCTCATTTACCTGTCCAAACCGCGATGGCAGCAAAGGCATCGGCGGTTGCACATTTTGTAATAACGCTTCTTTCAGCCCCGGTAGCACTAAGGCAGGAGCAATTTCTGAGCAAATTCGTCAGGCTCAGGAGAAGGTGGGAGCCCGTACCGGGGCAAAAAAGTTTATAGCCTATTTTCAGTCCTACAGTAATACCTACGGCTCACCAGAAGACCTGAAGCGTTATTACGATGAGGCATTGTCTCAGCCGGGCATTGTTGGTCTGGCTGTGGGAACTCGACCCGATTGCGTGCCGGATCCGGTGCTTGAACTGTTGACTACCTACCAAGCGCAAGGCCATGAGGTGTGGCTGGAATTGGGACTGCAATCCAGCTTTGATCACACCCTTGAACAGATTAACCGTGGTCACAGCTATAGCGATTACATTGATGCGGTGACCAGAGCCAAAGGCTTTGGCCTGCAGCTGTGTACTCATCTGATTGTCGGGCTGCCCGGTGAAGAGCCAGAAGATAGCCTGGTAAGCTTTGATCGCGTTATTAATCTCGGTGTGGACGCCATCAAGATCCATCCACTGCACATCGTCAAAGGTACTCAGCTGGCCCGACAGTGGCGTAACGGACAGGTGCGTGAATTAACCCTAGAGTCCTATACGGACGTGCTGACGCAGATAATTCTGCGTGCGCCTGAAGAACTATTATTCCACCGGCTGACCGGTTCAGGAGAACGGCAATATCTGCTGTCACCGGCCTGGGCCATGCATAAATGGGATGTGTTGGGCATGCTATATAAGAAGCTTGAGGTTGCGACTGTCGGGAGAATTGGATAAATCAGCTTGAGTCTGGTGGTAGTAGCAATCAGCCGTGCATTGTCAGGAATACGCGGCTGATTAACGTTGTTATCTCATATTGGACATAATGTCTCTGAGTAGGGAGTATATTTTTTGTTGTGCGTTAGACATGGCTTCGTAGTTCTGGTTGTACGTCTGCATTGCCCTTTGCAGCTGAACAGTCTGTAACTGGCTATTGCCGTTCAGGTTGTCCCGAGCATTGATCAGACTCTCTTTCAGATCCACCCACTCTTCTGGGGTCAGTTGTCCATTGTTGCTGGCATCGGCGTAAGGTATTTTCAGAATTTTGGTCAAAAGGTCGATTTCTTTTTGCGTCAGCAGGGGTGATGTGCCGCTATATTCATCGCTCTGACTGTTCTGAAAAGCCAGCTTGCGGGCAAAATAGCCTGTCACCAGGTTGGCAGAGTCGTTAGGGTCACTTTCTGTTAACCCGCTGACTGTCTTGCCACCATACTCCCATGAGTGAATGCCACCGGTTTCAATAAGAACGTGGCCGTCGTTATTGTTGCTATCGAGAGAGTGGATGTTGATAGGCCTGGGGTCGTTAGGGCTGCTGGCTGGTATTGGGGCGGCATTTTCGTACTCATCGTACGAAAAACCAGGAAAGTCTATAGACAGGTCGGCACTGACCATTTCAATGTGACCTTCGTCATCAGTAAAGCGAATGCTCGCAGTGGTTCTTTGAGATGATTCGAGAGCTGCCCGGTCCAGAAAACCTTCAAGACTTTCGCCGCTCACCAGTTTGATGGTCTGGGATTTGTAGTACGTGTTATCGTCCTTGTCCACCTCATCAACTATCCAGTCAAAATCCAGTCCATCCACCATCAGTTTCCTGCGCAATCCCTCCCTTTGTTCCGGTGTTAAAGCGTGCAGGTAAGATAATTTAATATCAGAAACCAGTTCTCTCACGCGTCCGTCAAGTGCCCGGTAATCTTCCTCTTCATAGGGCCATGATGCGCTATTTGAGAAGCTTTTTGCACTCATGTTGAAGGTTGTTTTAACCGTATCCGGAATAGGGGACTCATACGAATAGGCTGGTACGCTTACACCAATGTTCAGATATTCCAGGGAGATATCGTCTTCTGCTAACTCAACGTAGAGTCTGAACTTTGGCGCGGAACGGTCAAGAATCCGATTGAAAAGCGTTGTTAAAGTGTCACCCGAGAACACCGGATAACTGTAACTCTTGCTGTAATAGTCATCGTCATTTTGTGACTCCCCCAAATCATAAGAAACCGACACACTGCCAGCATCCCGAAATGCATCCATCATAGCCTGCTGCTCGGCAGGAGATTTGTCATTCAGGACCGAGAGCCACTGTTGCTTATATTCGCTGATTGCGTCGCCATCAACATTGTCATAATCACTACTACCTTCATAGTCAATGTAGTTAGTGATCGAGTGCGAAGGAACATTAATGGTTTCGGTTGACGTGGGCGCAACAGACTGTACGCCTGTGTTGGTCGGGGTTTCAACGGTCGGGGCATTAAATGTCGGTGATGCTGTATCGAGGTCGTCGATGCTCATGCCCTGATTGTCTCGAGTAATCACTATGGACTGAACGTTAGCCAGACCACCAGAGAGGTTTTGCTGGTTAAAGGCATCATCAGGCGCGGAGACCTTCAGTGTCACTTTAGTTCCATCATCCAGCATGAACGTCATGTCATTCATGACTGGAATACCCACTTCGAGAGCATCAACGGTAGTGCCTGCGGGTACCGGAATCAGAGTCTGATTCTGGTAGATCAGCTGATTACCTTCAGCATCCAGGATGGTTACGGTTGAACCGCCGTTGCCATCAGGCTGGACGTTCAGTCCGTAGCCGTTGTCCAGTACCACTGAATTGCCATTGACCTGCCATGTGGTATTTGAATAAAAATTATCGCCGTATTCTGCCAGGTTTGCCTTACCGATCAGGCCGTTGATGGCATCAACGTATTGGTTACTTTTGTCAATTTCACCGATAATTCGCCGTACTTCCGAGTCCAGCATTTCACCGCGCTCGAGATAGACGGCGGAAATGAAATCCTGTTTGCTCATTTCCACAGGATTAAGAGTATTAATATTACTGCTAGTGGTAATGTTGTTAACCGAACTCATGCTGTATTCCTGAAAAACGGTGATTAATGTTTAAAAAGGCACCTTTTTGTGTACAGCATTGCAACGGTAACCCAGCCGGACTGGCTTTTTATCTTTGGTTTATATAAATCCTGAACGTTGTTTTCTTGTAGCTGTGCCAGGCTGAAGCTTGCGCTGCTCAAGTAAACGATTGGCGCTGTTTAGCTCTTTGCGTCTGTCAGCTGCAACGCGCGCCATATCGGTTTTCAACTCGTTATGAAAACGCAACAGCTCCTCTCGGGCCTTTTGTTTTTGTTGCGAAGTCCACTGATCGCTGTTGATGAATGCCCGCAGCTTTTGTCGATCCATGCCACCGTTTTGCAAAAACTCTTCTTGCTTATCCAGCATAACCCTGGCCTCAGCAACGGCTTTTTCTGTCTCTTGCGATACGAGAAAACTGGCCTTTTTCAACTTGGTGACATCCACCAGTTTGAGTTTGACCGCCATAACATATCCTCCAGAACCTAACGAAACTCTCTGGAGTCCTATATCGGACTTAATCGTGATCTTTATAGCGCGATGTCCCGCTGTCTTGGCGCGGTAGTGGGGAGTGCATACAATGGAGCGAAGACACAGGAAGTGCTTATGGATATTGCCGAGTTTGAAGCGTTGGTGTTGCCGATTTTAATTGGTGGGCTGGTGTTGTTTATGGGCGGTATCGTCCTTGACCTGGGCAGAAAGGCCGAAGCTGGGAGGTGGGGAATGTTCGTGCTCTTTGCTACTTTGGGGCTTGGCGTTCTTGGTTTTTTGCTTAAGACATTTGTGATTGAACTGGTGCTTTAGGTCATCTGTCGTTTCTGTCTGTCGAGAGTTTGTGCGGTATGCGGTGTATGTGGTGTGTATAGTGAAAGCCTCCACCGGAGGCTTTGAGAGCAGGGCGTATCAAAAATAATCGAGCCAGCTCATCCAGAGGCTTCCCAGCCCTAGCCATATAATCAGGTAAACCGGGGTCATCAACAAACCGGTCTTCCACCACGAAAGCACAGGTACATAACCCGCGCCGAAGAGAATCGGTGCCGGCCCATTACCGTAATGAGTAATAACGGCGCAAATATTGCTGGTATAGGCCAGCATCAGGGCACCTCCCATAGGGGGAACACCGGCACTGAGCATAATCAGCAGAAAGCTGGCGTACATGGCGCTGATCTGGGCAGTGGAGGCCGCGAAGAAGTAATGGAAGAAATAATACAGCGCACAGATGACAACCATGGTCAGTCCCGCAGGCAGACCACCAAATAGCGTGCCAATCTGCTTGCTAACATAATCGACAACACCGTAGCTGCTGAGGTAATGCGCCATGGTGATAAATGCGCCAAACCAGATCATGGTATCCCAGGCACCTTTATTACCACGCACGTCGTCCCAGTCGAGCACACCGCTTAACAATAGAATGCACACTCCTACGATGGCCACCAGGGTCGCGGAAAGGTTCAGCTGTTGGCCAAATATCCAAAGTACCAGCAGAGTCAGGAAGGTTCCGGTCATAATCCATTCATCTTTACTCAGAGCGCCTAAACGCCGCAGCTCTTCGGTAGCCATGCTGACGGCCCTGGGCGTTTCTTTCAACTCGGGAGGAACCAGTCGGTACAGACACAGTGGCATCAGGATCAGACAGACCAGTCCCGGCAGGAGTGCGCCCAGGGCCCAGCTGAACCAGCTCAGTTCGACCCCCTGAGTCGCGGCCAGCTTCACCACCAGTGGATTGCCAGCCATACCGGTAAGAAACATGGTGCTGGTGATGGCATTGGCATGGAAGACAATCATGAGCAAAAAAGCTCCCATCCGCTTGGCTGTAGCGCCGGGTTTGCTGTCATAGACTGTGGCGATGGACTGCATAATAGGATAGACCACCGCGCCAGCCCTGGCTGTGGTACTGGGCATGGCGGGAGCCAGCAGGGTATCGGTGAGGGTGAGGCCATAGCCAAGAGTCAGGGTTTTTTTTCCCAGCAGCCGCATAAAGCCATAAGCAATGCGCAGCCCGAGGCCAGTTTTGATAAACCCGTAGGAGATAAAAAAGGCCAGCACCACTAGCCACGTTATTGGATCGCCATAACCGGCCAGTGCCTGTTTCAGTGGTACGGTTCCGGTCAGGCTGAGGGTTGTCAGGCCCATCAAGGTGACAGCGGACATTGGCATCGGGACGACCATCACTCCCAGTAAGGTACTGCAAAAAATCACCAGCATATGCCAGCCCTGACTGTCGAGGCCGTCAGGAGCTGGTAGCAGCCATAAGGTAAAACCCAACAGGATTGGCGCTGCCAGTCGAAAAATAGCCTTCACATCGATGTTCTGTTGTTCAATCGGTTCACTGCTTGCCGGTGGTGTGGTCACGATAATTGCCTTTAATATGGGTTAGCCACGGTCTGGTCGACAGAACCTTCTGCCTATACAATCCGATAATTTTTTATCAGTGATCATTCATGCAGGCTTGTGTTCTACGCCCCACTCGAGAAAGTCGATTACTTCTGTTCAACAAACCCTATGGTGTGTTGACGCAGTTCACGGATCAGGCCGGTCGACTGACATTGAAAGATTTCATTGAAATCCCTGGCATTTATCCGGCTGGCAGATTGGACCGGGACAGCGAAGGATTGTTGCTGCTTACTGATGATGGCCAGTTGCAAAACCGGATTGCCTCACCCCGGCATAAAATGCCGAAAACCTACTGGGTTCAGGTAGAGGGAATTCCTGACGAACAGACTTTAGACCATCTTCGTGGTGGAATAGTTCTAAACGATGGGCCAACTCTACCGGCCAATGTCCGAATGATTGATCCGCCGCCAGTGTGGGCCAGGACACCCCCCATTCGAGTGCGACAGTCAGTGCCCGACTGCTGGTTGGAACTGACCATCAAAGAAGGCAGAAACCGGCAGGTCAGAAGAATGACTGCGGCTATTGGTCACCCTACGCTGAGATTGATTCGTTGTCAGATCGGCCCGTGGAAAATTGACGCCCTGGAGCCGGGCTGTTGGCGTGAGCTGCAAATCCCTGCTTCACTGAGGGGCAGGCTCATCGATAATAAACCGAAGCGCACAGGAACAGCGAAATCCGCCCGATGGAAGCGATAATCCTCCGATACTACTTGCCAATCAGTAAGGCGGCCCTGGCCACCACTCTGATCACCATCACGATTATGTCTTTGTTACCAATTGATGATGACGGGGGCATAAAGCTGACTTTCTGGAACTTTCCCGTGGCGGCTGACAAAGTGGCGCACTTTCTGGCCTTTTTGGTGATTGCCGGACTGATTGATGGTTTCTGTTATCAGGAAGGCTTTACTGTGAAAAAAGCAGCGCTAGCCATGGCATTTGGATTCTGGATTGAGTTGCTGCAATCCCTGACTGACTATCGCCATCCCTCGTTTTGGGATATGGTTGCCAACTGCTCTGGTATCCTCGCTTACTGGCTTTTTATTCCACTGTTTAAAATTACACCGCTGATCCGGGTGCGCTGGTTATATCGCAATCTGCATAGCCCGATATCTGATACGTAAATCACCCTCTCTGTCATTTTTTTCTCAAACCCGTTTGTTTGTCCAAGGACATTCGTAGTTAAATACAACCCGCTGATTTTACAGGGATGGTTGCGCTCCCTGCTTATGACTGTCCGGCTGCGTGCGCCGGACCATTCAAGGAATCAAAATGATTAAGAAATGCCTTTTTCCGGCGGCAGGTTACGGTACCCGGTTTTTGCCAGCGACGAAATCCATGCCCAAAGAGATGATGCCCGTTGTCAGCAAGCCACTCATTGAGTACGGCGTGGAAGAGGCGCTGCAGGCAGGAATGTCGGATATCTGCATCGTTACCGGCCGTGGCAAGCGCTCCCTGGAAGATCACTTTGATGTTAATTACGAGCTGGAACACCAGATTTCCGGTACAGATAAAGAAAGTCTGCTGTCGGATATCCGCAGCGTCATCGACCAGTGCAGTTTTTCTTACACCCGCCAGCACGAGATGAAAGGCCTTGGTCATGCTGTACTCACTGGCCAAACGCTGATCGGCGATCAGCCATTTGGCATGGTGTTGGCCGATGACCTGTGCATCAATCCCGGTGGGCCGGGCGTTCTGGCACAAATGGCACAATTGTATAAGCAGTTTCGTTGCAGCATTGTGGCTGTGCAAGAAGTACCTCGGGATGAAGTAAATAAATACGGAGTTATTGCCGGACAACCTATCTCCGATGAACTGATCCGGGTGGAAAAGATGGTGGAAAAACCTTCCCCGGAAGATGCGCCGAGCAACCTGGCGATTATTGGTCGCTATATTCTCACGCCTGATATCTTTGACCTGATCCATGATACCGAGCCGGGCAAAGGTGGCGAGATTCAGATTACCGATGCCCTGATGGCCCAGGCTCAGCGCGGTTGCGTTATGGCGTACAAATTCAAGGGCAAGCGTTTTGATTGCGGCAGCATTGCCGGCTTTATTGAAGCCACCAACTACTGCTATGACCGCCTCTACTCCTGAGTCCGCGTAATATGGCGTGGCAGCCTTGAACGCTGCCTGTGCCTATTCAGTGACCAGTTGGTGGGGTATACTGCTGCGCTTCGTCCTCACGCCAGTTGCGTCGAGGCGTTGGTAAATAAAAGGTCAGATACAGGACGTCAGGGAGTTTGAGTCTCTCCATGCAGTTGATCCGCGGATTGCACAATATCAGGCCCGGGCACCAGGGGTGCGTGGCCACCATCGGTAATTTCGATGGCGTGCATGTGGGCCACAGGACCATTCTTGAGGCGCTCAGGCAGCAGGCTTTTGAGCTCAGCGCCCGGGTTTGCGTCGTCACCTTTGAGCCTCAGCCGCGTGAGTTTTTCCAGGGCGACGCAGCACCGCCAAGGTTATCCAGCTTGCGCGAGAAGCTGGCACTGCTGGCCGATTATCAGGTCGATCAAGTGCTGTGTCTGCCCTTTAATGAGCATTTGCGCAGCCTCAGTGCCGACGACTTTGTCTTGCAGGTACTGGTGGCTGGTCTGGGCATTCGCTACCTAATTGTGGGCGATGACTTCCGTTATGGCTGCGATCGTGACGGAGATTTTGCTCACCTGGAGATGCTGGGTGACCGCTACGGCTTTGATGTATCCGATACCCGTACCGTCCTGATGCAGCAAGGAAGAGTCAGCAGTACTCGCATTCGTGACGCCCTGGCCACAAACCGGCTCAGGGATGCTGAGCGTATGCTGGGCCGACCGTTCACCATGATTGGTCGGGTGATAAAAGGCCAGCGACTGGGCAGAACTCTGGGATTTCCCACGGCCAATATCCGGGTTTGTCGCCAGCGACTGCCCTTGATGGGTGTTTTTGCCGTCCGTGTGCGGATCAATGGTCACTGCTTTGATGCCGTGGCCAATCTGGGTATCAGGCCATCTGTAGCCGGAATAAGCCCTGTGCTGGAAGTGCATATGCTGGATTTCCAGGGCGACTTGTACGGCCAGACCCTGCGGGTAGAATTTGTAGAAAAAATCAGGGATGAGCAGAAGTTTCCATCCCTTGACGCACTGCGGGCTGCGATTGCCGACGATGCCGCCACCGCCCGCAGGCTGTTAGCTAATCATCAGCGGTGACCATCAAGCCCTCGGTAAATACTATGTCCTCTGAAAAATCCGATTACAAACATACCCTGAATTTGCCGCACACCGATTTTCCCATGCGTGGCAACCTGGCCCAGCGTGAGCCGCAAATGCTCAAGCGTTGGTATGACATGGATCTCCACGGCGAAATCCGCAAAGTCAGCCAGGGCCGGGAGAAGTTTATCCTGCACGATGGCCCTCCTTATGCCAATGGCGATATTCACATTGGCCACTCGGTGAACAAAATCCTCAAGGATATGATTGTCAAAGCCAAAACCATGAGTGGTTTTGATGCGCCGTACGTGCCCGGTTGGGACTGCCACGGCCTGCCCATCGAACACAAGGTAGAAGGCATGCTCGGCAAAGCGGGCGACAAAGTGGATTATCAGACGTTTCGCAACAAGTGCCGGGAGTACGCTGCCAAACAAGTGGCTGGCCAGCGTGAAGACTTCAAGCGTATGGGGATTTTCGCTGATTGGGATCATCCTTACCTGACCATGGATTACCAAAACGAAGCGGACATCATCCGTGCCCTGGGCAAAATAGCTGCCAATGGTCACCTGGTAAAAGGCTACAAGCCGGTGTATTGGAGTGTGGTTGGTGGTTCAGCACTGGCCGAGGCGGAAGTTGAGTATCAGGACAAAACCTCAACCCAGGTTGACGTGCGTTATGCCGCCATTGATGAAGCCGATTTGCTCAGTGCCCTGGACTTCGAAGGGGACGAACAGGGCGAAGGCGAAGTTTCTGTGGTGATCTGGACCACTACGCCCTGGACGCTGCCCGCCTCCCAGGCGGTCTCTCTGGGCCGCGACCTGGATTACGCATTGGTACAATGCCAGGTCAATGGTGCTCCGGCTCGCCTGGTATTGGCTGAAGCGCTGGTGGAAAGTGCCATGCAGCGCTACGGCATTACCGATTATGCCATCATCGCCCGCGCGAAAGGCGCTGCCTTTGAGCACAAAAAAGTTGCCCATCCGTTTTATGACCGTGAGCTGCCGCTGATCCTGGGGGCCCACGTTACCGTGGATGCCGGTACTGGTAATGTCCACACGGCTCCAGACCACGGTGTCGATGACTTTAACATTGCCCGTCAGTACGGTATTGGGACCCTCAACTATCTGGACGACAGTGGTTATTACCGGGCAAATGTCGAACGTTTTGCCGGGGAGCACGTCTACAAGGTTGATCCGAAAGTGATCGAGGTGTTAATTGACAATGGCCGACTGCTGGCTCAGGAGAAGTTGGTACACAGCTATCCGCACTGTTGGCGAACCAAAACACCATTGATTTTCCGTGCTACCCCTCAGTGGTTTATCAGCATGAGCAAAGAGCACTTGCTGGACACGGCCATGGATTCCCTCAAAGGTGTGTCGTTTACTCCGGAGTGGGGTCGCAACCGTATGGAAGCCATGCTCGGTCAGAGTCCGGACTGGTGTGTTTCCCGTCAGCGCACCTGGGGCGTGCCTATTGCCCTGTTCATCAATAAAGAGACCGAGGAGCTGCATCCGGATACGCAGGCGCTGATTGAACAGGTTGCACTGAAAGTGGAACAGGAGGGAATGGATGCCTGGTTCAATCTGGAACCGGCCGACCTGCTTAGCCCTGAAGATGCCGAGCGCTATGTGAAAGTGACAGACACTCTGGACGTCTGGTTCGACTCAGGTGTTACCCACTACTCCGTGCTGACCCGACGTCCGGAGCTGCAATTCCCGGCCGATCTCTACCTGGAAGGCTCCGACCAGCACCGTGGCTGGTTTCAGTCCTCGCTGAAAACCAGCATCGCCATGAACGGGGTGCCGCCCTACAAAAGCCTGTTGACTCACGGCTTTACCGTAGATGCCCAGGGCCGCAAGATGTCGAAGTCTCTGGGTAATGTGATCGCGCCCCAGAAAGTCTTTAAGTCCCTTGGAGCAGACATTCTGCGCCTGTGGGTTTCGGCCACTGACTACACCTCGGAGATAACCGTTTCCGACGATATCCTCAAGCGTACAGCAGATAGCTACCGTCGTATTCGCAATACGGCCCGTTTTCTGCTGTCCAATCTGACCGGCTTCGACCCGCAAAGCGATGCTGTGGCTTGGGACGATATGCTATCGCTGGACAAATGGGTGGTGGATCGCACCCTGAGACTGCAAAACGAGGTGATTGACGCCTACAACAGCTATAACTTCCTGACGGTTTACCAGAAGGTGCATAATTTCTGTTCGCTGGATTTGGGCGGTTTTTATTTGGACATCATCAAAGACCGGCAGTACACCACTGGGCAGAACAGTCTGGCTCGGCGCAGTTGTCAGACGGCGATGTATCACATCATCGAAGCTTTTGTCCGCTGGCTGGCGCCCATCATCAGCTTCACGGCTGATGAAATCTGGGAAACGATGCCCGGTCAGCGCGGCGCATCGGTATTTCTGGAGACTTGGTACGAAGGGTTGAATTCACTGGAGGGCGACACCCTCGGGCGCGAGTACTGGAATACCATTCTGGATGTGAAGACCGCCGTGAATAAAGCGTTGGAAGAGGCTCGGGTAGCTGGTGCTATTGGTGGTTCCCTGGAAGCTGAGGTAACGCTGTACGCTGATGACGCCCTGATGCAGACGCTGAGTCAGCTCGGCGACGAGTTGCGCTTTGTGCTGATCACTTCTGCCGCCACCGTTGCGCCACTCACTGCTGCCGGTGAGGCAATGACTACTGAGCTGGCCGGCCTTAAGGTGCAGGTTGAGAAATCGGAGTACCGCAAATGCGATCGCTGCTGGCATCGTCGTGCTGATGTGGGCGCAACGCCAGAGCATCCCGAACTGTGTGGTCGTTGTGTAGAAAATGTCCAGGGCGATGGAGAACGGCGCCAATTTGCTTGATCTCTGACAAAGAATACCCGGCAATTGCCGGGTATTTCGGTAAACCGCACTATCTAAATCCTGTTGTTGGTACATAGTATTAATGCGTTCACTAAAATGCTGCTTCTATACAGCGCCAGGCGCTCACGGCAAGACTCGGTATTTTAACAACAATGTTACCGACATGGATCTCTTCGCAGGAACTGGTCATGCAAACTAAAACTTCCTCAAAGCTCCACTGGCTCTGGCTCAGTGCTCTTGTGCTGGGCCTGGATCAATTGATCAAGTGGTGGGTGATTCAGGAATTTACGCTCTACCAGCAGCTCCCCGTGCTACCGTTTTTCTCCCTTACTCTGGCTTACAATACCGGTGCCGCCTTCAGTTTTTTGGGGGATGCCTCTGGCTGGCAGCGGTGGTTCCTGAGTGGCGTGGCCATTGTTGTCAGTATCATGCTGGTGGGCTGGCTGCGACGGCTGCGGGCCGATGAGAACTGGCAGGCATGTTCGCTGGCGCTGATCCTGGGTGGTGCTCTTGGGAACCTGATTGATCGGCTGCTGCATGGCCATGTCACCGACTTTCTGTTGTTTCACTACGAAAACTGGTACTTTCCAGCCTTCAACCTGGCGGATATGGCCATTACCGTGGGTGCCGCCATGCTGATTCTGGATATGTTCCGGGGCAAGTCTGCGTCTTGAGATAATTACCACAGCGGGAGCACATTGCAGTGTCACCGATTATTGAGCAAGGCAGTAAAGTTACCCTGCATTTCTCCTTGCAGCTGGACGATGGCAGTATCGTAGATGCCACCCCCGGGCAACAGCCTGCGTCTTTAGTCATTGGTGATGGTAATCTGCCACCGGGTTTTGAGCAGCAATTGTTGGGGCTGATTGCTGGTGATGAGCGCACTGTCCCGATCCCGCCAGAAAAAGCCTTCGGCATGCCCAATCCCAATAATATTCAGTGTTTGCCCAGAGGACGGTTCGGCAATGACGTTGAACTGGAAGAAGGGCTAGTACTGTCGTTTACCGACGCAGCCGACGGTGAGTTGCCCGGCGTGATCTGCCGTATTGACGAACAGACGGTTGAGGTTGACTTCAATCACCCGCTGGCAGGACGTCATTTGGTATTTAACGTACGCATTGTTGCTGTCCAGACGCCGTGACGTACAAGCGTGAACTGGTAGACAGGATTTTTCCTATGAAAATCAAGCTGGCAAATCCTCGGGGCTTTTGTGCTGGAGTGGATCGTGCCATCGAGATTGTTAATCGGGCGCTGGACGTCTTCGGTCCGCCCATTTACGTGCGCCACGAGGTG
Source organism: Endozoicomonas sp. (assembly GCA_965232255.1). GTDB lineage: Bacteria > Pseudomonadota > Gammaproteobacteria > Pseudomonadales > Endozoicomonadaceae > Endozoicomonas. Next base: position 2,144,901 of record OZ246962.1, read on the forward strand.
GTACACAACAAGTACGTGGTGGAAGACCTGAAGCAGCGCGGCGCTATTTTTGTTGATGAGCTGGAACAGGTGCCTGACGATGTTATTGTCATTTTCAGCGCCCATGGTGTGCCCAAAGCGGTTGAAGAGGAAGCGCAGCGCCGTGGCCTGAAAGTATTTGATGCTTCCTGTCCCTTGGTAAAGAAAGTTCATATGGAAGTGGTGCGTTACTCCCGCGATGGCATGGAGTGTGTGCTGATTGGTCACCATGGGCATCCGGAAGTGGAGGGCACCATGGGACAATACGACACTGCTAACGGGGGTGCCATATATCTGGTGGAAAATGAAGACGACGTCCGTTCTTTGCGCGTGTCTGACCCGACAAGGCTGGCTTACGTGACCCAGACGACGCTCTCTATGGATGATACCGCCAAGGTTATTGCTGCGCTGCGTGTCCAATTCCCGGCTATTCAGGGGCCAAGAAAAGACGATATCTGTTACGCCACCCAAAACCGTCAGGACGCGGTAAAACTACTGGCCAGCCAATGTGACCTGGTGCTGGTGGTAGGCTCTGTTAACAGTTCCAATTCCAACCGCCTGCGCGAGTTGGCTGAACGTAGCGGGGCACAAGCGCACCTGGTGGATGATGCCAACGATGTGCAGTCTGCGTGGCTGACCAACAAAAACACCATCGGCATCACAGCCGGGGCCTCGGCTCCGGAAGTTCTTGTCCAGGGCGTGATCGGTCGGTTAGTAGAACTGGGCGCACAGTTGCCTGAAGAACTCGCTGGCAAACCAGAAAACGTGGTATTTTCCATGCCGAAAGAGTTGCGACTCAAGACGGTGGGGGATCAATAGGCGGTCGGGAATTTCTTGCTGACCTACTGTCTTCTTGTTGACCTACTGAAAAGTGCTGCGATGTTTGTCGGGGTTGTTTATCGCTGTGAATTTAACCGATCGATTGATTTTTTAATTAACAAAACAGCAAAGCTTTTCTGTTTTCGCCTGCGCTATTTTCACTAACCACTTTTCCTTATTGTTGTATTAAGCGCCGCGATAATGTCGGTGCCAAGCCATTTTACGAGGAATATCTCTATTGCCCCTAGGTATTTTTTGTAAGTCGTCTATCGAGGATAAGGGAAAACTGATAACCTCGGAAAATTTTTCAATGCGACAGTTACAGGATAGGTTGAACAGCTTGCGCGCCAGTCTTTTTTCTCTACAGCTTCATCAAGGATGCAGGGGGCTTATTACTCCATGACCACCGGATTCTGGAACGACAAATACCCGGAAGGTATTCCTGCGACGATCGACATTGGGCAATATCGCTCCATTATCGATGTGCTGGAATACAGTACCCGCAAGTTTGCCGATAAACCGGCGTTCAGTAATATGGGATGCGAGCTGAGTTATTCCCGTCTTTATGAACTCAGCGGGCATTTTTGCAGTTATCTGCAAAACTACACAGACCTGCGACCTGGTGACCGAATTGCCATTATGCTGCCCAATATTTTGCAGTTTCCAGTGGCTGTGTTTGGTGCTTTGCGAGCGGGCCTGATTGTGGTAAACACCAATCCGTTATACACCGAGCGGGAAATGGAGCATCAGTTTCGTGATTGCGGAGCCAAAGCATTGCTGGTGCTGGCCAATATGGCTTACATGGCCCAGAAGGTGCTGCCAAAAACTGCCATCAAGCAGGTAATCATCACCGAAGTGGGTGATATGCTGCCACCGATCAAACGCATTCTGGTGAACCTGGTGGTCAAGTACGTGAAGAAGATGGTGCCTCCCTACTCATTGCCCGACGCCGTCTCTTTTCGAACTGCGCTGCGCCTGGGCGCCATGCAGCCCTGCGTAGACGTGCGTCGTGAAAACGATGACGTGGCCATTTTGCAGTACACCGGCGGTACTACTGGCGTCGCTAAAGGCGCTATGCTGACCCATCGCAATATTCTCAGCAATATGTTTCAGGTAAAAGCAGTGGTGGGCGGCAATCTGAAAGAGGGGGAGGAGCTGATTATAGCCCCATTGCCGCTTTATCATATTTTTGCTTTTACCGTGCACTGTATGGTGGCCATGCTACTTGGTGAGCACAATATGCTCATCACCAACCCCAGGGATATGAAGTCGTTTATCAAAGATCTCACCGGCAAGCCGTTCAGTATGTTTATCGGGCTTAATACGCTGTTTATCGGGCTGATGAACCAGGAAGCGTTTCGCAAGCTGGATTTCTCTCACCTGAAAAACACCATGTCCGGTGGCATGGCCTTGCAGCTTGATACCGCTGAGCGTTGGGAAAATCTGACCGGCTGTCGTATTTGTGAAGGATACGGCATGACTGAAACATCGCCGGTAGTGACCGTCAATCCGCTGGATAAGATCAAACTTGGTACTATCGGGTTACCAGTGCCCTCCTGTGAGCTGATGGTCATTGACGCTGAAGATAATGAGCTGCCCATCGGCGAGATTGGCGAGCTGTGCATCAAAGGTCCGCAGGTGATGAAAGGCTACTGGCAGAGTGAGCAGGCGACGGAAGAAGCGATGCTTAATGGTTGGTTGCGAACGGGTGATATTGCCAGCATTGACGACGAAGGTTATGTCACCATCGTCGATCGTAAAAAGGACATGATCTGTATCTCCGGCTTTAACGTTTACCCCAATGAACTCGAAGAAGTGCTCTCGGCCCATCCCGACGTGACTCAATGTGCAGTGATCGGTGTACCGGACAGGCGCTCCGGCGAAGCCATTAAAGTCTTTGTGGTCAGCAGTAATCCGGAGCTGAGTACCGAGGAGGTTATTCTTTACTTTCGCCGGAACCTGACTGCCTACAAGGTACCCAAGCAGGTGGAATTTCGCACTGAGCTGCCAGTCACCAATGTGGGTAAGATTCTGCGCCGTCAACTGCGAGAGGAAGAGTTGGCCAAACAGGGTCGGTCCGTCAGCTAGTCACAATCTGAAAACCATTGCCCAGTTATTCCACGACTGGGTAACCTTTCCCCAGGCGGTCACTGACCGCTATCTTGCCTGGAATCCAGGCATCGATTTCATTGAACGGGAGTATCCGGGTGTCCGGCTTCAGCGACGACTTTAGTGAACAGAAGGCACGTCAGGCCATTAATAACTGCATGATCCGTGACCGTTATCGCTTGCGTGGTCAATTGCGTCGTCTCAAGCGCACTGATAAGACCGAGCAGGCGCGTTTGCAGGAAAAAATAACTGCCTCACTGTCGTTAGTGGCCCAGCGCCAGGCTGCGTTGCCGGAGATTCGCTACGAGCAGGAACTGCCAGTTATCGAGCGCAGGGAAGATATTGCCAGGATGATTCGGGAGCACCAGGTGGTCGTGGTGGCCGGAGAGACCGGTTCGGGCAAGACCACCCAGCTGCCAAAAATCTGCCTGGAAGCTGGGCAGGGTATTTTTGGCGCCATTGCTCACACCCAGCCAAGGCGTCTGGCAGCGCGCTCCGTGGCTAATCGTATTGCTGAAGAGCTGAACGTGTCCCTGGGGGAACAGGTAGGCTATCAGGTTCGTTTTACTGATCACTCCAATGAGTCAACCCTGGTCAAGCTAATGACCGATGGCATCTTGTTGGCGGAAATTCAGCATGATCGTTTTCTCAATCGCTACGACACCCTGATCATTGATGAAGCTCACGAGCGCAGCCTGAACATTGATTTCCTGTTGGGCTACATCAAGTTGATTCTGCCCAAACGGCCTGATCTGAAAGTGATCATTACCTCGGCCACCATTGATGTTGAGCGTTTCTCCCAGCACTTTGATAATGCGCCGGTTATTGAAGTCTCTGGTCGTACGTACCCGGTGGAAACACTCTATCGACCATTGGAAGATCTGGAGCTGGCAGGTCGTGATGCGGATCAACGACTGCAACAGGGCATTCTGGCAGCGCTGGAAGAGATTGATGGTATAGAGCGTGCTGGCCTGGCCAAGCGGCTGGGTGATGTGCTGGTATTTCTCAGCGGTGAGCGAGACATCCGCGAAACACATCAGTTTCTGCGCGAGGCAAAACTGCCCCATACCGAGATTCTACCCTTGTATGCGCGTTTGTCTGCCGCCGAGCAGAATCGCATCTTCCAGACTCACTCCGGGCGTCGTGTCATTCTCTCGACCAACGTGGCCGAGACATCACTGACGGTACCGGGTATCCGTTATGTGATTGATCCGGGCACCGCGCGTATCAGCCGCTATAGCGTACGCTCAAAGGTGCAGCGACTGCCGGTTGAGGCAGTTTCCCAGGCTTCAGCCAACCAGCGCCAAGGACGTTGTGGTCGGGTAGCCGAGGGAATTTGTATCCGCCTTTATTCCGAAGAAGATTTTCTCTCCCGGTCGGAGTTTACCGATCCGGAAATTCTGCGTACCAATCTGGCTGCGGTTATCCTACAAATGCTGCGTATGGGGTTGGGCAATATTGCCGCCTTCCCATTTGTTGATCCACCTGATAGCAAAGCCATTAACGACGGCTTCAAGTTGTTGCAGGAGCTGGGTGCGGTGGACAACGAGCGGCGTATAACTCGCATCGGTCGCCAGCTTGGCCAGCTACCTGTAGACCCGCGTTTGGGCCGTATGCTGATTGAGGCCCATAATCATAATGCCCTCCATGAAGTACTGATCATTGTTAGCGCCTTGGCTGTGCAAGATCCACGGGAGCGTCCGCAAGACAAGCAACAGGCGGCGGATCAGCGCCATCGCGAGTTTTATCACGACGACTCGGACTTTATGACCTACGTAAACCTCTGGGGGGCTTACGAGGAGCAGCGTCAGACGCTCTCCCAAAATCAGTTGCGCAAGTACTGCAACAAGCAGTTTTTGTCGTTTATGCGTATGCGCGAATGGCGTGACTTACATCGTCAACTGTCGTTGGCTTGCAAGGACTTACAGTTTCGCCTCAATGACAGTCCAGCCAGTTATGGCGATGTACATAAATCCCTGCTTTCCGGCCTGTTGTCACAGCTTGGCAGTAAAGACGATGAAGCAGACTACATGGGCGCGCGCAATCGCCGTTTCTATCTGTTCCCGGGCTCTACGCTGTACAAGCGTAAACCCAAATGGGTGATGGCTGCTGAACTGGTGGAAACGTCCAGGCTGTTTGCCCGCACCAGCGCCAAGGTAGAGCCGCAGTGGATTGAACCACTGGCTGGCCACTTGGTAAAACGGAATTATTTCGAACCGCACTGGGAGAAGAAACGCTCTCAGGTGGTGGCGTTTGAGCAGGTAACGCTGTACGGATTGATTGTGGTCGGTCGTCGTAAAATCAATTACGGTCCTATTGACCCGGTAGTTGCCCGGGAGATTTTTATCCGCGAAGCGCTGGTTGAAGGGCATTTCAACTCCAAAGGCGCATTTCAAAAACATAACCTGGCTCTGATCGACGAGGTGGATGAACTGGAAGCCAAATCCCGTCGTCGGGATATTCTGGTGGACAGCGAAACGCTGTTCCGGTTCTATGACGAGCTGATTCCGGCGGATATCTGCAACGGGGCCGGTTTTGAGCAGTGGCGCAAGGGTGCTGAGCGCCAGCAGCCGGACTTACTGCACCTGACCAAAGAATATCTGATGAAACACGATGCCGGACAGATAACGGTTAACCGGTATCCGGACCGGCTGCGTTGGGAAGGACTGGAGCTGCCGCTGAGCTACCACTTCGCCCCGGGAACGGTGGATGACGGCGTGACGTTGACGGTACCGGTGGAAGCGCTGCGGCTGTTGCCAAAGAACCGGTTGCAGTGGCTGGTCCCGGGAATGCTGTTTGACAAGTGCGTGGCGCTGGTACGTGCCATGCCCAAGCCAATACGCAAGAACTTTGTGCCGGTACCCGATTTTGTGACCGGGGCTCTGGGATCACTCTCTGCCTGCGATGAGCCGCTGACCGAAATGCTCGGACGACAACTGACCCGTATGTCCGGCGTGCGTATTCTGGAAGAGCACTGGAATAGCGCGAATCTTGACCCGCACTTGCTGATGAATATTCGCGTAATCAACGACGATGGCGAGGTGATCGGTCAGGGACGCGACCTGAATCAACTCCGGCAGCAGTTTGCTGACCGTGTGCAGGACTCCATCCGCCAACTGGGCAAGAGTGACCTGGAACAGGAAGGGTTGCAGGACTGGACTTGTGGTGATCTGCCTGCAGAGATGACGCGCAAGGCGGGTAACTTATTGCTGAAATCCTACCCGGCCCTGGTGGATCAGCGTGACAGCGTAGCGGTGCAGTTGTTTGAAAATCCTGCTCTGGCATTGGTTGAACACCGCAAAGGGCTGACTCGACTGCTGCGTATCAAACTGGCCACTCAGCTTAAGTTTGCTTTGAGCAAAATGACCCGGTTAAAAGAAACCCGGTTGTTGGCCACCAACCTGGTGAATCAGGTGCAGCTTGATGATGATTTGCAGAATCTGATCATCAGCGCTGTCTATCTGCGCGACGGAATAGCACTGGCAAGGAGTCGTGAGGCATTTCAGGCATTGTTGGAACAGTACAAAGGCGATATTGTTCCTACTGCCGAAAAGCTTGACCCTATCATCCATGAGATATTTCGCACAGCGCAAAGTGTCAATCGTCAGTTGAAGGGAAAAATCAGTTTTGATCGGGCGCTGGCGTTGGCTGATATCAAGCAGCATCTACAAAGACTGTTACGTCCCGGTTTTATGGCCGCTGCGGGTATGGAGTGGATTAGCCATTATCCGCGTTATTTCAAAGCGTTGGAGGTGAGATTGGAAAAACTGCCTACGCAGGTAAATCGGGACCGGGCATGGACGGAAGAATTAACGGCTTTGCAACAGCGATTTGACAAACGACAGGAGATTCATAATCAACACAGAATTGTCGATGCAAATTTGCAATTGTTTTATTGGATGATTGAAGAATATCGAGTTTCACTTTTTGCTCAGCAGCTAGGGACACGCTTTTCCGTTTCCGATAAACGTTTGCGTAAATTATGGGAAGAAATCGAGGATGTCTGACATTAAAAAAATGTGTCTTTGTTGTTGTTTTTATTGAGAAAAATACGGCCCAGCGTCGTTTTGCATTACATGGTTTAATAGGCTGTAGTCGTATTTTCAATAAATGGTGATGATTTGCAGAAAATTAACAAAAAATTGACGAACGCATTTTTTCCCGGTTTAATGACATAACAACAGCATATTTAATTCCGATAAATTTGTTATACGCGCAGTGTCAATTAACCAGATGACAGGGACAGTCGTCTTATGCAAACAGGTGAACAGGTTCTTATTCTTGAAGACGCACAAACGCGTCGTCATGATTTCAGTACAATTTTGCAGTTCATGGGTTATCACACCGTAGCTATTGATTCAGCGTACTGGGAAGACGCTGTCAGTGGTTATTCTCCCGAATCATTCAGTGCGTTATTTCTGGGCGAGTTTTTACAGGCAGAGAGCAACATTCAGGGAATGCTGGCGCGCATTCAAAGTTGGTGTGGTGGTGTACCTGTTATCCGCATTGCTGAACCATTGCCCGATAATCTGCCGACGTCACTGGCCCGACAGATAATTGCCCGGGTAGACTGGCCATGCAGTAAGCATCAGCTATTGTCCAGTCTGCATTATGGCCAGGTGTACCGTGAGCAGTGGCGCCAGGCTCACCAGACCGGCAGTAACCAGCAGATTCAAATGTTTCAGGGCCTAGTGGGCAAAAGCGAATGGATTCGCAATGTCCGCTCAGCGATGGCCAAGGTTGCTGATCGGGACGTTAATGTGCTGATTACCGGGGAATCCGGTACCGGCAAAGAGGTCGTAGCCCGTAATCTGCATGAAAGTTCTTATCGTAAAGATGCGCCGTTTGTTCCCGTTAACTGTGGCGCTATCCCTACTGATTTGCTGGAAAGTGAGTTGTTCGGCCATGAAAAAGGCGCATTTACTGGTGCAGTCAGTAAGCGCAAAGGGCGTTTTGAGCTTGCCCAGGGTGGCACTTTGTTTCTGGACGAAATTGGCGATATGCCTCTGCATATGCAGGTTAAGCTGCTACGCGTGTTGCAGGAGCGAACATTTGAGCGGGTTGGTGGTACGGAGCAAGTAGAAGTCGATGTCCGTATCATTGCCGCCACCCACAAGAATCTGGAAGATATGATTGCTGAGGGTACTTTCCGGGAAGACCTTTACTACCGCCTGAACGTATTTCCCATTCAAACCCCGGCTCTGAGAGAGCGTCCTGAAGATATTCCCCTGATGATTAATGAATTGACTCACGCCATGGAAAAGCAGGGCACCGGTTCTATTCGCCTGAGTTCTGCGGCCATTTTATCGTTGTGCCGTCACGACTGGCCGGGCAATGTACGTGAGCTGGCTAATCTGCTTGAGCGACTGGCCATTATGTACCCCCACGGCGTAATTGGCATTCAGGACTTGCCAGAGAACTTCCGTCACCTTGATGCCATCAATCAGGATGATAATGGTGTTGCTGATCGGTTTCCCGATAGCATTCAAGCGACAGGTACTGCGTCGAACAAGGAAGACTTGGCCGTACTGCCGGTTGGCGGCCTCAACCTGAAAGAGTACCTGACGCGCCTGGAAAAGAGTTTGATTCAGCAGGCGTTGAGTGACTGCAACAGCGTCGTGGCAAGGGCTGCCGATAAACTTCAGATTCGTCGTACAACGCTGGTAGAAAAAATGCGTAAGTATGGTTTGCAACGTTATGAAGACCCAATCAGAACCTGAAACTGAGTCTCCCCAGTAAAAAAGGCTGCAAAAATTGCAGCCTTTTTTACTGGAGCAATTTATTCATGTACAAAAGCTGATCAATCACTATACAGACGTCATAAAAATGACACCGCCAAAAAATAATACCGTCAATTAACCATCGTTTTTAAAGATTTTGCGATATTTGACCCCTTGTTCAAGGGTTATGGAAATTGACCGAAAGTACCTTCAGAGAAAAAAACAACAATTTATTGTCGCTGGATTTATAAAAATAAACTTAAAAAACAATAGGTTGTCTTATTTCTTGTTTTTGCTGCGATACGTTTTTTCAGTTTTATTGTTTTTCCGACAAAAATTGGCACGAACATTGATGCATATAGTTTGTAGTTTGTTGTTTTTCTGCATGCACTTCTTACAGGGCAATGAAAATAAAGTGAGAACGATGACGCGAGAAAAGAAAAGAGTGATTGCGATTTCCGGTTGCAAAGGAGGCGTTGGCAAAACCGTAGTGGCAACAAACCTGGCGCTGGCCATGAGCAAGCAAGGGCAGCGCGTCGTGTTACTGGATGGCAATCTTGATGCGCCTGGTGTTGGCTTCTCCCTTGGACTCAATACCGTGCGTACGCCTCAAAGCAGTCAAGCGTCGTCTGAAGCATCATTTTCACTGTCCTGTGAGGGACTGGTTGACGGACCTGGTGGTATCAGAGTATTTACCCCCGGAGCTAAAGCCTGGAACGACAGTGTGCAAACGACTCAGGCGGTAGCGCTGATTCAGAGCATGGATGGTCTTGCATCGGGTCTTGACACTCTGATCGTTGATACCGCGCCGGGGCTGGCTCCAGACAATATCACACTGATTCAGGCTGCCACTGAAGTGGTTGTGGTGATCAGCCAGGAAGATGTTTCTGTGATTGATGCCGTACGGCAAATCCGGCTTTTGCACCAGGTGTATCACGTTCAGCAGTTTTATGTGGTGGTGAACCTGGTCAGTAGCAGGCGCGGAGGAGCCAGACAGTTTGAACAGTTGCAACAACTCCTGAAAGACGACAAATGGATAGTACTAAGCTATCTCGGAGCAGTTCCCTTCGATAAGACGGTTAGTGAAGCAGTAGGCAGACAGTTGGCGGCGATGACGATTAATAATGATTGTCGCGCTGCCCGGGCTTTTCACCGCATAGGACATCAGCTGGCAAAAATACCGGTGCCTGAGCCAAAAGGCCGAATTGAATTCTTTTTGCCTGACAGGATCAAGGAGAGGGTCGAAGCATGACAGCAGCCGCACAGGACGTGCAAGCAAAGAAGCCAAGCATGGAAGAAATGGTAGTAAAGCATCAGTCACTGGTGAAAAGAATTGCCAATCATCTTGCCGCGAGAATGCCTGCCAGTGTGCAGATTGATGACTTGGTACAGTCCGGGATGATCGGTTTGCTGGAGGCAGCTGGCAAGTACGATGCTTCCAAGGGTGCCAGTTTTGAAACTTTTGCCGGTATCCGTATTCGCGGTGCCATGCTTGACGAGATTCGTAAAGGCGACTGGGGCCCGAGATCGGTCTATCGCAACAGTCGTCGTATTACCGAAGCCGTGCAGATTGTTGAGGCCAAGCTGGGTCGTGATGCCCGTGATGCTGAAGTAGCTAAAGAGCTAAATGTAAAAATTGACGACTACTACAGTATTCTCAGTGATTTGCGCGGATGTCGCCTGTTCAGTTATGAAGAGCTGTTTGACAGTGAAGAGTCGAGAATGCAGGCCCGTTCCGGCGATCGTGGCCCTTCTGCGGATATTCAGGAAGAAAAATTCAAAATGGCACTGATCGAGGCTATCGACAAGCTGCCTGAGCGCGAGAAGCTTGTTCTGATGCTTTATTACGATGAGGAGATGAACCTTAAAGAGATTGGCAAGGTGCTGGGCGTCAGTGAATCACGGGTAAGTCAGATTCATTCCCAAGCTGCGTTACGGTTGCGAGCACGTCTGCAAAGCTGGCTGAGTTGATGACTGGTCGTTGCGATCACGTCTTAGTGGTCGGTGCCCCCTTAAAGATATTTTGCAGGTTCTGCCAATTGAAAAAACATCATCTTATATTTTTATTTAATCCAGAAAATAAATTTTTAACGAATCCCACGTAATTCTCCATCCATAACCGTCAGGTTTGGTGGTGGGAGTATGTCACTTGCTGATTACTTATAACAGGCAGGATGTAGATCCATATATTTTTTTATTTGAAGCTTTTACTAACGGATTGGTAAACATGAAATGGATTCCTGTCTCATTAACGCTTTTCCTGTCAACCCTCTCTTTTTTGCTGCGAGCGCAAGAGGCACCCAGTGAGATCGATGGCGTGTTTACCATCAAGGCCAAGCAGGCCAAGCGCCTCTACGACGCTGGTGCGCTGTTTATCGATGTACGCCCCCATGAGCAATGGCAAGCTGGCCATGTGGCCAGATCACAAAATCTGGATCTGCGCGGTAGTTTTCGTCAATTGATGATGCCTGGCATTCTTGAGAAAAAGACCCCTGTCGTGATCTATGGCAACAGCACTTACCATATGCGTGGAGCTATCGGGAGCTATATGGCGGCAATATGGGGTTATGAAAATGTGTTTTTTCTTCGGGACGGTTACTACGGCTGGTTGGCGTTGGACTACCCCGTTATCCTGAAGTCAAATGCTGCCAAAAAGCCAGTAAGTGTCACCAAACAATAAAACAATAGATGTTGGTTTTGATCAGAGGGCATTCTGGTGGTGCGTTAGCCGTATCCGACTGGCGCTAGTGAACGAAAATCCGGCAGACTTCATTGGGCTTTGCTTTGGGAAAACCCAGTGAATCAGCTTCTGCCAGCGTTTTCTGCAGGATCTTTTGAGTTTTAAGTGGGTAATTCCCGCAGATGACTGCTCTACGCTTTGGCGCTGTTTAACATCCTGCCTGAAAGACATAAAATAGCAATCTGACAGAATTCGCAATGGCCAGAAACCTCAAGTCAGAGCCATGTTATGCGTGAGATCGTTGATGCTTTGCCGGGCAAAGTGTTGTGGAACATCGGCATTTGGGCTCTTTTGCAGCCAGAGCCTTGGACAGTGCAGAGCTTAAGGAAACGATGCGTTTAAAATCCATCAAACTGGCCGGATTCAAATCTTTTGTGGATCCCACAACGGTTCACTTTCCCTCCAATATGTGTGGGGTTGTTGGTCCCAACGGCTGTGGCAAGTCCAACGTTATTGACGCTGTGCGCTGGGTAATGGGCGAATCGTCCGCCAAACACCTGCGCGGCGAATCCATGACCGATGTTATCTTTAAAGGCTCCCATAGTCGTAAGCCAGCCAATCAGGCATCGGTAGAACTGATTTTTGATAACAACGAAGGCCGGATTACCGGGGAGTTTGCCGCCTATCGGGAAATTTCGGTCAAACGTACTCTCAATTCCGACGCCAAAAACATCTATTTTCTTAACGGCAGCAAATGTCGCCGTAAAGACATCATGGATATTTTTCTGGGTACCGGCTTGGGACCGCGCAGCTACGCCATCATCAGCCAGGGCATTATTTCCAACCTGATCGAGTCCAAGCCGGAAGAGTTGCGGGTATTTATTGAAGAAGCAGCAGGCATTTCGCGCTATAAGGAACGGCGCCGTGAAACAGAGAACCGTATCCGGCGCACCAAAGAGAACCTGGAGCGACTGACCGATCTGCGTGAAGAGCTGGAACGTCAGCTAGGCCATCTGCATCGTCAGGCGCAAGCCGCCGAAAAGTACAAAGAATTCAAGGCAGAAGAGCGCCTAAAAAAAGCCCAGTTGCAGGCATTGAGATGGCAAGCCATCAATACTGGTGCCCAGTCGCAGGAACAGACAATCCGTGAGTTTGAAGTACAGCTTGAGGCGGCGATCAGCGAACAGCGTTCGGCCGATGCCGCCATGGAAGATGATCGAGTGCAGCAGATGGAACTGAGCGATCGCTTTCATGAGGCGCAGTCCAGCTACTACAGTACTGGCAATGAAGTGACGCGCATCGAGCAGACCTTGCAGCACCGCGAGGAGCGCGCCAGGGAGTTGGGCCATGACCTTGAGCAGGTGGAGCACAGCTGGGAAGAAGCCCGAGAACAACTGGCCGATGATCAGCAACAGTTGGAAGCCTTGCAGGAAGAGTTAATTGAACTGGAGCCTGAACTGGCCATGCTGCAAGATCAGGAGGCCGACTCCGGCGATACGCTCGGTCAGGTTGAAGATGATATGCGACGCTGGCAGCAAGAATGGGAGCAGTTCAACCAGCGATCCCACGAACCTAAACGCACAGCAGAAGTGGAACAGTCGCGCATCAGCCATGCCGAGCAGGTGATGGCGCGCCTGCAAGAGCGGGAAAAACGGTTGAAAGAGGAAGCTGCGGCCCTTGGTGGCAGTGAAGACCAGGAAGAAATGCTACACCTGTCAGAAAAACTGACTGAGTTGGAGCTGACCGCTGACACCATCGAGATACGCATTAGTGAGTGCGGCGAGTCTGCTGAACAGCAACGTCACCTGGTACAAAACCTGGGTACAGAACTGGAGCACAATCGCGACGAATTAAGTCAGGTGCGCGGACGTCACGCCTCTTTGGAAGCATTGCACCAGGCCTCACTTCATCAAGACAGCGGCACTACCGCATGGCTTGAGCAGCAGCAATTGAACGATCAACGTCGTTTGATGGCTACATTGGAAGTCAGTAGCGGTTGGGAGCGTGCGGTTGAAACAGTGCTGGGCGACAGTTTGCAGGCGGTGTGCCTTGAGAGTCTGGACCCGGTAGCTGAAGCACTGAGCCAACTGGAACAAGGTTCGCTGGTGTTACTCGAAGCTGGTGCTGTCCGGCGTTTTTCTGCTTCGTTAAATGAATTGCCGCTGTTGGCGGACAAAGTCGTCCATGGCCATGAGGCGCTGACACTGTTGGCCGGTATTTACGCCGCCGACACCTTGACAGGCGCACTGTCGCTACGCGCCAGACTGCAACCAGGTGAGTCAATTATCACCCGTGACGGTATCTGGCTCTCAGCCGGATGGCTTCGGGTCAGCCGTGGGGTCGATAACAACACGGGCGTACTGGAACGACACAAAGAGATGGAAGCGCTGGCTGTGCGGTTGCAGCAGCTTGAACAGCAGAGTGTAGTGCTCAGGAACACGCTTGATAGTGCTCGTGCTGATCTTGAGAAGCACGAGTCCCAACGACAACAGTTGCATAATCAACTGTCTGCTATCCACCGCAGTCAAGGTGAAGTCAGGGCCGACCTGGGTGCCAGAAAAGTCAGACTGGAACAGTTTTCTGAACGGCGTCGGCGCCTTGAACATGAGTTGCATGAAGCGCGTGAGCAATACCAGTTGGAACAGGAAGTTATCGGCGAGTCACGCCTGCGCCTGCAAGCAGCGCTGGATCGGATGGAAGACGACATTGGCCGTCGGGAACAGATGCAGGATCGTAGAACCGCACTGCAAACGCGCCTGGAAGAAGTGCGCCATAAGGCTCGGTTCGATCAGGAGCGCGCCCATCAACTGGCGTTGCGCCAGCAATCCATAAACACTCAGATCGATTCCCTGAAGGCGGCGATTGCACGTCTGAGCCAGCAAGCAACCAAGTTGCGTGAACGGCGTGAATTTCTGCGTGAGTCCTTGCTGGATTCCAACTCGCCAAAAAGCGATTTACGCGAACAACTCGAAGAGGTACTGGCCCGTCGTCTTGAAGAAGAGGCGCTGATGCAAGCGGCGCGTGTGGCGCTTGAAACCGTCGAGCAACGTATTCGATCCGGTGAGAAAGTGCGCCACAGTGCCGAGCAAATGGCACAGCAAGTGCGCGAGCGGTTGGAAAAACTGCGCCTGGACTGGCAAGGCATGCAGGTACGTCGTACGACACTGGCCGAGCAATTACAAGAGGACCAGTTTGATCTGGCCACGTTATTGGAAAATCTGCCGGACGATGCTGTCGAGTCGGTCTGGGAACAAGAGTTGGAACGCATCGCTGCTCGCATCGAGCGTCTTGGGGCAATCAACCTGGCAGCAATTGAAGAGTACGAAGCTCAGTCTGAGCGCAAACGCTATCTGGATGCCCAGAACGATGACCTGGAATCGGCCCTGAATACGCTGGAAAATGCCATCCGCAAAATTGACAAAGAAACCCGTCAGCGCTTCAAAGTAACGTTCGATAAAGTCAACTCAGGACTGCAAGAGCTGTTCCCCAGGGTGTTTGGCGGCGGCCAGGCATATCTGGCCCTGACTGGTGAAGACTTGCTGGATACCGGCGTAGCTATTATGGCGCAGCCACCGGGCAAGAAAAACAGCACCATCCACCTGCTTTCCGGTGGCGAAAAGGCGTTAACGGCGATTGCCCTGGTATTTGCCATTTTCCAACTGAATCCGTCGCCGTTTTGTATGCTTGATGAAGTTGATGCGCCACTGGATGATGCCAATGTGGGCCGGTATGCGAAAATGGTTTCTGAAATGAGCGACAAGGTACAGTTTGTCTACATTACCCACAATAAAATCGCCATGCAGGCGGCCAGCCAGTTGGTCGGAGTCACCATGCATGAGCCGGGTGTCTCCAGACCAGTGTCCGTCGACATTGAACAGGCAGCTGCGATGGCAGAGTTGTAGCAAGGATAAATAAGCTGTTAAGGCGCTATATCAGCGGTCTATAAATTGTGTAAAGGGATCATTCATAGCTTAATTTGTCTTTTTTTTATTGTAATATTGCACTATTAGTTGATTGGATCGGCAGCTTTGTGCTGCCTGATAAATGTGACCATGGCTTATTATTTTCGTGGCCATCGGCGTTCTTAACAGTTTATACGTAAGCCGACCTCAGATCGGATATTGTTTCAGGGGCTACAGGGCAGCAAAGGACATGAGCTTGCGAGAATGGCTGATACTCATTGGAATTTTGGTGATCGTCGTTGTCATGGCTGACGGTTATCGCAGGATGCGGTTAGCTAAAAAAAGAGCATCCGAACTTAATTTTGGTCTGGAAGAAGTCAAGGGTTATGATGACAACTTTTCCAGCGAGCTGCCCAATGGGGGCGCCCGTGCGCGCCCAACGAATGAAGCCTTTACTCGCAAAGAGCAGCCCAGAGAGCGAGTAGAACCCGGGTTTTCCAATCCGGGAGAGAGCAGCTCCCAATCGGAATCTTCACAAGCCGAGCAGTCGCCAGTCAGGCGTCGACAAGCGCCATTAAATACGACAACTGACGTTGAAAATGAGGATCACACGACCAAAGAGCCGACGGTACAAGATGCCCAGCCGCGAAAGCCTAACAGAAAACCAGCAGAAAATACGGTCACTTTTCCGCAAAATGAGCGATCAGTCACCACGGCTGTGCCGAGGGCGCGCACCGATGCTGACGCTGATCACCCTCAGGGAGAAACCACCAGGGCATCTGGACAAAAGCGTGAAGTTTCTGGTCAGGTCAGTGCAGGAAAAGCGATACCTGTTGCTGAAGCGGCAGGTGGTGCGCGGGAGAAACTGCAAGACCGGCCTCCGGCCAGTGAGGTGATTGTGATCAATATCCTGGCCAGAAGCGGCGAGGTTTTTGCCGGCGATCAGCTTATGCAGGCCATGCTGGGTTGCGACTTGCGTTATGGCGACATGTCCATCTTCCATCGTTATACCAATGCCGACGGTACAGGCAAAATCATCTTCAGTGTGGCTAACGGGGTTAAGCCGGGTACGTTTTCCATTGACGAGCTGGAAACCACACAAAGCCCGGCTCTGAGTATGTTTATGGGCTTACCGGGCCCGGAAAAGCCCATGCAGGCCTTTGCCCTGATGGAAGAGACCGCCCGTCGTCTTGCCCTGGACCTGGGTGGTGAGATGAAAGATGAACAGTTCAGCGTGATGACCCAGCAAACTCTGGAGCATTATCGCCAGCGCATTCGTGACTATGAGCGCAAGCAGCTGGCGCGTCAGCCGGCACACTAACATTGTTGCAGGGCCGGATAACCGGCCACTGCCTATCAGCTCATCCAAATCACCCGATCAGACATGACTTCAGATACTTCTCCCGAGCAGGCAGAACAAGAAATCCTGCAACTGCGCCAGCAGATCAATCATCACAATCATCGTTACTATGTTCTTGATGAACCGGATATTCCCGACGGTGAGTACGATAAGCTCTACGCCCGATTGAAATCGCTGGAGTCAGCCTTTCCACACTTGATTACCGATGACTCGCCCACTCAGCGTGTGGGCGGGACACCATTGAAGGCTTTTGGGCAGATCCGCCATGAGCTCCCCATGCTTTCGCTGGACAATGCCTTTAATGAGGAAGACCAGGCCGACTTCAATCGTAAGATCAGGGAGCGACTTAATAGTACGACAG
This sequence comes from Endozoicomonas sp., assembly GCA_965232255.1. Classification (GTDB taxonomy): domain Bacteria; phylum Pseudomonadota; class Gammaproteobacteria; order Pseudomonadales; family Endozoicomonadaceae; genus Endozoicomonas. The sequence goes on from OZ246962.1 coordinate 2,161,870, forward strand.
AGATCGAATATGCCTGCGAGCCCAAACTCGATGGTATTGCGGTTAGCCTGTTGTACGAAGATGGACTTTTGGTTCGTGCCGCCACCCGTGGGGATGGCACTACCGGGGAAGACATCACGCAAAATATTCGCACCATTGCTGCTGTTCCTTTGCGCCTGCGTGGTGATGACTGGCCCCGACGCCTGGAGGTACGCGGCGAGGTGTATATGCCCAAGGCCGGTTTTGAGCGGTTGAATCAGCGAGCCAAAGCCCGGGGCGAAAAGTGCTTTGTCAATCCGCGTAATGCTGCCGCTGGCAGTTTGCGTCAGCTTGACTCGCGCATCACCGCCCGGCGACCGCTGAGCATGTATTGCTACAGTGTTGGCCTTGTTGAAGGGGGAACATTACCCGACAAGCACAGTGAAATTCTGGCTTGCCTCAGCCAATGGGGCTTGCGAGTCTGCCCGGAGCTGCGAGTGGTTAAGGGGCTTGCGGCTTGTGAACAGTACTATCAGGCCATGGCCGAAAAACGGGACAGTTTGCCCTACGAGATTGACGGCATTGTCTATAAGGTCAATGCAATTGCCGAGCAACAGGCGCTTGGCTTTGTCTCCCGGGCGCCACGCTGGGCCATTGCGCGCAAGTTTCCTGCTCAGGAGGCGGTGACCACGCTGCTGAATGTCGAGTTTCAGGTGGGCAGGACGGGTGTTATTACTCCGGTGGCCCGTTTGCAGCCGGTGTTTGTTGGTGGCGTCACGGTCAGCAATGCCACGTTGCATAATATGGATGAGATTCAGCGACTGGATGTCAAAATAGGCGACAGCGTAGTTATTCTTCGGGCCGGCGATGTTATTCCCAAGGTGAGTCGAGTTGTTCACTCCATGCGCCCGGACGATGTCCGCGACATTCAATTTCCCGATCACTGCCCGGTATGCAATTCGGACCTGGAGCGCGAAGAGGCTATTTTGCGCTGCTCCGGCGGCCTGTTTTGTTCTGCCCAGCGCAAAGAGGCGATCAAACACTTTGCTTCGCGCAAGGCGATGGATATTGATGGCTTGGGAGAGAAACTGGTGGAGCAGTTGGTGGAGCGTGAGCTGATCAGTACCGTGGCCGATCTGTTTTCCCTGACGGTTGAGCAAGTAGCCGGCCTTGAACGTATGGGCAAAAAGTCGGCTGAAAATCTGATCAACGCTTTGGAACGCTCAAAACAAACTACCCTGTCGCGTTTTATTTATGCGCTTGGTATCCGTGAAGTGGGCGAAGCAACCGCACAGGCACTGGCAACACACTACCGGGATTTGCATAAGTTAATGGCTGCCTCAGCCGAAGACTTGCAAACCGTTAACGACGTTGGTCCAGTGGTCGCCAGCCATATTGAGAAGTTTTTCCAGCAGGCACATAACCGCGAGGTGATTGACGCATTGCTGGATCTGGGAGTGACTGGGGCGATAAGCGCACCGGTAGCTCAAGAGAGTGAGCAACCGCTAGTGGGGCAGACCTGGGTGCTGACCGGTACTTTGCACACCATGCCGCGCGATGAAGCCAAGGCACTTTTGCAGCGCCTGGGCGCGAAAGTATCTGGCTCAGTCTCGGCAAAAACAACCACGTTACTGGCCGGGGAAAAAGCTGGTTCCAAGCTGACCAAGGCTGAAAAGCTGGGAGTGCGCGTCATCACAGAGGAGGATTTTATGCACATGCAACAGGCGTGGGTAACGGATTGTGGATAACGGATTAATGTGCTTGCACGCCAACAATCGTTGGTTACGTGCCAGCACATCAACTGACAAAAGGAATAGCTGATTGATGTTTACACGCGATCGCAAGCTGATTATTTTGCTTTTTTCTGCTGTGCTGGCCGGCTGTGCCAGCAAAGCGCCACCGGAGCGGCCCCAGAATCTGTGCAGTATCTTCAAGGAGAAACGTGGCTGGTACAAGGATGCACAGAAAGCCAATAAGCGCTGGGGTACACCCATCCAGGTGATGATGGCCATTATGTACCAGGAGTCATCATATCGACACGACGTACGCCCGCCACGCCCTTGGTTTCTGTTTATTCCCCTACCAAGAAATTCCTCCGCCTACGGTTATCCCCAGGCTCAGGACGGCACTTGGGATCAATACGTGAATGAAGCAGGAGGATTCTTTCCCAGTCGGGAAGATTTTGGCGATTCCATTGATTTTATTGGTTGGTATACCAATAAATCCCGGCAGATAAACGGTACATCGCTGTGGGCGGCAGATCAGCAATACCTCAACTACCACGAAGGCTGGTACGGTTACGGTAGAGGCAGTCACAAAGGTAAAAAGTGGTTGCTTAACACGGCCAACAAAGTCAAATACCGGGCCAGCAACTATGGTGAACAACTGCGCCAATGTCGCCTGTAGTGCACTTCTGCCAGCTCTGAGCTCTCGGTATCAGCATATTCATGGCTGAGTCTGGCGGAGCTCAGTCACCATCCCACGACTGCACTGTTAATCGTTGCGCCGCCTCTTTGGGCAAAATATTAGGCGTCTGACTTTCATGGTCAAAAACCAAAACCAACTCACCGGACTTTAAGCCATACAACACCTGTTCCACTTTTCGTGACAGCGTTTCGTCATAGCCATTATCGGTACCGTCGCGGCTGACAAACTCTTCAACCAGATTTTGCAATGTGTCTTTGTCCAGCATGTTATAGGGAATGATCATTCTGCTGTTCGATGCTCCAGTTCCTTAACCAGAAAATACCCGTCCATGGACTCCCATACGACATTCAGGTCCCACAGTGCCGTACCATGGCGACGCCCAGAGGTTTCCCGCAAATAGGCCGGACGCGGGTCCTGGCCAAGCACTTGCTCAATCAGCTGCACCAACCGTCGGCCGGTGCGCTGCTCGTAGCGAAGACATTGGCTCATGGCTTGATCGGTAAATTTGACCTCGGCCATTTGCATGGGCAGCGGGGCAAAGCCGCCTTTGGCATCGGGCAACGCATCAGCGTATGGAAGATAGGGTTTAATATCAATGACCGGTGTGCCATCGAGTAAATCAACCGCCCCGAGATGCAGTATTAAACGACCATTGCCTGAGGTTATTTTTTGCAGCTCCACCACCGACATTCCCATAGGGTTAGGCCGATGGGTAGAGCGAGTAGCAAATACACCCATACGCTGTCGTCCACCCAGGCGAGGAGGGCGAATGGTTGGTCGCCAGCCTTCATCCATGGTCTGGTGAAAAATAAAGTGCACCCATATGTGCGAGAAACCATCCAGTCCTCGCACCAGATTTTCTTGATTGAAAGGCGGCAGCAACTCCAGAGTAGCTTCGGCAGCAGTGACAATGCCCGGTTGGCGAGGAATACCAAATTTTTGGCGGTAGCAGGAGTGAATCACGCCAATTTGCTGAAACTGAAACGAGGCGTTTAGGGTAGGTGATTTCTGGGCAGTCATCTCAAGTGGTCATTTTGCACTGGCATCATCGTCAGCCTTGGTTGCTGCACGAGTCCGGTTTAAAAAGACGCTATCTTAACAGTCAGCCTGCAAACTGCCACTCTGCGATTAACTTACCTCTCAAGTTATTTAGCGAAACTCGCGGTCTTTGTCAGCATGATTTTCTGCTCCCCTAATGTTCAGGCTGTTTGGTTGTCGGGATAACCCTGTGATATCGAGTGTCGTCGTAGTTGGGAGGTGGCCCAACAGAACTTTCGTAAGGGGGCGGAGCGAAGTAGGGCAGAGCAACCTGGTCATCACCAGCACCACTATTACCTGCATCATTACCTGCATCCCTATCCCTTGCACCACCACGGCCATTGCCATTATTAATTGCTGTTGCAGCAGAGGTGGATTGCACTTCCGGAGTCAAATGACTGGCTGATGAGCCTGTTCCATTAATAATTTCAGAATACCTGGTCGTTGGTTGGGATGTGACAATGCCAGGCTCATTGCGATGGGGGTGTGCAGGGGTAGTGCCAGGGTTCACAGCTTCTACCGGCTCCACGGAATGGGAAGGCACATTATTTTCTACTGTATTGCGAGAAGTTGAGTAGGGCGCAACCAAGGCCTTCAGGCAAGCTGCTCTATCGTTGGCATCCGAACTGCAGTACCCAAGGGCGGCACCTGCAGCGGCTCCCACCATATGACCAGCTCCATAACCAACCGCAGCGATGCCAAAGCAGCACAGAGATTTGTATGTACACGCGCAACAGGTTTCAACGCAGCATAGAGAGCATCCGGAAGCAGCACAACCGGTAACTTTTATCCCTTCATAAATACCGTAGGCAAAGCCAGAGAGACCGACAGTAACTGCGCCACGTGAACTGCAATCATCGATATTTTTGGGGAATTTCGGAATTATTGATTGAGATGCTTGTGCAGATGTCATTAGTGCCTCAAACGGTAAGGTACTGCAATAACTCCTTAGTTCTTTTGCTGAGATAAAAGTTCCTTAACAGAGTCGGACAACGCCAAGTGGTTGTGGCTTGCCTGGCAAGCATTTTTTGTGAGCCAAACGGTGTTGTTACATTCGAGCGTCCATGGCGTGGTCTTTCTGTTATGGTTGATTTTCTCTGTATTTTCCCTGCGGACATTCCGCAGGTATCCAGCTCTCGATTTATCGTATACCTTTGCTTTTTTGCGAAAACTATCCCAAGTATTGGTGAAAAAAACATGGCTTATGCAGGTTGTGTTGATGTTGTCTTGCTGTCGCTGTCTGGCTTGGTACGGCCGCAGGAAATATAAACAACGATGGTCTCTTTTTTTTCGGGGGATGGATGGCATGGGACGGCCCATGTCTGCGTCAGAGGAAACGAAGCGAACAAGATTAAGTTCAGGAGCCAGAGTTGCTCCGACAACCGGGTTGCTGCATTGAGCCCTGTATTTGGAGCGCATAAGGCTATGAAAGCGCATGATTCGACCCATTAACCAGCGCACGGGCGGAGCAGCAAGCTCATCGCGTCCGTCATCGCCTGCTGCTGAGCAGGACAATCCGCAGCCTGCAGGTGTCGCGCCTGGCGCGCCTGTCGTCGACGAATTTGCGGCTGCCCAGTCCAGCCTGATGAGCCTGTTGACCTCAGCACGTCATTCTCCACACCATTCTTCGCATCAACACAGCAGCAGAAGACGACAGCATTCCGGGGACGAGTCAGAAGGTACTGCGGCCAGAAGAGCGCGCCCGTCGCCAGAAAGTTCAGCTGAGCCAATTGCCCAGGCGAGAGCCCGGTTGTTGCAAGTCTGTCAGGAGAAAAATCTTACGGTCACGAAGACACTATCCACATTGATCGATATGTGCTTGCCTGAGAGCAGGTTGCAACTTATCGAAAAATTGATCTGTTACTTTGAAAGTGTTAATAGCGCTGTCATTAGCAATACCAGCACGATAACCAGCATGCTTTATCGAACAAAAGAAGCCACGCGGACGAGGCGAGAAATTGCCAGGTTCATAAGCATGTCTGATAACGACATAAAACAGGTGGCGTCCTCGCCGGGTCTCAGATCCATCTCCAGCATGTGTCATCTTACGGGATTTCCAAGTTGGGGGGCGGTCAACACATTCCTGACACTACCGTGTCTCATGACGGATGGCTCGACTAACCTGGAAATCGTGAGCTGCATTTCCTCCATGCGCGCTAGCAGGGGTATTCCCGAGACTGGTGAGGTTATTTCGTTCTTGCAGATGCCAATCCTCTGCCAGCAGGAGCGCGTCAACCTGGAAATACTAAAGTGCATTTCCGCCATCTGTCATGCCAAAGGTATACCGGCCCGTGACTCTGTGCTGAGGTTGTTACGTCTGGAGAGCCTGCAGCGCCGGGATGAGCCTAACCTGGAGATACTCAAGACTATTGCTCTTATGGCTGCACGCCACGGCATGCCGGCAATTGAACGTGTTGATGCGTTGCTGAAGATGACGAAACTGTTTGCTGGCAACAATGATGCCCGGCAAATGCGTTTTCTCAGATGCTTCTCCACTCTTTACAAGCGCATTGATATCCCGGTTGTTAGCGACATAATAACGCTACTGCTGTCGCCAGCTTTGCAGACCAATGGCCGGTTTGACCTATTGCTGCTGGAAGCGGTTGCCGATTTGCACGCGGGCCGAGGCTTTCCAGGCGACAATGTAATAACACAGGCCCGACAACAAATCAGTCAATGGGATGTTGACGATGATCCCGAGGCATTTTCTGTGCCTGATAATATCCATGAAATTCTTACCAGCCTTGGCATCGCCTATGATCCCGGCGCTGCCGATAGCCAGCCATCAACAAGCGCTGCTGCCAGAGCTGCATTGCCCCAACACCGCTTCCTGGCTTCTTCGTCTCAACAGTTTGTCCGGCGCCGGGAAGAAGGTCTTGATCAGCGACCATCGACGTCTGGTGACCAGCGTCGTTTATCAGCTTCTTCACGCCGTGGCGACGAGCAAACTCAACCGCCGTTAAGCCCGACTACCCCGGAATTATTCGCCTGGCTTGACCAGAGGCTCAGCTCCGCTGATGAAGGCGCGTCTACCGGCAGCGCTGCTAGTGCCAGTCGAGGGACGATGAGTGCCGAGGCAGCGGCACACGCTCCGCTGAGTTCTGAAGAGTCGAAATTGCTTGATTGGGTTGCGGAGATGACTTATGGCAGCGCTGTCAGCACCGCAGCAGATCGCGCAAGTCAGGGAACCATAAGTGCCGAGACCGTGGCACGGGAAGCTCTGGACAGGGAGGTATCAGAATTGCTCGATTGGGTTGCGGATATGACTTCCGGTAGCACTGCCAGCGCCGCACCGATAGCGTCAGTGCTGGAAAGTCCGAGGGGCGCAATGTCCCCTGATGGTGACCGATTAAACCAGGACGAAGAACTGGAAATGATAAATGAAATCATCGATGCCGAGGGCCGCGCGGATGATAGTGACACTGACAATAGTGACAATGCCTGAGTCATTGGCAGCGCTGCGGCAGACCATGAGAGTCCTACAGGAGCCACACTGTCCTCAATCCTTCTTGGCGTTCTCTGGCGAAATTCCGAATGCCGCTAAATGGGTAATCAACTGATTCACCAATGACGGAGAAGTATCTCCTGATGGTGGCTGCGGCGGTGGCGTGGAAGCAGGCCCATTCTCAGGAATAATACCGTTGGTTGTCAGGAACGCAGACAACTCAAGGGCCAGTTGCGGAACCGGTGCCGGAGTGGTAGGCGGTGGCGCGGGCGCTGGTCTTGACGGCGTAAGTTTGAGATAGGGCGAACGGGCAGCAATGAGCTGGGCCTGCTTGCAAATGGGCGGCTGCGGTGCCCTGCGCTTCACTGGCCTTGGTGCTAGAGGGGCGTCCATCTTCCGCTGCTTTTCTGGGGTTGGCCCTTCCGATGCGCCTATCGGACACATAGGCTGCGGGGCTGCACGTTTCATTGGCCTTGTACCACCTACCAAGGTTCTGGCTCCCAAGTTTTGTCTGGGCGGCGTTGGCGGTGGCAGGCCTGCAGAAACTGGAGGCTGCGGTGCCCTGCGTTTTGTCGAGGGCGATCCGCTTTCGGTAGCAGGGGGCGCCACAAAAGCGGCTGGGCGGGTAAGTATCGACGGCCTGCCACTTGCGCCACTCAAGCCTGTCGTGAATGGTGTATAAGGGCTGGCTGGTGCGGAAGCAGTTGAAGCTGTGGAGTTTGTCCTGGTCAGGGCTGACGCGGCCCTTGCTCCGCTGAATGCCGCCTGGCGCATCCTGGAAGCAACGCTACCTGCACCGTTGGCTATTGATCTTAACGCTGAATGGATTGGCATGGCGCTGTGGCTACGAAAAAAGAGGTAGAGTAATCGCGGTATTCACAGAATGATATTAGTGATTACCTCTTTAAGCCGGTCGTTGTGCTCTGGTTCCATAAGAGCAAGTAGTGCGTAAACGCTTATTTCGGAGTGACCTCCGACAGTAAACCGAGAGGTAGAACAAATTTGCGAATAAGAGAATGGGCTTGTTCAGAGTATGGAGCTGAACACCAGCGTGATAATAACGCAGAAAAGACCATTCTTGCGGGGGGCATCGCCCTCTAGTTGTAGGAATCCTACTCCTTTAGGGCCGGGAGGATGTCAAAATAATTTCTCGTGGTTCCTGACTTCCCTGTTCATCACGGGCATGTCAAACTACGGCATATTATTCATTGTGGCCGAAACTTATGCCAGTAATTAAGCCGTCCCTAGCAGCTTTGCGGCCGCAGGGTAGTCCTAGTCCACGGCTACCAATGGTCTTTTCAAGGAATGCTCGCGCAGCCACATCCATCATTGGTTCTGCAGCCAGGCCTGGGCGCAGCATTATTCGTAGTTTGACAGGAGCAGGTAGCTCTCCGTCTGCGTTTAATGTTGCACCACCGGTATTTGTTGCATCCAAGCAGCCACCGCCTGTGCCACCGAAATCACAGCATGCGAAAGACTGGATGACCCAGCAAAGGCAGCATGAGTCAGCTGGTGGTGACTTGACTACGAAGCTTGCCAGGTTTGCGAAAGTTGTTGAGCCTGCACCAATAACAAAGCCTGTAAGGCCCGCGCCTGCGCCACCCTCACCTCCGGCGGCAACGTTAGCAGCGCCGATAAGGCCTGTGCGGCCAGCGCCGCCGCCTCCTCCAGCTGCATCACTGGCAGCGCCGATAAGACCTGTCAGGCCACCTCCGCCGCCACCTCCGCGCAGGGCTGAACCCCCGCCTTTGCCGCCACTTGCCAGAGAGCTATTGGATAATTTGGAAAAGCATGGCGTGCGCCTGGATCAGCCGCCTGCACCACCTCCCCGCAGGACTGGCCCACCACCTTTGCCACCCCTTGCCAAAGAACTCCTGGATAGTTTGGAAAGGCATGGCATCCGCTTGGAGCAGCCGTTTACGCCGCCTGCACCACCGCCACCGGGCACCCAGTCGCCATATCTTTCAGGGCGAACAGAGCGGCTGGCAAGCATCCCTGAAGAGGACGAGTAGGCTGCAATCTGGTTTTCTGCTTCCCCACCCGACGAGCCAGAATGATTCGGCCGGTCAAGGGGGTAGCAGAGATGCTAGCCGACGAGCCGCCACTTGGCGGCTGCCCAGCGCTGCTCAGGATGCCAACCTCCCTTTCTGATTCTGGTGACAAAAGTACATGCCTTTGACTTCCTTCCCCCAGCAGCTCCCACCATCAGGGAGCCTCCGGCTTGGTGTAACCCAAGCACTCTTGCAATTTGCCGAGCATGCACTGGGCCTTCACTACACGGGAATTTGCCAATGGACTCTAGATAACTGTCACAATATCCGCCAGAGGCAAACGCGCTTTTGGCTTGCCATAGTTATAGTCCTCGCTTTCCAGCGCATAACCCATGGCCAGAGCCACTTCACAAACGTAGCCGTCAAGTTCGTCTTTAAACAACTCACTGATAAGCTCAGAATCAATACCTTCCATGGGTGTAGAGTGAATGCCTAGCCGGGCAAGCGTATGCATGATATTGCCAAGTGCAATGTAGACCTGGGACTTGGTCCAGTGATCGTTCAAACCGTGCTCGTCAGTGTTGGCTTCGGCAAACCCGTAGGCGTAGTCCAACATGTAGTCGTACTTCTCCGGAGGCAGATGGCCGGAGCTGACTTCCGTATCAACCACTTTTTTATACTGCTCCTTGTTGTATTTCGGGTTGTGCGCCAGCAGCAGGGTATGTGATGCCTCCTGCGCATGCGGCTGGTTGAACTGGTATTTATTGGCAAAGGTGTCATGCAGGCGTTGCTTGGCCGCATCACTTTCAATGATGATAAACTTCCACGGTTGGGAGTTGATTGAAGAGGGCGAAAGACGCAGTGCTTCTTTGATGATTGCCATATCTTCTGCAGAGATACGTTTGCTGGCGTCGTATTTTTTAGTGGTGTAACGCTGGTTCAGGTCTTTAATGATTTGCTGCGACATATAAAATTATCCAACCTTAAAAAAATGGTTTGTGTACGATACCACATCTTTAAATCATGTTGATGTCTTGTTGGGGTCGGGAATTTACTTGTCTGAGTCACAGGAAAACCCTACCAAAGTCGTTTGGTGACTTGGTAGGAGGGCAAGCAATGCTCACATAACAGGCATTTGCAGATCATAAAAGAAAATACGACCACACAATTCTGCTGCCAGAACCATAACTGTACTGATTGCTGCCAGGCTAACGTTCGTGTTATTGCCACGGGTTGCACCAATCACCCAGATACCCAGACCAGCAAATAACAGTCCCAGGCGCGCCAACATTAAGTCATGGTGGTAGCCCAGTAGTGCCAGCGGGTTAAACGCCAGACCCAGCTGACTGAGCCACGACAAGTAGAGTGGGTAGCTCACTAATACCAGGCCCAGGATGATAAAACCGACTGTAGCCAAGGCTCGGTCAGCGTGTTTCTGGAACACGCCCAGGCTGGCTGCCTGCGTTCTCAGCAACAGGGCTGCGGCTGGTATGCCAACAATAAATGCTGTCATGAAAAACTGGAAGGTAGTCCAGCCGCTATTCCAGACGGGGACAGTTTTCAGGGTATAGACATTGGCAATCGCCCATAACAGGGCTACCCCCAAGATCATGGCAGCGGCCAGCACCAACTTTTGCAGCGGTTTGATAAGGTCAAAGTGAACCATGAGCATATAGACACACACAGCACCGCCAAACAGTGCGGTGGTGATGATCTCAATGCTCAGGGATGACCAATGCTCCAAACCAAAGATGACATTAACAGCCCGCAACGGCTGGCCAAGGTGAGTTATGGCAGCGCCACCGGCGATAACCAATAGGCCGAGGACGGCTAACAACAGTTTGTTCAGCAGATGTTGACGACGACTGTCGTTGTTAAACATCAGCAGACAGGCGAGCACTAAAAACAGCCCAACGGCACTTTGCGCCAGGACCGTAAAAACAACCAGCGATAACTCATGCATGGTCACACCTCCCGTGTGTTGATGATTTGCCCGGTACGGTCACCGGAAGGTTTAGCGCTACGATTGGCTTTTAGCACCAGTGATGGGCCGGTCAGGGATGAATTGGGCAGTGGGGCGATATCCGCCTCGGTGCCATACCTGGCACGCAGCGCGTCCATGGGGCCGAAGTCCAGGGCACGCATTGGGCAAGAGCCAACACAAATGGGCATTTTGCCGACTTCAACCCGGTCGTAGCAACCATCACACTTAGTCATGACTTTCTTTTCGGCGTCGTACTGCGGTGCGCCATAGGGACAGGCCATTTCGCAATAACGACAGCCGACGCACACATTTCCATCGACGACCACCAGACCATCGTTGGCCCGTTTGTGCATCGCCCCGGTAGGACATGCCTTGGTGCAGGCGGGTTCGGCACAATGATTGCAACTGATGGAGGTATAATAAGTAAACACGTTCTGGTCGAAGGTGCCGTCCTGATGCTGGAACCAGCCGCCGCCGGTGTACTCGTAAACTCGGCGCCAGTTGACGTTTACCTTCAGGTCATTTTCGTCTTTGCACGACAATTGACAGGTTTTACAACCGGTACATTTGGCAGTATCGACGTAAAACCCTAGCTGTTGGTTCGATATTTGAGCCATTGATCCCTATCCCCCGTTATGCCTTGGCAATTTCGACCAGGTTACTGTGCTGTGGGTTACCCTTGGCCAGTGGTGATGGACGCTGAGTGGTCAGGGTGTTCATGCAGGCGCCAAGGTCTACCCCCTTTCTATCTGGGGCGTACCAGCTGCCTTGTCCCATGGCGACCACGCCCGGCATGATGCGTGGGGTGACTTTGGCAACTACCCGGATTTCACCCCGATCGTTCCAGACCTTTAAAATATCACCGTCGTTTATTTTGCGAGCCTCGGCATCAAGTGGGTTGACCAGTACTTCCTGCGGATTGGCTGCGCGCAATACATCCACATTGCCGTAAGTTGAGTGGGTTCTTGCCTTGTAGTGGAAGCCGTACATTTGCAGCGGATATTTGCTGGTCTCTGGTGATTCATGGCCCTCCCAGGAGGCAACGTATTCCGGTAGCGGACGAATAACATCACCTTTGCCCAAGGTCCAGGTGTTGGCAATTTCAGCCAAACGCGCAGAGTAAATTTCGATTTTGCCTGATGGCGTGTCTAAAGGGTTCGCATCGGGGTTTTCACGAAATGCACGAAACTGGACGATCGGTTCGCCCGGATTTTGCTGTTTGACAATGCCTTGTTGGCGAAAAGCATCATAACTCAGATCTCGCAGTGCCGGATTCATCTGCTGGGATTCGGCATAGATGTGGCGTAGCCACGCTTCCTGATCACGGCCTTCGGTAAACGCTTGCTCCACACCGAGACGCTTCGCTACTTCTGTACACATGTCGTATACCGAGCGAGACTCGTACAGCGGTTCAATGGCAGTATCACAAAAAATGGTGTAACCCATACTGCCGCAGGAACCATTGATGGCGAAGTCCGGTTGTTCAGCGGCGGTCAAATCCGGCAGCAAAATATCGGCATAACGGGCGCTTGGCGTCATGTGGTTGTCAATGACCACAATCATTTCGCACAGTTTGTCGTCTTGCAAGATGGCGTGGGTGCGATTGGTGTCCGCGTGCTGGTTGATAATGCAGTTGCCAGCGTAGTTCCAGATAAACTTGATCGGTTGCGTCAGCTTTTCTGCCCCACGAATACCGGCGGTCAGGGCGGTCATTTCATCGTGGCGATGGATCGCATCGGTCCACAGAAACATGGGAATAGCTGTGGTTATCGGGTTGCTCAGGGTAGGGAACACGGCAAAAGGCATGGCATAGCTGCCTTCCCGGGCACCGTTGCCACCACCGGGCATGCCGACATTGCCGGTCATTACAGCCAGCATACAGATCGCCCGACTGGCTTGTTCGCCATTGGCAGTGCGCTGCAGACCCCAGCCTTGCATGATATTGCACGGTTTGGTGGCAGCAATTTCACGGGCCAGCTGGATGATTTTGTTAGCCGGTACGCCGGTGATCTGGGCTGCCCACTGGGGTGTTTTGGGTGTGCCGTCCGGTCCATTGCCAAGAATGTACGACACCCATGAAGCATTTTTCGGAGCACCGGCAGGTAGCGAGTGTTCGTCATAGCCGATGGTGTAACGGTCCAGAAATGCTTTGTCCACCAAGTCTTCGCTAATCATCACCCAGGCCATGCCAGCCACCAGTGCGGCATCAGTGCCGGGGCGTAGAGGAACCCATTCGTCACCATCGCTGAGCGTTGAGTCGGTTAAACGTGGATCAAAGACAATCATTCGGGCACGGCTGCGTTCACGGGCTTCTGACAGTACATAGTTTACCCCGGCCCCACTGGCGCGTGTTTCGGCTGGATTGTTGCCAAAATTAACGATCAGTTTGGTATTAACGACATCAGACGTGCAGTTATTATCTACCCAGGAGCCACCGTACAAATAGGGCAAACTGACACCAATCTGCGCGGTACTGTAATCGCCATAATGATTCAGATAACCACCCCAGCAATTCATCAAGCGGGCAACGGGCGTTGCTGCTGGTGGCCAGGACTTAGACACCGTACCACCGAGTGTGCCAGTACAGTAGTTGAGGTAGATCGCTTCGTTGCCATAGGTGGCTTTGATGCGCTTGAGATTGTCGGCGATAATATCAAACGCCTCATCCCAGCTAATACGCTCAAATCGACCTTCACCCCGTTTGCCAACCCGTTTCATGGGGTATTTCAGACGATCCGGGTTGTACACCCGTTTACGAAAGGAACGACCACGCAAGCAGGCACGAAGCTGGTGATCGTTATAGACGTCATGACCCGTGTTGTCAGTGGTTGTGTAGGCAATGACACCATCCTTGACATGATGGCGCAGGGCGCAGCGTGAGCCACAGTTTACTGTACAGGCGGACCAGACTGGTCTGGGTTCGGCAGATGGTGCATCGACGACTGGAGGCGTGGTGGCTTTCAGTGGCAGGCTGTTGACGCTCAGTACGGCAGCACCGCTAGCTGTGGCACCCCACTTGACGAAGGTTCTTCGGTTCAGGGCTGAAACAAGAGTTTTATCGCCAATGTTATTCATTAATACCACCACTATCGTAATGAGTAAGAATCGTAAACGCTCAGGCTGGCATCAACTGTCTGAAAAAATGCAGATATGCGAGTACAGACGTATTGTCAGGCCAGAAGTCGCTGCCCAGAAAATGGGAAGCATTATAAATGGCCAGCAGTCTGGGCAAAGCTGACTTGGGTCAAATCTTGGACGGCAGGGCAGGCGATGGTGTGACAAACGCTAATAGCAATAGTATTCTGAGGGCCAGTCTCGCAGGTGCTCAGAGGTATTTTGTGAACGGAATTTTCTGCTTCTTGATCAGCTCGCGCAGATCATACTCAATAGTGAAGACAACTGGCAAAGAGGCGGTGGCGATCCAGGGAAATTCGTGCTGCGTTTATGGTTTTAAGAGTCAGTTGTCGTTTATATCAGCGGCGCATAATAGCAATCCAGCGTCCGATATTCAGCAAGCTGGCCAAAGCTGCGGCCACATAGGTCATGGCTGCGGCTTTGAGTACTTTTCGAGCGCCGGGCAAGTCATCCTGAGCGAGATAGCCTTCGGCCAGAATCGGGAGTGCCTTGTTAAAGCTGGCGTCCAACTCCACTGGCAGGTTCATTAACTGTACCCACAACGAAGCAATCATCCCCGAAGCACCGAGTAGCAGCGTGATCAGTGTACTTTGTGGCAGGCGGGTGATCAGGAAAATGATGGGTGTCACCATTAGGGCTACAGCTCCGAATCGCTGAATCATCATCGCCAGGCGCAGTCGACGCTGGCGACGCATAAAACCGCTGTGTTGTTGCTGGTGCTGCAAAGCGTGACTGACCTCGTGGGCAGCTATGGCCACAGCGGCGATGGATTTGTGATGAAAGTGTGGGCTGCCCAGGGAGATTACTCGTCGCTCCGGGTCGTAGTAGTCTTCCCCTGGTTGTCCTTCGCGCAGGGTGACACCATTGAGGGAAAAGCGGGTGATCAGGTGTGCAGCCAGTTCGCCGCCAGTACCTGGCAGGTCAGGGCGCTCGGCGCCATGGCGTCGCAATGTGCTCGTCACCCACATCTGCGGGCCAAACACCAAAGCAATTATGGCAACGCCGAGCAGAATGAGGGGCATTAATGGTTCCGTTCTTCGGTTTTCAGGCGCTCAATCTCTTCGCGGAACTCGTTGAGATCTTTAAAGTGGCGATAGACGGAGGCAAAACGGATATAGGCGACTTCGTCCAGCTGTTTCAGCTCGCGCATCACTTCTTCGCCCAGGATGCGTGAACTCACTTCCCGTTCGCCCATGGCGCGCAGACGATGGATAATGCGATTGAGCGCCTCTTCCAGTTGCTCCACGCTCACCGGCCTTTTTTCCAGGGCGCGGGACATGCCTGCCCGAAGTTTGTCCTCATTGAATGGCTCGCGGTTGCCATCACGCTTGACCAGTCTCGGCAACAGCAGTTCAGCCGTTTCATAGCTGGTGAAACGTTCAATACAGGTAAGGCATTCACGACGCCGACGCACCTGGGCACCCTCGGCCACCAGGCGAGAGTCGATGACTTTTGTATCAGCAGCACCACAGAATGGACAATGCATCGAGCCAGTATATCCTTGTTCAGGAGGGAAATCTGGTAATAATAATCAGCTACGTTTTTATTACAAGCATCTCGCTATACCGCGCACACCAATCGTTGCCCACAATTAACGTCCTCTGACGTGTGTTTCAAGGCCACTTGTAAGCATATGCCATCCCTTGGATAATTCGCCATCGTTTGTCTTCGGGGGCATTCAATTCAACGTCAATCGTCGTAATACTTTGCTCGAATGCAGCAGCAACGGTCGATTGGCTCTCTGTCGAACCTCCGGAACTATAATATTAGTGTTTTTGTAACATTGAATGGACGTTTTGCATGAGCCAGCATGGCGAATATATTGATTCCTACTATCAGGCCACCGGGCATTCACTGCCGCTTCAGCCCACGCTGAACGAAGACGTTGCTGCCGACGTCTGTATTATTGGTGGCGGCATGACCGGCTTCAATGCTGCCATTGAGTTACGCAAGCGCGGCTTTGATGTAGTGGTGCTGGAATCGGGTCGAATCTCCTGGGCTGCCTCGGGCCGTAACGGCGGCCAATGTCTGGCGGGGTTCTGCCTGGGTTTGCGTGAGGTGGATGAAACCTTTGGCCCTGAATGGGGCAAGAAGCTGTGGGATCTCTCCTGTGAGTCCCTGGACATTGTGCGTGAGCGGATCAGTGAGTTCAATATCGACTGTGATTTTCAGCAAAACTACATTGAGCTGGCCAATAAGCGCAGCCAGGAAAAAGAACTTAAGTCCTGGTTAGAGCTGAAGCAGACGCGTTACGATTATCCCAGTGTCGAGTGGTGGGACAGCGATAAAATCCGCGAGGTGACTTCGTCGGAAAAATATCTGGGCGGCCTGTTCGATAGCAACAGCGGCCACATGCATCCGCTGAATTACACGCTGGGTTTGGCTCGGGCAGCCGTTGAACTGGGCGTGCGGGTTTATGAAAACAGTAAGGCAGTCCAGCTGGTCAAAGGTCAGCCAAACGTAATTAAAACCGAACAAGGCAGTGTCAAGGCCACGCAGGTGCTATTGGCCTGCAATGCCTATATCGACGGTCTCAATCGCCAGGCAGAAAGTAAAGTATTGCCGGTGGTCTCTTATATTGCGGTGACTGAGCGGCTTGGTGAACGACAGCCGATCACTAATAAAATGGCTATGTCGGACCTGAATAACAGTCTTGATTATTTTCGTCCGACGGCCGATGGCCGGATTCTCTTTGGCGGTGTCAATCATCCCTTTAATGGTGAGTACAGCGATACCAAAGACCGTCTGCGCCAGCGTATGTTAAAGGTATTCCCGCAGCTGCATGATGTGAAAATGGAGTACCACTGGGGTGGACTGTTTGCAGTTACCCGTGAGTACATGCCCCATATTGAACACTTGGGCAACGACATCTACACAGCTCATGGTTATACCGGCCACGGGGTTGCGCTGACTAACATTGCCGGGCGTGTGGTGGCGGAAGCGATGGCGGGTATGGCTGAGCGGTTTGATGTTTTTTCTCGCATCAGGCACAAGTGGATTCCCACGCCAAAAGTGCTGCGGGTCCCGGCGCTGGCCATGGCGATCTGGAAAGCTGAACTGGAAGACTCACTGACGTTTTGATAGGGGCAGCCTATTGCCCTGCGGCAACGTAACAACAAACTGCCGCGTATTAACGGCACTTTGATCGGATCTCATCAATACAAAAATACCAAGTGCTTTGATGACAAAAATACAAAGTGCTTTGATGCTGAACGGAACGAAATGTCTGTTGTCTACTGACTGGCAATGTCCATCGTTACGGGAGAATTTGTTGTGAGTGCCATTATCAATTGGGGTTTCGGCTTTTTACTGACCGACTATGCTGGTTTTTCGTCATCATTGTTTACGTCATTGATGTCGATGCTGTGAGTGACGGGTTGAGCAAGTAGGCGACGGTTAATCAGAGGAGCTTTGCTTTGCGCTCCCCTGATTATTGGGGACTTTACTGTCCGGACGTCAGCTTGGTGAACAGCCGGTTCACTTGCCGGTTGGTTCGCGCGGGCAAGGTTTTAAAGACAAACAGGCGCTTTCTGGTCTCTGCCGCTGGGTAGATGCCCGGATTGTCCCGAATTTTTGGATCGATCAGCGCTGTGGCTGACGTGTTCGGATTAGCGTAGGCCACGTAGTTGGAGATCTCGGCGATCACATCCGGGCGCAACAGGTAGTTCAGGAAGATATGCGCTTCTTCAGCGTTTTTCGCGTCTTTCGGGATAGCCACCATATCAAACCACAACCCCGCTCCCTCCTTGGGAATGGTATATTCTACAGTAACGCCGTTGTGTGCCTCTTTTGCCCGCTCAGCCGCTTGCAGCAAATCGCCGGACCAGCCCATCGCAACACAGATATCGCCGTTGGCCAGGTCAGAAATGGAACGGGATGAATGAAAATAAGTGACGTAAGGACGAACTTTCATCAGCAATTCTTCGGCTTTAGCGTAGTCCTCGCGTCGGGTCGAGCTGGGGTCAAGCCCCAGGTAGTTTAGTGCTGCCGGGATAACTTCTGTGGGCGCATTAAGAAAGGCGACGCCGCACTTGTTTAGTTTGCTGATGTATTTTTCATCAAACAGCAGGCTCCAGCTGTTTACCGGAGCATCCTCGCCCAATACTTCTTGCACCTGCTTCGGGTTATAGCCAATGCCAGTGGTGCCCCAAAGATATGGGAATGAGAACTGGTTGCCGGGGTCATAATTGGTTGCCAAAGTCATCAACTCACCATCAAGGTGTTTCCAGTTGGGCAGCTTGTTCTTATCCAGTGGTTGATAAACACCGGCTTTGATCTGGTGCAGCAGAAAGTCTGCAGATGGCGCTACAATGTCGTAACCGGACTGCCCAGAGAGCAGTTTGGCCTCCAGCACTTCATTGCTGTCAAACACATCGTAATTGACGTTGATGCCTGTCTCTTTTTCAAAGTTGGCAATAGTGTCTTCGGCGATGTAATCGGACCAGTTGTAGATGTTCAATGTTCGCGGACTAGCCTCACTTGCAGCAGCAACGGCCGGCGTTGCCAGGACACTGACAGGTAAGACAATGGACACAATGGATAAGAAATTGGAAACAGATTTCCCCATATATTTGATCATGGTGAATCCTTAAGATTATGCAGAACGGAGCGACGAGCACCCCTTGATGGCAAAAACAATTCGTAGCGACTCAACAGAGTCTCTACACCCCCAGTTATCAGATTGGTGGAGCAAAGCTGTCCAGAATATCAATACTATGGTGCAAAATCTATTGTTGCGATCGGTGGCAATGCAATAAAGTAAACGTTAGCGATCGTTTTTGTGTTCACAGCGCTTGCTGATTAACGTGTTTTGTCAGCTGGTGCCACTGGTGCTGCACAGGCGCCAGCTTCCACCTCCTTCATGTTTCTCATGTTTCGTATTGTGCCTATGTCTACCCGATTATCTATTTTTTCATCACAAAATCCTGCCATACAGGCGTTGCTTGAGTCCCTTGCCGGTGAGCTGCAAATTGATTTCAGTCAGGAGGAAACACCGAATGGCCTGATGGTTTTTGATGCTGCCGGGGCGCTGGGGGTGCAGCGCGTCGGGGCAAAAGAGAAGCCTGTTGTGGTTGATTTTGTCGGCGGAAAGGCTGATCACCGTCGTAAGTTTGGTGGCGGCAAGGGACAGGATATCGCCAAGGCTGTCGGGCTGAACAAAGGCGTTACCCCGTCAGTGCTTGATGCCACCGCAGGGCTGGGACGCGATGCTTTTGTACTGGCCAGCCTTGGGTGTCAGGTCACTATGGTTGAGCGCGCCCCGGTGGTGGCGACACTATTGGCTGACGGCTTGCGTCGTGCTCGTGAAGCAGTAGCAGTAGATGTTGCCGAGATTGCCAGGCGAATGTCATTAGTAGCGGATAATGCTGTCGTATGGATGCGGGCGCAATCTCAGCAAAACCCGGAAGGTCAGTTTGATGTGGTTTATCTTGATCCCATGTTTCCCCACCGGGAAAAGTCGGCATTGGTGAAAAAGGAAATGCGACTATTCCAGGAATTACTTGGTGATGACCCGGACGCCGATGGGTTACTCACGCCAGCCTTGGCCATCGCCCGCTACCGTGTGGTGGTCAAAAGACCCAGGCTGGCGCCGGATCTTGATGCTCACAAACCCACTTATCGGCTGGAAGGGAAGTCCTGTCGCTACGATATTTATGCCCTGCGAGCGTTCACCGGTGGTTAATGTGGTTGCACTTTGGGGATGATCAAACGAACTTGCTCCATAACCGTGGCAGCCAGCTTCAAGGACTTTTCCAGATACTCCCGACGAGAGCGAAAAGGTGGCAGACTGGCATGCGGGTCGGTACCTGAGGCAACAACTCCTGCCTCGGCCATTACCTGACCGACGGTGGTTTTGTCAAAACCCCGTGCCCTGGCAGCATCAACATACGCATCGGGTATAAACACCGGTTCGGAATCCATTCGATATTGCTTGCCGTTGGAGCCCTGCACAATGACGACGGCACGATCAAACCAACTGACCTGATTGTTGACCCGCTCACTGAAAATACCATTTTCAATGGCTATAACCCAATGGCCAGGGCGGTTTTTTGAATAATGGTGCATTCTGTGTACATCTTTGACGCGGTTGCTTGCTCCGGTGTAAGTCTCGGCATTAACTGGTTGGGCATTGATTCCGGACTGGGCGTCGACGCAGAAAAGATTGACCTGGTAGCGACCAAAAACATTACGCACAGCTTCAGTTTTGATGGCTGATGTGGAGGCCGTTATGATTACGGGCCAAGAGTGGGCAACGGATTTCGTATTCACGACTGGCATCTCATCACAAAATTTTGTTTTTACCAGTTGGTTGGAACACTGCAAATAGCATTGAGTTCCTTGATGGAATAACTCTGCGGATAATTATTTTCTGGGCAGCGCACAACAAACTCGGCAATAATCAACGCTGTTTTCGGCAGTTAAACGACTTTTGTTGTTGAATTATCAGACTCATGAAGACAGAGGCTCATTGAGCTGTGAATCTCTGTCTTCCGTAATGAAATGGCTGCTACGAACTGACCGCGTCTTGCGTATGGCTCACACCATAACGGCTGGTCTGATCAATGCTGTGACGTATCTCGGCGGTCAGCAGGAAGTGAGCCTGGTCAGCCGCTTCCTGAATGTTTTCCCGAAACACCAGCTTGTTGGTCTGGGTAATTTCCAGTACGCCATGTTGACATAGTTGGGCAATAAAGCCGCGAAACAGGGATTTGTCGAAAAATTCCGGCGCATTCAAGCCATGAATAATCGATAATCTCTGTGCCAGCACGCCGCTTTGATGCTCCAGTGCTTCTGCCTCGATATTGCCACTGCCATTGCGTAACAACAGGCTGATCACCATATAAAATCGTTCCAGAGTCTGGACCATGGAGCGCGACAATACACTGAGCATAATGTATTCAGAGGTGGAGGGATCGGGCTGGTGATAACGCACCTTATCGTCCTCCTCATCCCGATCCCGGATAATCAACCCTTCGTTCACCATGCAGTCAAGCCACTGTTGTACCACAACCAGTGCCTCTTCTGTGGTCCACTGTAAAAACAGTTCCGCACACAGATAGGGGTAGAGCGTTCTGATGATACGCATTATGTTTCTGTGCGTGATACTGGTGCCATTGACAAAGAGGCAGCTAAGCAGCGACGGAATGGCAAAAATATGCAACACATTGTTGCGATAGTACGTCATGGAGATAGCGGTATTCTCATCCATGCTGATGATATCGCCCAGGGCGTCGGTCTTTCTCTGGATCAGTTGCAGATTTTCCACGTAGTGAATCATGCTGCGCGCATCCAGCTCAGTCATTGTCGTGCACTTGCTGTAAGGCATTATGGACAATAAACGCGTATAGCCGTCCAGTTGGCGAATCAGTTCTTCTTCACCCAGGGCGTGTCGAGGGGAGCACAGCAGGGCAATCGCTACCAGATTGACCGGATTGATCACGGCCGCAGCGTTAATGCGGCTGGCCAACAGGTTACCGAGATTGTTGGTAGTCTTGATCAGCCATTCCGGTTTGTTGTCAATATCGGTGCACTCTTTCCAGTGGGGTGCCTGGTCATCAAGGTAAGTACCCAGGTCTACCGGTTCGCCAAAAGTAATCCAGGCTTTGCCAAACTCGTCGCGCAAGGCCGCCAGAGTACGCACAATGTCCAGCGGGGACTCGCCTTTTTTCGTCTCGCCCCGCAGTTCACCCAGATAGCTGGCCATCTCCATTAATTTTTCATAACCAATGTAAACCGGAACAAAAGCCAAAGGTTTGCGATGATTACGCAGGAAGCTGCGTACCGTGATGGAGAGCATGCCGGTTTTCGGCACCAATGTACGACCGGTCCGGGAGCGACCACCTTCGATAAAGTACTCGGTGGCAAACCCTTTGCTGGTCAGCGTGTACATATATTCGTGAAACACCAGACTGTACAGTGGCTTGCCACGAAATGTTCGGCGCATGAAAAAGCCACCACTTTTGCGCAAAATGGTACCGACCACAGGCATATTCATATTAATGCCGGCAGCGATATGGGGTGGCGGCAAACCTTCATAAAACAGAACGTACGACAGAAGCAGATAATCCATATGGCTTCTGTGGCAGGGAATGTAAACAATGGTGTGAGTCTGGCCCAACGCCCTTAATGGCTCGGCATGGTTGATTTTTACGCCGCTGTACAGTTTGTTCCAGAACCAGGTGAGAATAATGTCCAGGAAACGAATAACCGGCATAGAAAAATCGGATGCGATCTCGTTGGCGTAACGGCGTGCTTTTGCCTCGGCTTCTGCCAGCGTGATCTCCTGGGCCGCTGCCTCGGCGGCAATCGCCTTTTGTACCCTGGGCGTGTGAATCAGACTATTGACCAACATGCGACGATGGGACAGATCAGGCCCGATCACCGAGGTCTTTTTCTGGCGAAAGTGCACGCGCAAAATACGATTAACTTTGCGCACACTGCGGGCATAGTCATGGCTGTCGCCGACAATCTCCTGCAGCGACAGCGCCGGGCTAAAATAGACCATGGTTTCCCGGCCGTGCAGCAGTGTTGCCAGGAACTTGCGAAACTGGCCGCCAAGACTGAAATTCCAGTCAAACAGCAACTTCAGGGCAGACTGTTCTTTTTCCGGAGACCGACCCCAGAGAATAGTCACCGGCACCAGCTGGATATCCTGATGCTGCTGCGCTACGTGCCGCACCAGCTGTTCCAGTAATTCAGGCGACTCTGGTCGTTCACGCTGGAGAATCAGCCCATTATACTGACTAAGGAAAAAGTGTGCTTTTTTCTCCGGTTCATTAACGTCAATGGGTTTATAAGGCCGGGGCAGACCAGCCTTGATGCACTCACTTTCAAGCACCATCAGGTCGGTCAAAGAGCGTTGATGCATGACATAAACGACAGGTTTGCCTGGCTGTAATTGCAGATCTTCAGGCGTGTTATTTTCTACCGTAGGACGTACCCAGGTGGAAAGCAGTTTTCTCAGGCTATGAAAAACATAGCGGTTCAAAGTAATGGGCTTTAGCATGGAACGGGCTCTTGACCTGCATCCGTTAGCGAGGGAGACAAGAATTGTTGAACCGTCTCACCGGCGGCAGAACTCTGACTTGAGGTGGTCGTGTCCTGACGCTCAAGCCGTTGGTAAACGTAGCCGGACATTCTAGCCTGATTGGCCGCAGTTGCGCAAAAGTAACTGCATGATGCCTCAGTTTAACAGGGAAAATTCAGTGCTTGGGTTTTCGTGATTAATTAACGGTAAGTGTTGATTTGCGGTTTCGGTTGTTTTAGTTCCGATGTTTGAACAAAACTGAGGCGCATTCTCGCTCCCTTTAGGGGCGAGTCAAGCCGAGAATAACTTCTTTCACCATCAGATTTTACGAGGGTTCCGCGATTGTTTGTGGTTAATTTTTGTCTAAAAGTTCGCATCTGACTCAAAGGCATTCCATGCTCACAGGCATCCGACTACAGGCTAATCCAACTCATCAGCAAAGACTGGTTCTGTCGCAGTGGATGGGTTACGCCCGAGTTATCTGGAATGCCAAGTGCGATGAGCACCGCTATTACAGTACGTTCGCCAGAAAGTATTACCCTATTGGTACATTTGCACCGGTTGATCAGAAAACTGCCCAGTTCAAAAACAAAGAGCTGACGCCCTGGCTCTTTGATTGTCCAAGCCAGATCATCCGAAACTCCGCTGTAAACTGGTATCAGACTTACCAGAAGTACATGAAAGGACTATGCGGCAGTCCAAAGCGCAAGCCAAAGACGGATAAGGGAAGTATTTACCTGACCAATGAACTATTCAGATTTGATACCTGTGCTGACGGTGTTACCCGCCTGTTCATTGGCACCAAGACCAACAATATCGGCTACCTGTCGTTCAAGTCCCACAGACCATTCAATAAGCCAAAGTCCTTGTACATCCGCAAGGAAGCCGGGAAGTACTTTGTCTCTTTCTGTTTTGACGACGGATCAGAGGCACCGGCTAGCGACAAAGACAATCTACACTGGCTTCAGGGAGCCACAAGGGAGTGGCTGGAAGAATACACCATTGGCATTGACCGTGGAGTGACTATCCCAGTTCATACAGGTGGGTCCAGCCATGACTTTACCGACAACCAGAAAAAGAAAATGGCGAAGCGCAGCCGCTACCTGAAACGGTTACAGCGTCGTTTATCAAGGCAGGACAAAGGCTCCAACCGTCGTAAAAAGACAAGGCACAGAGTCGCAAGGCAGCATCAAAAGATTGCCAATATCCGCAATGACTTCTGTCACAAAACCAGCCGGAAACTGGTGGACAGCAAAGCCAAAGTGATCATCTTCGAGAACCTGAAAACCCGAAGCATGACCCGCAGGCCAAAGACAAAGCAGGACAGCAACGGTCATTTTCTCCCCAACAGAGCAGTACAAAAAGCGGGCCTGAACAAAGCCATCCTCAATGTAGGTTGGCACTATCTGGAAACATACACCCGCTACAAAGCTGCAAAAGCAGGTAAAGCGGTATTCAAGATTGCCCCGGCATATACCAGTCAAGAGTGTGCTGAATGCGAACACACTCACTCCGACAATCGCAAAAGTCAGGAACGGTTTTCCTGCGATTGTTGTGGCCACGTTGACAACGCTGACAGAAATGCAGCGAGAGTAATCAAGAAGCGGGCAATCAATCTCATACTGGACTCTGGAACGGAGTTGGTTGGCAAGGGGATTCCCATGCTGACTATAGGACGTGGAGCCAACCGTAAGTCGGATCAGTCGTGCTCCCGGCACTTTGTGACACTCCCATCATCCATGATGGTCGCAAAGTGCAAGCACTCTGACGTTGGTGGCTGCGAAGCGTCAAAAAAGAAAGGAACGGCAATCACTTCGGTGGCTGCTTAGTATTGGAAGCTCGCTCTTTATGCCCTGTGGGTGCTTTAGGGGCGAGTAGTTCACGTGGTACTCTTGCGCTTTTCACAGGTCAATCATCAAACAGGGTGAGCGTGGCGGATTTACGCTGACCGACCTGTCCAAATCAACAAGAGCCAAACCTCATGCGTAAGCTGGAAAACATCCCATTTGAACAGTTAACCATTGGCACCAGGGCCAGTCTGACTCGCACATTAACCGAGGAAGATCTGCTCCTGTTTGCCAAAGTTTCCGGCGATACCAATCCGGTACACTTGGACGAAACCTTTGCCAGTACCACTCAGTTTGCCGGACGTATTGCCCACGGTATGTGGACTGCATCGCTAATTTCCTGTGCTCTGGCCACCAAACTGCCAGGCCCTGGTGGTATTTATCTGGGACAGGAGCTGAAATTCATGCGGCCGGTAAAAGTAGACGACACCGTTACGGTAGAGTTGGAAATTGTCGAGATCAATGAACGGCGCAAACGAGCAACGGTAGCGACCAACGTGGTCAACCAACATGGCAAAACTGTAGTCAAAGGTCAGGCGGAAGTGATGCCAGCCACTGATAAAGTGGTGGTCGATGAATACCCTCTGCCCGACGTATTGCTAAAGCCAGTCGGGTAGACCAGAGTTGTTTAATGGCAGCACTGACTTAAAGCAATGTACTTCGTTGCGTTAACTGATAACAGCTCAGTTTTAACCAGTGGCCGTGTGGCTCATCACGCTTTTGTCAGGCACAATGCCCGATTCATTGTTAACTGAATGCGACCTGATAGGGAGAGATCGTGCAATTTTCCGCCAGTAACACCGATGAGATTGATGAAATCAAAAAACTGTTTACCAGGACATTTACCGACTCCGAAAACGAAACTGAAGGGCGAGTTGTTGGCGAGCTTGCCTATGAATTGATGGCCACGACAGACAGCGGCGATCTCTTTGTTTTTGTCGCTCGTGATGACGCTAACCAACTGGCTGGTTGCATCATTTTCAGTCGTCTGGTCTTTGCTAATGGCAGCAGTGCTTTTCTGCTCTCACCGGTTGCTGTTGGCACGGAATTTCAGGGACACGGTATCGGGCAGGCACTGATTAACCATGGTTTGAATGCCCTGAGAGAGCAGGGCGTGGAGCTGGTGTTCACCTATGGCGATCCAAACTTCTATTCTCGAGTCGGTTTCAGTGTTGTTAGCGAAACAGTAGTTCAGGCACCCCAGCCGTTATCGCATCCGGAAGGTTGGCTTGGACAGTCGCTGATGAGTCAGGCGATGCCCACAGTCGGTGGTCGTTGTCAGTGCGTAGCGGCGATGAACAAGCCGGAAATTTGGTGATCACAAAGTATTAAAGTATTAACGAAGCCCGGAAACCGGCTTTTCGAGCATCCGGAGTGCTTGTCGTTGAATTAGAGGGAGTGAGTAGATAATCAGGTGACGCCTAACCAAACATGGCACACGAATTGTCAACTAAAATAGCTGGGTTAATGTAAAGAACACCAAATCTGGATTCTGGGCGGGAACTTGTTCCTGAAAAAGCGTTCCAAATACATAAGGGGGTAGCGAATAGCAGCACTATACGTATGAGTGGAGAGCACAAGATGCATAAAAATTTAGCCCCCCGAATTTTACTTGCCCTGATTATGGGTATGTTCACAGGTATAGCTATCCAGCTGTTCTCCCCTACCTTCGGTGCCGTTCAAAGCTATTTGGTCAGTGGCCTGTTTCATGCTGTCGGCGTGATGTTTGTGGCTATGATCAAAATGCTTGTTATCCCGCTAATTTTTGTCTCCATTGTTCACGCCGTTTGCAGTCTGAACGACATAACCCAGGTTGGCCGCTTGGGGCTGAAGACTTTTCTCATCTACCTGGCCAACACCTTTGTGGCCATTATTTCGTCCATGGCGATCACGGTTATGGTTGCCCCTGGCACCAGTGCCAATCTTGGACAGACCGATCAGCTAATCCGTACAAGCAACAGTGAACTCCCTTCGTTGCTGAATATGCTGATCAATGTGGTGCCCGCCAATCCATTTCAGGCGGTGGTAGAAGGCAATATTCTACAAATCCTGTTCATGGCTATCATCATTGGCGTGGCCATAAAGAAGCTGGAAAACCACGAGACTCACAGCGTCAGCAATGCCTTTTCCCTGGCCAACAGTGTCATGATGAAACTGGTGGGCATGGTGATGAGTCTGGCGCCATATGGTGTCTATTTCCTCACAGCCAGGCTGGCCGCGACATTAAACGGCAGTAGCATTTTAAGTGTACTTTCTTATGTTCTGACCTGCCTGGCCATTATGTGTTTGTGGTTGTTTGTGATTTATCCCATTCTCATTGGGCTGGTGATCAAGCGCTCGCCCATGGTGTTTATCCGCAATACCCGCGAACAGGTAATGTTCGCGCTCTCCACCGCCAGCTCCAACGCTTCCATTCCCATCACTTATCAAACCCTGATTGAAAAGTTCAAAGTGCCAGAGCATGTCGCCGGTTTTACCGTACCGCTTGGTGCCACTATTAATATGTCTGGCTCAGCCATTTATATGACTGTTGCCGCCTTGTTTGTTGCTAATGCCTGGCATGTCAACCTGAGCTTGCTGGAAATGGGCACCATGGGATTCACCACTTTTTTGCTGGCTATTGCCACTGGCGGCATTCCTGGCGGTGCAGCGGTTTCCACCGGCGTTTTGCTGCACACTATGGGGTTACCCGTTGAAGCTATGGCCATTATTCTGGCTACTGACCGGATTACTGATGCGGGTTGCACTGTCACTAATGTGGTCGGCAATACCGTTGCTGGCATTCTCTGTTCGGTGGGCGAAAAAGCACCAAAAATACCAACGATGGCGAGTAATACCAACGACAGCACGGTGCGGGATTTTTAACAGTGTTCAGCAAGGGTAAAAAAGCTGATATGTGACCGGCTGGGATTAGCAAAAAGCCTACAAGAAAACGCTAGCCAACAATACGGCCAGAACGTGGCTTGCAATTGGCGTGTGTGGCTTGGCGGATAAAGTACCACGCCAACAAGCGGATGCTGACCCGGTTTGCCATATAATTAACGACGTATGTTGTTTATAATCAATCTCGGCTAAATGCCTGAAGACAACAATACTTGAACACAATAGGGCTTGAAGACAACAGGGCTTGAAAACGACACCCGTAGCGATTGTGAGTCTGGCTGGCATAAGAGGCAGGTTTCTTATCCAGATGTCTATCCCGGCAGCTATCCAGATAACGGCGACCGTATTTAAAGATACGAGCCGTAAACTGGTATACTCTGCCGAAATTTCCCCATTGGGTATGGAAAATGCACAGATTTCATGGACTTTATGGCGTTACCGACAGTCAATTGCAGCCTGATGACCGGATTTTGATCGAGACGGTGGAGCAGGCGTTGATGGGTGGTATGAAAGTTCTGCAATATCGCGATAAAAGCCTCGACGCGAGTAAAAGATTGCGACAGGCCGGGGCTCTGAAGGTACTCTGTCATCGTTACCAGGCTCTGCTGATTATCAATGATGATGTTGAGCTGGCGCTGGACGTTGAAGCTGATGGCGTGCACCTTGGGCAGCAGGATAAGAGTCTGGCCAGTGCCAGGCAGCGCTTGGGTGATTATGCGCTGATCGGGATCAGTTGTGAAAACTCACTGGACAAGGCCAGGATTGCGGCACAAGAAGGTGCCAATTACCTTGCCTTTGGTAAATTTTTCCCGTCGCGCACCAAGCCTGATGCCAAAAACGCTGAGTTGTCCATCCTGACTGAAGCCCGACAACTGTTTGCTTTGCCAGTTGTTGCCATCGGTGGTATCACTCTGGAAAATGCGCCCAGCGTGATCAGTGCCGGGGCCGATATGGTGGCCGTGGTCAATAACTTGTTCGCAACGCAAAATATTCGCCAGCGTGCCCATGACTTTGGTGCGCTGTTTAATAACAATAAATCTGGCTGAGCCGCCTGCCTGTGGCTTGGTATAAATCTTGTCTTTGGATGATTGCAGTCAAATTGCGCAAAGTAAGGAATGGTCACCATGTCTCGTTCTGAAGAACTGTTTGAACAGGCCAGCGCGGTTATCCCCGGCGGAGTCAACTCGCCAGTCCGGGCGTTTAAGGGTGTCGGTGGCAAACCGGTCTTTTTCAAAAAGGCTCGGGGTGCTCGTCTGTACGATGTGGATGGCAAGGAGTACATCGATTACATCGGCTCCTGGGGACCAATGATCCTCGGCCATAACCACCCGGATGTGCAGGCAGCAGTGCGTGACCAGGCACTGGCCGGTTTGAGTTTTGGTGCACCTACAGAGCTGGAAACTCGCCTGGCCCGTATGGTGCGTGAAATGGTGCCCTCCATGGAGCTGCTGCGGATGGTGAACTCCGGCACGGAAGCAACCATGAGCGCCATTCGTCTGGCCCGTGGTTTTACCGGGCGTGAGCGCATTATCAAGTTTGCCGGTTGCTACCATGGCCACAGTGATGCGTTGCTGGTGCAGGCCGGCTCCGGCGCACTGACGCTTGGCGTACCCAGCTCACCGGGTGTGCCGACGGCGTTGGCAGAGCTGACAATCACTCTGACGTTCAACGACCTGGTTGAGGTGGAGCAAGCCTTTAAACAGCTCGGCGATGAAATCGCCGGTATTATCGTTGAGCCGGTCGCGGGCAATATGAATTGTGTGCCGCCATTGCCCGGCTTTTTGGCAGGCTTGCGCAGATTGTGCGACCAGTACGGCGCAGTGCTGATCTTTGACGAGGTTATGACTGGTTTTCGCGTGGCATTAGGGGGTGCCCAGGCGCATTACGGTGTGGTTCCGGACCTGACTACACTGGGCAAAATCATCGGTGGTGGGCTGCCCGTGGGAGCGTTTGGTGGTCGTAAAGACATCATGGAACATCTGGCTCCGTTGGGGCCTGTGTACCAGGCAGGTACTCTGTCGGGTAATCCGCTGGCTATGGCGGCAGGACTGGCAACGTTAGAAAACCTGGCTGTGCCTGGTTTTCATGATACCCTCAGTGCCAAGACGGCCGGGCTGTTACAAGGGTTGCAGGAAAAAGCACAAGCTGCTGGTATTCCCTTTACCACTACCCAGGTGGGCGGTATGTTTGGTTTGTTTTTTACCGACCAGCAGGCAATCGACAGTTTCAGCGCAGTAATGGCTTGCGACAGCCAGCGCTATGCCCGATTCTTCCATGGTATGCTGGAACATGGCGTATACTTGGCGCCCTCCGCCTTTGAGGCGGGGTTTATGTCCATTGCCCACGGTCAGGCAGAGTTGGAGGCCACGCTGGCGGCCGCTGAACAAGCATTCGCCGGGTTGTCCCGGTGATTCCGATAATTCTACTGGTTACCACGTATTGCAAATAATGAGCTCTCTAGCAATTTCTTATGCAGTGTTGGCATTTGCCAGCCTGTTTGCCGTTTTTTTGCTGGCGCAGCAGAAAGCATTCGCGCAGATGCACCGGTTTTCGGCCAAGGCAGCACTGCTGGGCTTTTTGATGATGGCATTGGCGGCCATTATGGGCACGCTTTATTACGGCATATCCACCGTCTGGCAAGGACCCCAGGAAATGCTCGCCACCGCTGCCATGTTCCTGGCACCCCCGCTAGTGGGCGTGGCTACTTGCCTTGGCATAACCACCAGGAAATGGAGTCCTCCGGCCTGGGGACGCATGATTTTGGGGGTATGCGTCGTTTATGAAGTGTGCCGATGGTATGGCCTTGATACTATTTACCGTGATTTACAGGTGGCGCTGGCATTGGCTTTAGCCAGCTACCTGTTGCTGCGTAGCGAGGTTGACACGAAAATAAAAGGGCTAATTGGTACCGGTATTGTCAGCTACCTCACTGGCGCCTTGATTATCGGTACGGAAGGCACATTAGCCGGCTATTTGCGACTGGACTTGTTCTGCTACCTGGTTGGCCTGGGTAATCTGCTGCTCAGCAGCGGGTTGTATCTGCTTTTTAAAGATCGTCATCAGGGTCGTGATCAGACGGCGACCGGTAGTTGACATAGTTTGGTGGCTCTCAGGCCCGCTGCATGCTTTTGCGCTGGCGATAAATAATAAAAGTCTTTTGTCGTTTGTTGACCAATAAATAACCTTGATCGCTTGAGTGTTGGTCAGGACCCTGTTATTTTTCCGCGCTTTTGGCGACCCTCGTTGAGTGGACAGCCCATGCAGCCGACAAGGTTTGTGTGCAGCTGCCGGATTACACTGTCAAAGGAGTTGTCGGTGTGCCATCGAAATAGCCTTGGTAATGGGACGTTTCCAGGCGATCGCCGTGGTGAGCGGGGCGGTCATAAGCTCTTGCCCTCAGGTCTGGCACGGTGACCAGGGTAGGAAGTGCCAGAGCATAAAGTTGAGAGTTATGACATCCAAATCAAACAAGACCCCACGGGGAGCCAGTAAATCGAAGAACACCACTAAAGCTGTGACTAAACCGTTACCGAACTGGGGTTGGTTGTTGACGGGCCTGGCAATTGGTCTGTTTATCGCTTTTTTGGCCGGACTGGCACCATCGGCTATTGATGTGCGTACCGTGGCTGACCGGCTTGCTACCGCAGGGCAAGAAGCGGAGCAGAACAGTAAGAGCGAGCCGGTGTTTGACTTCTACACCCTGTTACCCGAGTCAGAGGTTACGGTGAGCGTCGCCGGAGAACCGGTGACGGGCGCACCTGCAGTAAAAAATCCGCAGCAGAAAAGCACCACATCGCCCAGCATACCCAAACAATACCTGTTGCAAGCCGGTTCTTTTCGCAGCTTCAAAGACGCAGAACGGCTGCGGGCCAGACTGTTGCTTGAAGGGTATATGCCCAAGGTTGAAAAAGTTACGGTGGGCAGCGGTGAAACCTGGCATCGCGTACAGTTAGGACCGTTTTCTGATCGGGCGACCATCGAGAACATGCAGCAGGTTTTGGCCAGTCAGAACGTGGATACTCTGCTGTTGCAGCTTAAGTAGCGCCAGCGTCCAGCGGCACAGGGCCAGGTGAGTTTCTCCTGCGCCCCCTTGATTATTAAAATTATCTCCCCAATATACCCCCTCGTTATCGATTTTTTTGTTAAGGAGCGAGCCGTGGAACAGTACCGTGGCACAACTATCCTGTCAGTTCGTCGTGGCGACAGTGTCGTGATTGGTGGTGATGGTCAGGTGTCGTTAGGTAATGCCGTCATCAAAGGCAATGCCCACAAAGTACGTCGTCTGTACCAGGGCAAGGTTATTGCCGGATTTGCCGGTGGCACGGCCGATGCCTTTACCCTGTTTGAGCGTTTTGAAGCCCAGCTGGAAAAGCACCAGGGGCGGCTAACCAAGTCGGCGGTTGAGCTGGCCAAAGAGTGGCGTACTGAGCGTGCTCTGCAAAAACTTGAAGCTATGCTGATTGTTGCCGATGCCAGCGCATCGCTGATCATAACTGGCAACGGCGATGTAATGGAGACTGAAGATGGCATTCTGGCCATCGGGTCCGGTGGCTTTTTTGCCCAGGCTGCGGCCAAGGCGCTATTCCACAATACGGACATGGGCGCCCGGGACATCGTCGAAAAGAGTCTGGGAATTGCCGCAGATATCTGTGTTTACACCAACTCCAACCAGGTTATCGAAGAGCTTCTGACTGCCTGAAGCTGCTGTTATTTACTGCGAGTTCCCCATATGTCAGATATGACACCCCGTGAAATTGTCCACGAGCTGGACAAGCATATTATTGGTCAGGACGGTGCCAAGCGTGCTGTCGCTATTGCCCTGCGTAACCGTTGGCGCAGAATGCAGCTCAGTGAAGAGTTGCGCAATGAGATCAGCCCCAAGAATATTCTGATGATCGGCCCGACCGGCGTTGGTAAAACCGAGATTGCCCGTCGTCTGGCCAAGCTGGCCAATGCACCGTTTATCAAGGTCGAGGCCACCAAGTTCACCGAGGTGGGCTATGTTGGCCGTGATGTTGAATCCATTGTCCGTGACCTGATGGACGCAGCAATCAAAATGCTCCGCGAAATGGAAATGGAGCGCGTTCGTCACCGCGCCTTTGACGCTGCTGAAGAGCGGATTCTGGATGCCCTGTTACCACCGCCGCGCACCTTTGGCGAAGAGTCTCAGCCGCAAGACAGCTCAACCCGTCAGGTGTTCCGCAAAAAGCTGCGTGAAGGTGATCTGGACGAGAAAGAGATCGAGATCGACGTACGCGAAGCGCCTATGGGCGTTGAGATTATGGCACCTCCTGGCATGGAAGAGATGACCAGTCAGCTGCAGAACATGTTCTCCAACCTGAACACCGGTAAGTCCAAATCGCGCAAGCTGAAGGTGAAAGACGCCATGCGTCTGGTGCAGGACGAGGAAGCGGCCAAGCTGGTGAATGAAGACGAGCTGAAAACTCGCGCTGTGGACGCTGTGGAGCAAAATGGCATCGTCTTTATTGATGAGATCGATAAAGTAGCCAAACGTTCCGGGTCCTCCAACGCCGATGTGTCCAGAGAAGGGGTGCAGCGCGACCTGCTGCCGCTGATCGAAGGTTGTACCGTATCCACCAAGTACGGCATGGTGAAAACCGACCATATTCTGTTCATCGCTTCGGGCGCTTTCCACTTGGCCAAGCCGTCTGACCTGATTCCTGAACTGCAAGGCCGACTGCCCATTCGCGTCGAACTCAAGGCGCTGACCTCTGATGACTTTATGCGCATTCTGACCGAGCCTGACGCCTCTCTCACCGAGCAGTACCAGGCGCTGATGAGCACTGAAGGGCTCGGCATTGAGTTTACTGAAGACGCCATCCGTCGTCTGGCCGAAGTGTCCTGGCAGGTCAATGAGCGCACTGAGAACATCGGCGCCCGTCGTCTGCACACCGTGATGGAACGCCTGCTGGAAGAGGTTTCCTTCAGCGCTGCCGATCTGGCTGCTGCCCAAGAGGGTACACCGTTGAAGATTGATGCCATCTATGTGGACGAGCATCTCGGTGAACTGGTTCAGGATGAAGATCTGAGCCGTTATATCCTTTAATTAATTCGCCGCCGGCTGCCTTCTGAGCCGGCCTCTGCTTCAGGTTGCTTTATGACACTACCGGTACCATCTGCCATCAAACTACACAAACGGTCCCGACTGTTAGAGGTTCACTTTGGTGCCGACATTTTCCAACTTGAAGCGGAGTTATTGCGAGTATTAAGCCCGTCAGCAGAAGTCCGTGGACATGGTCGTCCGGTGTTGCAGACTGGTAAGTTGCACGTTGCCATCACCGGTGTGGAGATGGTTGGTCAATATGCCATTAAACTGATTTTTGATGATGGTCACGACAGTGGCATTTATGATTGGGGCTATTTATACGAGCTTTGTCACAATCAGGAATCCCTGTGGCAGGATTATTTAACCGAGCTGCGTTCAGCCGGTGCCAGTCGCGACCCGGATGTTTCCGTGGTACGTCTGTTATAAGAACCAGCCAGCGTGATTGTCAGGCACGCGATCTGCTATCGACTAAGATGAACCGCACACAATAATTGATCAGCATCAAGGCGCAAAGCCGCTCTCTGTGGGCGTCCGACAGTCTTGTGCGATCAACCAGTACAACGTGTGGTCTTATGAATGAGGGTTGCGGTACCAGCGCTTCGGCAAGCATTAACATTAATAATGCAAGCATTAATGTAAACGACAGTGTGAATGTAAACGACAGTGTGCGGCAATCAGTTCCATCCGGCAGGTTGGCTGATGGCAGAAAGGTTAGCAGCACACCGACAGCTGATGCTGACAAGGCAGGCAAACTTTCTGTCGCCACCAGTGATAAGTTGCTGATCCCGAGAAAATCCCCGCCCGACGAGTCAACCCTTCCCACCAGAAAAACCACCCATGTCATCAAGATAGAAGAGCTTCGCAGTATGGTTGACGGCGTGGTCACCGGGTTTCGCTCTGCCGGTGATGCGGCTAACCTGAACGCTGGCGGGTCCGGATTTGATCTTTACAATGGTGGTAATTATGTGTCCGATATTATCCCCGGTCTTGTTGGCTACGCGGTTGTTTGTGGCTTGATTCAGCACAAAATTTCCCGACTTGAGCAGCGCAGTTCTGCCTTTCATGACTATCAGCGCGCCGTGCAATATTGGCAGAACAAAAAAAGTGTATGGACACAGCTCTGTACCGTTGCCGACTTGCGTGATTACGCTCTGATTGCGCAACTTTATCATGATCACACGACAGCTGACCCACTATGTCTGGTTTTGGCACTGGCCAATGCCCATTTGGCTAACGATGGCGCAATATCAGCACTGGTGGACAGTTTGATTGCCTTGTGTACCAGGACGGAACTGTCAGAACAGCTGTCTATTCCAGACATGGCGACAGAAGTGTCGGTAGCCAGGCAACTGGAGCTGTGGCAAAAACGTTTTGTGCAAAAAAGCAATGAGTACCTCACCGGTAGCGAAGATGGCAGTGCACGAAACGCAGATGGCAAAAAACTGTTAAAGATGGGGCATCAGTCAAAAAAGCTGATCCGGGAGTTCAATGCCATTATCAAGCCATTGGGGATAACCCTGAAGTTCCGGACTTTGCCACTGCGAAAATTCGGTAAGTCATCGCTGGCGGTTGGGCACAGGCTAACAATCAATGAAAACAAGCTGCATGAGTATTTGGCCAGATGTTCCCGGCTGCCATCGCAACGTCATATCCGGGAGCAGGTTTTGCGCTACAAGGATGATGCGCCGGCGTTGCAACTGTTTGCTGATTATGAACGGCGCCGGCTAAATCATCAGCAGTTACAGTGGGTTGCCACATCCGTGGCAGCCGTCAGTGCCTTCCTGCCCTTGGGAAAACTTGATTATGCCGTACGCTCTGTCAGGCAGTTTCGGGAAGTGGCTTATCGAGCAGAAAATCTGCAAATTCTTGATGACAAGCTGAGCAGAATCTCCGGTTTTTTTGCTGAACGCAAGTTGCGCTTGCACAGCCCTGAGGCCGGAGCCCTCAGGACTATCCTGGAAGAAGCCTGCATGACCATTCGGGCGAAAAGGGATCGCACTGCGATCAAAAAGGCCCATGCAGCGACCCAGGGCGGACTGGACGTGGCGGCTGCGGTGGTTGGCAGTACCTTGGCAATTCTGTTCCCTGGCGCTGGGGGGGTTGCCGCTGATGTTAGTTTTGGGACGGCCAAACTGGTTGCAGCAACCAGCGCCAGCGGCATCAGGGCAAGCACTGATCGCAAGAATCAGCAGTCTGGCAGAATTGAAACGAAAGTCTATGCAGCGCTGAAAAGAGCGCATAACAACGCCACTTCTGATGAAGATAAAAAGGACATGGTTAGCCTTGCCCGCATGCTTTTTGACCTTACCAAAGAGCAGGTGACGCTGTTGTTCAAGGGCAGTGATGACGGCGACCTGGTGATCGCAAAAGGCCTGATCCGACCGAGGTTTAACAATACGCCCATCGCGATGCCCGACGCGGAGATAGCCAACCTTGCACAGACAGCCACGGCGGAATTTGTCCGAAATTTTAATGTAACGCAGACTACCGCAGACGATAGCGCCGACGCACCTGTTACTCCCGCGGGAGTGTTGGCAGAAACACTGGTGTGATAAGCCAAAAGAGTGGTCATTCGTTGGTCGCTCTGCACTTTTGTGCTCTGCAGATATTAGGGGCAAATGGTTCACTCTGTTGTAGGATTTGTCCCGGACACACTTTATTATCGAGCCATTCGTAATAAATGCTCTACTACTTGGCAAAGTAGCTTTTCGTTGTAGCTGACTGATGTGAGCTGACATTTTCAGGGGAGATTGGGTGTTATGGCAGACAGTGACGAGTACGATGGGACAACACACTTTGGTTACCGTGATGTACCAAGACAGGAAAAAGAGCGTCTGGTCGCGGG
The DNA here is from genome assembly GCA_965232255.1 of Endozoicomonas sp. Classification (GTDB taxonomy): domain Bacteria; phylum Pseudomonadota; class Gammaproteobacteria; order Pseudomonadales; family Endozoicomonadaceae; genus Endozoicomonas. The sequence goes on from OZ246962.1 coordinate 2,198,518, forward strand.
AGTATTTCATTCAGTAGCTCGTCGTTACGATGTGATGAACGACTTGATGTCGTTAGGCATTCACCGTCTCTGGAAGCGTTTTACCATCGAGTTATCCGCCGCCCGTCCAGGTCACTGTATGTTGGATATTGCCGGCGGAACCGGTGATCTGGCCAAGCAGTTTGCCCGCATCGTCGGCGACAGCGGACGAGTAATTCTGGCGGATATCAACGAGTCCATGCTGCGCGTGGGGCGCGATCGTCTGCTGGATCAGGGCTTTGTCGGTAATCTGGAGTTTGTCCAGGCCAATGCTGAATGCCTGCCGTTTCCGGATAACACCTTCGACGGCATTACCATCGCTTTTGGCCTGCGTAATGTCACCGATAAGGATGCCGCGTTACGCTCCATGTGCCGGGTGCTGAAGCCAGGTGGGCGCCTGCTGGTGCTGGAGTTTTCCAAAACCCACAATCCTTTGCTGACCAGAGCGTACGATGCCTATTCGTTTAGTCTGTTGCCGATGATAGGCAAGCTGGTGGCTGGCGATTCCGAGAGTTATCAGTACCTGGCAGAAAGCATCCGTATGCATCCGGACCAGGAAACGTTGGCTGGAATGATGCAACAGGCTGGCTTTGTCAATACCACTTATCACAATATGACTGGCGGCATTGTTGCGGTGCATAAAGGAGTCAAACCCTGATGACCGATCCGGTAATCAAAACGGGACTGTTGGCTGCCCTTGAGCATCAGCTCAATGGGCTACTGGCGCTGGATCCGGTAATGGTTAAAAAGTTGTCACGCTGGTTTGGTAAAGTGGTAGCCTGTCAATGCACTTCTCCTCAATGGCACTGTTTCTTGCATATTGAGCAAGGCCGGATTCGTCTGACCGGGAGTCATGACGGCGCCGTGGACGCTATGTTTGCCGGCTCAGGCGCTGCCCTGGCCGTTTTGCTGATAAGACGACAACTACCTTTTGACCAGGTGCCTGGGCTGGTGGTATCCGGCGATGACGAACTGCTTGATGACTTGCAAATTATGCACCGACAGCTGGATATCGACTGGGAACGACCGCTTGGCCAGACCTTTGGCGAGATGCCCGGCCATGCTATCGCCCAGGGCTTGCGTTGGGTGGGTGACAGTGTTCGTCAGGGCCAGCACATGGTTATGGATAATCTTGGAGAGTACTTGCAAGAGGAACTGCACCTTATCCCGTCACGGGTGGACATGGAGATTTTTACCGAGGAAGTGCAACAGTTGGCACAACGCATGGCGCAATTAGAAACCACATATCATTCAGTAGAAACCAAATACCATTCTAATAACAAAACTGCAGGTAAATCTGGGAGTTGACAGTGATCCGTTTGTTGAAAATAGTGTCCGCTGTCGCTCGTAACCGGCTGGATAATCTGATTGATCCAGAGCGTTCGCCACTCTGGTTACGTGGTGTGCTGGTGGTGCTGCCCTGGCGCTATTTTATCCGTAATAATGCACCCCGGGGCGAACGCATTCGTCTGTCGCTCGAAGCACTCGGGCCAATTTTTATCAAGTTTGGGCAGATTCTCTCTACCCGGCGGGATCTGTTACCAGATGATATCAGTGATGAGCTGTCTCGCCTGCAAGACGACGTGCCGCCTTTTCCCACCGTCGATGCCATTGCCATCATCCAGACCAGCCTTGGCAGCGATGTCAACACCTTGTTTGCCCGTTTTGATCACGAGCCGCTAGCGTCAGCATCGGTGGCTCAAGTACATACTGCCCAGCTGCACAATGGGGATGAGGTGGTGGTGAAAGTCATTCGTCCCGGCATCGACCGGGTAATTCGCAAAGACATTCAGTTGATGTACCTGTTTGCGCGACTGCTGATTGCGTTATCGAAAGACGCTCGTCGTTTGCGACCGGTGGAGGTGGTGACCGATTACGAGCGCACCATTTTTGATGAGCTTGATCTGCTGCGCGAGGCGGCCAACAGTTCCCAGTTGCGCCGAAACTTTCTGACCTCGTCTGTGATGTCGGTGCCCCAGGTGTATTGGGATTACTGTCGCACCAAAGTCATGGTGGCGGAGCGCATTTATGGTGTGCCGGTGTCGGATATTGCCACGCTCAATGAACGCCAGGTGGATATGAAAAAACTGGCAGAACGCGGCGTGGAGATTTTCTTTACCCAGGTGTTTCGTGACCGGTTTTTCCATGCCGATATGCACCCGGGCAATGTGTTTGTTGACGCCAGCAACCCAGCCGAGCCGAGCTATATCGGTATCGACTGCGGCATTATTGGTACGCTGGAGCCGGACGATCAGCATTACCTGGCCGGCAATTTGCTGGCTTTTTTTCGCCGTGATTATCGCAAGGTGGCCCAACTGCATGTGGATTCCGGTTGGGTGCCCAGGGATACACCGGTGAGTGAGCTGGAAGCGGCCATCCGTACTGTGTGTGAACCCATTTTTGAAAAGCCGCTCAAGGATATCTCCTTTGGCCAGCTGCTGGTGCGGCTCTTTCAGGTGGCACGGCGCTTTAATATGCAGGTGCAACCTCAACTGGTGCTGTTGGAGAAAACTTTGCTTAATGTGGAAGGGCTGGGACGTCAGCTCTATCCGGAGCTGGATTTATGGAGTACCGCACAACCCTTTTTGGAAAAGTGGATGAAAGACCAGGTTAGCGTGCCCCGGCTTGCCTATAACTTGAAGGAAAATAGCACTGACTTGCTGCTCAGTGCACCGGTGATTGGACAGAAAGTCATGTCAACGGTGCGGGAGCTGACGGTTCAGCAGGAGTTGTTCTACCGCCAGCAGGCGCAACGGGAAAAGCAGCGTCGCAAGCAAGGACGGCTGGGTGTGGTGCTGTTACTGTTGGGTGGGGTTGTGGTGCTGGCCAGTTCGGGTAAGGTGGGCATCGATCCAGTGACGGCTGGAGTATTGTTGAGTGCCCTGGGCGCATGGCTGATTTTGCGTTAAGCGTCACTTTTTTGCTGTAAATCATGCTCCAGTCCCGAGGGTAAATAGTATAATTATGCGTTTTTTCGCGCCCGGCTCTGCCGGGTGATATTCCTCAAGTGATGGTCACAGGTGTCCTGCCGGTTTTTTATTCCCCTTGGTTTGCGTTTTTTTCTGGTAAAAATGTTGGCACGACCGGTGGTGAAATGGGGTAATATGACCATCTTTTGAATAATATTTGGTCGGCCTTCGAGGGGCTGAAGGAGTCGAAAATGGGTTTCGGTGGCATCAGTATCTGGCAGTTGCTGATCATATTGCTGATTGTGGTTATGCTATTTGGCACCAAGAAACTGCGCGGCATGGGCAGTGACCTGGGCAGCGCGGTCAAGGGCTTTAAAAATGCCCTGAACTCGGAGGATGACAAAGACGAACCGGCTGATGGCGAGAAGAAAAATCTGGACGAAAGCCAAAAGTCACAGGAACAGCATAGTCTGGACCATGACAAGTCCAGGCACTAGAGTAGCTCTGGGAACGACGGCAACAGAATCGCTCACTCCAAAATAGTCGCGTTGCCGGGTAGGGCGATATCTTCGTAAAAGTGTCCATTAACAGGCAGGACAGTTCGCAGTGCTTGATATAGGATTTGCAGAGTTATTACTGGTGGCTGTTGTTGCCCTGGTGGTATTGGGGCCAGAACGACTGCCCAAGGCAATTCGTACCACGGCTTACTGGGTTGGCAAGATCCGGCGCAGCGTTCAGTCGGTCAAGGAAGAGCTTGAGCGGGAAATCGACGCTGACGGTATCAAGCAGCAGTTGCACAATGAAGCGGTTATGAAAGAGCTTAACAAAACCCGCGAGCAGTTTCAGAGTCAGATCAATGACCTAAAGCGTTCGGTGAATCCAGGTGTGGATTTAACCGGCGGTTCAGGCAAAAAGGACGTCAGCAGTAGTACAAAAACGTCCGTGGGCGACTCTGAACAGAACAGGCAGTAACCATGTCAGATCACTCTCACGATAAATCCAATGGCGACAAGGAACAGCCATTGGTTCAGCATCTGCTGGAGCTGCGCTCGCGTATCCTGAAAAGCCTGATCGCGGTGCTGGTGGTTTTTGCTGGGCTGTTTTACTTCTCCAATGATATCTACGTATACATTTCTGAGCCGCTGCGGGCCAGCCTGCCCGTAGGCAGTACCATGATTGCCACCGAGGTGACGTCACCTTTTCTGGCACCTTTCAAGCTGACGATTGTGCTGTCGTTCTTTATCGCGGTGCCTTTTATTCTCCACCAGGCGTGGGGATTTATTTCACCGGGCCTGTATCGACATGAGAAAGCAATTGCCATACCACTGCTGGTGGCCAGTATTTTGCTGTTCTATTTGGGGATTGCCTTTGCCTATTACGTGGTCTTTCCGTTAATTTTTTCGTTTTTGACCAAGGTAGGGCCGGAGTCGGTCACCATGATGACCGACATCAATAGCTATCTGGATTTTATTCTCAAGCTGTTCTTTGCCTTTGGCGTCGCTTTTGAGATTCCGGTGGCCACAGTATTGCTGGTCTGGTCCGGCGTGACGACTGTTGCCAGTCTGCGGGCAAAGCGCCCTTACGTGGTGGTGAGTTGCTTTATTGTTGGTATGATCATGACACCGCCCGATGTCATCTCCCAGTCTCTGCTGGCCATTCCCATGTGGCTGCTGTTTGAAGGCGGCATTCTGTTTGCCTGTTTGATCAAAAGCCGCGAGCCAGATGGCACTCGGCAAGAGTTTCCGTGAGCTAAATTCGCCAGCCCCGACGGGCTGGTGGCAATTGCCTTTTCTGTCATTTTCCCGGACTATGCTCGCCCGCGTTTTTTCCTGATGGCTGAGCGATGAACCTGCTTCTCCTTGAACCCCGACATTTTCTTGCTGATCAGCACGTTGAATTGGACCAGCGCCAGCTCAGGCACGTGTTGGATATCCATCAGGCCTGTGTTGGTGATGAGCTGCGCGTCGGAGTGATCAATGGTAAGGTCGGCCGCGGTATTATCACGCGGTTAACAGCAGAAAAAGTGCAGTTAACGGTGACGCTTGATGCGCCACCACCACCGCCGTTACCCCTGGTAGTGCTGTTGGCTCTACCACGACCAAAAATGCTCAAGCGCTCTTTGCAGCACCTGACGGCCCTGGGCGTTAAGAAAATCGTGCTGATGAACAGCTATCGGGTAGAGAAAAGCTTTTGGCAGTCACCCTGGCTAAGCCCGGAAAAGGTGCGCGAACAACTGGTGCTTGGGCTTGAACAGGCCAGGGATACCATTATGCCTGAAGTGATTCTGGAGCAGCGCTTCAAGCCCTTTGTGGAGGACCGCCTGCCAGCGATGATGGCTGGGCATCGGGGTCTCGTTGCCCATCCGGTGGGTGGGAAGAGTTGCCCTCATCAGCTTAATGAACCGGCGGTACTGGCCATTGGGCCAGAGGGCGGTTTTATTGAGTACGAGGTGGATAAGCTGGAGCAGGTCGGCTTTGCGCGTATCCACCTTGGGCCGCGCATTTTGCGGGTTGAGACAGCCGTCACCGCCATCGTCAGCAAACTTTACGACTGATGCCGCTGGTAGTAAGGTAGACAGGAGCTTGACCGATGTACTGGCAGTGGTTTGTTGCTCACCGGGTCGGGCAGATTTAATGCATTGTTACCGGCTCCTCCTTACCACACTACCCACACGGCTCTGACTATGGATGGAAAGAGATTGGTTGTATGTTTGTTTGCTTCCCTGTTTTTTGTTGCCAGCGCCCGGGCATCGGCAGAAAAAGATCTGTTGCTTGATCGAATCTACGATCAGGCTGGACTTGAGCGCCAGCTTGACTGGCTACACGACAGCATGACTCTGCCCGCACAACGCTACGCTATTCCTGAGCCGGTGGTCGATACGGTCAATCAGGTGGTTAAAATTCGCTACAGTGTCGATTTTTTTCGTGCCTCCATGAAATCGACCCTGGACGAAGCGTTGACCATGGGCGAGCTGGCGCAATTGATTGATTGGTTTGAATCACCTTTGGGACAGAAAATCCTCGCCCTGGAAGCCGAGGCTAATAAGCCGGAAAGTCGGGCGCAGATGAACGCTTATATTGAGGACAAGCTGTCCGATGTCGCCCCGCGCCGCAATCGGGTGCAGTTGATTGAGGAGCTGATGGCCACGCTCGACACTGTTGAGTTAAGTACTGAACTGACCGCCAGTGCCACACTGGGGGCACAGCGTATGCTCCATGAAGTGATGCCGGTTAATCAGCAGTCCCATGCACTCAGTGCCGCGGAGCGATCTCATATCCAGACAAAGATGACGGTGGCAATGCGTGATATTCTGCTCTATACCTACCGCGCTCTGCCTGATGACGAGCTCCAGCAGTACCTTGATTTTGCCCGCAAAAGCGCTATGCAGAACTTCCAGCGTGGGCAGATACAGGCGCTGTCGCGTATGTTTTGACCATAAAATCGGGAACTTTTTTTCTCCCTGGCGTTCAATACCTTTTTTAAGACGAGGGTGTTGCTTTGGATGCCAGGCTTGCTTCCTTGCTGATTCCAGCCACTATCTTGTCGCCTGACTTACCACCAGATTCCGGGACTGCCCGAAGTTCCGACGTTGATCGAACGCACACGCCTGACCATTGCACTCCATGCCTAACAACGCCACTTACGACTCGCTGTGTCAGTGCACTGAATAATATTGTTATTGAAGCCATCGAATTGGCGGATATTGAACGGGATGCAGATAGACAGATTCCCCGCTATAACACTGTCAATCACTGGTGCTATGGAGAGGGTGGTCAGCGCCCGGCGGATTATGAGGCCGTCGGAGAGGCCACAGCAGCACGGCACTGGATGGCTGCTTTAAAGCCTGACTGTCAGCGCTTTACCCTTGCGCCGGCACATGTTGGCGCACTATTGGACTGGCAAACTGTGTTCCAGTTACGTGATAAGCTCTCTGCCGCCAGTCGGGAGGACATTAACGATTTGGCCAATAGGCGGTGTTTTCAAGGATTGCGTGCGACCCTGGAACAGGGCCGGTATTTTGTCCGCAGCGATTACGCCTCACTAAAGCACGGCTGGCATGGGAATAAGGCATATCACAGTCTGACCGAGGTGTTCGAGTCTATGGTGACCAGCAAGCGGTCGCATACACCCCTGGGACGAGCCGAGCAAGAGGCAGCATTGTCGCTCTACCTGGTGCCTTGGGTCACCATTAATCCGGACCTGGAGTTTCGGGTATTTGTTTACCAAAAAAACATTACTGCTATCTCGCAGCAGGACATCCAGCAAAAAAACGACTGCCTGCAAGAGCAAAAAATTCCTGAGATTGTCCGGAAGATAAACGCTTACTTTCAGGACAATATCAGGGATCAGATTGAGACGCTGGACTCTTATGTGATGGATATGGCGCTCATTGGTGATGACGCCGTCACAGTGTATTTTATCGAGCTCAATCCTTTTGGTCAGGATTATGGCTCCGGAGCTGCCGCCTTCAGCTGGGTAGAAGATGCTGACAAGCTCTGTGTCAGCAGCCCCGGCACAATATATTTTCGTTATGTCGTATAAATCAGCCCTGAGAAGGGCGTTGTTGGCCTATTCAGAAGATCAGGGTATAGCCATAACCAGCCACGATGGCCATCAGCAGAATCACAACAACAAAAGCCACAATCAGACGGGTTTTGAACAGTGACTTGAGCAGAATTACTTCGGTCAGACTGGCGCCGGCACTGCCGATGATCAAGGCCATCACTGCGCCCAGACCCATGCCTTTGGCTGCCAGCGCGGCACTCAGAGGGATAACCGCCTCAGCGCGAATATACAGCGGAATACCAATCACCGAAGCCACTGGAATAGCAAACGGATTGTCTACCCCGGCATATTTCACTACCAGATCGGTTGGCATAAAGCCGTAGATCATGGAACCAATGGCGATACCCATAAGCAGGTACGGAAACACCTGTTTGAAGTCTTTCCATGTGCTGTCCCAGATTTTTCGCCAGCGACTTACTTCAGGACCACAGCTGCAACCACAGCCGGCTTTACTTTCTTCTTCCAGAGCTTCGGCGCGAATTTCTTGCTCAAAGCCCATCTTTTCCAGTAACCAACCGGCCACCAGGGAGACGCCCACGGCCACCACAAAGTAGAACAGGGCTACCTCAAAACCAAAAGTGACTACAAACAGCCCGATGATCACTGGATTCAACAGTGGGCTGGCGAACAGGAACACCATCATGGTGCCAAAGCCGGCCCGCGCCTTAAGCAGTCCTTTCAAAAAAGGAATGGTGGAACAAGAACAAAACGGTGTGATGGCACCCAGTGCTGCGGCGATAAAGTAACCTTTGCCTTGTTTGGCACCGAGAATTTTCTGGATTTTTCCGGGTGGCAGATAGCTTTGCAACACACCAACGGCATAGCTGATCAGCAAAAATAACAGAGTTAACTCCACTGCCAGGAAAACAAACATGTACAGCGCTTGCTGTACGGCCTCAGCGGTAAACATATCAAACAACCTTATTTATCTATATTTCTAGAATAATAGAAATATATTTTTGTGACTTGTGGTTGTCAACATATATTTCTATTATTATCGAAATATTTTTTATGATGGCTGCAAGCCGTCTGTTGCATGGACAGAATTTACAAGCGTTCACAGGAGGGTTTATGTCACGACTCGACGACACGGCCAAGGCATTGAAAGAGTTAGGCCACCCGGTCAGGTTGGGTATTTTTCGTCGTCTGGTGCGCGCCGGCCATCAGGGCTTAGCGGTGGGCTGTTTGCAAGAAGAGCTGGGCATTCCCGGTTCCACCCTATCGCATCATATTGCCAGCCTGGTATCGGCGGGTCTGCTCAGCCAGCGTCGGGAAGGACGAACCCTTTATTGCATACCTGAATACGATCGGCTTAATGAGGTAATCGGTTTTCTGCGTGATGAGTGCTGTCAGGATGAAGGCTAAGCTGGGCATCTCAGCTCATCTCCTGAGGGTCAATATCCACTGTCCACTTCAGTTGCCTGGGCAGTCGCTGGCTTTCCAGATAGTTGACCATGATATTTACCTGATTGTGCAGCCGAGTACGGTTATTAGCCTGAACCAGTAAGTGCCACCGGTAGCGCCCCTGACGCTTTTCCATTGGTGCCGGAATTGGCCCAAGGATTCTGACCTGAGCGTCTGGCAGTTGCTCGACGTGCTGCCTGAGCGCCATCAATAATGCTTCGCTCTCTTGCGCACCGGCAGATTCAGTGCGCACTAAAGCCAGATAGCCCTGCGGTGGCAGGTTAAGATGCTGGCGTTCAGCAAACAGGCTATCAGCAAAACAGCTGTAGCTATTGCTGGCCAACAGTTGGAGTGCCGGATGCTGTGGGTTATAAGTCTGGATGATCACCTGACCGGCTTTATTCCCGCGCCCGGCACGTCCAGCCACTTGAGTAATCAGTTGGCCAGTGCGCTCAGGGCCGCGAAAATCAGCGCTAAACAGGCCCGCATCGGCATTGATAATGGCCACCAGAGTTACATCAGGAAAATGGTGCCCTTTGGCCAGCATCTGAGTACCGAGCACAATGCAGGGTTTGCCTGAGTTGACCTCGTCAAGCATGGTACTCAGGGCCAGTTTCTTGCGGGTGGTGTCCCGATCGATACGCAGTATGGGGTAGTTGGGAAAGTGCTGGCCCAGAGTCTGTTCAATGCGCTCGGTACCGTGACCCACTGGCCGTAACTTGCTGCCCTGGCATCCCGGACACTGCCAGGGAAGGGCCTGTTGCAGATCACAATGGTGGCAGTGCATATGCGGGGGGTAGCGATGAATAGTCATATGGGCATCGCAGTGAGGACAGTCAATCAGGGTACCGCAGTCGTGGCAGATCATGGAAGGCGCGTAGCCACGGCGGTTGAGAAACACCATAACCTGATTGCCCATGTCCAGATGTACGGCCATTTTTTGCAGCAGTTCTGTTGCCAACCCATCGTTTAGCGTTTGCCGACGCATATCCAGTAGCACCATGGCTGGCGGACGGGCATTGCCGGCCCGTTGTCGCAGATGCAGTTGGGTATATTTACCGTGGCGTGCATTGTGCAGGGTTTCCAGTGACGGCGTGGCCGAGCCAAGCACCACAGGGCAGTTGCTCTGTTGGCCACGGATAATGGCCAAGTCCCTGGCGTTATAACGCAGCTGCTCCTGTTGCTTGTAAGAGCCGTCGTGCTCCTCATCGACAATAATCAGGCCAAGATGGGGTAGGGGAGTGAAAATCCCTGAGCGGGTAGCGATTAGAATGGCTGCGGTGCCCTGGGCCGCTGTCAGCCAGCCTTGTAGTCGTTCACTGTTGTTTAATCCGGAGTGCAGGCAGGCGACAGGCACCGCATAACGATCACGAAAGCGCCGCACAGTTTGTGGAGTAAGGCCGATTTCTGGTACTAGCACCAGGGTCTGTTTGCCAGCGGCCAGGGCAGCAGCGATGGCTTGCAGGTAAACTTCCGTTTTACCGCTACCGGTGACGCCTGCAAGCATAAAGGTGCGATAGGCACCGAGCCCACTGGTAATAACTGCGCAGGCGTAAGCTTGCTCTGCATTGAGTTGCAAGTGGGCGCCCTTGAGTGGCTCGGCGATGTCGGTAAATGGTTGTGGCTTTGGTTCGCCAGTGTAGGCCAACCCGTTTTTTTCCAGCGCTTTTAACACACTCTGGCTAAAACCCAAGTCCCTTAACTCTGTTGTGCTGACGCCTTCGGGATTATTGGTTAGTAGTTCCAGGGCTTCTGACTGCTTTTTTGCCCGAAGTGGTGGTTTTGCCTGCGAATTGTTTGTGGCAAACCAGTGGGTAACGGTGCCATAAGATGCTGGTTTGCCCTGGCGCAAGTTTTTGGGGAGTGCTTGCATCAGCGTCTCTCCCAGGCTGTGGTGGTAATAGCGCGCGGTCCATTGGCACAGTTGCCGTGTTTGCGCTGGCAGCAAAGGCGTTTGGTCGAGAACGCGGATAATAGGCTTGAGTTTGTTAGCAGGAACGTCAGTACTTTTTTCGACGGACACGACAATGCCGATCAACTCCCTGGGGCCAAAGGGAACCACCACTCGACAGCCCGGAACCACTGGCGTTGTTGATGGTAAGTAGTCGAACAGGCGCCGCAAAGGGGTGGGAACGGCAACTCTTAGGTATTGCTCTGGAAGATGTGCCGAATTGCTACTCATGCAGTTGTCATCATGGGGATCCTGGTGGAGAGAGATAATACCGCAACTGCCGGAGGCTATGAACCGTATGCGGTGGCAGAAGAGTATTTCCCTTCGTCACGATCTTTGGTAACATCGCCGCCTCTTTTCCCTCGCCGGTCGTACAGACTGACGAGGATACCGTTTGCGGTGCCCGGAGATGCCAAAAGCCAAGCTTCCGGGTGGCGGCAGACATCAGTTCGAGGACGCTCAAATGAAGCAGGATATCCATCCAAATTACGAAGAAATCGAAGTTACCTGCAGCTGCGGTAACAAAATCAAGACTCGCTCTACGCTGTGCAAGCCGCTGAGCGTCGAAGTATGTTCCCAGTGTCACCCATTCTACACTGGCACTCAGAAGGTGATGGATACCGGCGGTCGTATCGAGCGCTTCAACAAGCGTTTCGGCAAGCTCGGCGCTCGCAAGTAATCGGGCTGTCAGCAGCAGAACCGCAAGGTTCAAAAAGGCGACTGTTGTTAATCCAGTCGCCTTTTTTTTGCTTTTTCGAGCCGCCATTTCGTACTTTTCCCACATTAGTAGATAACCATGGAAATAAAGCAAGCAGCCCTTGATTACCACGCCCTGCCAAAGCCCGGGAAAATCGCCATTGAGCTGACCAAACCGGCAGAAACCGCCCTTGACCTGTCGCTGGCCTACAGCCCGGGCGTTGCCGAACCAGTCAAGGCGATTGCTGAAAACCCGGACGATGCCTATCGCTACACCATCAAGGGCAACCTGGTGGCGGTGATTAGTAACGGTTCGGCCATTCTTGGCCTGGGCAACCTGGGGGCGCTGGCCAGTAAGCCAGTTATGGAAGGCAAGGCATTGTTGTTCAAACGCTTTGGTGGGGTGGATGCCATTGATATTGAGGTGGAATCGGAGAGCCCACAGGCGTTTATCGACACGGTCAAGCGCATTGCCTGCACCTTTGGCGGCATTAACCTGGAAGACATCAAAGCGCCGGAGTGCTTTGAAATTGAGCGCTGCCTGATCGAAGCGTGTGATATTCCGGTGTTTCACGATGACCAGCACGGTACGGCGATTGTTACCGCAGCGGCCATGCTCAATGCCCTGGAAATTGCCAACAAGAACATTGCTGAGGCAAAACTGGTCTGCCTCGGTGCCGGCTCTGCGGCCATCGCTTGCGTCAAGTTGCTGTTGACCTGTGGCTTCCAGCCGGAAAATATCCTGATGCTGGACAGCCACGGCGTTATCCACAGCGGACGTAATGATCTGAACCAGTACAAGGCCATGTTTGCCGTTGACACCGACTGTCGGACTCTGGACGATGCCATTGAGGGAGCTGATGCCTTTTTGGGGGTTTCTGGTGCTAACTTGCTCAGCCCGGAACAGCTGGCCAAAATGGCGGCAAACCCGATCGTCTTTGCCTGCGCTAACCCGGATCCGGAGATTCGTCCGGAGCTGGCCAAGGTAGCGCGTCCGGATGTGATTATGGCTACCGGACGCTCTGACTATCCTAACCAGGTCAATAATGTGCTTGGTTTTCCGTTTATCTTCCGCGGTGCACTGGATGTTCGCGCTGCACGAATCAATGAAGATATGAAAATGGCTGCCGTCCACGCCATCAAGGCGCTGGCAAAAGAGCCGGTACCGGAGTCGGTAATAAGTGCTTATGACGGTGTCGAGCTGGCTTTTGGCCCGGATTATATTATCCCCAAGCCCATGGATCCGCGGTTGCTGGGCGCAGTGTCTGCGGCAGTCGCGCGGGCAGCCGTGGATTCCGGAGTTGCCAGGGCTGAGTATCCGGAACACTATCCGTTAAACAGCATTGCCGATATTTGATGTCTCGCGTTGGCCAGAACTCCCCTGGGAATTCTGGTCGCTCAGCCAGAAAGACAAGGTATGCCCTTGTGCCGCAGAAATTTTGTGATAGCCCGGCAGATGGAGGAATTCTCAGGCTGGCCGGTGTGGTGTTGCATCAGTCGAGCATGATTAACAGTGGTTGACTGGCTATTTTGGCAGTTGTTCAGAAAATCAACGTAACAGTTAAGAGTGGGGTCTACAGCTGCCTTCAGTGCGCTCAGGGCGGCATGTGCGGGCGCCTTGCCATCTGCTTTTAACGCCTGGAATTTTTTCAGCAAGGTGGCAACGGTAACCAGTGGCGCTCTGCCGGGCTGACTATTGCCAGTGGGGGTGCTCCATAAGAACGTCAAGTTGCAGTGGTTGTCGCTTTCTTTCATGTCTTCTACCATTGCCAGCGCTTCTGCGAAGTTGTCTGTCCGGATTTTCTGCCAGAGTTCTTCCAGTTTGCCTTTATCGGATTCGTTGTCAAAAAGGCATAGTTTGTAAGAAAGCGCGTTGGCCTTCATGGCTTCCAGGGTATCCCCCATGTTTTGCGGTACGGATGTATTTCCCGCAGGTAACACAGACAGGTAAGGATGGCCGGTTTGCAGTAGGAATGACGTCAGATTAGCGCCTTCGGCCAGCGCAGGGTAGTCAGAACTATTAATCAGTTTGTTGAATGTTGCCCTGGGTAGACTGGGCATTTTCGCTATTAACACGTCGCCATCGGTCAGCTGATCCAGTTGGTTGCTGGTGCTTTCCTGAGCCAGATCAAGCAGCGGAATTTTGCCATCAGTGTTCAACGAATTGAGCACTGCTACTATCTCTTCATTGTTGTTAGGGAAGACGGCAATAATTATTGGCCGGTCGTGGCGATCTTTTAACTGCAACTTAATAGCCTTTACCCATTGGGTCAGGATGGTGGCCTCCGAGTCCAGACAGTGCAGCCCGTAGACCACAGAAATATGCAGCCGCTGGCTGTTGACCATGGCGCACATTTTATCCGTCGCTTGTTTAGCAAAAAGGGATGGTCGTTTACCTTCACAAGAGGCGGCATCGCCATCGTGTTCCGACAAACTGCCGGCTGATAATTGAATGACTGAATGTTGCGGTAGATGCAAAGGGACTGAGTTGGCTTTGTCCTTGCGGGAGTCAATATCAGTCAGCAGATATTCGTGACTCTTGTAAAAGTCGTAAGGCCGAACGGTGATAAAGCTGGTGTTGTCGGTGTGGTAAAACTTATGGAGGTTAGTAAACTGCTCGGTGACAACACTAAACGACAACATAACAACAGGCAATTCCTCTTGGGCCTTGCGCGCTGTTGAATCCTTCACTGGCAATTTATTCAAGAGGATTATTTTCACCTTGCAGCCATGACGGTCAATGCTCAACCCATGAGTTAATGGGGCATTTGCTGTTAACAGTAATCCCAGTTTATTCATGCCAAACGCCTGGAAATCCGGATCGAGTTCAAACCGGTTGTAACCGGAGGTTATGGCAACAAATAACGAGATATTCTTCGCTCCCAGGTCAATAAGCCTATCCATTATCTGTACAGAAGCGCTCGGGTCGCCCAGGGAGGCATAGGTGTCGCTAGCCAGTGTTTCGTCGGGATACATGGTTATCTTGAGATGGATACCTATGCGATCAATGCTGGCCAGGAATGCCTTGGTTGTATGCAAATAATGAATACCAGCACGCTGCGTCCCCAGATCGAGCGTTTCGGTAGCGTTAGCTACTGAGTGACTGATTGGTTGGTAGTGCATTACCAGTCGATACAATTCCACTTTGTAGGCGCTAAAATCAAATCCCTTGACAGGTTGTGGTAGCAGCAGTTTTTGTGTTTGCAGTTCATGAAATAGTGCCGGCATCTTTGCGGATAATCTGACAAAGTATTGGTAACTGTTAAGGCTTGATACCATTTGCCGGGTGATTTCCAGGGTAAATAGCCAGCGAATGCAATCCTCGTTGTTACGGGCAACCATTGAACGCAACAGGTCGACAATGCGTGATTTTCTGTTGAATACCCCGGGCGTGGTTTCAAGAAAAAACTGCAGGATTTGCCGGTTGGTTTTTTTGCTGACGACCAGTGCGTAGAGGCTTTGATAACCGTACCAGTCATAGTTGCCATCCCAGGTAGATGAATGTACCGCCGCTTGTGGCCACTTTCGGACAATGTAACGAATGGCGTCGAGCTGACCTTCTTTAATGGCTTGCCAAAGTGCTGTGTGACCAGTGAAGTTTGTCTGTTTGAGGCAGTTTTCATCCTGACTCGCTATGATTTGAATGCTGTGAACATCTCCCTTGGTTGCGGCCAGTTGCACGGCCGTCAGACAGCGGCGGTCTTCCAGTGAGAGCAGTTCAGGGAGCTTTTTCACCAGCACCTGCAAGCTGGCGTGTTGCCGCCGCTCTATAGCGTAGTGCAGGATCGTGTCTCTCCTGTATCGGTATATGAAATCACCATAGCGAACTCTTGTACTCCAGTACTCATGATGGTGATCAGGAGCGAAGAACCAGGATTTTGGGATCTGTGCCAATAAGTCTGCGTGGCCGGCATCAATAAGTGACCTGATATTGGCGCCAAAGTCGGCATCGTCCAACTGGTTTAGCCGGTGCAGCTCGTCGTGTTTGCTAAAGCGATTCAGTTGTGGGTTTGACGTTGTGGGTGCTATCGCATGATGAGTTAATTGTGCCGAGTGCTCAATAACTGGCTGCGCGTTGCCAGCTGGTGACTGAGTGACTGTTGTCGTAGAGGTAGGGGGCTCGGGATAAGATGAGCTTATGCCAGGGTTCATGCCAGAGAAAGTCTTTGATAATTGATATTATTTTGGGACTTTCAACTGGCAAGAAAGTTCATTACTACTGCAAAGAGCTCTTCTGGTCACCAGCCAGAAGAGGTGTCATGGAATTAGAAAATATCTCCCGGTACGAACCCTGGCTCTCGTCCGGCTGATGATGGCGTGACTTCATCAGCCAGTTGTTGTGGGGCGTGTTCCTGACGGAAGATCTCAAAAATGGCCCTGGGATCTCCGGGGGAGGCAAGCTGTCCGGTTTCTGCGGATATTTTCAGCGTCACTAATCCTTCAGGCTGTGTGCGTTTATGTTCCGGTTTATTCGCCAGAGCCGTGTGCATATATTCCAGCCAGATGGGCAGCGCGGCATTAGCACCGTACTCCCATCGTCCCAAGGTGGAGTGATCGTCCATTCCCAGCCAGACGGCTGTGAGGACGTCAGGGTTGAAACCGACAAACCAGGCATCCTTACTGTCGTTGGTAGTACCGGTTTTACCACCGAGATCGTGGCGTTCAAGCACCTTGGCCCGCTGTCCAGTCCCTTTCCAGATAACGTCATTGAGCATGTCGTTCATAATGAAGTTCACTTGGGGAGACATGACCGCAGAAGCGATTACCGGACTTGGAGTGGGATCCACCATCGCCTGTTCCATGAACAGAATGTCTTCCTCCTGGTTGGCCGGTTGCGGGCTGACAGTGCACGTGCCATAACAGACAACGGCCGGATTGGCCTGATAGATAAGCTCGTCAGCCAGTTCCACGCGCTCAATGAAGTAAGGCTCAATACGGAAACCACCATTGGCAAAAACTGCATAGCCAGCGGCCAGTTCAAGAGGCGTCATGGAAGCATTGCCGAGCGACAGCGACAGGTCTCTGCTCAGTGCTGACTCCCTAAAGCCCAGTTGCTGCAGGTAATCGATGGTATTGTTGATACCGATCTGACGCAGGATGCGGATGGATACTAGGTTTCTTGAACGGTACAGACCTTCGCGCAGTCGTGTGGGGCCATTGAACTTCATATTGTCATTGTTTGGACGCCAGCTATCCTCAAGGCCAGCGTCGTCAAAAACAATAGGCGCATCGTTGATAATGGTGGCTGCGGTCATACCGTTGGCCAGCGCCGCAGAATAAATGAACGGCTTGAACGATGAACCAGTCTGGCGTATTGCCTGAGTGGCCCGGTTGTACATGCTGTCGTAGAAGTTATAACCCCCGACCAGGGCTAGGATTGCGCCATTGTCTGGTCGTAGTGAAACCAGCGCTGATTGGGCATCAGGATCCCGTGCCAGACGATAGCTGCCGTCTGGGTTGGTGCGCACCCAGATTTGATCACCAACCTTAAGCACGTCTGCCGGTTTTTTCGGTTCATCACCGGTGCTGTTTACTGTCAGGAACGGTTTTGCCCAGCGGAGATTTTCCAGGGTAATGGTGCCTTTAGCACCTTCTCTGAGATCGATGTTAACTTCTTTCTCGCCTACCTGAGTAACTACGGCGGGAAGCAAGATTCCACGAGATGGGATTTGGTCAAGACGCTCTTGCCAGTTTTCCTGATCGCCGTCAGCAAAAAAGTTGCTCTCCGGACCGTGGTAGCCATGTCGTTCGTTGTACGCCATTAAACCATTGGCGAGGGCACGATTGGCTGCCAGCTGCTGCTCACTGTTGATGGTGGTATAGACCCGGAAACCTTCGGTATACGCATCCTGGCCATACTGTTCAAACATTTTCTGGCGCACCATCTCGGCAATGTAAGGTGCATCCAACTCCATTTTTGAACCGTGGTAGCTGGCTGTGACCGGTTGTTTGATGGCCTCGTTGTATTGTGTTTCGTTGATGTACTCCAGGTCTTTCATGCGACCCAGAATCCAGTCCCGCCGAATCAGTGCTCGTTCAGGGTCATTGATCGGGTTATAGCGAGAAGGCGCTTTGGGTAAACCGGCGATCATGGCCATTTGTGCCAGATCCAGTTCATTAATGGATTTGCCGTAGTATACCTGTGCGGCCGACTCAACTCCGTAAGAACGATTGCCCAGGTAAATTTTATTGAGGTACAACTCAAAAATTTCATCTTTAGACAACTGTCGTTCAATTTGCAAGGCGAGCAAAATCTCATTGAACTTGCGCGAGAACACCCGTTCATGGCTCAGGAAAAAGTTTTTGGCCACCTGCATGGTAATAGTACTACCCCCGGACTGGATACTGCCGGAGGTAACCAGCTGGACAGCGGCTCTGAGCAGACCAATGGCGTCAACGCCCGGGTGGGTATAAAAGCGATCGTCTTCTGCTGCCATAAAAGCATGAATCAGCTCCGGCGACACTTCATCAAACTGAACAGGGGTGCGGCGTTTTTCGCCGTACTCGGCAATCAGCAAATTATCTTGAGAATAAATGCGCAGTGGCGTCTGAAATTTGGCGTCCTGCAGCGATTCTACCGATGGCAGGGAAGGGCTGAGGTACAAATAGGCGCTGGCACTGACAAGGGCAACGCCACTGGCTACTGTTAGTAGTGACCAGCTCAGGAATTTTACGAAGTTTAATTTAACCGTCCGTTTCATGCAGTTGGGTAATCCTGATTGAGCAAAGGCGGCAGGGGAAGTGACACTGAAAACATCATAGCTTTGAGTATTAGTCGTCCTGGTAGCCGAATAATACAGACCATTATACGGTGAAAAGACGCTCTGCTGAAAATATGATTTTCCGGTACTGATGCAGCCACTTAGGCACTGGGAGAATTTTTTCTCAGGTCAGTACACGAATTGGAGTGATGGTCGCTACAAATAAGTGGATTGCAAAAAAATATTTGGCGGTTTGTCTCAAATAACCATTAAACAGGGATTGTGCCAGTGTTTGGGCTGCTGAAAAACAAGTCAAATGCCGTTTTAGGGGTGGATATCAGTTCAACCTCGGTCAAAGTCCTGGCGCTGGGACTAAGCGGCAGGCGTTACAAAGTCGAGGCGTTTGGCATCGAGCCTCTTCCGGTCGGCGCTATCGTAGAAAACAACATTCAGGATCCAGTGGTGATTGGCGAAGCTATTGCCCGTGCACTGGCGGAGGCCAGAACTGGTTTGAAAACTGCCGCCGTTGCGGTTTCCGGTGCTGCCGTCATCACCAAAACCATCGAGATGGACGCCTCCCTGAGTGAAGATGAGATGGAGACACAAATCTCTGTCGAGGCAGATCAGTACATACCCTATGCCATGGATGAAGTCGCCATCGATTTTGCCGTGCAGGGATTTAATGAAAGAAATCCTGAGCGCGTCGAAGTACTGCTGGCCGCATGCCGCCGTGACAACGTCGAGATGCACGAAGACGCATTGCGACTCGGCGGCTTAAAAGCGCGCATTGTTGATGTCGAGGCATTTGCCATGGCCCGAGCCTCGGAGCTGATTGAAAAGCAGTTGAAACTGCCCGAAGACAATCCAGTGATGGCTGTGATCGATATTGGCGCTACCAAGACAACCCTGAACGTTGTCGTTTATGGCAATACGGTATATACCCGCGAGCAACTCTTCGGTGGACGACAGTTAACTGATGAAATCCAACGTCGGTATTCCATGACCGCGGAAGAAGCAGAAAGAGCCAAGTGCCAGGGTGGACTACCTGATGATTATGAGAGCGAAGTTCTTGAGCCATTCAAGGAAGTCGTGGTACAGCAAATCTCCCGTTCCTTACAGCTTTTTTATTCATCCAGCCAATTTAATGAAGTTGCCGGCATTGCCCTGGCCGGAGGTGCAGCATCGATTCCGGGTGTGGCAAAAATGATTCAGGAGAGACTGGGAGTTCCAACCAGGGTGGCAAATCCATTTGCTCGGATGTCCCTGTCTGGAAAAGTGGATGGCGAAAGACTGGCCAGGGAGGCGCCCATGTTGATGATTGCCTGTGGTCTTGCCATGAGGAGCTTTGACTAATGGCAAGAATTAACCTGTTGCCCTGGCGCGAGGCGCTCAGGAAAGAACGCAAACAACGCTTTATTGCCCTGTGGTGTGTATCTGTGCTGGCTGGAGCAGTGCTGGTCTTTACGGGGGGACTTTACATCAGCAACGGCATTGACCAGCAACACAGTCGTAATCAGTACCTGCAAAACCAAATCTCCCAGCTCAATCAGCGCATCAGTGAAATCAAGGATTTGAAAACCAAGAAAGAGCAGTTGCTTGAACGAATGGAAGTTATCCAGAATCTTCAGGGCAACCGGCCAGTGATTGTGCGCATATTTGACCAGTTGGCAAGAATGGTACCAGAAGGTGTCTACTTCAAAGAGGTTATTCTTTCAGGGGATCGTCTAACGCTGGTGGGTGTTGCCGACGCCAATGATCGCATCTCTGCCCTGATGAGGAATTTCGATGATTCCGATTGGTTCGCCGAGCCCAATCTGACGGCGGTCAGGAAAGTAACCGCAAGCAGCCAGCGCTGGAATGAGTTTGATCTGACGGTAATACAGATCAATCCCATCAAAGCTGAGGGGGAACTATGAGTTTTGCCGAATCATTACAGAAGCTGAATGATATTGACCTCGGTGAGATTGACTTTGACAACATCGGCTCTTGGCCTCTGGGGGCCAGAATTCTGGTTTGTCTGATCACGTTGGTCATTACCCTTGGACTGGGTTATCAGTTCCATCTCATCAGTTTGCAAGATCGCTTTGACTCCGCCGCCCGACAAGAGTTGGATTTGCGCGAACAGTATCGCATCAAGGCTTTCCAGGCAGCCAACCTGACAGCTTACCGGAAACAGATGTCGGCCATGGAAGATTCCTTTGGCGCCCTAGTCAAACAGCTACCCAGCGATACTGAGGTGCCGGGGCTGCTCGAAGACATTACTTTCACTGGTCGCGGTGCTGGCCTGCAAATTGAAGAGATCAAGCTTCAGGAAGAGAATGTCAGCCAGTTTTATATTGAGTTGCCCATTCGTATCGCTGTTCAGGGCTCCTATCACGATCTGGGCAGTTTTGTCAGTGGTGTAGCCAGCTTGTCGCGGATTGTCACGCTGCATGATTTTGCCATTCGCCCTGGCAAGAATGGTCAGCTGTCCATGGATATTCTGGCGAAAACCTACCGTTATAACGATCAGGGGGGGCTATGATGAAGCAGTTGCCTTTATTGGCTGTTGCCGCAGCCTTGATGAGCCTCACTGGTTGCTCACAGGTGAGTCAGCAGGGATATCAGGACATTGATAGTTACATGGCGCAGATGAATACCCAGCCTCCGGCAATATCGAACCGTTACCCCAGTTCAGGCCCTACGAGGCTTTTGCCTATCAGGCCACAGCCCTACGCAGCCCATTCAAGCGACCGATGAAAATTGCTCTGACCACCGAGCAGAAAAATCGCAATATCAAACCAGACACCAAACGCACTAAACAGTACCTGGAACAGTTTGATATGGATACTTACCGTCTGGTGGGTTCTATCAGTAACGACGAAGGCTTCTGGGGCTTGGTACACGGTGCTGATGGGGTTCATCGGGTGCGGGTCGGTGACTACCTGGGGCGCAATCACGGGCGAATCACCTTCATTGATGATCAGCAGTTACAAGTGGTGGAGATCGTCCCGGCAGGTCCGAAGTACTGGATTGAACGCCCAAGGGTTTTGCACATTAAAGGACATTGACAGGCACAGGCATCGCACATCTGGATTCTTCGCCAAAGATGCCGATGAAAACAACAATTCTAATTCTGAAATGGGTAAGTTAGATGAAAATAAATACCCTGCTGCCAGCAAGTGTGGTTCGAGGGCTTTTATGTACGCTGCTGACAGTTTTGCCTGTATCTGCCTGGGCAGTCACTGTACAGAGCATGAAAGCGATCGCGCTGGCCGATGACATGATTGAGCTACGACTGATGTTCGATGGCACAGCCCCAGCTGCCAAAGGCTATAGCATTGAGCAACCGCCAAGAATTTCCCTGGATTTGCCATTCACTCGCAGTGAGCTGCCCAAATACAATGAAGTCGGTCTGAATAACGTCAAGAACGTGACTGTGCTGGAAGTGGGTGGGCGCACCAGAATGGTGATCAACCTGCATGAGCCTGACCGCTTCACTACCCAGACGGATGGTCGCACACTGAGCGTTTTCGTAGGCAACGGGCGCCCTCCGGTAGCACCAAAACCGATCACCGAAGCAATGACAAAAGCAGTACCCGGAGACGTTTCCAAGCCGGTTGCTACTGCGGTTAAAGGTATTTCCAGCATTGATTTCCAGCGTGGTGAAGATGGCGAAGGCAAAATCATGATTGCTCTCAATAATGCCAAAATACCCATGGATACCCGCGAGCTCAGTGGTCGAATCCGTCTGGAATTTCAGGGCGATGTATTGCCACGCAAGCTGAGAAATCGCCTTGATGTTATCGATTTTGGTACGCCTGTAAGGTTTATCGATGCCAAGGTTGAAGACGGTAATACGGTTATTGTTATTGAACCGAAGGGTGAGTTTGAGTATCTGGTTTATCAGGCTGACAATCTGCTGACCATTAGTGTTAAAGCGGCTGAGAAAGCTGACCGGAACAGAAGGAAGTCCGGCCTTGCTTATAAGGGCGACAAGTTGTCGCTTAATTTTCAGGATATTGAGGTCCGGGCCGTATTGCAGTTGATTGCTGATTTTACCGACCTGAACTTGGTGGCGTCTGACACCGTCGGTGGCAACGTAACCCTGCGACTGCAAAATGTACCCTGGGATCAGGCTCTTGATATTGTCCTCAAAGCCAAAGGTCTGGACAAGCGACTTCAGGGGAATGTGCTTACCGTGGCACCGGCAGCGGAAATCGCTGCACGCGAGCGCGAACAGCTGGAAAACGAAAAGCAGATTCGTGAACTGGCTCCGGTTTACACCGACCTGGTACAGATCAATTACGCAGATGCCGCCGATATTGCCGCCGTTTTGCAAGGTGCTGAAGGTGCCACTTTGTTGACCGACAGAGGCTCGGTACAAGTGGTGGCCAGAACCAATAGTTTGCTGATCAAGGATACTCAGGCCAAACTGGACGAGTTGCGCGAGCTGATTGAGCAGCTTGATATCCCTATTCGCCAAGTGATGATTGAGGCCAGAATAGTTTCTTTAAGTTCAGATCTTATCGAGAATCTTGGCGTCAAATGGACTGGGCTCACGGGCGGTGGGGCAGATGGTGATACTTCTGATAGGGAAGGGGTCTATACCGACTTCAATCTTAATAACGGAGGTTCAAGTGGCATTACCATCGGTTTCGCAAACGGTAGTGGTGATATCCTGAATCTGGAACTTTCTGCATTACTTAGTGATGAAGGTGGGGAGGTTATTTCTCAGCCCAAGGTCATTACTGCTGATAAAAAGACAGCGACAATCAAGTCTGGTGAGGCCGTTCCCTACCAGGAAAAAACGTCCAGTGGTGCTACTTCCACTGCTTTCAAGGATGCTGTACTCAGTCTGGAGGTAACTCCACAAATTACTCCAGATGGACGAGTAATTATGGATATAAAAATTAATAATGATCGCCGTCAAGGAGAGGCAAACGGTATTCCTATTATTGTTACCAATGAAATAGTCACTCAAGCTCTGGTTGATGATGGAGAAACAGTGGTCGTTGGTGGCGTTTTTACGCAAAACAAAACAAAAACCGCGACCAAAGTGCCGGTACTTGGAGATATTCCATATCTTGGGGGTTTGTTTCGTAGCAGTAACGAAAAAAATAATAAGGATGAGTTGTTGGTCTTTATCACGCCAAGGGTGATCACAGACGGTATTTCAGTGCGCTGAAACTTTTTCCGGAATCAATATAAAAGCCCGCATTTGTGGGCAGTTGATCGGTACAAGCAACTGGTTGCAGTGTAAGGCAAGAGTGCGGTAATAAACCCTCGGGAGAAATTCACAAAAACGGGAGCCATGGCTCCCGTTTTTATTGTCATAACTGCTTGCGATGCGCTACGCTCGCTGCACACAGGCAGGAAGTCAGGCTGGCAAAGAGCATGCCATTAACAAATATCTATCTGATAGGACCCATGGGGGCAGGCAAGAGTACCATTGGCAGAATGCTGGCAAAGGAGCTGGCTTGTCCGTTTCTTGATTCCGATCATATCATCGAGGAACGCAGCGGTGCTGATATTCCCTGGATCTTTGACGTTGAAGGAGAGCAGGGATTTCGCGATCGGGAAAGTCAGGTCATTGAGGAAGTCTGCACGCAAAGCGGTGTGGTTCTGGCCACAGGTGGCGGCGCTGTGGGTCGGGCGGAAAACCGCCGTCATCTGAGCACTCACGGCTTTGTTGTCTATTTGCGTACGCCCGTTGCCGTCCAGTTGCAACGAACAGAAAAAGATAAGCGCCGTCCTTTGCTGCAACGACCTGATCGGGAAGTGGTGCTCAACCGCCTGCTGCAAGAGCGCGATCCACTGTATCGGGTCATTGCTGACCTTATCCTGGATACAGCCGCCATGTCACCGCGTCAGGTGATCCGGAAAATTATCCATGCGGTCGGCAAATAATCAGGAGCATCGCCATGCTGGAACTCAAGGTAGACCTTGCCGAGCGCGGCTATCCTATTTTTATTGGTTCCGGATTGCTGAGCAAACCCGACTACTTCTTGCCGTGGATCAGAGGGCGGCAAGTAGCCGTCGTCACTAACGCCACCGTTGCTGCCCACTATCTGCAACCTGTCCATATGGCCCTGGGCAATCATGACGTTACCGTCATCACGCTGCCCGATGGCGAGCAGTATAAAAACCTCACCACTCTCAACCAGATATTTGATCAGCTACTGTGCGAACGCCATGGCCGACAAACCACGTTGTTGGCGTTGGGAGGCGGCGTTATTGGTGATATGGCCGGTTTTGCCGCAGCTTGCTACCAGCGAGGTGTAGATTTTATTCAGGTGCCAACCACGTTGCTGGCTCAAGTGGACTCATCGGTGGGTGGGAAAACTGGCGTCAACCACGCATTGGGCAAAAACATGATTGGTGCTTTTTACCAACCTAACGTTGTGGTTATTGATACTGCAACGCTGGATACGCTGGCCGATCGGCAGTTGGCGGCCGGGTTGGCGGAGGTGATCAAGTATGGATTGATTGGTGATCCATCGTTCTACCAATGGCTGCTGGCAAACATTGAGCGCCTGACTCAACGTGATCCCGACGCACTTGCTTGGGCGATTCATCGTTCCTGTCAAAATAAAGTCAGGATTGTCGAGACCGATGAAACCGAGTCTGGTCAGCGAGCACTCCTCAACTTCGGTCATACCTTTGGTCATGCCATTGAAACCCACACCGGCTACGGTTCCTGGCTGCATGGCGAGGCGGTTGCAGTGGGCATGGTCATGGCTGCTGATCTGTCCCGACGCGAAGGATTTATCACCAGCAGCGATGTTGCTCAATTGGTTGATCTGCTGGCCAGAGCCAACCTGCCGGTGACTCCTCCTGTTGATATCAGTCCAAACGATTTCGCCCAGCTGATGGCCGTGGATAAAAAGGTAGTTAATGGACGGCTGCGGCTGGTGCTGTTGAAGTCTGTCGGGAGTGCCACCATCAGCGACACATTTAATCCGCAAAATCTGCGCGACTGTCTGGAAAATCACTGTTCCTGATTTTGTTGCTATGCGCCAATGGTGTGAACTTGTTAGTGCAAGATTCGTCCATCTGAAGCGTAGCAAGTGCGCTAAGCGAACGTGCCTGTAAGCCTGCGGGTTGTCTCACAAAACTAGTTGTTGGTCACTATCGTTCAGTATGTCGAAATTACCACTGGTTGAGGTAAAATCGCGCCACATGAAAAACTGAGATCAACAATGTTACCGATACCCTCATTACGCGCCGGGCTCTCTGCCTCGGGTGCTGCAACTGCTAGTGGCGGACGAGGAAGCTACACGCCAGGTGCGAGTGTTCTGTCCAGGACTGCTGGCCCAATACCGACGGGATCACCAATCCATTCTGGCCAAATGACATCTTCCGGTTCCCGATTGCTACCGGGTTTTGCGCCATTTGCCGAGCCAATCTTGCCGCCTTCTGCCAGAACGCAATTCTTAATGAGCCAGGTTGCCGGAGTTTCTGCCCCAGCGCCATCGCCAGATTTGCCAAGGACACGTTTTTTAATGAACGCAGCTTATGGAGGCTCCACTGTGTCAGCACCACAGGGCGCTCCACTTTCTGGCCAAACGCCGACGGGGTCGTCAATTCCCGTTAGCCAGACAACATCTTCCAGTTCCCAGTTGCTACCGGGCTTTGCGCCATTTGCTGAGCCAATCTCGCCACCTTCTGCTAAAACGCAATTCTTAATGAGCAAGGTTGCCGGAGTTTCTGCACCAGCACCATCGCCAGATTTGCCAAAGACACGTTTTTTAATGAACGCAGCTTATGGCGCCTCCACTGTGTCAGCACCACAGGGCGCTCCACTTTCTGGCCAAACACCAACGGGGTCACCAATTCCCGTTAGCCAGACAACATCTTCCGGCTCGCAGTTATTACCAGGTGTTGCGCCATTTGGCGAGCCCATCTCGCCCCCTTCTGCCAGATCGCAATTCTTGCTAGACCAGGTTGCCGGAGTTTCTGCACCAGCACCATCGCCAGATTTGCCAAAGACACGTTTTTTAATGAATGCAGCTTATGGCGGCTCCATCATAGCGGCACTCCAGTCTGCTCCGGTTGCCCAGCCAGCACCACAACCACAGCCTGCTCCCCCTGTCCCACCTGCTCCGGTGGCCCTGCCAGTCCCACAACCACAGCCTGCTCCAGTTGCTCAGCCAGCACCACAGCCACAGCCAGCTCCAGTTGCTCAGCCAGCACCACAGCCACAGCCAGCTCCAGTTGCTCAGCCAGTCCCACAACCACAACCTGCTCCAGTTGCCCAACCTGGTCCATTAAGGCCGCGGCCAAATCTTGTCGCATCTGGCACCTCTTCGGGGGCTGCCATAACGGATACTGGATTGTCCAGAGCTATCATGGTGAGACAACAGGATGCCTTATACAGGCCAGATAATTTTGTTTTCGCAACGTCGCATCAGGGCACGCTGCCAACGCTTTACTTCCAGGATGCCGCCGGTAACCAGGGCAGATTACAAACCTCCAGCCATGGCCAAACTGCTTTTGCTCGGATTGCTCCTGTAGAGGTGCACACGGCGCGAGTTTTCTTGCCTACAGCGGCGGTCCAGACGCAATTTTTACAGGATTTTGCGGCAACAAACGGCTCTCGGGAAGCGTTGGAACGAGTGAAGCTTTCATATGTAGGCTGTGGCTGGCCAAAAGTGGGCTGTTATGTGGTCGAAGTCAAGTTTGCCGGACCTGAACCCGACAGGAGACACACCGGTATCCGCAGCTCTACAGCTCGCGTCTCTTCGGCGCAGGAAAACGATGCTCTGCAGCGAGAGGTCAACGAGACTTACAGGGACATGAAAGCTGCCGGTGCGGAACGGTTTTCAGACTGGTAACTGCTTAAAAGCAGCAATTTTGCTGAGCCAGACTCCTGCGCGACATTGCTCTGCAGGCTGTCTGGCCGCCTCGGTCATTACAGGCTCGGAGCAATATACGTTGGGCTTATTCCTGAGTGAGCAATGATGTTGTCAACATTCTCATGCTGGTAGATACCACACTGCAGCAGCAATGTCTGAAACCCCATGGCATTGCCGCCGAGAATATCGGTGTAAAGCGTGTCGCCCACCATCAGTACCCGGGATGGGTTAGTAATCTGATATGGGGCGATGGCGGCCTGAAAAATTGATCGGTCCGGCTTGCCAAACAGCACTGGTCGCGCTTTCTGGGCGGTTTGCTCCACCAGGTCAACTAAAAAGTATCCTGGCGTGGCTGTAATGTGGTCATCATGAGGAGCGCCGATATCCGGGTTGCCGAGCAGTAGCTGGAACTGGCGTCCATTGGCACTGTTTACCAGGTTTTCCTGCATTTTATTGGTCCAGCCTGCGCCGGTCAGAAAGAGAAGCGTATCTACGCCTCCTGGTATCTCCCCGTTACAGCCATTGAGTCTGACTATGCCGTCGAGCAGAGGATTGGATGGATGCTCCAGAGGGGCAATGACACCGATATTGTCCCGGTGAGTCAGCGTGGTCAGGTACTGCTCAGTGATGTCCAGGCTGGTTACCACCTCGTCGTTAGTAAAATCGAAACCCCTGGGTTGATATTTGGCGGCCGCAACTGTGCGGTTGGTCAAGGTATCGTTGGATACTACACAAAAAGGGATGTTGTTTTGCCGCAACAGTTGTATGGCTTCCGGAGCACCGGCAATGGCGGAGCTACCCCGACAAAGAACCCCGTAGGAGTCCAGCAGAATAAGGTCAAACTGTGTCATGATCTCGGCCAGGGCGTTGATCCGCACGGGTGGTGATGGCGGGTTAACAATGGGCGGATACCAGTCAAGATGCTGGGCGTACATCTCGTTCACGGAGTCAGGGGAAAGAACAATCATATCAACAGCCTTGCAGGACGATTTTAGCGAGGATGGCACAGGTCTGATTATACCAGAAAAGTGTCTGACAACGGCCTCTGTGCCCTGGTAAACCTGTTGCATAAAGTATTTTCCAGATCTGAAAAGAACATTAACCAGTCATTTCCGGGCTGCCGTTCGTAGGTACGTCCAAACATCGACCTTTCGACCTTTCGACCTTTCAGCTCTTTGGTTCTTTGAAACTGCCGAGCCACCTTGTTATCACTCGCTTGTTCAATCTTCGACTCAAGTGACTGCAACGAAGTTCCTTTCTGCTGATATTGTGTTCAGCCAGTAAGCCGGCACGCAGGCTTAGAAATTAACGACCCATTTCATTTAAGAGACTCATCCGCGCAGTCTGGTTTTTTTGTGCTAGCTTGAGGTGTTCTTTCTCTGACGCGTGAGGTGGCTAATGGTCAGGCTCTGTTGTGCTGTTTTTGCCTGTTTCTCTGTGGTACTGGCGACCTGTGCTTTTGCTTTTGAGCAGTTTGCCTTGCAAGAATCCCAACCATTCCAATCCTTGCCGACTCACTATCAGGATCAAGGTGTCAGGGACTCAATCATTAAAATCTACACCTCGTTTAATCAGTACGATCACCAGAATCCGTGGGCTAACCTGGGGCCCAGACAAAAGCACGGCTCCGGCGCCATCATTCAACTGCCTGAACAGCAAGCGGTGCTGACCAATAGTCATGTCATCAGCGCTCACACCTATATTGAGGGCAGAAAAAATGGTCGGATGGAGCGCTACAAACTCAAGCCTTTATGGGTTTCCCAAGAGCTGGATTTGGCGTTGTTGGTGCCTTTTCATGACCATGAAAAGGCAGCATTTTTTGCTGGTACCGTGCCTATCCCCTTGGGGGAGCTACCGCCCTTGCAGACCGATTTAATGTTGCTTGGCTACCCCATCGGCGGCGATACCATCAGTGCCACCAAGGGGGTTTTGTCACGTCTGGAGTACCAGCCCTATAGCCACTCAGGGTTTTCTTTTCTGGCCGGGCAGATCGATGCTGCCAGCAATCCGGGCAATAGCGGGGGGCCAGCGGTGGTGAATGGTCACATCATTGGCGTGCTGATGCAAGGATTTAGCCCGTTTGAAGCCAGCAACATTGCCCATATTGTGCCGGTGAATGTGGTTCGTCACTTTTTACAGGATGTCGCCGACGGGAAGCTCAGCGGTGTACCCAGCCTTGGGGTTGAGACAGAACAACTGGAAAACGGCTTTTTCAAGGCAGTCTACGGTGTGCAGGATAACCGGGGCGTACTGGTTCGCCATATCATACCGGGCTCCGCCGTTGACGGAGTGCTACAGCCGGACGATGTGATTATTGAGCTCGACGGGTATCCGGTAGGGCACGACAGAACCATTGTGTTCAGAGGAAGCGAACGTATCGCCATGGACTATGTTGTCCATTCCCGACAGGTAGGTGAGAGTCTCAATCTGAAAATCATCCGTGACCGACAGGAACAGGATGTCACGGTAACGCTTGTCCGGCCAATTAACCATGATCTGTTGCTCGGTGTTGATGGTGACTGTGCACCGTCGTATTTCATCTACCAGGGATTGGTATTTATCCGCGTCACTCGGGAGCTGTTGATGGGCGCTGGTCACGATCTGATTTCCTATGCGGGTCTGACGCCTGTATTGCTGAACAACTTTCGTTTTGCGGATAAAGATGAAGTCGTTGTGATCCTGAAAGTGCTCCCCCATGAGGCCAACCGGGGTTATCACGATATTTTCCTGCGACCAGTGGAAAGCGTGGGTAGCGATAAAGTACGCAGCCTTCGCCATTTGGTAGAGCTGATTGAAGCCAGTGACGGCGATTACCTGGAAATCAACACCGGTTATAAGGGGTTGAAAAAGATCGTCCTGAATACCCATCTGGCCAGGTTGGTCAATGACGAAGTAATGTGGCTTAACGGGATCGAGCATGACCGCTCAAAGAATTTTCAAACAGGTACGGTGTGCCAGCAGTGACCGTGCGCGCGTCGTTTTGCTTATTGTTTAACGAATCCCATAAGGCTCGCCAGCCAATGAACAGTTGCTTGGGTGCATCTATCTTGGCACGCCTGTTGGGCATGCCAAAAAAGTTCCGGTAATAGTTTCTGTGATGGATGCCAGTCAATTTGTCGCCCCATGGCATGGTTTAACTGGTGGTTAGCTGATCATCGTGTGGGGAATGATAAAGTCTTCCAGGTCTTCCTCGGCAATATCATTTTCCGATTGCACCCACTCCTTGACCGAAATGCCTGCTTGATGCACTGACTCACGGTAACCAGACACCAGTGGGTGCCAGTCAAACAGTGGCTGGCCTTCGCTGATCAGGCGGTAGGCGCAGGTGGGGGGCAGCCAATGGAATTGGGCAATCTCCCGGACAGTTAATGATGTACAGTCCGGCACGCTCTGCTTGCGGTTGGTGTAGTCCCGGCACTGGCAAGACTCCGTATCCAGCAGTTTACAGGCGACGCTGGTGTAATAAACCTCGCCGGTGTCTTCATCCTCCAGTTTGTGCAAACAACATCGGCCACAGCGGTCGCAAAGGCTTTCCCACTCTTCAGGCGTCATTTGTGCCAGGGTTTTTGTTGTCCACCACGGAGACTGAGTTAATTGGGAGTCGGTCATTATACGGGATCGTTGAGGGAGAGCAGTTCATCGGGCAGAGTAATCAGATAATCGTCCTGCACAGCAGGCGGCATTTGCAGGTAATAACCTGTGTCGTCTAATGCCTCAAGCACACTGGTCACCTCAACCCGCGCCAGCTTTTTTTCCGGAGTCAGCAACAAATCAAAAATGTGTTCCGGCTTACCAAATGCCTCAAGTAACGCTGGTGGGACAGCTTTTTCCACCAGGGCCGCTTTGGGCAAGTAGAGGTACATCTCTGCACGCCTGGGGCTTTTGTAAATTGAGACCAGCGACTTCATTGGGCACTTCGTTCCGATTGGATCAGTTGATTAAGTTGTGCAACCAGCGGAGCGCCGATAACATCGCGTCGCCAGCCGGTCAGGGTATCGGGCAAACTGAACTGGCCATCTTCCAGCCAGCCGCGCAACAGTGGCGTGGTCAGTTTGCCAGGCATTAGCAATTCTGGCGGTAATTCCAGTTCTGCTGAGCGTTTGAGCAACAGTGACTTAATCTGGTTGCCCATTTCCCGAGTGGTTTTCGGCAGTGGCAGCGGTAGTTTTTCCGGGCGTTGTGCTTCTGGCATCTGACTGGCATGGTGAATAATAGCCAGTATCTTCTTACCGTGATGACGGATAACACTCGGTGACATTTCCGGCGTTTTTTTCAGCGCAGCGATGGTAGCAGGCTGAAATCTTGCCAGAGGCCAGAGACTGCCTTTGGGAATAATCCGATTACGGGGTACATCCTGCTGACGTGCAGCCACTTCGCGGTAATGGCACAGAACCTTGAGCACCAGCAGTTGCTGAGGACGCAGTTGCCAGGCTTTTTTCACTTCTTTCCAGGCGTTATCCGGATCGTAGGGCAGCACATTGAGGGTTAGTGTCAGGCAGTCATCTTCCAGCCAGGATTGTTTTGCTGCTTTGGCCAGCAGTTGTTGCAGTTGTTGGTAGACTGGCAGCAGATGCAATACATCAAGGCAAGCGTAACGGATTTGAGCTTCTGTTAAAGGCCTTTGACGCCAGTTGGAACGCGTTTCGTCTTTGGGCAGCTCAACATTTAACAGCTGTTTTAGCAGTGTCTGATAACCCAGAGAAAAGCCCAGGTTAGCGAATGCGGCTGCCAGCTGGGTATCAAACAGTGGTCTGGGTACCGTGCCGGTAAGCAGCTTGAACATTTCCAAATCTTCGCTACTGGCGTGCAGTACTTTCACTATACCACTGTGGTCAAACACCTTGGCCAAAGGTTGCCAGTCGCTGATCAATAGTGGATCAATAAGAAAAATCTCCTGACCGGTGTTTACCTGAATCAGACCTGGTTGCGGATAAAACGTGTTAGTGCGGACAAACTCCGTGTCCAGGGCGATGGCGGCAAGATTTGACCAGCGCTGGCAATAATCAGCCAGTGACTGATTGTCGTTAATCCAGACCGGTTCCAGAGTGAGAGCTTCCGGTGGCAAAGAGTGCATATCAGCGGATTCTTGGCAAAAGAACAATTATAAACAGTGATCAGCGGTTCTTGATAGACCACAGTCGTCTTTGCTGACGGAGAGATTCGCAAGGGGAGGGGAGCGCCGACAACCAGGAACAAGCCGACAGCTGTCGGCTTTCTGTGAACAAGAAGAAGCGCACCTCACATGAACAAAAATGCCGTAATGGGCAGCTTCTCAGTGATGGGCACGCAGCACTGCAATGCGCTGATCCAACGGTGGGTGGCTGGAAAACAGCGCCGCCATGCCGCCTCGCCCGGTGCTGCGAATACCGAAGGCGATCATGGTTGCAGGCATGGCACTCGGCTCCTCATATTCACCACGCAGACGTTCAAGGGCAGCAATCATATCGTTACGACTGGCCAGTTCTGCGCCCGCTTCGTCAGCCCGAAATTCACGCTGACGGGAAAACCACATAACAATGGCGCTGGCCAGAAAACCGAGTACCACCTCGGCGATCAGGGTGGTTATGTAGTAGCCGATTCCGACATCGCTTTCATCGTCGTCCCGGCGCAAAAAGGAGTCCACGGCGTAACCGATAATGCGGGCAAAGAACATGACGAAGGTATTAACGACTCCCTGTAGCAAACAGAGGGTTACCATATCGCCATTGGCCACATGGCCGATTTCATGGCCGATAACGGCCCTGGCCTCATTGGGATGAAAACGTTCCAGCAGTCCTTCGCTAACTGCTACTAATGCAGCATTTTTGTTCCAACCGGTAGCAAAGGCATTCGCTTCGTGGGAGGGAAAAGTACCCACCTCGGGCATCCGGATGCCGGCTTTTTCTGACAGCTCCTGAACGGTTGTCACCAGCCACTGTTCTCGGGCAGATTGAGGTTGCTCGATAATGTGGGTACCGGTAGCCATTTTTGCCATGGTTTTTGCCAAGGCCAGAGAAACCAGAGCGCCGGCAAAACCAAATACTGCACAGAAGACCAACAAGGAACCCAGGTTCAGCCCCTGGTGGCTCATGTAATTGCCAACGCCGAGAATATTCAGTGTGATACTGGCAAGCAGGACTATTGCCATGTTGGTGGCCAGGAACCATAGTATTCTCTTCATCGAATTACCCTTGTCATTATGTTATTTGTGCCAGATGCCAAGTGCCATGACGCTTTTTATTCCATGATTTATAAGGGTGATAACGTATCTTTTCAAGAAAATACGCAGGAGATAGTACGGGATATCACTATGCGTTGTCATGCTTCGATGATCTTGCTGATGTTGCTGTGACCAGAGCAATTATTCGGGAACCAACCCGGGAGTGATTTGTCCAATCTGGTAGAGTTTTATGCGTGTGCTCCGCCTCAAACTGGGGCCGCTTGCAGCTACTTCGTCACGCATACCGTCATACGCATTTTTGCCCTGAATGAGCCAGAGTTAACTAGGCCGGAGTGCTGTTGCTCCGAATGTTGGTCAGCTCTTTTGGCGTGCGGTTTTTCTCCGGCGGTAACCGCAGTGGTTACCTTTTTTCAAGCAATGAAAATGGTTAATCAATGGACTCAGACACTACACCAGAAGAAGACAAAAAGGCACAACTGGAGATGGTTGAGCTTGCCAACAAGTTTATTGCCATGGCCAATCAGATGGGCCAGAAAGAGAAGCGAGCATCCTGGATTATCGGCTCAGCACTGCGTTACGCGGCGGCTCGTTACAGTGCTTATGAATCATCTATGGGCAGTGAGGATTTCCTCAAAGATCGCGATCAACTGGAGAACTGGTTCGGCTCCCAGTTCAAGACGATGCTCATTGCCAATATGCAGCAGGAGGTAGAGGCTCTCAAGGGTAAGGCGTGAAGCAGGCCTCTTAACGGCCTGCTCCTTGTGGGAGAGTTTGGAACTGTTTGGCATTAATTATTGTTAATTATTGTTGGTAGCGGCTAAGAAACCTTTCCAGTTTTATCATGACCGTTTCCAGGTCTTCGGCTCGTGGCAAAGAGATAATCCTGAGATGGTCTGGCTCGGGCCAGTTAAACGCGCTCCCCTGAACCAGAAGCACCTTTTCTTGCAGCAGGAAGTCCAGTACCAGCTTTTCATCATCGTGGATGGCGTAGCGTTTGGGGTCAAGCCTTGGAAACAGGTACAGCGCCCCCTTGGGTTTAACACAGCTTACGCCCGGTATCTGAACCAGCATCTCCCACGCCTTGTTGCGCTGTTCCAGCAGTCTGCCGCCGGGCAATATCAGGTCGTTAATACTTTGGTAGCCGCCCAGAGCCGTCTGAATGGCGTGCTGGGCAGGGACGTTGGCGCAAAGGCGCATGGAAGCCAGTATCTCCAGACCCTCAAGGTAGCCGGTGGCATTTTGCTTCGGTCCAGAAACCACCAGCCAGCCGGCACGAAAACCAGCTACGCGATAGGATTTGGACAGTCCGTTAAAACTGATGCACAGTACATCGTCAGCCAGTGATGCCAGGGCGGTATGCTCGACTCCGTCGTAGAGAATTTTGTCGTATATTTCGTCGGCAAAGATGATCAGGTTATGCTCTCTGGCGAGTTGGACAATCTCTTTGAGTATTTCCTCCGGATAAACGGCACCAGTCGGATTGTTTGGATTAATGACAACAATGCCACGGGTTTTTGCCGTGATTTTACTGCGGATATCAGCGATGTCCGGATACCAGTCAGCCTGCTCATCTTTATGGTAGTGAACGGCTCGGCCACCGCACAAATGTACGGCAGCTGTCCACAATGGGTAGTCGGGAGCCGGAATCAGCATTTCATCGCCATTGTTCAGCAGCGCCTGCATGGTCATCACCACCAGTTCGCTGACGCCGTTGCCAATAATGATGTCTTCCACGCTGATGGGGGGAAAGTTTTTCTGCTGACAGTATTGCATGATGGCTTTGCGGGCCGAGAACAGACCCTTGGAATCGCAATAGCCCTGGGACTGCGGTAGATTGCGAATAACGTCCCGGGTGATTTCATCGGGGGCGTCAAAACCAAAGGCTGCTGGGTTGCCGGTGTTCAGCTTGAGTACCCGGTGCCCTTCCTCTTCCAGGCGCTTGGCTTCGCGCAGGACCGGGCCACGGATGTCGTAGCAGACGTTGTCGAGCTTGGTGGACTTAGCAATATCCTTCATGGACGTTTCTCATGAGTTCTTTCTGTGTTCAGGATCGCAGAATGGCATTATGGAGCGATCTGTCAAGAGTTGCACCGGTTATTAATTTGCCCAGGGTGGGGACTGAATCCAGCACCAAGAGTGCAGGTAGCGGATAAGGTACGCATTAGCAGGTATTAGCAGGTAAAAGTCACAAGCCACGCTTGTTGCGGAGGAAAATCTGGCAGACAATGCCGCTCAGCACAGCGCTAATCGAGCAAGAGGACGGTGTGAAATGAAAATGACCAAATCAGAAGATCAATGGCGACAAGAACTCAGCGATGAGCAATACCGCGTCTGTCGGCAGAAGGGAACTGAGCGTCCATTTAGCGGGAAGTATAATTTTTTTGAGCGCGACGGTGTGTTTCACTGCGTCTGCTGCCAGCAACCGCTGTTTGATTCATCGGTAAAGTTTGATGCAGGTTGTGGCTGGCCAAGTTTTTACCAGGCGATCGACAGCGATGCCGTTAACATGGCCGAAGATCAGAGTATGGGTATGGTGCGTACCGAAGTGCTTTGTGCCAATTGTGGCGCGCATCTTGGCCATGTGTTCCCCGACGGTCCGGAACCCACCGGTTTACGCTACTGCATCAATTCTGTGGCTATGGACTTCGAAGACCGCAAATAGCAGTATCGGCAGCAGCAGTGCTGCTGCCTTTATTAGCGCCCTCAATCCATTTACACTACCTGCTTTTTGCACATCAGCCTGTTGAGGAAGCCAATGCCTTACACTCGAGAACTGAAAAAGGGTCAGATTGTCGATATTGAGGGTCAGTACTATCAAGTTCGTCAGGTTGAGGCCAAAAGCCCATCTGCCCGAGGCGCACAAACGCTGTACAAGATTCGTTTTAACTCCGTGCCTGGTGGCCAGAAACTTGAGCAGACATTGACCGGTGACATTCTACTGGCTGACGTCAACCTGCAAAGACGTCCCGTTACCTTGCTATATCGTGAAGGTAATGAATGTACGTTCATGGACTCGGAGGACTACGCCCAATATCTGGTCAATGCCAGCACTATTGAAGATCAGCTGTTGTATATCATTGAGAACGTCGAAGGTCCGACCGCCCTGTTGGTGGATGGCCAATTGTTAGCCATTGATCTGCCGGCATCTGTGGCATTAGAGATCGTTGATACCGCGCCTGGCATTAAAGGCGCTTCAGCGGCCGCCCGCACTAAGCCAGCACGACTGAGCACCGGTCTGGAAGTTCAGGTGCCAGAGTATCTGAGCAATGGTGAAATTATTAAGATCAATACCGAGACTGGCAAGTTTATGTCCCGCGCTTGAGCAAAATATTTTCCGGAGGTTGTCTCCGGAAAATAAACAAGAAGTGTTGCTGATTTTCTTCTGTCTTGAACAATTACCAGAAAAGCTATTAATCCCCAATCACCTTGGCAGTAATTTGCGACAAATATTGCCGAATTGTTGGTAAAAACCAGTATTGCGCGCACATCGTTAAGAAAAGAAAAATGATGAGCCTATTCTGTCGCCTGCTGAAAAATCATTGATAAAATCAGCGGGTAATAAATTGTTCTTCATAAAACAGAAAAACCGAGTGCGCGATGGACATCACTCCGACCAGCTACCCGCAGCATACTGATCATCAGCCCATTGTCCATTTGCAAGGGTCAGTGGAGCGTGTCACTTTTCACAGCGAAACCAGTGGTTTTTTTGTCATTCGGGTTAAATGCAAAGGACAGCGGGAGCTGGTCACCATGACCGGCAATACGCCCTCGGTGACAGCGGGTGAGTTTGTTGAGGCTACCGGCATCTGGTTTAACGACCATAAGCATGGCGTGCAATTCAAGGTTAAACAAATCAAAACTATCACTCCCAATACCCTTGAAGGCATTGAGAAATACCTGGGTTCCGGCATGGTCAAAGGCATCGGTCCTCATTTTGCTAAACGGCTGGTGCGTGCTTTTGGTGAACAGGTGTTTGATATTATCGAGGCTAGCCCGGAACGGTTGCTGGAGCTTGATGGCATCGGCAAAAAACGACGAGAGAAGATTACCTCGGCCTGGTCTGAACAAAAAGTGATTCGGGAAATCATGGTGTTCCTGCAATCCCATGGTGTTGGTACTGCCCGGGCGGTGCGAATTTATAAAACCTATGGCGACCAGTCGGTGGCCAAAGTGCAGGAAAACCCCTACCGTCTGGCGCTGGATATTCACGGTATCGGCTTTAAGACCGCAGATAATCTGGCTATGCAGTTGGGTATTGATCGTGTGTCGTTAATTCGGGCTCAGGCAGGCGTTCGCCACGTATTGCAGGAAAGTTCCGGGGCCGGGCACTGCGCCAGGCCCTTCGACGATTTGGTGGAGGAGTCCGTTCAGTTGCTGGATATTCCCGAGGCTACCATTAAAGAAGCCATTGCCAGCGAAATTGCTGAGCAACGACTGACGCCTGAATCCATCAACCATATACCTTGTCTGTTTCTGACGCCGTTGTACCGAGCTGAGGTTGGGGTAGCGAACCACTTGAAGCGTTTGTTGCAAGGGAATTCTCCGTGGACGTGTATTGACATGGCCGTGGCAATACCGTGGGTGGAGCAGAAAAACGACTTGCACTTATCTGACTCGCAAAAAGCGGCCATCACTCTGGCTGTACGGCGGAAGTTTTGCATTATTACCGGTGGCCCTGGCGTGGGTAAAACGACAGTGGTCAATAGTATTCTGAAAATCATTCGCACCCGGCGCGTGACGGTAACGTTGTGTGCGCCCACCGGTCGGGCAGCCAAACGGTTATCGGAGTCCACCGGACAGGAGGCAACCACTATTCATCGCCTGCTGGATTTTGATCCGACAACGTTTGACTTCAAACGTAATGCCGATAATCCGCTGAGCACCGATCTGCTGGTAGTGGATGAGTGCTCCATGGTGGATATCGTGCTGATGAATCAGCTACTGCGTGCGGTACCCGATGCGGCGTCAGTGTTGCTGGTGGGCGACGTGGACCAATTGCCATCCGTCGGCCCAGGCTCCGTGCT
This sequence comes from Endozoicomonas sp., assembly GCA_965232255.1. Classification (GTDB taxonomy): domain Bacteria; phylum Pseudomonadota; class Gammaproteobacteria; order Pseudomonadales; family Endozoicomonadaceae; genus Endozoicomonas. The sequence continues at coordinate 2,236,784 of OZ246962.1, forward strand.
GAGTGATCTGATTGCTTCGGGGCAGGTGCCGGTAGCGCGTCTGACTGAGATTTTTCGCCAGGCAGCGACCTCACAGATTATTACCGGCTCTCATGCCATCAATCGTGGACAGGTACCGACAGTCAGTAAAAAAGGCGAGGAAACTGACTTTTTCTATTTGACCGACGACGAGCCTGAAGGCCTGTTTGTCAAGCTGATGCGTGTGGTAACCCAGCGTTTGCCGGAGAAGTTTGGTTTTGATCCGGTCAACGATATTCAAGTGCTGGCACCAATGAACCGGGGTGGACTCGGCGCACGCAGCCTGAATATGGCCCTGCAAGAAGTTCTTAATCCGCACGCCCATCCGCGCGTCACTCGTTATGGCTGGACCTACGCGCCGGGGGATAAAGTGATTCAGACGGTCAACAATTATGACAAGGACGTATTTAATGGCGACATTGGTCGGGTAAAAGCCATCGACATTGAGGAAGGCGAGTTGCTTATTGAGTTCGATGGGCGCGATGTGTGCTACGCCCTTAACGAACTGGATGAAGTTGCGCTGGCCTATGCCATTACTATTCATAAAAGTCAGGGGTCTGAGTACTCCTGTGTCGTCATTCCCATGGTCATGCAACACTTCACACTGCTGGAAAGAAATCTGCTCTATACCGGTGTAACCCGGGGTAAACAGATGGTGGTGCTGGTGGGGCAGCCCAAAGCTGTGGGCATGGCGGCGCGGACGCGTAAGTCAAACTGTCGGTTGACCAACTTGCAGGCGCGCCTTGGTCAACCGTTATGAATGGCTGGTGATGATCCGGGCGAGATCCGCAGCCGGGCGATAGCCGGGAATAATCTGGCCGTTTTCCAGCACAATGGCAGGTGTACCATTAACGCCTAACTGAAGGCCAAGTTGGTAATGGTCGTCAATCATTTTATTGCAGGCATTCTGATCACCCTTGACCGGCACGCTGATGGTTTTACCGGCTTTCAGGTCGGCCAGTGCCTGTTTGCGATCAGTGGCGCACCAGGCGCTGGCCATTTTAGCGAAGGCACTGGACTGACGACCACCACGCGGAAAGGCCAGGTAGCGCAGCTCAATGCCTTGCTCATTCAGGGCACGGATTTCTCCTTGTAATTTACGACAGTAGCCGCAGTCTACATCGGTAAAGGCATAGGCGACGCCTTTTGTTTCGCCTTTGGGTGAAAAAACGATCATGGTCTTCGGGTCAATGGACTGAAGCAGTTTAACGTTGTACTCGTTTTTGACTTTTTCGGTCAGATTAACCAGCTCATTGCCTTGTATTTCCAGCAGATCGCCGCGCAGAAGATGCTGCCCATCAGCGCTGCTGTACAGCACAAAACCACCCTCAAGCACAACCTGGTAGATGCCCGGAATTGCGCTCGGAGTAACGGACTCAACTGCAGTATTCAATTTCTTCAGCTGGTTTTTAATAGCCAGTTCCGCGCTCTGGAGATTGTTATTGGCACTGGCAAGCCCGGACCAGCCAGCACTGGCAGCGATGAGACCGGTCAACACAAGGGCAGAAAATTTAGGCATACTGATTCCTCAGAGAGATAACAAGGCGCGTTTGCCACTAGTCAGGTTTGATACTGTGGCAGTAGGTTGGGGTAGGGGGGCAAACACGCAAGTAAGAGTGGATTTTAGCGTTATTCCTCGTCGTTGTATTGCATGCACCAAAATAACTCGCGTTCCACTCTTTTGAATAACGCTCTGCTGAACCACGCTCTGTGGGATAATGCGCCTCCTGCCGCTGATGACGCTGGAGTCTGTCGGGCATTCCCGCTTCTTGTACAAGGCTAGCGTCAGTTACGCACCACTTTGAAGTTGTCCCAGGCCTGAGAAGCTGGCATCACCTCAATACTATTGATATTGATATGGGCCGGTTGTTGGGCAATCCAGAAAATAATATCGGCGATATCTTCCGGGCGCACGGGGTTGGTGCCTTTGTATAGGTCGTCACTTTTTTGCTGATCACCCTTGAAGCGCACCAGAGAGAACTCAGTCTCACACATACCTGGCTCCAGACTGGTCACTCGGACACCACTGCCAACCAAATCGGCACGCAAATTACGGGAAAACTGCGCCACAAATGCCTTACTGCCACCATAAACGTGACTGCCCGGATAAGCCCAGTTGGCCGCCACAGACGCCAGATTAATGATGGATGCCTTGGGTTGCTGACGCAAAATCGGCAACAACTTGTGTGTGACATTGACCAGGCCAGTGATATTGGTATCGATCATGGTGTGCCAGTCTTCCAGACTTGCCTCCCACGCTGGTCCAGCTCCCAGGGCCAGCCCGGCATTGTTGACCAGCACCTCGATATTGCGAAAACTCTCTGGTAACGCATCAACCATGTCAGAAACAGCCTGAGCATCGCGCACATCAAGTCGCACACTATGTACTGGTACTGTTAATTCGTCAGCCAGCGCTTGCAAACGTTCAAAACGTCGGCCGGTAATAATCAGCGAATACCCATGTTCCGCAAACAACCTGGCACTTGCCAAACCAAAACCAGACGTTGCCCCGGTTATCAACACCGTGGAAGGACACATTGTTAACTCCATATTTTATTCGGTTGTATGGCACGTAAAATACAGCATAAATGGTGCTCATCATACCAGCGCAAATTGCTTGAATACCATAGACGACATAAGGCATTTATCGGAAGGCAGTCGCTCAAATTAGCTGGCTCATAGAGGGACAATGGCAGACACAATAACGCGGTGGACTTTCAGCAGGGTGTGCAGTAGACTCCGTGCTCAGAGTTGCACCTTGGATGATTATATCACCGGCTTGAGGTATTAAGCCGACAGGGTACGTCGCTACACGCTCCCATGGCACAGCTGGATAGCGCAGCCCCCTCCTAAGGGGCAGGTCGCAGGTTCGAATCCTGCTGGGAGCGCCAATAAAATCAAGGGTTTAGCAATTCGCCCTCTCTCCTTAAAAATCTCGGTACGGATTTGAAACGGTATTTTTGACTTATCGATCAAAGCATAACCAACGACAGACCGAAGACTTGCCAAGCCTCCAACCTGAAAACGTAGTCACCACCACTACGAACTCGCGTAACGTGAAACTGGTGGTGGGTTGGTCGGCATTAATCGAAAAAGGTGACGGCTATGGAAAAAACGGATGTTTCGTAGGCATACCACCACCCATAGTAAGGAGCAGAGAGGCGCGTTTGCGGCAATAGAAAAGGCAGGAAATCCTGCTTTTTATGCCTGCCTTGCAATCCAAACTACAAAAATGTAGTTCAGCCCGCGCGTGTGATCGCTGGTATGTACCTGACCCTAACAAAGCCGCTGACCTGGAAAAACTGCGGGAACGCTCACTACTGAAAGAGTTTGAAACCTACAAAACCAGCAACAAGAAAATCAAACAGCCCCAGGGCGAAGCGCTGCGGGCCGGTTTCAAAAAAGCCTGGGAGACGGGCGACTATGCCCTGATCCAGGAGATCGCCAAAAAGATCCCGGTGGATGTGCTGCAGGAAGATGAAAAACTGCTGATGTACTACGACAACGCTTCGTCCATGAGCGGCGATGATGATTTTGACTGGTAATGAATCGGTGCCCGATTCATTAGACTGGTTAAGCGTAAGTGGTGCTTACGGGTTATGATAAAGGTTCTGGTCGCGCCAGAGCCTATGGATAACAGGGAATCAGCAGGTTGATGCATGAAAATACACGAGCTGTGGCTCAAAAACTTTCGTAAGTTTGAAAACAGCAAATTCCGGTTTAATACTGAGACTGGAGTAACGGTTCTGATTGGGGAAAACGCCACGGGTAAAACCGCAATCCTCGATGCACTCTCGATTATGATGGGCTGTTATCTGCTGGACTTTAATGCCGGAGTCAATCGTCATATCCATAAAGACGAGGCACGCCTGAAACAGGTTACCCTTGGTGACACGGTTTCTCTCGAACCTCAATGGGGAGCGGGCGTTTCTGTTGCCTGTTCTGCATCGGTCGCCGAGCTGGCAGCAGATGATCCCTCACTATTGCAGCTCATAGAATGGGCGCGTACCAAAAGTTCCGAAAACGGACGTACGACTCGAACACAGGCCAAGACGATTACTCAGCTGGGCAAGCTGGCCAGTGATAAGGTGGAAAAAGGCGAACCGGTCTTGTTGCCCGTGTTCAGTTACTACGGCACAGGGCGGTTATGGCATATCAAACAGGATGTAAAGTTATCCAAGCCTGAATCGCGGGTTGCAGGGTACAGGGATTGTCTCGACCCCGCGTCCAGTCATAAATTGTTCTTAAAATGGTTCAAGCAGCTTGAGCAGGCGTCACTGCAGAAAAATAAGCAATATGGGGTGCTTGAAGCGGTTCGTCATGCGGTCAAACAGTGCATTCCAGGCTGTCATCATTTTTATTTTGATATTGAGCTGCAACAGCTGATGATTGAGTTGGCTGATGGCCAACTGTTCAGCTTTGATAACTTAAGCGACGGTTACCGCAATATGCTGGCCATTGTCGCGGATATTGCCCACCGGGCTGGCCGATTGAATCCTCAGTTGATGGAAAAGGCCGCTGTAGAAACGCCTGGCATTGTATTAATAGATGAAGTGGATTTGCACCTGCACCCGAAATGGCAGCGCCGGGTGTTGAATGATTTACGTGAAGCGTTCCCTAAAGTGCAGTTTATTGTTTCCACCCATTCTCCTTTTATTATTCAGTCCCTCAAGCCTGGCGAAGTGATTGACCTTAGTTCTGAGCTGCCGACGGATACCCATTCCGATACAGCGTCACCGGCGCCTGAGAAATCCTTCAGCGACCGGAGTATTGAAGATATTGCCGAGGATATTATGGGGATCCCGGTCCCTTCTCGCAGTGAGCGAAACCAGAAAATGTATGAGGCTGCACAAAGGTACTACACACTTCTTCAGCAGGCTCAAAATGCATCAGCCGAAGAAAAAGAAGCGCTGAAAGCAGAGCTTGATGAACTGAGCGCCCCATTCAGTGACAATGTTGCTTACCATGCCTTCCTGGAAATGGAACGAATGGCTGCTGGATTAGGTAAATCGTCCGCAGTGAATCAGGACAAGGAGCATTGATGCATGAGGCCTGTTGCTCGAGGTGATGTGCCTCTGGATAAACATGGTAACCCAAAGCGATATAGGCAGTATCAAAATGCACGCAAAGACTTGATTGGTCGATTGGGTGGATATTGCTCTTATTGTGAAATGAAGTTGGATGCATCTCTGGCGGTTGAGCACGTTCAGCCCAAGAAACACAATCCGCAACTTGAGCTTAGTTGGTTTAATTTTCTGCTGGGCTGCGCCAATTGTAACTCAACAAAAACGGATACTAACGTTAACTTGGCCGATTATCTATGGCCTGATGAAGACAATACTTCTCGCGCTTTTGTTTATTCTGAAGATGGTGTAGTTAGACCCAATCCATCTTTGCCAAGAGCAATTTACGAGAAAATCCAGGCAACCATTAATCTGGTAGGTTTGGATAAAACAGCTGATCAACAGGATGCTTCGGATCGTCGTTGGTTCAATAGGATAGAGGTATGGCAAATTGCCCAACGATCCAAAGATCGATTACAGCGCAATAACAGTGAAGACTTCAGGGAGCAGGTGGTTGAAACTGCTGTGGGTCATGCATACTGGAGCATCTGGATGACGGTCTTCGCTGATGATGCCGATATGCTCAATCGCTTGATACGAGCGTTGCCCGGCACTGCTACCGACTGTTTTGGTGAGCAGGGCCAACCTTTGCCTCGTCCTGGTGGACAGCTCTAGCACTTCTCTTTAATCTCACCTCTTACTCCTCCCGGTGTTTGTCATTCAAATATGTTTTGATCTCGTACTGCTGACTGGATTGCAAAACAAAAAATAATTTGTGAGCGATACAGCCAAATAGTCGTTTGTAGAGTTTTTCATTAGATATAAAAACAACTGAAAACTCCAACCTTCTAAACCGAAAATAAATTTCTATTTGGTTAATTCCTTTTTAATCATATCTTGGAGTAGACATTCAAGAGACTATAACTTCAACTTCATTACAGCTTACCCGATGTCGAATTATGGTTGTACATTAATCAAAATAATGTGAATCCTAGAAACTTCACTTCTCTGACTCTGATGACCATACCGCTCCCCGACAGACTTATAAATCAGGCTTAATTGATCGGGGATGCCTCGTATTAAGGAAGTACAGGGAGAACTGAAAAAATAACAGTTCTCGTCTGATGTATATACTAATTACTCGTACAGGGATATAGTTTGATGAAGTTGCTCCGAGAATTTGAATATGTCATCAACATTTTCAATTGGATGACGCGCCTCGCTCTTGCTCTCATCAAAAATGCCAATATATTTTTGCTTTGCATTAAAGTGCAAACGACAAATAGGCTTGCGATTATTATCATCCAAGAGTATACCAAAATAACTCTGCGTATCCCTTTGATGAATTCTTTGCACATCAACCTTCTGACGTAATATTGCTTTTACAATATTAAAGCCTTCAGTTTCCTCGAGTGTGGTTTCTATTTTTGACTTGGCAGAACCCTCTACAGAAATAGAATTAGCCTGTTGAGATTCCTCTGTCTTGATATCATCTCTTGACTCATTGCCAATCGCAGACTTTAAACGCGCATTAACGCTATCATTTAGAAATTGCTTCAAAGCTTTTTTAGAAATTTCTAAAAACTGTGATTTTACTTTTGCTGTTTGAACACCATCATAAACCTTTGATGTTAAGAATTTAACAAACTCTTCACATGGATCGTGAAATTGCTCTGATAATACTTTTTTTATTTGATTAAGGTATTTTAATTCGCCAGCGGCATCAACAACAGAATCAACATCAAAAGATGATTTTGTCAGTTTTTTTACTTCTGGAATCACATGCTCATCTAAGTCTTCCAAATTCAAAATAAGAAATGGCTTATCATCCATTTTATTCGGAGCATCCAAGTCAGTATAAAACTCATACTGGGTTCCATTCGTAAGAATGGCTATACGAGCATTTGTTACAGAGAAATATCTGTATAACTGGTTCGCATGTTTAATTGACAGTGGATCTCCATGTTTTTTACATTCGATCAGAATCTGAACGACTCCATCTTTCATCAGCGCGTAATCAACCTTTTCACCCTTTTTTGTTCCGATATCTGCCGTAAACTCAGGTATTACCTCACTAGGATCGAATACATCATAACCCAAAACTGAATGTAGGAATGGCATTATCAATGCATTTTTTGTAGCCTCCTCGGTTGCCAAACTACCAGAAACTGTTGCCAACTTCTTTGATAGCGATTGTAAGCGATCCACAAAATCCATGCTTTCATCCTCTTTGTGCAAAACCTTGAAATTGTAAAATACTAAACCTGTCTTTGATATTCCAGAAGGAACGTAATCGGAATAAGGCGATACTTCACGGCTACGCTTTTCCTATACCTCTGGTTTCTGATTTAACTCAGAGGTGAAATTTGGAAATGACTGCAATTGTACGCTTGTTTTTTGTTAGGTGATAGTCGTTTATTTAGTGAAGTGGTAAGAAGATAAGACAAGACTATTCTCTGTAGTGGACAATTCAGCCACTCTCTTCAGGTAATGCCTACTCCGTTCTTGTACAGGGCATACCAAATATTTTGACGTGGAGGTTCAACTGCTCGGGCGATTGGATAAAACTGGCTGAGTTGAGGCGACAACTTTATTGACAAACATCGACACTGCGCTGGAGTGAACGCAGTGCGGGGTAGGGTTGAGTTAATCTCGTATTACACGAACAGGTCAGTTACGATCTGAGCACCAACCAGCATACCTCTGTCTTCTACATAGTACGGATTAGCATGCAGGTAATTTATAATGCCCTCATCCGGGTTGCCCATTCCTAAAAAGAACATAGCGCCAGTTTTGTTGGGAACTGCATTAATAAACAAGCTGAAATCTTCACTACCAGTCATTGGGGTGCAGTTAGTATCAATCATTTCCTCTGGAATGATATTTCTGAAAATACTAACCATATTGTTAACTGCTTCTCTGTGGTTTTCGACAGCAGGGTAGCCCACAAATTCAAGCGTTGTATCAAATCCGGCAGCTCTGCTGACAGCAACAATCTCATCGAAAGATTTAATAAGAACGTCGTTAGTTTCTGCATCCATGGCGCGAATCGTTCCGCGGGCTTCAACGAAATCACAAACAGCGTTAGGAATAGCTCCCCCGTGAATCATGCCACAACCAAATACCGCTGGGCTGAAGGGGGAGGTTTTCTTAGCAACGATGTAGTCCATATGTTCGATAAGTCTGGCAGTCTCACGAATAGCATCCAAACCCAGATGCGGAGTGGAACCATGCGTGGATATTCCTTTAACGCTCAAAGTCCAGGCGTGACCATAAGATGACAATATACCCTCTTTGATTTGGGCCGTGCCGTATGGCAAGGCTGCCGTATTGTGCAGGGCATAAACTTCATCCACGCCATCCACGGCGCCAAGGTCGACCATCAGGCATGCGCCGGGAACTCGCATGTCTTCTTCTGCCATTTGAAAAATAAAACGCGCATTATGTTTCATCACATCGGTATTGGCAGCCAGATATTCTGCGGCGGTCAGAGAAATAGCCATATGCGTATCATGACCGCAGTTATGAGCCAAACCCTGGTGTGTTGATTTATGCTCGTTTTCCGTCTTGTCTTCCATTTCAAGTGCGTCAATGTCTGCTCGCCATGCAATGGTTTTAAACGACGGATCAACAATCAAATCAGCAATAAATCCAGTACACTCTTCATATTCAGTCACTTTGTAGCCAAGTTCTGTCATGCACTTTTTCAGATACCCGGCTGTCTCGTACTCCTGGCCGGAATACTCAGGAATTTTGTGCAAATGATGACGATGGTTAAAACATGTATTTTTTAACTCAAGGATTTCCTTTTTGATATTAAACTTTTCCATAAATCAGATAACTCCGGTAATAGTAAAGCCAATCTGTGCAAATATTGCTGCACCAAAGAAACAGGCAGAAGAAACAAGAAAGAAGAGAACAATGACTTTCCAGGAAAGTTTTTTCAATTGTTCAATTTTTCCGCCAACAGAAAGACCGGCAAACGCAAGCAGCGGTACACAGCAAGAAAGAAAGGAAACCTTGCCTACAGACGAGATAACTGTTTCTCTGACGATGGTATCCGGAATACAGATTGCAATGCCAATAATGGTTGCATAAGCAAATGCTGGCAATGGTGTCGGGAAAAATTTAAGTTCTATTTCCTTGGCCAGCAGAGAAGCAAACATTAATGCAGACATGACAACAAAAGAATCAGTCATGTCGATGATTGGTGTAGCTGTTGTTAAAAATTGAGTGAAAATAGCCAGTGCAACTGCAAGGACTACAAACCTCATATCTGAAATAACTTTAACCATTTTATTGCACTACCTTTGCCTGTTCTGGTGCATTAATTTGTTTTTTCTGACACATTTTGTAGACCTTCTCGGCAATAGGCAGACCAAAGAACGACAATGAAATGGAACCCAGAACACAAGACAACAGGTTACTGGCGGCAGAGATACTCAGAACGCCCTGAACCAGTGTTGGATCAACAGAAGCTGCCAGTGCACCAGACGCAGCCGATAGCATGCTGCCTGAGCCTACTCCGCTGCCAGCAGCAAGTGCATAAGGATGAAGGCCGGTAAAAATACTGGTACTGCCAAGAACGGTAAACCAAATAGTACCAATAATAGAACCACACAGATAAATACCCATAACCCCTAAATATTCAGGAGTACCAGCACCATATTTACTTTCCATTACAGCAATCGACGGTTCTCTGCTGATTGATGAGCCAGCGCCAATCGCTTCACGACCCATACCAAATTTAACTGCTAATGGAATGGCAATGAATATCGGTAATAAATTACCCAGTTCCTGAAAAATCAGTGCCGGGCCTGCTTCAATGATCATGTCCAGCTTAGGCACAATCATTCCTGCATACTGAGTGCCAAGAACCAGCAGAGAGAATCCAACCATTTTCGCAGCAAAAGATTCTTCCTTTTCTGTGAATGTTTTTCCCCAGACGGAAATTTTATCGCGAATAATTGGCAGCGTAATGATCGTGCCGATCACCACAGCAAAAAGCATTGGCAGCAGCGGAATACTAATGCTGCCAAATTGTAATACTTGCTTTCCTATTATTGATTCAGCAATAAATATCACTGCCATACAAGCAAGTGTTGCTTTTGTGGCAGGTAATAGTTTTTCCTTAATCATATACGTATTTACCTTGAATTGTTTGTCCTGTGGGTCAGATTGACGAGATCATAGATTACAAATTGGCAGGATCATAAATTAAATGGAGGTTATCTCAAAGTTGAAAGCAGTGCTTTTGTGCTTCAGGTCAATAAATAGACAATAGTGTTTCTTGTTTTCTACGCATGCTAAGTAATTGCTGATGTATTCCAGCACCGTGATGTGTATGAATACGTGATTTGTGTCGTAATTTGTCGATAATTATTATTTGTGTTGGTAGAAATAGTTAAGATCACGACAAAATCAGCGGTCAAGTCAGTTATCACCCGCCTGCTTTCGAGGCCGGTCAGTTAGTTGATCATGATTGCGGTGCGAAGTCGTCACCAGCAGAAGCGCGTCCAGCTGAGGCTAACTTCTTTTGCCAGCCGGTTGGGATGTTCTCTGTACAATACACAATTTGTTTTCTCACGGTATTAAGCTACCTTCAAACGGCGCAACCTTGCCAAGAGTGCAGAAACACTCACCTCCCCAATGGGAGATTACTTTGGCGATTTATCCGGGCACGGCGCATAGTAACACCGAAATTTACTACCCTGGAACGGGGTTGGTCATCAAAGACGATGACTACGGGACGTGGAGCCAATCGTAAGTCGGATCAGTCGTGCTCCCGGCACTTTGTGACACTCCCATCATCCATGATGGTCGCAAAGTGCAAATGCTCCGGCGTTGGTGGCTGCGAAACGTCAAAAAAGAAAGCATCGGCAATCACTTCGGTGATTGCCTGTGCCGGAAGCTCGTCTCCTTGAGGAGCGAGTAGTTCATGATTTGAGAGAATTGTATGAGAAAAGTGTTAACCCTCTTAACCCTGTCATTTCTTGTGTTTTCGACAAAAATGCTGGCTGACGATGAGATGTCAAAAGTGTTGGCTGAAGAGGAAGCTCCGCTGGCCTATTTTCCAGTCAACAATGGCTGGACCGGCGAGGTGTTCCTGTTGTATGAAAAGGAAGGCAAAGGGTATACGGTTGTCCACGAAATATACGGCGCTGGTGTTCCAGTCATCTCCCGCGATACTTACCCCGCCAGAAAAGTCAGCGACACCAAGCTGTCTTTTCGGATCGATAAGCTGACCTTTACCATCAGGATGGATGAAGGTCAGGAGCCGAAGCTATTCCTTAATGGCTATCAATTAGCAACACAGTAGACAATTGGCAATACAGTAGAATTTCCACTTGATCAGTCAATATCGACGACGCTGGTTTGTGTGACAAACCAGCGTCGTCAACATGGCAGCAGGTGATACGACTTATTCGAATTCCACAATATTCGCTGTCGTAATGGTATAGAGCACGTCGGTATATTCCGACTCAGTCTTTTCCACCTTGATGATTCCCTCGACCCAGTATGGGGTATAACCCGCTTCAGTGACTTTGATTCCCTTGGGAAAGTGAATAAAGATCGTCTGGTTTGGTGGCGGCGGTGGCACATGAATACAGGCACCGAGCGTTGGCACCAACAGCAGTTCAGTGGCACTCTGGTCCTTATTGATATTCAGCGGCACCAGGTAGCCGGGAAGCCGCACCCGGGTGTTGTGTAAGCTCTGTACCGGCGTATTGCCCAGCTCCTCCACATAGGCGAGCGCTTCTTCAGCGGTAATCTCGCCTGCTTCATATTTGCGGATCATATCCATATCTTCCGGCGGCAACAGCTCATACCAGCTTATTTCGCGGATTTGCTCCTTTTGGATTGCCGATGCCTCTTGCGCCCAGGAGAGTTGCCCAAGGCAAAGGAGGGCGGTTAGCAATAACAGAAGACAGTGTCTAAATACCATAATCGTATTCCACCCTTGGTTATAGTCTGACGGTCAAGCCATCCGACAGCGAGTTTCGATAAGCACGCCAGGCCGGCACTGCACCCAGCACGGTGGCACAGCCGATAATTACCAGCCCCAGCACCAGCTCAAAAGTGCCTGGCATTGCCACAGCAATATGCAGTCCCAGGCTGGTTTGCAGTACCGGCTGAATGGCAAACAGCAAACCGTATAAAATAGCAAAGCCAAGAGCAGTACCAGCGACTCCGTAAATCATCGACTCAGTAATCATCAGGGCAAAAATATGCCAGGGCCTGGCGCCTACCGAGCGTAGTATGGACATCTCACGACGACGCTCGTTTAATGAGGTTAAAATAGTGGTCAGCATGCCTATCAGACAGGCAGCCAGCACCATAACTGAAATTGCCAGCAAAGCATTTTCAGCACTGCCCACTAGTTGCCACAGCTCACCCAGCGCGACTCCGGGCAGAATAGCGGTCAACGCTTCAGCGGCATAATCATTGACAGCGCGCTGATAGCGAAAGGCAGCAATACGAGACTTGAGACCGACAAAGTAGGCGGTAATGCTTTTTGGCTGTAACGACATTTGTCGGGCTTTTTCCGCGGAAACCGAAAACATGGCGCTAGGCGCAGCACCGTTGATCCAGTCGATGTGTAACGCTTCGATACCTGCCAGGGAGATCATTAGTGCCCGGTCCATGGGCGTCCCGGTGGGTTCAAGAATACCGGACACCTGAAACGGCTTGTCATCGTGCTTTTGCAGTGCGGCAGTTTCCAGTCCGTGACTCAGGACAATCTTCTGGCCCAGATCATAACCAAGGGCTGCCGCCACCTCAGATCCAAGGACCACATCAAAAAGGTCAGTAAAAGGGCCTCCGACAGCAAACGACAGGGTTTGATCATCACCGTAGTGGTAGTGGTCAAACATATCCTCAGAGGTGCCCACCACCCGATAGCCCCGATGTGAATCACCCAGGGCAATGGGAATGGTCCAGGCGACGGCGTTATTGGCGGCCAACTCCTGGTAAGTTTGCCAGGTGATATTATTGGTGGCGTTGCCCATATGAAACACCGAGTAGAGCAGCAAGTTCAATGGGCTGCTGCGAGCACCGACCACCAGGTCAGTACCCGACACAGTATTGGTAAAACTGTTACGCGCCTCCACCCTTAATCGCTCCACACCGAGCAGCAAAGCGACGCTGACAGCGATGGATAAAATGGTCAACAGCGCAGTAGTTTTGCGGTTGTTCAGGCTTTTTAGTGCCAGGCGAAGAATTGACATTAGTGCACCTCCCTGGCAGCTCGATTGATGTCGTGCAGTGACAAGCAGCGGTCAAACAGGCTTTCTAGTGAACGATCATGGCTGACAAACACCAAAGTGCTGCCGACAGCTTCGCATTCGTTAAACAATAGTCGTATAAATGCACTGCGGGTATCAAAGTCCAACGCCGAGGTTGGCTCGTCGGCAATAATCAGCTCCGGACTACCGATCAGTGCCCGAGCCGAGGCGACCCGCTGCTGTTGGCCAATACTGAGTCCGGTGACCGGACGCTCAAGCAGTACTGGATCTTGCAGGCCCAAGTGGCCAAGCAGACGTTCAGCCTCCTGTTGTGGATTCAGGCCGGAGCGTTGTATTGCCGCCAGTCGTTCACGAGCAAAACTCAGAGGCAGCGTGACATTGTCCACCACCGAGAGATACGGGATCAGATTAAACATCTGGAAAATAAACCCCACATGGCGGGCGCGAAAATGGTCACGCTGCACCGGCGTCAGGCTGGCGAGATCAGTACCAAGCACCCGGACCTGACCGGCGGAGGGCGTCAGAACGCCCCCCAGCAGGCCAAGCAGGGTGGTTTTACCCGAGCCCGACGGGCCACGAATAAACACCTTTTCTCCCTGATGGACAACCAGTTCCGGAATATCCAGAACCGGTTTTGCTGACCCCCAGCTAAAAAGAATATTGCTAAGGTCAATGACTGGCATCAGAACGTTGTCTCAGGCTGATTGCGGGTCATGGTGCCAGCGACCTGTCCAGCGTCGGTAATGCCTTGCACGTTGAGCTTTTCGCTGTGCTCAAACCGGTCAAACAGACGAGTGGAGATACTTTTTAGCTGTCTGGGTTTGGCACACTGGTAAGCATACGTGGCCGAAACGTCCATATGAGCGCTTTTGTGGGCTTTATCACTATCACTATCGTGATCATGGTCATGGTCATGGTCATGGTCATGGTCATGGTCATGGTCGTGGTCATGGTTGTGATCATGATCATCTTCACTTGTTTTCACTGAAGCGCTTTGCAACTGACAACCAGCGGCTGGTGTAAAACTCCATAAATCTGGCTGCTCCAGTGATTGTACGGCCTTTTTCAAGGCCTGGCGCTGGGCATCGGAATTGATGGATTCAAAACCAAGAATGTCAAAGCCAGGAATAGCCAGTTCCAGATGTACCAAAGTGCCTTCAACGGCAAAATTTAACTGACCAACGCCGTGTACATGAGCATCGGCATGGCGATTGTGGTCGTTATTTGCCAGGGCAGCACAAGAGAGCACGGCACCAATAGTAAGGACCATCGTTTTTACGTGTCGCATATTCAAATCCTGAAAATTAATAATTAGTGGTTGGTAAATCAGGTTTTGATGATTGGAGGGGCCCGTGTATGCCTTTTTGTGGGCGTGGTCAGGTTTAAAGAGAGATAGCGTGGCAGCGGATTAAAGACACTGGCGAACAGCGTTGCTGATTGCAGGTCAGCAAAGGAGGCAGCCGTCTGGGCAATCAGCGTGCAGGCATGGCTGTGCTGCTGGTCAGAGTGGTGGTGATCATCATCAGCGTGTACTTCTGCCCACGTCGTGGGGATGTCCTGAGTGCTTTTCGCCGGACCATGAACATGGCTGATGGAATAGTTGACCACCAACAGATAAACAAACATCAGGAGAAAAGACAGTGCACGTCTTTTACTACTCCCAACATTGTTTGGAATGCTAATGGTCATCCGGCAGAGTCCACTTATTGTTATCCCTTCTTCTGCATTAGGGTGATAACAGGCCAACAGGTCGCCAATGGTATCCCACAAGACAGGAAACGGAATAGGTATTTTAACCAGACTATCTTAACCAGATTACCGCTACCGGCAATACTATCCTCGCGGGTGGTGCTGGCGATGCAGTTCCGATAGTCGGTGATTGGCAATATGGGTGTAAATCTGAGTGGTGGACAGGTCGCTGTGACCCAGCAATAGCTGGACCACGCGCAGGTCAGCACCATGATTGAGCAGATGAGTGGCAAAGGCGTGTCGTAGCACGTGGGGAGAAACTTCCGCGCGAATGCCGGCGACAGTGTTGTAATGCTTAATGCGATGCCAGAAAGTTTGTCGGGTCATGGGGCGACCCTCACGACCAGGGAACAGAGTATGGCTTTGATGGTGGTGCAGCAATTCCTTTCTGGCGTTTTTGACGTACTGTGCCAGCCACTCCTGGGCACTTTGTCCCATGGGCACCAGGCGCTCCTTTTTGCCCTTGCCAGTGACTCGCACGATCCCCTGACGCCAGTTAATATTGTCCATATTCAGATTCACCAGTTCGGAAATTCTCAGCCCACAGGCGTAGAGAAGTTCCAGCATAGTGCGATCACGCAGGCCGATAGTGGTATCAGTGTCAGGGCTATGCAGCAGAGCTTCGACTTCTTCTTCTGATAAGGTTTTTGGCAGCGATTTGCCTTGGCGGGGCATATCGATATGGGCAGTGATATCGCTACTGATCTGTTGCGTCTGTAGCAGATAGCGGTAAAACGCTCGTAATGTAGAGATTTGCCGTGCGGTTGAACGAGGATGGTAGCCTTGTTCATAGCGCCAGCCGAGAAAATCAAGCACATCGCTCACAGAGGCAGTTAGTAATAACTCTGTGTCGTGTGGTTGCCGTTGTGCCAACCACCGTTGGAACAGCAACAGGTCCCTTTGATAGGCCGCGCGAGTATTGTCACTCAGGCCGCGCTCCAACCACAAATGCTGGAGAAATTGTTGAATTGCTGGCGATATGGCGGCTAGCATAGCAGTCTTTGTTCCGTCAAGTATTCCACAGGCAGTCGCTAAACGATCTACCTTGTTCATTGGCCAATACGGTTTGGTTCTTTTTTAACAGTCCGGCACTGACCGGAGAAAGTATGCTTTTTTTGGCTCAATAGCACCACCGAGAACGTATGTTTGCCAACCATAAACAAGTCTGGGCGCCCAATCGTGGGCGATGGCAGTATTTTTGCTGGAACCTTTTACAGCTTTTCTGATCCACCATTGCGTGTTGGCGGACGTGGAAAAAGAATGATTTCAGGGAACTATCAGTTATTGAGCGCAGCCGTTACGCAAGCCGGTCAACGTTTAGAGCCAGACTATCGTGCCGTCAGACATTTTCGGACGCGTCCGGTTGTGATCCAAAGCGACCAGGGTTCAGTGCTGAAGCTGGAGAAAAAAGAGCTGGAGAAAAAAGCCACGCAGGAATCTGACAACGGTCGTAAAAAAGTTCTGACAATGCTGTCTGCGTTATGCTCGTCTTCATCCTCTGCCTCTGTCCGGACTGAAAAGCGGGTTGAAAAGCGGATTGACAAAAAAGCAGAGAGCAAGAAAGCAGGGGCCAAGAAAGCATCGCGCAAAAGTGATAAGGCGCAGGTTTTAGCGCAGTTGACTTTCACTGGCGATAATCAATCCATTAAAAAAAAGGTCCTGGCAGAGCGACTGGTACATAAAGCGATTAATGATTATTTTGGCAAGGTCCCCCGGCAGAAAACGTCGTTGTCGAGTAGTGATAATCATGAGCGGGCAATCTTGTTGCGTACCATGTTGGCCAAATCCACTTCGGGAACCCGGTTGCATCGCAAAGCGGCCGCCAATGATCTCAGAGAGCTGGAGGCGGTTATACGACACGCTGGTGCCGATATAAACTGCCAAAGCAGCAAAAGCGGTATCACCCCACTGCTCTGGGCAGCAATTAACCGACACTGGACAATGGCATTAACATTGCTTGAAGCTGGTGCCTGTGTGCATTTAAAAGGGTTCCATGGGCAGCACTTTTTGGCACAAGTGTTTACCGCCAGACGGGCGCAGGAAATTCCGGTCGCGCAGTATCGTCAGCTGATCTGTACCGTCCTGCTAAAGCAGGCGGAACTGCAGCTGGTCGTTGGCCATCACGCAGAAACCGTCTTTGCTTACGTCTGGAAAAATATTATTGCTCAAGCAGACGTCCCTCTGCTGGAGTATCTGATCAAGGCAATACCGTCCATAAAAGGCCAACTGAAAAGTCATCAGGTGATGGAGAGAATGATGATTGTTGTCATCGCCGGAATTTCTGATCGGCCCGATTTTGTGTCGTATTTAATGGCTTTGCCGGATAGCGATGGCAGACGGTTGCTCAATATGAATCACACACTGGATAACGGTGATACCTGGTTAATGCTCGCAGTAAAGTGTCATAAACGACAAACCGTAAAAGTATTGCTGGAAGATCCTGTGGTTGTGGCGAACATCAATCGGGTGAACGAACGGCAAGGTTTTAATTATTCCGCATACACCTGTGCCGCTCGGGATTTTTCTTTCACATTGATGCAACTGCTGGCGAAAAAAGGGGCTACCCGAGTCAAGCCTGTCATTGATGGTTTTGGCAAACGCAGGAGGGGCAATTGCAAAGTGTGCGATTCTCGCGCGGCCAAACGTACCACCGGACATACCACTTACTACAGGACACCTACGACCGCTTCGGCTAAATTGAGCTGATGTTCGAATTTATGCAGGAAAAAGTCCTTAACATAGCCAGCAGACCTGCGCCATTTGCTTTGCTTGAGGGAGATTGTTCGATGCAAGCTGTTCAGGAAGTTGTGATTGTCAGTGCCGCTCGCACACCCATAGGTGTGTTTAACGGTGCCTTGGCCTCGGTGACGCCTGCCCGGTTAGGCATTTGTGCTGCTAAAGCTGCTCTGGACAGGGCCGGAATCAAAGCCGAACAGGTGCAAGAGTTGGTTCTTGGCAATGTGCTGGGAGCCGGGCAGGGCATGAATCTTGCCCGTCAGGTAGCGTTGGGCATTGGTATGCCAGAAGAAACTACGGCTTATGTCGTTAATAAAGTGTGCGGTTCTGGTTTGAAATCCATTGCCTTGGCGGCCCAGGCCATAGCCACTGGCGATATTGATATTGCTCTGGCCGGCGGCACGGAAAGTATGAGTCAGACGCCTTATATGGTCCCCAGGGCACGCTGGGGTCTGCGGATGGGGCATGGTCAGCTGCTTGATACCATGATTAGTGACGGTCTGACCGATGTTTTTCATAACTACCACATGGGCATTACTGCGGAGAATCTGGCAGAACGCTATGGCATCAGCCGCGCAGCCCAGGACGAATACGCTGTGCTTAGTCAACAGCGGGCGCTGGCTGCCCAGGCCAGCAACCGCTTTACCGATGAAATTGCACCGGTCGAGGTGGTGGAGAAAAAACAGACGGTTGTCGTTGATAAGGATGAAGGTCCGCGCGTGACCTCTGTTGAGAAACTGGCACAACTGCGACCAGCCTTCAACAAGACGGGTACGGTAACAGCGGGAAATGCCTCAAGCATTAATGACGGGGCTGCCATGGTGCTGCTGATGTCGCGCAGCAAGGCTGAAGAACTTGGCTTGCAGCCTATGGTCGTGATCCGCTCGTTTGCCTCTGCCGGTGTGGCTCCTGAAGTAATGGGCTATGGACCGGTATCAGCGACGAAAAAAGCGTTATCCAGGGCTGGGCTCTCCGTAGCCGACCTTGACCTGATTGAATCCAATGAGGCGTTTGCAGTGCAAGCGCTGTGCGTGGCTGCCGAACTGGGATTGCCGGGCGAAAAAACCAACGTCAATGGTGGTGCCATTGCTCTCGGCCATCCAATCGGTGCCTCCGGTGCCCGTGTTTTAGTCTCCCTTCTTTATGAAATGAGCAAACGTGATGCACGTCACGGGCTTGCTACTTTGTGCATTGGCGGTGGTATGGGTATCGCCATGGTAGTAGCGCGAGAGTAATCTCCTCGCAATATCTTGTTACCGGGGCTGTCAGCCTGAAGTGGACGACAGCCAACTCCCACCCTACGGCTTTGGTATATCGCATCGCATCGCGGTGCGCATCGACGTTGTCGTGTTTTCTTTTTCTATGGACAGGTGTTTTTGAGAAAAAACAGATAATGATTCTCCGGTCAGATTTTGCAGTTAAAAAATCCCGGGCCGGGCCGCACGCCGCACTAAGTCAATGTCCTGACCAGCTCCAATGACATCTTTTCATGCCAGAGTGTTGCTATCGTCTCCCATAACTCCGGTATCGACTTGATCAACATTAACGACAATCTGCTGCTACTTTTCTGTCGGGCGTGAGTAAGTCGATATCTTGCAAACGGATATCGGGGTCGGCGACTACCTGCTCCAGTATCTGCCCATAATGATTAACGAGGCGTTCGACGGTATCGCTCCGGAACAGGGCAGTGGAGTATTCGACAAGGCCAGTGAGTGGACTTCCTCTGTCGTTAATACTCAGGGAGAGATCGTATTTGACCGCTATAGCCCAGTCCGGCAAGGATATGGGTTCAACCTCAGCAATACCCAATAAATAGTCTGCCATAGCGAAGTGTTGAACCGTAAACATAACTTGACACAGTGGAGTACGGGATAGGTCGTGTTCAACGATTAATTGATCCACCAGTTGAGCAAAGGGAATCAGCTGGTATTGCTGCATTTCGGTGACGGTGTTGTGGATGTCGGACACCAGCTCCCGAAAGCTCTGCTGTGGATCAAGCACGGCGCGCACGACCAAGACATTCGCCAACAGACCCACTAGCGTTTCCAACTGGGGATGGGTACGGTTGGCAATGGGAGTGCCTACCGCTAGGTCATTTTGGCCGCTGTAACGGCCAAGCAGCAGGGCAAAGGCGGCGAGCATGACGGTATAGAGGGTAGTTTGCTGGTTCCTGGCCAGCTGTTGCAGCTGGCCGGATAGTGATGCAGTCAGCGTGAATGAGTGATGCCGGCCTCGACAGTCAAAGTGCTGGGGCCGGCGAGCATCCAGCGGCAGATTGAGTGGCTCCAGTCCCGCCAGTTGTTGTTGCCACCACTGACAATGAGGCTCTATCAGGTTCTGTTGCCACCAGGTGAAGTCCAGATAGTTAATGGTCAGGGAGGGAAGCAACGCTTCCATGCCCGTTTTATCGGTTACCCCGGCTTGGTAAAGCGTGGCTGTTTCCCGGCACAGGATGTCCAGTGACCAGCCATCAATAGCAATGTGATGGAACAGGAGCAGCAGTACCTGACACTCATCTGTAGTCAATAAGGTAATCCGCATTGGATAGTCGCGATCCAGCTCAAACGAGGTATTGAAGCTCTTCGCCAGAGCTTCGCTCAAATCTTTCTGGATCAATTCACGACGTTGAACGTTTATTGTGTTTTTACCTACCTTTTGTGTTGGTTGACCTTGGTCGTTTATAGGGAAGCGGCTGCGCAAGGCTGTATGCCGATCGGACAGTAATTGCAATACTCGGATTAGCCGATCAGCATCTGTATCGCTGTCCAGTCGCAACAGTAAAGGGACATGGTAGGCTGAAGTCCCCTGCGTAAACCTTTCGAGAAACCAGACTTGTTGCTGGGCGCATGATATTGGACCATGTTCTAATCCTCGGGCCGGAATCGACAACACTTGGTCGGTCAGATGCAGTGCCAGTTCGGCCACTGTCGGATGATCAAACAACAGAGCTACCGGAACACTGGTCGACAGATCTTTGTTGATTTGTTGAGATAATCGCACCGCCAGTAGCGAGTCACCCCCGAGATGGAAAAAGTTGTCGTGAATGCCTACCTGTTTAACCGCGAGTAGGGACTGCCAGAGCTGACACAGTCGGGTTTCGGTGGCGTTGGTAGGGGCAACGTAGTCCTCACTACGGTGCAGTTCCGGCTCAGGGAGAGCCCAGATATCAATCTTGCCGTTGGCGGTCATGGGGAAACTGTCCACTGGCATATACGTCATAGGTAACATATAAGTGGGCAGTTTCTGGCGCAATTGTTCCCGCAGGGTGCCTGCATCCATTAGCTGGTCGGCAATATACCAGGCGACCAGGTAATCATAATGGCCAGTGGCAGAGGTTTTTTGCCATGAGCGCGGCAATACCACTGCTTGACTAATGCCTTCGATACGCTCAAGGCAGTGCACTATCTCACCGGGTTCAATCCGGAAACCCCGGATTTTTACCTGTTGATCCTCACGACCGATGTAGAGTAGTTCGCCATTGTCCAGCCATTGCACTAGGTCACCGGTCCGGTACAGCCGGTCATAACCCAGGCGCAAGTCTTCTGGTGAGGCAAAAGGATTGCTGACAAAGGCAGCTTTGGTCAGCTCGGGCCGGTTCAGATAGCCTCTGGCCAGTCCGCTTCCCCCGATGTATAAATTGCCTGGGACGCCACAAGGCTGTGGCTGGCCACTGCTATCCAATACGTACAGCCGAGTGTTTGCTACTACGCGGCCAATAGGCACCGTGCCATTTTCTGCGTGGTGCCCGGAGAATTTGTGCACTGTCGTATAAACACTGGCCTCGGATGGCCCATAAGCATTAAACAGGGTGAAATCATGATGGGGTGCCAGGTGTGTTAACTGGCTGGCCAAAGCGCAGTCCAAGGATTCCGCACCGCTGATGACCAACCGCAAAGATGATGGCAAGTTACTGTTTTGTCCTGTCACCCAATCACGCCAGGTTTTCAGCGATGAGGGGACTGTCATGAGAATGGTAACTGCATATTTTTCTATAAGATTACCCAATAGAGCCGGGTCGTAGCGGCTATCCTGCGGCGCGATAAGCGCAGGAAACGCAGTTGCCATGTGCCAGAACAGCTCCCACAAGGAAAAATCAAAACCGTGGGGCTGCCTTTGTATAAAGACGTCACCGTGCTGCATCGGAAATCGAGAGAGCGTGTCCAGAATACGGTTGACGAATGCCTTGTGTGTTGTCATGACTCCTTTGGGCTTTCCGGTGGTGCCGGAGGTATAAATAATATAGGCCAGTGTCTCTGCTGAGGCGGTATGGCTTGGGGTTGTCTGACTGGTGTCAGACCAGGGGTAAAGATCCAGAGACAGTACTTTAAACGCTTGGTTACTTGCCGCCAGTAGCTGCTCATGCTGCGAAGTGGTCAGTATCAGCGGGGATGCGGTGTCGTCGATGATAAAGCGGATGCGCTCCGGCGCTTCATAATGGTTGACCGGCACGTAGACACAAGCAGCCTTGAGCACCGCCAGAGCGGTAATGTTGATTTCTGGACCCGGTTCACAGCAGACCACCACGCAGGTTTCTGGCGGAATATGCCCATCGTTATTCTCTTTTACTTGCTCCCGGATGGTTCGTGCCAGCTGGTTGGCCCGGTTATTAACTTCCTGATTGGTCAGTTTCTGATTGTTAAATATCAGGCAAATGTCGTTTGGTGACTGCCGGGCTTGTTGTTCAAACAGTTGGTGCAGCAGCAGGTTTTGTTGTTCGGGAGCCGGTTCGATATCAGTGCGGTTCCAGTCTACGACAATCTGCTGGTACTCATCGTAGCTGAGCAGGCTTATATGGTTCAATTGAATGTCTGGGTCTACAGCCACCTGTTCCAACACACGCACATAATGGTTCCAGAGCCGTCCAATAGTGGCGTCACGAAACAGGGCAATCGGATATTCAACCCAGCCGGTAAATTGATCATCACTGTCGTCAATAATCAAAGTCAGATCGAATTTGGCAGTCGCGGCCTGGTCCGGTATGGGGAGGAGTTGGACGGTATCACTGCCGACCCAGTGTTCCGCCAAGTTAAAGCGTTGCACGGCAAACATTACCTGAAACAGCGGTGTACGCGACGGGTCCCGTTCAACATCCAGCTGTTCTACCAGTTCCTCAAAGGGCATCTCCTGATACTGCTGCAAGTCGGTGACGGTGTTATGGACCCCGGACACCAGTTCCCGGAAGTTTTGTCCCGAATCCAGAGTTATGCGCACTACCAGGGTGTTGGCAAAAAAACCGACCAGGGGTTGCAGTTGGGGATGATGGCGGTTGGCGACAGGACTGCCCACTGTCAGATCATCCTGACCACTGTAACGGCTGAGCAACAGAGCAAAGGCGCTGAGCATCACGGTATATATCGTGGTTTGCTCGTCACGGGCCAGTTGCCGCAGTTGTGCAGACAGTTCCCGGGTCAGCGTGAACTGGCTTAGTTGTCCCCGATGGTCGAACTGTTGTGGTCGGGGATAATCCAGTGGCAGGTTAAGGGGTTCCAGGGCAGCCAGTTGCTGTTGCCACCACTGGCTTTGGTGCTTCATCAGGTTTTGTTGCTGAGTCTCCTGTTGCCATAGGATAACGTCCAGGCAATCGATGCCCAGAGGTGGCAACAGCGCTGTCATGCCGGTTGTATCGGTTACGCCGGTTTGATAAAGCGTGGCCATCTCTCGGCACAGGATTTCCAGGGACCAACCGTCAACAGCAATATGGTGGAACAGGAGGAGCAGCACGTATTGATTACCGGCGCTAAACAGAATCACGCGCAGTGGGCAGCCACAATCCAACTCAAAGGGGGTACTGATAACTTCCGTCAGAGCATTATTCAATTCGTCCTGTGCCACCTCACGATGTTCGACAGTTAGCGTATTTTCTCCCACCTGTTGCGTTCTGTGCCCGCGATCGTCCATAAAGAAGCGGGTGCGCAAGGCTGGATGCCGGTCGGTCAGTAATTGCACTGCCTTGGCCAGTCGTTCGCCAGCGGTTTTGCTCTTCAGCCGTAACAATAAAGGAACGTGGTATGCAGAGGTTCCTTGCTCGTACTGCTCGATAAACCAGAGTCGTTGCTGAGTGAATGACATTGGTCCAGTAGTCAATCCCTTGGCTGGAATCTGTGCCATCCGACGGCTCAGTCGCGATGCCAACTCGGCCACCGTCGGATATTGGAATAGCAGGGCCACCGGCGCTTCTACCGACAGGTCACTGCTAATCTGCTGGCACAAACGAATAGCCAGTAGCGAGTCACCACCGAGATGGAAGAAGTTGTCGTGAATACCGATTCGGCCAATCGCCAGTGAGGATTGCCAGAGCTGGCATAGTCGGGCCTCGGTAGCATTGCCGGGGGCAACGTAGTTGTCAGCAATGTACAGTTCTGGCTCTGGCAGTGCTCTGGTATCAAGCTTGCCGTTGGCAGTCACCGGGAAGCTGTCCACCGGCACATACGCTGCTGGCACCATATAAGCGGGCAGTTTCTGGCTAAGTTGTTCTCGTAACTTACTGTCATCTATTGGTTGGCCAGCAATATACCAGGCGACCAGGTAATCATAATGGTCGGGAGTCGTATTTTTCTGTCGTGAGCGAGGCAATACTACCGCCCGGCGGATACCGGCAATATGCTCCAGGCATTGTTCTGTTTCGCCAGGTTCGATGCGAAAGCCTCGGATTTTGATTTGTTGGTCCTCACGGCCAATGTAGAGCAGCTCGCCATTGTCTCCCCATTGTACCCGGTCGCCGGTGCGATAGAGTCGGCCATGGTCAGAGTCTTCCGGCTGGACAAAAGGATTGTCGACAAAGACGGCTTTGGTCAGGTTTGGCCGATGCAGATAGCCTTTAGCGAGTGCACCTCCTCCGATATACAGCTCGCCCGGTACTCTGCAAGGTTGTGGCTGACCACTGTTGTCCAATACGTACAGCTGGGTGTTTGCTATCGGTGCGCCAATCGCCACCTTGCCATTGTCTGAGGGGCAGAGCCGATGCGTAGTCGCATAAGCACAAGCCTCGGATGGACCATAAACATTAAACAGAGTGAAATCGTGATGAGATGCCAACTGTTGTAACTGGTTAGCCAAAGAGCGCTCCAGGGATTCGCCGCCGCTGATGATCAACCGCAAAGATGCAGGCAACGTTTTGTTCTGGCCAGTTAACCAATCGCACCATGCCTTTAGTGATGAGGGGACTGCGATGAGGAAGGTGATCGCGTATTTTTCTATGAGATCAATCAATAGTGCGGGAGCGTAGTGGCTTTCCCAGGGTGCGATAAGCGCAGGAAATGGAGCGCTCATCTGCCAGAAAAACTCCAGTAATGAGACGTCGAAACCGTGGGGCAGTCTCTGCATAAAGAGGTCATCCTCCCGCGTCGGAAAGCGGGAAAGGGTATCAAGGATACGACAGACAAATGCCTTGTGCGTTGTCATGACGCCCTTGGGTTCTCCTGTGGTGCCAGAGGTGTAAATGATGTAAGCCAGTGTTTCAGGAGTAATCTCAGAATCCACCGTTGCCGAAACGGTGTCAGCCCAGGGATAAACATCGAGAGCTATAGCCTTGAATGTCGGGTTATTGGTCAGTAGCCACGCATGTTGCGAGGTGGTCAATACCAAAGGGGATGCGGTGTCGTCCAGAATAAAGCGGATGCGCCCCGGCGCTTCATAATGGTTGACCGGCACATAGACGCAACCAGCCTTGAGCACCCCCAGGGCAGCAATATTGATTTGTGGGCCAGGCTCGCAGCACACTGTCACACAGGTTTCTGGCGGAACAGTCCCATCGCCGTTTTCTTTTATATGCTTTCGAATGTCCAGTGCTAGTTGGTTAGCCCGATTATTGACTTCCCAATTGGTCAGTTGCTGATTTTCAAATATCAGACAGATGTTATCCGGTGACTGTCGGGCCTGTTGTTCAAACAGCTGGTGCAACAACAGATTTTGTTGTCCGGCAGCCGGTTCGGTGTTGGTGTGGTTCCAGTCCACGAGGATCTGTTGGTATTCATCGGAGCTGAGTAGCCTGATATCGTCCAATCGAATATTAGGTTTTGCCGTCACCTGTTCCAACACCAACACATAGCGCTGCCAGAGTCGCTCAACAGTATCGGCTCGGAATAGGGCCAGCGGATATTCAATCCAGCCAGTGAAGGCATTCCCACTGTCGTCAATCACGAGAGTGAGGTCAAACTTTGCAGTTGCTGTCTGGTTCGGAATGGGCATGGGTTGAACGGTGCTACTGCCGGACCAGTGATTGGCAAAGTGCTGCACGACAAACATTACCTGGAACAGAGGAGTGCGTGACGGGTCCCGTTCAACATCCAGTTGTTCTACCAGTTGCTCAAAGGGGATCTCCTGGTATTGCTGCATATCGGCAACGGTATTGTGGACACGGGACACCAGCTCCAGAAAACTCTGTTGCCCATTGACTGTCGTGCGCACCACCAGAGTATTGGCAAAAAAACCGACCAGGCGTTCTAGCTGGGGGTGATGGCGGTTGGCAACAGGACTGCCCACCGCCAGGTCATTCTGGCCGCTGTAGCGACTGAG
Source organism: Endozoicomonas sp. (assembly GCA_965232255.1). GTDB lineage: Bacteria > Pseudomonadota > Gammaproteobacteria > Pseudomonadales > Endozoicomonadaceae > Endozoicomonas. The sequence goes on from OZ246962.1 coordinate 2,263,110, forward strand.
CAGCAGGGCAAAGGCACTGAGCATGACGGTATAGAGGGTGGTATGCCGGTCACGGGCCAGTTGTTGCAGTTGAGTGGACAGCTCTTTGGCCAGGATGAACTGACAACGTTGCCCTCGGTAGTCGAACTGCTGTGGCCGAGGATAGTCAAGCGGCAGGTTAAGCGGTTCCAGTCCGGCCAGTTGTTGTTGCCACCACTGGCTTTGGCACTCCATCAGGCTCTGTTGCCAAATCTCCTGCTGCCACAGGGTAAAGTCCAAATAGTCGATATCCAAGGGCGTCAGCAATTCTGTCATGGCGGTTTTTTCGCTGACTCTGGCTTGATAAAGCGTGGCCAGTTCCTGGTGCAGGATGTCCAGTGACCAACCATCGACTGCAATATGGTGGAACAGAAGCAGTAGCACTTGGTTCTTACCGGTAGTCAGCAGTATGACACGTACCGGATAGTCGTGGTTCAGATCAAAGGGAATGCTGATCATTTGCGTCAAGGCATTCGCCAATCCATCCGGTGATATTTCACGACGTTCGACGTTAATTGTATTTTCTCCTACTTGTTGTGTTATACGCCCATTGTCGTCCATAAAGAAGTGGGTACGCAGAGCTGTGTGGCGTTCAGCCAACAGCTTTATGGCACGAATCAACAACTCTCCATCGTCTTGGTCGGTTAGCCGGAATAGCAGTGGAATATGGTAAGCCGAGGTGCCTTGCTCGTACTGCTCGATAAACCAGAGCCGTTGCTGAGTGAACGACATTGGCGCATGGATTAGCCTTCGGGCTGGAATCGGCGTCACCTGCCGAGTCAGCTGAGATGCCAGGCTAGCGACCGTCGGGTATTGGAACAGCAACGCCACCGACGCTTCTACTGACAGCTCATTACTGATCTTCTGACACAATCGTATGGCCAGTAGCGAGTCGCCGCCGAGATGGAAGAAATTATCGTGCACCCCAACGGCCTCAACCGCAAGCAAGGTTTGCCAGAGTTGGCACAGCCGGGCTTCGGTGGCGTTGGTGGGGGCAACGTAGTCATCAGCAAGGTGGAGTTCCGGCTCTGGCAGGGCTTTGGCATTGAGTTTGCCGTTGGCGGTCATTGGGAAACTGTCCACCGGCATATATACGGCAGGTAACATATAAGCAGGCAGTTTCTGGCGCAATTGCTCCTGCAATGCCGCTTCGTTCAGTGGGCGTTCGGCAATATACCAGGCGACCAAGTAATCATAATGACCTGGGGCACCGCTGGTGGATGTCGGACGTGAGCGTGGCAATACCACCGCCTGGTGGATGCCTGCGATACTCTCGAGGCATTGTTCTATTTCGCCGGGCTCAATCCGCAAGCCGCGGATTTTAATCTGCTGGTCTTCACGACCAACGTAGAGCAGCTCGCCACTGTTCAGCCATCGCACCCGATCGCCAGTGCGGTAGAGCCGGTCATAGCCCAGACGCTGGTCTTCTGATGAGGCAAAAGGATTGCTGACAAAGGCGGCTGCGGTCAGGTCAGGCCGGTGCAAGTAGCCCGTTGCCAGTGCTATCCCGCCGAGATACAAGGAGCCGTCGATGCCAACGGGCACCGGGTTGTGCCAATTATCCAGCACATAGAGGCGGGTATTGGCAATTCCCTTGCCGATGGGAACATTGCCGCTGTGCTGTTGATTCTGCCGATATTGTCGGGTAGTCACATGGATTGTCGCTTCGGCGGGTCCGTAAACGTTGTAGAGGCAACTGTGACTACTGCACAGTGACAGGGTCCGATTAGCCAGTGTTGCTGACAAAGACTCGCCAATGCAGGCAAGCATTCGCATGCTGGCAGGCATCGTCCTCTGGTTCTGCTCCATCCACAGGATGATCTCTTCCAGGATGGATGGAACCATAATGGTGACAGATACACGACGCTGATTAATTATGTTGAGTAACAGGCGGACATCTTGCCGGGCTTCCTGACTGGCAATTACCGTCGGGCAGGCAGTGGCCATACTCCAGAAAATTTCCCAGATGGTGGCGTCAAAACCGTGAGCTGTGCGTTGCAAGAACACATCATCGTCCAGGATCTCGAAGCGTTGCAGACAATCGAAGATAAAGTTGACTACTGACTTATGGCAGATCATCACCCCTTTAGGGTGCCCAGTAGTACCCGAGGTGTAAATGATATAGGCCAGCATTTCCGGGGTGGCGATGAGCTTCGGCGCTTTTGTGATTGTTCCGGACCATGGATATAAATCCAACGCCAATGCTGAGTACGACGCATCATCGGCCAGCAGCCAACCGTGCTGCGAGGTGGTCAGCACCAATGGGGTTTTGGTGTCTTTGATGATGAAGCTGACGCGCTCCGGTGCTTCGCTGTGGTTGACCGGCACGTAGACACAACCGGCCTTGAGTACCGCCAAGGCGACAATATTGATCTCCAGACCGGGCTGGCAGCAGACCACCACGCAGGTATCCGGTGGAATCGTGCCATTGTTGTTTTCTTTTATCTTTTCCTGAATGGTCACTGCCAGCTGGTTTGCCCGGTTATTGACTTCCCGGTTACTCAGCTGCTGGTCGGCAAATATAAGACAAGTATTATCTGGTGACTGCTCTGCCTGCCATTCAAACAGTTGATGCAGCAGCAGGTTCTGCTTTTCAGCGGACAGCCGCGTGTCGGTATGGTTCCAGTTCACGACAATCTGCTGGTACTCCCAAGGGCTGAGCAGGCTGATGTCCCGCAATCGGCTATCAGGTTCTACCGCAACCTGTTCCAGTATCAGCACGTAGTGTTGCCAGAGTCGCTCAATGGTAGCTCTCTGGAACAGGGCAACTGGATATTCAATCCAGCCAATGAATGAGTCGCCGCTGTCGTCAATAATCAACGTCAGGTCGAATTTGGCGGTCGCTGCCTGGTCCGGTATGGATACGGGTTGAATGATGTCACTGTCGGACCAGTGATTCGCTAAGGCAAAGTGTTGCACTGCAAACATTACCTGGAACAGCGGTGTACGGGATGGATCGCGGTCAACACCCAGCTGTTCTACCAGCTGTTCAAAGGGGATCTCCTGGTATTGCTGCATATCGGTGACGGTGTCGTGGATACGGGATACCAGCTCCTGAAAAGTGTGGCCCGGATTGAGGATGGTACGCACCACCAGGGTGTTGGCAAAAAAACCGACCAAAGGTTCCAGTTGGGGGTGATGGCGGTTGGCAACGGGGCTGCCCACTACCAGGTCATCCTGTCCACTGTAGCGACTAAGAAGCAGGGCAAAGGCGCTGAGCATGACGGCGTAGAGGGTAGTCTGCTGGTCGCGAGCCAGTTGTTGTAACTGGGCGGACAGTTTTTTTGCCAGGGTGAACTGACAACGTTGTCCCCGGTAGTCGAACTGCTGTGGCCGTGGGTAATCCAGCGGCAGATCAAGGGGTTCCAGTCCAGCCAGTTGTTGTTGCCACCACTGGCTTTGGTGCTCCATCAGGCTCTTTTGCCAGGTTTCTCGCTGCCACCGGGTAAAGTCCAGGTAGTCAATGGTCAGGGGCGGCAGCAGCGCTTCCATAGCGGTTTTATCGGTTACATCGTTTCGACAAAGTTGGAGCAGTTCCCGGCAGAGGATATCCAGGGACCAGCCATCGACGGCGATATGGTGAAACAGGAGCAGCAACACCTGGCACTCATCAGTGGTGAACAGGACGGCTCGCACTGGATAGTCGCGGTTCAGCTTAAAGGGAGTATTGATTACCTCCACCATACTGTCGTCCAGTGCTTCCTGTGTCACCTCGCGTCGTTCGACGGTTAGTGTATTTTCTCCCACCTGTTGTGTTCTCTGCCCCTGCTCGTCCATAAAGAAACGAGTGCGCAAGGCCGGGTGTCGGCTGGTCAGTAATTGCACTGCCTTGACCAGCTGTTCGCTCTCGGCTTGGCGTTTTAGCCGGAACGGTAACGGGATATGATAGGCCGCCGTCCCCTGCTCGAACTGTTCGATAAACCAGAGCCGTTGCTGAGTAAACGACATCGGTCCATAGGGCAGGCCGCGGGCTGGAATCTGTGTCATCTGTCGGGTCAGTTGCGGGGCCAGCCCGGCTACGGTCGGATATTGGAACAGCAGGGCCACTGGCACTTCCACCGACAGGTCACTGCTGATCTGCTGGCATAGTCGTATGGCCAGTAGCGAGTCGCCACCGAGATGGAAGAAATTGTCATGTAGTCCGACGGTTTCAACCGCCAGCAACGTTTGCCAGAGTTGGCACAGCCGGGCTTCGGTGGCAGTAGTGGGGGCAACGTAGTGGTCGGTAGCGTGTAGTTCCGGTTCTGGCAGAGCGTGGGTGTCGAGCTTGCCATTGGCAGTTACCGGGAAACGGTCCACCGGCATATAAGCGACAGGCACCATATATGCAGGCAGTTTTTGGCTCAGTTGTTCTCGCAGGATGACTTCATCCAATGGCCGATCAGCAATATACCAGGCGATCAAGTAATCATAATGGTGTGGGTCGCTTGCCGATACTTGCCGCCGTGAACGCGGAAGCACAACGGCCTGGACAATTCCCGCCAGTGCCTGCATGGTTTGCTCTATTTCCGCCGGCTCGATGCGGTAGCCGCGAATCTTGACCTGGTGATCGGTACGACCCATGTACTGTAACTCACCATTATCTTGCCATTGTACTCGGTCGCCAGTGCGATAGAGCCGATCATAGCCCAGACGCAGATCTTCCGGTGAGGCAAAAGGATTGCTGACAAAAGCGGCTTCGGTCAGGTCCGGTCGGTGCAAGTATCCTCGGGTTACTCCCACTCCGGCTATGTACAATTCGCCGGGAACTTTCGGGGGCAGTGGTTGGCCACAGTGATCCAGGACGAAAAACCGGGTGTTTGAAATTGGCCTGCCAATGGGCGTGAGGCCGCTTTCCGGCAGCTGCCCGGCGTACTGGTACACCGTGGCGTAAATGGTAATTTCTGTGATCCCATAAGCGTTAATCAGGATGAACGACGGGTGAGTAGCCAGCTGGAGCAACTGATTTGCCACATTGGTGGGCAAGGTTTCACCAGAGGCGATGATTAAACGCAGGGACATCGGCAACGCGCGGCTGCGTTGATGCAGGAAATGGCACAAAGCTTCAAGAAATGAAGGGACTGTCATCATGACCGTTACGGCGTGTTTTTCCATGAGGCTGGCCATCAAACCGGGATCGTAGCGGCTATCCTGTGGTGCAATCACCGCAGGGGAGGGGGCAGCCATAAACAGGAACAGTTCCCACAACGAAAAATCAAAACTGTGGGGCATTCGCTGGATGAATACATCGTCGTCCATTGCCATAAATCGGGATAGGCTGTCCTGGATACGGTTGACCAACGCCCTATGGGGTATCATGACCCCCTTGGGCTTTCCTGTTGTGCCGGAGGTGAAAATAATGCAGGCCAACGCGTCTGGGTGCACTGTTAACTGAGGTTGTGCGTAATCAGCGTTGCCCCAAAAATAGCGGTCCAGTGCTAATGCCTGGATTGATGGGTTGTCCGCTAGCAGGGTTGCATGTCCGGAAGTGGTCAGCACCACAGAGGTTGCTGTTTCTGTCAGGATAAAACCGATGCGCTCTGGCGCCTCGTTGTGGTTGATCGGTACGTAGACACAACCGGCCTTGAGCACCGCTAGTGCAGCAATATTGATTTGTGGGCCCGGTTCGCAGCAGACCGCAACGCAAGTTTCTGGCGGAATATGACCACCGTTGTTTTCTTTTATTTGCTTCTGAATGGTCAGTGTCAGTTGGTTGGCCCGATCATTCACCTCGCGGTTAGACAGCTTCTGGCCTGCGAATATCAGGCAGACGTCATCTGGTGATTGTTCTGCCTGTTGTTCAAACAGCTGGTGTAACAGCAGGTTCTGTTGCCTGTCAGGGAATTCGGAATCGGTGTGGTTCCAGTCCACGACAATTTGCTGATACTCATCAGGGGTGAGTAAGCTAATATCCTGCAATCGGCAATCAGGCTCTGCCACCACTTGTTCCAGTACTTGCACATAATGACGCCACAGGCGCTCAATAGTCGCAGCGTGGAACAGGGCTACGGGGTATTCGACCATGGCAGTAAATTGATCACCACCGTCGTCAATGACCAGAGTCAGGTCAAATTTGGCGGTCGCTGCCTGGTCTGGTAGGGGCATGGGGTGAATGGTGTTGCTGCCAGTCCAGTGATCCGTCAGCGCAAAGTGTTGAACGGCAAACAGCACTTGGAACAGCGCGTTACGAGATGGGTCACGCTCAACGGCTAACTGGTCTACCAATTGCTCAAATGGGATTTCCTGGTATTGTTGCATGTCGGAGACGGTGCTGTGAACGCGGGACACCAGTTCTTGGAAACACTGTTCCGGGCTCAGAGTAGTACGCACCACCAGAGTGTTGGCAAAAAAACCGACCAGAGATTCCAGTTGGAGATGATGGCGGTTTGCGATAGGGCTCCCTACCGCCAGGTCGTCCTGGCCGCTGTAGCGACTGAGCAGCACGGCAAACGCGCTGAGCATCACAGTATATATAGTGGTTTGCTCATGACGGGCCAGTTGTTGCAGTTGCCCCGAGAGTTCCTTGGCCAGGGTGAACTGGCAGCATCGTCCCCGATAGTCGAACTGCTGTGGCCGGGGGTAATCCAGCGGCAGATTAAGAGGCTCTAGTCCGGCCAGTTGCTGTTGCCACCACTGGCTCTGGCGTTCCATCAGGTTCTGTTGCCAGGTTTTCTGTTGCCACAGGGTAAAGTCCAGATAGTCAATGGGCAGAGGCGCCAGGAGAGCCTCCATACCAGGAAGATCTGTTACCCCTGCCTGATTCAGCTGAGCCAATTCCCGGTACAGGATTTCCATGGACCAGCCGTCGACCGCGATATGGTGGAACAGGAGCAGCAGTATATGTTGGTCACCGGTACTGAACAGAACTACCCGCAGCGGATAGTCGTGGCTTAAATCAAAGGGTGTTTGGATGGCCTCAGTCAGTGCATCGTTCAATTCGTCCGGTTGTACCTGACGGCGCTTAATAGCTAACGCGCCTTCACTCACTTGTTGGATTCTCTGTCCATGGTCGTCCAGAAAGAAATGGGTGCGCAGGATTGGATGCCGGACGACAAGCAGTTGCAGTGCCATGATCAGTTGCTCACCAATGGCAGCGGTGGCTACCTGGAATAACAGGGGCGCATGGTAGGCTGATGCGCCCTGCTCGTATTGTTCGATAAACCAGAGCCGTTGCTGGGTAGATGACATCGGCCCATGGCTCAGCTTCCTAGCAGTAATAAACGACATTTTTTTATTAAGTTGTGGCGCCAATCCAGCCACTGTCGGATATTGGAACAGCAGAGCGACGGAGACTGCCACTGATAGTTCTTCGCTGATGCAATAGCACAAGCGGATGGCCAGGAGAGAATCCCCACCGCAAAGGAAGAAATTATCGTGTGGCTCGACCTTGGCAACGGGAAGCAGCTTCTGCCAAAGCTGGCATAGCCGAGTTTCGATGTCTTTTTTCTCGTCAACTTGTGTCGTTTGTGGCGCACTGTGTGCTTGAGAGATGAGGGGGACCGGATTACTAAAGGAATCCTTGATAGCTTGTGGTTCCAGAGCGTTTTCATGTGTCTGGACCGAATGCTGCCAGGTCGGCAGAAGGCTGCCGCTATTCAGTCGGACCAGAAGCTTGTTGCGCTGCAGTTTGCCGATGGCTGTTTTTTCAAATTGGTCTGCCTCCAGTACATAGAGCTTATGCAGGGTAATGGAGTGCTCTTTTTGCAACACGAGTTGAATCGCGCTCGTCAGTTCAGCGATGGCGTGATCATCGCGGTGATGGCTGTGAACTGCCACCATGGCACCTTCGACACCCGTCTGCTGGTCTGAGTGGGCAAACACGCATGTGTAACTGGGTTCTACGTTTTTCACCTGGCCGACGGTGGCCTCAATGACATGACAGGCGATGTTGTGGCCATTGATGATGAGGATGTCTTTCGTTCTGCCGACAAGGGTCAGGCCCTGTTCATCAATAAAGCCAAGGTCACCGGTATCAAACCAGCCATCCACGGTAAATGATGCTGCATTGACTTCCGGGTTTTGATAATAATGAGTCAGGACGCAGTCGCCACGTATCTGTAGGTGCCCGCGTTGGTGGAACCGAACCAGATCGCCAGTGTCGTTAACAATACGCAGTTCAATGCCGGGAATCGGCTGCCCAAGACCGGTAAACTCTGCGTCCTGCGGCGTGTCGCTAAAGTGGTGGGAAAACGTCACGCCAGTGCAGGTTTCCGTCATGCCATACGACGGAATAATGGCGTTGGCCGGTAGGCCGTGCTGTGCGAGTAAAGCGATAAATGTATGGGATTGGGTTGCGACAATAGCCTCCCCACCATTGATAATAAAGTTCAGCCTTGAGAGATTCCAGCGCTTCAGTTTGACCTCGTCAGCTCTGGCGTTGACCAGGGCAAAGGCAAAATCCGGCGCCCAGCTGGAAGTAACCTGATATTGATCACACAGCGCCAGCCACCGCAAAGGATCCTGTAAAACAAATTCTGTCGGGCAATGTATCTGTTCATGAGCCAATACGGTATTGCCTATAAGGAACGCCAGAATGCCACCGCCGTGGTCCAGGGGTAACCAATTAAGCGACACTGATTGTTCATCAAAATGATTGAACAACCAGGATGCACGGTTTCGGTTTAGTATTCTGGTATGAGACTGAGGTACAATTTTTGGCTTAGCAGTACTACCAGAGGTCATGAGATAGAGGGCAATATCGTCGCCGTTGACGTGTGGTAACTCAATATTGGCAGCGCCGTCGTTTTCAGAGCCTCTAGCCAGTTCGTCAAAGGCCAGCACCTGAATATTCTTACAGTCATGCTCGTCAAAATACCGGACAAATGATCCACAGCATTCATCGTTGGCGACCACAATAGTGCCCGGGAATAGCTTGAGAATACGCCGCAGACTGGTGGCATTTTTATCTTGCGCTGACAAGTCGCGACAAGATGCCAAAGGCACGCAACTGGTGCCAGCTAACCAGGCAGCCCAAATGGTGACCACTGCATCGGCCTGGGAGGCGGTTTGTACCACCACCGGGGACAGGCCTCCGGACAGATAGGGCACAAGTCGGCGAGCCATGGCTTCGGCCTGAACCAGCAAGTTGTGGTAGGAGATCCGGTTGCTGTTATGTTCATCGATAATGAAACGAATACCGTGTTCACCTTTGGCTGCGTGGCGCAGAGCATCGGCCAATGTTTGACGTTTAAGCGGATCGGAGGGCAGTGGGGCGCCTCTTATTTGGGCGACGGGTGGTTCACTCAACGGTTTGGGTTCGAGACTCTTGATGTGCTGGGAATGAATAAACTGATCGTCAATCACCGGGCAGCGGCTCAGTGCTTCCAGATCAGCCATGCCGTCGGCGGTGTAGGGAATCTCTGTAATCGGTGCGAGCAAATCCGGCGATCGTTCTATCAGGCCCTGGTTCGCAGCGCAGTTGAGTTGTTCAATGTCGTATCGGGATGATCCGGCTATATAAGCGACTATGGTTTTACAACCATAGTTGTTGCTGCGTGTCACGAGATGACAATCGGTTGCTTGGCACACTTCGATCAGGTATTGCACCAGTCGAGGATACTTATTTTGTACTGACAGAATAATGTTGTGGCTTATGACTTTCACATTCGACTCCTGATAATTCAATCTCAGGCTTATAACAAGCAGTCAAGAACGTATGTGGTCGTACGAATCAGCTTATCGAGTTACCCTCCATGAGAAATTGAACCAAAGTTCTGCTGAGACCAGGTAATAAACTCACAGTCTGTTTGCCGCAACTGTGGCAAGATGTGAGAGTGAGCTCCTACCCAGTGCGTCAATATAGGCGACAGAATTTAAACTACAAATGACAATGTTGTTATATTGATTTTTATGGCTAAATTTTGTCGTATTTTCTGCTGATATGGTTGAGTGAAGAATATGGTACGAGGCTTTAATAATGTGGATTATCAGCTTCCGTGGCCTTCAATAAAAAAACGACAGAACATATGTTTCACTGCGGGGCAGTACAATGAGAGCATCATCTGCCAGCAGACTTTGGCCTGTCTGTCACAGCCATTACCAAAGTTCTACTTTTCCTCCATTAATAAGCGTAGAGCTGAGTATCTGGCCGGTCGGATATCTGCGGCTGACGCAATCAGTCGCCTGTGCGGGTTTTGGCGTACACCTGAAACAAGCAGTTCTGGTGCACCTGTTTGGCCAGAAGGATTAGTCGGATCGATAAGTCATAGTGGCAGCCATGTGGTTTCTGTTGTTATGCGAGTTGAGAAAGGCCTATCTGGCATAGGTGTGGACTTGGTGGAGATTATAACAACCGACCAGATTGAGTGGTTAATGGATGCTGTATTATTGCCAAGTGAAATAAATAGATTTGTCACCAATAAGACCGAGTGGACAAAAAGAGTCAACTGTACCTTGGTCTTTTCTCTGAAAGAGAGTCTTTTTAAAGCATTGTACCCGATTGTGCGCAAGCGATTTTATTTTGAAGCGGTAACTGTTTTATGTTGTTCTCTCGGGGGAGTTGCCCATTTACACATTATTGAAGATTTATCATCAGCAATACAATCCGGATTGCGAGTGATTGGTCATGCTTGCCTGTACAGGCAACAGGTGGTAATGACTATTGTTTTCGTGACGTGCTCCCACGAACAATACTAATTCTGACAGATATGAGATATGAATGATGGCTTCGTTCGACCCATGCTGACCAATACCGAAATACATTATGGTCTTGCAAATGCCTTACCAGGTTTCTTTCGGAAATCAGTCCCTCAGATGTGCCGGATACTCTATCGTAATTATGGCCCACCATCATGTGATCGCTGATTTATTTAGAATACACTAGTCGTTTGTACTCTTGCTCCGCCGCACGAAAGTATACGTCATTATTATTATAATTAAATCATACGACAATTATTATCTTTAAATCTAACCGAAAAATAATGCACCTTTGATAACACGAAGAAAATCTCTTTTAACCGAGACAAAGTGGATGGGTATTGGGGGCCGAGTTCTGGCTCTTCGACAGGCTCAGAGCGTGGCTCGAACGGCGTCCGAGTCTGAAAACAGAGAACTTATTTCGCGACAACTTCCAGGCAAACAAGCGCAACATAGTCAAATCATGTCCGGCTAAGGATTTTACGACATAGATCAATAATACCGCTGGGTTAACGTGCTCTAATGAACCCGGACGCAGCTTCCTGAGTCCGATGTTTCTTGAGTGGTTCGGTTTTTTACGCCTGGGTTTTCAGGCTGACTGAGAAAAACGTCCATCAGGGCACTTTCCAGGTAACCTGTTGGGGTGAGTGAGCTCAGTTGCCCCTGTTGCCAGGCTTTCTGGTTAACGTAACGATAAAATAACAGGTTGCGCTGGAATGAAACTAATAATCCGTCTGATAGCAGGCATTATTGCTGGTATCGTACTAGGTCTGCTGGTTCCCTCAGCAGGCATTATTGAAGGGCTGGCCCGGGTGTTGATCACCTTTCAGGCGTTATTCGGGCAGTTTATCAACTTCACCATTCCCCTGATCATTCTGTTTTACATCATGAGTGGTGTAGCCAACCTGCAAGAAGGCTCTGGTCGTTCCTTGGGAGTGACCATTGGTCTGGCTTATTTATCCACGATTATTGCCGGTTCTATAGCGTTTTTTTCGGCCAGTGCTTTTATTCCCGGCATGGTAGAACTGGGCACGCTGTCGATAAGCGAAAATCCAGGATTGGAACCGTTGGTAGTGATAGAAATACCGCCGGTGATGGGCGTGATGACCGCACTGTTGATGGCCTTTGCTTTTGGTATGGGTATTTCGGTCATTAAAGCCAAAGAGTTGAAAGTTGTCGTTGACCAGGCCAAGGATATTGTTGAGCTGCTGTTGTCCAAGGTACTGATTCCCGGTCTGCCATTTTACATCGCCGGGGTCTTTGCCAATATGGCGGTGGAAGGCACCGTGTTTGCCACACTGCATACCTTCGGTGTAGTGCTGTTGCTGGCCATTGCCATGCATTGGGTTTGGTTGGCGGTGCTCTATTTTACCAGTGCCTCACTGACTGGGCGCAATCCGGTGACCATGGCAAAAAATATGTTGCCGGCTTATTTTACCGCGATTGGTACCATGTCCAGTGCGGCGACCATTCCGGTGACAGTGCGCCAGGCTCTGGCCAATAATATTGACGAAAACGTGGTGGATTTCAGTATACCGCTGTGTGCCACTATTCATCTCTCAGGCAGTGCGATCACCCTGACCACTTGCGCCACTGCCATCATGTTGCTGACCGATATGGGCACTCCTTCTTACATGATGGTGCTGCCGTTTCTGCTGATGCTTGGGGTTACGCTGATTGCCGCCCCCGGTGCTCCCGGCGGGGCAGTGATGGCATCGCTGGGCTTGCTGTCCACCATGTTGGGCTTTAGCGAAGCGGCACTAGCGTTGATGATCGCCCTTTACCTTGCCCAGGATAGTTTTGGCACAGCCTGTAACGTAATGGGTGATGGTGCCATTGCCGCACTGGTAGAAAAATATGGCGTGTCTCCCAAACATGCTGAACTTCAGCGGAACGCTCCGTCGATGAAGAGCTCCTGAGTGTCTGAACCATGCCACTGTCTTCAGTGGCATGGTAGTTTTGCCAGCAAAATACCTTGCACGTCTCGTTCGGCCACAACCATTGCGTTGAACCCAGTGTGGTGTTGGATCACCTGTTTTTCTCAGTCATTTATCCCATGGTCGCCGGTGTTATTTTGGCAGGAGCTGGTAATTCCTCGAAATCATGCTTGCGACAACTCCACAATGCCAGACCCAAAGCCATGCTGCCGCCAGTCAGTTTGGCTGTCAGCACTGCTGGCAACATGGTGGCATCCATGGTGGCAACAAAGCCAAAGAGTGCTCCAATGGACGACTGAGCGCTGACGGAAAATGCGATATTGGCCACTTTCCCCCGGGCGTTCATGTCAGGCAGCAGTGCCAGCATGGCGACATTGCTGGCCAGAGAGGCAATGAGCCCGAGTGTGGACGGTTCATTGATGCCCAGTTTGCCCGATAGCGCTGCCATCGGTTTTTTCAGCAACCAGCCCAGGCAACGCACCAACGGCAGGGCACCGGCCATGGTAAAGCCGATGGCGGCCATAATGGGGATGGCTGCATCAATGGATGCGAGGGCAGCGATGATCACCAGCCCGGTTTGACGTGTTATGACCGCGCAGACAAAAGCGCCGGTTAACACCAGTTGAATGGTTTTGCCCAGCCAGAGAAAACCGGTGAGCATCTGCTTGGGTGCGACAATCTGCCCAATCATTACCAGGGCCGCGAGCAGTACCACCGGCAGCAGATTGACCAGCAGCCAGTTCAGCTCATAGCCGGCAATCATCCCACCAATAAAGACGCCCAGGGGAATGGTGCCGATCCCGATCAGGATTCCTTGCCCGAGAAGCCGACTGTCTTTGGCTGGCACGATGCCCAGCATCAAGGGAAGGCTATAGCTAAATGTGACCCCCAGCGTGGAGCCGAGAATCATTCCTGCCAGTGGGCCGGCCGGATTATTGTCGCCAGCCATGGATACGGCCAGGGCGTGGGCACCCATGTCGCTCGCCAGTAATGTACCGGCTAGCATGGCTGGTTCAGCACCGAACCATTGATAGAGCGGGGTTACCAGCGGAGTCAGGCTATCGCTGATCAGGGGCATGATGGCCACTGCGCCGGCAATGGGCACGGCGGTGGTGCCCATAAATAACAGACCACGGTCAAAATCCTGCCCAAGACCGAAACGGCCGCCAAGCAGTTTATCCAGCGCGCCGGCCACCATAAACACAGCTATGGTGTAAATCATCAATCGGCTGACGTCCATCACACCCTGCCTGATTGTAGTGGAATTTTTCTCTTTAGAACTATACGGTTTGGGCATATTAACGACATTAGTCAACTAATATGCAAAGCCGTATATGGCTGTTTGTCGGACAAAAGTCAGCTGTAGAATGCCCGGTAAGCGCGATAAATTTCGTAAATATCGAACTTCGAGGCGATCTCCATGGGCGAGTGCATGGACAACAACGCCGCGCCGGCATCAATGGTACGAATGCCGTAATGGGCCAGGAACATGGCTACTGTACTACCGCCGCCTTCGTCCACTTTGCCAAGCATCCCGGTCTGCCACTTGATGCCAGCATCGTCAAACAGGGCGCGCAGCTCGGCCACGAACTCGGCATCAGCGTCGTTGGTCATGGACTTGCCTCGAGCGCCGGTATATTTGGTCAGCACCAGACCGTGGCCCAGACGTGCCGCGTTTTGCTCGTCGTGCACCGACTTGAACAGTGGGTTGATGCCAGCGTTGACATCAGACGACAATGCTCGTGAATTCCATAAACATTTGCGTACCACTCGGGAGCTGTAGTTACCACGGTAAGCTTTGGCCACCAGCTCATCCATGAAGTACTCCAGATAACGGGACTGCAAACCAGTACTGCCCGCTGAGCCGGTTTCTTCTTTGTCCACCAGAAAGCAGATTGCCGTGGTTTTGGGTATCTCGTCCAAATCCAGGATCGCCATGAGAGAGGTATAGGCACAAATGCGGTCATCCTGACCATAGGCACCGAGCAGCCCACGATCCAGACCTACATCTCTTGCCTTGGCTGCTGGCACCAGTTGCAGTTCAGCCGAGATAAAGTCTTCTTCGATCATGCCGTAACTGTCGTGCAACTTTTGCAGCACGTTGTATTTCACCAGCTCCTTGATCTCTTTATCTTCGATAGTGGCCGGAATGGAGCCCACCAGGATATTCATCTCCTCGCCTTTGAGCACCTCAGACGCCTTGCGTTCACGCTGCACGTTCTGATCCAGATGAGGGAGCAGGTCAGGGATGGTAAATACCGGGTCAGAGTCGTCTTCGCCAATGGTGATTGCCACTTTGCTGCCGTCTTTGAGCACCACCACACCGTGGAGTGCCAGCGGACGAGCCGCCCATTGGTACTTCTTGATGCCACCGTAGTAGTGGGTTTTCATCAGCGCCAGTTCCGTGTCTTCGTAAACCGGGTGCTGTTTCAAGTCCAGATGGGGTGAGTCAATATGAGAAACAACAAAGTTGGCACCGTTTTCCAGATCATCACTGCCGATTACCGCCAACACCAGGTTTTTATCCCGATTGTTGAACCACACTTTGTCGCCGGGTTTTAACGTCTCTTGCTCGGCTGCCGGCACAAACCCTTTGGCCTGCGCCAAACGAATAGCCTCAGTAACACAGTGTCGTTCAGTTTTGCCGATATCCAGGTAGTGCTTATAGCCTTCGCAAAAAGCAAAAATAGCCTCTTTATCTGTTGGCGATATCGTCTTCCAGCCGTTTTCACGCTTGTACAGCATATTGTTAGATTCCTTGCAGAGCGGGTTCCCGCTGGAACCCGGATCTGGGTAGATAAAGTGGAAGAATCAAGCCGGTACGGCTGCTGCTTCTGTGGTTTGTGGCTTGCCACTCATCAGGCTGTTCAACTTGGGTACCATCAGGGCAATAAACAAGCCAACCACAATGGTGACTCCTGCCAGCACGAGGAAGTAATCACCGTACAGTTGCAGGCTTGCCATCGGGGTAACGTCAGCGCCGCTACTGGAAGAGAAGCTGGCCACCCAGGCGCCGATCAGTGAAGCCAGAGCCAGCGTCATGTTCCAGGCGCCGAAACAGAAGGCACGGATACGAACCGGAAACAGCTTGGCGACAACGGACATGCCCAGGGCGCTGATCAGCAACTCGCCAACGGCAAAAAAGAAGTTCGGAGTAATAATCCAGAAAGCCGAAACCATGCCATTGTCGTCGACAAAGTATTTGGAAATACCGGCCGAGCCAAAGGCAATGCCGCAAATAACCATTCCCAGAGCGTACTTGGCCGGCATGGAGAGGTCTTTGTTGCGCGCACCGAGATAGCTGTAGATTTTGGCGATGACCGGGCTGAGGATAATGATCCACAGTGGGTTAAGTGCCTGGTACTGCACCGGATCGACGACAATACCGAAAATCTCCGGGGAAACGTTGTTGATGGCAAAGAAGTTCAGCGAGGTTGGCATCTGGTTGTACAGCACGAAGAAGATCAGTGCTTGTAACATCAGGGCCAGACCCACCAGCATACGCTTGCGAGAATCAGCCTCTTCCTGCTTCATGTGTCTGGCAATCAACACACAAATGGTCAGGGCCGCGACCGCCATCAGCGAGCGAGCCATGGTCAGGTTGGTCAGCAGGTAGCCGGCAACACCGACCGCTGCCAAAGCGCCAATCATGAACGTGCCGTATTTTTGCAAGGAGGCTGGCGTGTGATCCGGAGCGGAGCCGACATCACGCATAATGCCGCGCATCATCAGTAGGCCAGTGACGTTGATGGCCATACCCACGCCGCAAACAACAAAGGCAACGGTCATGGAGGCCATGCTGGCGATGAAAGGAATCACCAGCATAGTGACGAATGAGCCGACATTGTTGACCATGTACAGATAAGTAAAAGCACCATCCAGACGTGGGTCATCGCTGCCTTTGTAAGCACTGGCCAGCACCACCGGTGGGCAAGTACTGCCGGTTGCCCGGCCGATAACCACAAAGCCAAGACCAATAAACAATGGCAGTGTCGTTTTGTTCATGGCTGACATGGCTATCAGAAAGTAGCCAATGCTCTGGAACACGGTACCAATGGTCAGGTTGCGTTTGGCACCGAGATAATTGTCAGCAATCCAGCCACCAATAAATAACAGGCCAGCACCTAAAGCTGTATAACCGCCAAAAATAGCGAACGACTGAGCGGCACTGAATTCCAGATGCTTGTTCAAATAAACCGGTAGCAACGACCACAGGCCGTAAAAAGAAAAAGCCCACCAGAATTGCCAGAATAGAATAACGTAAAACGTCATGGGGTGTTTTTGCTGTGCTGATATTTCGTGACTCATGCACAATTTCCTACTGTCAAATACCCCGTTAAGAGGGGTTTTTTTAAAAAAGTGATCGCTTGACTTACTATCAGATGGGTATGGCCAGAGATGCCATGCGCGGAATATTCTGCCAGATTTGTTGCAAAAAGTAATTGATTTATGGCAACAGGTGATGGTTTGTTAGTGATTGTTATCGGTTTGTTGGTGGCAGTTTTGCTCAGTGTCTTTTTCTTTTACGTTTGGCCATCAGCGATTTAATCGTTGATGCCAGGGCGATTACCAAAAAGAGAAAAATAAGGCCGTAATTAAAGCTGTTTTCTGAGAGGGGATGGCCAGTAACAGGGACTTTAAAAGCGTATAGCAGTGAAATGATGGCAGCGGCAAAGACACAGGTTCGCATTACTGAATTGCAGATTTTTCTTGATAAACTTGGCTGCTTCACTTTCGTATTCCCCGAATGCACTTGTTTTGTGTTTAGTCCAATGCTCTAACGGTTCTGGCTATTTTTCATTGATGTTTATCAATGAAAGTCCATGGTCGTTAATGACGGTTTCTGTGTACAGTATTGCATTTTTATGCTGGCAATCTGCCCATTGTGCCGATGCCAGAGCGTCAAATGCCGAGTGTTGGCTGTTTTCCATTCACCTGACTCAGATCAATATGCGGAAAACCGTTATTGACATAAACTCCTTTGCGTCTCAGCGCTATTGGCATAATGGTTTTGCTGTTCGGGAGGTCTTTTGCGGCGGTCGCTGTGATTGTCGGTTTTTTTGCTGATTGAGTGTTGAGGTAAGTGTTTGTCCGGGCAGCGGTCACCAGAGCCGCCAATAACAATTCTAAATGGTAGAAAATACGATGATTAAGTCCATAAAGGTTGCTACTGCCTTGTGCATGGCAGCTGTCCTTAGTGCCTGTGGTGGGCCGGAGTCGTCCTCGGGAATAAAAGATACCCTGGTTGTCGCCCAGGGAGCTGATGCCAAAACCCTTGATCCTCACGCCACCAATGATCAGCCATCATCCCGGGTAGCGGTACAAATTTACAGCCAATTGGTGGAAACCGATAAGGACATGAACATTGTTCCCGGTTTGGCGGAGTCCTGGGAAAAACTGGACGACAACACTACTCAGTTCAAACTGAGAAAAGGGGTGAAATTCCATAATGGTGAGGAGTTAAAGGCAGCTGACGTTAAGTTCACTCTTGATGCCATGGTGGCTTCACCAACGGTTTCCCATATTGTCAGTTCTATTGATGGCGTTGATGTGGTTGACGATTACACGGTAAACGTCCACACCAAAGAACCTTTTGGGCCACTGCTCTACCATCTGAGCCATACCGCCGCCTCCATTCTTAATGAAAAAGCCGTCATTGCCGCTGGCGACCAGTATGGACAACATCCTGTTGGCACCGGGCCTTACCAGTTTGTTGACTGGCAAGTGGGCGACCGGATTACCCTCAAAGCCTTTGACGACTACTACGGCGGCAAACAGGCAATTCCTAATGTGGTGTTTCGCAATATTCCTGAAGGCACCAACCGGGCCATTGCGCTGGAAACCGGTGAAGTCGATATCGCCTATGATCTGGAGCCGATCGACAAGGAAACCATTACGCGCAAAGAGACTCTGCAGCTGGTGGAGGAAGAGTCATTCTCAGTAGCCTATCTGGGCTTTAACACCCAAAAGGCACCGTTTAACAACGTCAAAGTACGCCAGGCGATTGCTTATGCCATCAACGCTGATGACATCATTGATGCTGTTTTAATGGGTGCTGGCTCGCCTTCCAATTCACCCATTGGCCCAAAAGTATTTGGCCACAACCCGGACATCCCCAGGTATCAGCAGAACTATGAGAAGGCTCGCCAGCTGCTGGCTGAAGCCGGTTATCCGGACGGGTTCAAAACTTCTATCTGGACCAACGACAACCCAGTGCGAGTACAAATATCTCAGGTGGTTCAGGCGCAGCTGCGACAGATCGGCATTGATATGTCCATCGACGTGGTGGAGTGGGGAGCATTCCTGGACGGCACGTCTCGCGGCGACCACGATATGTTCATCATGGGTTGGGTGACAGTGACCGGTGATGCGGACTACGGCCTTTATGCGCTGTTTCACTCCACGACCCACGGCAGTGCTGGCAACCGGTCATTCTACAGCAATCCGGAAGTAGACGGCTTGCTCAGCGAAGCTCGTACGTCAACTGACGTTCAAGAGCGTGAGGCGTTATACCACAAGTTACAGGTAACGCTGCAAAGCGAAGTCCCTACTTTCGCCATTTATGACCAGTTCCAGAACGTTGGCATCCAACGCAATGTGGCAGGTTTCAGCATGGCACCGGCCGGCCACCACAAGTTGCGGGGAGTACGCTTTCAAGGCTGATCCGCTTTGCCCTGAACAGGTTATTTGATCGTTACAAAAATTGCTTGTTACAAAAATTAATCGTTACAAAGTCGCGGCCACGCCTCTTGCGGGCGTGTGCTTCTTGCCCATCGAAGTGCCACAGGCAGGAGGCCGACCAGGCATCGATGGGTTCAGCCCTGAAGGGTAGACCATGCATAGATTTATTCTGAAAAGACTGCTGTTGTTGATACCGGTATTGCTTGGGGTCTCATTGTTGGTCTTTGCCATTATGTCCTTTACTCCCGGCGATCCGGCTCAGCTGATTCTTGGCGAGAATGCTCCGCCGGAAGCCGTGGCCGAGCTGCGCGAAGAGATGGGGCTGAACGATCCTTTTGTGTTGCGCTACGCCCGTTTTGTCGGCAACGCTATGGTAGGGGATTTGGGACAGTCCTATACCAGCGGTCGGGATGTGTTTGACGAAATCTTTTCCCGTTTTCCCAATACCCTGATTCTGGCTGCGCTCGGCGTCATTATTGCAGTGCTGATCGGGATTCCCGTTGGCATTATTTCCGCAACTCGCCAGTATTCCATGATCGACAGTGGCTCGATGATTTTTGCCCTGCTCGGTGTCTCCATGCCCAACTTCTGGCTGGGCTTGATGATGATCCTGCTGTTTTCCGTCAACCTGGGTTGGGTGCCTTCCGGCGGTTACTCCGACTGGAGCTCGCTGATTATGCCGGCCATTACCCTGGGCACCGGATCGGCCGCCATCATCACTCGCATGACGCGCTCGTCCATGCTGGAGGTGATTCGTCAGGATTACATCCGTACTGCTCGGGCCAAGGGCGTTGCGGAAAATGTGGTGATTAACCAGCATGCCCTGAAAAATGCCCTGATTCCGGTGATTACGGTTATCGGTTTGCAGTTTGGTTACCTGCTCGGCGGTGCCGTGTTGACTGAAACCGTCTTCTCCTGGCCGGGAGTTGGCCGGATGATGGTCGATGCTATCCGACAAAAAGATGCGCCTACGGTGCTGGGGACCGTGGTGTTTCTGGCCACCACCTTTAGCCTGGTGAATCTGTTTGTTGATTTGCTGTACGGTTTTGTCGATCCGCGCATCAAGTCCCAGTACGCCTAAGGAGAAACGGTTATGTCACAGGAAATGACGCTGGCGTTGCGCAGCCCGGCGGCTGAATCCGCCAAGGCGGCACCGAAAAAACGCAGCCAATGGCTGGAGGTCTGGCAGCGGCTCAAGCGCAACAAAATGGCTATGTTGGGGTTGGTGATTCTGTCGCTGGTGGTGCTGGCGGCCGTCTTTGCCGACGTGATCGCCGACTATGAAACGATGGTCATCGCCCAGAATCTGGGCGACCGACTGCAAGGGCCCAGCGCCCAGTACTGGCTGGGCACTGACGAGTTTGGTCGGGATATTTTCGCCCGGATCATCCACGGGGCTCGGGTCTCTTTGCTGGTGGGTGTGTTGTCGGTGGCCATTGCTATTGTTATTGGCGGCAGCCTGGGGGCAGTCGCCGGATACTACGGCGGCAAGTTGGATAACTACATCATGCGGGTGATGGATATCTTTCTGGCGGTGCCGAGCATTTTGTTGGCTATTGCCATCGTCTCAGCCCTTGGTGCCAGTTTGATGAATTTAATGTTCGCCATCGCGGTTTCCAGCATACCCAGCTACGCCCGGGTGGTGCGTGCCTCGGTGCTCACTGTGCGCGACCAGGAGTTTATTGAGGCGGCGCGAGCCATCGGTGCCAGCGATGCCCGGATTATCTTTCGGCATATTATTCCTAACTGCCTGTCGCCCGTTATTGTCCAGGGCGCGCTTGGGGTGGCTGGTGCCATTCTCTCCACGGCGGGGCTGAGCTTTATCGGCCTGGGCATTCAGCCGCCGGAGCCAGAGTGGGGGGCCATGCTCTCAGGTGGACGCCAGTACTTGCGCCATGCCTGGCATGTCACTACGTTCCCTGGCTTGACCATCATGATCACCATTTTGGCCCTGAACCTGCTGGGTGATGGTCTGCGCGATGCTCTGGACCCACGCCTGAAGCACTGATTGATATTTGCCAGGAGCGGTCGCCTGCGAGCGACCGGCGTGACAAAACGCGATTTGAGAATAACTATGCCAAACGAAGTAAATACACAAGATCTGTTGTCTATTACCGGGCTCAGCATCGTTTATGAGGTCGATGGTGAGACGACGTATGCCGTTAATGACCTGAACCTCACTTTAAAACCGGGTGAGACGCTGGGGCTGATTGGTGAGACCGGGGCCGGCAAGACCACCACTGCCCTGGGTATTATGGGGTTGGTGCCCAGGCCACCCGGCCGTGTGGTCAGCGGCAAAGTGATGTTTGCCGGAGAAGACCTGCTGCAGCTGCCAGAAGAGCAAATGCGTCGGGTACGGGGCAAAAAGATCTCCATGATTTTCCAGGATCCCATGACCTCTCTGAATCCGGTGATGACCGTGGGCGAGCAAATTGCCGAGGTTATCCTGATTCATGAGGGTGTCAGTCGCAAAGAGTCGGTACAAAAAGCCGGTGAAATGCTGGAAATGGTGGGTATTCCCGCTGCTCGCGCCGGAGATTATCCGCACCAGTTTTCGGGTGGTATGAAACAGCGGGTGGTGATTGCCATCGCCCTGGCTTGTAATCCCGACCTGCTGATTGCCGATGAGCCGACCACGGCACTGGACGTCACCATTCAGGCCCAGGTGCTGGACTTGATGAAAGCGTTGAAAACCCGCTACAACACCGCCATGATCCTGATTACCCACGATCTGGGCGTGGTGGCCCAGGTATGCGACAAAGTGGCCATCATGTACGCGGGCGAAGTGGTGGAAAGCGGCGCTATTCGCGACGTGTATGAAAACACCAAACATCCGTATACCAAAGGACTGTTTGACTCCATTCCCGATCTCGATCACACGGTTGGACGACTAAAGCCCATTAAAGGGATGATGCCGGACCCGACCGATCTGCCCTCAGGCTGCAAGTTTCATCCCCGTTGTCCGGACGCTGTGGCCAGTTGCGCCAGCGCCATGCCCGCGGCAATTACCACCGAGGCGGGACATATTGCCCGCTGCCTGATGCTCAAACCAATGGCAGAACCATCCAACCGGGTACAGGGGTAACGGCATGTCAGACATTTTGCTGGAAGTAAAAAATCTGGAGAAGCACTTCTCCACCCCCAAAGGAATGCTCCATGCAGTGGATGGCGTCACGTTTGCCATTGAACGCGGTAAAACCCTGGGCATCGTCGGCGAATCCGGTTGTGGCAAGTCCACCACTGGTCGGGTTATTTTGCGCCTGCTTGAGGCCACTGGCGGTGAGATTTTGTTTGAGGGGCAAAGCATTCGTGAGTTCGACAAAAATCAGATGCGCCGCCTGCGCGAAGATATGCAGATTATCTTCCAGGACCCGTTTGCCTCGTTGAATCCGCGCATGACCGCCAGTGAGATTATCGGTGAACCACTGGTTATCCATAAAAAGGTGAACAGTAAACAAGAGCTGGCCGAACGGGTAGCGGAATTGATGGCACTCGTGGGGCTGAGTCCACGCCTGGTCAATACCTATCCGCACGAACTGGACGGGGGCAGACGACAGCGTATTGGTATTGCCCGGGCGCTGGCATTAAAGCCAAAGTTCATTATTTGCGACGAGCCGGTTTCGGCCCTGGATGTGTCCATTCAGGCGCAGATTCTCAACCTGATGCAAGACCTGCAAGAACAGCTGGGGCTGACCTATATTTTCATCACCCACGATTTGTCAGTGGTCAAACACTTTTCCGACGATATTGCGGTGATGTACCTGGGACAGCTGATCGAGAAAGCCTCGTCAAAGGACTTGTTCCAGAATCCGTCCCATCCTTATACCCGTGCACTGCTGTCGTCTATCCCGTCGATCCACCTGGATCACAAGATGGAACGGGTGGTATTGCAGGGCGAGATCACTTCACCCATCAACCCGAAACCAGGCTGTCGTTTTGCGCCCCGTTGCCAGCACGCCACGCCCGAGTGCAGCAGTCGGGAGATTGACTTGACCGAGATCCGTACCGGGCACTTTGTGGCTTGTCATTTGGTTGAGAACGGCGTGCATTAATAAATATCCCACCCTCGGCGCAGTTGCCGGGGGGCTTGGTGACATACTCCCACCACCAAACCTGACGGTTATGGATGGGGGCTTCGTTCGACCCATGTTGAATATTACCAACACCTCTCGCTACAGAACCTGCGCTTACAGGACTTTCTGTAGGGGAACCCTTTACGAATCTGCTGTGTCCCAGCAAGTCAGCTTTGGCATAGTAGCAAAGATTAGCAGAGCAGGAGAGGAAAAGACGCAACCCTTCACAGGTTGCCCCCTATCCATCTCCACCCAAACCGGCAAAGGTCGCTTTGCTCACAATGCGTCAGTTATGGATGGAGAATTACGTGGGATTCGTTAAAATGGATTCTTGTTGGGAGGAAGGTAAGCTGATTATCAGTCAGTAGGGCGTTCTTATAAAAACACGTGAAATATCGACAAAATAGAATAACATTTTCTGAATATTTCTTTATTCGCAACAAGGTTGTCTTTTTTACTTAATTGAATAGTGTTGGCAGCCGGTGATTATCACTTCATCAAAGTACCTTACTTCATTCTTTAGATAATGCACGAGAGCATGCTTAATTAGACGCGCTAATCAAACTGTTATCTCCAGCACATTACGCAGCAAAAGGGTGAGCACCGCCATGATGAATTATTGAGCGCTGTAATTATGCGCGTTTATTTCTTTTGTCACCTAAAAGCAGGGCGTTTTTACCGTCTTTTCCGGCAACGTTAGATTGATTAGTCTCGGCAAAATTTTAGCGTCTGTTTATATAATTGAGAAAACAAAGACGGGTACCTGACCACGTGGAATGACCGTCTGTTGATAGCGTTCAACTGCAATAAACCAGAAGGTATGAGCGCCTCACTTCTTCGGACGGCAGCCAACAATAAGGTAACATTTTGCTATGAGGGAAATTGCTCTAATTTCAATCGCCAATAGTGCGCGAGGCCGCAGTACCGGAGCACGACAAGGCACCGTGCGCTCCAGGAGCTGCCCTGCCAGAATCGGCCGCTTGGAATCAGGGCCACCGAATCCGCAACCATTAACCGGCGGCCACATGTATTCCAGTACGAGCGCTTTGTATGAGCGATCGTCAGGTGGCCAACAACAACCGGGCGATGGTCAGGAGTCCATGTATCAAAACACCGGGCCACTCTATGACACTCCGCGGCCATCAAACAGTGAACAGTCTGCGATCTATGACGTTCCACGCGGGTCACGTCAAGCTCAGTCAGGCGCTGTTTCGTCAGCGCCGGAAGGGCTGTATGACAAGATTTTGCCCGGACCTCCTGGTGCGCCTGAACCAGAATATGTCAACACAGTTCCGTCAGCACTGGGTGGTTCCTATGAAAATGTTCAGTCAGGCCCGAATGGTGGGCGTGCAACCACGAGTGCTGGTCCAGCGGCACAGGAAGGGACATATCAGAATGTTCAGCCAGACTCCTCTGACAGTGCTCCAGCGGGCAGTGCTCCAGCGGGCAGTGCTCCAGCGGGCAGTGCTCCAGCGGGCAGTCCTCCAGCGGGCAGTGCTCCAGCGGGCAGTCCTCCAGCGGGCAGTGCTGAGCCGATCTATATGGACATTGATGCAGTATTGAGCGCAAGGAGCCCAGGGCCGCAGCGTCCCTACAAGCCCTATAAAAGCGGCGGCAAAAGCAAAGTTGCCCAACGCTTGCGTAAAATGTTCAGGCCACGAGGACAGCTGAAGTATCCCACTGTAAGACAAAAGGCGCCATTGACTACTGAGTCAGCTGCTTCCACGTCGGCTGCCACCACATCAGGCGCCTCTACATCTGGAAGAACAGAATCGCTGGCTCCCACACCATTGGAACAGTCTGCAACAACAGTTACTGCAAAGAAACGACAGGCACCACGTCCACCGACTCAATCTGCGGGAACGGCCAGCGCTACCACGGCGAGCAGAGCCACAGAAAGTCCGCCA
The DNA here is from genome assembly GCA_965232255.1 of Endozoicomonas sp. Lineage (GTDB taxonomy): Bacteria > Pseudomonadota > Gammaproteobacteria > Pseudomonadales > Endozoicomonadaceae > Endozoicomonas. The sequence goes on from OZ246962.1 coordinate 2,288,340, forward strand.
CAGTCGCCGCAGGTCAAGAAGAAGCGCCAGGCGCCGCTGCCTCCGACACAGTCAGCAGCCAGCTCTACCACCGCCAGAACGTCTGAAAGTTCCCGAACGGGCGCATCAGCAGCAATTGGCCAACGTGTCGGCACTGCTCACAGCCGTTCTGCTTCGCCAGTAAGGCCAAATACACCGCCGCCACCGGTACCAACATCGTTGGAATCGCCGACGATGCCCACTGAAGCCTTGATGAGCGATCTGAAAGGTTTTTTTGCCCGGCAGAAAGAACAGGCAGCAAAAGATGGCCAAGCTTCTGCAAGCCAGTCGCAGGCCAGTTCAGGTACAGGCGGATTTGCGCTGGGCACCCCACTGTCCCTGCTTGCCAGAAGGAGCGATGCCAGCCCATCAAGTGCACCATCGACGTCTACCCATGGCGATGTCAGGTCCACTCGCCAGCAGCAAGAACCGACTCCTGCACAGCCACTTTCGTCGTCGGCTACAAAAGAGCTGCAACTTGATAGTTCCAGCAGCGATTCAGAGTGCTAACGCATCCGGAACCTGCGGCGGTGATAAAAGCCATCACATTAAGCTGTCAGATCACTAGTCAGATCACGAATAGTGGCAGCCAATTGAGTGGCGGCATAGCTGCCCATTCAACTGGCTTAGCAGGAGAAATAGTTATTTTTCGAGGTGATTGACGATGGTAGCAAGCGTATCTTCTATTCTGTCAAAACGTTTATCTTGTTGATCAAAACGAGCCGCTATCTTTTTTTCAAGATTTTCTATCACTATCTCATATTTTGCACTGTGGAGAAAAAGCTTCTGGATAAGGTCCTGAGAATTTTTGCCACTGATCTCTATTCGGTGAATAGCGTCCCATAGTTTGTCATTATTTTTATCATGGTTCATACGGCAAACCTCGACTGGTTCATAAGGTATCGAAAATAGTAGAGAGTTTGCCAGGTATTATGTTTTGCTCCTGATTAATGACGAACCAGTTGGACCGTGGATATGGTGATCGATCGTGAGTGCGGAGCCAGCAGTAAGATATGGTCTCTGAAGAATACTCACCGACACCTGGAGTGCCAACAGCAGGCTTTGTTTTCACAAGACAGGAAAGGGAAGAAAGGACGGAAGATCAATTGGCAAAGCGCAGGGTTTGTTCCTGCTCATCGTGAAGCCATAAGTCAGCGCGGTTAATAAATTCACAAGATTGCAGGTATTCTGGGGCAGTCGGTTGATCTTTAAAAGTCAGCCGGATACAGCCATCCGACTCCCCCACGCTATTAACGTGGGCGATGATGGTATGACCCCCCTCGCAGGTCATTTTCAGGGCGTAATTAACCAGCTTGGCCATGGGAATGCGGTTTTGCATAAACGCCGCCACCTCTGCTCTGTTAAACAGCAGGGAGTAATCACCGTGCTTGTTTACTTCAGAACGACCTACCGGCAGAGCGTTTAGGGTTTTGCGGGCCACATTGGGCACCATGCGACGCTCGGTCAGGTTTGTGGCCGGCGTGTCGGTGCGGCTGACGCGACCACTGTCCCAGGTATTAAACGAAGGAAATCTGACCAGTGTCGTGTTACCAGTGGCTGAGTCGGCTGTGGATTCCGTAGTGGCGAAACGGCTCCGACGGTTAGCCATGATCCGCTCATTGGCGTGACAAGTACCTTCTTCGACGTACGCTTCCAGTTTATCGATGTAAGTGACAAAGCGCGGTTTGAGCTTGAAGCTTTGGACTGTGGTTTTCCAGGCGGGTGATGCCAGCCGGTCCTGGACATAGATCAGCGCATCTTCGGTAAGCAAGGTCATCCGCAGGGCATCGGCAAGGCTGTTTTCGGACGGACTGCCGCCGAGTAGCTCTTTGAGCTTCTTCAACTGGGGATCGCGTTTGCTCTCATAAGCCAGCTGGATGCTACCTTCGCTTAGATAACGGTCAAACTTGTCGCGTAATGGCGTACCAGGTTGGTGTCTGTTACGCAGAACCTCAAGCACCGACGATTCAATATTCTCTGGGGTAGCGATGTATTTGCTGGCATAGAGCAAGTCATTCTGATTGGTCAGCTCAAGCTTCAGGGCTGCCACCAGGTTGTTGTAGGTTGGCAGGTAGTGAGGCGAAAGCAGCGCTTTGAGTCGGCCGGACTGCGGACTATCCACAATCGAGGTAGTTGGCATTGGCCGGCAGGCAACAAAATCCCCAAACCATTGGCTGGTAGATGCAGCGAGTGAAGTAATCTCGGGGGTGGCCTTGGAGGTTGTGGTTACCGCTGGCTTGGCCAAGTAACATTGGTCCATTGGATTGCCGACTGTATTTTTGGTCAGTGCCGCCGCTGTTTTACAGGCATCGCTATCAGTGTGCTGACCGCAAACATCGATGCGCGGTTTTACTGGGCTGCTATTAGCCGACTGCGGCAATCTGATTCTGATCGCTTCACCAAGTCCTGCACGGGACAGGAATAACATATCCGCCAACAGTCTTTGGCCGGATACGCCAGGTGCCCACAGCATTGTCGGCTGCCTGGTATTAGCCCTGGCCGCAGAAAACGTGTTGTCATGCAATGGCGTATTGGCTGACGGACTGGTGTTCAAGGCGGTAGCTGACGAGTACATCTGCCCACGGGTTAATGGTTTGGGGTCTGGCAGGATGATCTCGGCACAGACACCCTCAGCAGCACGCTGAACGCCACCGGCGCTCAAAGTCTGCAGGTTGCCGCCTCTGGAAATGATGTCCAGAGCATGGCGGCCATGTGGTGTCGGTGTAGGTTTAGGCATATTAAAATCGAGTCAGTGCCGGAGGCTAAATAATGACAAACTTGGGCCTGCGTATGTTAATCAAGCTGCACGACATATCGCATCTATAGGAAACACCTAATGTTTTGTGCCCTGTAAGTATCTTGTAGCTAGTTATGCTCTAAAGGTGTCGGGGAAAACGCGGCCTGCCTATTTGCTCTACGCAAGTCTGGTAGTTGTAATGGCGCAGTCAGCACTATGCTTGGGTAAACTCTCGTCTTTTTGCCTTTCCGGTGCGTCATAGCGGGAATGATGATCAGTAAAATAGCGGAGTAGAGCGAATTTGATGCGCTTGCCCGAAATGATCAAGTGGTGGGCGAAAGCTTTGGATGGTATTTACTCAACGATATTTCGGGCAGCTTTTATAGCCGGAGATACTCGGTAAATCAGTTGGCTGATGGCTGTGCAGACTGACAGAGCGGCGATGTTTGCGCGGATTATCTTACGACATTGGCGTTATAGATAAAATTAACTGATTGAAAACCGGCGTATGCCTGGGATATGGAATAGTTGATCGTTTTAAACGACATTTTGTTTATAAAGTTTGGAACATGTCCATACTTCAGGTCGTTTTTAACAAGGGGCACGATACCCAATCAATCAGCGGCATTTCGATAGCAATTTTTATTGCAGTTCTGGAATCTGGACTATTCTGCTTCTGTCTTTCTCCCTTGCGAGACAGATATGGTGTTTGACATCTTCCCCCCGCTAATTTCGCTGGGGATATCCAGCGAGGAACCAAGATGAAACTTGTCAGAACACTGGCACTTTTGCTGCCCTCGTTTGGTTTTGCTGTTGGGTTCAACTCGCCGCCTTATCCTGGCAGCTCGCCACCTTATCCTGGTAGCTCGCCACCTTATCCCAGTATTTATCCGCCATTGCCCGCTTATCCGTCTGGCCCTGATCTGGTCTACCCGCCCCCATCAGTGCCGACCGTACCGTCTGTGCCGGTCACGGCCTGTACGATAACCGCTGGCACTTATCGCTTTGATGCGTACGATTTAGCCAAAACCGAGCATATTTCGTTGCGGGAGCTGGTGTTTTATATGCACGTCAGTAACGTGGGCATGATTACCATGCGAGCAAAGCTGAAGCCCAAGCGTGGGCGTGAGGAGCAATTTGTGGTGATGCCCTATAGCACCAGCTCTGACTTAATGAATGTGTGCAGCGGCACGGATTTCAGCTTTTTCTTCCGGGGAATCAATGTCTACGGCAAAACGCTAAGTGGCAACTTCGCTGGCCGAATGAGTGGTGGTAAGCTGGTGGTGGACGGTTGGGCGGAGCGCTTTGATGCTGCTTACAACTCCAAGGTGACGGTTAACCTGACGGGGCACGCGTTTGAGTTTGTTTACCCTTATCTGCAGTGATCAGCGCACCATGTGCAGAAAGTGCATGTGCTTCTCGTACTGGTCAATAATATCGCCGATCACTTGTTCGCTGGTCCACCCCATAATGTCGTAGCCTTGGCCGCCTTCGCGCAGAAATACCTCTGCACGGAAGTACTTGCGCTCTTCTTCATCTTCGTCGTTCAGCATAAAGCTCGGTTGCAGATAGGAGCGGGGCGTCACCCGATAGAAAAAATCCACCTCATCGCCATGCAGCACCACCAGGCTGGGAATCTGTTTCTGGGCGTCCAGCTCAACGGTGCTTGCCACTCCTTGCTTACCCAGCTCCGACGCTACAGACTGCATAGCCGGCAGCACTATGCCCTGGATAAAGCGGTTAACATGGGTGCGTCTCGGGAAGCTGATCAGAGTGGCCAGACGGTTTTGCCAGGGAATGAGTTTGTGACCCACCTTGGGAGTGAGCGTGGTTTTTTCCAGACTGGCTTTTTTGGTCGCATCTACGGCCAGCGCTTTGAGCAATCCGTAAGCCGACACCAGCAGGATAACGGAAAAGGGCAGGGCAGTGGCGATGGTGATGGTTTGCAGTGCCCGCAGCCCACCAACCAACAGCATGACCAGAGCAACAACACCCATTAAGGCGGACCAGAACACCCGCTGCCAGCTGGGGGTTTTGCTGTTGCCACCACAGGCCAGCATATCCACCACCACAGCGCTGGAATCAGCAGAGGTGATGAAAAAGATCACCACCATGGCCATGGCGATCAAGGACAGCAGAGGCGAGAAAGGGAAGTATTCCAGAAAGTTAAACAGGGCCACCGGAATATTGGTGGTCACCGTCTCCCCCAGGTCGGTGACGCCCTGGTGGGTGATCATGTCGATGGCGGTATTGCCAAAAGCGGTCAGCCAGATCAGGGTCAGCCCGGTGGGGACGAACAGTACACCAGTGACAAACTCGCGGATGGTTCTGCCTCGGGATATGCGCGCAATAAACATACCGACAAAAGGCGACCAGGAGAGCCACCAGGCCCAGTAGAACAACGTCCAGCCACCGAGCCAGTCGGTGGGCTCATAGGCGTAGAGGTTGAAGGTTTTACCCACGATGTCGGACAGATAACCGCCGGTGTTCTGAATCAACATTTGCAGTAGCAAAACAGTGGGTCCGAGCAACACCACCATGATCAGCAACATCATTGCCAGTAGCAGGTTGACTTCAGACAATCGGCGGATGCCCTTGTCCAGCCCAGCGGCAATGGAGACAGTAGTCAGCACCATAATGGCAACAATCAACATGGCCTGCACCTTGATGCTCACGGCCACGGCAAACAGGTAATTCAGGCCGGAGTTGACCTGCAACACGCCATAGCCTAGCGCGGTGGCCACGCCGAAAATAGTGCCCAGGATGGCAAAGATGTCGATGGTGTGGCCAGTCATGCCGTAGATACGCTCGCCAATCACGGGGTAAAGGGCTGAGCGCAGCGTCAGGGGCAGGTGATGACGGTAACCGAAAAAAGCCAGAATCAGTGCCACTACTGCATAGATAGCCCAGGCGTGCAGACCCCAGTGAAAGAAGGTCAGCTTCATGGCCTCCTTGGCCGCATCGACTGTGTTCGGCTCACCCAGCGGCGGTGCCTGAAAATGCATCACCGGCTCGGCTACACCAAAAAACATCAGGCCAATACCCATGCCCACCGAGAACAGCATGGCGAACCACGAACCGAAGCTGTAAGACGGTTGGGCGTGGTCCGGCCCCAGCTTGATATCGCCGTAGCGAGAGAGACCCAGGAAAGTAACGCACAGAAAGATCAGCGCTACGGCCATCACATAAAACCAGCTGGCATTGGTCATAATGCCCGACTGGAGGCGCGTAAACCGGTGGCTGGCATCTTGTGGATATACCACGGTGTAGCCAAGCAGCAGCACAATTAAAATGGCCGAGCCAAAAAACACCGGCGGATTGATGGTTTGCCTGAAAGAGAGCGATGTTTTCGTTGACGACATATCCTGAATTCGTGGCTTTTGGCAGTCGTGGGTGCATGGGGCACTCTTGGGAAAAACGTAATCAGTCTAGGCGAATGCGGGCGCGGCTCAACCGGTGAACATGGAAAATCCCCTGTGCTGCACAACAATAGTGTGCCAGAACAGTGTGCCAGAACAGTGTGCCAGTTCTGAGGTCTCTGATTCAGACGACTCTGTACTCATAGTCAGGGATATAGTCATTTCGGCGCATTTTATTGGTGGTTTATTGGTTGTTTATCGATGGGTTCCCAATGAAAACCTACCGCGTTTTGGCCAATAAATCCGGGAAAAGTTCCCCACCTTGCGTACCTTGCTTGGGATTGGCGTGGCCAGCGAGTACAATGTGCTGGTATCGAACCTACGTTCTTAATTCGTTATTATTCGTTTTTCCTCCCACACCTATTTTGTAAGAGGCGATCGATTCTTGAGTGACGCACCCCTTAGCGTATTGATTGGTACACTGGTTATTCTTTTGCTGTTCTCCGCGTTTTTCTCCAGCTCTGAGACGGGGATGATGGCTATTAACCGCTATCGCCTGCGCCATCAGGCCCGCAAGGGTAACCGCGCGGCGCAAAGAACCAGTGCTTTGCTGGAGCGCCCGGATCGACTGATCGGCGTTATTTTGATTGGTAATAATTTTGTCAATATTCTTGCCTCTGCCATAGCGACCATCATTGCCGTGCGCCTGTGGGGCGACCGTGGTATTGCCATTGCTACCTTGGGACTGACGTTTATTGTCCTTATTTTTGGCGAAGTGACGCCTAAAACCGTGGCGGCCATGTATCCGGAAAAGGTCGCCTTTCCCTCCTCTTTGGTGCTGGTGCCGCTGCTGAAAATTCTCTATCCAGTGGTGGTGGTGGTGAACTGGATGTGCTCGCTATTGATGTATCCGTTTGGCATTCGACCCGGACAGGAAAGTGAAGATCAGCTGACCAGTGAAGAGCTACGTACCCTGGTAAATGAGTCTGGCCTGCGGCTGCCCAGCAAACGTCGCGGAATGCTGCTGGGGATTCTTGATCTTGAGAAGGTGCGGGTAGATGACATCATGGTACCGAGAAATGAGATTTACGGTATCGATATTGAGGATGATATCAAGGACATCATTCACCAGTTAAAAGACTGCCAGCACACTCGCATGCCGGTTTACCGTGGTGATATCAACAACATTATTGGCATGCTGCATATGCGCAAGATTGCCCGTCTGCTCACGCTGGAGGAGGTCAATAAGGCAACACTGTTACAAGAAACCGATGAGCCATACTACATTCCGGAATCCACGGCACTGCACACCCAGCTGTTTAACTTTCAGAAAAACCGCGAGCGTACTGCCCTGGTGGTGGATGAGTACGGCGATATTATGGGACTGGCGACGCTGGAAGATATTCTGGAAGAGATTGTCGGTGACTTTACCACTGATGTCTCTGATAACACCCAGGAGATCACTCCCCAGGGCGATGGCAGTTTTATTATCGACGGTTCTGCCTCCATTCGTGATGTTAATCGAACGTTGGGCTGGCATCTGCCGACAGGAGAGGCCCGCACCATTAATGGTCTGATTACTGAAGAAATGCAAGCCATTCCCGACGCCTGCGTCTGCTGGAAAATCGGCAATTGTCGTTTTGAGATTCTGCAGGTCAAGGATAACCGCATCAAGAGCGTGCGAATGTGTATGGCGGGGAAAAGCTAAGCTTTTGCCACTCGTTTAATTGTTCCTGTGCCAGTGACGGCTGCTGGTGTGCGACGGCGGAAGGGTAATATCTGCGTCCATGGTGATATTTAAAAATTCCACCAGGATAACCGCCGTCAATCCCCAGATTAAGTACTCTCCATAGTGAAAAGCGGGTAGCTGCAACTTCTGGTTGCCTCTTGTTACCCAGTGAAAAGTCAGGTTTTTTGCTGCCAGAAAGTAGTGCAAGGGCACGCTGAAAATTCGATCCAGTTCAGCAGTGTTGGCCTTGAGCGGTGTATCTGCGGCGATAATCCCGACAAAAGGCGTTACTTTCAAACCAAAGCGAGAAACCACGGTACCGCTCTGACCAATCACGGTGACTTTGTCCGGTGGCAGCGCCATCTCTTCATACGACTCCCGCAGTGCGGTATGCATCAGGCTCTGGTCGGACGGGTCACGTTTGCCGCCAGGAAATGCCACCTCCCCGCTGTGGGTACTCATATGAGAAGCCCGTCGAGTGAAGATCAGTTCAGGTTCGACCTCGTTGGTCAGCGGTAGCAATACGGCGGCTTCCGGCAGTGGATCGCTTATGGTCCTTGGCTGGTGGTTTTGTAGCCTTTTTTGCATTTGGTTAAGCATTTTGCTTGCTGCGCTCCATGCCAGAGGTTGGGCTTTATCATAATGCAGTCCGGCAAGAGCTATCTAGCTGCTGCCATGTTTTGGGGGTAAAAATGGTTGTATTGATTGGCGCCCCAGCTGTTGCCATGGGTGCAGGCATTGTCGGCGTTCATCGTTCCTGTCGTACCCAAAATTAATAACGTTTCTAAGCGCCAGGCACGACTCAATGCGACCTGCTGTAGCATCAGAGCTGACACCATCGGCACTATTGTATAAAATACTGCCGGTACTCCAGCTCCGGGCTGTTATGGAAGTCCCTGGGGATGCCAAAGCCAAGACGTTAAGCAAAGAAAGTCGTACGTTTCCAATAAGAAATAACAATCCCGCAAGGGCGCAAATGACAATCTGGAGATCGTAATGGCAGTTGAACGCACGCTATCCATAATTAAACCCGATGCCGTGGCCAAGGGGGCCATTGGTCAAATCCTTGCCCGCTTTGAGCATGCCGGGCTGAATATTGTAGCCATCAAAATGCTGCACCTTTCGGATGAGCAGGCTGGTGGTTTTTACGCTGAACACCAGCAACGCCCGTTTTATCATGACCTGGTAGCTTTTATGACGTCAGGGCCAGTGGTGGTATCGGTGCTGGAAGGCGAGAACGCCATAGCCCTTAACCGTCAGCTGATGGGAGCGACAAATCCGCAAGCGGCTGAGGCCGGTACGATCCGCGCCGACTTTGCCAGAACCATTGATGAAAATGCAGTTCACGGCTCTGACTCGGCAACGTCTGCTGCGCGGGAAATAGCTTATTTTTTTCATGATTCGGAGATTTGCCCCGGAACGCGCCAAGCGTAGGTTTGGGGCTGAATGTGATTATACAAGCCATCAGAAGGGGAAGGCCTGCTGGTGGCTTTGAGGTATTAAGATGTCAGAATTGATCGATTCAGCCTTCGATCAGGCCAGCGCTGCGGCTGTAGCGCTGCCAGTGGCAAAGGTGAATTTGCTGGGGCTGTCGCGCCAGAAAATGGCGGAATTTTTTCTCAGTATTGGCGAGAAAAAATTCCGCGCCGAGCAAGTATTGAAATGGATTCATCACCACCGGGTAGACGACTTTGATCAGATGACCAACGTCAGCAAAGTGCTGCGTGAGCGTCTTAAGGCCGTGGCCGAGATTCGTGGACCAGAAGTGGTGAGTAGCCACTTTTCTACCGATGGCACCTGCAAATGGGTGGTGCGTGTGGCCAGCGGCAGCTGTGTTGAGACTGTGTTCATTCCGGAAAATGGCCGTGGCACGCTGTGTGTCTCCTCCCAGGCTGGCTGTTCACTCGATTGCAGCTTTTGCTCCACCGGTAAACAGGGTTTCAACTCCGATCTGACCGTGGCAGAAATTATTGGCCAGGTCTGGATTGCTGCTCGCCACTTTGGCAATGTACCGGCCAAAATGGATCGCTCCATTACCAATGTGGTGATGATGGGCATGGGCGAACCGCTGATGAATTTTGATAATGTGGTTGATGCCATGGACCTGATGATGGATGATTTGGGCTACGGATTATCCAAACGACGGGTGACGTTGAGTACCTCAGGCGTGGTGCCAGCACTGAGAAAACTAAGCGACGTGTCGAATGTCTCGCTGGCGGTATCGTTGCATGCGCCCAATAACGAGTTGCGTAACCAACTGGTACCCATTAACAGGAAATACCCGCTGGAGCAGCTGTTGGCTGCCATTCATTATTATATGAACCGTTTGACGGACTCCAAACGCGTGGTTACGATCGAATATACGCTGCTCAGCGGTATTAATGACCAGCCCGGGCATGCACAGCAGTTGGCGGCTCTTTTGCAAGACGTGCCCTGTAAGATCAATCTGATTCCTTTCAATCCGTTCCCGCATTCCGGGTATGAAAGACCAAGTAATAACGCAGTGCGACGTTTTCAGGAAAGTTTGCAGCTGGCAGGCTTTAATGTCACGGTGAGAAAGACCCGTGGTGACGATATTGATGCGGCGTGCGGTCAGCTGGTGGGGAGTGTTATGGATAAAACCCGACGCAGTGAACGCTACGTTTCGGCCCGCATAGCCGCACAAGAGATTTAAGGTTTCAACAATAGTAATCGTGGGGATTAGCATGGGAGCCAGATCCGTTGTATTACTGCTGTGTGCATCATTAATTACCGGCTGTGTCACCTCTGACCGTCGACCCGTGGATGAAAACCGGGCCGTACTGGATTACATCAACTTGGCCAGAGGCTATCTTCAGGAAGGCTATTCGGAACGGGCGATCAAACCACTGCAGCGAGCGCTGGAAATTGAGCCCAACTCTGCCAATGTACACGGTATGCTGGGTATGGCTTATCAGCGTCTGGGTGAGGATCGGCTGGCGGAGCGGGCATTTACCAGGGCGCTGGCCATTGATCCTGGCGCCTCGGACGTACGCAACAATTTTGGTGCGTTCCTGTTTGCCAGAGAGCGCTATCAGGAGGCGTACCGACAGTTTGAATTGGCAGCGCAAGATGTCTCTTATCCCCGGCGCAGTCGCACTTTTGAAAATATGGGCATCGTTGCCCTGCGCCTTGGAGATATCTCCGGGGCAAAAGAGTATTTTACCCGGGCATTGCGTCTGAACAGCAATTTGCCCAAAGCCAATCTTGAGCTGGCCGCGATTTATCAGCAACAAGGCGATCTGTTCAAGAGCTGGCAGCATTATCAGGCCTTTGAAGACGTTGCGGAGCACACGCCCCGCAGTCTGCTGATGGGCATCGAATTGGCCACAGCCAACGGTGTTCAAGGTGAGGCAGCGCGTTACCTGTCAAGGCTGGAAAGGTTGTATCCGGGCTCTTCGGAGCTGCAGCAATATCGGAGTCGAGTGGGTTATGAGTAATCAGGAAACTGGGCAGGAAGAGCCGGTTCAAAAGATTTCTCCAGGAGCTGTGCTGGCCAATGCCCGTAACAGCCAGGGGCTGTCAGTGGCGGAAGTGGCGGAGCATCTCAAGATCACGGAAAGCTACGTCAGAGCCATTGAGCAGAACGCATTTGATGACTTGCCCCAGGCAGCCTTTGTGCGCGGTTACATCAGAAACTACGCCAAAATGGTCGGTCTGAACGGTCAGAGTCTGGTGGATGATTTTGACGAGTTTACCGGTGATAGCAGTCGTGAGGCGCCTCGGCTGCAAGGTGGGCGCAAGGTGAAGCCGCTGCGCGCGCACAATTTCCCTTCCCCGGCTCATGCGTTTGCCCTGGTGCTGGTGGTGTCTCTGGCCGGGCTGAGTTACTTCCTCTGGAATCATTGGCTTAGTGCGGAGCCGACAACGTCAGTGGTTATTACCGAAGAGGTGCTGGTACCTGATCCGGTAGCTGCTGATGATGTCCCGATACTGCTGGCTGTTCCGGCTGAACTTGATGAGGCTGCGCCGGATGAAGCGTCAGCTGTGATGCCTGAGGATAATCTTGCCGTGGTGGATGCCGGCGTTGAGGCCATCGTTCCTGAAATCATCGCCCCTGAAGTCATCGTTCCGGAAGCCGTCACTTCTGAACTGACCAAAACCTTGCTGATTGATTTTTCCCAGGAGTGCTGGGTGGAAATCCGCGATGCCAATGATGTAGTACTGGTGGCTGCCTTGCAGCAAGCTGGCTCTTCCATCGATATGGAAGTGCAGCCGCCGGTCAATGTTCGCTTTGGCAATGCCCGTGGCGTGGCCAGCATCCTTTTTGATGGTGAGCAGATCAGTCGGCCCGATGCCAGTGTTGCCAATATTGAGCTGACCAGCAGCGAGCGCGGCTGAGTCATCTGGCAATTCCTTCTTTTTCTTTTGCTCCAGCCCTGTTATCAGGGCGGTTGCGCGGTGGACGTGGGATTGTCACACGCAGGCCTTAACGGTTATAGTTGCCCCCGTTTTATGATGAAGGCAGCCGATGTTGGTCCTGTGTTTCACAGGCGACTAATCAGGCACAGTCATCCCTGCTGAGCCAACAGTGTTAGGCAAAAATTTCAGATTAAAAGGCATTTGAACTTGAGCAAGCAGCTTCAAGCCATTCGCGGCATGAATGATATTCTGCCGGAGCAGACACCAGTGTGGCAGTACCTGGAACAGCAGGTGCGTGGCGTACTGACCACTTATGGTTATCAGGAAATCCGCGTTCCCGTTGTGGAACACGCCGCCCTGTTCAGTCGGGGCATTGGTTCCGGGACCGACATTGTGGAAAAAGAGATGTACACCTTTGATGATCGCAATGGTGAAAAACTCTCTCTGCGCCCGGAAGCCACAGCCGGTGTGGTTCGTGCCGGTATTGAGCACGGTCTGCTCTACAACCAGGTGCAGCGGTTGTGGACCTCTGGTTCGATGTTCCGTTATGAGCGACCGCAAAAAGGTCGCTATCGCCAGTTCCACCAGATCAGTGTGGAAGCGTACGGGATGAACGGCCCCGATATTGATGCTGAAATGATCATGATGACGGCACGGTTCTGGCAGCAACTGGGCTTGGCAGAACACGTTACGCTGGAGTTGAATACCCTTGGCACGCTGGCGGCACGCAGCCGGTATCGCGCTGCTTTGGTCGCCTATCTCAGTGATTATGAGGCTGAGCTGGATGAAGACAGCCGTCGTCGTCTGACTATTAATCCGCTGCGTATTCTTGATAGCAAAGACCCTCATACCCGAAAAATCGTTGCCGGTGCGCCGACATTGGCGGACTACCTGGACGATGAGTCCCAAGAGCATTTTGTCCAATTGCGGCAGATACTGGACGATGCCGGCATTGCCTATCAAGTGAACCCGACGCTGGTGCGTGGGCTTGATTATTACGGCAAAACAGTCTTTGAGTGGGTGACGCAGTCGCTTGGGGCCCAGGGCACGGTGTGTGCTGGTGGTCGCTACGATACGCTGGTGGAGCTGTTGGGTGGCAAACCGGCACCGGCGGTGGGTTTTGCCATGGGCATTGAGCGTCTGGTGTTGATGCTGGAAACCCTGCAATTGGTGCCGGAGCATGTTTCCAACCGGGTCGATGTGGCCGTGGTGGCAGTGGGCGATGGCGTGGGTCATAAAGTGTTGCCTGTAGTGGAGCGCCTGCGCGATGCGCTGCCGACGAAGAAAATTCTTATGAATTGCGGCGGTGGCTTCAAGGCGCAGATGAAACGGGCGGATCGCAGCGGGGCAGCCTATGCTCTGATTCTGGGTGAAGATGAGCTTGCCGCTGGTATGGTGACCATCAAACCGTTACGCACCGGTGACGAACAGCAGCAATTGCCGCTGGCGGATGTGGCCAAGTTTCTTCAGGCGCAATGACCGGTAACGGTATTGATGACTTTCAGAAAATCAGGAGTAAAGGGTGAGTTACCAATCTGATGAAGAGCAGGTTGAGCTGCTCAAGAGGTTATGGAAAGACTACGGTCAGCCAGTCATGCTGGGTATTGCACTGACGCTGGCGGCGGTATCTGGTTATCAGTACTGGCAGAAGAACCAGCAGCAGGGAATCGCTTCGGCGTCCATGCTGTATCAGAATTTGCTCGGGGCTGTTGAGCCCACCCTCAGTGGGCGCTCTGCCATGACGGCAGAGCAACGAGCAACGGTGGAGCATGTGGTAACCACCTTGCAAAAAGATCATGCCGACAGTCAATACGCGGCTTTTGCCACACTGTTTCAGGCTCAGCAGCAGGTGCTGGCCAATCAGCTGACTGCGGCCCAGGCTTCCCTGGAATGGATTCTGGCTCATAAGCCATCGCCGGAAGTGCAGATTATGGCCACGGCGCGTCTGGGCAGAGTGTTGCTCAGTGAGTCCGCTGACAACAGCCAGAAAGTGTTGGACCGCCTCAATGCGTTGCCAGTGAGCAACGCTTATCTGACCACCGTTGAGACGGTCAAGGGTGATGCTTACCTGGCTCTGGGGGATCGTCAGCAAGCCAGGGCAGCTTATCGCAAGGCCATTGATGCGGCGCAGGCCAATGGTCTGAATCGCCCGATTTTGCAGCTTAAACTGGACGATCTGGCAGCGCTGGATGGCGCTGGGCAGTCACCGACTCAAAAGGGGTGAGCATGATGGTGAGATTGTTCCGGGGAGGATTAACGCTGTTACTGGCATTCAGTGTGACGGCGTGTAGCATTTTATCCTCCGACGATGTGGATGTAAAAACGCCCAAACGGCTTGAGCCTCTGGCTGAAGAACAGGTCAGATTGGTTGAAGTGTGGTCCAGATCGATTGGTAAAGGCTCAGGCACCAGTTTTGAGAGCTTGAAACCAGCGGTTGATGGTGAGCACGTTTTTGTTACCGGCGCTGATGGCGAAGTCTCTGCCCTGAACCGTGATACCGGTAAAGTGGTTTGGCGCAAAAAGCTGGATGTTATGGTGGGCGGTGGTGTCAGTGCCGACGCTGGTATGGTGCTGCTCGGTACGCTCAATGGTGAAGTGATTGCCCTGAGCCAGGAGAATGGCGATGAACTGTGGCGTAACCGGGTCAGCAGCGAAATCCTCAGTGCGCCAGTGACGGATGGCGAGTACGTTGCCGTGCAGAGTATTGATGACCGCCTGAGCGTACTCAATGCCCAAACCGGTGCTTATCTGTGGCGTCAGGACACGTTGCAGCCACCATTGACTCTGCGTGGTTCGGCATCGCCGCTGCTGTTCACTGAGGCAGTGTTCGCCGGTTTTGCCAATGGCGAAGCGAAAGCCTTCCGGCTACAAAACGGCGCGCCTTTATGGAGTGCCCGTATTGTCGCGCCCAAGGGCAGAACTGAGTTGGAGCGTATGGTGGATGTTCGCGGTACGCCCCTGATTGTTGGCGATACCATTTACTTCACCAGCTTCCAGGGAAATGTCTCGGCACTGGAGCTGTACACCGGACGCATGCGCTGGACCAAAGAGTTGTCCAGCTACGAATCCATGGCTGATGGGTTTGGCTCGATCTACGCCACCAGTGCTGAAGGCTATGTCAGCTCCATTGATCAGCGCAGCGGCGCATCAAACTGGCGCCAGCAGGACTTTGAGTTCCGTCAGCTGTCGGCACCGGCCACGTTCAGCAGTTACCTGGTGGTAGGTGATGGCGAAGGATTTCTCCATGTGCTGTCCCAGGTGGACGGCAGCCAGATTGGTCGCCACAAGGTGACCTCCGCAGCCATCAGGGCGCAGCCCTTGGTGGATATTGACCTGATTCTGGTAATGACAGCGGACGGTGAGCTGATCGCCTTGAAAGAAGAAGTCACTGAATCAGAAGACAGCTAAGAGGCTGTCGCAGACGGATAAACAGTTGTCGGGCTGGGCCTTTGATCGGGTTCAGCCCGTTTTCGATTTTGGTCAGGCGGCACTGGTCGCCCTGGCGCGATATTAGTTTTGGTAGGTTATATGGTTCCAGTAATTGCCTTGGTGGGGCGGCCAAATGTGGGCAAGTCCACCTTGTTTAATCGGTTGACCCGCTCACGGGATGCGTTGGTCGCCAATGTGGCCGGTTTGACCCGGGATCGCAAATACGGTGAGGGCAAGGTTGGCTCACATCCGTACATTGTGGTGGATACCGGCGGTATTTCCGGCGATGAGGAAGGGATTGATTCGGCCATGGCCGAGCAGTTCCTGACCGCCATTGATGAGGCGGACGTAGTGTTGTTCCTGGTGGATGCCCGGGCAGGTTTGACGGCCGCTGACGAGATGATTGCCCGACACCTGCGCAAACAGGGCAAGACGTACCACCTGGTGCTGAACAAGGTAGACCGGGTAGATGCCGAACAGGCAGAAACCGATTTTGCTGCCCTGGGTATGGGTGAGGCTTACCATATTGCCGCGGTGCATGGTCGTGGTGTCAGCAATATGATTGATGATGTATTGCGCGAGTGTACCGATGGTGAACCGGAACTGCTTGATGATGAATCGTCGGTCAAGCCGCGTGGCATCAAGATTGGTATTGTCGGTCGTCCTAACGTGGGCAAGTCCACACTGGTAAACCGCTTGCTGGGTGAGGAGCGCGTGGTGGTCTACGACCAGGCTGGCACTACGCGGGACAGTGTTTACATTCCCTATGAGCGCTTCGGTCAGGACTATACCCTTATTGATACCGCCGGTGTACGCCGTCGGGGCAAGGTGTTGGAAGCCATTGAAAAGTTTTCGGTCATCAAGACACTGCAAGCCATTGAAGACGCCAATGTGGTGGTGCTGGTGCTCGATGCTCGTGAAGGAATTGTTGAGCAAGACTTGCACTTGCTGGGCTTTGTGCTAGATGCTGGTCGGGCCGTGGTCATTGCCCTGAACAAGTGGGACGGCATGGAGCAGGAGCAGAAAAACCAGGTAAAAGAGGAGCTGAAGCGGCGTCTCGGGTTTATTAACTATGCCCGTATCCACACCATTTCAGCCAAACACGGCACTGGTGTGGGCCATCTTTACGACTCCATTGAAGAGGCTTACGAGGCGGCAACCAGCAAGCTCTCTACCAACCGTTTAACCCGTATTCTGGAAGATGCGGTCAAGGAGCATCAGCCGCCCATGGTCAATAACCGCCGGATCAAGTTGCGCTACTGCCATGCCGGTGCCATGAATCCGCCGACCATTATCATTCACGGCAACCAGACCGACCACGTGCCGGCTGCCTATCGTCGTTACCTGGAAAATACTTTCCGTAAGGTATTGAAGATTATGGGGACGCCAATCCGCATTGAGTTCCGCTCCGGTGATAATCCTTATGCACAGAACAAAGAGGTGGATCAGCGTCAAGTGCATCGCAAACGCCGGATTGACAAGTCGGCACAATTTGCCAAAGACAAGCGCAAACCCAAACCCAAACCCAAACGCTAGACGGTTGCTGAGCATGGCGAAGAGCACCATGAAACACAATCTGTTCGAGCATATTCCTGCTCAGTTGCCCGACGAGCTAATGGCAACGCTGCAAGAGCGAGATGGGGTCCGAATTGAGCGGATTGTCTCCCGGGGGCACGTCACTCCGAAAGGTCAGTGGTATGACCAGCCTGGGGATGAGTGGGTGGTTCTGCTCAGCGGTTGCGCCGTGCTGGAGTTTGCTCAGGGTAGGGCACCGATGACCTTGCTGCCCGGCGACTATATGCTGTTGCCGGCCGGTCTGCGTCACCGGGTGGCGTACACCGAGCCAGAAGTGGACAGCGTCTGGCTAGCGGTGCATTTTGCTGGCGCTAGTCATTGTTGACTTGCTCTACCTGGCAAATGGCAGTACCGCGGTGAAAGCGTGTGCTGATCAGTTCACCCAGTTGCAGTTGCTGGCTGTCCCTGATGATGGTGTCGTCGACAGTGACAATGGCGTAACCCCTGGACAACGTAGCCAACGGACTGACCGCATTTAGCTCACCCGATATTCTCTCCAGCGTCAATCGTCGTTTTTCCAGGCGGTTGACCATTAGCTGTACCAGCCTCTGCCCCAGATGGTCGGTATTGTTTTTCAGCAGCTCCAGTTTGCGTTGTGGGTTTTGCTGTCTGATCCGTTCTTTGGCGCGTTCCAGTCGGGAGCAGGTGCGCTCCAGTTGCAAGGTGATAGCCTGGTGCAGACGGATTTCCAGGTCGTCCAGACGTTGGCTGTTTTCCCGCAGACGCTCGCCGGGATGGCGCAGGCGTTTGTGCAGCCCATCCAGCTCGCGCTGACTTAATTGCCACCGGTGCTGCATCAGGTTGGTCAGTTTTCTGGTCAGCAGGTTGAGGCGGTTTAGCACTTCCTGACGGTCCGGACTGAGAATTTCCGCCGCTGCGGAAGGTGTGGCTGCTCGTTGGTCGGCGACGAAATCGGCAATGGTAAAGTCAATCTCATGGCCCACGGCGCTGACGATGGGGATAGGACAGGCGGCAATCGCCCGGGCCACGACTTCTTCGTTAAATGGCCACAAATCTTCCAATGAGCCGCCACCGCGCCCAATAATCAGTACATCGAAATTGCCGGCGCGTTCGGCCATTTGTAGGGCGGTGACCAGCTCGTCCTTCGCCCGGCTGCCTTGCACTGAGCTGGGAATGAGGGTGACAGGTATGGCAGGAAAGCGTCGCTGCAGTACGGTCAGGATATCGCGAATGGGGGCACCTGTAGGTGAGGTGATAACGCCGATGTGTTGCGGGTGAGTGGGCAGCGGCTGTTTGCCGGCGGCGGCAAACAAGCCTTCTTCGGCCAGTTTGGCTTTTAGTACTTCAAAGGCTTTTTGCAGATCACCGGTACCCGCTTCGTCCATATGTTCGACAATCAGCTGATAATCGCCGCGCCCCTCGTAAAGACTGACGCGCCCGCGCACCAACAACAACATGCCCTCAGCGGGAACAAACCTGAGGTTCTGGTTGCGGTTGCGAAACATGGCACAGCGAATCTGTGACTGGCGATCTTTCAGGGTAAAGTACCAGTGGCCGGAGCTGGGGCGAGCCAGTCCAGAGATCTCCCCCTCAACACGAACGTTATTGAAGTTCATCTCCAGCAGTCGCCGGGCTTTGTTGTTAAGTTCGGTGACCGACAGGGGTGTGTTGGGTGGTGTGGTAGTGGTGGCGGGCATGGTTCAGGTCTGACGGCGGCTTTTATAAGGTCCCTAGTTTGCCTGAAGAAGTGGTTTAGCTGAAGTTGAAATATAGAGTATACTTGTCCGAATTTTTTTCCCATAAACTCTTGGTAACAGGCGATGCTGAGAATTGCACAAGATGCGCTTACCTTCGATGATGTCCTCCTCCTTCCCGGCTATTCTGAAGTTCTCCCCAAAGATGTCTCACTGAAAACAAAACTGACCCGCGATATTGAACTGAATATTCCCGTGATTTCAGCAGCCATGGATACGGTCACTGAATCCGCCCTGGCCATTGCCATGGCTCAGGAAGGTGGTATTGGCATTATTCACAAGAATATGACCATAGAGGAACAGGCGGCAGAAGTGCGTAAGGTGAAAAAGCACGAAAGCGGCGTGGTTAAAGACCCGATTACCATTGACGCCAGTGCTACGGTTGGTGATCTCCTGGAGCTGACCACGCGCCATAATATTTCCGGGGTGCCGGTGCTCTCTGGTGAGGAGCTGGTGGGCATTGTCACCAGCCGTGATGTGCGTTTTGTCTCCCGGCTGGATAAGACGGTTTCTGAAATCATGACGCAAAAAGAGCGTCTGGTAACGGTGAAAGAGGGCACCGATCCGGAAACCGTGCGTAAACTGTTGCACAAGCATCGCATCGAAAAAGTGTTGGTGGTGGATGATGAGTTCAACCTGACTGGCATGATGACCGTCAAGGACATCAAAAAGGCCCAGCAATACCCCAATGCCTCCAAAGACTCCCAGGGACAATTGCTGGTGGGTGCTGCGGTTGGTACCGGCCCGGAAACGCCTGACCGGGTAGCGGCACTGGTGGCAGCAGGTGTTGACGTGGTGATCGTTGATACTGCTCACGGGCACTCTCGCGGGGTTATCGATCGGGTTAAATGGGTCAAGGAGCACTATCCGCAGGTGCAGGTGATTGGCGGTAATATCGCTACCGCTGAGGCTGGTTTGGCACTGGTGGCTGCCGGTGCCGACGGCGTTAAGGTGGGTATCGGGCCTGGTTCCATTTGTACCACACGCATCGTTACCGGTATTGGCGTACCACAAATCAGTGCCGTGGCCAATGTGGTCGAAGCCTTGAAAGGAACCGGTGTGCCCGTGGTTGCCGATGGCGGTATCCGCTTCTCCGGTGATCTGGCCAAGGCCATTGTGGCGGGTGCCAGTACCGTGATGCTCGGCAGTATGCTGGCTGGTACTGAAGAAGCGCCGGGTGAGGTGGAGCTTTACCAGGGGCGCAGCTACAAGGCTTATCGTGGTATGGGTTCGCTGGGAGCCATGTCCCAGGCTTCCGGTTCCAGTGACCGCTATTTCCAGAGTACCGATGCCGGTGCTGAGAAGCTGGTGCCTGAAGGCATTGAAGGTCGCGTGCCATATAAAGGGCCGCTGCATGCCATTGTCCATCAGATGGTCGGTGGCTTGCGTGCTGCCATGGGCTATACCGGCTCTGCCGATATTGAAACCATGCGTACCGAGCCGCAGTTTGTGCGGGTGACCAATGCCGGTATGGCAGAGTCTCACGTACACGACGTTACCATCACTAAAGAAGCACCGAACTATCGGGTAGGTTAACAGTGCCCTTTGGTGCTTTAGCGGTTTTTGGCCGGGCAGAAGTGACAGCTGACCCGGCTTGTTTTTTTCAGCAAGTTGCACATCGGCTTGCTGAGGTTGGATTTAGAGATTCATCATGTCCCAGGATATCCATTCAGACCGTATTCTGATTCTTGATTTTGGTTCCCAGTACACCCAGTTGATTGCCCGGCGCATTCGCGAGATTGGTGTTTATTGTGAGATCCACCCCTACGATATGAGCGCGCAAGCCATTGGCCAGTTTAAGCCCAGGGCCATTATTCTCTCGGGTGGTCCTGAATCAGTAACCGGTGCTGATTCCCCCAGAGTGGCTGATGTGGTGTTTCATATGGGTATTCCTTTGCTGGGCATCTGCTACGGCATGCAGACCATGGCGGAGCAGCTTGGCGGTAAAGTCAGCACCTCTGATTTGCGCGAGTTTGGCTATGCCCAGGTACAGCTCGAAGCGCCAGTGCAGTTGTTTGCCGGTATTGAAGATCACGTTTGTGACGGTGGGCACCTGAGTCTGGATGTGTGGATGAGTCATGGTGATAAGGTGACCATGCTACCCGATGGCTTTGTGGCGGCGGCTTCTACGCCATCGTGCCCACTGGCGGCTATGGCCTGCGAGGCAAAGCAGTTTTACGGCGTGCAATTCCACCCGGAAGTGACTCACACCACCCAGGGATTAAGAATTCTGGAGCGCTTTGTGGTGGATATTGCCGGCTGCCAAAAGCTGTGGACACCGGGCAAGATCATCGACGATGCCATTGCCAGGGTGCGTGCCCAGGTCGGTGATCAGCAAGTGTTGCTCGGCCTTTCAGGCGGCGTGGACTCCAGTGTGGTGGCAGCCCTGTTGCACAAGGCCATTGGTGATCAGCTGGTTTGTGTGTTTGTCGATAACGGGCTGTTGCGCCTGCATGAAGGCGATCAGGTCATGGCCATGTTTGCCCAGAACATGGGAGTGCGGGTTATTCGTGCCGATGCTGAGAAGCTGTTTCTGAGTCGCTTGCAAGGCGTGCAAGACCCGGAAGCGAAACGCAAAATCATTGGCAACACTTTTATCGAAGTGTTTGATGAGCACGCCAGCGCCCTGAACAATATCGCCTTTCTGGCCCAGGGCACCATCTACCCGGATGTGATTGAATCGGCCGGCGCGGAAACCGGCAAGGCGCACGTTATCAAGTCGCACCACAATGTGGGTGGGCTGCCAGCAGATATGAAAATGTCGCTGGTGGAGCCGTTGCGGGAACTGTTTAAGGATGAAGTGCGTGCCATCGGTCTGGAATTGGGGCTCCCTTACGACATGGTTTATCGCCATCCATTTCCAGGGCCGGGCCTTGGTGTGCGTATCCTGGGCGAAGTGCATAAGGAGTATGCCGATATTCTGCGCCGGGCGGATGCCATCTTCATTGAGGAACTGCGCAAGGCCAACTGGTATCACAAAACCAGCCAGGCGTTTGCGGTGTTCTTGCCGGTCAAGTCGGTGGGCGTGGTGGGTGATGCTCGCCGCTACGAGTACGTTATCGCCCTGCGGGCGGTGGAGACAGTTGATTTTATGACCGCACGTTGGGCGCATCTGCCCTACGAGCTGTTGGAAACAGTCTCCAACCGGATTATCAATGAGATTGAGCAGGTCTCTCGCGTCACTTACGACGTTTCCAGTAAGCCACCTGCCACGATTGAGTGGGAGTGATGCTTTGGTTATAAAAAATCATCGCTTTTATGCGTGCTCCGGGTTTTTTAATGAAAACTTGTGGTGCATAATCCGCTGACTCAGGCGTAGCGTGGTCGCGGGCCACGTTTTCCTGCCTGTGATCCTCTTTACAAGTTAGAGGTGCGCCGTTTATCAGTATGCCGGAATAGGGTGACGTCCGTGGTCCGGCAAAAAGGAAATGGTGCCGAAGTGGGCCTGGTCGTCAGCCAGTCTTGCTGGTGGTGTATCGAACAGTTGTATCACTGTCACAGTTCGTTACTGTGGAGCGCTAACGGGTATTGGAGCATGCACAAGAGGTCTTCTTGTTGTGTGTTTTTTGAACACACTTGCTTCCCAACCTAATGACTAAATAGTTAGCTTGCCCAATTCACAATGGAATTTTCCGGTGCGCGTAAGTAAAACGAGATCAGTCTTATGGAATTGACCTTTTTCAGTAATTCCCCTTTATCCCTGCTGGCCCCTGTTGTCGCTATTGTGTTGGCGGTGGTAACCAGAAAAGTGCTGTTGTCTCTTGGGGTGGGTATTGTCATCGGGGCACTTCTGCTCGCTGGTCTGAATCCGGTGGCTACCGGGCGCCGGGTATATGAGAGCTTCATCGGCGTTTTCTGGAATGGGGCGCCTAATCTGAGCAGCATCTATATTTTGTTGTTTTTGCTGATGCTGGGCGTTATTACTAGTCTGATCAGCGTTTCCGGCGGAGCCAGGGCTTTTGGGGAGTGGGCTCGCCGACACGTCAAAACCCGGACGGGCGCACAGCTGTTGACGGTCTTTCTAGGCATGGCGATCTTTATTGATGATTATTTTAACAGCCTGGCCGTGGGCAGCATTTGCCGACCGTTGACCGACCGTTACCGGATTTCCCGAGCTAAACTGGCTTACCTGATTGACTCCACGGCTGCGCCGGTTTGCGTTCTTATGCCCATCTCTAGCTGGGGTGCTTACATTATCGCCCTTATCGGATCGATTTTGCTTTCTCAGGGATACCAGGGTGATAGTCCGGTATTCTTGTTTATCAGTATGATTCCCATGAATCTCTACGCCGTTTTTGCCCTGGGGCTGGTATTGTGCACGGCGGCGCTGGATCTTAATGTGGGTCCTATGGCTGTCCAGGAAAATGCCGCACTTGGCGGCACTCTGTACGACGTCAGAAAGGGAACACCACCGGGGGCACCGATGCTTGAGCAGGACGAACATGGTAAGGTGTCCGACCTGGTGCTGCCAATTCTGGTGTTGGTCGTGGCAACGCTAATTGCCATGCTCTGGACCGGCGGTGCAACAATGCTGGATAATTTTATGCCTTTTTCTCTGCTCGGGGCCTTCGAGCATACGAACGTAACCCTGTCGCTGTTCATCGGTGGCTTGATTGGTTTGCTCTTTACCGGTGTGCGACTGCTCATTGGCGGTATCTCTGGCGATCTGTGGCTGAGAGCCTTTGTTGCCGGTGCCTGGTCCATGTTGCCAGCTATTTATATTCTGGTTTTTGCCTGGATGCTCACCGGCATCATTGGCGAGCTGGGCACCGGTAAATACCTGGCTAGTCTGATTAATGGGAATATGTCACCCACTTATCTGCCCATGATTCTTTTCCTCATCTCCGGCGCCATGGCTTTTGCCACCGGGACCAGCTGGGGCACTTTTGGCATTATGCTGCCCATTGCCGGTGATCTTGGGGTCGCGGCGGATATGGCCATGATGTTGCCAATGCTGGCGGCAGTGTTGGCCGGTGCAGTGTTTGGTGATCACTGCTCACCAATCTCAGATACCACCATTCTTTCCTCCACCGGGGCTGCCTGTCATCATATGGACCACGTCAACACCCAGTTGCCTTATGCCTTGAGTGTTGCCGCGGTGGCTACGCTGGGTTATCTGGTGATGGGAATCACCGGGTCAATCGTTGCCGGATTTGCTGCCTCATTGGTGGCATTTGTGATCCTGGTTATTGTTATGTGGATGATTTCCAATAAATCCCGCCGTCGGGTGGCTGGTTGATCTTGCTCTTCACTATTCTTAACAAAAGACGCTCTTAACAAGAGACGCACTTAACAAGTGGTACGGACGCATTTACCACCACCAACTGACCAGAGGCATGGATGCTATGAGTTTTGAAAATCTGATGAATGCTTACGCCGCCCGGCATCAGCTTGGCCCTCTCGAGTTCGACGATAACAGCTGTCGGCTAATGATAGATGACCGGATTGATGTCACTTGTCTGCAAGCCAATAGGCAGTTTTATGTTTACTGTGAGTTTGCCCGTCTGCCCGAGGATAATCGCCAGCGCGAAGCGCTGCTACTGCTGCTGGTGGAGAAAAGCCTGCCGCTGCTGGCCAATGAGCGAATCTCTCTGTGCATTGATCCTGACCGGCAGACTCTGGCCATCTACAGTTATGCTCCCATGAGCAACTTGACTGTCGGGGGTATCGAGGCGTTGATCGCCACTTTGGGTAATAACCACGAGCTCTTTTTGCAGTGGACTGAGCAAGGGAACGCCCCGGTCCACCCCGCCATGATGATGATGCCCTGACAGTCGATACCAAGGTATGTCAATGATCAGAGATTTTTGGTATGCCTTCGCCCCAGCGGCAGTTAATGCCTTCTTCAGTATTTGGTTGTTTACTGACTGCTTCTTCTTCCTGCCAGCAACACGCCGCCGATGATGGTTTTGTACGAGCCATCATTCGCCACAGTCGCTTCAAAGAGATTCATCTGTTTGCTCCCCAGGCCCAGTTAGCGCAAGTCAGATTGCAGTGGACCAGTTATTGCCAGCACTATGGTAGCGACAAATTCATCCACTTCTTACCCGCCCACGAACTGCACAAGTATTTTAGTGAAGTGCCTTACCAGGTCTTTCATCACCTGGACCCGTGGATCGGTCAGTTGGCAGCACTGCGTGACTCCTGTTGTCATCAGCCATTTCCCCTTACCGGTCGTGCTCGCGCCTTGAGCAGTGATACAACACTGTCAAACTCCAGGGAGTTATTACTGTCACCATTGCGACGTTGTGATGCGCTGTTGTGTCACAGTCAGGCACAACAGAAAGTAATGACACGCCTGCTCGCGGCAGCCAGTGCCAGTATTTTTGATCAGCTCGGCGTGACGGTTGCTTTCAAGGGCACGGTGGTGAGCGTACCAGTGGGGGTGGAACCTGATGAGTATGCTGGTTGCGAGGTACAGAAAATACGTGCAGATTTGGGCGTCAGACCAGGACAGCTGATTATTCTGACTCCCGGAGATATTTCCTCCGCTTATCAGATGGATTTGCAGCCATTATTGCTGGTAATCAACGATCTGGTGGAAGGTTACGGACACCGCGATATCCAATGGGTTATTGCCGGGAGCGGCGATGCGGCTAATCCGGCAATTCAGGCAGTGCTGAAACAAGCCTATGAGTTGAATCTGGAAAGTTCTGTCCGCTTTGAGCTGGATATTGATGATCAGCGGATGCGCCAGTGGCTCACGGCCGGTGACCTGATGCTGACGCTGCCAGACAGTGTTAACGACGACTTGAACCCGTTTTTGCTGGCAGCAATGACCAATGGGAAAGCCGTAGTCTCATCGGATTGGGGTGGTCAAGGTGAACTGGTGGACGAGAGCTGTCTGATTGAAACTCTGTCGGCCAATATGGATCACCTAGCTCGCCCTGTAGGTACTCTGTTGGCTGATCACGCTCATTTGCGGCTAGCCCAGGGCGCTGTGGTGAATATCAGCCAGTGTGCACAAACTGTTGATCGACTGCTCAGTAACCGGGCCCTTCGTGCCCAAGTGGGCGAGCAGAACCGCCAGAAGATCATGGAATCTTATTGTTGGGAGTCAGTGATCGAGCAGTATCACAATCTGGTCAGCACATTGCATAGAGATGTTGGCCAAATCTCCAGGGCAAACAAGCGAGCGGTGGGATTGCCTTATGATCAGGTATTTCAGCATTTCCCATCACAGCAATTAGACGACAGCACAAGACTTGTCACCACCGACCGGGGCGTGCGAGTCCTGCTGAAAGCGGAAAAGTTTTATCATTACGCCCAAATGGATGGTTTGCTAAAACCAGAGTTGATTGACGACATTGCTCGCCACTGCTGCTTCGGTCGTACTGTGGCCACCTTGAAAGCCGAGTTTTCCCATGAGTCATCGCTGCTTCTGAACATTTGCTGGATGTACAAATACCAGCTGTTAGCCTGTGCCGATGAACCCGTACCAACGCGCAGTCCACAGCGCTGGTGGCCAGCAGACCAGCGCCTGTCGAGGGCTATTATGGCCCGACTTGAGTGTCCGGAGCCTCGTCGCTTCAGACTGTTGGAGCCTCTGCTGTGCTGGCTTGATCAACAGTTGCTTAAAGCTCATAAACAGCCAGAAAATCCAGAACTCAGGGCCAGCTTGCTGGCATTTTTTATTGCGAAACTGGATGAGCAACTGCTTCAGGCTCTGGGCTGGCTTGGTGAGCTAAGACAAACACGACAATATTCCGATATTCTCGATGATGTTTTAGCGCGCGGTGGTTTGCCCTTTCTCAGCGACACATTCCCGCTATGGTATCGCCTGAACCGCTTGTGGGTTGTTGGTACCTTGAAAGATCTGCACCGATTATTCGGGCGCGTTTATCGCGATATAAATGACATCAACCAGTTGTTTGCCAGTTGTTGGCAAAAGCCGCTCAACGCTGTAGCGCGTGTGGATTTTCCCTTAACCATATCTTCCACGATGATTGCCGTTATCACTGGTGACAACAGCGAGAAGCTGGTATACAAAAACCGCGACCTCAGAATAGAGCAGCAGATCATTGGTCATACTGACGACCATAGCAATATTGCCGGCCAACTGAACCGATGGCTGCAAGGGCGTCCAGGTCTCGCCACCAGCCGCATATTACCGCGTTCAGGTGCATATGGTTATTGTCAGTTTATTGATAATAGTGACGACCACAGCTGCCTGAATGAGCAACAGGCAGATGTTTACTACCAGCGCCTCGGAGTGATTGCTGGTCTGGCCATCCTGTTGGGTTTGGGCGATATTCACCATCGTAACGTGATATCCAAAGAGGGCATTCCCTACCTGGTGGATATGAAAAATGCTTTCAGCTCCGGCGTTATCAGAGCATTCGAAGCCGAGTTGAATGATCCCCGGCAGGCATTTCGCACACCGGGCAACAGTTTTGAAAAGACCGGGCTGCCCGCAGTGTTTGAATCGTTCCACTTTTCCCGCTTTCGCCAGTGCCGCTTCCAGTTACACAATGGTGAATTAACGCCGTTGCCTCCCGTGCAAGAGTCCCTGGTGGACAATAACTGGCTCTGTGTAGATGATCGTCACAGTCTGTCTGATGATCAGCCATCGTTGTGCAGTCAGTATGCTGATTCAGTGGAGCAGGGGATTGAATCGGTGTTTCGAGCTGTGCTCGCTCATCATTCGCAGTGGGTGGCGCTTGTGCAGGGCTGTCAGGGTTTATCCGTCTGTCACCTGCAACGCTACGACCGCGAAGCCTTTGGGCGACAGTTTGCTGATTTATGGACGTTTCGGGGTTTTCAGTATTTTTCCCAAGCTCGTCGCCAAAGCTATTTTACCAGGTTGACCACTCGACTGTGCCAATCCGAAGAGGAGCTGCAACGGTGGGCAGAGCCTCAGTGGTTTGAGCCGGCAATCCGCTTGTCCGGTGAGTTGGCGAAAGCGTTATTGTCGGGACGTGTTATTGAGTTTCGGCGAGTATTGGGGACACAAGGACTGTTTGTTGAGTCAAACAAAAGCAGTGTACCCACTGTCGTGTCTGAAGATTATTTTGCAGTTGATACCCTGAACAAAGCTGTCGAACTGTACCGTGCCATGACAGACGACGTCGGTAAAACAGAACGCTATCTGGCATTTTTAACGGCAGTGGTAAAACAGTGGTTACAGGAGCAGGTGAGACCGGGGATGGGATTGCCGGAAGCCTTGCGAAAAAGGCTTCCGGACTGAGTTAATGGCTGTGGATATTGGCCAGTAACTCTTTGGCCATTTCAGCAGGCTCTACATCAGAAACATCAAGCAACGGCTTAAGGAAATCTTCGCTCTCCTTGTTACGGCCTTCAAACATCAGAGCCATTCCCAAAAACGCTTTTATGGCTGGATCGTCAGGGTGCTTGGCCAGGCCTTCTCGGTGCAGAATATCAATCGCTTCCTGATGACGTTTGCGATTCATAAACTCCAGGGCAAAACCAATAGTGCTCAATGGGCTGTCAGGACGAGCCGCTTCAATGCCGTTGAAAATGCCAAAAGCGTGCTTGGGTAGCCCGGTGCCGCTGGCCATAAAGCCAATGTCAGCGAGGGTTTTTAACAGTTTGTCATCGATCATTGCAGGCTATCTCCCTCGAATTAGAGCTTTTGAATAATACTCTGTATCGTGTCCTTGATGGATTTGACGATACTGGAACGAAGACCTTCAACAATCATGTATTTGTTGAACTCAACCTGAAACTCAACCATGTCCTTGGTGCTGTTGGGGTCCATATTGGCAACACGGGTTTTCAGGGCGGCGTCCAGCGCTTCTGCCTGACTGCCAAATGCTTCAGAGACTTTGTCAAAACTGAAGCCGGCGCTCCCGGGTTGGTTGTAATTGGTATTGTAAGTATCCTGATATGCCATGGCTGAGCTCCCTCTCAGGCTTTAGATTGACCGTGATGCTGTTTCCAGCTCTTGTCAACGACCTCCATGGCCGCCACAACTGCAGTTAACAGACTGTCGATTTTGGAAAAGTCTTCCGGTGCCGCACCCTTGTCTTTTAATCCTTTCAGGCGTGAAGCTTCAGAGAACAACTGATTGAGGAGCTGATCACGATAACTGCCGTCTTTGTCCTGAATCAGCAATTCCTCGGTGGCTGAGAGCAACGTGCGCTCTTTTTCTTTAGTTTTGTCCGTCACGGTTCCCTCCTAGACGGTATTTGACGTTTTCAGTTCCATTGGATAATAAAAGATAGTCAAGATTGATATCTTCAATTATATACCCGTTAGAAAGCTTCGCTCCTACCAGGTATCTGGAACCATCTAGCAGTACGACATACGGCACTTTACCCATACTGATACCACGGATATTTAATGCTAAAGCGGATTGGCTGTCGGCAAGGTTTCCTCCTGCGGATTTAGTGGCAAGTTCAATGGTGGGATTATTGGCGTATTTTTTCTGGAAGCGGGTGATTACTGTGCGCAGATCGTGGGCTTGTCCTTCATCCAGAATGTGTCCTTTGAGAATAACGGTCTTGTCACGGGCAACGACTTGTAATCTCGGTATCAAGCCCTTTTCCCGCAACATGGATTTCAGAGTGTTGATGCGACTAACCTGATTCTCTACCTGGTCAACCACCGAGATCAGACCGTAAATTTCCTGTTTCAAGGTATTGACGATGCTGTCCAGTTCATCGGAAGTGGCCACATAGCCGGTAAGCACCAGGGAGCCGGGCGTCGTGTCCAGTTCCAGCTCCAGTTGATCATGTCCACGGTCCTTTAACAGCATCTCAGCGTTGTCGCGCATCTCATTCATAACAATGATTTGAGAGTTAAACGGTACGTTTTGTGATCTGAGCAGCTTTTGCAACTCCAGTTTGTCTTGCAGCGTTTGCGTGTAGCCGGAAATCATCAGAGTGTTATCTGGCAACTGTCGGAATTTGATATGTTTCAGCCCCAGTTGTGCTTTGGCGCTCTCTGATATTTCCATAGCGCCAGGTATATTAGGCATTTCCTGAATCTCGGAGCTGCTGCTGGAGAAGGTGATACCGATCACCGCTATGGCCAATACCAAAGCGGCAGGAATAGCAGCCAGCCATCGTTTATCGATACGCGCAAGCAACGCTGGCTCTTCGAGTTCATCGTCGTCATCTTGCTGGTTGTCCGCTGGCACTTCCTGATCGAAGTCCAGTGCCGACAGTTCCGCCTCAATGGGGTCGGTCAACGGCACAGCGTCGTTGCTCGTCGACAACTCCTGTTTGGCAGGGGATGCCATATTGGGCAAAGTCAGAGTTGGCCATTGAACATCAGCGGGACCAAGAGCGATAAACAGATTGTTAGAAGTGACAATATCAAAAAAGGTGTACTGAATGCTTGCTCCGGTGGGCTCACCATTAACATGCAAAGTCGTGCCAGCAGTTCCAGCCTGTATTCTGATCTGGTTGTTGCCAGAAATTTCGATGATCAGCTCAACGTCACTGAGGTTGTCATCGGTCAGGATCAGGTCACAGCTGTCGTCCTTGCCCAGGGCGTACCTGCCTGGCTCAAGGGGAATTTCGGCACCGATGTGATTGCCGGAAAGTATTTTCAGATAAAATTCAGCCATAAGTTACCTCTTGCCAGTTGATGGCAGAAAGCGTTGTGACTGGGCTCGTGAACGGTAAAGTTGCCAACATCCTGTTGATTCTGTCCGTAGTTATTGCTGGAACCCCTATGTGTCTGAATACTCGACGCACGCTTAATCCGGGGAGGGATCAAGGTAAACAAATTGCCTGTGCCAGACACTGCTGGGTAATTCATCGGCACGTTTGGCACTTATTAGATGCTCACGGTGAAATTGTTGGCTAAAATCGCAAAAAACACGGCAAGATAGCCTTGATAACAATAACTATAAGAGGCGCAGTGCAATGGACGCATCTTTCTGGGATGGCAAGCGACCTGCTGGCGTTGGCAATACCGTCAATCCGGATGAGTACTCCAGTGTACTTTCCGTTATCAATGCCCTGTTATATGAGAACCGTTCGCGCCCGGCCTTTACCAGTATTGGCCATACACTTACCTACCACGATATAGATACTCTCAGTCGACAGTTTGCTGCCTACCTGCAAAAGAACACCAATCTGAAACCGGGCGATCGTATTGCCATTCAAATGCCCAATCTGCTGCAATACCCTGTAGTTGTTTATGGCGCCTTGCGCGCTGGACTGGTGATCGTTAATACCAATCCGTTGTACACGGCCCGGGAGATGCGTCATCAATTCAAGGATTCCGGGGTCAGAGCTTTAGTATTTCTGGAAAACTTTGGCCACTTGGTGCAGGAAGTGGTGGCTGAGACGGACATTCAGTATTTATTTGTCACCTGTCTGGCGGATATGCTGCCAACGCCCAGACGACAGATCATTAACTTTCTGGTGAAACACGTTAAGAAAATGGTTCCTGGGTACTCTTTGCCTGCAGCCATTCCCCTGCGACGTGCCCTGAAGGCCGTCAGCGCCGTGCAATATCGGCCAGTGTTCGAAGGAGGGCTGGCGGATGCGGTAGTGCTGCAATATACCGGCGGCACTACGGGGATTGCCAAAGGTGCTGTGCTCACCAATCGCAATCTGATCGCCAATATGCTGCAATCGAAAGAGATGTTATCGCAGCTCGATGAGCAACAGCAGAGCATCATCAGGACAGGGCAGGAAATTCTGATTGCGCCGCTGCCGCTTTACCATATTTATGCTTTTACCGTACATCTGTTGTGTATGCCGTTTATGGGCAACCACAGCATTCTGATTGCTAATCCTCGAGATACCAACACGTTTATCAAAATGATCAAGCCCTGGCGTTTCACTGCCTTTATTGGTTTGAATACACTTTTCACCAGTCTGCTCAATCACCCTCGCTTCAAAGAGTGTGACTTCTCCAGTCTGAAACTGACGTTATCTGGCGGCACAGCATTACAGGAGATAACAGCTCAAAAGTGGCAAAGAACAACCGGCTGTACGATCTCCGAAGCCTATGGGCTGACGGAATGCTCTCCGGCAGTTTGCATGAATCCAGCCGGCAACTTGTCGCAACCGGGTACAGCCGGTTTACCACTGCCGGCTACTGAACTGAAAACTGTTGATGAGCAGGGAGACGAAACTGCCATTGGGGAACCGGGTGAACTGTGCGTGCGTGGCCCACAGGTGATGTCGGGCTATTGGCAACGGCCCCGGGCCAGCGCCGAGGTTTTAGATGCTGAAGGCTGGCTTAGAACCGGAGATGTGGCCTGTATTGCTGAGGATGGATTTATCAGGATTGTCGATCGCATCAAGGATATGATTCTGGTCTCTGGTTTTAACGTCTATCCCAATGAGATCGAAGATGTGGTTTGCACTCATCCCAAGGTAACCAACTGTGCAGCTATTGGTATTCCTGATGAAAGTACTGGAGAGGCAGTAAAGCTGTTCGTGGTCAAAGCGGAGGATAGTCTTACGGTTGATGAATTATTGGACTGGTGTCGTAATTATCTGACTGCTTACAAAGTGCCGAAAGTATGTGAGTTTCGTCTTGAGCTGCCAATGACGCCGGTTGGCAAGATACTGCGTAAGGATTTGCGCCAATCGGCGCTGGAGTGTTGAGGGCGTCCCGCCCACTGCCCAGCAGTCAGGCTGACTGCTGGTCGTGGGTGGGAAAGTAACGGTTAAGGTTTTCTGGGTCATCCTTGAGGGCAGCGAATGCCTCTTCAGGTGTTATGGGAGTGATGCTGGTTTGACCCGGTTTCATCCGGCGGATTGTGGCGTCAAACCAGAACCAGTGTTTATCTTCGGTCAGGCACAGCGCCCTGGCGGAATAACCGATTGAGGGAATAAGCGGCAACGGTATGGCGCTGGTAATTTGTTTGCTGACCACGGTGGCGTCTGGGCAAGAGTAGGTCACGTTATTGTAAATCCGTTCGAAACGGTTGAACTCATGGCCAAACATCCTGTTTGCCATGTGGTCCTGCTTTTGGCTTAGGTAATACAGTGCAAAAATGCTGACCACAATCAGGATAAAGCTTTCCATATTTTCATACCTCGTGGATTATCGCATCAGGTTTTGGTGTTACTTCGGAAAACCCTTACAGGTATTCTATACGCATTTGCACAACTGTGTTCAACTAACATTGCTCGTTCACTGGCGAGCCTTGGTGGGTGGGTGGTTATAAAGCCCAGTCGGCGATCATCTGTTTAGCTATCGGTCGGTGGGCGTCTTTTCCATAAAGCGCATCGATTAACTTGAAGGCAAAACTCATGGCGTTCCCAGGTCCCTGGGCAGTGATTACGCGTTTTCTGTCGTCAATTACGGTGGCATCGCCCGGGCGGGGAAGTGCTCCTTCCATTTGCTCCATAAAAGTGGGGTAGCAGGTAGCGTGGACGTTATCGAGCAAGCCGTAGTGAGCCAGGACAATTGCGGGAGATGCGCAGATAGCTGCATACCACTTGCCTGCTTTTTGCTGATCATGCAAAAGCGTGATCAGTGCCTGGCAGTCCCGCAAATTCTTGGCCCCGGGCATGCCTCCGGGCAGCGCAATAAGATGAAACGGCTGGCCGACGCAGCTGTCGATATGTGTGTCTGCGGTGATCCTGGTTTTCTGTGAACAGGTAACAGTCAGAGAGTCATCAGCTGCACAACTGGCCACGGTCACCTTGGCTCCCGCTCTTCTGAGGGTATCAATGATGGTGACAGCTTCAATCTCTTCTGAACCATCAGCAATAGGAATAAGAACCTGTCTTGGCATGGTAGGACCTCATAAGGGTGCGGATGGTCAGATGCTGGGACAAAACGTTAGGTATATGGTTCACGCTGGCGGAGACATTAATCTAGCAGATTTACAAACCAGTGAGATAAATTTACCTGACATGGTCAGGATGCAGGCAAAGCAGGGAGTGAGGTAAGTTGTTCCGCAACCTGATAGCCAAGGGTGTAGCCATGATGATAGTCGGCTACCAGCAAATTTCGCTGCCGGGTACCTCTTGACGTTTTCAGATGCCTGGCCGGAGCAACCTGAATCAGTTGGGTATTATGCTCCAGTGCCAGGGTATGAGCATTATCAATGCTTTGGTTATAAGTAGTGTGCTGATCTTTAATTAATCGTCCGATAGCCGGAGACAGCCGCTGCTGCCAGGCAAGTAATCGGGCAGTGGCAGTCATTTTTTTACGAAAGTACTCTGGTCTGGTTCTGACCACAATGACCTGGTCGTAACCATCATTAATCGCTTTTTGTATTGGTAATGGATCCGACAAACTGCCATCGCTCATGAGGCGTCCATCGACAGATACCGGACTGCGGTAAATCATGGGGAGTGCACTGCTCGCTTTGAGCATATCGTTGATCAGTGTATTAGGCGTGTTGCCATCAATGCGCTGGTAGACAGGTTGGCCGCTTTTGACACAGGTGTTGACCACGGTAAAGTGGCTATCAATCAGCAGATGCCTGAATCGTCTGATATTCAGGGCGCTCTCCTGGGCAATTTTCTGAAAGAACCAGTCCAGGTCAAACAGGTTACCACCACGAATATGGCGCATCACATTGATAAATTGCGGATCAAGGCAAAGGTTGGTGTAAATATTCAGACTGTGATTGCGCTGGCCAGCAATGAATGAGCTGAGATTGAGTGCCCCGGAAGAGACGCCGTAGTAGCCATCAAAGTGTCGGAGTCGTTTATCCAGAAAGGCGTCCAGAACACCGGCAGTGAAGACACCTCGCATACCACCGCCCTCAACAACAAGCGCTCTTTTGCTGGGGGATGAGTTAGGCTTCATTAGTCGGGTCTGAGTTCAATGGAATGCTTTTAGAAGTGGTTGCGGGAGCTGGATTCGAACCAACGACCTTCGGGTTATGAGCCCGACGAGCTACCAGACTGCTCCATCCCGCGACAAAACAGGTTTGATTGACCTTTATGCCAAAGATCAACAGTTTTTATAAAATGGTTGCGGGAGCTGGATTCGAACCAACGACCTTCGGGTTATGAGCCCGACGAGCTACCAGACTGCTCCATCCCGCGACAAAACAGATTTGATTGATCTTTACACCAAAGATCAACGGCTTTTATAAAAGTGGTTGCGGGAGCTGG
This sequence comes from Endozoicomonas sp., assembly GCA_965232255.1. Classification (GTDB taxonomy): domain Bacteria; phylum Pseudomonadota; class Gammaproteobacteria; order Pseudomonadales; family Endozoicomonadaceae; genus Endozoicomonas. The sequence continues at coordinate 2,323,292 of OZ246962.1, forward strand.
ATTCGAACCAACGACCTTCGGGTTATGAGCCCGACGAGCTACCAGACTGCTCCATCCCGCGACAAAACAGGTTTGATTGATCTTTATACCAAAGATCAATGGCTTTCATAAAAGTGGTTGCGGGAGCTGGATTCGAACCAACGACCTTCGGGTTATGAGCCCGACGAGCTACCAGACTGCTCCATCCCGCGACAAAGGAAATGCGGATTATAGGGACGTTGATTGCAATGTCAAGCGTTTCTGGTTAACCATTCGGTTGCAATGACTTGTGTCCCTTAGTCAGTAGACGTGCTTTTCGTCCCTGACTGTTGTCCATTATGCGCCGATGGCTGTTTATTGCAATATGCGACAGCAAATGATTAATTGTTAATTCGTGCGCGGTCATTGATTAACTGATCAATCACCTCCGGATCGGCAAGTGTTGAGATATCACCCAGGTTGTCGAATTCGTCCGCCGCAATTCGGCGCAGAATTCGCCTCATGATTTTGCCTGACCGGGTTTTTGGCAAACCAGGCGCCCATTGAATAATGTCTGGGGTGGCCACCGGCCCGATGGCTTTTCGCACCCACTGTTGCAAACTGCTTTTCAGGGCGTCACTGGTTTTCAATCCACTGTTCAGCGTGACAAAAATATAAATACCCTGACCTTTGATATCGTGAGGAAAACCCACTGCCGCAGCTTCAGCTACATGAGGATGAGCCACCACCGCAGATTCTATCTCTGCCGTACCCATACGGTGGCCGGCAACATTAATAACATCATCGCTGCGCCCGGTAATCCAGTAATAATCATCCTCATCCCGACGTGCTTCATCGCCGGTGTTGTACAGGCCCGGGAAGCGAGCGAAGTAGGTCTGCTCAAAGCGCTGGTGATCGCCGTGCAGAGTTCTCGCTTGACCGGGCCAGCTGTCGAGCATCACCAGGTTGCCTGTACCCGGGCCCTGGATAAAACATCCATTGTCGTCTACTAGCGCGGGTTGAATACCGAAAAAGGGTCGGGTGACTGAGCCGGGCTTAAGTGCCGTGGCGCCAGGCAGGGGAGTGAGCATGGCTGCTCCGGTTTCGGTTTGCCACCAGGTATCAACAATCGGGCAGCGCTGCTCGCCAATGGTGTGGTAATACCAATTCCAGACCTCTGGGTTGATGGGTTCGCCCACGGAGCCGAGCAATCTCAGTGAACGACGGTAGGTGCCTTCAATGGCTCGGTTGCCTGTGGCCATCAAGGTGCGGATGGCCGTTGGGGCGATGTAGAGAATATTGACCTGGTGTTTATCGACGATCTGGCTGAGACGATTGGTGTGGGGGTAGTTGGGCGTCCCTTCGTGCAAGACGACGGTGGCACCATTAAGCAGAGCACCATAGACGACATAGGAGTGCCCAGTAATCCAGCCAACATCGGCATTGCACCAGAATACTTCGCCGGGCTGATAGTCAAAAACATAGCGGAAGGTGACCATAGCGTAGACCAGATAACCGCCTGTGGTATGCACGACACCTTTGGGTTTACCAGTGGAGCCGGAGGTATAAAGAATAAAGAGCGGGTCTTCGGCGTTCATCTCCACTGCATTACACTGTATCGCATGGTGTTCGATCACCTCGTGCCACCATAGGTCCCGATCAGGATGCCAGGCAACGTCGGCGCCGGTACGCTTGAGCACAATCACTTTTTCGACGCTGTCGGTGCTCTCAAGGGCTTCTTCCACATTGTTTTTCAACGGGATGACACGGCCGCCGCGCACGCCTTCGTCAGCCGTGATCACGATCCTTGCCTGGCAATCATTGATGCGCCCAGCCAGCGACTGCGGGGAGAACCCCCCAAAAACCACCGAGTGGATGGCACCAATGCGGCTACAGGCCAGCATGGCCACCACCGCTTCAACGACCATGGGCATATAGATGATAACCACGTCTCCCTTGCCAATACCTTGGTGCTGCAACGCATTGGCAAAGCGACACACGCGCTCATGCAGCGCCCGATAGGTGATCTTTTCCGAAGGACCAGCAACGTCTGGTTCCCAGATAATGGCCGTCTGGTCGCCGCGACTGGGCAGGTGACGATCCAGACAGTTACTGGCAGCGTTAGTGGTACCATCGTAAAACCAACGAATATCAACGGGACTGATGAAGGAGGTACTTTTGACCTGAGTGAAAGGCGTGAACCAGTGGATGCACTGCCCGTGTTCGCGCCAGAAGCTTTCCGGATCGGCGATGGATTGCTGATACATGGTTAGATACTGGTCATTGGTGAGCCGGGTGTTTGCCAGGGCAGCGGGTGTCACCGGATAGACTGAGACGCCAGACATATCGCTTCCTCCGATTTGGTTCTTTCTGTTTAGCCCAAAAAGGTCGGAAGCGTGGCTATTTTCAGGACAGCTATTTCAGGGCAGCAGTTGGGCGTGAGCCCATCACTGTTGATGGGCTGCTAAAACTTATTGCTGATCTTGCTGTTGGCCGGTGGATTGCTGTTGGTCGGTAGGTTGTTGTTGGTCGGTGGGTTGCGGTGGTGATTCGATTTCCAGTGCACTAATGGCGATGACCGCCTGGGTGCGACTGCGTACGCCGAGCTTTTTGAAAATGGCGGTCACATGCGCCTTGATGGTCGCCTCAGAGATGTCAAGGTCGTAAGCAATCTGCTTGTTCAGCAGCCCCTCGCTGATCATGCCGAGCACCCGAAACTGCTGGGGAGTAAGCGTTGCCAGCCGTGCTTCCATATCACTGACCTCGACAACAGATGTCGTCTGGAAGTGCTCCGGCCACCACTGTTGGCCCACCAGAATATCGGCAATGGCTGCCTTGAGAGCTTGTGGCGCAGTTGATTTGGGAATAAATCCTCGGGCACCGTGACCTTTGGCCTTGAGCATCACTGTCTGGTCATCGGTGGCTGACACCACAGCAACCGGCACATCCGGGTATTGGCCCTGGAGAAAAATCAGTCCGGAGAAGCCATGCGCGCCTGGCATATTCAAATCCAGCAGAATCAAGTCAGGGTTGCTGTTATCAGCCAGCAGTGATTGCAATTGGGCGATGGTGGCGGCTTCAGAGATAGCTGGGGCCTGGGTCACTTGCTTGATCGAGTGCTTCAGTGCGGTGCGAAACAGCGGATGGTCGTCGGCGATGATGATGTTGTGGTGCATAGTGCTTGCTGGCCGTTTTCTGATGAAAAGAGCAAATCGCGCCATCTCTCACCGTCACCCGCCTGTGTTCGAGTATCAGTAAATGCGATTTACGGAACTATCACCTGAAAGATCGGTCAAAAAATCAATAATTTTAAACGAGGTCCTCCATGATTGACCCAGTCTTTCCGCCTTCCACATTACCCAATCCAGCTATTCACGGTGCTTACACTAAAGCTTACTTTGCTGACCAGCACGAAAAGTGCAGGGCATTGCAGGATATTCGCGATGAACGAGAAGCTCGTCCGGGCTGGAATACTCTGAAAGAAGTATTCTGGGCACCCGTGGCAGCTTTTTTTCAACTTAATCAGTCGGTTGGCAGTTTTGCCGGGCACCTCCTGTTTGCTTTGCCGGCGGCACTTGTGGGTGGGGTTATCGGAGCTACCGTCTATGCACCGTTTATGACGGCTGTGGATTGTGTGACAGGACAGCGTAACACTCGCACCCTGGGTCAGTACGTCATCAAGCCAGCCCAGGTGCTGGCCAATATGGTTTACAATCGGGTGACCGATTTTCTCTGTCGTTATTTTCTTGGGCCTGCTCTCACGATTGCGGTGGTTGAGCCCCTGTTGTTTATCGCCGCAGGAACCATTGTTGCCGTCACCGCTGCGCCTTTTATCTATCGGGACTTTGCCAGCGATGGTGCCAGAAACGTTGAGTATTATATCGATTGCCCGCTAATCACATCGGTTAAGCATTTTATCAATCATCATTTCTGGCAACGGCTTGATGACGCAGTCACACCCAAGCGTGATCCGGATCAGCCATGGCAGGAGATGAAGGCCTGTTTTGATCTACTCAAGCAATCCGAGGATGAAGGCTTGGAGTTTTTCCCATTTGCTGAAGCGAGGCTAAACAAATTTGTGGTGTCGTCCAACCCGGCAATGCTGGGTGCCTGAAGGTCTCGTACGCCTTTTTGATGGTTGGCCATCGTCATGTAAATCCCTGGTTTGCCCAGGGCTGCGCTCTAAGTATTTGTGCTCTAGGTATTTGTGCTCTAAGTATCAAAGTTCCAACTGGAAATGCTTGCCAAAGTAATTTTGTATCTATATACAGGGGCTATCCCGGAGCCTGTGATGGATAACAACGTTGGTGCACAGCAGCGTTTCACTCAAAGAGATTCAGAGAAAAATTATTCATATCGATTTCGATGCTTTCTACGCCAGCATTGAAATTCGTGACAATCCAAAGTTGTCAGGCGAGCCCCTGGCCGTCGGTGGAACCCCAGAGCAGCGGGGAGTTGTAGCTACCTGTAATTACGAGGCCCGGCGTTTTGGCGTACGTTCGGCCATGGCTTCGGCCCACGCCCTGAGATTATGTCCTGATTTGAAAATCATTCCGCCCCGGTTTCCTGTGTATCGCGAGGCATCCGCCAGGGCGCACGCCATTTTCCGACAATATACCGATCGGATAGAGCCACTGTCCCTTGATGAAGCTTATCTGGACGTTACTGGCAGCCAGCGCTGTCGCGGCAGTGCCACGTTAATTGCCCAGGAGATACGCCAGGAGATCGCGCAAAAACTCCAGGTAACGGTTTCCGCTGGCGTGGCACCGAATAAATTTCTGGCCAAAATTGCCAGCGACTGGAATAAGCCCAACGGCCTTTTTGTGATAACCCCCGCACAAATCGAGGACTTTCTTTTTGACTTGTCGGTAAAAAAAATTCACGGCGTTGGGCGCGTCACAGCCGGTAAATTGCAGCAAAAAGGCATTATGACCTGTGGCCAGCTGCGTCAATACTCAATTCTGGAATTAAGCCGCTGGTTTGGCAGTTTCGGGGAGCGGTTGTGGGAGCTGGCCCGGGGACGGGATGACCGTGAGGTGCAGACCAGGCGGCGCAGAAAGTCCCTCTCCGTTGAGCGCACCTACGACCATGACCTGGTCGGTCTGGCAGCCGCTTTAGCCCAGGTAGAACCGCTGCTGGGGGAGCTGCAGGAGCGCTTCAGGCCCATCGAAAAGGAGTACCAGGTTTACAAACACTACGTCAAAGTGAAGTTTGCCGATTTTAGCCAGACCACGCTGGAGGAGAGTCCACCGGTAACCGGTGAGACACTGGTCGGGCATTTTTCCAGATTGCTGGCTGGCGCCTGGGAACGCGGCGGTCCAGCTGTTCGCTTGTTGGGTGTGGGAGTACGGCTGGTGGATCTGCGTGAAGCCCGAGCGCTTGAACAGCTGGAGCTGTTTGAGCGCAAAGTCAACGGCATGATTTAAGCTGGTTCAAGATGCTCAACCAGCAGTTGCAGGTTTTGTTGGCCGCGATACTCATTGATGTCGAGCTTATAAACGGCCTGAATCTGATGAATATTGGGATTGGGCCACATCTGGTTATCAATATTAAAAGCAATGGCATCGAGCCGTAGTGGGTGGCCAGGTATTTGCAGAACCATTTTCAGGTGTTTATTGCCCACCAGTTTCTGCTGCATAACCTGAAAGTGGCCGTCAAACGTCGGCTCCGGAAAACTCTGTCCCCACGGGCCAGCATCACGCAAGGTAAATGCCGTGGTCATGCTCACTTGTTCCGGCAGCAGTTCGCCATCGGTATGGATCTGCGCCTGCAAGTCATCAGCCGTCAGTTGTTGTCTGACCGCAACATCAAAGGCGGCTTTGAATCGTTCGAAATCAGCTTTCCTGATCGACAAACCGGCCGCCATAGCGTGGCCACCAAACTTAATAATCAGATCAGGGTTTTGTCGGGCAATGCTATCCAGAGTGTCGCGGATATGCAGCCCAGGAAGTGACCGGGCCGAGCCTTTCAACAGCGAGTCGCCTTCCAGGTTGTCTGCCTCGGCAAAAGCGATTACCGGGCGATTAAGCTTCTCTTTGACTCTGGCGGCCAGGATTCCAATTACCCCCTGATGCCAGCTCTCCTGAAATAGGCTAATACCCCAGGGTAGGTCGCTCTGGGCAAACTGCATCTGCTCCAGCTCAATCATTGCCTGGCTTTGCATACTGTTCTCAATGGTTTTGCGGTCGCGGTTCAGGTCATCAAGCTCATGGGCCAGCGCTCGCGCCCGGCTCATATCGTCACAAAGGAGCAGCTCAATGCCGATGGACATATCATCCAGCCGACCGGCGGCATTAAGCCGAGGGCCAAGAGCAAAGCCCAGGTCCGCTGCCACCAGTGTGGCGGCATTTCTGCCCGATACCTCGATAAGGGCGGTAATGCCCGGCCGACAACGGCCTGAGCGAATGCGCGACAATCCCTGATGCACCAGAATGCGGTTGTTGCTGTCCAGTTTTACCACGTCAGCCACCGTGCCAAGGGCCACGAGGTCCAATAGCTGAGCAAGATTGGGTTCTGGCGTGTGTTGGAAGTACCCCCGATTACGCAGTTCGGTTCTGAGCATACACATCAGGTAAAAAATCACGCCAACGCCAGCCGTGTTTTTGCCCGGGAACGGGCAGTCGGGTTGGTTGGGATTAACAACCGCGTCGGCTGCCGGTAACTGCCGACCCGCCAGGTGATGGTCAGTCACTACCACGGTCATGCCGTGGTCTTTGGCCGCCTGAACACCAGCAATGCTGGAAATGCCGTTGTCCACTGTAAGCAAAACATCGGGCTGAAATGGCAACGCAGCTTCGACAATCTCCGGCGTCAAGCCATAGCCGTACTCAAAGCGGTTTGGTACCAGGAAATCCGCAATTCCACCCATACTGCGCAAGGCCAGCACGCCAAGTGCACTGCTGGTGGCACCGTCGCAGTCAAAGTCGCCGACAATCAGCAGCCGTTGTCGGTTGATAATGGCATCAGCGAGAATTTTGCTGGCTTTATCGCTGTCTTTCAGTTGCCGGTAATCATTCAGCTGTTGCAGTTGTCTGGGCAGGTCATCCTGAGACGTGACGCCCCTGGCATGGTAAATTCGGGCCAGCAGCGGGTCCATATCAGGGGAAAAATCACAGGATGAAAGATCGTAGGCGCGGCGAATGATAGTTACAGACATGACCAGAATCGGGGTAGGGACGGTAGCCTTGCAGGGTATCACAGGCTGGTTGATTGTTTTAAGAAAAATGCAGCCGTTGTCGGCTGCATTTTGTCCTGAGGAGTGACTCAGACTTCGACTTTGGGCGCGTACATGGCCTCAATCTCTTTTTGGAAGCGCTTCATAATAATTTTGCGACGCAGTTTCAGGGTAGGAGTCAGCTCCCCGAGCTCAATGGAAAACTCCTTGGGTAGCAGGGTAAATTTCTTCACCTGCTCAAATTTGGCCAGCCCTTGCTGAATCCGGTTGACCCGCTCATGGATCAGCTCCTGAATGGTGGTGTGCTGGACCAGCTCCTTGTGATTACGGTACTTCAGGTTCAAGGCTTTGGCGTGTTCCTCCAAGGCTTCGAAGGCGGGCACAATCAGGGCGGTCACGTAGTTGCGCGCATCGGCGATAATAGCAATCTGTTCGATAAAGCGGTCTTTAATCAGGGTGCCTTCGATGTACTGGGGCGCAATGTACTTGCCGTTGGACGTTTTCATCAACTCTTTGATGCGCTCGGTCATACGCAGTGCGCCGTTTTCATCAATCAAACCAGCGTCGCCAGTACGCAGCCAGCCATCGGTGGTAAAGGATTTGGCAGTTTCTTCGGGCTTACGGTAGTAGCCACGCATCACCGTTCCCCCTTTCACCTGGATTTCGCCTTCTTCGCCAATACGCACGGCAATGCCTGGCAATGGAATGCCGCAGGAGCCGAATTCGTATTCAGTGTCGCGGAAGCAGGTCACGGTGGCGAGGGTTTCGGTCATGCCGTAGCCAACTTTCACATCAATGCCAATGACGTGAAAGAAGCGATTAATTTCGTCATCAAGACGTGCGCCACCACAGGGCATAAAGCGAATACGGCCGCCCAGCTCAGCGCGAATCTTGCTAAACACTGCCTTGTCAGCCACGCGGTAGAGACTGTCGAGGTAGCCAGGCGTTGCTGCACCTTTGCGGTGATATTCCAGGTGCGCTGCGCCAATTTTCATGGCGGTAGCAAAAATTTTGCGCCGGATAAACGGTGCGCCGGAGACTTTACTGTGAATGGCCGTATAGATTTTCTCAAAAAATCTCGGGACCGCGCACAACACCGTGGGCTTGACGCTTTTCAGCGCAGCCGCAACCTGCTGCGGCTCCTTGAGGTAAACATTGGTGGCACCCCGGGTCAAGGCGTAGAAACTCCAGCCGCGTTCAAAAATATGGCTTAACGGCAAGAAGCACAAGGAGGTGTCCAGGCTATCGAGGTGGAGCACCTGGTCATGACCGTCAAAGCTGGCAGCGATATTGGTGTAATCGAGCATGACCCCTTTGGGCTCGCCGGTGGTGCCCGACGTGTACATCAGGGTAAAGAGGTCATCCATGGAGCGCTCGGCGAGCCTGTCATCCAGCATGGCCTGATCAGCGCCGTGCTGGATAAAATCATCAAAGTGGATCGCCTGGGGGCAGTCTTCTATGGCTACAGAGCGGTCAAAAACGACAATGGTCTTTAATGTGGTCGACAACAGTAGAAGTTTTACCGCCTGATCGAATTGCGCCTGTTCACCCACAAACAGTAACGATGCCCTGGTTTCCTCAAGAATATAGCGCGCCTGTTCTACACTACTGGTTGGATATAGCGGTACGACCACCAGACGTGCCTGCAAACAACCCAGGTCGGCCACACTCCACTGGGGCATATTCTGGGACCAGATACACACTTTCGCCTGCACCTCGAGATCATGTTGCAACAGGGCGCGGGATGTCTGGTCAATCTTTTCGCTCAGTTGTTGCCAGTTCATCTCTTGCCACCATGCCTCTGGCTGGTGATCAGAATTATGAGAGGCACAACGCATGGCAATATGTTGCGGATTGCGTTGGGCACGGTCACGAATCTGGCTAATCAGGTGCGTGTCTAATGGGGAGCTCGTCGGCACGGACAAAATTCTCTGCAACTGGATAAAAAATGAAAAGACTGAAAATTCCACGATGTTACAGGATGATCAGGGTGATCAAAATTGATTCAGGTCAATTTTTCGCAAGTCCTGATGGGGAATGTGCAACGTTCGGTAACAAGTTTTGCGGGAGGTAAAAACCACCAAACATTTGGCAACGGTGTTACCGAATTATACCACCGGATAATACGCCTGTTAAAAATTGCCCGGTTTTGGTCGCAGGGAATTTCCTGACAAGGACATCCGGCACTGTCATAGGCAATCTGTCGTTTTTATGCGCGATGCTTTTTGGCCGCAACCAGGGTGAAAGTTCTCTCCTCCCACGTCACTGGCCTATCGGACTGCTGTCCGGTGCGGGCCAGATAATTGTTGATAACATCACTCAGGAAATCGTCGGCCAGAGACGGGTAAGTCTGTTGCAGATGCTTATATTCACTGAGCCACTGTTGAACAAAGCTGAGCAGCTGTGTGCCGTTGGCAAAGGTTTTATGAACCGGATTGATGGCCAGGGTATGAATTTGAAAGTGTGCATGTTGTAGCAATGTTGCTATTTCTTCGGTGGAATAAAAAAACTGGTTCAGCGTAAAACTGCAAAACGCTGCCTGGTATCTTTCGCGGCTTTTTATCGCTTGCAGCGCATCATCAAAAGGCAAGCCAGCCTTTGAGGCAGCAAAAACAGCAGCAAAGATACCGTCGTTGGTTAACTGGGCGTGAATGTTTGACAGGGCTTCGGGCATTGCCGGTTTGGCGATCCAATGCAGGGCGTGGGTCGACAGGATCAAGGGGAAGCTGGTGCCAAAAGAGAAATCTGCCGCACCCCGGCACTGAATGGGCATTTGCTCTGCGGCCACGGTGATTTGCGCCAGGGCGCACATGGCCGAGGATGGATCGGCACCGTAAATCTCGGCATGAAAAGCCTGCCGATAACTTTTCATATTTTGCCCGGTGCCGCACCCCAGGTCACAAACCCGGCTAAGCGGGTATCGAACGATGGCATTGCTGAGCAGATAATTAACCAATCCGGCGGAGTCATTGGCCTGGGAGGAGGAGTGCTGCTGGTAACTCTGTGCATCCCAACGGGCTTTAGCCGATGCGATAGTACGAACGGCTATCGGCGAATCGGCAAGCGGACTGACCAGAGGCTCAGGCGGAATTATTAATGCACACTTGTCGGGGCTGGTGACGGCACGTTGGCAAAAGTGGCTGGTGGCTGCTGTTACTTTGCTGGGGGCAGGTGCTTTATTGAGGACAGGGACTTTCCTGAGAGCAGGATTGAGGATAAGCCCAGACTGGTCAGCGGGAATAGTGGCGGCTCGATCCATGATATACAACTCCGGGTGTATAGATTTTTATTTAACCTTTGACTGCAAAGTTAGTGAGTTGGTTCCCGCCGGACGTGTGCTGAGTCGGTCAATCTTTCCAGAACACCGGCGTAAAAAGCACCAGCACTGTGATGACTTCCAATCGGCCCAGCAGCATACCGACACTTAATATCCACTTGGCAATATCGGGCAGCGAGCTGAAATTTCCGGCCGGACCAATAATTTTGCCGAGGCCCGGACCAACATTGGCCACCGCTGTGGTTGCACCACTAACACTGGTAACAGGGTCCAGTCCACACAGTGTCAACAGCAGGCTCATAACTGCGATCAGCAAGATGAAGAAAAAGCTGAAGCCGATCAGCGAGCGCAGAATTTCATCATTGATTTTCTGATCGTTGTAATTTTGCACAAAACAGGCTTTTGGATGCACCAGATGTTTGAGTTGAATGTTCAGCAGCTTGCCGCCGATCTGGAAGCGAAAAATCTTGATGCCACCAGCCGTGGAGCCAGAGCAGCCACCGACGAACAGCAAAAAGAAAAACATCAGGTTGGCAAATCCCCCCCACAAGGTGTAGTCCCCGTAGGCAAAGCCGGTGGTAGAAACGGTTGATGTGGTGTTAAAGGAGACCAGGGTCAGCGATTGCCAAAAGGTGTAGCGCGAGTTATCCCACAGCCACAGACTGAGAATCAGCCAGATCACCGCAAGAAACACCACAAATACCTGCACCTGGACATCTCCGTAAAGGCTGTGGAATTCGCCGCGCATGCAGCGCACAAATAAGGTAAAGGGCAGGCTGGCCAGCATCATAAAGACGGTGCTGGTCCAGATAATCAGCGGGCCTTTAAAGTGCCCCATGGAGGCATCAGATGTGGAATAACCGCCCGTTGAGACCGTAGTCATGGAGTGATTGAGCGCCTCAAACACGGTCATGCCACCGAGTAGGTACAGATAGGCGCAGGTGGCAGTCATTATCAGGTAGGCAACGACAATACGCTTGGCAATGGCGCCCGAACGTGGCAGCGCTTTTTCCGACCAGTCCGATGATTCACTCTGGAACAGCCGCATGCCGCCCACTTTCAGCTGCGGCAAAACCGCCACGGCGACAACAATAAAACCAATACCGCCAAACCACTGCAGCAGCGAGCGCCAAATCAGGACGCTGTGATCCAGCCAATCCAACCCGGTAAGAATGGTGGAGCCGGTGGTGGTTATGCCGGACATGGTTTCAAAAAATGCATCGGTATAGTTGATGGGCAGTTTGAACCACAAAGGCAGCGCAGCAAACCCACTGACCGCCAGCCAGCAAATGGTAGTCAGTACGAATACCTGCCGAGGGCGCATACTGAACTGCTCAGGCTTGAAGCTGACGGTCAGGAGAGTACCTGTGCAGGCGGTGATGAGCGCGGCCATGACAAATTCCCAGATATCCATTCTTCTGGTCAGCAAGTCATAGACGACAGGAATCAGCATGAACACAGCCAGCGTGCTCAAAAAAAGACCAATGACGTACAGTATCGGGCGATGGTTCATTTGTTTGCTGATGGCGACAGATCCAAAACAACAATATTTATTTTGTCGCAATGCAATTTATCGCAAAGAAATATTGTCGCATGGGAGAGGACGGATAACAGTGGATGGACAATCAACGAAAAGTGTAGAAGTTAAAAGACCATGTTGGCAAACACAGGTTATGACAACTTTGGTCCGTTAACTGGGGAGCAAGGGTTTGCCTGCGTGGCAAACCCTCAAGAGGCGTTAAACTCTGATCAATGTGCGGCCGGTCACTTGACCAAGAGTAATCGCTTCGGCCATTTCGGGCACCGCTTGTAGTTCAATTTCGGTCGCGCCGCGGGTGTAGAATGACTCAGGCAGCAGCTCAGCCAGACGGTTCCAGGCTTGCATGCGCTGTTCAAACGGACACATAACTGAATCCACACCCAGCAGTTTTACGCCGCGCAGAATGAATGGCATAACGGTGGTGGGCAGATCAAAACCGCCAGCCAGACCACAGGCAGCTACCGCGCCCAGGTAGTCAATCTGGGCCAGCACTTTGGCCAGCACTTTGCCCCCCACTGTGTCAATGCAACCCGCCCACAGTTGTTTTTCCAGCGGACGTGCCGGTTCCTGCAGTTCTGCTCGCTCGATGACACGATCAGCACCAATGGATTTTAACCATTCGTGATTTTCTGGGCGACCCGATGCCGCGACCACCTGGTAGCCAAGCTGGTCCAGCAGCGTAACGGCAACGCTGCCGACACCACCGCTGGCACCAGTGACCAGAATTTCACCTTTTTCCGGAGTGATGCCAGCATTTTCCAGTGCCATTATGCAGAGCATGGCGGTCAGGCCGGCGGTGCCAATAATCATGGCTTTACGGCTGTCCAGACCGGCTGGCATGGGTACCAGATAGTCAGCGCGCACGCTGGCTTTTTCAGCCATGCCGCCCCAGTGATTTTCACCTACACCCCAGCCAGTCAGGATGACAGCATCGCCCGGCTGGTAGCGTTCGTCCTGTGAGGAGATGACGTGGCCGGCATAGTCGATGCCGGGAACCATAGGGAATTCACGGACGATCTTGCCCTTGCCGGTAATGGCCAGACCATCTTTGTAATTGAGTGAGGAGTATTTAACGCCGACAACCACATCGCCTGCTGGCAGTGCAGAGTCATCCAGTTGCTCTATAGAGGCAACAGTGTTTTTGTCTTGCTGATTCAGCACCAGTGCATTGAACATAATAAACGACAATCTCGTTAGCTAAGGGGAGGTGCGAACTATACGCCGGCTAAAAGTTGGCTGCGAGCACTATTTCTCTTTTCGATTTCTCGCCATTGTCCCTGGTGCATTGGTCCTGATACGCCCGACCAGTCGGGTAGTGGGCGCTGGTGCAAAAATACGATGGCTGGTCGATTAGATAACAATTATTTCACCTAGGTGGATAACCATCATGCCCAAACCCGTGGGAGCAAACAGCGCTTCTCCGACAGTCGGTGAAAACGCACCAAACAACAATGACCACGCCAAAAAAACAGTCGGCAAATATCCCGGTCGAACCATCACCCATGCTGAGCAAGCGACCGCTAAGGCGGCTTCTGGCACCGATGCCCGGCAAAGCGAGGTTAGTGCTCCTCAAAGTGTTTGTGCGATCACAGAATCAAAACTGCGCACACCTGTAGATTACCGTGACTCAGGAGTTTTCGACATGGAAGATGCGCAGCCGGAAACTCTCAGTGTCAGTGAGCTGAAGGTGCTCAGAGAAGCGCTAGCGCCAGACGATGTCAAACTGTTTGCTGAGCGGTTTACCCAGCTCAAAGGAGACTTTTTCCACGTCGGTGACTATCTGGTGGAGCACATCAATGAGCTGGTGGAGAAGATACCGCACAGGCAACTAGGGGAGAGAGACGTTTCCAGTAGTGTCAGGTCGTTGGTGCTCTTGTGGAATTGCATATGCACGTCAGCTCGCGATCATTTGTTTTGGAGCAGGGACGTCAAACTGACACCATTGACGCCCCAACTTAAGGCAGCGGTTGACAAATGCCGGCGTCTGGAACAAAAACGCTCAAAGCGTTGTGGCGAATACCTGGTCAAAAGATCTTCAAGCGCCCGACGAAAAGCCAGCAAAGCCCAGACAGATGTAGAAGTGTTCAAGGCAAACCACTATTTGCCTGAGATTGACGGACTGAGGCAGGCGCTGCGCCAGCAATCTGACCACGAGATAAACCGTTGTATCTTGATTCAAGCTCATACCCAGCTTCACGCTATTTTCAGGAGCAATGCTCGCAACATTGCTGCTGAAGTGGATAAGTGGGTCAGAAACATTCTATTAAATCGAACTTTTATAGAGTCGGGCCTGAGACCGAGCGATATTATCCAGTAGCAGGATGCTTGATCAGAAAAAATAGACTTGAGCGCAGAGATTGCATTGATCAAAATGTCAGCTGTTACTGTAACTGGGTTCCGTGGTGTGCACAGGGGAGAAGTTTTCCCGGATTTGAGAATATGAAAAAAGTAGGTTTTGTTGGTTACCGCGGCATGGTTGGCTCCGTATTATTGGAACGCATGCAGGCAGAGCGGGATTTTGTCCGGTTGCAGGGCAGGGGTATTGAGTCGGTTTTTTTCACCACATCCCAGCGAGGTCAACCAGGACCGGATGTTGGCGTTGCACTTGCGCCTCTCCAGGATGCTTACGATCTGGAGGCTCTTGGCGCCATGGATGTAATTATCTCATGCCAGGGCGGTGATTATACGACTAAAGTCTTTCAACCGCTGCGTGCTAACGGCTGGCAGGGCTATTGGATTGATGCCGCTTCCACATTGCGCATGAGCGACGATGCCGTAGTGGTGCTTGATCCGGTCAACCGTGCGGTCATTGATCGGGCGTTAAATGACGGTGTTAAAAATTTTATCGGTGGTAACTGCACGGTGTCGTTAATGCTGATGGCCATCGGTGGATTGTTCCTGCATGATGCGGTTGAGTGGGTCAGTGCCATGACTTACCAGGCGGCCAGTGGTGCCGGGGCGCGCAATATGCGTGAGTTGATCCGGCAGATGGGTTGCATTCACGACCACGTCGCTGTTGAACTGGATAATCCGGCCAGTACTATTTTGGCCATCGATTACAAGACCACGGCACTGTTAAGGGATGACGCGTTGCCAACTGCCGAGTTTGGTGTTCCCTTGGCCGGCAGCCTGATTCCCTACATTGACCAGGAGTTTGGTAACGGTCAGAGCCGCGAAGAGTGGAAGGCTCAGGCGGAAACCAACAAGATTCTTGGTCGGCAGCACAAGCCCATTCCCGTTGATGGCGTTTGCGTTCGGATCGGAGCCATGCGTTGTCATAGTCAGGCACTGACCATCAAGTTGCACGACGATATTCCCCTGACTGATATCGAAGGCATGATTGCCAGTGCCAATGACTGGGTCAGTGTAGTGCCGGATGGTCGAACCGAAACCATACGACAATTGACGCCGGCGGCTGTGACCGGTTCGTTAAGCATTCCTGTCGGACGTCTGCGCAAGTTGAATATGGGGCCGCAATACCTGTCAGCCTTCACCGTAGGTGATCAGCTGTTGTGGGGCGCAGCAGAACCATTGCGGCGTATGTTGGGAATTTTGCTGTAAAACCCCTTGCTCGATATTTAAGCTCTGTTTGGTGTTAACCTCCCGATGCAATTCTGCCTGGGCAGAATTGCCATCATCTCCTTATTTCAAGCATTTTTGACTGGGACCTTATTGCCATGAGCCGAACGTTCAATATTGCAGTTTACGCGGCTGATACGCTTGCTGGTGAGACCTTGATTCGACAATTGGAAGAGCAGTTGTTTGCTGGCAAGCCATTACCCGTGCTCAACCTGTTACCCATCAGTGAAGGTGCCGAACCTGCAACCGTCGAATTTCACGGAGAAACACTGGAGGGTGTTGCCCCTGACGATGCTGATGTTGCCAACATGGATTTTCTGCTGATGCCTGCCGGTTGCAATCGTAACGCCCAATTGATGACCCGGGCGATAGAGAGTGGCTGTATTGTTATCGATGCCTCCAAGGGCGCAGCAGTGCAAGGCTATACGTTGCCAGTGCTGCCTGGCTTGAACGAGCACCTCTTGGCTGAGCTGGTGGAGAATCGCTATCTGGCCGTACCCGGCTCTGCTGTTGCTCCTCTGCTGCCCTTGCTGCAACGTATCCAGCAACAGTTTGGCCTTAGTCGTATAAATCTGGTACTGATGCAACCAGCTGCAGCTCTGGGTAAAAGTGGCATTGAAGCGCTGCGCCAACAGACTATTGAACTACTCAACGGGAAACCGGTGGAGCAGGGCAATTTTACCCAGCGTCTGGCCTACAATCTGGTGCCGGATCAGAACTCGCAAGAGGGAAATCAGGAAGCGATGATCCGCAGCGAGTTGCTATTGGCTTTGGGTGAAGATCTTGATATTCGCGTGACTAACATCTTTGCCCCGGTTTTTTTCGGTGATAGCTGCGTTGTTGATATAGATACTGTCCAACCGGTTGATATTCACGAAATACAGTCTTTACTTGCAGAGTTCCCTGAAATTTCGCTGGCAGAGGGCGATGAGGTGCCGACCATTGCCGATGCTGCTGGCAGCGATCAGCTTCATATGGGCAAACTTTGCCAGAAATCGGATTATGGTACAGACTTGAGTTTTTGGCTGGTGGTCGATAGCTTCAAAAGAGGCGCCATTCACACCGTTGAATTGATTGAGTTATTGATAAAAGGCTTTGCTGAGTGATAATTTAATTTTACTGCCTGGTGTACCTTTTTGTGGAGAATGGCTGAAGACGTTAATGAGCTGCCTCGCTGGCAGCTGTTGTTGGTATGAGGGGCGCCAACGGTCTACGCATAAAATAAGGATTCACGATGAGACTGCACAAACTTGTTGTGGCGATATCTGCGCTGGCAGGGGGTATCGCCACAGTTAATTCCCACGCACTGGGGCTGGGTGATGTGAAGCTTCATACTGCATTGAATCAACCCCTGGTAGCTGAAATTGAGTTAATGCAAGTTGAAGATCTCACGCGCAGCGAGATACTTTCCAATCTGGCCAGTAAGTCCGATTTTGCCCTTGCAGGTGTTGAACGTCCCCAGGTTTTAAACGGTCTTCAGTTTAAAACCGAAGTGAGTCCTAATGGTAAAGGCGTTATCAAAATTACTAGCAAAGACCCTATTCAGGAGCCTTTTCTTAATTTCCTGGTAGAAGTGCACTGGCCTAATGGTCGTCTGTTAAAAGAGTACACCTTGCTGCTTGATCCCCCCGTTGCCAGTGGCCTGCCAGCAGCTCCTGTCACCATACCTGAAATCCCTCGCACCAGCCAGCCAACACAAGCACTCAGACCAGCAAGCCATTTTGAGCATTTATCGCCTGCCAGTACAATACGCTCTGAACGCAGTTTGCGCCAGAAAACCTCAACACTCGATCGCAGCAGCCAGCCTGTGCAGGTTGCGCCTCCAGACTATCGTGTTGGTAACAATGACAACCTGTGGGATATTGCCCGGCAAGTTCGTCCCGATCAGGGCGTCACTGTGCAGCAAACCATGCTGGCAATTCAGCGCAAAAACCCACGGTCTTTTATTGACAGAAATATTAATCGCCTTAAAAGAGGTGAGATTCTCAGAGTTCCCGATCGTCGTGAAATAACCAGTTTGACCGTTAGCGAAGCCGTTGCCGGAGTATCCCGACAAAACCGCGAGTGGCAACAATGGCGCAACCAAGTGGCCCAGCTTGATGCCACTCGCGGTGGAGCTTCGAGCTCGCCCACGCAGCAAACGACAGTGGATGGCAAGTTAGCCATCGTCTCCGCTGAGGGAGCTGCCGGCAGCGGCCAGGATATTGGCGATGGTGTTGATCAGGATAATGCGGCCTTGCAGACTGAGCTGGCCATGACCCGTGAACAGCTTGATAAGCTCAGTCGGGAAAATGCGGAGTTAACAAGCCGTTTGCAGGATCTTGATGACCAGATCGTCACCCTGAGGCGCCTGGTAGAGATGAAAGACGACCAAATGACAGCACTTCAGGATCGGTTACAGCAACAGATACGGGAGCGCGAGGAACCCCCAGAACCGCGATCTGTTGTGCCTGGGCTGCCTGATAATCCTCTGTACTGGCTACCGTTGGGCTTGATTCCCCTCGTTGGTATTGGTTGGCTATGGGTCCAGCGACGACGAAAAATGCGTGCAGCAGCCAAAGCCAGTGAAAAACGTAGTCGATCCAGGTCCAAGCCCCGATCCCGATCAGCCACGGTTAACAGGGAGGCGAGAGCTGATGTCGCCCCAAAGTCCGTGGCCTCTCCCAGCGCTGAGGTTGCAGCAAAATTTGATCAAGCGCTGGCCCGTGCTGCGGATGAGGTTGAGGCGGATGTTGTAGATACTGCCCAGCAAACCGAAGACCCGCTGGGTGAGGCAGATATCTATATAGCTTATGGTCGTCTGGCCGAGGCAGAAGAGTTGTTGCAGCAAGCGATCTTCAATGAACCCACTCGCAACGACCTGAAAGTGAAGTTACTTAAGGTGTACAGTGAAAGCGGTGAGCTTGATAAGTTCAACCAGGTGCTGAGCGAATTGGAGGCCACGGGGGATGCTGAAGCTATTGTCCAAGCAGCCGCTCTGCAAGCCAGTTTCAGCGATGAGCTTGCTGCGCCCATTGATGAAGACGATATTCCCGACCTTGATCTGGACGAACTTGAAGTAGCTGATGACTTCAAATCGCCCGATAGTCCTGAAAAGACCCACAACGCTGACTCTCTCGATGTTGATCTTGACGATCTGGATTTTGAATTCGCGCCTGAGGATGCCTTGGCTCGGGACAGTCAAACGGCTTTTTCCGGCCAGGGCGTCTCTAGCCTGGAAGCTTCTCTGGATGAGGATTTTGACTTTCTCTCAGAAGGCGATGAAGTAGCTACCAAACTTGATCTTGCCAGGGCCTACATCGATATGGGTGATAGAGACGGAGCCGCTGCCATTTTGCAGGAAGTGCTGGAACAAGGTACTGACGCTCAGAAGCAAGAGGCCCGGGATTTGTTAGCTGGCTAGCGGCTGATAAAAAGTGAAACATTAATACTCAGGTGAGTCCGCATTGGGTTCACCTTTTTAGTAATCATTCCAAAATAATATTCCAACTTTTTCCTTGAGCCTGTCGTCAATCGATTTATTATTTTATGACTCGTTGTGGCTGTACTGAGGTAAATAAATTGAATATAAGCGCAGATGCTCCACAAAGCACAATAGAAGTAGCAAGTAATCCATTATCTGCAAGTCCACTCTCTGGGGATGAGGCTGCTGCAGTCACCAGTTTTGCAGAAAGAAAAGTAACCATCACGCCTGATGCAATCACATCTCTTCCAGACCCCTCATCAGTGTCTGATGACGAATATGCCTCTGCACTCATAAATTGTGTATGGTATGAGGTGGAAAAAATTAGTCAGTGGCAGCTGTTCAAGGCAAATCATCAGCAGTTATTCGAGCGGGAAAAAGAACTTTTTGGCGATATCACAAAACAAGTTGCTCACTACAAAAAAGTTAAAGAGGAACTGAACCAACTGTCTGTAGAATTTCAAGGTAAAGCGAAACTCGAAAAAATGATCGCCATCCTTGGTAGGATTTATGATAAGAGTCATCTTGAAAAAATCAAAGAGGACGTTTTAAAGGCAAAAAACGGTCGGTATATGGATGATGTGGCTCGCATACTGTGTGCCTGGGCTCATTACCATCTGGATCAACTAAGTGTTCTGCTGATGTCGTTTGCTAATGACAGCCACAGCTTTCTATATGGGAAAATTTCAGAATGTTCCTTGTTAATCGAGGTTGTGCAGGAACTTTCGCTTGATCTTGGTCCTGTCGATCTGGCAGCTGAAATTTTGTCAGGATTTTCACGCTATATACGAGGAGCTATACATCACCGCCGTAATTTTCAGAATTTGCTGAGCAATATGCAGCTGATGGATATGTTTTCTCCAGTTGTCCAATACGAAACCCAACGGATCGAACCGATGACCGCAAACTCGAGTCAGGAGGCAGAGGATTCTGAAGCAATTTTTTTAAATGGTGTGAATGCAACCAATGTAGATTACGGTCAGATGGCCATGCGTATTTTATGGAATAAAAATTTTGTTTCAGCAAAGCATTTTGGCAAAAGATATTCTGAAATTTTTGTTCGCAAGGCAGGAATTGGCAGTTTCATGGTAACAAAAGGACTTGCTCAGCTGCTTGATGATTTTTGTCAGCGCCATGCCATTGTCAGGTTAGTTCACCTTTTTGCTGGTACTGGAGTGCTGCAGGCAGCCATGGGTAGTATCGGGAGCAACGTTGCGGTTACCAGTCTCGATACCTATTCCGGAGAAGACATACTTAAACCGCAAGATGACCAGAAGCAGATGGTATTTTTTGATAAGTGCGACAGCGAGGGAGTGATTATCAAAGAGTACGGCACATACCTCAATGCTCATAGAGATCTGATTTCATCAGACAGTTGTCTGCTGGTAACGTTCCCGAGTATTCAGGATAAGTCATTCGGCCAGTTAAAAAAGGCTTTACAATGTTGGGGGATACTGGGCGGTGGTCTGGTTATTATCCTGTCAGAAGTCAATGATAAAAGCCTGATTTACGGTAACTTGTTTGCCACTGGCGGACTGCTAAAAAAAGACAGTGATATTTCATTGCCACCAGAGTTTATTCGGACAATTCCCCATGTCACACCTGAGATATTCACTATAGAGCGTAGTTGATAAAACGAGCCGTTCCGGAACTTTTGCCTGATTCAAGGTGATCGACAGTTACCCAAATGGTTCGATTATGCTACTTTGGGCTGCCTGAATATGGCAGTAACGATCTGATTCATTTCACAGTAGTGCCAATTACTTTTCTCCACCGGTCATGATCAGCCAAGATTCTGGTGATGGCTCTGCGTGTGCCGAGCCGTCGATCAGAAGAGAGATTGCTGGTGGAAGCGTTGTTAATCTGAAGGAGTAAATGTGACAGATTCCCACAAGTCCTGCGAGGGACTGGTCACTATTCGAGATTTTATCCGCTGGGGCGCGAGCCAATTTAACCAGGCAGGCCTGTTCTTTGGTCATGGCAGTGATAATGCCCTGGATGAGTCGCTGCACCTGGTTTGCCAGGTATTGCAGTTGCCCTGGGATCTGCCCGACAGCTATCTGGATTGTCGTCTGAGTGCTGACGAGCGAGAAAAAATTACCCGTCTGATCAGTGATCGTACCACTAGCCGCAAGCCGCTGGCTTATTTGCTCAACCAGGCCTGGTTTTGTGAGCTGCCATTTTACGTGGATGAACGAGTGCTGGTTCCCCGTTCGCCCATTGCGGAACTGATTGCCCAGCAGTTCCAGCCGTGGCTTGGCGATGTGACGGTTAGCCGGGTGCTTGATCTGTGTGCTGGCTCTGGTTGTATTGGCATTGGTACTGCCTTTGCGTTTCCAGAGTCGCAGGTAGATTTGCTGGATATTTCTGAAGACGCTCTGGAGGTGGCCAATATCAATATCGATCGCCATGAACTTTGGGGTCGGGTGCAGGCCATCAAATCAGATCTGTTCGGGGCTTTTGATGCTTTGCCAGAGCGACCAAAATATCAGCTTATCCTGAGCAATCCACCTTATGTGGACGTTGAAGATATGTCCGATATGCCTGAAGAGTTTACCCATGAGCCCGAGTTGGGGCTGGTCGCTGGCGCTGACGGGCTTGACTTTGCCCGCACCATTTTGGCGCAGGCGGCGGACTATCTGGACGAGCACGGACTTTTGGTGCTGGAAGTAGGTAACAGTCAATGGGCTCTGCAAAATGAGTATCCTGAGGTACCATTTATCTGGCCCGAGTTTGTCCATGGCGGTCATGGCGTCCTTGTTCTGGCGGCTGAGGATTGCAGGAAATATCAATCAGTATTCAAAAGCCGATTGTTGGGAGGGCAATAGGGCATTGCAGGACAACTAAATATAACCGACAAGAGGTGATCATGGCAGGTAATAGCATTGGGCAGTTATTCAGAGTTACCACTTTCGGTGAATCCCATGGTCTGGCCCTTGGTTGTATAGTTGATGGTTGTCCTCCCGGTCTGGTACTCAGCGAGACGGACATTCAGCCAGAGCTGGATCGCCGTCGACCAGGCACTTCTCGCTTCACCACCCAACGCCGTGAGTCCGACCAGGTGCGAATTCTTTCCGGGGTTTTTCGGGGCGTCACCACTGGTACACCCATTGCTTTGCTGATTGAGAATCAGGATCAGCGCTCCGCAGATTACACCAGTATTGAGAACCTGATCCGACCAGGTCATGCCGATTATACCTACAGCCATAAATACGGTATTCGCGACCATCGTGGGGGTGGGCGTTCTTCTGCCCGGGAGACAGCCATGCGGGTTGCCGCCGGTGCCATTGCCCGTAAGTACCTGCGCTCCCAGGGAATAGAGATTCGCGGCTGGCTGGCGCAGATTGGTGATATTAAAGTCGAGACGTTCGATTGGCAGGAGATTGACAACAATCCTTTCTTCTCTCCCGATGCCGGTAAGGTGCCGAACATGGAAGCACTGATTAAGCGCCTGCGCTCGGAAGGTGATTCGGTGGGCGCCCGCGTTTCTGTCATGGTCACTGGCGTGCCGCCTGGGTTCGGAGAGCCGGTTTTTGACCGACTCGATGCGGATCTGGCACATGCATTGATGAGCATTAACGCCGTTAAAGGTGTCGAGATTGGCGATGGTTTTGCCTGCGTCAATCAAAGGGGAACCGAACACCGGGATGAGATAACACCGGCAGGCTTTTTATCTAATCACGCTGGTGGCATTCTGGGAGGCATCAGTTCCGGACAGGATATTATCGCTCATATTGCCCTGAAACCAACTTCCAGTATTACCACGCCGGGACAATCAATCACCATGCAGGGAGAAACGACCGAAGTGGTCACCAAAGGACGTCATGACCCTTGTGTTGGCATTCGTGCGGTTCCCGTAGCTGAGGCGATGACAGCTATTACGTTGATGGATCATCTTATGCGTCACCGGGCCCAGAATGTGGATGTCATCAGCTCTTTGCCCGTGTTGTAACGTTATTGATCAAGCTATTCGAACGTCACAGGAAGTAATAAAACGAATAGGCGATAGCACCCACTGGTACGGTGAGCTGAGCATAGCTGGTAAAGTGCCAAAAGGTCGCTAACCAGGTTCTCTGATCCACATTGGGATTGGAACGAAAGGTAAAATCCAGACTTTTTTTGGAAAAATAATTATTCTCATAGCGTTTCGGGCTAAACAAACCCCACAATGCGTACCATTTGCAATCCCAGGCATCAGGCTCGGACTCACAGGATTGACGGTAAAAGGGCATATTTTTTTGATACACGGTCAGCTTCAGGGTGTACTCGGTATCGGGGGCCAAATGATCGTCGTAACTCAGTGATTCGTCATAGAGGAAAATTTTTCCAGGGTAATAAAACAGCGATGGCACGTAACTGCGGTAAATATTCTTGTTAGGGTTATCGCCATTTTTTAGTTTGAACTCCCATAAGGTGGAGCGACGTATTTTTTGCTCGCTGGAAATGGCGTTCAGGGTTTGCTGAATGCCTTTCGCCTCATCAATGTAAATAGTGGACTTCAGTCGTTCACCAAAAAGCGATGGTTCATAAAGCTGAACTCTGATAACCATATTTTTGAACTTTTCGCTGACATCTTCAGCAACTTCACTGATTGCCGCCGCCGAGTAATCCTGGGCTCTCATAACCATCGGGTAGCCTTTTTCTTCCCGGGAACCGTCTATGCCCGGCGCAGACTGCCACACCAGTGGCTCAATCGCTTCGTTATCAAATGACTGAGGCAACGAAAAGCCATTGGGCGAGCGCGAGGCAATTCGCTTTTGCGTATCAACGGTAAAACTGACTTTGTCGAACCCCTGAAATCGGCAGGTCAGGCTCTGTGCGTGGGGTTGGTGCACAAGCTGGTTGAGGTGGTATTCATTTTTCGGGTCCTCAATTACCAGTGTTGGTGCTAACTTGGTGGACTGACGACTCCACCAACCAGCTTGCAGGTTGCTGACAGTGATTACTTCTTCCTCGCCTGGCAACAAGTCATAGCCATTGGCCAAACGATCAATGTAATCGGGGTTTTCAGGATTCCAGTTGCTGGCACTTTTTTGCAGAAACTCAACATCAAAGTCAAGCTGGCCGTGGCCATCAGCACACAGTTTACTTTCGTGAACGGTGACATTGGCATAGCAACGTTTGGGCTCCTGATGACAATCTCTTACATGCTGCAAGTGTCCGTTATGATCGAAAACCTCCTTATCCTGGCAGACTTCATAAGTGCCACAAACCGTGCCGTTAGTGATCAACTGACAGTCTTCCCATTCCCAGTGAACGTAAGTCTGATAGGGGATTGAGGCCGACCAGGCTGGTACCGGCTGCTGCCGCAGCACGCTGGCCGCGTCATAACGGCTGACGTTTTTCAGATCCAGCCACGCTTCTTCGTCGAACAAAATGGGCGAGCGAACCTGGACATTCTGGTTGCTGGCACAACGCAACTCTTCGTAGAGAAAATTGCGTGTCAGGTGTGCAGGAATTGTATGCCCCGGACAGGAATTGCTGAGGCGCATTCGCGGCGCTGAACGCTCAACGCAATAATTGGCGATAACGTAGGATTCAAAACCTTTAACAGAAAAACTGGCCAGCAGAAACAGTAAAGCCAACCAGCGGTAGATAGCAGCGAACACAGCAAACCTGCCAAGATGAGTTTTATAATTGTTCTCGGGGCGCATTCGAGGCGCCCCATACCAAGCGACCAACTATTTGAATAGCCGCCTTTTCTTTCTTTTTTCAGCAACGGTGTTGTCTTTGGTCAGCAGATCCACCACGCTTTGCAACTTTCTGGCTTCATCGAGTCGGTTTTCCTGATTTTCCAATGCATTAATGCACATGGCTACCGAGCCTTTCAGTGTGCCGGCCTCGACAAGCATGACATCACCTTCAATGTCGTCATCGTCGTCGCCTGAGTGGAATACCTGACGAGCCTTCTCCTGGTAGAGTGCCTCCCACATATCAGAACTGAGATAGTGCTGACGATAGCCATCACGAACTTTTTTCAGGCCACCAGAGCGACTCAGGGCCAGCTCCTCATCAATGTCTTTTTTCATCAGGGCGATGATGAAGTATTTGGTATCCATCTCATTGGATTTACCGGCAATCCAGCTAACCCACGCGTTGACCGAACTCCATTTTTTGCTGGCTGAGCTGCCTACGGTGAGCATTGCTTCCTGTGCAAGGTTGGCGTAATACATCAACTTGTTCTGGTCGTATATGGGAGTAGTACCAACGGTCATGTCATTGAGGTAATAATCCAGATTGAAAATTTGCTTGTCGTATTCTACCGGAATGCAGCCAATCTGAATGCCATAGGTAGCCCGGATATATGACCTGGCCCAAAAGGCATCAATCAGCATCTCCATGGCATCCTGCTGACCTTGCGGGTCAGACATGGTGCGGTATCTCTCTGACGTACCGAAAGCATAAACAAATGTTTCAATAGCATTTTTGGTGAAGCGGTTGATGCCTTCATCAATCACTCGTCTATCCTGGGTACGCACGGCACGTAACTGCATGATATTGCGCTTCATATCTGAGATTTGTTCAGCGCTGTACAGCGACATCCCCTTGAGTTGGGCAGTGCTGAGACCCACTTGCTGATGAAAAATACCGTTGGGCAACAAGATGGTAAAATGAAGCGTCCCGACCCGGGCTTCCAGCTGTTGCAGCGCCTCCTCGTAATGTTGCACCAACGGCAGCATGTCCACCTGTTGATCAGTGTCAGCGATGATATCAGGACGCAGGGTAGGGAAGAATTTCAGGTTATTAATGTCCTCCAGAAACAGAGTCGATTCCTGCCGGTAAGAACGCACCCGATCAAGAAAGTCTTTGACCGCAATAGGCTGAATAATGCTTTCATCAGAAGCTCTGTGCAGCTCGGTAACCGCTGCGCCAAGTTCGCGCAGGTTGGCAGAGATGCGGTCAATGGCTGAAAGCAGAATATCTCCGTCCCGTTCGCCGCGCTGATAAATAGCCTGGATAAACTGTTTTTCAATATCGGTCTTGTTGGCCAGGTTTATGTTCAGGTCACCGTCGTATTGAGGGGGGACATTAATACCTGGAGAAATACCTGGAGACAGTGATAACTGACCATCTTCGGTTGGCGACGTCTGATTCGGAGCAGCCGTTGTTGCTCCGGGATATGTCAGCATAACCAGCAAGGCACAGCAAAACAGGGTGACTGGATTTCTACTCATTCTGGTAACTCAGCTCTAGCGGGGCAGTGAATCAATGCTAATAACCGTCAGACTCTGTTAAGGAGATATAGTTCCACTGAACTGAGTTGGCCAGAATTCCGGACGAACCCGTTTACTTTCAAAAGCAGTTGGTGGGCCTGGGCAATCCGGCGATACGTGCCGCCACTTTGGCCGGACTTTCCGGAAACAGCTGCAGCAGGTAGATGCTGTTCCCCTTTTCTGTTCCCAGGGTGTTGGCGATGTGTTTGACAAATGGCCGTTGGCTGGGAGCTAGCTGATACTGCTGGTAAAACGAGCGCAAAGCCTCAATGACTTCCCAGTGAGCCGGAGTAAGGATAATGCCTTCGAGGGCAGCTAGCTGCTCAGCCACATTGGTGTTCCATTGGTCAAGGTCGGCCAGATAGCCATCGTTGTCGAGCGTCAGAGGCATTGTCTGCTCCGTGGTAAAAAGAACTGGTGGCGATTTTACACCACGGCGATGTATGGTGGTAATCGCTTCTGGGCAAGCATTTTCGCGCTATGATAGGCTCTGCTGTGCACCAAAGCGAAACAGGAATGAACATTGATAACAGAGTCTGCCACCCGCTATTGCAGCACCTGCGGCCATGTGACGCACAGACAGGTTCCTCCCGGTGATCAGCGCCTGCGTGATGTTTGCAGCCACTGCCATGCCATTCACTACCAGAATCCACAGGTAATTACCGGTGCTCTGGCGGTGTACCAGGACAAAGTGCTGCTGTGTAAACGTGCCATTGAACCGAGAAAGGGGTACTGGACGTTGCCCGGTGGCTTTTGGGAGTTGGGCGAAACCATCGAGGCTGGCGCCGTCCGCGAAACTCTTGAAGAAGCCTGTGCCCACATTACCATTGAGGCGCTCTATACCTTGTTTAATGTCGTTCATGTTGGGCAGTTGTCGGCTTTTTTCCTGGCACGGCTGGAACGGCCTGAGTTTGCCCCCGGTGAGGAGAGCGAGGAAGTGGCGCTGTTTGCTGAAGCGGAAATACCCTGGGATCAGTTGGCATTCTCCACCATTACGCGCACCTTGCGCCTTTTTTTCGCTGACCGCCAGCGAGGGTCTTTCCCCATGCGACTAGAGCTTATTCCGCCGCCGGAGCGTCCAGGTTGACCGGGTAGTAATCGAAGGCTGGCACTTCGTAGGGATGCGCCTGCCTGAGTGCTTCGATGGCCTGTGGCAGGCAGGATAATTCACAGAGCATTTCCACCTTCCAGGTTTCTTCTGCGAATACCTCGCCATGTTTACCGCAACTGGGATGACTGCCCGGCAATGGCCGGAACTGTCCTGTACCAGGGCTCTGCCAGCAACAACAGTCATAAAGTCCGTGGCGGCCCGCGCCCGCCATAAATAGTGCCTGTTTGACCGCCTCCAGATAGGGACTGGGTACCATAACGCACAGTTTGTATACCTGGCAGTTGGGCGCTTGCTGCAATGCTTATTCCTCCGGGCGATAGCGGTTAATCACCGGTTGCGCGTACATCTTCAACAACCACGGTCGGTAACGTTCCGGACACTCCTCCAGGTAGCGGGCAAATTGCTGTCGCTGCTGTTGCAAATCAGTTTCGGGAAACAGTGTGTTGATGTCAGGCACAGTGAGGCTGCCGTACTCTGGGTTCTGGCTGAGTGCTTCCCAGGCAAACAGGTTTGATGGTTGCAGTTGATAGTTATGGTGAATCTGGTGATTAACCTCGTTCACCACTGCGTTGGCATCGGTAAAATCGCCAGTGAGCGGCTGGCCAAAGGCGACGTGCACATGGCCTTTGTAGCCTTCAATCCCGGTGACAATGCTTTTCAAATCCTCACCATCGGCCTTCTGGTACTGGCCACTTTGCTCGCGCTCATAAAGCTCACGGGCCTTGTCGCAGCCGCAGGGATCAAACTCGTAAGCAATAGCAACGGGAACAATATTCAGTGCCCGGATATTCTCGGCAAACGACGTCTGCTGGTCGCGTCGGCTGAGGTTGAACATTTTGATGATGGCCGGGTCTGTCTGGTCGTCGCCGTCTTTTGCTCGACCCTCGCTCTGGGCAATCCACACTGGCTGACCGGAGTCGATGCAGTAATGGATGTATGCCGACAGATTCTGAAAAGCCTGCAGCTTTTCCCGACGTCCGGTCAGTGACCGTTTAACAATAAAGCTTTTGTTCAGGCGCATCAGGTCACTGACGAAAGGGCGCTTGACCAGATTGTCGCCGATGGCGATCTGACAGGTTTCCATTCCGTTAAGATAGAGCCCGTAGTTAACCAGTGCCGGGTCCAGCACAATGTCACGGTGGTTGGACAAAAACAGGTAGGCTCGGTTCCGTTCCAGATGTTCGATGCCAGAAAATGTCACATTGTTGGTGGTGGCCTTGATGGTTCGAGTCAGGTAGGGCTCGACAATAGCCTGAAAATCCCGAACATTAGCCACATTGCGGGTTTTATGCTGCAACGCCAGGGCAGTGAGCCAGGTCATGATGCCGTTGAATTGTCTGGCCAGTGTGGGATAGCGGTATCTGGCCATAACGTTGAGCAGGTCTTTATCTTTAAGCAGGCGTGTCAGGACTGGGCGTACCTCATGGTCGTGGTAGGGGCGAATATCGTCAAAAGCTTCCATCGGTGTCAACGCGCTAAAATCAGTAGAACAGGGGAGTGAGTCGTTATTAATTGAGGGCTGATTATATTTCATGGGCTGCCTGCCGGTCTGTATAGACACTGTCGCGTAATGTAACCGAGTGGTGTTGGAGATGCAAAAGTGTTACCGATTGGCGTATAATTCTTCGCCTGATCCAGGATAACTTTAAATAATGATCAACCTGCTTATATCACGCCACACTGGCCACGCAGCACCTGTCGGGAACTGCTGATGTGCTCACGCTATTCCTTTAATCTTACGACAATGGACTTACGCTTTCTGGGTATTAACGACAGTTTTCGTCCATCGCCGGTACAGTACATTGCTCCTGGTCAGCAGGTGTGGCTGGTGCGCCTGAATGAGCACAACGAGCCGGCGTTGGCCCAGGCCAAGTGGGGACTGGTGCCACCGTGGCTAACCGATTTTTCCCGGGCGCAGATCAATGCCCGGGTGGAAACGGCGACTACTGCAAAAATGTTTGCCGCGGCCTGGCAATCGCGTCGCTGCCTGCTGTTGGCTGACAGCTATTATCAGTGGTACATGGCGCCAGACAACCGACGACAACTTTGGCGTATCAAGGCCAGAGACCGGGCATTATTATTGATAGCCGGACTCTGGGAACGCTACCCTATTGACCAGTCGCTGTCGTTCGACTCCTGTGCGGTACTGACCATGCCCTCTCTGGCATCTTTACGGTTGATTGCCCAGCGCATGCCGGTGGTACTTACTCCCCGCCAGGCAGGCAGTTGGCTATCCGGTGCAGCCATCGGGACTGATGACTTTGTCGCGGCACTGGCCGACTTTGCTTTTCACAGTCAGCAAATCGTGTCTGAGTGAATTTTTTTCGGGAGAAATTTCTGTTTTAACGACGATTGACGTTTCATTGATTAATCGTCAGTAAATATCCCACCTGAATCAGTAGTAGTAGTTTTTTGTTGAGATTTCACTTGATTCTATTGCAACTACCTTATCGTTTTTCCTCACATACCTGATTATCTTTTGGGATTTAAGTGACTGTTCTGTGCGGTTAAACCACGTGAATTATGGCTGGCACTTAGCCACTCACTTAGCCAAAGTATGAAATCAGCAAGATTCTTGCGTTATTAAAACAAAAATAAGTGTGTTGTTATTTAAATGCAGAATTTTTTTACGGCCGCTTCTTATACCAGTTATTCTCGTTGCTTGACATTATTAACGGAGAAAATTACGGATGGTGCAACAAAGATAGTGCAACAAAGATAGTGCAACAAAGATGGTGCCACAAAACAGTTGCAGCAAAATAGTCGAAGCAAAACAGTTAATACAGTTAATGAAGTGCTGATTAAAAAATACTGCCAGATACGGTTAATTGAGCTAGTGAAGAAAGTTCTGCCATGATAAGACCTATAGCAACACAACCTGCCAGCTCATCAAGATCGGTACGTAATCGTGATGGCAGCATCACCGGTGTAAGGCGTAGCCGTTCGCTGGGGGACGTTGGTCGCGTCGGGATAATGGCGGATCTGTCAACGTCAGAATCATTGGTTAGTGGTCGTATGTATGGGTCAGAATCCACTCTGGATTCAGTACCTGTTGACCAGCCAGTGATAGCAGCACAACGGTCTTCTGTGGTCGCAGTCGATGATATGCCACTGCCATCTACATCATCCACATCCGATGTGGACAGCGGACCAACCGTTGTATTTCCGCCACTGTCGAAAGTAACAGCCGACAGTCCACGCAAAAAGCGCGTTGTGACGGCGGATGACCGTTCACCAAAAAAACCGGAATCATCCACTTCCCAGATAGCAATCCCCCAGCATTTTGCCAGTACTCGTATTGCGGCGCCAGCGTCTGAGGCAAGCTCTGAGGCAAGTGATGTGGCTGAACAACCAGCCACCATCACAACTATGGTTAGCGCAGATATGGTTGGCGCAGAAAAGCCAGCCTTTGTCATGTCACCACTGACTCAGTTTCTTGCTGCCAGACAAGCGGATGTTGTGTCAGAACCAGCAATTAGCAGTTCACCACAGCGAAGCAGGGCAAGTGTACTGCTCAGTAAAACCAAAACTGGGGCATCGCGTGCTCAGCTTGATCTGAGAGCAGAGCAGGAGATCAAGAAGACTTATGGTCAAATCATCTCGTTCCACCTGGGCTTGGGCGACCACCTGGAAGGTACGCCCTGGCGCGAGTTAAATCCCTACGAGCCATCCGCTGGTCAAGCAGCGGGAGGGCTGAAAAGCCAATACCTGGGTAACATGCTGGACGAAACGGCGTTTGCTGCTGGCGCTGAATTCCAGAGGCTGGTTAATGAGATCAATGGCAGCGTACTGAATATTGTTGAGCCGGGACTGGTCAAAAACCTGCTGAGCAAAAGCGGCGTGGGAGCTGAGGAGCTGCGTGGCGCGAGTGTGTCGCTTAAGAATCAGACAATCAAAGACAACCTGTGGATGGTTACAGCCGAATATTGCCTGGACTTCTTTGATGCTGCGGCCACACAACATTGCGCTTCATCCGCAGGTGCAGTCACTGAACCTGATCACCGCTTTACCTTGCTGTTGGATTTGCAGTCCTTTAATGCCCGCTTTAGCGTACTTGCACGCGATGCCGAGGGCGTCAAATACAATCACCGTCTGACCAGCAAACAACGCATGGAAATACTGACTGACCTGCAACAACAGGCAGTTGACTTACAAACCGAGGTCGGGACACTGTATCAGCGATGTCAAGAGCATGCTTTATCCGCTAGCAAGATGGCTTTTATTCTGGGCGATCCGGTTGTCGGCGAACACAGTGATGCACTGATGTCGAACAAAGTGGCTGAGTTCAAAAAAAGAATGGATCAAGCCATTAAAGAATTAAAAGAGCGTACCTTCTGAATACTTGGTTTTGCGGCTAAAAAAGCCACTGGTGCAGCACTCGTTAGCACTGAAACATCAGCATACTACTGCGAAGCAAAAAATCGACAGCAATCAGTAACATCACAAAATATATGAAGGTAGAGAGGGAAGCCTTCGCTTAGTCATCTGTCCGTGTACCGCAACTGACAGACTGTTAAATGGCTCGGACTTCCCACTTTTTTTGCATCGAACTCACGTTAGCCAGTTCAGCGGACGGCACCTGTCAGTTATCCAACAGGCCCATTGGCACAGTGAATAGGTGAGTGAATAATTGATCTTTGGTCAGATTACGCCTTGACACAGAAAGTCTGGAAGAACTTTTTGCCGTCCCGTTCGATTCGCTCCACGCCGTGAATATCGCTTTCGTAGCCTGGAAAAGCGTTTTCGAAATCTTGCCGGGCTGTCAGATAATCAAGGATTGGTGTGGCTTTGTCGTTCATGATCTCACCACCCATCATGATGGGTATGCCTGGAGGATAAGGCACCATCATGACCGCAGGTACACGACCGTGCATGTTGCTAAGCTCCACGTACTCTACCTGTTTTTTGACCACATAATGATAAGCGTCGGCCGGTTTCATGACCGGGTCTGGTATCACTTCGAACGCCGCCTGCATTTTATCCAGTAAAGAGTGGTCCTTGAAATACTGGTGCATTGCCTGACAATGGTCCCGCAGACCGATACCGTTATAACGGTCTGGATAATGATGTATCAGTCGTGGTAGCGCCTCTTTAAGGGGTGTATTGCTGTCGTACAGTGCCTTGAACTTGAGCAGTGCCGAGAGCACAGAGCACTGTTTTGCCTTGGTGGTGCCCAGGGAATTGAGCAGCAAGAAAGAATAGTAATCGGTTTTCTCACAAACAATGCCGTGTTTGATCAGGAAATCAGTGACAATGGAAGCGGGAATGCCGGTGTCAGCCAGATTGCCATTATCGTCAAGACCGGGCATGACAAATGTCAGCTTGATGGGGTCAAGCATGACAAAGTTGTCTTCCATATCGACAAAACCATGCCAGTTATTTTTCTTACTGAATACCCACGGCTCCTGATGGCTGGCCAGATACTCCGCTGGCACATTCTCAAAAGCAGTTTCGCTGCCCTCATAGTCCACGACACGTGGCTGCCACATCTCAAAAAACCAGCTTTTATCGGCTTTTAATTCTTTGGCGATACAGGTTACTTTCTGACGTAGATGAATGGCGCCGAGAATAATGTCGTTCAACATAATTTCGCCATTGTCTTCCATCATCTTGGTAGCCACATCCAGTGAAGCAATCATATTGTACTGTGGCGAGGTTGAGCTGTGCATCATGTACGATTCATTGAGCTCCTCCGGATTAATTTTCACCTTACTGCCATTGCGTACTTGCAACATGGAGGCCTGGGAAAAAGCAGTCAGCAGTTTGTGAGTAGACTGGGAACAGAAAATCGGCGGACGATCGCTGTTGCAATCATCGTCTGCCATCCCGAAATGGTCTTTGTATATGGGGTGAAAACGGGCGTAGGCATACCAGGCTTCGTCAAAGTGCATATTTTCTACACTTTGTTGCAACTGTTTTTTGATGTTGATGACATTGTAACAAATGCCGTCGTAGGTAGAGTTAGTCAAAGCCGACATTTTTACCGGCGTGTGACTTTTCAACTCATCAGGAATAATTGGATTGGCCTGGATCTTGTTACGGATATACTCTGGTGAGAAGTCGGACAAATAACACGGACCGATGATGCCCAGCTTATTCCTTCTCGGTACCATATAGACTGGGTAGGAATCGGTGATTACGATGCCATAATTCAGGGACTTATGGCAGTTACGGTCAACCAGAGCCAGATCATTCCGAACCACCTGGCTATGCCAGATAATCTGATTGACAGTGGAGGTGCCGTTAAGCACGTAGTAGGTGTAGTCAGCACCAAATACCCGCGCCGAATTTTTTTCTGCCTCACCTACCACGCCGCTATGGTCGAGCAATGAGCCCAATTCGGGTACCGAGATGGACAAGTCGGCACGAAAAACATTTTCACCATAAAATTTAAACATGGCGACGCCGGCCGGACTGCGTAGAAAACCCACTCCACCCATGTGGCCGGGCGTATGCCAGGCGTATTTATATTCGTCAGAATAATGAACCAGTTCACCGAAAAATTTCGGATAGACACTCTTGATATATTCCTGAACATACACATCAACACGCCCAGCCAGAAAGTCAACAGTATCGGCTGTTTTCCATAAGGTATCGTCGATCAGTTCAAGGACGTGGGTAGGAATAGATGACGCTGCCAGACGGTCGGTAAGCAGGAGAATCGGGATATGCTTGTTGCGAGAACGGATCAGATTCAGCAACTTTACCGGTGCCATGTGCTCATTGCTGACTTCACTGCGAATATCCCAGTCAATAATCACAGTACCAAGATCAGAACGAGACATGAAAATCTCGCTACCGTCTTCATAACTGAGTGACGGAATTACAGTCATTTTTTGCACATCTTCCAGCTGCTCAGTCAGTTCCCTGAGACGAAAACCTTCATCATTAACAGCCTCAAACTGGGCAGAAACAATCAAGACCGGCCACGCCCGTTTGGTCATTTTCATAATCAATACCTGATGAATTGAATAGTGAAAAAACAGTGTGTTGCAGCAACAGAGTCGCGGCTCAGCGCGGCAGAAAATGTTACTCGCGCGCGGAGGTAATGTTTGTTGGTTAATTGCACCAAAAACAGCGGCGGAAGGGTATCTATTGTGCGCTTGCGAACCGGACTCTTTGCAAAGTTTGTCTGACTGCCAGAACAGTCTCAATAATGACTTGGGGCGGTGAAATGGTAGAAAAT
This sequence comes from Endozoicomonas sp., assembly GCA_965232255.1. Classification (GTDB taxonomy): domain Bacteria; phylum Pseudomonadota; class Gammaproteobacteria; order Pseudomonadales; family Endozoicomonadaceae; genus Endozoicomonas. The sequence continues at coordinate 2,357,794 of OZ246962.1, forward strand.
ACCAATCACTCGTCAGTCTCACGAAGAGCGGGATTCACTTCTCGTAGCAGATTCCCTACGTCGCGGAAATAACGATGATATATTTCTGATTATTGCTTTTTTGTTTGGGATTTCAGTCGTCTTGTTGTTTATCGGTGTGCAATAGGTTTTAAGACTTATGTAAAAGGAATAATCCAAAGCGGGCGTATATATGTACCACAACAATGTTGCTAATCATCAAGCAACCAAATCATGTGATTCGGTAAGTGTTTCGTCAACAAATAACTACGGCATATCCGACTATTTATGCTTATAACCCCTGTGTATGCTGATATTCAGTTTGTCTCGGCAGAGACCTACGGTGATGAAGCCCATGCGCTGTTCGTAAAAAGCTTATAGCAGAGTATCCCGTCTGTCAGGTTAACCAACCGCAAAGGATGGGCATGTTACGTTGTTAATGAGGAAATAGCGTGATGAAAAATGTTTCTGTTGCAGCAATTCAGGCCAGTTATACCTGGGATCTCAATAACAACATAATAAAAGCCGAGAAAATGGTCAGGGAAGCTGCTGCCCGCGGGGCACAGATTATCCTGTTATCGGAATTCTTTCAGACGCCTTACTTCTGTATTCAACCCGATGAGGATTACTTTGCTCTTGCCGAGCCATTGGCAAAGAGCACGGCAGTTAATCATTTCAAACAAGTTGCCAAAGAACTGGAAGTCGTATTACCAATCAGTTTTTACGAGCGGGAAAATCAGGCGATTTATGATTCCGTAGCCATTATTGATGCCGATGGCAGTACACTTGGTGTCTACCGCAAAACCCATATTCCATACAGCCCTGGTTACTGCGAAAAATTCTTCTTTATACCCGGCGACACTGGTTTTCGCGTCTGGAAGACTCGCTATGCCGATATAGGTGTGGGAATTTGCTGGGATCAGTGGTTTCCGGAAGCAGCACGTGCCATGGCGCTGCTCGGTGCAGAGCTACTGCTTTTCCCAACTGCCATCGGGTCTGAGCCGCAAGATTCCAAGCTGATAACCACTGACCACTGGCAAACAGTGCAGCGCGGCAGTGCGGCTGCCAACATCATGCCATTGATTGCTGCCAACCGGGTTGGCAAAGAAACCCATAGCAATATTTTTGATAAAAACGCCAAAGACGTTGAAATCACTTTTTACGGTTCTTCATTCATTACTGACGAACATGGCCAGATGGTTGAAGTAGCCAACAAAACTGACGAGTGTGTGCTGGTTCATCAGTTTGACCTGGATGCAATTCAAAAAATCCGTACATCCTGGGGTGTTTTCAGGGATCGTCGTCCGGAGATGTACGATATCTTGCTATCCAGCGATGGTGTGCATATCTGGCAATAAGCTTTCTTTTCCGTTTCCTGGTGCGCTGCAGTTCCGTTAATTCATTATTGTTAGCCGTCATTATTGTTAACCATCATTGTCGTTAGTCGTCATTGAGGTATTTCATGTCTCGCTTATTAACCAGCACATCAAAAGCTGATGGTTATTTCATGCCAGCGGAATGGCATGAACACACCCGTACATGGATGCTCTGGCCGGAACGGACCGATACCTGGCGACTGGGCGCCAAACCAGCACAGGAAGCCTATGCTCGCGTAGCGGAAACCATTGCTGAATTTGAGCCGGTGACAGTTTGCGCCTCACCCCGACAATTTGAAAACGCCAATGCTCGGCTAACGCATCCACAAATACGGGTTATTGAAATGGGTCAGGATGATGCCTGGATGCGCGATTGCGGCCCAACCTTTCTGATCAATGGTCAGGGTGGGTTGCGCGGTGTTGACTGGCGCTTCAATGCTTACGGTGGTGAATACAATGGCTTGTATGCACCGTGGCAACTGGATGATCAGGTGGCTCATAAAGTACTGGCGCTGGAGTATTGTGATCGTTATCGCACCAGTGATTTTGTTGCCGAAGGCGGCAATATGCACAGCGATGGCGAGAGAACCTTGATGGTTTGTGAAGAGGTATTTCTCAATCCGGGGCGCAACCCGCATTTAACCAAAGCGCAGATGGAGCAATACCTCAAAAACTATACCAGTGCTGAAAAAGTACTTTGGGTGCCACGGGGAATCTATAAGGATGAAACCTGTGGTCATATTGACAACATGGCATTTTTTGTCCGGCCCGCAGAGGTTGTACTGGCCTGGACAGATGACCAGAATGATCCCCAATATGAAAGAAGCGCTGAGGCATTGGCCTATTTAACCAGTGAAAAAGACGCTAAGGGACGCTCCATTACGGTTCATAAATTGCCGTTGCCCACGCCGATGTATACAACAGCGGAAGACATTCGGGGTATCGATAAATCACAGACAGCCAAGAGACGGGCAGTGGGGGATCGATTGGCAGCCTCCTATATAAACTGTTATGTCTGTAATGGGGCAATCATACTTCCGGCATTCAATGATCCTAATGACGATGTTGCAGCAAACATTCTCCGTGATTTGTTGCCAACTCATAAAGTCGTGCAGGTGGAGTCTCGTGAGATATTACTGGGTGGCGGAAATATTCACTGTATTACCCAGCAGCAGCCCAAACCATAAACTCGCTGCGTAACGGTTCATTTTTTATTGGCAAATTTTTATTTACCGCTTTTTCTGCCATGGAATTATCAGGGTGTAGAAGCGTTCTTGCTGAAGCTGTCAGTGTTTTTTGAGCAGTTACGGCAAACCTTATTGTTAGGATTTTTTTGTCACGGCCTTACCGGGTTATAGATGTGTTTGCTGTGAATTTACCGATGACTTTTGGGTGCTTACCTCTTTGCTTATTCAGTTTTTACTTGCGCACGATGCTTGTCCGTTAAACAAGACCTGATGAGGGATATTTAATCAGGTCTTGTTACCACACAAAGGAGTTTGGGATGACTAATAGTAACAAGCTGGGTGTTGTATCTTTGGCAGCCCTGGTAGTCAGCGCCATGATTGGTGGCGGTGTCTACAATCTGCCACAGAATATGGCACAATATTCTTCCACCGGTGCAATCATTATCGCGTGGATTATTACTGGTATAGGAATGTGGTTCATTGCCAGTACCTTCAGTACGTTGTCTGCGGTAAAACCGGACATGACCACCGGTATTTATGGCTACGGGCAATTGGGATTCGGTCGTTTTACCGGTTTTTTTGTTGCCTGGGGATATTGGATATGTAATGTCTGTGCCAATATTGGTTATGCAGTTTTATTGATGGATTCCCTGAACTATTTTTTCCCACCTTACTTTGAGGGCGGAAATAATCTGCTGTCGGTAATCGGCGGTTCCATCATCATATGGGTGATATATTTTATTGTTATGGCCGGGGTAAAACAAACCGCCATCATCAATAATATAGGCGTTATAGGTAAGCTGATTCCTATTGGTATTTTTATCGCCGTACTTGCTTTTTTCTTTGATCCAAAGGTTTTTTCCACCGATTTCTGGGGCAAGACAGTCATTCCGAGTCTGGATGATAAAGGGCTTGGTGGAATATTCGATCAAATAAAAAGTACCATGCTGGTTACGCTCTGGGTATTTATCGGTATCGAAGGGGCTGTAGTCATCTCCGGTAAGGCACGTTCACAAAAAGATGTTGGCAAAGCAACAGTCATTGGTTTTGTGCTTTGTTTAGTCGCTTATATCTTATTGTCGCTGCTTCCTCTCGGACATTTTTCCCAAGGTCAACTGTCGACCATGGCTGCACCTTCAACCGGCGGTGTCCTTGAAGGAGTAGTGGGCAATTGGGGCGGTATTTTGATGAACGTGGGGGTAATGATTTCAATTTTAAGCAGTTGGTTGGTCTGGACCCTCATGCTGGCATCGCTGCCTTATCAGGCTGCCAAAGATGGTACATTTCCCAAAGCGTTTGCCCGAGAGAATAAAAATGAGTCGCCTTCTTTTTCCTTGTTGATATCATCCATCCTGATGCAGATATTCATGATCATTGTTTACTTTGCGGACAATGCATGGAATTTAATGCTTAGTATTACCGGGGTGATGATACTGCCTTGTTATTTCGTCTGTACGCTTTATTTATGGAAAATTTCTACCAGTGAACAAAGTTTCAAAAATAACTCAAACAGAAATATTCATGTTGCCTTGCTAACCGGAATTCTGGGCTCAGCTTATGCCGTCTGGTTAATTTACGCCGCCGGAATTGGCTACATGTTGGTAGCGGCCATTATCTATGCCCTGGGTATACCTGTTTATTGGTGGTCAAGAAAAGAGGGCGGCACACTTGCGGAAATTAATCATGGGGAAAAGGTATTTATGTTGCTGATTGTTTTGGCTGGTATTGCCGGTGTTTTTTACACCTTTATTAATTATAAGGCATTAATGGCGGGATAAAGTTAACTGGAGCATTCTGCCAGTAGTACCAATGCCAGGAAAAAAGATTCATCTCTGTAAAAGTTGTACCACCGAGTATTACGAAAACGGTCGATTTTACATCACGTCGACGCACATCAATAAAATATGGGGAATGGAAAATGGCAAGAGCAGGTAAACGTCGTTTGGGTGGCTGGTTGCCGGGGAATCATCACCTGCTGCAAAAGTGGCATCAGAAAATACTGGCTAAGCCAATAGCCAAACCGGAAGAATATATAGAGCCCATCAAAAACCTGCAGGATCTGGTGGCAAATTCCCATGAGCTACAAGCCACTACGCAGGTTATGTTTACTGAAGCATTGGCGCTTCATCCGGATGATCCAACTAAAGCGCCAGCCGTAACCAGTTGGACGCAGTTTCTTGGGTTGCTTAACAATATTATGACCACCGCGCCTGAGTTTATTATCGACGCCGATGGCAACGCACAAGGTCTGGTCGGTTTTCCCATCAATGCCCTGCTGGATTGGCCTATGGGCACCAATGCTGGCTATGCTACTTTTTCTTCTGAGCTGTTTAATCGTGAGTTTCAAAAAGTACTGCAATACTGGGGCAATTTTCTAATGTCGGAACAATCCAGATACGTTCTGGCAGAAGGTGATCCGGATGCCAATCCACCGGTCATTCCCTGGCTCGGCGAACAGGCTAAAAAACAGTTGGTTGCTGTCGCATGTCAGCCTGACAAAGACCTGAAAAATGCTCAGTCTGTGACGTTTACCGATATATTCGTGGCACCAGACCCTGATGATGCCAAATATCTTGGTTTCAAATCCTGGGACCACTTCTTTGTTCGTGAGTTTCAGCCCAATGTGCGTCCGGTAGGCGATGCGCTTATTGTCAATGCCTGTGAATCAGCCCCGTTACAGTTTAAAACCGGGGTACGCAGTTCTGATAAATTCTGGCTGAAAGAGCAACCTTACTCACTCAATAATATGCTTGCTTTTGATCCGCTGGCAGAACAGTTCGATGGCGGCTGTGTCTATCAGGGATTTTTGAGTGCCTTGAGCTATCATCGTTGGCACAGTCCGGTGGATGGCGTGATCGAGAAGGTAGTGAACGTCAATGGCACGTACTACCTGGAAAACATGAGTGAGGGCGTATATTCTTCAGCCGCAGATCCTTCAGCCCCTAACGCCTCCCAGCCCTTCATCACTTCGGTGGCGTCACGGGCAATTATTTTTATCAAGGCAAATGATCCTGCCATTGGGCTTATGGCTTTTGTTGCGGTGGGTATGGCTGAAGTATCCAGCAACGAAGTCACGGTAAAAGCAGGCGATGCAGTTAAGCGCGGAGATCAACTGGGAATGTTCCATTTCGGCGGTTCTACCCACTGCCTGGTATTCAGACCTGGAGTCTCGCTTAAATTCCATGTGCCTGTAACCGATCAGCCAAATCTTGATGCGGAAAACGTGGCCGTAAAATCCAATCTGGCAACACTGGCATAGCTGAATTGCTCTACGCCCGACAAAACTATGCGACACAAGGGCATTGTCGGGCTGTAGCAGCGTTTCTCCTGAGTCCGTCAGTGATTTTAGATATAAGAATTGCTGCATAAACAGGGCTGGAAAGCTGTATCCTCCAGCCCTGAACCCCCCTGTAACCTTGTCCTGCACAGTTTGACCATTGCAACTCGAATACGATAAAGCATTCCTGCCACAGACATTCTGAAATCAGGCTTGTCATTTATGCCGACTTGTTTGAGAATCGGCGCAAGCTTTAACCAGTGCTCGTCACCGAGCATAGGGTGGAGCATGACAGATGCTATCGTTGCTGTGATGGAAGCTGCGGAAAATACAAGCATGTCGTCTTTTATCAAGTAACAAACTTGCAAAAAACTCAATAGCCCTCAGGCAAATTCAAATAAACGACGGTACAAATTCGCAAAGACAGTGGTTTTACGCCATTGGTTGTGGATTTTTTACGACTGTTTTTTATTCGTTTGAAAAGGCAGAGTTGCTCAGCATAAACACCAGCGAATAACGTAAAGGAATGGTGGATGAAATCGGTAAGCCATCTTGTCAACGCGTCTGGAGCGACCGGTTCGTCCAGTGGGCGCAGTCGTCGCGGTAGTGGTAATGGCGGTGTGGCGGGAGCCGCTGCGCGTGCCAGTGTTATGGCTGGGGCAGCCGGTTTACCAGCGGCTGATGCTTTGTCCGGGGGTGCTTTGTCCGGCGGTTCCATGCGCTCAGCTTCCAGTGTTTTGGCACCGAACAATGAGGGCAGGAGTGCCCCGGGTGGATTTACTCATCGTCCCGGCAGATCGGGACGTCAACCATCAGCAAATGCAGCTGCCAGGTCATTGGCTGCTGATGCTGCTGCGCCAGCGCTCCCGCGCTTACCATCACCTCCAAACAGAGCGACGTGGCTCGAAATGATGCGAGCGTTCAACGATGTTCAGGCCGCAAGAGGTCTGAATATCGCTATCCCGATACCTGGCGAAGCACGCGCCCATGCTTCAGACACACCCGCGGACCCCATTGCCGTCCCGGCACAGGCACAAAAAACCAGTGGACGTCAGCGCGTCGCAGCGTGGGAGGGGCGAGCCGGTCAGTTGCTCAACAGATCGCAACCCAAAACGTTGGTATCGCGCTCTGAACCAGACTTGCGCGCCGAGCATGAGATCGGGCAAGCCTACGATAAAATCATCTCCCACTGTCTGGGCTTGAGTAACCGGGCATTGGGCACTCCCTGGAATAAACTGAACCCCTACAAGAAATCCAATGGCCAGCCAACCGGGACTTTTAAAACTCACTATCTGAACGGCATGTTGAGTGAAACAGCCTTTGGCGCTGCGGCCGAATTTCAGATTTTTGTTAACCAGGTCAACACCCATGTGCTGAACATCCGTGAACCCGGACTGGTCAGAGACCTGCTTATCAAAAGTGGCGCCGGGGCTGAGGTAAGGAATAACCCCAACTTATCGCTAAAAGGACAGCAGACTAAAGACAAAATGTGGTGGGGCACGGCCAAACACTGTCTGGATTATTTCGATACTGCGGCTCGCCAGCATGCTGCCCGGCCTGGACAGGGATCGGTGTCAGTCAGCCCCGGCTACAACTTTGACCTGCTACTGAAATTACAATCATTCAATGTGCGCTTTACTGTGCTCGAGCGAGGGATTAATGACGTGAACTTCGATACTGGCTTATCTCCCCGCCAACGGCTGGCAAAACTGACCGATTTGCGACAAAGCGCCATCCACTTGCAGCAAGAGGCTGGCGATTTATATCGGCTCTGCAGAGCACAGCGGCTGCCTCGCAATAAGATAGCATTTATTCTTGGAGATCTGCTTTCCAGTGGACCGGGGGACACACCGAGATCGAAAAAAGTCGCCAGATTTACTAGGGATGTCGATCAAGCCATTACCAGAGTGGCACAACAGCCAGTTGCTGAGCTGGCATGACGTTTATTTTTGGTTAGGTATGAACTTTTTTAACGAATCCCACGTAATTCTCCAGCCATAACTGACGCATTGCACTCACAGCACCCGAGGGCATAAAGGAGCAAAGCGACCTTTGCCGGTTTGGGTGGAGATAGATAGGGGGCAACCCGTGAAGGGTTGCGTCTTTTCCTCTCCTGCTTCACTAATCTTTGCTACTATGCCAAAGCTGACTTGCTGGGACACAGCAGGTTCGTAAAGGGTTCCCCTACAGGTTTCCCTACGGAAAGTCCTGTCAGCGCAGGTTCTGTAGCGAGAGGTGTTGATAATGTTCAACATGGGTCGAACGATGCCCCCATCCATAACCGTCAGGTTTGGTGGTAGGAGTATGTCACTAATCAATAGCCTTATGGAGTAAACCCACGGACCCGATACCCGATGAATATCTCCGGCGCTTCTTCCTGTCTGGCTGACACCTGTGGTTCACGCGTTCCAAACTCACGGGCGTCGGCCAGTCTTTCTGATGTGGAAAAGCAGCCGCCCAACTACCGGGGTAGGTCAATCTACCCAGCGGATTTGGCAGTTTCGGGTTATGTAAATTGTGTAAATAGAGAGATAACTGATTTGAGTGGTCGCAAATCAGCGCCACCAATAAATTGGCATCATGCGACGCGCGACACATTGGACATTGATTTGTCACCAACTGATTTTGATGCGATAGCTGAATTTCAGGTAGGTTTTGATGACAACAATTCGGTCGCTGGGGGGCCAGAGATTTCCAGTAACGATCAGTCCGAAGAGGAAATTCTGGAGACGGTGTTGCAGCTGGAGATTGATTTTCATACCCAGTCCAGTTTCGTCTCGGAAACTTCAGGGTTTAGTGAATTTGACGACGACATTGTTAATATAGACGACATTGTTGATATATTTGCTGGGGTTTGGACGCAGCCTGAGAGTGTGCAAAAGGATTCGGCGCTTGATCCTCTCACTCCCTCCTCTTTGCTTGCTGGTGTCCACCATAAATCCACGATAGCAAAACAAGGCAAAGGTAAACAATTTGCTACCAGCGAGCAAGCAAGGTCGGTACGCAAGGCAGCAGTGCCAGACACTGCCTGCGTACGATCTCCCCAAAGCAACAAGTGGAAAGCTAAGTACAATCATACTCCAGGCAGAAAGGTCACTCGGGCCAAGTATGAGAAAACGCCACATGGCAGGGCAGCCAAACGCAGATACGAACAGTCGCTCGGCGGTAAGACATCGCACCGGGCTGCCCAGTCCAGGTACACTCAATCTCCCAAGGTCAGGGAAGTCCGCCGAAAGGCGCAAGCCATCAGATATGCCCGGGTTTCTGCTTACAGAAAAGAGTTGGCGCGATCAAACGATGAGGTTCTGGCAAAACAAAAGGGAGAAGCAGCAGCGGTGAAAAAAAGCTGGAACCTGCAAGAAATCAGCGACCAGAATCTACAGCGCTCTTAGCTGATACGAGGGCATCGAATGCAGTAAAGTGGCTGCCTTTGGGCTATGTTGGCTGGCAGCAACGCAGTTTGGAGTCGAATAAATATGTTTTCTGGTGTCTCACACTCGGGCTTGCTGGCGAGCGCAAGCCAGCAAAACACGGCGGATAAGGTGCCAGGTTCTGAGTCGGGGCCGCATAAAAGCACCCAGTCAACTGACAGAAATACTGTCGATGGCTCAGATATTAATCATCGCAAAACGACACTTTCTACGACGACTGTCGGATGCAACCAAAGCGCTCCCCCTACCTGGTTGCATTACTTGAATGACACCAAAACCATTCAGGATCAACTGCTAAAACTCACTACGCCCGGTGAGGTAGTGCCCCCCATGCTCAGAGGTGTTCCTACTGGAGCAAGGGGACCACTATTAAACCATTTTCCAACATTGAGACGGCACTGGGATGTGGCTGATATTCTCGATCCCGGCGCACCGGCAGCGGCCCGATTTGCGGCGGTTTGCCGTGGCTCTGGCGCTAACCGTCCTGGTGATTCTTTGGACGTCGTTCGAATCGTTGAACGGGAATTTATTTGGTATCAGTTAGTCCAACCCATGTCTCGGACAAAACTGGCTAATCTGCTGTACAAACACGTTGACAAGTTGCTCACGCGGTTGTTCAGTGAGTCAAAGCCGCTCCATTCGACATTGGAAACCACTGCTTCTGTCTGCCGGTTTCTGGTTGAGCACGGTTTCCATCCGGCTATCACTCATCGTATCGCCTCGCCATCGGCCCGACACAGATATATTATGATGATTCCGGCACGGGACGGTTTTTTTCTCATCACCCATTACAGTCCAAACTCGAGGCGCTACGTTTCCGACCATGACGTGCTAGCGCTTGGCCACAGTGGCATAACGTGCGCTGATTTTATCACCAGGTATGCGAGAACATTTCGCGCTTGCCTGACGAATATGCTCCAACTCACTGTCCATTGCGAAATGACACAAACTTGCCTCAGTAAAGCCCTGGCCGAACGCTTGGAATGCTATGATGCTGAACCCGCCAACGAAGTACTGAGTCAACTAACCTTTCTAGCGAGCAATGAGGTACAACAAAAAATCGCTGACCTTGATATTTATGAGCTGGAACTGATCAAGCTGATGCTATCTTCTCCGGTAAGCTCGGAAGAGGACGACGATGACGATGACGACGAGGCGGATGACTAATAAGTAGATGACTAATAAGTGCTGACGGCAAAAGAAATTAGTCTCGGCTTGACTCGCCCCTAAAGGGAGCGAGAATGCGCCTCAGTTTTGTTCAAAGCATCTGCCACGCTGACATCGCTTGCGCCCTGGAGAGCTGCAAATCAACCATCGGTCGCGGGTAGTCTTTGCCCAGGGTGACACCTGCCTGTTCCAGTACCAGCGCCGATGCCTCCCAGGGAGCAAACAAAAAGCGATTGGGTAGTCTACCCAGTTCAGGCACGTAGCGGCGTATATATGCCCCGTCAGGGTCAAAACGCTTGGCTTGCGTGACCGGGTTAAAAATACGAAAAAACGGTGCCGCATCCGCTCCTGAGCCGGCAACCCATTGCCAGCTGGCGGCATTGCTGGCCAGGTCCGCATCCACCAGACAGTCCCAGAACCATTGCTCGCCGTAGCGCCAGTGCTGGCGCAGGTTTTTCACTAAAAATGAGCCGGTGATCATTCGTACCCGGTTGTGCATAAAGCCGGTTTGCCATAATTCGCGCATGCCAGCATCGACCATGGGTATGCCGGTCATGCCTTGCTGCCAGCGTTTGCGCAATGATGGGTCGTCTTGCCAGGGAAAAGAATCAAATTTGGTCTGAAAGTTTTTCTCCGGCAACGTTGGAAAGTGATAGAGCAGATAGTTGGAAAATTCCCGCCAACCAAGCTCGGAATGAAAGCAGTCCAGGTCATCATTAGTATCAGGAGCCGTGGTATACCAGACCTGATTGGGGGAAATCTCGCCAAAGTGCAGGTGAGCCGACAGCTGGGAGAAGTTGCCGCGGGCCGGGAAATCACGACCATGGCGATATCCTGTCAGCCCGTCATGTAAAAAGCTCTGGAGCCGGGCTATGGCGGCTGCTTCGCCAATCCCTAAACCGTGCTCGCTGCGATGCCGGTAGAGTCGTTGATCCCAACGTATTGCCGGCTCGCCCACCAGAGCGTGCCTTGGTAGCAGACCAAGCTGGTCAATGCCATTGCGCTCTTTAACGGTTACCAGCGCTAGCCTGGAGGGCACCGGCAATGGTTCGCGAGGTGACGCACCGGGCAGGCATCCTTTGCGGTAATACGGGGTAAAAACCTTGTAGGGTGTACCGTCTTTTTTCAACACTGTCCACGGTTCCCAGAGCAGCGCACCGTTAAAACTTTTTGTCGTTACGCCAGCATCGCCCAGGCTTTGCTTGATCTGCTTATCCCGCTGGATGCGCCACGGTTCGTAACAGCGATTCCAGTAAACGGCATTCGCCTTATATTGGCGTACCACTTCTGGTAGCACTACCTTGGCATCGCCTTGCAGCACCAGCAAATGTCCATTCAGCGACTGATTCAACTGTTCCAGGCTGTGGTGCAGCCACCACCGGCTGGCAGCCCCTGCTGACCACGCTCCAGCGTTGTGGTCATCAAGAATAAACAGCGGCAGTACCTGGCCACGGGCGGCCGCAGCAAACAAGGCAGGATTATCAGCCAGTCTGAGATCCTGACGAAACCAGTGTACTGTAACCATCTCATCTCCTTGCTCGCGCTTCAGAAAGGAATTTTTTCTCCGTCCCAGGCAAATAGATAACCGCTGTCGCTTGGTGTTAGCCGGTCGATCATCGTCAGCAGACACGCAGCCGCGTAATCAGGTGTGAACAGCTGCCCCTCGGGAACGCCGGCCTGAAACGGCTGGGAAAGATTACTGGCCACTGTGCCGGGGTGCAGGGCAACGATAACCGACGACTTATTTCTTCGGGCCGTCTCGATAGCCAGGTTTTTGATGATCATATTCATGGCCGCCTTGGAGGCGCGATAGGCGTACCAGCCACCCATCCGGTTGTCCTCAATACTGCCCACGCGGCCGGTCAGAATGGCAAAAACGTTCTTGCGATTTCGGGCCATCTTCGGCAGAAAGTAGCGAGCCACCATGGACGGCCCAGTAGTATTGACAGCAAAAATTCGGGCAAAGTGATCCGGGTGAAAATCGCGAATGGATTTCTCCGGTTTCAGGCTCTCTCCTTCATGCAAAATACCCGTAGTCACCAGCACCATATCCAGCGGTACGGTGATCTGCTGTGCCGCCCGGACAATGCTCTGGTCATCCAGCAAGTCAATAGGCAGGTGAATGGTTTTATCAATTGCCGACACAGTACTGTTACGGGAACAGGCATAAATGCACGCCACCTGCGCCGATGCAGCGAGCAACGTCACCATGGCTGCGCCGATGGCGCCGGAAGCGCCGATCACGGCAACATGCAGCCCATTGCCCAGAGAGTCCAGCTGCAGTTCAGTCATGAGGCACTCCCTCTTAAAAATACCTGTTCTACGGCTAATATCATGAACCGAACAGCGGTAGAGACCAAAAAATATGCTTTCCGGGACAAATGATTGGGTACCACAGCCGCATGCCTCATATCAGCCAGTCACGGTACAGCCCGACATCCCCATGCCGATACCGGCTTTAACCCCCCATCGACTATTTTCAGCCGGGATTGTTCATGGCCAAAAAACCTGAAAACCACAGTACATTGGATGACGCTGCCAGCCAGGGCGATAAAGTCATTGATATGTTCACCCGTAAGCCACTGGATGAAACCAATCTGCATCAGATCATTCGCCTGGCGCCGGAGCTTGATGGCATGGAGATGCTCTACAGTAACGATGCCAATCCAGGTAAGCTGTTCAGCATGAAAATCCTTTGCTGGGCCTTGATGAAAGATGGCACTATTGATGCTCTGATCCCCTGGTTGAACAAGGTGGTTGCGGCCCGTGAATTACAAGATCCGCTTAATGGTCGCTGGGAAGGGTATTTTGATCAGGCTCGTAACCATGCTTTTTTTGAAGTTCCACCACATAAAGTGGTCGAGTTGGAAAACGCCGCCAGTTACTATCAGAACGACGATGTTGACCATGACGTTATTATCCAGGAACTCCCTGATACGATTGGCACTCACGCTATTCTCAGCAACGATAAATTTAAAAATATTGCCCTGATTCCGGTCACCAGCTGGCGGCTTTTTGGTGATGGCCGGATTGTTGGCATGATTGCCGATGATAAAAAAGTTGAAAATACGCCGGTGTTACCTGGCGATCCGTGTTTGCTGTCAGCCCAGGAGCGTGACGATTTTCATTATTTTTTCCATTACCTGATCGCCAACAAAATCAAGCATGGCGACACTGAAGCTTTGGCGGCGTTTACTCATCTGATAGTGGATGACTGACTTGCCTGAAAAACCGGGAAACCCATAAACCAGAGCGAAAAAGACCAGCGACCACACCAATGATTGGGATCTGGTCTTGCTCTCTTGCTCTCTTGCTCTTTCTCTTTTCCTTTCTCTTTTCCTTTCTCTTTTCCTTTCTCTTTAACGGCTGCGCTGGCGACCACTCCCAAATCCTGATTGAGTTTTCAGCTCAAATCTTACCCCACTCACGCTCCCAGCCCACTACTGCCTGATACAGACACGGTGACGAGACCGATCACGAATCAGTTTTGCTGACTCGAGCAACAGATTTGGGAGCCAAGGCATGCAAAACAGCCTTGAGCGTTTTACTGTTAGCTTTCAAAGAGCCACCCAGATAGGCAAATTCCAGCAGTGACTGGTCAGGCTCCCAGCCTTGGGAAAGACGGTACATAACACCAACGACACCACCACGCTGAGTACCGCCGACACAGTGGACATAAGCTGGTGTGGGGTGGCTGTTTATTTGTTCGGCAATTCGTCGAATACGACGCTTACCGAGTTTGGCATTTTTGGCAAAGGAAAGATCAACAACTTCAATACCCTCGTTTTCGAGCCATTGTCGTTCCTGGTCAACAGACGTGATGGCAAAAACCGTTTTTATACCCAGGTCAGCCAGACTGCGGGCACCATCCGCACTTTCCAGTTCGCCTCCGCGGTAGAGATGGTCGTCGTAGCGAACTAGCCAGTTTTTCAGGCCATCTTTTTTGCCGAGCACCTCATAATGTTGATGGTTCCAGTCATCGGCTTTCGGAGGCATAACTCCCCGAAAACCCGACTCATAAGTCGTGGTGCTGTCGTGCTCCCAGTCACAAGTCCCTTCGGCATGGGTATTTTGCGCGCAAACATTCAGTACCAGAAAAAACAAGGGAAATAGCCATGATTGATGGGGTCTGACTAAGTACATTGCGCTAACCTCAATCGTCGCTTGGTAAGGGTGTCAGTAAAGCTAGCACAACGTGGGATTGATGGAGCATGGATTTTCTCGACACTTTTTTCGCTACTATCCATGTAGGCATCCATGCAGGCATCCATGCAGGCATCCACACAGGTATCCACGCAGGCTTCTGCCATTGAGTATCGACAACATTGCGGCGAAAAAATTTTATGAAAATTGTTGCTGATGAAAATATCCCCTTGCTTAAGGAGTACTTTGGGGGCGTGGTAGAGGTGGTAGCCAAGCCGGGGCGCAACATCTCGCCGAAGGATTTGCACGATGCCGATGCATTGCTGGTACGTTCGGTAACCACAGTGAATCGGCAACTGGTTGAGCACAGTGCGCTGAAGTTTGTGGCCACGGCAACCGCCGGGTGTGACCATGTTGATCAGGAGTACCTGGCAGCTGAGGGAATCGCTTTCAGTTATGCGCCTGGTTGTAATGCCACAGCGGTTGTTGAATACGTGTTGGCAGCACTGGATATTTTGACAGAACGGCAAGGTTCGGCACTGAATAAGCGGCAAGTGGGCATCGTTGGCAAAGGGCAGGTGGGTGGTCGATTATTTCAGACCATGGAGCGTCTGGGCGTTGATGTGTGTGCCTGTGACCCACTGCTGGCGGCGCAGGATACGCAAGCTGACCATAGATACTACAGCGTTGATGAGTTGATTCAACGCTCAGATGTCATTTGTTTGCACACACCGCTGATCACCGACGGACCTTATCCTACGCACCACTTGATCGATGAGCGGCGACTGCAAGCCATGAAGTCAGGCACTATTTTGATCAATGCGGGGCGGGGAGCGGTCATCAATAATACTGCCCTGAAGCAATCTCTGACGCACCGGGATGACCTGGCGGTGGTACTTGATGTGTGGGAATCGGAGCCCGATGTTGACTCGCAGTTGATGTCTCAGGTGGCTTTGGCTACGCCCCATATTGCCGGTTATAGTCTGGACGCCAGAATACGCGGTACCGAGATGATATACCGGGCTTTTTGCCATTACTTCGACGTGCCACCACAGGTTCGTCTGCCAGCCATTAATCCGTTACCGGTGTTGAAACAGCTGAGATTTACCGCAGGGCGCTGTTTTGCCTCGACCTGCGCCACGGCTATTCGTGCTATTTACGACATTCGTCGTGACGATGCGGCCATGCGCCGGGATCTGATGATGAGCGAGTCAGCCCAGCGTCGTAAAGCTTTCGATGACTTGCGTAAACACTATCCTGCACGCAGGGAGTTCAATACCTTACAGGTACAGTTAAAAGACTGTGCACCAGAGGTAGTGGCTGCATTCAAGGCACTCCAGTTTCGGGTAAGTGATTATGGGTAAACTGTCGGCAGTAAAGCTGCGAGCCAGTTCACTGGCTGAAACAGCAGGGCAGACCATGATTTGCTATAACGTTGCTGACGCCGGTAGCAAGCGTCTACCAAGCCTGTTCCCTGAGCAATGAACGATTAAACAGGAATCTGGGTGACTAACGGGAATCCTCCAGCGAAATTAGCGCGAGGAGGATGTCAAAACAAATGCGGTTACCCCGGAATAAACTCCCTGATGAGCCAGCATATGCATCAAAGACGATGGCTGAACGAGCTTCAGATTTTGCGTTTTTCTGTTGTGCTGGAATGTTTATTTGGTATCTGTGGCATTCTGGTTGCCTGGTGCACCGGCTCTCAGGCGGTGCTGCTTGATGGCAGTTATTCACTATTATGTACGCTGACCATGATGGCCAACGTGCGCGTATCAAAGTTGGTCAGGCAGCCGCCATCGGCAAAAAATCCCTACGGCTTACCCACCATGGAGCCTCTGATGCTTATTCTTGAGGGCTTTATCCTGTTGGGTTTGTGCACAGCCCTGATGATGTGCTCTATCAGGATGTTGTGCAGTGGGGGATATCTGCCGGCCTTTAATCTGGCGCTGGTTTACGAGACGTTTTCCACCATTATCGGTGGTTTAACGACAGTTGTATTATATATGCTTCACCGTAGCAGCCCGTCGCCACTGATCCACTTCGAATTTCAGGAATGGTTGCTCGATACCGCTGTCAGTGGTGTTGCGGCAGTAGCCTTTGCCATTGCCTGTGTGATCGGCAATGATCACCTCGTAACACCTTACATCGATTCATTGTTGACCATATCCCTGTTGCTGGTACTGATCCGCCTGCCATTGCAGACGCTACGTAAAAACTTTCGCCAACTGTTGTTACAGGATGTGGCCAGCCCGAAACTGGTAGCGCAAACCCGTGATGCCATCCGTGCCCAGTGTGATACCCGACAACGGATTGATATCAGTATGATTTGGCTGGGTCGTTGGTTGTGGGTCAATATTGAACTGACGGTTGTGGATAATGACGCACCTTCTTATCGTGAAATGCAAGCCATTCGTGCAGCGGTGGCCGGCGTAGTCAGCCAGGTATGTGACCACTATCGTATTCAGTTGATTCCTGGGTTTTCCCGTGATTGAACATGATAAAAAAGTCATCACGTATGCGTGAACGGTCTACCTTAATACGTGAACGGTCTACCTTAATAGGGGCTGCTGGCATGCGAAAGGAGTAAAGCGTCCGGAGCAAAAAACGACATTGGCAGGTGTTGACAGATTTTGGCGGTGGTTAACAGATTGCAGATTGCAGATTAAAGCAGATTGGATTAATTAACAGAGGCTAGCCATGTCCTCCCACTCAAACGCACCAGAACAAGCGAAAGGAGCTGATAGCTGGCGCCCCATCGGCCCCGTACAGATTACGGAGGACCACTTCGTTTGCCGTGATGGCAATACCTTTGCCGGTTATCACCTGCTGGTGGATTTATGGCAGGCTCGCGCCCTGGACGATCTGGCACTGATGCAGACCACCTTGCAAGAGTGCGTGGCTATATGCAATGCCACACTGTTGCATATTCACTTACATCACTTTGAACCAAATGGCGGCATCTCCGGCGTGGCACTGCTGGCTGAGTCACATATAAGCGTCCATACCTGGCCAGAGCGAGCCTTTGCTGCCTTTGATCTGTTTATGTGCGGCAAGGCGATACCACATCATGCCATTCCTGTTTTGCAGCGCATTTTTTCGCCTCAGGATATCAGTATTCGCCAGGTGTTGCGTGGTATCGTGCAGGCCGACACCAGTCAAAGCCCTCTGCCTTAATCGACTGCCCACCAATCAACATTTTTCCAATCAGAAAACATCTATCAAATGAAATCAGGCGGCGATATTGCCATTTCCTTGTGCACCTGCATCCGCTCCGTTGGCCAGCAGGCACTCGACGATATTTTGGTGTCCTTGCTGGGTCGCCAGCATCAAGGCTGTACTGCCAGTATACCGCCCGGCATCGATCTGGGCGGCATTGACGTTGGCGCCGTTGTCCAGCAGACACCTGACTACCCTGAGGTGTCCCTCAAAAGTCGCCGACATGAGAGCTGTCACACCATTACAATGCCCGGCATGGCTCTGGGTGGCATTGACGTTGGCCCCATTGGCCAGCAAGCACTTGACTATCTTGAGGTGTCCCCTATAAGCCGCTGCCATCAGAGCTGTCCCACCACTAAGATGGTCGGCATTGATCTGGACGGCATTGACGTTAGCGCCATTGGCTAGCAGGCACCTGACCACCTTGAGGTGTCCCCGATAAGCCGCTGTCATCAGAGCCGTTGAGCCACTGTTATACCCGGCATCGCTCTGGGCGGCATTGACATTGGCACCGTTGTCTAGCAGGCATCTGACCACTTGGTGGCGTCCTTGCTGAGCAGCTGCCATCAGGGCTGTCCAACCGCTGCGGTGCCCGGCAGCACTCCGGGAGGCATTGACATTGGCACCATTGTCCAGCAGGCATTGGACTACCTTGAGGCGCCCTTGAGAAGCCGCTACCATCAGGGCTGTCCTGCCATTATACTGCCCAGCATCGCTCTGGGCGGCATTGACGTCGGCCCCATTGTCCAGCAGGCATTGGACTACCCTGAGGTGTCCTTGATTAGCTGCTCCCATCAGGGTTGTCCAGCCGGCATTGATCCCGGCCTCACGCAGGGTGTTATTAACGTTGGCTCCATGAACCAGCAGACATTCGACTACCTGATGGTGTCCGCTCTGAGCTGCTGTCATCAGGGCTGTCAAGCCGCTAATCAGAGCGGCATGAATATCGGCGCCGTTGTCCAGCAGGCACTTGACTACTTGAAGGTGTCCTTGAAAAGCCGCTACCATCAGGGCTGTCCCACCACTGCAACTCCCGGCATCGCTCTGGATAGCATTGACGTTGGCTTCATTGGCCAGCAAGCATTGGACTACCTCGCAGTGTCCGCCCTTAGCCGCTGCCATCAGGGCTGTCCAGCCGGTCTTTCTCCCGGCGTCGCTCTGGGCGGCATTGACATTGGCTCCGTTATCCAGCAGGTACTGGACCACCTCGACGTGTCCACCCTGAGCCGCGGCCATCAGGGGTGTCCTGCCAGTATTCTCACCGGCATCCCTCAGGGCGTCATGCACGTTAGCACCGTTGTCCAGTAGGGACTGGGCCACCTTGAGCTGTCCTTCCTGAGCCGCCACAAACAATAAGGTAAAATTCTCATCCTGTACCGGATCATGGAACATATTCAAAACCAGTTGCGGGTCACTGGCCAGCATAGCCGCCAGTTTCTCGGTCATCCCGAGATATACCGCATCTAATGCCTCATGCCGGACAAAAGGATTCGATGCATCCGCCTTTCCTGAAATCACCTTCAGTGGCAACGCTGCTTGCTGGCAGGTGCAGCAGACTCTGTTCTTCGGAGACTGGCTGAAAAGCCGGTCAGTAACACAATTCAGATGGAACCTGTGCCCGCATTGGGTTTTTGCTACGGCAGGCACTACGTCACGGCCATGGAACTGCTGAAAACAGATGGGACAAAGATCATTCTCATTCTCCGGTTGCCCTGAACTGTCTATGGGAGCAGAAGTGGATGAATAGGAAATAGGCGACATACAAAAGCATCCGCATCAGACATTGGGGTTCGCCGATCTTTCGGATCGTACTGATGAAAGCATTTGCAGCATAGATGCATTTCGCAAAATCGCCATACACCGCAAGGTGGAGTGATGACCGCGCTCATAATCTGGCAACACATACTTCTTTTCTGGTTCGAAAGTAGCGGAGCTATTTGTTGGTCTTTTGTTTGATCTGTTGGGTGTCTATACGGTTCCCTGGTGATCTGACCCAATAAACGGGAGTCTCTGCCGAGACAGACCGCTGGTGGGGGTCTAGCTATGCACCAACGCCCAGACGACGGGGTCTGTGTGCTCCCGTCTTATATCCGCGCCCGATTGCACCTGCATGGCACAAAGGCGAAGGTTTATGACGATTTTGCTAATTGCCCTGTGAATTATTGGCAAATATCTGACTGAATTACTTATTGGAAAAGAGGTTGATTTTCATACAATAAAGTCGCTATTCCCCGCCAATTTGGATATTTAGACGACGGTTATCTATGGACTACCACTTCCAGCGTAATTTCGCTGGCCAACCTGAAGCACAATTTTCCATGGACCATGAAGCTATCGGCTTTTGGCTTACCGATGAGCTTGGCAGCAACAACCAACAGCTGGAGCACTTATTGCAAGTAATTGATAGCCTGGAGAAAGGACAGCGCTGGGAGTACTTCGATGACGGTACTGACTACCGCCTGCATTTAACCAGGGACGGTGCAACGATCAGTGCAGCCTTGCTGGAGTCTGAATCAACCATGCCAGTGTCGCTTGAAGGGTGTGACGTGCTGGCACAGCTTGACTATTACGACCACGAATCCATGAGTCATTGTGGTCTGGATGACTTTAAACAGCTGCTGCTTGGCTGGCAGGCGTTTCTGGATTTATAAACTGTTCATGTAAGGCTCGGGGACGAGATTAGCGACGTCCCTCGGGCTTTCCGCAAAACCACCCATAATCTCTTCTGGTGCGCCAACAGTTTTGTTTGTCCATCAGCCGCAAACTGAATTATTGCTTCCATTTCTTATTGTGGTTCAACACCACAAACCAAGACCCGATGCAGTGCGAGCAGCCAAAAAACTAATCGTACTTAGTCGTACAAAATTTGCTGTAGATCAAAACAATAAATATTGAACAGGGCAGGATAAGCCACGGGCTGAGATGGTAATGCTCAGCGGGTTTTTGGCTGCAGATTGAGTGGGGGCTCAATAATGTCAGAGATTCATGACGTCATCATTATTGGTGGCGGCGCTGGCGGTTTGTCTGCCGGTGTCTATTGTGCACGAGGCAAGATGAAAACCCTGTTGCTCGAAGCGAGCAGCAGTACCGGTGGACAGTGCGCCAAAACCTCAGAAATGGAGAACTATCCGGGCATCGTCGAAGCCACCGGACCAGGCTTGATGGAGATGTTCCGCGAGCATTGCGACAAGTTTGGTGTGGAGTTTTTCCGGGGTCATGTCACTGAGCTGGCACTGGCAAGCGATGGTTTTCACAAACGCGTTACCACCCGTAGCGGTGAGGTCTTGTTGGCTAAAACCGTTATCATCAGCACCGGTGCCAGCCCGCGCATCCTGGGTATTAAGGGCGAAAAAGAATTTACTGGCAAGGGGGTGTCTTACTGTGCGACATGCGACGCCGATTTCTACGAAGACCTGGATATTGTCGTAGTAGGCAGCGGCAACACCGCTGTGGAAGAATCAGTTTTTCTGAGTAAGTTTGTTAACAGCGTCAAGATGGTGGTATTGCACGACGAAGGTGTTATGGACGCCGATCGTACTGCCCAGGAGCAGGCGCTGGCTAACGAGAAAATTTCCTTTATTTGGAACGCCTGCGTCGACGAAATCTGCGGAAATGAGCTGGTCAGTGGCGTTAATATCAAGAACCTGAAAACCGGTGCCATTACTCATCAGCCATGCGACGGTGTATTTATGTTTGTCGGCACCGTACCCGCCACGGACTTCCTCAAAGACACCATTGAGCTGAGCAAAGGCGGCTACATTGTGGTAGATAATAAGCAGGAAACATCCATGCCAGGCGTATTTGCTGCCGGTGATGTGTGCGACAAATTCCTGCGTCAGGTGGTAACGGCGGCTGGTGATGGTGCTGTCGCTGCGGTAGCCGCCGAGCGGTATATTCAGGAAGAAGAGCACTGGCAAGAATCCGTATTACATGCTGAAAACGACACATTGGTCATGTTCTGGAGTCCGGTAGATCGAAATAGCCTGGAGCTGATGCCACATCTGGAAAAGCTGGCGTCTGAACAGCAGCTGAAGCTGGTGACCATGGATACCTACAAAAGTCGCAATATTGCCGATCGTTACGAAATCACCCAAATTCCCACTGTGGTTCGCTTCAATAATGGTGAGCCGGAAAAACGTCTTGAAGCAGCAACAAAAGAACAATTAACGACATTATTTGCACATGCTGTGCAAGCAGCTTGTTAATTAGTCATTAATTGACTTGGGTTAACGAAAATAACAGGGTAATCAATTATGATTGAACTTGATAAAGACAACTTCGATCAAGAAGTAAAACAGCACCAGGGACTGGTGATGGTGGACTTCTGGGGCGAAAACTGCGGTCGCTGTATGGAATTGATGCCGGATGTGATCGCCCTGTCAGAAAAATACGGTAACGAACTTAAATTTGCCAAGCTCAATATTGCCGGTAATCGTCGTTTAGCCATGGGCCAGGGCGTCATGGGCCTGCCATCCATGGTGTTCTACAAAGACGGAGAAAAAATTCAACATCTGTCTGGCGAAGAGTTGGATGCACAGCAAATAGAAGACGCAATCAAAGAGTTTCTTGCTGAAACGGCTTAAGGTGTTTTGCTGCTTCGTAATAATAATTAGACAAAAGAATTTTAAAAGTTTCCGTCGTGGAATTTTTAAAACCGGAGTGACTGAAATTTGGTTGATGAGTGTTCAGTCATTCCACCGCTATCATTAATGGTGGCAATCAAGGAGGTTATTGAATCTTGATTTAATAACCGTAATTTCGAGTTCGCTTTATTGCGATTTTTCAGGTCAAAGCCATGCTTGAAGACAAGAAAGTCGTAATACTCGGTGATCGCGACGGTATCCCGGGTCCGGCCATTGAAGAATGTGTCAAGACCGCCGGTGCCGAAGTGATATTCAGCACTACCGAGTGTTTCGTCTGAACTAGCGCAGGCGCAATGGATCTTGAAAATCAAAAGCGGGTCAAGGAATTGTCCGAAAAGTACGGCCCCGAGAATATCGTTGTTATTCTCGGCGGCGCTGAGGCCGAAGCTTCCGGCCTGGCCGCTGAAACCGTAACTAACGGCGACCCGACTTTTGCAGGTCCGTTGGCCGGAGTCCCGTTGGGACTTCGAGTACACCATATCGTAGATCAGGAAATTAAGGATGAAGTTGATCCTGATGTCTACGAGGAGCAGGTTGGAATGATGGAAATGGTCTTGCCGGTGGATGAAATCACTGGTGAAGTTCGGGAATATCGCGAGAAATTCTGCAAGTTCCTGGGCTGACCATAAACCCGGATGCAGCACAGACTGAATGTGTTTATGCGACCGTCGTCTTTTCAAAATCCGCCTGCTGGCACGATGCTGTTTGCAATCAAATACATTTTAGAAAAACGACAACAATATAAACCTTTAGTCTGGGCAACATTCGGGGTTAACAACAGCCATGTTGTTTATACCGGTGGTTATTCTGGCAGACGACAACAGGCCAGGTTAATCAATCCTAAATCCAGCGGGAAATAACAGCGAGTTTCCCTGCGGCCTGTCAGATGGAGTAGTGCCGTGGATTACCCCGTGATAAAAGGCGCCAGTTATATTCTGGCGCACACGCCTGATTTTATTCCTTTTGGGTCAACCCAGGTGTTTGCCCGTAAGGCCAATGATTTTGTTTACCTGTCAGAACTGAAAAAGCATCAACGCTCCTTTGAGGAGGTAGTCGCCTATCCGGCCAACCAGTGCTTTATCGGTAATCTGTCGCCTGAATCCCTGGAAAAGACGCCTGAGCCCTGGTATGAAAACCAGGTACGGGATGCTGAGCCTCAAGGCCGCTTTGGGGAAATCCTGCCTCAGGAAGAGTTTTTCGCCCTGCTCAAACACTCCGATGTTTTTGACCTGGTCAAACTGACGCCTGAATTCATTGTCCGTGCTAACCAGCGCCTGAGTACCCATCCGCTGCTCAGCCATATTGTGCTGGACGACAAGTGTGCTGCACCTGCCGATGTGATGTACCAATGGGTTGAAGAGCACGTAGCCGAGCCACTGACTATAGACGGCGAGCTGGTGGGTTGTGTCAAACGCGCCCACGATGATGATGAAAACCTCAGTGCCCACATCATTCTGGAAAACCTCAGCGTTAAGGCTACGGGCGTGCTGGCAGCACTGCATTTGCAAAACCAGGGCATTGATTTGTCGCAAGTGGACTACATCATTGAGTGCTCTGAAGAAGCCTGCGGTGATATTAACCAGCGCGGCGGTGGTAATTTTGCCAAGGCCATCGGTGAGCTGGTCGGCTGCGATAATGCCACCGGCAGTGACCTGCGCGGTTTCTGCGCGGCACCAGCCCATGCCATGATCCACGCCGCTGCGCTGGTCAAAAGTGGCGTATTCAAAAATGTTATGGTGGTGGCCGGCGGTGCTGTGGCCAAGCTGGCCATGAATGGCCGCGACCATGTGAAAAAAGGTCTGCCAGTACTGGAAGACGCCCTGGCCGGTTTTGCCACGGTAATCAGTGAAAACGACGGTGTTAGTCCAATTATTAATACGGACATCGTCGGCCGTCACACCATCGGCACCGGTTCCGCACCGCAGGCCGTCATGACCAGCCTGATTTCAGCACCACTGAAGCGGGTAGGGCGCACCATTCCTGAGGTGGACAAGTTCTCCACCGAGATGCAAAACGCTGAAATCACCAAGCCTGCCGGCGCCGGTAACGTACCAGAAGCCAACTACAAGATGATTGCTGCCCTGGCCGTGAAAGAGGGTCAGCTTGAGCGTAGCGAACTGATGGATTTTGTTGCCAAGCACGGTGTGGTCGGCTACGCCCTGACTCAAGGACATATTCCTTCCGGTGTGCCTTATCTTGGCCACGGTTGCGAAGCCATTCGCAACGGCGATATCAATAACTTTATGGTGGTGGGCAAAGGCAGTCTGTTCCTGGGTCGTATGACTAACCAGTTTGACGGCATCTCCACGCTGATCGAAAAGAACACCGGCTTGTCGGCTGCCAGCGGTTTTGACGCCAGCGAAGCACGCACTCTGGTAGCCCAGGCGATGAAAGACGTCGCTGAACGTTTACTGGCCAAAGAGCAATAACAAGGAGGCGTTTATGGCAACGCTTAATGAAGCTCTGGCCGGTGCCTTTAGCGAGATGGCCGATGGTCTGACCAGTGGCAGTTTCGGACGCCGACAGCGCATCGGTCTGACGCTGGTGGGCAGCGAGCATGGCTCGGCAGAACTGGTACGCGCTGCGGTGCAGGCGGCCAGAATGTACCGCGATATCGAACCGGTGCTGATCGGTAATCCGGACAGCAATGCTGAACTGCCTTTTGAGTGGCATCCGGCTGCTGATCTGCACGAATGCCATCAGGTGATGGAAGCGCTGCTCGATGAAGGGCGCATTGATGCCTGCGTCACGCTGCACTACAGCTTCCCGCTGGGCGTCAGCACCGTGGGTAAGGTGATCACCCCGGCATTCGGTCAGGAAATGATTCTGGCCACCACCACCGGCACCAGCGACACCCTTCGTGCCATTGCCATGGTGAAAAATGCCATTGCCGGTATCGCTCTGGCCAAAGCTGGCGGCAATCAGCAACCCACGGTTGGCATTCTCAATGTAGACAGCGCTGCCCAGGTGGAGCGGGCACTGCGACAACTGCACGACAACGGCTATCCATTGCAATTTACCGAGTCCGCCCGGGCCGATGGCGGGGTGCTGATGCGCGGCAACGATTTGTTGCAGGGTGCGGCGGATGTAATGGTAACCGACAGTCTGACCGGTAACCTGATGATAAAGATGTTTTCTGCCTTCAACACTGGCGGCAGTTACGAGGCGCTTGGCTACGGCTATGGCCCAGGTCTGGGTGAGGGCGCTAACCGACTGGTGGGCATTATCTCCCGTGCTTCCGGCGCGCCGGTGATTGCCGGTGCCATGCGCCTGCTGGCAGACAGCGCCCGGGGAAATTTGCTCAAGGTTTACCAAGATGAATTGCAAGCTGCCAGGGCCGCTGGTCTGGATGAGATTCTGCAAGGGCTGAAGCCGAAAGCAGCACAATCAACGACAGAAGTCGTTAGTGCGCCACCGGAAAAGGTTACCGATGGCGACATCAACGGCATCGACATTCTCGATATCGAGACCGCCCGTGATGCGCTCTGGTTACAACAGATTTTTGCCCGTACCGGCATGGGCTGTACCGGTCCGGTGGTGATGGTGGCCAGAGACGATCTGGAACAGGCCAGATTGGTGCTCAGGGCGGCAGGTTTTATTGCTTGAGTGGTCTGGCACTGTCGGATCAGCAGGCTTCTTCAGGAGAGAAAAATGAAACTAGAGATTGACAATATTTACATCAAGGCACTGGAGTTCGGCCCGAACACCACCTTGAATGCCGGTACGGTACAAATCGACCCGCAGGCGCTGGTGGGTTTTATCCGTGAGCTGGATCACCGCATTGCCAGCGTTGAGCTGGACATCGCGCGCCCCGGCGACAAAACCCGCATCATGCCGGTTAAGGATGTGATTGAGCCACGCTGCAAGGTAGCAGGCAATGGCAGTATGTTCCCTGGCCGCAATCCGGGTGAAGAGGCGATGGTGGGCGAAGGTTGTACCCGTGTGCTCAAAGGCATGGCTGTGGTGACTACCGGTAAGGTAGTGGGCTTCCAGGAAGGCATTATCGACATGAGCGGCCCAGGCGCTGAGTATACGCCGTTCTCGCAAACGCTGAACCTGGTCATTACCTGCGAAGTGGACGACTCTTGTAATCAGTACGACCACGAAGCGATTTTGCGCAAGGTGGGCATTGAGACAGCGAACCATATCGGTCAATTGGGCAGGAATGCGGTCGTTGATGATAGCCACACTTATGAAACCAAACCACTGCTGGAACAGGCTGCCCAGTACCCCAACCTGCCCAAAGTGGGTTATGTCTACATGCTGCAAAGCCAGGGTCTGTTGCACGACACCTATCTGTATGGCGTAGACGTCAAGAATATTCTACCCACTCTGCTGTACCCCACTGAGGTAATGGACGGGGCGATCATGAGCGGTAACTGTGTCTCCGCCTGCGATAAAAACCCCAGTATCGTGCACCAGAATAGCCCGGTTATTCACGAGCTGTATGAGCATCACGGCAGCAAGTACAACTTTATGGGTGTGATCGTCACCAACGAAAACGTCACCCTGGCTGACAAGGAGCGTTCCTCCAACTTCGTGGCCAAGTTGGCAGTGCAGATCGGTCTGGATGCCGTCATCATCAGTGAAGAAGGTTTCGGTAATCCGGATGCTGACCTGGTAATGAACTGTCGCAAGCTGGAAGACGCAGGCATCAAAACCGTACTGCTGACCGATGAATACGCCGGTCAGAATGGGGAAAGTCAGTCACTGGCCGACTCCACGCCCAAGGGCGATGCAGTGGTGACCAATGGTAATGCCAACCAGGTAGTGCATCTGCCTGCCATGGACAAAGTGATCGGCCATGACATCTACGCCAACGTAATCGCCGGTGGCTGGGCTGGCAGCTTGCACGCCGACGGCTCCATTACTGCCGAGATTCAGGTAATTACCGGTTCCACCAACGAGCTGGGTTATCACAATCTGACGACGATCGCCGGTTAATACCAAAGGCAGAATCAGTACAACAGTGTACGTTTATTAACAAGAGAACCAATCATGACCATCAAGATTGTTCATTACATTAACCAGTTCTTCGGACAGAAGGGCGGCGAAGAAGCTGCCAATCTGCCCATCGAACTGGTCGATGGACCCGTAGGGCCAGGGCTGGCACTGCAAGCGGCGCTGGCTGGCGAGGCTGAAATCGTCAAGACCATCATCTGCGGCGACTCCTACTTCAACGAGAACGAAGAATTGGCCTGTCTGGGCATCCGCGAGATTCTCGAAGATGTCAAGCCTGATCTGCTGGTGGCAGGCCCGGCGTTCAATGCTGGCCGTTACGGTATGGCCTGTGGCAAGGTGGGCGAAGTCGCGCACGACCTGGGTATTCCCGCTATTAGTGGGATGTACAGGGAAAACCCCGGCTACGAGTTGTATAAAAATTACTCCTATATGGTGGAAACCAGCAACAGTGCTGCCGGTATGCGTCAGGCGTTGCCTGCCATGGCAAAACTGATCCGGACCTGGGCAGAAAAAGCAGGCAAGCTCGGTACGCCAGAAGAAGAAGGCTATATGCCACGCGGTTTGCGGGTAAACGTATTCAGTCAGGAGCGCGGTGCCAAGCGTGCTGTGGATATGCTGATCAGCAAACTGGCCGGCACGCCATTCAAAACCGAGTATGAAATGCCAGTGTTTGACCGCGTTGCGCCCCAGCCACCGGTGATCGATCTGAGCAAGGTGACCATCGCCCTGGTAACTTCTGGCGGGGTGGTGCCCAAGGGCAACCCGGACCGTATTGAGTCTTCCAGTGCATCCAAATTTGGCGAGTACAGCATTGACAATGTACAGACGCTGACCAACGAAAGTCACGAAACAGCCCATGGCGGTTATGATCCAGTAGCCTGTAATCAGGACCCGAACCGTGTTCTGCCAGTGGATGTGCTGCGCGATATGGAACGCGAAGGCAAGATCGGCAAGCTGCATGATCGGTACTACTCCACTGTCGGTAACGGCACCTCTGTGGCCAATGCCAAGGCCTATGGTCAGGCCATCGCCATGCACCTGCTCAATGCCGGGGTTTCCGCCGCCATCCTCACCTCCACCTGAGGAACCTGCACGCGTTGCGGTGCAACGCTCGTCAAGGAAATCGAAAAAGTCATGCCTGTAGTGCACATCGCTACCGTAGTGCCGATCTCTCAGACCGTTGGTGCCAACCGGATTGTTCCGGCGGTGGCCATTCCTCATCCGCTGGGCAATCCGAAACTCGACAGCACAGAGGAAAAAGTCCTGAGAAGGCAACTGGTGGAGAAGGCGTTAGCCGCCCTGACTAC
Organism: Endozoicomonas sp.; assembly: GCA_965232255.1. Classification (GTDB taxonomy): domain Bacteria; phylum Pseudomonadota; class Gammaproteobacteria; order Pseudomonadales; family Endozoicomonadaceae; genus Endozoicomonas. The sequence goes on from OZ246962.1 coordinate 2,386,503, forward strand.
CAGTATTGAAGATCAGACTGTGTTCTAACCCTGCCTCCCCGGTGCTGTCAGCACCGGGGTTCTTTTTTCCCACTTTTTTCGCATTCGATTGTCTCTGAAAAACCTGGCCAAACTCACTCCCAAAAAAGACATCTGCTGGTTCTGAATAGGGTGGATATTGGTCAATTGGTCAATTGGTCAATAGAGAGGGAGAGTTTCGTTAAGGCGTATATTCACTGAGGCTAACTGTCAGTTCACCGAAGAGCCTGAATGGACCAGATTGTTGTTTGGTTAGATTTGTCTGTGGCAAATGTCAATATATGACTACCATCGGGACTGAAAGCAGCTGAAGACAGTTTTTCACAAGGGTGAGAGAAGGTCGCCTTCTCAACCCAGCCATTCTCACCAGTTCGTCTATGGATTTTGACGGTGTGGCTATGAAGAGAATGTGTCATTACAAAATTGCCGACAAGACTGAAAGTTGCAGACAGGACCCAATGATCATGCACGATCACAGCTACCTCCTGCCAATAACCCGCAGGATTTCGACGATGGATTTTTGCGGTCTCGTCGAGGCCCACTGTCACCACATGGTTGCTATCAGAATTGAAGCTGGCTGTGCAGACAGGACCACCATGACGAATGTCGCACTCCTGCCGCCAGGATCCATCATGGCAACGACCATGAATAACCACGGCTCCGGCGACAGTGTAGTTATAATGACTGTTGGTCATCATAATGCACTTGCCATTTTGGCTTACTTCAAAGTGAAGAAAAATATTGCGGGTAGTGATAACAGATGGGTCATAGGAGATAACATATTGCTCTGTCCAGGAGCCCATAAGGTTTCTGGCATAAAAATGCACCTGTCTGATGTCGTTCCAGCTGATTGTTATCAACTCATTGCCGTCGGGGCTAAACGTGGCATATAGCAATTCTGTCAATATATTAGGACTATTAATGGCAGTTTCCTGCTGCCAGGATTCATCGTCCTGTCTGGCATATACTCCGAGCCTATGTTTGCCGCGTGCCACAAAACGATGATCACAAGGGCTGAACATGGGATTTAATTCGCTAAAGTCAAGCATGAAGCCTTCTGGGTTGATGGTACTCTGAGCGATGATCGCTTCTTCCACCCAATCACCATCAGCCCCTAAACCATGGACTTTTATACTTTGGCAATCAGCGGTTATCAGGAAGCGACTATCAGCACTGAACGTTGTTCTGTAAACAAAGTCAGAATGAAGGATATCTTGCTTATGCTGCCAATGTCCGCCAGTGTCTCTGACAAATAATCTTGCGCTCTGCTGGGGCTGTCCACCAGCGTTTGTGAAAAATAATCTTGCGCTCTGCTCAAGGCTGCCTATCAACAGGCATTGGCTATCAGGGCTGAACTCGCTTGACTCAATGCCATAACCACGGATGCTGATCGCTGCTTGAGTCCAGCACCCATCCGGGTTTCTGCTGAAGATTTTTGCAGTGTCATCCTGACTGCCAAGGAGTACGTGTTTGCTGTCAGGGCTGAAAAACGCACGTTTGATCTGGCGATTATGAGGGATACTGAGCATGTCCTGAATGTTAAATGCCGGACATTGAGCCATGAGGTTGCTGATCTTGAATAACAGACGCTCAGGAAAGTGGCTGGCGTTGCACTTTTTGACCAGCTCCCCGGCAGTGTGGGGATCAGTGGTAAACTGGCTCACCCAGGTACTCAGCTCTTTGTCACTCTTGCCTATGACGTTATTCCGAAGTTGTTGTTGCTGTTGTATGGAAAAATGGGTAAACCATTTTTTGGCGAGAAGACCGCTGTCGCTAATTACGCCATGGTAATGCTTGCAGGTTCTTGCCAGGACAGAAAGTTCTTTAAACGACAGATAGTTAGCAATTGACAGAATGGCCAACTCAGGCAGTAGTGAGAAAGTGGGAGGTACTGCTACTGCCGATAGGCTTCTGGCAGCGTAATTGCCCACTTCACCGCCCAGTCTACGCTCTTCTGTTGCAGACGGGCTGTGAACAGGTACAGCTAAACCTGGTGAGCCGGTAATTGCGTGCATAAACCATCTCAAACAGCAAAGCCGAAGCCACTATTTTTTAATGAACCCTGTGGATTTTTAACGAAACCCACGGAATTCGCCATCCATAGCGCGAAGCGTTTGGATAGCGATGGATAGTGAGCAGCCCATGGAGCACCGAGGATCCTAAAGGCTGCTGTATCTCAGGCTTCTAGTGCGTGGCGTGTCAGTAACACTACTACTTCTTTATTTTACCGTGAGCGTTTCGGTAGCCGTGACGCCGTTCGTGCCATGCTGAGCTGTAATGGCGTACTCCCTGACGGCAGTGGCGGTAACGAAAAACCGGGCCTTACTGTCTTCCTCTGTCACCGCTGACGTTGGATTGGCAATGATTCCATCTGGCAAATTCGGGAGAGTCACTGTCTCACCGGGCATTCCTACGCCGTCGGCGCTGGCTATATAGACCTCCATCTTAACGGGGGTGCCTACGGTTGTGGTTGACTTAAAGGCATCGAACGACACCCTAATAATCCCGGTGGGCGTTGTGTCAGCAGTAAAACTAACAGTAACTACTTCGCTCTGAGTCTTGTGTTGTATTGCTACGGTGTAGTCGCCTGCCGTAGTTGATGTGGCAGTAAACGTCACCTGACCATTATCATCCGTTGTGCCTGCTGTCTTATTCAGTGTCAGATTGGGTACTGGTTGGATGGTAATGGTTTCCCCGGCAACTGGTTGATCATTATGATCTTTGGTGGTCGCGGTAAAGGTAATTGACTCACCAGCAGTGGCAGAAAGCCTGTCTGCTTTAAGCGTCAGCGTCATCTTATGAACAGTAATGGTCTTGTTCATCGTTGCCCCGCTTGGCTCATGCTCTACGGTAAAATCCAGGTTACCTGAAGTGCCGTCGCTAGTGATGGTGATATTCAGTTCACCATTCGGGCCAGTGATAAATGGCCCAGGGCCAAACTCCAGTCCGGGAACTGCGGGAATGGTCAGCTCTTCACCGACCAACGGATTACCGTTTTTGTCCGTCAGCGTCACCTGAACGTCGATGCTGCCACCTTCTGTAACCGAACCATCACCGTCACCGGGGAAAGTGATCTTCAGGTTCCCTGTTGTTGCATCCGCAGTGAATTTGATGTCCTGAGATATGCGCTGTTCCTTGTGTTGTATTGCTACGGTGTAGTCGTTTGCCGTAGTTGATGTGGCAGTAAACGTCACCTGACCATTATCATCCGTTGTGCCAGCTGTCTTATCCAGCGTCAGCTCAGGTACGGTTTGGATAGCAATGGTTTCACCAGCAATCGGTTGCGCATTATGATCTTTGGTGGTCGCAGTAAAGGTAATCGACTCACCAGTAGTGGCAGAAGGCTTGTCTGCTGTAAGCGTCAGCGTCATCTTGTGAACAGTAATGGTCTTGTTCATCGTTGCCCCGCTTGGCTCATGCGCTACGGTAAAGTTCAGATCACCTGAAGTGCCGTCGCTGGTGACGGTAATAGTCAGTTCACCATCCGGCCCGGTGATAAATGGCCCAGGGCCAAAATCCAGTCCGGGAACTGCCGGAATGGTCAACTCTTCACCGGCTAACGGATTACCGCTTTTGTCCGTCAGCGTCACCTGAACGTCAATACTGCCGCCTTCTGTAACCGAACCATCACCCCCATCAAGGAAGGACGCTTCCAGTTCGCCAGGGGTGGTATCCGCGTTGAACGCGACAGTGGCTTTTGCCGTACGGAAGCTGTAGCTGGCAGTGATGTCGTAAGCTGCCACTTTAGTAGCAGTTGCCTCGATAACGACTTGTCCGCTGTCGTCGGTAATGCCATTGTTGGACATCAGCAGAGTCAGGCCATCGGTCGCTGTCAGAGTTGAGCCATCAGTTTTTGCGACAGCAACCTCAATCTTTTCATTGGCGATCGGCATACCATCATGGTCTGCCAGCTTGGCGATCAGGGTTGTGGTGTCACTGCCATTGGCCAACGCGGAAGATTTTTCTTCGGTCAGTGTCAGGGTGTGCTCGGGTAACACAACAATATTGGCATCAACGGGCGTTCTGCGCTCAGAGCCGTCAACATGGCTAATAATCGTGGCACTCAGGGTGTATCGGTTGGCACCGGCACGAGTGGTATTCTCAAACGGTGGGGCAACAAAATAATGATTCTTGACGTGCTCCTGTCCGGAACCACTATAGCTGACCTGGGCAATGGCATTTTTATCACCCGTGACAGCAAGCCAATCACTCAATGGTTTTGCTTCACCCTCTCTGACCAGATACTCATTCTGGTTAAAGCGAATATCCAGTACTTGCTCTTGTTGCTGTTTACGGTATTCCAGGCGAATATTGTGCTCACGGTCCACCAGGCCAAGCATTTCCATCTCCACGCTACCGGCAGCAGCGGCCATGCGGGTATCAAGCTGTTTACTCAGTGGGACGCCTAGCTGATAGGTCATGGTGAGGTTGGCATTAAAGCCACTCCTGCCGCCTTCTTCTTCGGTGTAGCCGATGCTAAAGCCAAGCAAAGGTACCGGTTGGAAATTTAAGGCAAAGTCCAGCTGGTAAGGTGAGTCTATCGGGTCACTGCCGTTGCTCACCTCAATGTGGTCACCAAAAAACTGCTGATAACTGGCTTCAGCAGAGAGCGCTGGATTGGCAGGCAGATAACCACGAATACGCGCATCAAAGCCTTCCGCCGGGCGTTCTTCGAGCGGAGTGCCTGCAAAAAGTGGGAGTTGATCGACACTGGCTTTCCAGCCCGACAATGGGATGTAGTAGTTACCAGACAGTTTCAGGTAGTCAATACCATACTCCACACCGATGCTGCCACGCTGATGAGAACGTGTCAGGTCATGGTCGTAGAAAGCGTTAATACCATAGAAGCGATTGGCGTTCTTGGCGCGGTAGCCAATACCAATGTGGGCAAAGTCCCGACCGTTATAGGTATTATCAGCATTAAAAACGACACCAGGTTGGATAAACCAGGTGGCGGCATCCTCTCCTTCACTGCTGCTGAAAAACGGTATCAATACATCAGCTGTACCACTGGCCATCCGGAAGTTGTCGTCTATATCTACATTGACTTGCGCGGTTCCGTATTGCGAGAGCCAGTTTTCTGCCGAGGTATTCAAGTATCCTTGGGCCTCCCCACGCAAATAGCTGCCAATGCCAGCCGCTAACTCGTCACTGGTTTCTGCGCCCACCAGTCGGGATGAGAGATTAGTCAGCACGCCGTCGTGTACTGTACGTGCGGCATTACCGTTGTGAATCCGTTGACTGGCCGCTTGTGTCTTACTGGTCGTTGCCAGGAAGGCAGAGTTGTCGATGAAATAAATCGGGAAGTTATCGATACCAATTGCTTTCAGTGCGTTACTGTCTTGTCGCAGTGTTTCCGGGACGACGGGACCGGCCAGCACGCGGTACTGATCAGCACCGCCGCTGTCACTGGGGGCTCTGTAGATCTTAAGCGACAGAGCAGGATTAACTGCAGACAGTTTTGTCCGCAGTGTATTCAGTTCACTGACGTCTGGTTGAGAGCCAACATAGAGCTGAAAATACACCTGGCCGCTTTGGCCATAATGTTTTGACGAGTGGATTTCCGATGTCATTGGCCAGTGATTGCCGTAGTACTGAACTACCGGATAGGCAAATGATAAGGGTACAAGGAACACTTGTGCTATTAACAGCAGATAAGTAATGATTTTTTTATGTAACATGGTACTGGTGCGGCTTCGTTAAAATATTGGCTAATTACACTCTGATTTCGTGCATCATTAATGTCACAATTCACAGTGACTGTATTTAAAAGACAAACACAACAAACAGACTGCTACCTCCCCCTGATGACACAAAACGCAAGTAGAAAGAATTGGCTGGAATGTATGAAAAATGACTGGAGACTCCAAGAACGTAAATTCCGAGAAAGAAATAGCATCAATTCGTAAAAAATATCGTGAATATAGAATCTGTATGACGAGAAATAAAAAAACGAAAAATACGGGGTGTGATTATTTGGCAAGTATCGCCCATGGCGAGGATTGGAGAAAATTAAGGATGAAAATACTGTGTGCTGAGGAGAATACTAAGCGGTTTAATAAAGGAATGCGTAAACTGCTCAGCCTGTTTGCTCTGAAATCAACGCAACAACAGTAATATTTTTCCAGACTGCACGTTGCCTATGTTTTCCTGGAATTATCTTAATGCCAATATGCCGGTGATGTTCATAAAGATAGCGGGATTTACTGGCTTGGAGTGCTGCCGAAACTGCGTACAGCTTGGGCTGTGCGTCCATTGTCATATATTTGGAATTTCCCGAAGTATGACACACGGTGAATACTGCAAAGTTGTTGCTGGAGGATTTTGCAATAATTTTCGCTCTTTGCTAAGTAGAAACGCTTAGCCATAAACTTGCTGATATTTTTTATTAATGATGTTTTTTATTAAAAATGTTTACTGCTATTGTTTGTACGGTTATCAAGTTATCGTTTGGTAAGTTATTGCAGGCTTTGAACATGAAATATTAGCTTGGCCACGGCGTTATGGAAAAGGCAAAAACGGCAGGTCACCGGATGCAACGATTGCCAATGTGCTCAAGGTTATGAAGCTAAAAAACTCAACATTATTTTATTGTGTGAGTGACAGCTTGCTATCAGGCAGCCAGTAGCGAAGTTGTAGCTTTGTCATGATAAAGATGGTTTTGACAAAATGACCGGAAGTAAGGCCATGGTTGCGTTTTGGCAGCTAGTCAATAAAAGAAGAAAGTCAGTGAAGAAGCTAGTTAGTAAAAGGTATCAGCGAAGCCTGCTCATTCTGAGTGAAGTCGCAAGGTGTGGGCAACGCACTTCGACCCTGCTTGGCGTAAGCGACAGTGTGCAGAAGTGTATCGACTCTCTTATCGGGTTAATGGTCAGAAAGTGTGTTACCAGTGTTGCCTACCCTGAGCAGCCTTAATGGTCGCCGGGACAAGGTCAAAAAAAATTTTGTGTAAGTATTTTCCCTCGACGGTAACGTGAAAAAAATGGCTGCTTTCGACGGATTAAGTTATGCGGGTAGAGTGTATAAAAAGGTTACTGATAATTTATTGTCATCCAATGGTTAACTTATTGCAGCTGCATAGTAGCCTACTGCCATCAGAGAATCTGGGCATAAACAAATAATTCTGGTTGACGCGCCTGAGTGCCTGATATTCGTTGCCATCGTTCGTTTTTCTGAAAAAAAATGCGTCCAAAGTCGTGTCGTAACAAACCTATAACAGCTATCGGAATCATGAATAACGGCATGACCTTTTTGCTGTGGATTGTTGCTTGTGGTTTTAAAAAAATTGCCCGGCGTTTTGATTTTTTCTTATCAGTATTTAACAAACCGGAAGCCGTTAATTTGCCTGGCGATTAATTTTGTGAAATTTGTCACGGTCTATACCTATTCACATCCTGACGTTGTCTCTACATTATTCGCCGCAATGAATTTTTACTGTAATGCTTTGAATTTTGTGCTGAAAACAGTGGGAGACACCTTCCCCAACGCGATGGCGACCAGTGTCTGTATCGGCTGAAGAATACACAAAGCGTGATCATCCTCGATTGATTTTAACGGTAGTTGGGCACGAAAATTATGCCAATTATAACACCAGTCAGTTCTGCTACTGGCCAAAAAAGCACTGGATCAAAGACAGGCGGAGCAACCGGAGCTGTAACCGGCGGTCGTCGTGCTGCTGCTCTGGTCGGAGGAGGTGGAGAGGGCGATAGTGCGCCTGGTCCGAATCCACCGTTACAAGGTGCGAGGATGAGTTCGGTGGCCGCATTGGCTGGTACTGGTGGCCAACAACAACATTCCCCTGGCTCCGGACACGGCGATGGTGGCACTCCTTCGTCCGGGTCGGATAGTCCTGGCAATGAAGCAACAAGGCTCAGTCGCTTACCCGGAGCTGGTGGCGCCGGCGGCAAGGGCGGTGACCGACCTAATCGCGTGCTGGCCGCTGTTGCCAAATTTGAGGGGCATCAGGAATCTGGGGCTACAGAAAGCGGCAGTGGCAGTAGCAGTGGCTCCGTGCGCAAAGCGGTTGGGGAGTTCGAGCAGCGTGGCTCAGGAGGCGATGGCACTGGTCCGGTGCGCAAAGCGGTTGCTGCCTTTGAGCAGCACGGTCGCTCTGGCGCCACCAAAACTGGTGTGGGCGGTGGTGACGGCTCGGTGCGAAAAGCGGTTGCAGCGCTGAATCAGGCGCGTCGATCGGCTGCCTCAGGAGTTGGAAAAGGCGGCTCTGGCGCTCCCCGCAAACCTGGTCCTTCTTCATCCACCGTTATTACGAAGGTGAAGCTCAGTCGTCGCTCTGATGCTTCCGGGTCCGATAGCCAGCATACGCATCAGGCAAGCGCAAGTGCCCCTGGCGATCAATCACACGGTACGTCAGCGGATAAGCAACCGCGTGCTCCAAGCCCTGTCAGGTCAGGCAGTCCGCTTGACCCTCAAGCACGTCCCACCATGCGTTCCGAGCTCTCAGGCATAAGGCTCAGTCGGCCAGTCGCTGCTTCAGGTGCTGGTGGGCGCGGGACTTCTGCTGACCAGCAGCGTGGTGCACCAGCAGGTGGTCAACAAGGAGCTCAAGGGCCAGGCGCAGGTGGCGCTGCAGATACTCAACAACCTGTTCAGGCCCCGGCAGCAGCTGGTGCCGGCGGTCAACCACCACCACCTCCCGGTGGCGGAGCGGGTGGCCGCCGGCCGCCTCTGTCACGGGCAGGCAGTGGACCGGATGCTGCCGCACAACAAGGCGCTGCAGCCAATACACGCTCAGATGGTAGCCCTTGGCCGCAAAGACCTGATTTGAGTGGCCTGCCAGCAACCTCGTTGGATAACATCGAGGTGCTTGCTGACGGTTTGTTTAACCGGTTGCAAGCCCTCATTCATCTGGATGCGGATTTGCTACCAGCAACCGATTTGTTGGGAGGAGCACGTTACAGCAATATGCTGCCGCCGGCTCATAGCGCTGTCGCCGTTAATGTCGATGGCACTGCTCAGCATATCCACGGTAACTGGCTGGATGGGTCCACCATCGTTGCCCAGGGCCCTATGAGTGATCTGAGATCACCCGTGGGGTTGGCAGCTTTCCTGGCCGCAGTACTCGATAGTGGGGTCGGCAATATTGTCAATCTGACTGATGGCTGGGATGCGACAAACCCTTCTTTGCAGGCTGAATACTGGCCACCCGAGGGGACAACACAGCATCATGCCCTCGGCAATCGGGCAATTGCCGTCACTACCCAGAGTGTGACCCACCATAACGGTTATGAGGTGGTTTCCTTGCGCCTGTCTGAGCCGGGCGCTCAGCCACAGCAGGTCACTGTGTATCGCTTCACCGGCTGGCCGCAATTCAATGCTCCTGCCACTGAAGCTGCCAGCGATCAGCTGATGAATTTTATACGCGCCGCCGGATCGGGAGCCGATGTCACGAACACGCTGGTTCACAGTGACGCCGGCATGGGCAGAGCTGGCACATTCGTTGTACTCAATCGACTGTTTGAAGGTATTGAAGCAGGAGTGATCAACCAGGGTAACCTGGTCGAGCAAATTGGCACTCTGATTTGGGAAGGAAGAATTAGCCGCGGGGCGGAGTATGTTCAGACTCCGGCTCAGGTGGCCATGCTTATCGGCTACGGTTTGGTCGCACTGGGGGCATTAGATGATCGTGCTGGTGCGTCTCCAGCACCGCAGGATGGGGCGCCGTCACAGTCACCACCACCGTCCCCCCCACAATCACCACCGCCACCACCGTCACCGGGTGCTGCTGGTATAGCCGCGGCTCCGGCTCAGGGACCTGATGCTCCGGTTGATGATGCGCCTGCAAGCGAGCCGCCACCGCCGTTTAATGATGATAATTACCTGTCATGGCGGTTCCGCGCAGACCAGGTTAACCAGGCAGCTGCCAGTGACTCTGATCAGCAAAGCGGCGATGCACCAACAAATAATCAGCCAGCTGGCCAGGCTCCGGCCGATGATGGTCAGCCAGCGAGTGCACCTGTTGCAGCGGGCGGCTTCCCACCACCGCCACCACCGGGCGGCGGTGGTGCTGGTCGTCGGCCGCCGTTACCACCAATGGGTGGGCCAGCCGATCAGCCAGCTGCATCTGGCTCCCAGGGTTTCCAGTGGAATGGGCGACTCCCGACACGCTCTGACGGCACGCCCTGGCCCGCGGCTCCGGATGTGAGTGGCCTGGCGGCTGCCGGGCTTGATTCAGCAGTGGTTGTCGGTGGGCGTCTTTTCGATGAGTTGGCTGGTACGCAAATACATCTGCCTCGTGATTTTGTCCGAGCGTCTCTTGTGGCGGGTGGCGTTCGGGATAGTTACTACCTGCCACCGTCGAACAGTGCAGTTCGGATTAACATCAATGGTGCTACCCGTCGGGTCAATGCTAACTGGATTGATCACAGTAACATTGCCGCCCAGGGACCATCGAGCCGTGCTGCAAGTCCAGGGAGCGCGGCGGCTTTCTTTACAATGGTTCTGGACAGCGGTTCCGGTCATATTGTTAACCTGACCGGCCAGTCTGATGCATCTGCCAGTTATGACCCTGTTTACTGGCCCGGTGTCGGTGAAACTGAGCAATTTGTGCTGCGTGACCGGATAATTGATGTCACCACCCAGAGCATAACGCCCCACAACGGTTATGACATTGCTGTTCTGGACGTGCTCGACCAGAGCAGCGGGCAGAGTGAGACAGTCAGCGTGTATCACTTCACCGGGTGGGAAGCTTTCGACGTACCCACCAGGGCGAGCAGGAATGACTTCCAGGCGTTTATGCAGTCTGTGAACGCAGGCGTTGGTAATGACACCGTAGTTGTTCACGGTGATGCCGGTGTGGGCAGAACTGGTACCTTCATTGCGCTCAGGCAGATGTTGAGCGGCATTAATGCGGGAACTATTAACCAGGCTAACCTGGTTGAAAGCGTCAATAGCCTGATCTGGGAGGGACGGATTAACAGAGGGCCAGAATATGTACAAACTGCCTCTCAGGTTGCCCTGTTGCTCGAGGCAGGATTGGCTGAAATAGAGCGACTGTCTGTCGGCGGCGGTCAGCAACCGCATCAAATGCCACCGGGTGCTGATGGCGGTAATGCCCCAGCGCCGGTAGCTCAACAAGGGCCTGCTGGTGGGAATGCCCCAGCGCAGGCAGTCCAACAGGGTGCTGGCGGCGATAATGCACCAGCACAGGGCGCACAACAAGGTGCAGTTGGCGGTAATGCGCCAGTTGACAATGGTCAACAGGCTGGTCCGGCCGCAGCTGCCGTGAACGCTGATGCGCCACCACCACCGCCGCCACCTCTCCCGGCAGCTGACGGAGCGGCTCTGCAGGCGCAAGCAGCAGCGCAGGCCGCACAACAGGGTGCAGTTGGCGGTAATGCGCCAGCGCAGGCCGCACAACAGGGTGCAGTTGGCGGTAATGCGCCAGTTGACAATGGTCAACAGGCTGGACCGGCCGCAGCTGCCGTGAACGCTGATGCGCCACCACCACCACCGCCGCCGCCACCTCTCCCGGCAGCTGACGGAGCGGGTCTTCAGGCACAAGCAGCAGTGCAGGTAGCACCGCCCGATGGGGGAGTTGATCCTCAGGCACAAGCAGCAGTGCAGGGCGCACCGGCTGCTGATGCCAATGCCGCTGAACAGGAAGTGCCACAAGGCGCTGTTGGCGGTAATCCGGAGGAACAGGCTGGCGATGCTCCGGTGATCGCAGCAGGCGGTCAACCACCGCCACCCCCACCTCCTGGTGGCGGCGCAGGTGGTCGACGTCCTCCGCAGTCAGCAGTAGGCAGTGGGCCAACCGTAACCATTGAGCAAGGTGCCGAAGCGAACACACGATCGGATGGTAGCGCTTGGCCATCAAGACCTGATGTGAGTGACTTGCCACCAGTGACAACAACTGAACCCGAGGATCTCGGCGATGAATTGTTTGGCCGGTTGGCTGCCTCGGATGGCCCACCAATTCATTTGGATACTGATTTTCTATCGTCGCCTGACTTGTTGGCAGGGGCTCGTTACCCCACCATCCGGGCGCCGTCCCATAGTGCTGTTGCGGTTAACGTCAATGGTGCTGATCGTCATGTTCATGCTAACTGGATTAGTTCGTCTACCATCGCTGCCCAAGGGCCGATGAGCACTTCAGAAGGACTGGCGGCTTTCTTTGCCACGACGCTTGATAATGGCGTGGGGTATGTTGTCAATCTGACTGGTAGCAGCGATGCAGACGCTCCAAATCTGGAAATGGTGTACTGGCCACCTGAGGGTGCAACCCAGACCCATGTTCTCGGCGATCGGACAATCACCGTCACCACACACAGTGTGGTCCAACATGATGGTTATGAAGTTATTTCCCTGGAGGTGTTTGAACACGGCAGTGCAGAGCCGCAGTCGCTTACCATATATCGCTTTGACGAATGGCCACTAAATAATGTACCCGCAACTGAAGAGGCCAGCGATCATTTAATTAACTTGATGATGGCACTTGAGAATAGGGCCGATGACAGGAATATGCTGGTGCACAGCGATGCTGGTACAGGTCGAACCGGTACATTCATTGTGCTCGCTCAGCTGTTTGAAGGCATTCAAAATGGCTCAATTGACGAGGATAACCTGATTGAGCAAATTAGTGCGCTGGTTTGGAATGGCAGAATTAACAGGGGACCAGAGTTTGTTGAGTCTTCCAGCCAGATGACCATGCTTATTGCCTATGGTTTGGCTGCGCTTGATTTATTAGGTGCTGCTGGGGAACCAGCACCACAGGATGATGATGCACCGGGGGCACCACGGGATAGTAGATCGCCCACACCACCACCACCGCCACCACCACCATCCTCCGGTGCCGCTGGTATAGCGCCGGCTCCCGGCCAGGGTCCTGATGCTGGCCCTGGCCCTGATGACGATGCTCGTACGTCATGGCTGCTCAACCAATACCAAGCCGCTGCTGCCAGTAGTTCTGCCCGGCAGGGGGACGCTGCCGCAGTGAATAATGCTGCCCAGGCACCAGCCGACGATGGCGCACCGGTAAATAATGCTGCCCAGGTACCGGCCGACGATGGCGCACCGGTAAATAATGCTGCCCAGGCACCGGCCGACGATGGCGCACCAGTAAATAATGCCGACCAGGCACCAGCTGACGCTGGCGCACCGGTAAATAATGCCGATCAGGCATCAGCTGACGGTGGTCAAGTGCCTGCCGCAGCTGTAGGAGCAGTACCGCCCCCACCACCACCGCCGCCAGCAGACGACGCCAATGCAGCAGAGGCAGTACCACAACAAGCGGCGCAACAGGGTGATATTGGTGGCGACGCACCAGGGCAAGTAGCACAACAACAAGGCGTTGTTGGTGGCAATCCGGAAGGACAGGCACCAGATATTGGTGATAATCCTCAGGTTGCTGCAGCAGGTGGTCACCCACCACCACCGCCGCCCGGAGGTGGCGCAGGTGGTCAACCGCCTCAACCCCCAGTCGGAAGTGCTGAGCCGGCTGTACCCGTCCAGCAAGCGGATAGACGATTTGACCGGCGCTCGGATGGTACACCTTGGCCGACACGACCTGTTTTGGGTGACTTGCCACCAGCTGGGCACGATAATGCCGAGGGTCTTGGTATTGAGTTATTTGCCCGGTTGGATGGGGTCGAAATTCATCGGGATGAGGATTTCCTACCGGCAGCTGAGGTGGTGTCAGGAATCCGTTATCGCAACATTCTGCCTCCGGCCCATAGCGCTGTTGCCGTTGATGTCAATGGTGTTAATCGTTATGTCCATGGGAACTGGGTTAGTCCGTCTACCATCGTTGCCCAGGCACCAATGATAGGGCCGGATTCTCCAGATGGATTGGCGGCTTTCTTTGCCACGGCGCTCGATAATGGGGTTGGGTATGTGGTTGACCTGACCGATGACCAGGGCGCGGCAGCTGCCAGTTCGCAAGGACCGTACTGGCCCGCGGTGGGAGCCACAGAACAGCACATTATCGGCGACCGGGTAATCGACGTTACTACACGCAGTGTGATTCAGCATGAAGGTTATGAAATCGCTGCCTTGGGTATGTTTGAGCAGGGCAGTGATGTGTCAGAGTTGCTCACCGTGTATCGTTTTACTGAGTGGCCGCAATATGATGTTCCTGGCACTCAGGAGGCCAGCGATCGCCTGATCCATTTCATGCGGGAACTTGGCGATAGGACTAACGACAGGCATCTGCTGGTTCACAGTGACTCCGGCACAGGCAGAACCGGCACGTTCGTGGTGCTCGCTCAGCTGTTTGAAGGTATTCAAAGTGGATCGATTGACCGGGCGAACCTGGTTGAACAAATTGGCAATATGGTTTGGGAAGGAAGAATCAACAGAGGGCCCGATTTTGTTCAGACTCCTGACCAACTCATCATGCTTCTTACCTACGGTTTGACTGCACTTGATTTGTTTGATGCTGTCGCGCCGCAAGATGATGATGCGCCTGCAGCACCACGGGATAGTGAGCCGCCCGCGCCACCACCGCCACCACCACCGCCGGGTGCTGCTGGCATAGCTCCGGCTCTGGCTCCAGATCAAGGTCCTGACGCTCGTATGTCATGGCTGTTCAACCAATACCAGGCTGCTGCCAGTAGCTCTGGCCAGGGAGGCAATGCCGCAGTGGATAATCAACCAGCCAACCAGGCACCAGTCGACGGTGATCAAGCAGGTGCCCCGGGCGCGGCTGCCGCAGATGTACATGTACCGCCGCAACAACAGGCAGATGATGGCTTTGCCGCAGATGTAAATGTACCGCCGCAACAACAGGCAGATGATGGCTTTGCCGCAGATGCAAATGTACCACCGCAACAACAGGCAGATGATGGCTTTGAATGGCCAGCACCACCACCGCCACCATCTTCACCACCACCACAGGTAGATGATGGTTTTGAATGGCTGGCACCCCCGCCGGCAGACGATGACCCTAATAATTTGGACGAGTTGGTATCACCGCCGTCGTCACCGGTAGATAACGGTAATCCATTGGGTCCGGATGCTAGTGATGAGGATGCATTGGTACAGGCAGCACAGCAGGGAGTTGTTGGCGGTAATCCGGCGGATCAGGCGCCAGGCGCTGTCGATGATCCTCAGGCTGCTGCCGGTGGTCAACCACCCTTACCGCCTGGCGGTGGGGATGGCCGACAATCGCCACAGGCAGGCATGGGAGCGGCTGATAATGGCGAGTCAGGTGTCAGGTTTAATATTCGGCCACGTGTGCGGCCGGATGGTACGCCGTGGCCAGCAGCGCCTGATATCAGTCACCTCCCGACGGATCGAGGCTTATCAGCTGCCCAGATAGGCAGAGGCTTGTTCGATGCAATGGAGGGCCCAAGCCAGCAAATACATCGACCTGAGGACTTTATAGCGCAGTCCAGTCTGCAAGGTGGCGCGCGTTACCATCAGATCCTGCCGCCGGAGGGCTCAGTTGTTGAGGTTGAGGTCAATGGGGCGGCTCGTCCCGTCCATGGCAACTGGGTGGCGCCTGGTGTCATCGTTGCCCAAGGGCCAATGAACCAGGCTGGCGATTTGGCAGGGGTAGCGACCTTCTTTGCCACGGCTATGGATAATGGTGTTGATCGTATCGTTAACCTCACTGGTGACAGCGATGTCAACAATGCAACTCTTGAGCAGCAGTACTGGCCAGATATGGGTGAGGCTGCGACCCATACCGTAGGTGACCGGATAATCACTGTCACCAATAGGGCTGAGCAATTCCTGGGCGGCTTCAGAATTGTAACCCTTGAGCTGCAAGACCACGGCAGTGGCCAGACACGGACAGTTGAGATGTATCACTTTGCCGGCTGGCCAGGCGGTGGGGTGCCTACTGCTGCTGATATGGATAGCCTCAGCACCTTTGTGGATATGTTTGGTAGCGACTCCGGTACAGGTACGACGCTGATACACAGTGACTCCGGTACGGACAGAGCAGGTAGTTTTGCTGTGCTCACGCAATTGCTTGCTGGTATTACAGCAGGTACCGTCAGCCACGCTAACCTGGTTGAGAGCGTCAGGGATCTGATCTGGGAAGGTCGCATTGCCAGAGGACCGGCATTTGCCCGCAATCCTGATCAGCTGACTATGATTGTTGAGTTCGGACTGGCTGCACTTGAGTCAGCACATGCCGCGGCTGCTGCTGATGATGAGCTACCACCGGCGTCACCACCGCCCGGTCCGGGAGCTGAGGCAGCTCCTCAGGATTTGCCGCCAGCATCCGGTGCCCAAGGGGTTCAGCAGCCAGATCCAGCTGCTCCTCAGCCAGCGCCAAGCCCCATGAGCCGGATCCTGAGCATGATGGCTTTCGGTCAGTTAGCAACGCCTGACGGTAGCCAGTCGCTGGTCAGCGAAGAGCAATGGCGCGGCCTCCTGCAACCGTTGACGGCAGATCAGCTGTATATGCTGGCTATCCATCCGGAAGCACCGTTGCATACCGGCAATGACGAATATCCGCCAATGCTCACCCAGGTGGCCTATGAGGCTTATGCAGAAGTTTACGTTCCGGAAGTGATTCGCAGCCAGGGCAGTGCAGATCAGGCCAACACTATGATACGTGAGCAGTTTACAGGCTACCCTGGTCATGGACTCATGATGGCTCTGAGACGCGTTGTAGAGCGCTACAGCAGGGCAGAGGCAATGTTGCGCGGCGTGATTCAGCAACATCGTGACGGGCAGCAGTAACAGCGTCGGGCTTTTGGCCGCGACATTGTGACGGCAACACCTGGCAAACCAAAACAAAAACCCATAAACATTTATTGTTTATGGGTTTTTTTTCGTCAACTTTTGGGCTCAATCGGGAAAGTGTCGTTTAATTTTTCGACCTGTGCTGCCTTATTGATTGTGATTGATTGTGCTGCATCAATATTTCTTCCACGTCACCGGCATATAGTAATTGACGATAGCAACAAGTCGTTGGACGTAGCTTGCAACCTATCAGAATAACAATAATCAAAAAAAGAATAATAATGCCAACTTCCCCTGGAGTGAGCTATGGAAACGGTCAGTGCTGTTGTCAGTTGGGCCAATGATATTCTATGGAGCTACCTGCTTATCTTTTTGCTGTGCGGTACCGGTATCTTTTTTACCTTTAAATTGCGTTTTATCCAGCTGCGGTTTTTTAAACGAAGTTGCAAGTATGCCCTGTTTGGTCTTAATAAAGAGGCCAAGGCTGACCAAAAGGGGATGAGTTCGTTCCAGTCTCTGACCACTGCCATTGCTGCCCAGGTGGGTACTGGCAACCTGGCCGGGGCTGCCACTGCCATCGCTGCTGGCGGTCCGGGCGCGGTATTCTGGATGTGGATCACCGCTTTTTTTGGTATGAGCACCATCTTTGCCGAGGCAACACTTGCCCAGGTATATAAAGAAGACGTCAATGGTCAGGTACGTGGTGGACCGGCTTATTACCTGAGTAAAGGCGTTGGCAGCAAGGGGCTGGCGGTGTTCTTTGCTATTTCCATCATCATTGCCCTGGGCTTTATCGGCAATATGGTGCAGGCCAATTCCATCGGTGTTGCCTTTAACAACTCTTTTGGTGTGCCGGCATTGGCAGTGGGCGTTATCCTGGCCATGATGGCCGGCGCCATTTTTATGGGCGGCGTGAAGACCATTGCCTCGTTCACTTCCAAGTGCGTGCCGGTCATGGCGGTGGTCTACATCATCGGTTGTCTGTACGTGGTGTTTAATAATCTGGACGCTGCCATAAACTGTTTTGCCCTGATTTTTGAGGGTGCGTTCAGTCCGGAAGCGGCCACTGGTGGTTTGCTTGGCGCTGGTGTGAAAGAAGCCATCCGCTTTGGTGTCGCGCGCGGACTGTTCTCCAACGAAGCCGGTATGGGTTCAACGCCTCATGCCCACGCTATTGCCAAAGTGGATCACTGTGCCCAACAGGGTGTTGTGGCCATGTTTGGAGTGTTTTTTGATACGTTTATCATCCTGACCCTGACCGCTGTCGTTATTCTTATGCTGCCACTGTCCGATGCTTTTGGGGGTGCTACTGGTATTGAGCTGACCCAGGCTGCGTTCCAGTACTCCATGGGGTCGTTTGCCGGGGTGTTTATTGCCATCGCGCTGCTGTTTTTTGCGTTTTCCACCATCGTCGGCTGGTACTTCTTTGGCGAGGCCAATATTCGCTTCCTGTTCCGCGACGTGAATACTGACAAAGCAGTGAAAGTGTATTCTTTGCTGGTCATGGCCTTTATCGTCCTTGGGTGCACCTTGAAGGTGGAGCTGGTCTGGGCGCTGGCGGATTTGTTTAACGGCATTATGGTACTGCCCAACCTGGTGGGTGTGCTGCTGCTGAGCAAGGTGGTGCTGGGCAAACTGAAAGACTTTGAGGATAACTTTATTCCCAGGGAAAACCAGGACGGCACCGGGCAAATTTCCACTCCGCAAAACTGATGAAAAAATTGTTCGCTGGCGAGGATTTCTGTGGTTTCGGTTGTACTCGCCAGCAACAACCATATATGCTTTGCGGCTATCTGATGTCCACTGGATAGAAAAAACCGCAATGAACAGAACATACTCATTTTGGTATCGGGCAGCGACGCTCACGCTGCCCGGTCTGCTTCTGGCCAGCCCGTCTTTTGCCGCCACGGTGGATTTACGGGTGATCGAAACCACCGATATTCACTCCAACGTCCTCGATTTTGATTTCTACAAAAATACGCCATCCACTCGCATTGGCCTGGTGCGTACCGCCACACTGGTGCAGGAGGCTCGGGCACAGGCGAAAAACAGTGTGCTGGTGGATAATGGCGACTTGATTCAAGGTTCCCCCATGGGCGACTGGCGTGCTGCTGAGGGTCTGAAAGACGGCGATGTGCACCCCACCCATAAGGTGATGAACGTCATGGGTTACGATGTGGGCAACGTCGGCAACCATGAGTTTAATTACGGCCTGGAGTACTTCCAGAATGCCATCAGTGGAGCAGCTTTCCCTTATATCAGCGCCAATGTACGTGATACAGACGGTAATTTCCTGGTTGCTCCGTATCTGATCAAAGAGATGAGCGTCACCGACACCGATGGCCAGAAACAGACCATCAAGGTGGGCTTTATCGGCTTTGTACCGCCCCAGATCATGATGTGGGACCGGAAAAACCTTGAGGGTAAAGTGACTGCCGAGGACATCACGGCCAGTGCTCGCAAGCTGGTGCCGGAGATGAAAGAAAAAGGTGCTGATGTGATTATTGCCATTCCTCACTCGGGTCTGAGCAGTGAGCCTTACAAGGCGATGGCGGAAAACTCGGTGTACTACCTCTCAACAGTGCCGGATATTGACGCACTGATGTTTGGTCATAGCCACGGCGTGTTCCCATCTGAAGCTTTTAAAGGCATTCCGGGCGTTGACGTGGCTGCCGGAACCATCAACGGTGTACCGGCCGTGATGCCAGGACGCTGGGGCAGCCACATCGGCATTGTTGATCTGACGCTGGATAACAGCAAGGGTAAGTGGGAGGTGGTAGGCAGTAAAGTGGCAACCCGTGCCATTGCTGCTGCCGACGGCACGCCACTGGTCAAGGCCGATGCCAGGCTGGCCAGCCTGGTGGAGTCAGACCGGGTAGCGACAGTGGAGTTTGTTAACCGACCTATTGGTAAAGCTTCGGACGTAATGTACAGCTTCTTGGCCCTGGTGCAGGACGACCCCACCGTACAGATCGTCAACCAGGCCCAGAGAGATTACGTGCAGCACTTCGTTCAGGGTGATCCGGACTTGGCCGACCTACCGGTGCTCTCCGCCGGTGCGCCGTTTAAGGCTGGCGGTCGCAAGGACGATCCCACCGACTACACGGAGGTTGAATCCGGCGTGATGACCTTCAGCAATGCCGCTGATCTGTACCTCTACCCCAATACGCTGTCCGCCCTGAAAGTCACCGGTAAAGAGTTGCGCGAGTGGCTGGAGCGTTCCGCTGGAATGTTTAACCGCATCGATCCCGACTCAACGGCGCGTCAGGCATTGCTCAACTGGGATACGTTCCGCACCTACAACTTCGATGTGATTGATGGGGTGAACTACGAGGTGGATATCACTGTTCCGGCCCGTTACAACGAGAAAGGGGAAGTGGTTGCCGACACTCATCGCATCAAGAACCTGACCTATAATGGCAAGCCCGTGCAGGATAACCAGCAGTTCCTGGTGGCCACCAATAATTATCGTGCTTCTGGTGGTGGCAGTTTCCCTGGTGCTACGCCAGCTAACCTGGCATTCCATGCACCCGATGAATCTCGACAGATTCTGGCCAATTACATAGCCAAGGTCAGCAAGGAGAAGGGTATGGTTCAGCCCACTGCTGATCACAACTGGCGTTTTGCGCCGATTAAAGGCGGGGAAAAGCTGAATGTGGTCTTTGAAACTGCGGCGTCTGACAAGGCGGCAAAGTTTATCGCCAAGCAGGCTCGTTATCCCATGACGCGCGTGGGTAGCGATGACAAAGGATTTGCTTTGTATCGCATTGATCTAAGCGATAAGTAAACTTGAGTTTGCCGCCCTGGTTATTACCAGGGAGGCTTCAGTTCGTACATGAGACCGAAGCGAGCTTTCAACCGGAGTTACTCTGTCCGCACGTTTAATTCACCCTGCACAATCCATCACCATCCACTATTCATAATTCACTACCCAGGCACCTTCCCTCATGGTCAAACTAACATTGTTGCCAATAATTATCAGGCCCGTTGGTGAAGAAATACTTACGTGATGTGTTCCACTGCTTATGACAGTTTCTCCTGTGAAAACCGCTGACACGTCGGCAGATTGCAGTTGTTGCAGAGCGTGCCTTTGTTTTTGTGCTGCATCTTTTCCATGGGCTGATTTTATTGGTTCGATATCATTAAACTCAGCTGCCAACCGCGCGACCTGATTATCCACCAATCTGCCGGCAGGTTCCAGGTCACTCGTTATTGCGCCACTGAATGCTGCTCTACTAGAGGCACAACCGTATGGGCATCTTTTAGGTGATTCCAGTAACAGATAGCAAGAGGCGCATAGAACCGCTTGGCAACACCGTGTTTGTAGGGTTTTTTCATGCACATACAAACATATAATGCATTCATAACTGGCAAGATTCTTGAGAGCTGCGGATTTTGCTTTTGAGATTTCAGAGCCATCTAAAGATAACGTCAGTTTTTTTTGACTGCCATTTGATAATTGCAGCTCAATAGAGTTGATATTTGCACTGGTTGCACCTGCAATGTCCATCACCAAGCACTCCATGAATAAGGTAGCGATTGTTTTTTGGAACATGCACATAACATTTAGTTCCGAGTAGTTTGGAGTGGCTCGTGGTTAATAGTGATTTGATCGAAACTGAGACATAAACCCGTTTCCTTCAAGGGCAGCTCAAGCCGGAATAACCTTCTTTTGCCATTCGACAGGACCGTTCTCTGTACAATCCACCATTTGCTTTTACCTACTATTAAGCTACCTTCAGGCGGCGCTGCCTGGTCAAAAGTGCAGAAACGCTCAGTTCCTCCGATGGGAACATGACTTTGGTGATCTGCACTGCCTGGTCTTCACGAACAGATCTCTACGACCAGATCTTCATGGACAGATCTCCATGAACATAGCGCATGGCAATGGCAAAATTTATTATCCGGGATCGAAGTTGGTCGGCAGTTGGCTATACCAACATTGCCGGGCACCATATGCTCGTGACAAATCCATAAATGGCAGTTCCCCGTACTGGAAAAACCACCGGTACGCTGAAAGACTGGCTGATTTTCTCCGCTCCCGGCAGCAATAACGACATAACATGGACCAGTCATGAAGAGCCGTGAATGGTCATTACTAACTGGATAGGTAGAGAGGAACCAAGTGCCTATTAGACCTACTTTTACAGCTCTTAGAAGGCTTGGAGGCCCTCCCAGATTACCTACCGTTTTCACCAGAAACGCCAGGGCAGCCGCGTCGCTGATCACAGGACCGACGGATGGTGCGGGAGGTACCCCACCCCAAGGTGGAATTATTCGTGGGTTGGCCGGAGCTGCCGGTAGGCCAGCTTTAACAGTTACACCACCGGTGATACCACCACCCCCGCAATTTGCGGACAATCAGCCGCCTGCACCGCCTGTGCCACCACCGTCGCAATTTGCGGACAATCCGCCTGCGCCACCAGTACCCCCCAAGTCTCAGGCGGCAAGGGATGTGGCAGCGGCAATCCGAAAGGCACGATCTAGTGCTCCACAGCCGACGGCTGACGAGCCGACGTCCCATGCGCCCGTCAGCTCTCGTGTTAGGCCAGCTCACTGGTTTGGCGCTAGTGTAACACGGCCAGTGGTGCAGCGGGCAGAGCACAGGCCAGCACCAGTGTCACCGCCGGCGCAAGCGCCGCAAGCAACATCGCCGCCGCCAACGCCACCAGTAGGATCGAAACCACCGATCAAGCCGAAACCAGCGATCGCACAAAGAGTGTCAACCCGATTGGTGCCAGCAGAATATGCAGAAGTATCAATGGTAGAAACCATACTGCCATCCCCTCCGGCGCAGGTGAGAGAACCTGTTGATGCTCATAGAGGTGCTTCACCAGATCCTGTGGATTATCTGGGAATTCCGATTGGCAGCGGCACCGAGAGTGATGAAGATGATGATGCATTGCAACGGGCCATAGCTCTGAGTCTGGAAGGGCTTGTTGTTGATGTCCCGGCGGTAGAGCAGCCCAGTACTCCGGTGCCGAGTGAGGATGAAGATGAAGACGAGGAGGAGGCATTACGACGGGCGATTGCCATGAGTCTTGAAGGCTTCTCTGGTGATGAGGAGCCTCCCCAGCCAGCGCCACGCCGAGTGCGATTTGCTGAGCATTTAACCATCGGGGCTGGTTCTACCGGTCGCACTGGTGGAATTTTGAAGGATACATCGGGACGTGGCCCGGAAGCGGCGAGTTTTCTGGGGGACAGACAAACTATGCTGGCCCCGGCGAGTGGCGTTTCGCTCAGAGAAGAGCTGAGTCGACTGTTTACGCCGGACAATCTTATCTTTGTAACGGAAGCGGGTGGCGCTACGCGTCTGACGTTTAGTGATAGTCTGGGTTCCACCAGTAATATAGTGATTTATGAGACGGAGTATTCGGGTCCTGTCAGTGGCAGACGCCCATCCGCCACACCAGTAACAAACCAAGCATGTTATGTCACTCTGCCAAATCGAGAGGCAGTGGCTCAATTAGCTCGTGAACTGCGAAATGGCCCAATGCTGCCGGAGCAACTCATGGGTAGAGCGGAAGCGCTGGGTGGCTCTAGTGCGGATACCGCTGGCCAGATTCTGATGGAACTGCCTATTGGTGCAGGTGGGCTTATCAATACTCTGGGGCATACGGTAGGGACTACCGTATCACCCCAACGGTTTGAGGCTGTGCGTGAGGAAGTTGAGTTGATATTTTTGAGACTTATGGGCTGGTTGAGATAGACAGATGGTACAGTGGACATCCTCTCACCCCTAAAGGAATGGAATTCCTGTTAGCCACCTGACAGGTTTTTGTTTCATCGTTTGTTGCTCAGGGATAGGCCTGCAAAGACCGGTTGATAGTAGCACTGACTCTTGTTGTCGGACACGCGAGTGCTTTGGCGGCAGGAGTTAGATTATTGAAAGACAGTTGTCTTTTAGATGGGTCAAACCGAATGCAGCAGTAAAAGCAGGTAAAAGCAGGTATCAGGAACAAGGGCGTCCAGCGACGAGCCGTTCATCGCATTCTGCCGTGGTAGAGTAGACGGTAATTAATGAAGTTTCCTTTCTCAATGGAGCAAATCCCCATTAAAGCTGTCTCATGTGTCTAAAGCACACATTTGCCGATATTTCAGAGCGCTACGCTATGCATGCGGTTACGGACACTTTAACGACACGCGCTTCTATTGGTAACGAGACTGACTCAGCTGTCCTGAGCCACGGTGGCGCCCATTTTCTGTCAAGGGTCGTGTCTGAAACAGACGTCTTTCGACGTTATTCGGATAACGAGGAGGATGACATCTGCGCTCTCTCCCGGAAGTTTGCGGCTATGCGCATTACCCTGGCAGATCCCACGCATCCCATTTTGGGTGACAATAAATCCGACAAAGAATCCGACAACGAATCCGAATGGTTGGAGTTTGGTGTTTTATCCTGTTTTCCGCCGGAAATGCTCTGCAAGATATTTTCTTTTCTGCCATTAAAAGACTTCAATGCATTGTTGTGCACTGCTAAAGCCTTCAATAACAATGATCTGGTGCGCGGCACCTATCTTAAATGTGTTGTTGAAGAACTTTGTCATCGCTATTTCGGGGATCTCAAAGAAAATCCTGAAGAACGGGAGCGTAAGCGACAACATTTTTCCCGCCATATGGAGACAGCGATCAACCGGATCAGGCAGGTGATCCCTGCAAGAGATATTGGCTTTATCGAAGCTACCTTACGACGGGAACCGCTTTATATTGCCAGTTTGCTCAGAGCTCTCAGTAATGATGGACGGTTGACGTATAAATTAAGATCGTTAGATCATCGTTCACATACCGTGGCAGGTAAATTAATAAACCTGCCTGCTACCAGCAAGCTGGTTTCGGTTCGCCCCGATCAGACCCAGAACCGGTCACACTGCAATCTGACAATTTGGGACGCGACACTTGATGCAAACCATCTGATCGACCGAAACGATCTTCTTTATGATGCGATGGGCAGGTTTCTGCTGGTTTGCCAATGCGATGTGTTCCCAGATGGAAAAATGGCTGTATCTGATCATGATGGCACAATACATATATTTGATTTTGGTTTGAGTGCCAGAGCGAAGTTGGTCAGGCGCATTCAGCCACCCGAACATTACCGAACTCGTTATCATGAGCTTAAAGTCATTTCTGACAATGTCATAGTGGCTGCTCATGGCAGTTCACTCTGGTTGTTTGACCTATGTCGTCCAACGGGATGTGAGCTGGTCAGGGAGCTCAAGCATGATTGTGAAGTGGTTTATTTTTCAGGCTTGCTGTCTTCTGGGGAATTGGTTTCTTTTGAGCCTTTCATGAAGGGAAAGATCAAGCTCTGGCAGTCACTTGAGCTCTCCCCTGAATTATTTATCAAGGAAATGAATATTATTCAGGACGAAAAACACATTGAAGAGGTAAGGTGTTATTTGTCTACTCACACATATAGAGCAATGACCCTCACCCGTGGCAGAAAAATTGCACTCTGGCGTGAAGGAATTGCCAACATCAAGATTTATGATATGGATCAGCCTGCTGGAAAGGAGATTATTGGCTCAATTTTTGCGCCAACTTGTTTTGCCCCGGTTAATACCCCTGGTGGCCAGTTGTTAGTCATTTTTTCCTGTTTTGGATACGATACGTTACTGGTATGGCAACTGACTGACACATTGCCAGTGCCAGTTAGACGGGTATATTTTGCCAAGACTTACCCAACTGTGGTTTTCTCCTTAAATCTGATTCCTGATGGCCGGATTGCAGTCGTGAGTGAGAATAATATTTTCCTGGTTGACCTGACAAAATCCAAAGGCAAAGAGGTGACCACAACCATATGTACTGACGAGAACAACGACCTGCATCGGCGAAATGATGTAGTTGTGGTTTCAGGAGAATTATCAGTATTGGCTTATCATCTTCCGAAGGATAGTAGTATTCAATTGCTGGATTACTACGCTGTTTGAAGGCTGGCTGGTGAGAATTCCACCCCATTCGGGGTGGAGAGAATCTCAAAGCTCCAATTCCTGACTGATATACGCCATCAGCTCCTGCTGATCCCGACAGGTAGCCAGTGTCGCACGAAATTCGTCGCGCATAATCCGTCTGGCTAATTGAGCAAAGATTTTCATATGGGTATTGCCGGCATCGCTGGCGCGCACCGTCAGCATAAAGACCGTATCGGTAAGCATCTCATCCCCTTCATTCCAGAGTACCGGCTCTTGCAGCTTCATAATACTGATGGTGTTGGCTGCAATGCTGTCGGATTTACAGTGAGGAATGGCGATACCAAAGCCAAGCATGGTGGGTGAAATGCCCTCACGCTCCCAGATGGCCTTTTCTGCTCCGTGTTCATCCAGCAACCGATCATTGACCAGCAGGTTGTCAATCAGGGTTTTGATCACTTCCGCTTTGTTACGACAATCGGCGTTTACCAGGATGGTTTCCGGGGTCAATATCGGTAGGTCAATTGCCGATGCCTGGCGGTAACGTGCCAGCAGCGTACGTACGTCATCTGCCGTTTCTTCTGCCATAGCTGCGGCTAATAGTTTTTTACAGTCCTCAGCATTGAGAGTACTGATGGCTTCTTTTACCTGTGGAATGCGAGGTGCTCCCAGACTGATTTCATCCAGTTGCAGCCCCACCAACAGGGGCATATGAACAGGGTCACCGGCAAACTCCCCACACATACCCACCCAGGAGCCAGCTTTGTGCACTGCATCAACGATGTGTTTTAACAGGCGCAAAAACGACGGATTGAGGGAGTCGTACAGGTATTCCACTTGGTCGTTGCCTCGGTCAGCGGCCAGGAAGTACTGGGTCAGATCGTTGCTGCCAATGCTGAAGAAATCCACATAGCGCACCAGCTGGTCGATGATAAAGGCACAGGACGGCACTTCCAGCATCATCCCCACGGGCACGTCAGGATTATGCTCAATCTGTTGTGCATTCAGCTCGGCAATGACTTGGTTACAGGTTTCCCGCAGCCAGCGTGCTTCTGCTACTGTCGCCACCATGGGCACCATGATTTTGCACTGCCCGTACACGGCTGCCCGGAAAATGGCACGCAACTGAGTTTTGAAATAGTCAAGATATTCCGGGTAGATACGCACCGCCCGATAGCCCAGAAACGGATTCTCCTCGGCAGCAATCCGGAAATAGTCCACCGGTTTGTCGCCACCAATATCCATGGTGCGGATAATCACCGGGCGATCACCGGCCGTTTCCAGTGCCTGACGATAAATAGCCAGCTGCTGCGCCTCATCCGGCGCGACAGCACGGTCCATATAAAGCATTTCTGTACGGAACAGACCGATGCCTTCGGCACCATTGGCAAAGGCACTCACCGCTTCTTCAGCGCTGGCAACATTGGCTGCCACCTCAATTAACTGACCATCTGTCGTTTGTGCCTTGTCGTGCAAATAACGCTGCCGACGGGCGCTCAGGCGTGTCAGCTTGTGCTGCTCCAGTTGGTAATAACGGCGTACCGCAGGGGAGGGCAGGGCAATCAACAGGCTGTTATCGGCATCCAGTATGCAGGTTTCGCCAGCCGGGATATGTTGACGGGCCTGCTCAACACCTACCAAGACCGGGATGCCAAAAGAACGGGCCAGAATAACCGTATGGGACGTGACGCCTCCGGATTCCAGCACTAAACCTTGCAGATGAGCGCGATCCAGGGCCAGGAACTGGCTGGGTGCCAGATGGCTGGCAATACAGATGGTGTCTTCAGTCAGGTTCTGGTCCACCGCCCGAAAGCTCTCCGGGCCATAAGCAGTAATAATCAGACGACAGCAGATATCGCGAATATCCAGTACCCGTTCCCGCAGATAGGGATTGCTGGCTCCGGCAATAAGCTGCTCATAATGTCGTTGCGTAGCCAGTATTGCTCCGAGCAAAGACAACCCTTCTTGTAAGCCTTGGGCAAGATGGCTGACCAGTGCCGGGTCTTGCAGCAGTGCCACGTGCGCCTGGGCAATGGCTTGTTGTTCGCCGTCGCTTTGTTGGGCTTCCTGTTCCATGATGGTCAGCAGTTGCTCTCTGACTTGGGCAAAGCGCAGGCTTTCTTCTGCGCTGGAACCTTGTGCCACATCAGCAACTGACAGCGCTAACACAGGCTCCCCCAGATGCATAGCTTTGCCTGTGCCGACGCCCGGACTGACGGACGTACCTCGCAAGCACTCCATAGGTTCCTGTTGCAACATATACGGCAGAGGTTTCTGATCAGCTGTGGGAAGCTCCGGCAACGCATCATCACAGTTGTGGAAGTCGCCGTTAAGGAACTGTTGCAATTGCTGTTCTGCCAGCTCAAGTTGTGCGCTTTCTCCCTCAATGGATATCAGACAAGAGTCGTTCAAGGCAATGTCGCAGGAGATCATGGACAACACACTGCTGGTGCTGGCCGTTTTCTCATTACGCAGATTGGTAATCAGTACCTGGCAGCCCAGTGGCTTTATGTACTCCATAATGGCATTGGCCGGTCGAGCGTGGAGTCCATTGGCAAGCGGAAAACGGTATTCAAATGTAATCTTGTTTTTCATGGTCAAGTACGACACCAATAATAATGAAATTGGAAAAAAATTATTCGGATGTATTTATCGTTTGGTTGCGATTAATTTTGTGAACCCGACTGCGTCAGGCGATCAATGATGGTATGAGGTGTTGTGAGAATGTCGTCTATTTTGACAGTAATGGTGGTTATATCAGCAAAGCGGGCAATATCATCAATGATCATATCATCAGTCAGAATGGCAACGTCAGCCGCACGCAGATCACTGCCGGTAATCGGATTGATAATGCCCAGTGCTCCCTGGGTCTCAACCTTGATGTTGTGTCCCCTGGCCCTGGCACAACGCTCCAATACATCTGCTGCCATATAAGTCTGGGCAATACCCGTGGTACAGGAGGTGACAGCGACAATATTCAGCACAGGAGCCATCAATGATTTCCTTCGGTCAGTTTATGGCCGTTATCTTATGGTTGGATGTGTCTGACCGAAAGCCTAAAAAAACATTATTAATAGTACTTAACTATCATTTCCTCATTTTCCGCAGGCTTTTTACCGAAACATTGACAAAGATCAACATCTTTTGTCATTACTAATTGCCATAACTGGCCCGGTATTCCCCCAGCGTCATTCCTGTATGACGACGAAATACCCGGCCCATATAACTGCTGTCTTTAAACCCGGTGCGACCAGCAATTTCAGACATATTCATCTGGTACTGGCTTAGCAACATCTTGACGCGGTCAATCCTTACCAGGGTCAAATATTCATTGAATCCCACGCCGCCTTCTTCGCGAAACAGGCGTGACAGGTGATTGGGTGAGATACCGTATTCCAGGGCAACGGATTCGCGGGTAATGCCAGCCCCGAAGTTTTTTTGCAGATACATGGTAATGGCACGCCATTTGTAGTGCGTTACTGACTGTGGCAACACTTCTTCATCAATGGTTTTTGCCCGACAGTAGCGCAATAATGCTTCTGCCACGCAGCCGGAAACGACACTCTGTCGCTGACTGATAGCCAATTCATTGAGCATTTTTTCCAGATAAAACCCTTCCTGTTGCAAGGGCTCGTTGATGGTGGCTTTGCTGACAGAGATTTCCCCTGATGCGCTGCTGGTGGTCAGGCT
Source organism: Endozoicomonas sp. (assembly GCA_965232255.1). Classification (GTDB taxonomy): domain Bacteria; phylum Pseudomonadota; class Gammaproteobacteria; order Pseudomonadales; family Endozoicomonadaceae; genus Endozoicomonas. Next base: position 2,415,773 of record OZ246962.1, read on the forward strand.
CATGCCAATTTGGTAATGGCTGAACAAAATGGTCAGGGCACAACAATCCGTATTCCAGTCTGGCAGATCCCAGGTTTGCGCCGGAATAAAAATCACCTCACCGGGTTGTACGACAATCTCTTTATATTCTCCCATGTGCCCGATGGCCGTGCGATATTCTCCTTCAAGCACATAAATGGCCCGGGAAAATTTCACCAAAAAGGCGTGTTCCGGATAGGTGTCCGTATGGGAAGCAAACCAGACCTTATGGGAAACTCTGGTGCTCAGAAGTTGGTCGATATAGGCATTAATCTGATGAAATCGGTTCACAAAATAAGCAGTCTGGATAAAAACCGTACATTCTATGAACAATACTTTTCAAATACTTGACATACATCAATAGGTAGTCAAAATCCCAAAAAATGTTACAAAAATGCCCAACCTGAATCATTTCTCTGATTTCTGGCCGTCACGTTCTCCTTTATATTTGCGTCGTGTTAAATGGTGTTCATCTTTGGGAGATAAGCGGTTTGCTGCCATTGCTTCCGTTATCGCCGAACCACATTGATTGCCGAATCACCTTGGAATATTCACATCATCAGCGGCCAGCTTCTAAGGTCGCAGGGATAACATGGGAAATAAAACAGATGACGTTCAAACGTAGCTTGCTGGCGTGTGCCGTAATATTAAGCTCTGTGGGGCTCACAGGATGTAATGAGGATGACAGTGCGGTTATCAGTATTCCGACAACGCCTGCGGATAACACCTTCACCCGCTATGTGAATCCGATGATCGGCACCGGTGCTGATGGCCATACTTTTCCGGGAGCGGTGGTTCCTGGTGGTATGGTGCAGTTATCGCCGGATACTGAAATGGAAGGGTGGGGCTCGGCAGCTGGATACTTTGATCACGGCAAAGCGACTGAAATTCCGGTATATGGTTTTTCCCATACCCATTTAAGCGGCACCGGCATTACTGATTTGGGTGATATTCTGGTGCTGCCGTTTACCAATAAAGAGAGCGCCACCTATAACACCTTTGATAAAGCCAACGAAACGGCCAAAGCCGGGTATTACCAGGTTAAACTGAATCGTGGCGATATTACCGCTGAACTCACCACGACGGCCCGTGTGGGTTATCACAAATACACCTTCCCCAACGGAGCCACCCCATTTATCAAGCTGGACCTGGATCACACTCTGAACAAGAGCTGGGGCAATCGCACCACGATTGGCGATATAGAGTTTATTGATCAATACACCATTCGTGGCAAACGCAGTTCCGATGGCTGGGCCAATAATCAGCACATCTATTTTTACGCCAAATTCAATCAGCCCATAGTGAAGGCCACGGCGCTGATTGATAACGTTGAAACCGAGATCAAACTGCAGGACGACGCTTTCAACGCCACCAAAACCATTGCCTACCTTGAATTTGCTCCCAGTGATCAGCCCGTTGAAATGAAAGTGGCTATTTCATCCACTGGCGTGGATGGCGCCCAAAAGAATCTGGAAGCGGAATTGCCTGGTTGGGGTTTTGAGCTGGTACAAAACAAGGCACAGCAGGCCTGGCATGAAGAGCTGTCTAAAGTTGCGATCAAAGGCGGAACAGAAGAGCAGAAAGAGATCTTCTACACCGCCCTCTACCACGCTTCCATTGCGCCCATGGTTTTCCAGGATGTTGATGGCCAGTATCGCGCCATGCGCACTCAGGAAATCAAAAATGCGGAAAATACGCCCAATTATTCCGTCTACTCCATGTGGGATACCTTTCGGGCATTCCATCCTCTGCAAACTATTATCAATCCGGATCGGGCGACAGAGTACGCCAATGACCTGATTCGCAAATACCAAGATGGCGGCATCCTGCCCAAGTGGGAGTTACAGGGGCACTACACTGGCACCATGATTGGCTTCCCGGCGGTTTCCATTATTGCCGACGCCATGGCCAAAGGCCTGGCTGTTGATCCGCAGGCCGCTAAAGAAGCCGCAGAATTTACCGTGCGTTACCATGACAAGAGTGAGTTCCCGGACTGGACTGAAGACCAGAACATTGGTGCTGCCAACGTCGTACAGGTAAAAGTCTACGAAGAGAATGGCTTTGTCCATCATGGCTACTGGAACAGCGCCTCGTACACCCTGGAGTTTGCCTATGGTGACTGGGCTATGTCTGAAATTGCCCGAATGGCAGGCGACACAGTACTACAGGATGAATTCCTGAAACGGGCGGAAAACTGGCGTCATCACTGGGATGCCGAAACCGGCTTCCTGCGCCCGAAAATCCATCCACGTAGCAGTAATCCCAACAAGCAGCCGCTGGCGTTTTATCTGCCCATTGATGAAAACCGCCTGGCTGAGTGTGCCACACCACACGACACTAACACTGTATGTCCGAAACTGCCTTTTGATCCGTACTACGTTGACGAATTTGCCTACACCGAAGGTAATTCATGGCAGTGGAAGTTCCAGCCAATGCACGATTTCGCGGCATTGAAAATGGCTATTTACGATGCTGATATCGCTGCCGGAAACACGGACACCACACCGGAAAAAGCATTCCGTGAAGACCTGGACGAACTGTTCAATGCTCGTTCTTCCAACACTGGTGAGGCGTTGCCAGACCTGACCGGCTATATCGGTCAGTACATGCACGGTAATGAACCTTCCCATCATATTCCGTACCTGTACAACCTGACTGACGAACCGTGGAAAGCCCAGGAGTACCTGGACCGCATTATGCTGGAGATGTACACCACCGAACCCACCGGGTTGATCGGCAACGAAGACGTGGGGCAGATGTCTGCCTGGTACATTATGTCGGCCATGGGCTTCTACCAAGTGACACCGGCAGACCCGCACTATTCCATTGGGCGCCCGTTGTTTGATGAAGTGGCTATCGATGTGCCAGGCGGCAAATTCAAAATTGTGGTGGATAACAACAGCCCGCACAACAAGTATGTCAAGTCGGTGACCATCAACGGCAATCCTGTGGGTGAGCATTTCACCTTTGCCCATGCGGAGATCAAAGCCGGTGGCGAGCTGCGTTTTGTCATGACTGGCGACAAGCTGGAAGCCATGCAGCCTGCGCTGTAATCACTATTTGTACTTACCGTTCAATGGGGGTTGTGATAACAGCCCCCGGTTATCTTCAGCAAACCAACGTACGATACTCTATGCAACCTTTGACGTTTAAGCGCAGCCTCATGGCGTGTGCTATTGCCCTGGCATTCGCGGGAATAACCGGCTTTGACATCCTCCCGCCCCTAAAGGAGCGAGATTCCCGTTAGTCACCTAACAGGTTTCCTGTTTCAACACGCCTTCCCTAGATGGCAAAGTCTAAGACCCTGCCATCCCCGTTCCGGTCGCTCCACAGGCTAACACCGCCAGCCCGGCGGCTTTGATATTGATGGCTGCATTGATGTCTCTGTCGTGTTTAACGTTGCACTCGGGGCAACGCCAGTGACGGATAGACAACGGCAGACGTTCATGAACAAATCCACAGTTGGAGCACCGTTTGGAACTGGGGAAGAATCGGTCGATTTTAACCAGAGTACGACCAGTCCACTCGGACTTGTACTCCAGTTGTCTGACAAACTCACCCCAGTTGGCATCAGCGATATGCTTGGCCAGCTTTGGATTTCTGATCATTCCTTTCACGGTTAACGACTCGACACACACCACTTGGTTCTCGTTAATCAGTGTGCGGGATGCCTTGTGGGTGGCATCCATTCGGCAATCGGCTATCTTAGCATGGATACGAGCAACCTTAAGTCTGGCTTTGGCTCGGTTCTTGCTTCCTTTTTTCTTTTTGGCCAACTGTTTTTGGTAGTAAGCCAGTTTGGATTGATAGCGTAGAGTATGACGGGGATTGCCTGATTTCTTGCCGTGGGACGTGATGAATAGATCGGTTAAACCTAAATCAATACCAACCGTTTTGTTACTGATCGGCATTGGTTTAGCCTCAAACTCGCAAAGCAGGGAGACAAAGTATCTGCCAGCACAGTCCTTGCTGATAGTGATACTGGATGGTTCAGAAGATAGTGGCTGACTCCAACGGATGTTCAGAGGCTCTTTGCTTTTGGCAATGAACAGTTGGCCGAACTTGAATTTGAAAGCGGCTTTGGTTAGACGAATGCTCTGTCTGGCATTTCTCTTTTTGAATGTTGGATACTTTGCCCTACCAGCCCAAAAGTTATTGAAAGCTTCTTGCTGGTGACGCAGAGTTTGCTGAAGAATGACACTGGAAACCTCAGCCAAAAATGGAAATTCTGTTTTGAGAGAGACAAGTCGCTTCTCGGCGTCAGAGTGAGAGATTGAAGCGCCATCCTTGTAGTATGCGTCGGTGCGAAAGCGCAGAGTATCGTTATACACAAAACGAGCGCAGCCAAACGACTGGGCAAGAAGTTTCTCCTGCTCAGTCGTTGGATAGAATCTGTATTTGTAGGCACGTTTTGTATTCATTTTTACAAAGTATCACATTGTCTATAAAAATCCTGTTAGGGGTTGCAGAATGTACGGATGGCAAAAGAAGTTAGTTTGCCAGCCTTATCAGACTGGTCGCTATCCAGCTCAGCACTGTATTGGTCACGACAGTTTTTCGGAGCGCCAATCCTGCAGCAGCCGTTAATCAGGCTTGGTTTCTTTTCTTCGACTGTCGTAAGCAAGATCAATTATTTTATATCCGTACCATTTTCGCGCATCATCCATCAAATGTTTTGATTTGTTCGGATTTTCTGATCCTAACATGGATTCCAGGCTGCAGGTGTGACCCATGGAGCTGAACAGGCAGCGTAATCTGAAACGAATTTCCCGGCTAGCGCCTGGCTCCTTTACGTCCAAATCTTTTACCAGAGTGTTTGTCGCTAGCCACACAGCTTCCGGAGCGATCCTGGCATTCATTTGATCCAATTCCAGACAATAGGCGAAGCAGGGCATAATGTATTCCCTGGCCTGTTTTATCCAGTTTTTTGCTATCGCTCTCATAGAACCAGGGATCATCTGGATTCGAAAACAATGATCCAGCTCGTGCAACTTTGTCCAGGCATACTCTTCCCAAATTCGCTCAATGCCGATAAAGGCTTTCTTTTTCGGGTCTGCAAAAATGACCCGATAAATCTCATGCTCCCGATGACTGTTTGAGTAAATTCTGGCTTCCCTGATTGATCTCAGGGTTTCTCTGATCGCTGGATTCCAATATCTGGAAAGTAATTTTTCAAAAGGCCTTATAGCGCCTTGCCTCGATTTAATCAGGTAAGTTTGAGAATCAAGTGCCATTCTGTTAGGAATATTTGCATAGAATGGCGTTGCCTTGATAATTGGTCGACAAATCCTTGGTTGGACTGTTTTGGTCGGTGAGTAGTTGGTATTTGCCGACTCCGGTTTTATTTTTTTATCTGCACTTGCGGTGGGAGTGAGGTTGGGAGAGGGAATCGATTTGTTTTTTTTTTGCGGTTTCTTTTTTTTATTCTTTGCTGGTTTAACTGACTGTGCCTGAGCTTCATGAACCATGACAGGAAGTTCCTGTATATCGGTATCCGTGTCTTCACTCTGATCTGATGACTGTAATTGTTGATATTCTTCGGCCAACATCAACTCCCGGTCACTTAGGCTGCTCCAATGGTGTGCTAGCAATTGGTGCTTATCATCACCTTCCAGATAGTTAGCATATCGTCTTGCTGCTTCTGCCGCTGCTGTGTGAATGCCTGCCTGACGATAATAATAATAAGTACTGGAGCCATGATTTGGGGAAAGCTCTTCAGCGCTTTGATATAAACTGGCCAGTTGTGTATTTACAATCCTTTTCTTTTGTTTGCTGGTAGATTTTATGATGTTGGCTTTCATATGGTAAAAAAGACCAATACTATCACCAAATACCATTTGTTTTTTCTTTGACTGACTTAACACTTTTGTGACGCTGTCCAGGAAGGCATCAACGTCAGTTGGCTTGGCTTTTTTTGCGCTAATATTCTGGGTTAGTTCTTGATACGTTAACACTACTTTAAAGGCATTGACAAAAGTGTAATAGTCAAAAGTGCATTTGTTTTTGCTTAGCCATCTAAAAAAACTTGGAGTGTCTTCTGTTTCGGGTTTGTCGATGTGTTCATGTAAAAAACACATGACGATTATCCACATAACGCTCTCTTTCTCATCAACGGGAATTGTGCTCTTTTGCTCGTTTAGTTTGTCTATCAAATCATCGGACGTTAATCTCAGGTAGTCGAATACAGTAAAACTCAGGAGGGAGAAAAATTGGTAGTCATATTTCATTGTGTTGTGACAATCTGACAGCAGGTGGAATGCTATTTCGTAATTGGCTGCTTCCTTAAAACCCGGCAACGCACCAAAGAAATAGAAAACACTCAGGGGTAAAAGATCTACTTCTTCCAGGCAAATATCACTCCTGCTTTCTTCATCTGTATAGAAATCAAATAGTTTGTCATTGAGCTTTAACAATAACTGCTGTTTGTCAAATTCATCCACTGTCTTATGGTAAAGCATATCCCGTGCGGTTTTCATTAGCATCCAATTTTCAATAAAATCAGAAATGTCATAGTTAGGGGCGCAGTAATTCTGCAAAGATGTTAATTGTTTTTTTGTCTGTTCCCTGTTTTTATTTACTTGCCAGTCGTACAGCGTGTTATTCAGCAGCCACTTGATCTTCATTTGAAATTCATCATCTTTTGATAGTGCTACTTCGATTGTCCGCTTGTAGGCCTCTCTGGATCGCTGTAGGGTCTTGCTGCTAATTGGCAGGAATTCTTCAGTAGGAATATCCAAAAAACGTTCCGCCCAGTATTCAAAGCGCGCACTCCTGTCATAACTGGCTGGATCAAAATTGCATTTATAGTACGGATATTCAGATCTGAGCTGTTGGCAGCGACATTGGTGCTCTGGTGCTTTTTGGGATTCCACTGCTCTTGAGGAGATAGGCGTACCCGGCTGCTCGTCGGCTCTGTCTGGCTGGTTGTCATGCACTTTGGCCAACGTTTCACCGGCGCTGGATACAGAGTGATTTAACGCCGAGGCGCTGGCGTCACCCTCGCTGTTGCTGATATCCGTTGGCTGTGGATGTATGGGGTTGATTGCGCCTGCATTTTCCATATTTGGTATCCCGGGTAGTTTCCGTCCAAAAATGGTTTTACACAGCAACTCCTCATCATGTTGGAGTTGCCTTGCCACTGCATTACTGCTCAACAATTTCGCCTTAGACTCAAGTGCACAGGTAGAGTTCCTACCCGCAAATATTATTCCCAATCAGCAATCGGCTAAGGACCTTGGTAAACAAAATATTCGTAAACTGTCGTCTTTCTGCTCTATGGACAAGCTCTATGGATGTTGCGACAAGCAGACGGAAATGGCGAGGAAAGAGAGGAGGGGACAGAGAGTACAAGACGGTAATACATAGCCGATAGGCACAGCGCTCCGCCATCGGCTGGTTGCGGTGTATCCGACTATCGTTTTCTGAGCTGGTCGCTATGATGCAACCTCGATATCAGTGAATACTAATTATGCGCGTCGCCAGCAAAGACGACGACTGCAGGACGTGGCATCAATTGTAAGTCGGTAAGTCGTCTGGGTGTCAGCACGCTGGCGTTGGTGGCGGCGAAACGTCAAAGAGGAAAGCATCGGCAATCACTTCGGTGGTTGTTTGTGCCAGAAGCTCGTGTGCTTAGGAGCGATTAGAGCTAAACCCTACGAGAAAACTGACCAAAGCCTGTCAAAGTACCCGATTCCCAATATGAGAATACTTTGCTCTTGTACGGCCAGCACAAAGTTTTGATCAACAGGAACAATTAATGTTCAGAAGTGTAAATTTAGTCGGGTCAGGCAAGAGCTCCCTGCTAAGCCGACTCCGCCGGGTATTTACTAGCGGTGCCGGCGGCAGACAGTCAGTACTGAACACAGATCCAGGATTAGCTGGGCTGCCACCAGTTGAGGGACGTGGAGGGCTAAGGCTGACTGGTGCAAGCTCTTCGTCATCCTTGCTCGATGACAGACAACAGGGAACAAGTGATAGTGGTCACACGCAGTCTGGATCATCATCATCGTCAGGCGCCAACGGCGCTACTGGTGGGAGCAGTGGCGGTCACGGCTCCGACCAAACCGATGCGGCCCCCAGACGCGGCCAAAAAGCTGGAAAGTCGGGCGCCGGCAGTACTGCCACCGGTGGAGGCGGCGGACCCGTGCGCCCGCATGGCTCCGACCAAACCGATGCGGCTCCCAGACGCGGCCAAAAAGCTGGAAAGTCGGGCGCCGGCAGTACTGCCACCGGTGGAGGCGGCGGAACCGTGCGCCCGCAAGCCAGCAGTGGAGATACGGTCGATGGCGCTAACACGAGCAACAACTCGAATTCCAGGGGTGGCAATCGTCGCCGTATGCCTGGGCCTCCAAATTGTCCGCCGCCACCACCTCCGGGAGCGCCCCCACCACCGCCACCTCCGGGTCCGCCCCCACCGCCACCGCCCCAGGGTGGACAACAACCAGGAGCTCATCTGCATCAAGTGGTTTTCTCTCCACCCTGGATTGGTCAAGCATCGTCAGAACCAGTTGATACCAAGAAGCCACAAGCGTCCCGTGACTTGTGTTTTGCCAGTGGCGTACGCGGTCCACAGCAAAGCCAGTCATCGTCAGAGCCTGTCCAGCAAGTACAGTCCCAGCAATCGGGCGAGCCGGTGAGGCAGCCGAATCCCAATGGCCAGACACCGCCTGATCAAAACGCGCCACAAGCCCATCCACCTGTGACGGCGCGACCGTGGCCTTTCCGACGAGGAGGAACACTCCTGATAAGGACACCAGATATTGTGGTATTTGCCAACTGGAAGGAGCACATATTTAACCCCGGGCGCGTAGGGGATAGCTCTGATGGGAAGAAAGGAAAGAAGTAGCAATAGTATTGATGTGGGCTGATGCTATGCAGTAATAGTCTGCATCTTCACAGTATGCTTTTTTTGGGTGTGTGGCGACAAACTACTCTGCATAGAGTTGGCAACTCTCATCAACAATAATCAAATAATCAATCCAACAGGTCGGCGTAGTGCACTAGATACCTGTCCACCATCTTTTGCATGATCTCCAGCTCTTGTTCACGCTTGTTGATGGCGCCCTTGAGCACCTCACGCACCACCAGCTCGCTGGTGGCATTAAACGCCTCTGACAGCACCTTGATAGCGTATGTGTGTCGGTCGATGTAGCGCTGCATCAGTTTGAGCGAATGTTGCAGGTTCCTGGACTCAGCCCGTGCCTCTACTGTTTCGCAAGGATGAAGTTCGACGACGTTATCAGGCTGGTACTTTTTTACGGCAAAGTCATAGTCCTCGCGCATTTGCTCATTGGTCCGGTCAGTGTACAGGGCAAAGTATCCATACTCTTTGTACTGTGCAGTTCGCTTATCGAGCACGTAGCCTCGATGGTCGATCAGAAACCTTGCCACATGCTGTGCATATGCCTGGTCTTTGGGGTTGTTGTCATAAACCACAAATAGGATTGGGCGTTGATAATCAACCCGCATAGTCTGCCCTTTTTGCAAATAGCGATAGAACGCCTGAAGCTAGCAGCCTCGCCCGATAGGGCAGGGCATGTCAAGCATTCGACTCACCATTGTTGCCAGACGGCCTGAAGTACTTTGGCTTTGGCGCTACCGGTGGCGGGTTTCCCTTTCCTCCTGTCGAGTCGTCCTTCGGTGGTTTTGGTGGAGTTGGTGGTGGGTTCTTGGACTTCCCTCCTGTCGCGCCATCTTTCGGCGGCTTTGGCGGCGGTGGTGGCGGCTGAGTGGAAGTACTCGACTGCTCACCCTCATCCTGGAAGCCCTGATTCTCATAAATGGCTGGGCCGTGATCACCACCAGTAGCCCCACCAGTGGCACCGCTATTCCCGCTGGCATTGGTACTTGAACGGCCACGTCTGCCAATGGGATTGCCATCGTCGTCGTATTTGCCGAGCCACCTGAAGCTGCTTTGCAAGACATCAAACGGGTTGGGGCCCCCCTCATAGGGGTTGTGTGGATGGCCATCGTTGCTGCCGGTGTCGCTCCAACCATCATCCACTCCCTCGGCACCTTCTCCCATCCATGGGGATACAAATCCGGTTGGATACAGTACCGGTGCCTGGTTATCGGGTGGGCCAGGGAGGTGGCCAAACTCATTCATCGGGTGACTGCCCCCGCCGCCAGTGTAATCACCGTAAGGGTTGGGCTTATCCTTCTTCGGTTTGGCACCTCCCTGTTCGCCGCCTTTGGCCTTGTCCTTTTTCTTCTTGCCACCGGAGGCACCTGGCACATCCACTGGGCGTTCGTTCACTGACCCGCCATCACTTCCGGCAAGGCCAGGCGCACCTTGAAAGCCGGAGGCTCCCCGCATGTCCATGCCCGATGGCAGACCTCCCCCTTGGTCATTGGCACTGGAGTTTTGCCGGGTCAGTGATGGTGAACTGCAACAACAGCAGCAACGGAAGGCACGGACTATGGCGCGTCCCATTGCCGGAAACGGGTTGTGTAATCTTGGGCAATTAATTCTCAATTTGGTTACTCACTTTGTTTCGAGCTATGGCTTTTTGGCATTCTCTGGGCTAATGCCCATAGCTGCCAGATAGGTCACCAGCTCATTCACCATTGGTGGGGTAGGTGGAGGCGGTGGTGTAACAGCCGACGGGTTCTCCGGGCTGATACCGTGCGATGCCAGAAACGATGACAGTTCAAAAGCCATCGCAGGTGCAGGCGACGGTGGTGCCGAAACCGGAGGCGCTGGGGCTGGCCTTGACGGTTTCAGCAGCAGATATGGCGAGCGAGATGCGATAAGCCGGGCTGCCTTGTTTACCGGTGGCTGTGGTGCCCGGCGCTTGGTGGGCCTTGGCGCTGTCGATGTGTCCAGCTTTTGCTGTTTCGCTGGCGTTGCCTCACACTGCCCAATGGGATTGGGCGGTTCAGGTGGCCGCCGCTTTAACGGTCTCGCTGAATTGTTTAACCCGGTATTGGCTGCACCCATGTTCAGTCTTGGCGGCTTTGGTGGTGGCGATGACTGGACACCGGGCGGTTGTGGGGCCCGGCGCTTTGTCGCAGGCGAACCATTGCCAGTGGCTGGTGGCGCTACGAATGAAGCAGCCCGCACAAGTATTGAGGGTCGACCACTAGCTCCCCTTAAGCCGGTTGTAATCGGTGCAGCAGGCGCTGAAGCCGTCGAGGATATTGAAGCTGTCGAGTCTCTGCGGGTCAGCGCCGATGCTGCCCTGGCACCTGATAAAGCGGCCTGACGTGCTCTGGATGCAACACTGGCTGCACCACTTGTTATTGATCTTAATGCTGAGTAAATGGGCATGGGCTACGGATACCGAGAGAGCTATTAGAACTTGGTGAAGTAGATGTTTCTTGTCCCTAAAAATATGGTGGTTTGAGGTTTATAGTCAGACTTCTGGGAGCTAGCCGCTGCTTTCTCTTGTTCCATCTCCTCCCGCACCTCCTTCTCTATTTTGGCCAGCCTTTCTTCTGCTTCCTCACGTAGGCAATAGCTGTACTTGCCCAAGTAGTCGAGGCGTTCTTCTTTGGTTTTTTTTTGATAATCAATCCATGCTTGAGCGAATGTATACCCGGTTGCTCCCGTGCCACCGGACGTAGAAGCTTCCTCGGAAGTGCCCGATGCAGAACCATCGTGTTGGTTGATTACTCTATCCAGCTCCCCAACAGCCTCATCAATAGCTTGCTTATACGCAAGTTCCCTGGCTTTCTTGCCGCCTGCAATGCTGGCAGTGACCAGCGAGCCCGAAGTGCTTGGAGTTGCTGTGGCGCTCTCAGTGGGGGAAGGCGGCGCAAACGGACTTGAGTCGCCCAGAATGGAGGGTCTGCCACTGCCACCACTCAATGGCAGTTTTGACCACCAAGTCTTTGTTGGCTCCCAACCTGGGCCAGCCGTCGTACTTCTGTACGATCCCTCGGTGCCCATAGAATTTGAGGAGATTATTGAAGACGATCTTCTGGCTCCTGAAAGTGAGGCTTGGCTTAATCTGGATGAAGCGTTACTTACACGACTAGCTATTGAACTTAAAAATGGGCGTATTGGCATGGTGCTATGACTACTCGAAATCTCCCCAGCGAAACTGGCTGGGGGAGGCTATTAATCGTTTGAAGAAGTTGAGGACGAAGAACCACCGGCGCAGACTCCACCACGCTGAGTACCTGATGCTTCACCTTCCGTTGCGCCTACTGACTCGCGCTTGCTCGCTGACGGTGAGCTATTCGCTGACGGTGGTGCCGAATTTGATAAACCTAATGCCCTTAATCCCACTTCCTATCTCCTGGGTTTCTAGAGTTTTGTTTCTTGCTCACCGCCGCTGGCGCTTGAAGGGGTTGGTGAGGATGTGCGTGCTTGGTTGCCACCGCCGCTGGCACCACGAGGTTTCTGTGCACCGCTACTGTCATCGCCACCGGATGTGAAGATGGCTCTACGTCTGCCCAGTGGGGGATGATCCCCACCTTGTCTTGGTGGTGGATAACCGGGAGGCTTACCTATTCCTGGCCCGTAGGATGTGCTTGGTTTCTCATCGCCACCTCTTCCAGGGACTTGGCCAGTGGCTTGTTGAGGGGAAGTGTCAGAGGGGTTGCCTCTGCCGCCTACAGGGGTTCTGTTCTTCGGCTCCTCTGTTCTTGGTGGCTTGGCAGGTGCAGTGGTTGGTGTGTCCTCAAATCCGGGATTGTCGAAGTGCTGGCCGCCTCTACCGCTAGGGCCAGCGCCAGAACTTCCACCACTGCTATCACTGTTACCGCTTCCACGGCGTCCTACTTGACCCATAGCCTGTTGACTGCCTTGTCCACCTTGTCCCCCAGCAGACAGAATTGACGCGCTACTGGCACCCCCGAGTTGCAGTGGGCCTTGGCCTCCCGGTAGTCCACCACCTCCCCCAGCACCAGCAGTACGCGCTGTCTGTGCTCGAAAGTTGGTAAAGATTCCCGCGATCCGACCTCCCAATCCCCGCAACGGATTCGGACAGCTAACACTGGGGCAACAAGTACCAAGTCGCATACAACATCCCTCTGATATTACGAAAATCGTAATAGTACTGTCGGGAGTGTCGGTGTTGTATTGGTGAATACAAGAACATTTGATGGGGAAAGTACTTTGTGCTTTGGGGGTTAATCGAACTGTGCAGAGTTGACGAATCCCACGTAATCCGTCTGCCTTGATCTTCTCCTCGTCCTTTAGGGCGGCGAGGCTGCCAAATCAGAAATTGCAATTCTTGATGATGGCATGCCCACGCTCCCTAGGTGGAATCACGTTTCCATCTGGATCAGTAGAAAGACGACGGCACGTGAAGGCCTCACCCGGTATGCCCCTGAGCATCAAGGCTTTACGCAGGTTACTCGTTTGATAATCTGGTGATAGCTCGGGCAGTTCAAGAACATCACCTGGCTCCATCCTCCTGAGTTCATCCGCAATTTTCATGAACAGGACCGTAACTTGTTTCAGAGCGCATGGTGCCATATTGTTGAAGCGTTTTGCCTCTGGCGAGTCCTTTTTATGCACTTTCATTGAAAACCTCTAGCGATTATTTTATGAACCACGAATAGTACTTTTAAAAGTATTTGATATTACATAGATATTAATACCCGTGATATTTAAGGTATTACATTAAATTTACTAATAGATATTATTGTTTTACGATTAATACTTCGGTTAATTGTCATTATCCACGGCCTATCGGGCGAGGATTCACGACGATTCTGCTAACCCGAAAACTCAACGACGCGCCAATACCTCCGAAAAATCGTCCTTTTTGGCTTTGGCCAGAGCTTGAGCCTGAGCATCCCACTCTGCATCATCAACACTAAATAGTATTTCATCTTGTAAACACAGTGATAATGTTATTTCATGGAGTGACACTCATAATATTTTTTCTATCATAGCACCATGAAAGCCTACAAATATAGACTCTACCCGAACGCAGAACAGAAAGTGCTGATTGCCAAGCACTTCGGTTGCGCTAGGCATGTCTATAACTGGGCCTTGTCTGAAAAGGACAAATATTACAAGGAAACCGGGAAAAGTCTGTCAAAGCGTCAGATTCAGGATATAGTGGTTGCCAGCAAAAAAGCCGATAAGGAGTGGCTGACCGAAGTAAATAGTCAAAGCCTGTTGGCTTCACTGGCTAACTTGGAAACGGCATTCACTAATTTTTTTCGGGGTCGGGCGAAATTCCCACGATTCAAATCAAAATACGCCGGTTGGCAGTCGTTTCAATGCCCGCAGCACGTGACCGTTGATTTCCAACAAGGTCAAATTAATTTGCCAAAACTCAAAGGAATCAAGGCGAAATTGCACAGACCTTTTGTTGGCAAGGTAAAAACAGTCACGATCAAGCGATCCCCTTCCGGCAAATATTTTGCCAGTGTTTTGGTGGACAATGCTGCCATTGATCCCGTACCAGCGTTGATTGAGCCTGAGCACACCGTTGGCCTTGATGTTGGCCTGACCTCGTTTCTGATCGACAGTGAGGGGAACAAAACAGACAATCCAAAATTACTAAAGGCATCATTGGCTCGGCTTGCCATTGAGCAAAAGAAATTATCCAGAAGGAAAAAAGGCTCTGGTAATAGAGCAAAACAGAAACGAATAGCCACCATCATTCATGAAAAAGTGGCTAACCGCCGTCGTGATTTCATTCATCAGGTAACTGCAAAGCTGGCTGGCAAAAACCACGCAACCACGTTTGCAGTTGAAGACCTGAATATCAAAGGCATGACCAAGAACCGGAAGCTGGCCAGAGCAATACAGGATGCTGGTTGGGGTATGTTTCTAACGACACTGGACTACAAGTGCCGCTGGAATGGAAAAAACCTGATGCGTATAGGAAGATTCCAGCCAAGCTCAAAACTGTGTAATTGCTGTGGCTACAACATGGATGCCATGCCTTTATCAATCCGTGAATGGCAATGTCCAAGTTGTCATAGGGTGAACGACAGGGACGTAAACGCCGCCCAGAATATAAGAGATATGGGTTTAGCTGATTCGCTGGGACACAGCGATTGCATAAAGAGTTCCCCTGTAGATTGCCCTGTCAGCGCAGGTTCTACAGCGAAAGGTGTTGAGTGTTCTCAGCATGGGTCGCAAGAAGCTCCCACTATAGTCGCCTAGCGGCTTAGTGGTGGGAGTATGTCACCGCCCAGCATATCCCGGTAGCTGCCATCCACATCCTGAAAAACAGCTGGCGCAATCAGGGCGTGATAGATAGCCGTGTAATAACCGGCAGAGGCGGTCTCGTTAGTCTTGTCAAAGTTGTTATTTTCCTGATGAGCATCATCGGAATAGGGCAGTACCAGAAGGTCGCCCAGCTCGGTGGCCTCGGTACCGGACAAGTGGGTATGAGAGAAGCCGTAAATATTGATTCCCTGGTCAACAATTACCCCAGCAGGCTAGTTGCTGGCATCCCAGTAACCGGAGGCTGAGTGCCAGGGGTTTTGGATTGCTTCACTGCCCTAGCCGCTGCCCTTGAACAAAACTGAGGCGCATTCTCGCTCCCTTTAGGGGCGAGTCAAGCCGAGACTAATTTCTTTTGCCGTCAGAGTTTATGGGGATTCCACGATGGTTTGCGGTTAATTTTTGTATAAAATGCCACGCGTGACTTAAAGGTATCCCATGCTCACAGGCATCCGATTACAGGCTAATCCAACTCCTCATCAGAAACTGGTTCTGTCTCAGTGGATGGGTTGCGCCCGTGTTATCTGGAATGCCAAGTGTGATGAGCACCGCTATTACAGCATTTTTGCCAGAAAGTATTACCAGGGACATTCGCACCGGTAGATCAGAAAACTGCCCAGTTCAAAAGCAAAGAGCTGTCGCCCTGGCTATATGATTGTCCAAGCCAGATCAGCAGAAACTCTGCGGTAAACTGGTATCAGACTTACCAGAAGTACATGAAAGGACTCTGTGGTAAGCCAAAGCGCAAGCCAAAGACTGATAAGGGCAGTATTTACCTGACCAATGAATTGTTCAGGTTTGATACCTGTGCTGACGGTGTTATCCGGCTTTTCATTGGCACCAAGACCAACAATATCGGTTATCTGTCGTTCAAATCTCATCGGCCATTCAATAAGCCAAAGTCCTTGTACATCCGCAAAGAAGCAGGGAAGTACTTTGTCTCTTTCTGTTTTGATGATGGATCAGAGGCACCGGCTACCGACAAAGACAACTTGCAATGGCTCCAAGGAGCGACAAGAGAGTGGCTGGAAGAACATACCCTCGGTATTGACCGTGGAGTGACTATCCCTGTTCATACCGGGGAGTTCAGCCATGACTTTACCGACAACCAGAAAAAGAAAATGGCGAAGCGCAGCCGCTACCTGAAGCGGTTACAGCGTCGTTTAGCGCGACAGGACAAAGGCTCCAACCGTCGTCAAAAGGCAAAGCACAGAATTGCAAGGCAGCATCAAAAGATTGCCAATATCCGCAATGACTTCTGTCACAAAACCAGCCGGAAACTGGTGGATAGCAAAGCCAAAGTGATCATCTTCGAGAACCTGAAAACCAGAAGCATGACCCGCAGGCCAAAGGCAAAGCAGGACAGCAACGGTCATTTTCTCCCCAACCGGGCAGCACAAAAAGCTGGCCTGAACAAAGCCATCCTCAATGTAGGTTGGCACTATCTGGAAACATACACCCGCTACAAATCTGCCAAAGCAGGTAAAGTGGTATTCAAGATTGCCCCGGCATATACCAGTCAAGAGTGCGCTGAATGCGAACACACTCACCCCGACAATCGCAAAAGTCAGGAACGGTTTTCCTGCGATTGTTGCGGCCACGTTGACAACGCTGACAGAAATGCGGCGCGAGTAATCAAGAAGCGGGCAATCAATCTCATACTGGACTCTGGAACGGAGTTGGTTGGCAAGGGGATTCCCGTGCTGACCATAGGGCGTGGAGCCAATCGTAAGTCGTCAAAGTGCAAGCACTCTGACGTTGGTGGCTGCTTAGTATTGGAAGCTCGCTCTTTATGCCCTGTGGGTGCTTTAGGGGCGAGTAGTTCACAAAGGAAAATATAAATGAGACCCGCTAATGCAGATATCCTAAATGTAATGCATTTGTCGTATGTTTGTAACATCTGTGAAGTTTTGGCAATGTGTTTGCCGCAAATCAATAAAAGAGCGCTGTTCTTACTGACTTTGTGAAATCCTGACAATTTCCTGACAACAATTGATTTAAATCAATGACGGCGCTTCTTTGTTTAAAATGGTACAAAAATCCGATAACTGAATTAATTTGCAGGTTCCTGAGTCGCAGGTTCTGTTTTATATTTCCCGTTCGTGATCAATGATGTTCGGTTTTGTAAATCGACCATTTGTTTGCTGCTGAACTTGCTTTTCACGGTATTTATCATTCGTGAATTATCCGGATCTGATCCTTTCCGTCGGGGGAAAACATGAAAAAAGATTTCGCTATTTTAAAGCGACACCTGCTGACTGGTACCAGTCATATGCTGCCGTTTATCGTTGCCGGAGGTGTTTTGCTGGCACTGTCCGTGATGCTTAATGGTAAAGGCGCTCAGCCCGAAGGCATCTTCCTGACGGGCATCTGGGATATGGGGATTGCCGGTTTCACTTTGTTTATTCCGGTA
The DNA here is from genome assembly GCA_965232255.1 of Endozoicomonas sp. GTDB lineage: Bacteria > Pseudomonadota > Gammaproteobacteria > Pseudomonadales > Endozoicomonadaceae > Endozoicomonas. The sequence goes on from OZ246962.1 coordinate 2,433,343, forward strand.
TTGGGCGGTTATATTGCTTATTCCATTGCCGACCGTCCGGCACTGGCGCCCGGTATGATCGGCGCTTATCTGGCCAACGCCAACGGGACGGGCTTCCTGGGCGCCATTGTCGTGGGTTTTCTGGCTGGCTACGTAGTTAACCAGTTAAAGAAAATTCCCCTGCCTAACAACATGAAAGCCGTTTCCACCTATGGCATTTTGCCTGTTGGCGGTACGTTCATTGTTTCCGCCATTGTTATCTGGGGTATCGGTCAGCCCATCGCTTCATTAATGGATTCCCTGAATGGTTGGCTGTCCACCATGGGGGATGCCTCCAAAACCGTACTGGGTGTGATTCTTGGTGGTATGACCGCATTTGATATGGGTGGGCCGATCAACAAAGTCGCCACCTTGTTTGCCCAAACGCAAGTTTTTGAACACCCAGAGCTGATGGGTGGTGTAGGTGTGGCCATCTGTGTGCCGCCTTTGGGTATGTTCCTGGCAACGCTGCTGTCCAAAACCCGTTACACCGATGAAGAGCGTGAAGCAGGCCGTGCTGCTGGCCTGATGGGGATGATCGGTATCACCGAAGGCGCCATTCCTTTTGCTGCCAATGATCCGCTGCGCGTTATTCCGTCCATCGTTGTCGGTGGTATCGTAGGTAACGTAATCGCCTTCCATATGAATGTGCTTAACCACGCGCCTTGGGGTGGCTGGATCGTCCTGCCGGTGGTTGAAGGCCGTATGGGTTACATTATTGCCACTATTGCCGGTGCAACAGTAACCGCCCTGATGGTTAATTACCTGAAAAAGCCCATTGATCAGCGTAAGCAAGAAGAACAGAAAACTGACGACGATGACCTTGTTCTGGACTTCGAATAAATCTGGCAACAACGCCAACTGATTTTATAACCCTGAATTTGAGTGATTACATTATGAAAATGCTAGCTGTAACTTCCTGTCCATCCGGTGTCGCCCATACTTACATGGCCGCTGAAGCGCTGGAAAAAGCTGCTAAAGAAAAAGGCTGGGAAGTGAAAGTGGAAACCCAGGGCTCTTATGGGATTGAAAACCGTATTGAGCCGGATGAAGTAGCGAGCGCTGATATCATTTTGCTTACCAAGGATATCGCCATCAAAGAAGAGGAACGCTTCCGGAACAAGCCTATCGTGCGTGTGGGCGTGGCCGACGCTGTGAAAAAAGCGCCGCAAATCATTGAGCAGATTGCCAAAAAACTGCAAGGTTAATAACAACAGTCTGGATGTACGCCCCGTTGACCGGGGCGTTGTTTTATCTACTGTTTTATCTGCTGTTGCTTTGCATGGTGGGCACGACTGCTGAAAAGAGTCTGCAATGCAGGAACTTTCTATAAGATAAAGTGATCCAAGAAAAGCAATTGCGCCGATAGTTCGATAATTTCAATGCTTAGCAATAATAACTACCTACAGAATAATAACTACCTGCAGAAAGTGCACTTTCTTAGTCTTCTTGGCCTGATGCCGACCAGCAGTGTTCCAGTCAACCGCGAGCCACCTCGAGCTTTCTACCAACAAACGCCGGTTATTTTCGCTTTTCACCGGCCAATTATCTCAATTTGCCGACCAAGAAACATTTCTGGTGGAAATCAAACAAGTCAAGAATTTAACCCGACAAAACCTGAAAAAAAGTACAGTTGCAGATATGCTGGTTGCAAAGGGAAATTTGTAAATCATTATGTGCGTCGTCTTCACGAGCGGGCAGTCCATTTAAATGAGAAACCATTTCAATGCCAGGTGTGTAAGAAAAAATTTGCGCGAAAATGTGATTGGAAGAAACATGGCTATGTCCACTCAGGCGTTAGGCCCTTTCTTTGTCTGCTATGTGCCAGATCATTTTCCCAGTCTTCCAATATGCACACGCATATAAAAAAAAGGCATAAAACTCAGCCTGTAAGACAGGCTAATTGGATTAAATTTTTAGCAGTTTGAGAGTCGGTAAATATTGGCCGACCATTTGGAAAATGGTCAGGCAGGAGGAGGGTCCGCAGTTTCCTGTGTGCTGCAATCCGTGCTGTAACTATTGTGTATGGCATACCAAAGCTGCCCCAGGGCGATGCCACCATCATTGATGGGCAGGGGATAGTTAGGCAGAACTTGTAAGCCCTGTTGGTTCAGTTTGCGCTGGCAAAGGCTATACAGCAGGCGATTCTGAAAAACGCCGCCACACAAGGCAACATGGGTGGTTGCCAGTTGTTGCTGTTCTTGTGTCCAGTGCGCGGCCAGTGCTGCGATGGCATTGGCCAGTGCCTCGATAAATGCGGCAGCGATGACGCTGATCCGGTACGCAGTTAATGGCTGGGCCAGCGTTGCCTCAACCACTTGTTGCCAGACCGCCAGGGTATCCCATAGTTGTCGGTCGTCGTACTGACGAAGTGGCAGTTCAAAGTGCAAATCGTCTTGGTTGATGCTGGTTTCAGCAGCCGACGCCAGTCGCATACCTGCTTCACCCTCAAAGGGCGAACTGTCAATCAGGCCAAGCAGACGGGCAACGGCATCAAACAGGCGACCCGCGGAGCTGGTTTGCAAGCAGGATGCACCCGATAACCAGAGTCGGTGCACATTGTTCAGCCATATCGGATCAACCGTTTGCAGGGCCGGCAGGTTCATGGCGATGATTTCCTGCACAGAATGGCGCTCAAACAGCAACGCCAGCAGGAGGCGGGTCGGGTCTTGCACGGCACTGTCGGCACCAATCAGAGTAAACGGCTTGAGGCTGGCAATTCGCTGGTAGCTGTGGGGCGATGCCATAAATGCTTCGCTGCCCCATATATCACCATCGTCGCCCAATCCGGTGCCGTCAAAGGCAAAACCGAGCACAGTTGCCACACTATTGTTGAGCGCCAGCTGACTGAGCACATGGGCATAATGGTGCTGCACTGGCACTTGTTTGCCTGCTCGCTCCTGTATGGCCTGCTCTGGTATGCCCAGCTCTGGTAAAAGCTCTCTGGCGAAGCGAGTGGAGACATAATCCGGGTGCAGATCGTGGGCGATAACACGGGGTTTGACGCGGTACATCTGCAGTAGGGATGCACAGGTTTGGCGAAAGTGTTGCTCGCTGGCCACGCTATGGAGATCACCCAGGTAAGGGCTAACAATCACCTGTCGGCCAAAGGCGAAGGCAAAACTGTTTTTTTGCTGTGCTCCAACCGCCAGGGTAGGGCAGCTAACCGGTGTTGACAGTGTCAGCGTCAGCGGTGCAAAACCGCGCCCGGCTCGCAGCAGCATGGGCTGGTCATCAATGACCTGCACCACGCTGTCCTCGGCGGCATGCACAATAGCCCGGTCATGATCGAGAACACCATCAATCACCTGGCTCAAACGCGCTACGATTTCCTGGCCGTCAGTGATAATCGGTTCGCTACTGATATTGGCCGATGTGGCTACCACCGGTTTGCCTAGTCCTTCAAGTAACAACAGGTGTAGCGGGGTGTAGGGCAGGAACAGACCGAGACAGTCCATTCCTGGTGCCAGGTTGGGTGCGAGCGCCAATATTGGCTTGGGTTGCTTGTGCAGCAACACAATTGGTCGTTGCGGGCTGAGCAGTTGCTGCCACTGCATATCGTTACCGGTAACGATTTTCCTGGCGCTGGACTCATCCGGCACTATCACGGCAAACGGTTTGCGTGGACGATGCTTACGCTGTCGTAAGCGGGCAACCGCCTGCTCATTGGTGGCGTCGCAAAGTAGGTGAAATCCCCCCAGCCCCTTGACCGCGATAATCTGGCCTTGGTCAATGGCGACGATGGCCGCTACCAACGCCGCCTCAGCATAACTTAACCGTTCACCCGTGGCTGAGCGGAAACTCAGTTGCGGGCCGCACTGCGGGCAACTAATGGGTTGGGCGTGGTAGCGTCGATTGGCCGGGTCCTGATAATCTGTCTGACACTGAGGACACATGGCAAATTGTGCCATGGAGGTAAACGGTCTATCGTACGGCAGTTGTCTTATAATTGAATAACGGGGGCCGCAGTTGGTGCAATTGGTAAAGGGGTAACGGTAAAAGCGGCTATTGGGATTTTTTATATCCGCGCTACAGTCCGGGCACGTGGCTACGTCCGGCGATAAAGCGACGGCCGCCGTTTGCTCAGAGCCTTCGTCGGGCAAGACCGCACTGGCCAGGATAACAAAGTCACCCCGCCGACCGATCACATTGTCCAGCTCGGTAATGCGTACCTTATCAATGCGCGCCAGTGGTGGCGGACTGGCTGTCAAGTGTGTCAGACACTGCTCAACTGCCTGTCGTTCACCCTGAAAACGGATGGTAACGCCCCGGGCATCGTTCAGCACATCGCCGGACAGATTGAACTCGTGGGCCAGCCGATAAACAAACGGCCGAAAACCCACGCCCTGGACGATGCCCTGAATATGAACCTGACAGTGGCGTTCAGTGGGCATTACAGCTGAAGCTGGCATCCAAGGCGATCCTCCATGTGGAAGTTTTTGCCCACGCGCAGGCCAATGCGCCTAGCCAGCAATTCATTGCCCATCTCATCGCCAGCCAGCGTGACCTGCTCAATGCCCAGGTTGCCGTCCAGCTGTTCAACCCAGGTGGCGAGATAGTCGGCCAGGGAATCCATAATGCCAAAGGCCAGTGCCGGCACCTGTTGTGGGCTGCCATCAGTGGCCACGCGATACGCCATCAGGCTGGCCAGCGTCGGATAGAAATCCAGGCTACTGATGTCACTGCTCTGATCGAGCACAAAATCAATGCGCTGGGCATTTTTGCCGGAATAGGTCATGCCGGCCGCCAGCACTCTATCGGCTAACTGCCCAGTGCTCAACTCTGGATCACTCAGTCCCAACACAAATGCCGAGATGGCCAGCAAGGTGGTGATATTGTCCCGTTCCCCGCTAAATACGGTTTGTGCCAGCGCGGTAATGTCTTCGGGGAAGCGTTCGCTGTAGCGTTCAACCAGAGACGAACGACCGCGAACGTTTAATTGGTTGATAATCTCTGAGCCGTGTTCCGGCAGTGGTTGCAGGCGGAAGAAAATATTGCTTTTCAGTCGATCGTTAAACGTCAGAAGTCGTCCTGCTGACTGGGCGCTGAAATAAATCAGTACTGAGTTGCCTGGCAAGTCGGCATCACGCTCAGTGGTTATCTCACGCCACTGGCCATTCACCCGCGCCACGGCCGGGCGCGGGCAGTCAGTCTGCACATACAGATAATCCACGCCTTGTTGGCGGAATATTTCTGTCAGCACCAACAGCGGGCGATTCCAGGCGAAGCTCAGTTCATGCAGCGTCGGCTCCAGGGTGTCGTGCCCGGCTTGTGCCGGTAAAGTCACCCTGGGCTTTTCCATGCTGGACAGAGCCAGCACATGGTGGTCACCGGTGACAAAATGCTGCCCAAGTCGGTCCGGGTTACAGACCAGAATATGTTGTCGCCGCCGGGCCGGAAACGGATGGTGGCTCAACTGGTAATTGTGGCCATTCGCGGCAAACTGCACATAACCCAGTTCATCAAACTGCCTGGCGTAGTCCTGCAAGGCACTGAACGACAGATCATTATCACTATCATTATCACTCTCTGCCGGACGCTGGCCGTGACGCTCGCCATTACAAGCCACGCAGGAAAGCGTTAGTTGCCCAAACTCCGGCGACTGGCTGTCGGCAAAACGAGACTGACAGTGGTGGCAAAAAGGTATCTGAACATCGTCGTGTTCAATCGGGGTGTAATCGCCGACCCGTTTGGCCACGGCGGCAACGCTGGTATTGGTCAGCCAGAGAGAGAGCAAAAAGTCCCTGGCAATATCCTGAGTCAGTGCTTCGAGCTGTTGTTGGTTGCCCTCGGCCTCAAGAATAAACCGGTTGTTCCGCCACGCCACGGTAATAGGCAGTGCTTGCTGTTCCAGGTAGTGATTACACAGCCTGGCATAGAATGGCACCTGGTGTGAGCAGGCAAAGGAAAAGCGAATAAGTTTCGTAACGCTGTCAGTGTTGTTCACGTTTGAAAGACTCTGGAATAAGGGCGTTGATCGGAACATCGGCAATACGCTGACCGGTAATGCCCAGGGTGGCCATGTGGTTTAACAGCGCTTTTTCCATTACCGGAATGGCGGCATGAATTTTCTCCGTCAGCCCTAGGTGCATGGGCTCAAGAACAGTGGGCACCACGCCGAGAATCCAGGTCTGTGGGCGATCACCCACTATCTCCATCATGGTCAGGGCTTGCAGCATTTCCACTTCGTGGGCGCTGCCCTGCCAATCGATTTCGGTCGGGGTGCTGTCAAAATTAAACAAGTAGACCTGGCCGGGCTCAACATCGTGAGCATTCACGGTGTCCACCACAACCAGGTAATCGTACTTTGCCAGGGTCGGAATCAGCCCGTGCGCCAGGGTTCCCCCATCGAGGGTATCCACCTGATGCTCAGGATGGCTGAAACGGTAGTTTTCTTCGATGTAATTGACGAAATGTACGCCGACCCCCTCGTCGGCGTAGAGAATGTTGCCAATGCCCAAAAGCAGTATCCGCATGAATCAGTCGTCCTTGTTGTTGTTTGGTTCGTAACTGTAGCCAGACAAAATAGGTTCGGCGGTACTCTGGCTGAAACGCATACCAGTCCACATCACCAGGTAAACGTGCACCGGCACGAATATGATGATTGCCCACATGACGTAGTGGTGCCACAGACGTACGTTAGCCAGGCCGCCCATCCAGTAAGTGACATAGTTGGTTGCCGGGCTGATCCAGCCAGCAAAGCCGTTGTGGTAGTCAGCGGCAAAGAGCGTCAGCCCGGCAATGCACATGAAAATAAGCAGCAGGGTTAAGCCTGCGTAGCCTATTAATTGCAACGGCTCATAGGCGCCCTGGTGGGGTGGCCTGCCTATCAGGAACATGGCTTTGATCTGGCGTACCCAGCATTTGGGCGTCAGGGCATCCTTGACGGAGAGCCTTTCCACGTTGTTGCGGCTAAAGAGAAACAGATATATCCGCCCAACGGTGATGGCGACCAGCAACAGACCAAAGACTTCGTGGGTAGCCCGCATCCAGCCATTGATCAGTACGTTAGTACTTTGCGGTTTCATCAGAAATGGCCATGCCAGATAGAAGCCGGTCACGACCAACATGACAATCGACAGCACCCGTAGCCAGTGACAAATCCGGATGGCAGCAGAAAATATCCAGCTACGTTGATACAGGTCCTCTTGAGTACGCATGGTGATCTCCTCAGGTCGGATCGATACGGAACTCACTCAGAGACTGCCCCTTGTAGTCCATGACATGGACTGAGCAGGCCATACAGGGATTAAAAGAATGAATAACTCGCAGGATTTCCAGCGGTTTGGTTGGATCTTCCACTTTCAGGCCGACCAGGGATGCTTCGTAAGGTCCTACTTTACCGTGACCGTCCCGTGGGCCAGCATTCCAGGTGGTGGGCACCACCGCCTGATAATTTTCCACCAGACCGTCCTTGATCCGAATCCAGTGGCTGAGCAGGCCACGAGGGGCCTCAATCATGGCATAGCCTTTGTACTCCTTGTTGATATCCAGGTTGGGGGGAACATAAGTGATGGTGTCTGTCTGAATGTTCGCCAGCAACGCGTTAAAGGTACGAATACCGTTGCGACCCTGAACCACGGTCTGCAACATGCGTGCCGCTGTACGCCCAAGGGTGGTGAACAGTGCCTCTTTGGGCAGCCCGGTGCGGGCCAGGAAGTCATCCACCGCAGAGACCACTTCTGGCACGCCTCGGGCGTAGTTCACGGTAATGGCTGCCAGCGGCCCCACCTCCACCGGTTCACCGTCGTAGCGAGGAGATTTCACCCAGGAGTATTTACCGGCTTCATCCACAGTGGGCAGTGGGCCGTACACCGTTTCCCGTTCAATAAACGGCGTATATTCAGGAATGGTTGTACCATCGAAAGGTTGCTGCGGATGGGGGGCGTTGTACCAGGCGTGAGTAACGTCCTCTTCAATCTTGTAAGGGTCGATATCTTCAACGGTACTCAAGTCGCCATTGCGTACCACACCGCTTTTGAACATATGCTCGTTAGGGCCGATCATAACCTGCTCTGCGGTCATGAAATTATGCACATTGACGCCACCGAGCACGGCTGGCTCCTTGCCGTAGGCATCAGCCGCCATAATGATGTCCGCCTGATAGCCCCGCTCAAGAAAATCAACGACAATAGCGCGTTTTTGCACCCATTCTTGCAGGCGTGCGGGGTTGATCACATCGCGGATACAGGTAATGCCGCCAACTACTACGGATTGGGGATGCGGGTTTTTGCCACCCCAGATCGCCATCATCTCAGCCAGAATCCGCTGTACTTCCAGCGCCTTGAAATAATGCGCCAGGCCGATCAGGTTTTGCTCCGGGGTAAACCGGTAGCTGCTGTTGCCCCAGTAGGCATTGGCAAAAGGACCCAGCTGACCGCTGTCAACAAACTTGCTCTTTACCTTTGCCTGGATAGCGCGCAGTTCACCTTCGCCAGCGGCAATAGGTTCATCGCTGTATTTGGTGGCTATTACGGCAGCTTGTGCCGGATCAGCCTCCAGTGCTGACATCACATCGATCCAGTCCAGCCCGTGCATCAGGTAAAAGTGCACCAGGTGGTCGTGCATATGCAGCGTTTCGAGCATCATGGAGCGCAAATATTGGGTGTTCAGCGGTACATCAGCACCGATAGCATGTTCTACCGTCCGGGTTCCACACAGGTAGTGGGCGAAGGTGCAGACGCCGCAAACCCGTTGTACCAGCAGCCCCACATCGAACGGCGTTCGGCCCTTGAGAATGATTTCAAAGCCCCGGAACAAAGTTGAGGAAGCCCATGCTTTCTGGATGACGTTGTTTTCATCCACTTCCGCTTCAATGCGCAGGTGTCCTTCGATGCGGGTAATCGGATCAATAACAATACGTTGGTTCATTTTTGGTTATCCCCTCCTTTGTAAGTACCGGCAAAAATACTGGCAACAGCGTGTATGCCAATACCCACAGCAGCGACTCCGAGCACCACGGCACCGATGGTGTCGGCGGTAGCGTCAGGGCCGTAGACCGGCTGACGGCTTAGCGGCTTTTCGAAGTCGGCCATCACATCCCAGAAATCCGGTTCAGAGCAACCGATACAGCCATGACCCGCCATGACCGGCCAACTGGTATGACTGTTAAAGCGAATCTGCGGACAGTTGTTATAGGTGTAAGGCCCTTTGCAGCCGCGCTTGAACAGGCAGTAACCGTTCTCGGCGGCGTTATCACCGAACATGCCGACAAACTCACCGGAGTCGAAGTGGCCACGGCGTTCGCAGTTGTCGTGTACCCGGGCGCCATAAGCCCATTTAGGCCGGTTCAGCAAGTCCAGGGCAGGCAGCTTGCCGAACATGATGAAGTACATCAGGGTACCGGTGATATTGGTGGAGCTTGGCGGACAGCCAGAGACGTTGACTACCGGCTGGGTGATCACCGTGCCAATGCCCTGGGCACCAGTGGGGTTGGGTCTGGCTGCCTGCACACCGCCAAACGAGGCGCAGGTACCTACCGAGATAATGGCTCCGGCACCGGCAGAGGCGGTCTTGACAAGTTCCAGTCCGGTGTGGCCTTTACCGCCGATGGTCAGGAATGTGCCGCCATTGGCCAGTGGCACAGCGCCTTCAAAGACCAGCACATACTTCCCGTGGTATTCGCGCATGGCGTTTTCCAGGTTTTCTTCCGCCTGCCAGCCAGACGCGGCCATGAGGACGTCGTAATACTCCATCGAGATATTATCAAAAAGCAGGGTACTGACTTCCGGGGCGTAGGCGCGTAACAGCGATTCACTACAGCCGGTACACTCTGCCAGGTTTAACCAGATCACCGGCAGCCGGTCGGCTACCTCAGCGGCATCGGCCAGCAGTTTGCTAAAGGGCATGGGCAATGCCAGGGCCGAGGTCAGCACTGCGCTCCACTTGATAAAATCCCGCCGACTAATACCCTGTTCTTCCAACCGTTCCTGCAAAGAGTGTGGTTTACGTGCAGGCAGCTGACGCAGCTGTTCTATTCTTGCCTTACCGAGTTCGTAAAGAGCGGCATATTTTTTCATGGTGCATCCTTGTGGGTCCTACAATCGGTTGTTAGGTTTCCAATTCAAGCTGCATCAGCAGCATCTCTTCTCCATCGATCACTTGCGTATCATCACGGCCACAATGCGGACAGATAACCTGTCGCTGCGTCACGGATGATTGCTGGTCACAAGGACGGCAGTAAATCACCAGTGGTTGTACCTGCATCTCCAGTAGCGCCTGACGACAAACGCCGCCTTGTTTGAACGTATCAAAGGCGGTTTGTAACAAAGCCGGTTCAATTCCGCTGAGCACGCCTACCTTGATGGCTACCCGGCTCACGCTGGTGGCCTGGTGTTGTGCGGCGTATTTTTCACATTGTTCAAGCAGTGCCCCGACAACGCTGTATTCGTGCATTAGCAAATCCTCGGTAGCAGTTCGCCCGGTGGGACTTCCAGGTAGCGACGGCTACCCCATGGGGTTTGCAACACCACAGTGCCGGGGTGTTGATTGGTAGAGATGGCATGACCAATCACGGCCGCGTTCACGCAAGGTGAAAATTGCGCCATGATAGCCAGTGCCCGTTCTGCCTGGGATGCCGGCAACGCGAGCACAAAAGTCCCTTCGTTGGCCAGATGAAATGGCTCTATTCCGTAGAGTTCGCACAGTCCCCGGACTTCATCGCACACCGGAATGGCTTGCTCGTTCAGCTCGATGGTCACGGCCGCGGCCTGTGCCCATTCGTTCATCACCGCCGCCAGACCGCCCCTTGTGGCATCGCGCAGAGCGTGAATATCGAGGTCAGCGTCGATCAGAGCCTCGATCACCGGCCAGAGCGTGACACAATCACTGGCCAGGGCTGAACCCAGCTCCAGCCCTTCGCGATTCATCAGGATGGTGGCGCCGTGACAACCCACATCCCGCGAAACGATAATGGCATCGCCATCAGCTACTTTGCTGGCCGAAAGCCCTCGTTTTTGCACGATGCCGATGCCGGTGGTGTTGATAAACAGCTGGTCGGCACAACCTCTGGGCACGACTTTGGTATCACCGCATACGATTTGCGCACCTGATATGGCCAACTCCTGCGCCATGCTTTTTGCCACTGTGCTCAACGTGGCCAGTGGCAAGCCTTCTTCGATGATAAAACTGCAACTGAGGTATTGAGGTTTGGCGCCCATCATGGCCAGGTCATTGACCGTACCGGCGATGGCCAGTTTGCCGATATCGCCGCCGTTAAAGATCAGCGGCGTCACTGTGAAGCTGTCTGTGGTGAAAGCAATCTCTGATGCTGTCTCTGATGTTGTCGGAAGCGCCAGGATGGCAGCATCCTCTTCCCGACGTAGCAGCTCATTACCAAAAGCGGCAAAAAACGTCTCGCGGATCAGACGATTCATCTGCACGCCACCACCACCATGGCTCAGCTCAATGCAACCACTGCTCATACGGCGATCCTCTGTGGCGCTTGGTAACGGTAGTAGGCATTGCAGGCGCCCTCCGAACTGACCATACAACTACCGAGCGGACGTTCAGGCGTGCAGCCTCGGGCAAATACACGACAATCGGCAGGTTTTGCCAGGCCACGGAGAATGGCACCGCACTTACAAGCCCGGTGGTCATTCAGTTCCTGTTTGGGGAGAATGGCCTGAAAGCGGATTTCGGCATCGCGGTGTTGATAGCGGGGCTTAAGTTGCAGTGCCGAACGGGCAATCGGCCCGAGGCCGCGCCAGCGGAAGGAGTCGCGCACGGCAAAACAATCATCCACCAGTTGTTGGGCGGTGGGATTACCCTGAAAGCTCACCGCCCGGCTGTATTGAATATCGACGCTGGCATTGCCTGAATTTTTCTGGCGTACCAGGCGCAGAACGGCTTCCATCATATCCACCGGCTCAAATCCGGCCACGACCACCGGCGTGCCGTATTTATCCACCAGCGGCTGATAGATATTGGCACCCTGAATTACGCTGACGTGGGAAGGTCCGACAAAAGCATTAACGCGTACCTGCGGGTCGGCCATCACCACGTCCACCGCCGGTGGCACCAATACATGGTTGATGTGAAACAGCAGATTATCGATGCCTTGGGCTTCGGCCTGTTGCAACAATACCGCGGTCATCGGCGTTGAGGTCTCAAAGCCAATGGCAAAAAATACGACGGTTTTCGTGGGATTTTGTCGGGCGATGGTCAGGGCATCCAATGGATCGTAAAGTGGACGCACATCATTGCCATTGGCCCGACTCTGGGCCAGAGTGCCAGCGGAACCTGGCACGCGGATCATATCGCCAAGGGTGACCAGGATCATATCTGGTTGAGCTGCCAGGGCGATGGCGTGGTCGATACGCTCTTTGGGCATCACGCACACCGGGCAACCTGGCCCGTGGATGAAGTGGATGTTCTCAGGCAGCAAAGCCTTAAGACCAAATTTCATCAGGGTGTGCGTGTGACCGCCACAGACCTCCATAATATTGAGTGGTTGCGCCAGCTGTTGCGCCTCGCGCGCAATAGTACGGGCAAGCTGTTGGACGGTGCCCGGATCGCGAAATCCGTCGTATAGTTGCCTTAAATCAAGCATGTATCTCTCCGGCAACCAGCTCCTGGTACAGAGCAAGTGTTTGTTCGGCGTCGTCTTTATCAATCTTGTTCATCACGAAACCAATATGAATGAGCACGTAATCACCAATTTCCAGCGGCTCCAGGTAGAGGTGGCGGCTGACTTTGCGTCGAACCCCGAGGGACTCCACGGTGACACTGAAATCGTCATCGTGTACGGCCACAATTTGTGATGGCACTGACAGGCACATGGTGATCTCCTTAGGCTGTGTGGCTAGCCAGCCAGTTAATGACCGGAATAAGCGTCTCCGGCTGCTTGATGGAAACCTCCAACACCAGCGCGTGGGGATTTAGTCTGGCCATTTGCCGACGTACTTCCTCAGTGCTGAAGTCAAAATGCGGCAGCAGGTCGCACTTGGTGATCAGCACCAGGTCGGCCCGGCGGAACATCACCGGATACTTTTCTACCTTGTCATCACCTTCGGGTACGGAGAGCAGCACGATATTTTTATGGGTGCCTACGTCATAGCTGGCCGGGCACACCAGGTTGCCTACGTTTTCAATAAAACAGAGGTCTAGACCATCAAGCGTCAGATGATGCAGGGCTGAATGCACCATGGCAGCATCAAGGTGACAGGCAGAGCCGGTTTGGATTTGCCAGGCGGCAATCCCTTGGGCTTGCAGGCGTTCGGCATCGCGGGCGGTTTCCAGATCACCTTCAATAACCGCGTAGCGCAGGGGGGTGTGCTGGTGCAGATGTTCCAGTAGCGTGGTCTTGCCACTGCCAGGACTGCTCATCAAATTAAAGGCGGCTATACCGTGAGATTCGAAGTGGTCGCGAATATGCGCTGCCTCATGATCATTTTCATGCAATATTTTACTGAGGACAGCTAATGTCTTTTTATCATTCAGTTGTGGGTTTTGTAACAGGTTGTGATGAGCATCCAATGAACAGCCGCAGTTTGTACACATAACAGTTCCAGCTATCAGATAAATATCAATCGCTTTAATGAGGTACTCAACTATTCCCGAATGAATTTATTGCTGCAATTGCGTATTTCCGCATAAACAACTATTGATGTTTTATTAATCAGATTTATTGATCAGAAAATTTTCATTAATTAGATAGAATTAGTGCATCATTAGTTGACGTTGGAAATTGCTGGCCATTCTGGTCTACTATCGCCCAATTTTATTGCGGGGCCGTGATAATGGAATTCGCCGAAGAGTACGAAGATATCCTGCAGAATCTTGAACAAAACTGAGGCGCATTCACGCTCCCTTTAGGGACGAGTCAAGCCGAGACTAACTTCTTTTGACATCAGGTTTTACAGGAATTCCGCGATGGTTTGCGGTTGATTTTTGTCTAAAATGCCACGCCTGACTTAAAGGTATCCCATGCTCACAGGCATCCGATTACAGGCCAATCCAACTTCTTATCAGAAACTGGTTCTGTCGCAGTGGATGGGTTACGCCCGAGTTATCTGGAATGCCAAGTGCGATGAGCACCGCTATTACAGTACGTTCGCCAGAAAGTATTACCCTATTGGTACATTTGCACCGGTTGATCAGAAAACTGCCCAGTTCAAAAACAAAGAGCTGACGCCCTGGCTCTTTGATTGTCCAAGCCAGATCATCCGAAACTCCGCTGTAAACTGGTATCAGACTTACCAGAAGTACATGAAAGGACTATGCGGCAGTCCAAAGCGCAAGCCAAAGACGGATAAGGGAAGTATTTACCTGACCAATGAACTATTCAGATTTGATACCTGTGCTGACGGTGTTACCCGCCTGTTCATTGGCACCAAGACCAACAATATCGGCTACCTGTCGTTCAAGTCCCACAGACCATTCAATAAGCCAAAGTCCTTGTACATCCGCAAGGAAGCCGGGAAGTACTTTGTCTCTTTCTGTTTTGACGACGGATCAGAGGCACCGGCTAGCGACAAAGACAATCTACACTGGCTTCAGGGAGCCACAAGGGAGTGGCTGGAAGAACATACCCTTGGCATTGACCGTGGAGTGACTATCCCAGTTCATACAGGTGGGTCCAGCCATGACTTTACCGACAACCAGAAAAGGAAAATGGCGAAGCGCAGCCGCTACCTGAAGCGGTTACAGCGTCGTTTGTCGAAGCAGGACAAAGGCTCCAACCGTCGTAAAAAGACAAAGCACAGAATCGCCACGCAGCATCAGAAGATTGCCAATATCCGCAATGATTTCTGTCACAAAACCAGCCGGAAACTGGTGGATAGCAAAGCCAAAGTGATCATCTTCGAGAATCTGAAAACCCGAAGCATGACCCGCAGGCCAAGGGCAAAGCAGGACAGCAACGGCCATTTTCTCCCCAACCGGGCAGCACAAAAAGCGAGCCTGAACAAAGCCATCCTCAATGTAGGTTGGCACTATCTGGAAACATACACCCGCTACAAAGCTGCCAAAGTAGGTAAAGCAGGTAAAGCAGGTAAAGCGGTATTCAAGATTGCCCCGACATATACCAGTCAAGAGTGCGCTGAATGCGAACACACTCACCCCGACAATCGCAAAAGTCAGGAACTGTTTTTCTGCGGTTGTTGTGGCCACGTTGACAACGCTGACAGAAATGCAGCGAGAGTAATCAAGAAGCGGGCAATCAATCTCATACTGGACTCTGGAACGGAGTTGGTTGGCAAGGGAATCCCCGTGCTGACTATAGGACGTGAAGCCAACCGTAAGTCGTTAAAGTGCAAGCACTCTGGCGTTGATGGCTGCGAAGCGTCAAAAAAGAAAGGAACGGCAATCACTTCGGTGGCTGCTTAGTATTGGAAGCTCGCTCCTTTAGGGACGAGTAGTTCACAAATAATATTGTTACTGGCTCAGTCGATTGCTACTCACAATCAAAGACAATTGTCTTATAGCAGTTGGAGGTAGTACTTGAAGGTAGAAGGTAATAGTCAAAAGAGTATGGATCAGAGTAATCTTTGTCTGGATTTGAGCAACGCATAATGACCAATATTGTTTACATCGCCACCAGTCTGGATGGCTATATTGCCGACAATCACGGTGGACTTGATTGGTTGCATAGCATTCCCAATCCTGAAAACGATGATTTTGGCTTTGCCCACTTCATGAATCGGATCGATGCGCTGGTAATGGGGCGGATAACTTTCGAAACCGTTTGCCGCTTTGCTGGTCCTTGGCCATACTCCAAACCGGTATTTGTCCTTAGCCAGACTCTTGCTGCTATCCCCGATACGTTTCAGGATAAAGCTGAGCTGGTCCGCGGTTCGCCCGCAGAAATAGTGACGCTGTTGCATAAAAAAGGTTATCGCCATCTCTATGTGGACGGAGGCAAAACCATTCAGGCATTCTTAAAGCAAGATCTGATCGATGAAATGATTATCACTACGTTGCCCATATTGCTCGGTGGCGGCATGCCCTTGTTTGGTGAGTTGGCTGACCCGCTGCATTTCCAGCACAAGAAAACGGATGTCTATCTTAATGCTTTGATTAAAAACCATTACTGTCGTGTTCGATAAGGTCAGGATCATAAGCAGGCAGAGCATTTCAAGACGCATGGGACGATTTCAGTGATAATGTGCAATAAATTTGTTTGATGGATATGCAGAAGTGGCAAACACCCTCGATAACAGACCCGATATAACCGACCAAATGCTGGTAAAGCTGGCCGGACGAGCGGCTTTTGAGCGCGGTGAGGACTATTTCCATGATGGCGCGGTCAGTGAATTGGCAATTCGTGGCAGTCGTGTCAAGGCCAGTGTGTCAGGCAGCCATGTTTACCAAGTCAGCTTGACCTATAACCAGCAAGGCCTTAATGGTTTTTGTGATTGTCCGGCATCAGAGGGCATGGATTTTTGTAAGCACTGTGTTGCCGCTGCCATGACGTTGCGGAAGCACTTATCAAAGCCTGTGGTGAAAAAAACAGCGCATCCTGGCGATGTTCTGACTGACTACCTGCAAAAGCAGGATGCAGCTTGGTTGGTACAGCAATTAGCCGCGGTAATTAATAGCGATAAAACACTACGACAGCAGTGGTTGATTAAGGCCGAGAATGACCTTGGTTTATTGGATAAAAAGGCCATTCGCAAACGAATTACCGCTGCTATTCCCACAAACCGCCATTACCACAGATACGATCAGGTTCGCCAATATTTCGCTACTATTGAGCAACTGTTTGAACAGCTGAGTGACCCCATTCGCAGATTGCCGGCAGCAGAGCGAATAGAGCTGCTGGACTACGCTTTTGAGCGTATCAGGTGTGCCATGATGACAGTAGACGACTCTGGCGGCTTTAGGTTTAACGTTATCAGTGATATGCAAAGCCTGTACGTTGAGGCTTTTGGCGAGTTGGGATGCTCAGATGAAGAAAAAGCCACGCTGCTGCTGGAGCTGCTGCTGCAGGCCGATGATATGCATGGGGAGATTCCCGGTGATTATATTGCGGGAATTTCTGCTCAATGTCTTGATCTTTTTTACGACAAAGTTCGTCAATATTGGTCTGAACTGCCTGTCCTGACTACTGCCAGTGAGTGGACTGCTAACTACAAATACTATCTGTTGCTGAACATTCTGGCGGCCGTGGCAGAGGCGGAGAATAACGTGGCTGAACTGATTGTGCTGCATCGTAAAGTGGCGACCAGCCTTAACGAGTATCTGCGTCTGGCGAAATGGAGCATTGACTTGAAGCGGTACGAGGATGCCCAGCGATATGTTGACCTGGCCGCTGATGGCAAGCGCAGCTGCTATTACCCGGCAGTACACGATGTTCAGCAGCAAATATTAATGGCCACGGGACGAGAGCAGGAAGCCTTAGAGCAGCAGTGGCACGCTTTTTGTGCCAGACCCGATATGCAAAATTTTAACGCGCTGAATGAATTTGCAGCCAAGGCGGCAAGCAGTGAAGACTGGTCAGCAAAAGCCATCGATTGGCTAGTGGCCCAAATCCCCAAACGTTCGTCTTTTGCCCGTCAGCAGGTTCTTGATTGCCTGTTGCGGATTTATCTTGAGCGTAAAGAGATCGAAAAATCCTGGGAGCTGGCCCAGAATCATCGCTTCGCAACCGAGCATATGCTCACCTTGGCAAAGCATCTGCACCATGACTTGCCCCGTGCCACGAGAATCTATACCAGCATTATTGAACATCACATCTGTCAGACCAATAACGATCATTACCGCCAAGCCATCAAGTTGCTGCAAGACCTGGAAGTGATTTACGCGGCAGCAGGCCAGAGCATCGGCGAAATGCTTCAGTGGTGCAGAGTGGAGTTCAGGAGCAAGCGTAACTTTATCAAGTGGCTGAATGAAGCTTTTCCGGTTAATTGAGAGTGATATGGCAAGACTTTTCCGAACACTTTTTTATGCTATCCGGACAAGTTTTTGTTCATACACAAACGGAGCCAGATAGCCATTGGTCAAGTGTTTTCTCTGACGGTTATAAAACACTTCGGTATGCTCAAAAATTGCCCGATGCGCCTCTTTTCACGTCTGAAAGTGCTCATGATGAATGAGTTCTGTCTTCAGATTATGGAAAAAGCTCTCAGCCACAGCATTAGCCCAACAATTCTGATACAGCGAGGCCTTCTATATCAGATTGAAAACTAGGTAAAGCTATTAAACGACACAGAGCGGCTACGTATTCGGCAAGAGCAATCCCAGCCAATACTGGACAGCCTGCACCAATGGTTACTGTTGCAACGGCAGAAAGTGCCCGACGGTTCGGGAATAGCCAAAGCCATGGATTACAGCCTCAAGCGCTGGAAAGCACTGTCTCGCTACTGCGAAGATGGGGCTGTGTCTATCGATAACAACCAGGTTGAAAACCAGATACGCCCATGGGCCCTGGGTCGTGGCAACTAGTTGTTTGCTGGTTCACTTCGCAGCGGTCAACGAGCAGCCAATGTTATGAGCCTGATCCAGTCGGCCAGACCCAATGGCCACGACCCTTACGCTTATCTGAAAGATGTACTGACAAGATTACCGACCCAGAAAAACAATCAGCTTGAAGAGCTGTTACTACATAACTGGAGAGGTCCGGTCAAGATGTGATGACCGGACGCTTACCCTCGATGGAGCCTAATGTGTGAAATTGTCTTAATAATGATTATATCGCCGTCGGCACAACACTGATAAACGTTGGCCATCGGCCAATGTTTTCCATTCTGGCTCTCGCATATTTCTTGGTCATGCTCTTGACCTGTTCCTCTTCGTGAGAGTCAAAATCAAACTCAGTTTCATCCCGGTAGGGCATCATCGCTTTCCAGTAACCCATACCCTGATCAAGCAGCAATTTAGTCTGCTTGCCGGATTTCCACTCAATAGTCATGACCCGGCCGTGTAAAATATCTCTGGGGTTCATTTCAATTTGCAAATGAGGTTTCAAGCCCAAAGTGTGTTCAATCCATTGACTCACCACATTTTGCTGATCATCAGAATGAAACCAATCATGGTGAATGTATATGCCTCTTTGGGATGGCGCTGACTTTAATGTCTGTATAGAAAGCTCCATAAGCTCATCATTTCTGAATAGAGTCAGGAAGCTGCTCAGTAGCATCAGTGACCATGGTGATTTTAGATACCTGTCTGAGTAACTGACTTTTATGGCTGTATCATTCTCCAAAAGGGCTATGAACTCTGGTGACTCCTGAGTAAATAGCTTTATCAGGCGCGATGCTAAATTTTCGACGGAACCATTTAACTCGTCTTTTACTTCCAGAATCTGAGAGCCTGCCGGGGATGCTAACCAGCTGGAGACATCAAGCACTTTGGTTTGAGCATAAGAGATTAATTTAGAAGAGACCAGAATTGTGTCAGTAGTTCCCGTCAGCCAGGACTCTCCGGGAGCACAGATGCTAATATCGTTGCTAAATAAACTGGTGCAGCTGTTGGCTGACCCTATTTGAGCTACTAAGTACGCATTCTCATTTCGCCAACCATCAGTCATTGCAGAAATCTCAACCCCAAAACTTTGCAGGGTCAGGAAGCTTCGCTTGCAGTGCTCATCAAGACCATCTACACCTTCCAGGACAAGCTTGACCTTAAACTTGTCAACAACGGCCCAAGTTAAAATGCGATCTCTAAAGCCAGGGTATGCAAGATCCCAGTCAGAAGGGCTGCCCCTGAGCGCCAGCTGAACCGATCGGTTTGAATCACCTGAGCTGTACTTATTAATGGTAGAACGAATAAAATCCAAAGGGCTCAGCGATGTGTAGGTTGCACCATGCAGGTGAGAAAACTCGTCTGGTAATGTGAGATAAGAAACAAAATCAGCGTCTGTTATCCACTGCAGTGCCGAGGTTCTGTCTAACTCTTCCTTTTCTACACGACTATCATTGGATGCCAAGCATCGGGAACAAACATTGTCACAATGAGCTGGGCAATGAAGCTTCTCAACCAGCTTTTTAATCAACTCTGAGATTTCACTGACGCCCTCGATAACGAAGCCTGCTCCGCCACTGACCAAGTCAAAGACTTGTACTACGGAGCGCCCCTGATTGGTTTCAAGGTCTTTATCCAGACGATAGCCAAAACCCATCTCTGAACTTGCTATGCCCAGTCGGTCAGCAATGACATCACGTAGAGCCACCGCCAGGGTAGTAGCGGTAATCTGGTCCTCAGCGCTATCAGATAGCCATTGGCCTGTATATGGATTTTTCAGGAATAGCTCCAATACATCGGTGTGAATCTGATACCCCAGGTGAATGTTCGGCATGATATTGCCTTCACAATCTTTCTCTTTGTGTACGCCCTGGATACCACCGATGGGCCGATGAGGTTTCTCAAGATTTAAATCTTTGGGGTACTCTCCTGAAGCAAGCATGGATTCAGCTCTTCCACACCTCATGCAGATAGCATAGCCCTGTTCGTTTTCTCCAGAGGAGTGATAGAAAACAGTGCCACTGTGGCCATACCGGATATGTCCCAGACGTTTATCAGGCAGGTTCACCAACTCTCCGACCAGTTGAACTCGAGGACGTGCAACGCGGATAAATTTTTGAGTGCTAATGTCATTGCTTGTGGACTCATAAAAGTCTGTAGTGAATCCTCCGGGTAGCAAAACCATCTTGGTTTCAGACGAAGTGATTTCTGCCTGACAGTGGGTACACTTCATATTTTCCCGCTGGCTGTATGCTTTTTCTGTAAAGCCAGTAGCGCCACATTGTCCGCAACGCCAGGCGATATTGAATGCCTGAACCTCTTTTTTCTGCCCTTGGACATGCCACTGAAGACTGACACCTGCAGACCGATACACTCGCCCATCAATGACTATCTGAGAACCAGGAGCATACTCTCTTATGGCAATATTAAGTCCGCGGCTCGGCAACTCCTTACTGTTGAAGATATTGTCTTCCCTGCTTCCCGTTTGCTCTTGCCTTTTTCTTTCCTGGAAATCTTCAATATTGTAAGTATTAAGGCTAACGACATTGGTCGGAAAACCATAACCCGGTAAAAATGCCCGGGCTGCCAGATCACGTAGCAGGTATTCCTCTTCATGACGCTTTAGCTCAAGGCCAAGCGCTCTTTTATAGGCTTCATCCTGAGAGTGATGAAGTTTTTCTTTGAGAACTCTGTGCTCATTGACCCACTGATGCTGAATAGCTTGCAAAATACTCAGCCCGTCGGCAAAAATAGCGGACAGAGAACGCCCGCTAAGACCGGTGCCTTTCACCAGCCTTCGCACAGGCTCTTCAAGCTCAGCTGGCGTCAACTTCATCCACTGAATAAAGCGATCACAAACGGACTCCTCGCCACCATAAAACCAAACTAGGTTCAGCTTGGTTCGCTCAGTGCTTCCCGAAGCGTATGAGCGTAGAAAAACCGACAGCGTAAGGGAGTTGACATGGCGCATTACGATTCGATTTGAACTTAATGTTATTCCCGGTGCTGGAATCGCCGTGATAAATGGCCATTTGGGATTAGCAAAAGCTCTCTGGTCGTGTGGATTGGCCTTACATAATGTATAGGCTATGGCCCGAGCCTCACTTCGTCGACCAGCCCGACCAGCTCGCTGTAAATAATTGGCAGGATGCGGTGGCACGTTGTTCATCACAACGGCCGAGATACCTCCGATATCGACTCCCATCTCCATAGTGGTCGAACAGTTCAGCACATTGATCTTGCCGGTTTTAAACAGTTCCTCATATTTTTCCAGACTGATGGATGATTGCTGAGCAGAGTGCTCTGCGGTGCGATAATAAAAACCGCCTTCAACGGTTCTGTCGTTAATGTCCGTCCACAGACTTTCCTTGCGAAGGGTACCTATTTCCTGATTATTCGAAACTAATGTTCGTATCTGGGTAACAATAGGAGTGCTGCTTCCATCAGGTTCTAATTCAGTCAGTTTCGGGAGAGTGACTTTTTGGCAGCGATAATCTTTTTCCTTGTATTTACTTTGTGGCAAGTAAGGTGTTAAGCCCCGGAATGTGGTATCCAGCAGTCTGTGAGTGATAGGGCATACCCAGGCGTCCCGGGGCAAGGAGAAAGTCAGTGTTTCCAGCTGAAGTGCTCTACCACTATCTGCCTGCTGCAATATCAGCGACGTGTCCGTTAGGTCTTTCCAGACCTGCTTAAGCCAGCCGTTCATTTTATCCCGGTGAGTTGCCTGTGACTTATCCATTCCGGTAGCCACTTCCAATAATTTGACCAACCGATTCGCTGCAATGGGCTTAGCCAGCGGCCACTTCTTCAGGAAATTACTTTCTACTTCATCGCTCTCTGGTGGCAACAGGTTTTTCGGGTAAAACTTGCTACCCATCCAGTTTTGCATGGATCGATCCATACGGATATAACTGTTCTCTCGAACAAAGAAATCCAGCGCAGTTTTCAAAAAATCGTGCCAGTCCTGGAGGGTCAGTTTGCTATCTGGTTTTGCTGCCTTTGCGTCAGGTGTGATTGCTGATGTTTCTTCCCAGAATTGAGGTGTTGCTTTAACACGCTCTAAACCCTGGTAACCGACTTTGATAAGCCCAACCGTTTCGATACTGTTTTGGTTTTTAGGGCGGCGGGAAAATTCTCTTGCAAGAAGTAGCCTTGCCATTGTAAAGCCTGCCTCATGCCCGCTAAACAAGCCGCGATTGGTATGTTGGTTGTAGTCAAGAATGAACTGGCTAATATCTTTAGAGGCGGCGAGTTCCTGGGCCATATCCTGCCAACTCAGCGATACTGATCCATGTTGCTGTGCTTGTCCTGATTTGATGTTTTCTGCATCCGCACGCATGGTATCGGCCTGAGCTTTGTATCCCAGGCTTTCCATCATTTGTGCTTGTTTGATCAGCTCATCATAACTGCCGGTTGGTGTATCTTTGGGTTCTGCATCCTTTCGTGCCTGCTGATTTCTCAAAGTCTGAAAAACCAGGCCACGTAGCCGTGATCTTTCGGCCTCCTGCTGCATACGAACCGCCATTCGAGCAGTTCCCTGCCGACTGTCGGTAAATGTAATCAGTTTGCGTCCACGCCCGGGAAGTTCAGCCGGTGATTTACCTTCGCAGTCTTTTTTGTCTGGATCGGGGCAGTATTCCAAAACTGTTGGCACTGCATTGGCCACATAAAACGGTGAGCCAAGGTACGAGCGATGCATCGGTGCAGCACCATATGCTTCACTGCCACAAGCACTGCAGCAACTTTTCCTTAAATTAGCGAAACGGACCGTAATGGGTTTTGTTGCTTGAAGACCACCAAGCTTGTGAGACTCACTGTCTAAAATTGCTGTCACATAATCTTCAGATGCAGTGGCTCCACTGGCTAAAATCACCTCATGACGTATTGTGGCAGATGGACTGTCGTTTAAGCTGCTTTCATTCTGCCCATCGTCTGTTGCTTCATAACTCAGAGCAAACTCATCCCCCGAGTACGGGCTGCATTGATGCAGCTCTCCGTGACTGGTTTCTTCTGCCAGTAAATGAGGTGCACGGCATTCCTGACAAAATGCTAGTTCATAGATAGGGGCGTGACATATACAGCGGGATTGCTGAGTGACATAGACATTCCCAAATGGCCACTCCTTCAAATGATCGGTTTTAGCAGGACAGTGTGGGTCAACGCAGCTCCAGAGGCCATGAAGCATTCGTTGAAACAGGTGTACTCGAAGTTTGAGAAAGGGGGGTTCATCCCTGGATGGTCGTGTACCTGTCATTACATCCAGCCAATCAAGCAATTCTTGTTGCTGATGTTGCTGATTTGCCGGGCTGCTTGTAAATAGTTTATCGGAGACAACAGCAACCAATTCATTCAACTCCATTGGACTTGCATGACTCACTACGGCATGTCGCAATGCTGTTGCGATATGGCTTTGTGCCAAAAGGTTAAAGCGCTCCGGAGAAACCTCTTCCTCCCTGTCAACGGAGCGAATAGCGTCAAGACTCAGTGGCTGGATTACCTGGCTGCGGATATCTGGCCATACCCTTGAGCCGCCGATCACATCCACCTGCTCAGGGCTCACACCTGCCAGACCAGCTAAATAATCCCTGAGTTTTTCTTCTGCGTTTTTATCAGCAATAGTGGCCGATGTTGCAATAAAACGGATTTCTTCTGATTTACGACCAAATGCATGGACAACACGGCGCAATAAAAGTGAAAGCTCGGCAGCTTGAGAACCAATGTAAGTATGAGCCTCATCCAAGACAATCCAGCGCAGTGATTGAGCCTCTCGGGAAATGTCCAGAATAGGGCTGTCGATTTGTCGAACCAACATATATTCCAGCATGGTGGCATTGGTCAGCAAAATAGGGGCAGGTTCTGCGCGGAGTGATTCCCTAGTTAATTGCTGATTGGGTCTCTCCTGCTGTATTTTTCGGTTCTTACTGGTATTACTCTCTTCTGTTTTACCATTGTATAGGCAGAAACGGAGATCCTCTTCAAAAGCTCGGGTCCATGCGTCAAGCCGTTCCTGTTGAGAGTTGATCAGGGCATTTAATGGGTAGAGGAAGAGAGCTCGAACACCAACAAGCGGCTTTTTCAGTTGCTCTCTTTCCCGGATCAGGTCTTCCAGAATCGGCACCATAAAGCACTCGGTTTTACCTGAACCGGTGCCACTGGTTATGACCGCTGATCTTGGTTGTTTATCCAGTAAGGTGTTCCATACCTTAAGCTGGTGTTCATAAGGCGATGCGGTGGAGGGAAACTGATAAGCATGTGCATTCTCAAGCGTGTTGATCAGAGCTTCTGAAAGTAAATTTCCCTTGAGATCCTTAAGCTGGACATTGGACTCTTGCCAGCCAAAAGTATGCTCAAATACCGGCGAAGCCAAAAAACAGCCTGCACTGCCCAACGTGTCATTCATTTGCTCAGAGAGGTGTTGACGCAAACCAGCATCTGTAATGCCAAGCACGCCCAATGTTGCTTCTCTGCTTCGTGACAGGCTCTGCCCGATAAGACTTTTGAAAAAATGCATATAAACCCTTTATTACATGGCAGAGTTTTTAAGGAGATAGGCGACCATCATAGAGTGTACCGGGGTGTACCAGCTACCTCTGTCAAAGTCTGAAATCATGCGAATCACAAACTTAAGGTAAGCCGTATCTTCGTCCAGATCCTCAAAACTTGCTTTGCCTGCGGTTACAAAGGCCATGAAAATCGGCAAATAAACAACAGCATTGGAAAAATACACCAGAGACAGCTGTTTCACGGTATCGGGGAGGTCTTGCAGTTTAACCCATGAGCGAAACTCATTACCCAGCTCTTCAGGCCAGGCTGAATCAGACTGATGAATCAGTCGCAAATCCTGATACCATGCAGGCAACACATACTCTAAAGGTGGTATTGGCGGTAAGCTGTGAATATCACCCGAGGAAATATAATGCCCAAGATGCTCAAAGCCGGAAATGGTAGTATGGAGTATATTTGTCCGGTTAGCTTTCAAGCTCTCAACCAGCGCCTCAGGTAAACCCCGAGCGGTTAACCAATTGCTGAAACGGGTATAGGTTTTATGCCAGGTGGATAGCTCAATGCTCTCCCATATCACTGCCAGCTCATCTCTCAGCCGATTGCAAAAACGCTCATCTATCTCCAGTCTGAAAATTGCAGCGGCCAGTGCGTTGGGGTTGGCGCCCAAAGCCTGCCAGCTTTCAAAAACCGAAAGTGGCAGGTGACCATAATTGCTTTTTAAATCTGCCAGATATTGCCAGCCACTATGGTTAAAATCTTCCGCCATCATGGCTATCTGCTTATGAATAACATCCGGATTGAATTTCGGATGGTAGCTTTGTGCTGCCTGATGGAGAGAGCAGTCCGTATCATCCTGGGCAGCGATGTCCGAGGTGGGCGTCACATGTATAAAGGGGCGGAACTGGAAATCAGTTTCAGTTGCCGGATGGATCAACCACGGGCCTTTTATATTTATTGATTCCGGAACTTCAAATAAACCAGTACCTGATGTACTGGAAATATTTGCTTTAATTGTGGCGGCAGGTTCTTTTTCGACAATGGCTATTGGTGGATTTTCTGGACTGACGAGCTGCATTGCTCGCACGTTAATCGTTGCATGTAGAGGGCGTGTGCCATGCATGGTATTGATAGAAAATACCCGACTTGTTTCCTTATTGGCATAGCCTGAGTATCGCCGAATATTCAAGGTCAGGAGGCGTTGTGATGACTCAAGCGTAAATCTGACATAAGCATCCTGACTATTCACTGAACCCAGCAATTGCACAATATCATTTTGGTAGCTGAATAAACTCAGCAGTTTCGGATCTTCACCAACCGCAATCCGGTAGTAGCGGTATGCTCTTCGGATAGGTCGAACGGGTTCCTTATCATGAGAAGTAGCCTGATGATTATGACCTGCAGTAACGGCCAGATTTTGTAACTCAAGTCGAAGGTGAAATATCTGTCCCTGACTTTGTCCCGAAAACAATGCAAGCTGTACACCGAGCAAGTCATTTACCGTCATTTCCTGTAGCTTCAGTGTTTCGCCATTTTCGCCAAGAACGCGCACCCCTTGATAGGGATAGGGCAAAATCAGTGTGACAGGTTCGGTGCTGGCATCACTACTGACTTCCATTCTGAACATGGTTGGCGCTTCGGGGCTACGATACTCTAAAGTCATCCAACGGTCGGATTCACCATACGTCTCCTGTGAAATAAGATCTTTGCTGACCACCTGTATGAGTAAGTTCTTGCCATTACGAATTTTTATGCGTGCCGGCTTCCCATGCCCAGCAGGAAAGAGAGCAATACTAAAGCCATCCGGAAGAACACCAATACGCCTACGTAGTAAAACGTCTCCCAATTTGTGTTTAATAGTGACATGAAATATCCCCGCTTTATTGGGCGTTTGTTGTTTTAATGGCGATTGTCGGCCATTGATAAAGCATTGCAGCTCATCATGGTTGTAAGGATAATCTTCAGGCAGGCTAAGGGAGGGGAAACCCATGAATACAGAGCTTTCCCTGGTGCCATATAAAGATAATGTCCCCGTTAATGCTGGCTTCAGGGAAGCATGATGTCCGCAGTTTAAACGAAGGTTATAAATGTCAGAGCCAATGCAGATAGAAACGTCGCTGTTTGCCTTTAACCATCTCGCACCAGACGACTCACTTACTAGGGGAGTGGTTTCTCCCTTTACGATCTGTGCATTCGCAGGCAGTCTGATTTTTGCATCCTCTCCCTGAATACCATAACTGGCTTGTGCAACGAGATACCAGTCATCCTCTCGCCGTTCAAAGAACATCGGCGCCTGCGTTTTCTCGATCACGCTGCCGTCAAAATAGAAACTATGAACAGGTTGCCCATTTTCAAGGAGCCTGAGTGATATCGGCGACACAATATCTCTACGCTTGAGTGCGATATTGGTTTCCGGGAAGCGAATGCCTAAATGATCATGACTGATTTGTGCATAGACAGCGCCTCCTCGTGCAATCAGGGTATCACCTTCATAGAAGCCTAATTCAAGACGGGTGGTCGATAAATTCTCTATTTTGGGTATATCTGTGCGCTTTGGCAGTGTCAGCTCAGTCGTGATTGACCAGTCCCGTTCGGAGCTATGTAGTTGGTGTTCACAGGAAAATGCGCTGGCGAGCTCTTCTGCTTTTTTGCGCTCTTGCCGTCTTTGATCCGCATCTTTCAACCATTCGTTGATCAACTGTCGGGCATTGCTTTCATCCAATGGAATAGGAAAAGCATCCTTCCAGGTAGGATTCTGCTGGTCCAGATAAAGAGCAGGATCTGACTTTCCTTTTAATGGATACTGTTCGGCAAGGTACATCAGCTGCTCAACAATACCTGCAAGCATCTGACGGGTTTCCAGATTACGAAATGCAATAGGAAGTGATCCACGCGATTCCTCCAGCAGATCGGCAGTAGATCTAAGCCCGATACGGGTACGGTAGTAGTTACGCAAACCTTTGCGAATAGCCCGACCAAATCCATGCGTTTCGCTTTGAACCAGTTGCCATGGAAGTCCACCCTCAGCAAAGAGAGAACCGAGCAGATCACGACCACGCCCCTTTTGCCGAATAGGTCGTTTCCAAAACCCAACCAGTCCACCAGTTATCAGCGCATCATGCTGAAAATTGTTAAAATCCTGGCCAACTCGGCGTTCAGGCTCCGTCCAGGACCAGTCTTTGCCATACTCCCGACGGTACCATTCAGCAACAAACAGGCAGAAAGCCGCTGCCCAGTGGGGATCGTAAGAGTTTTGGTATCTGGAAGGGGGAGTAATGGAGAGTAATGTTTCCAGCGAATTAAACTCTTCTGAGGTGACATGGTAACTAAAAAGCGGTTTACCAGTCGGCCCCATAAAGTGCTCTCGGGTGAAAAGAAACTCAGATAACCATGCTGTGACTTGATTTTTCATAGGATTATGACGACTCATATGAATCCCACGGATAGAAGGCTAGGGGTTGTTGAGGTTTTTTTGGAGGCTTGAAGAAAGCTTACAGATTCGTATTATTGCAGTTTCCACACAGCGGCAATACGAACCTGTTATGCCGTGCCTCATGCTCAGTGACAAGCACTGGTGGAGGCTTCAGCCGATTCTCAAGCAAGCCCGCATAAATGACAAGCCTGCTCTCAAGTTATTTGTAGAAGGTATGTGTAGTGGTCTTATTGATGTGAGCCAATGTTTTGTCAGCAATTCCCGCTGAACACGCAATGTTTATCCAGCGGGTCAGTCATTCCGCCAACTGTTTTTCAAGGCCGAACAAAACCAGATTCGTTTGCCAGCCAGTAATAGAGCAAGTTCATAACACAGGATAAACAGGACTACAAGCACTGCCTCAGGTGGTCTCAATCATCAGTTGCTGCCTTTTATCAAGGATTGCTATATACAGATCTTCCCAGTTATTGTAGTGGTCTAATGACTTTGGACACCTCGTTAAGCACAATAGTGCAGTTGATGACGAGGTAGAAAGTGACAAAGCAGCGTAAGAATTATTCTCCAGAATTTAAGCGTAAAGCCATTGCTATGGTGGTTGAGCAGGGACAGGCTGCAGCAGAGGTTGCCAGAAGTCTTGATATTGATGTTGGCAACCTCAGACGCTGGGTGCGGGAGCAGGATGAAAAAAAGGAAATGTCCTTTCCTGGCAAAGGACAACAGGCTTTAACGCCGGATCAGCGACGGATAAAAGAGCTGGAAGCTGAAAATCGGCAATTGAAAATGGAGCAGGAAATCTTAAAAAAGGCGACGGCCTTCTTCGCGAAAGAGCTGTTGTAAGGTTTGCATTCATACAGCAGGAGAAGGAGGTCTACCCGACTCGGGTGCTCTGTAAAGTAATGCAAGTGGGTCGCAGCGGCTTTTATCACTGGCAAAAGCAACGGGCTCAACAGAAAAACATAACGGCGCAGCAGTTTCGCCTGGAAGCTGATGCACAACAGATTTTTGCAGACTCTGATCGTTCATATGGCAGCCGAAGAATGGCAGAGGCACTGTGTAAAAAGGGCTACAACGTAGGTCGCTATCAGGCAGCAACACTGATGAAACGGCTAGGACTGGTAGTGAAATGTGCAAAAAAATTTAAGGTGACAACAAATAGCAGGCATAAACTGCCTGTTGCGGAAAATCTCTTGAACAGAGAATTTGCTGTCACAGAGGCAAATAAAGTCTATACGACAGATATTACCTACCTTTGGACCCGCGAAGGCTGGCTGTACTTGGCTGTGGTTATGGATTTGTATTCAAGGAAAATCGTAGGTTGGTCCATGAGCAGTCGTATAAAGACGGAGTTGCCATTAGAGGCCTTGAAAATGGCCTGGTGGAGTCGTAAACCAAGCTCGGGAGTGCTTCACCACTCAGACCGGGGGAGCCAGTATGCTTCTCTTGACTACCAGGCTCAACTCAGAGAATACGGCATGATATGCAGCATGAGTCGTAAGGGGGACTGCTGGGACAATGCGGTGACGGAACGTTTTTTTGGAAGTCTCAAAAGAGAAAGGACTAACCATTATATTTTCGAGACGAGGGCTGATGTTGAAGCAACGGTTATTGATTACATTTTGTTCTACAACAACCACAGACTTCACTCCTATCTCGATTACATGAGTCCAGTGGACTTTGAGCGACAGGAATTCAGGAAAGCAGCTTAATCAGGTGTCCATTTTTACTTGACCACTACATATCGATAACAAACCAGTCAAACAAGCCCCTTATGGCCTGCCGTAGTGCCTTTTTGGACTTCTTTGCTTCAAGGTAGAGATATTCGTCGTGAAAAGAGGCAACTCTCTGCGGGTTGTCCACTATTATTTATCGTCTATTTATCGTCACCCCCTGCACAGGCAGGGATGACGACAACTAAACAATGCAGTTTTTGCTGCTCAACCGACGCTTCTCCAGTGTTTCTCAGCTCTGGGCACTTCTTGGTGAGTCTTCGCAGATAACACTCATCAGGCAGAACGCCAGCAGAAAGGTCGCCAGGACACCCGATGCTCCGGCAACACCGGAGGGCAAAAAGATATCATGCCCAAACACCACCAAAATCGCATTGGCGAATATGGCAATAACACCAACCAGCGCAGTCAAGCCGCCCAACTCCCTGGCACCTTCCATCATTTTTGCCGCCCCGAAAATAAGTGCAGCAAAACCCAGCAAGAGTTTTGCCGCGTTATATATCATAAACGACAGGGCCACGAATGCATCTGCCACTGGGACAAGTGCCTGAACTTGACTGGCAGCTACATAAAATGGCTCGTACAGGGTAACGCCAATACTAACTTGTATGGCATTGAGGACTGCAGCGAAGGCAATGGCAGACCATCCCAGACGATACTTTTTGGTCTGCACCATCGCGGCTCCGGCAAATGCTGCGAGTATGGTACAAACAAAGGCTTCCAGCCCCCATAACAGTTGTTGTGGAATATAAGCCTTGGCAAGGTAGAGAGCGGTATAGAGTACCTGTATAACGACCATTGCCAACAGTAAACCGAATATGACCTGGACAGTGCGTAAATTAGAACATTTCATGGTGGTGTCCTTTGTATGCTCTATGTCTAACCTGTGCTCGCAGCCTGATGGGGCCAGGTACTTCAACATTGAGACAGGCAACGGTTAACCGATAACTGCCAACATTTCAGTGGTAACTTTTCAGGCGGTAACTTTTACGGTGTTCTCGCCCGAAGAACCAGATCCGTTGGTAATTCCTACTGATGCCTTATTTTTAAACATCGAACTTCCTCACTACATTGACGTTGCATTGATGGGAATACAGATGTTAAACGACTAAACACAACAGCAAACGCTCAGTACATTAATTCTTCTGTGTCGCGATGTGTTCTGATGGGACGATATAAATACGATTCTGCACCACGATGGTTCGCGTGCAGTGCTTGAGTCGCTGATTGTAATCGACTAACGACACCAGTTCTATTCGGTTAAATAACTTTTTGGGAAATGTCTTTTAGCAGGTTGCAGGTCAACCAGGGTGGTCTATCTGCAAGGAATCGTGATTACGCCTTGTTCGGAAATTTGCAGACGGATAATTTTGTTGGGATAACAAATCGGCTGAATTGGAGGCATTGATTTATAGGAGATGTTGATTTTTTAAGAAGAGGGGATGCTGCTTATTTGGTACCAGTGGTCGGACTCGAACCGACACGCCCGCAAAGGCAACGGATTTTGAATCCGTCATGTCTACCAATTCCATCACACTGGCATAGAATCTTCTGGGAGGTTTGACTTGCTGTCTGATTGCAAAGCTACATTCTACCGGTTTCTTTACTACCAGCCTTGCGACAACTGCCTCTCAAGTGCGCTGAAGTATATCAAAGAGTTTATTGAGATCAAGAAGTTATTGAATAAATTTGTTACCGGGTGATTTCCTGATCAAGTGACCCCCCTGACACCTTTCGCGTTTTGCAGTATCCTTCGAGGCTTTTTTATTGGTACCGATTTTCCCGGGTGTTCTCATTAAGGATGCACTGCTTGCAGGCATGAACCGTGAGAAGCCGGTGGTGGAGAAACGGTCATTACTCACCGGATTATCCATGCAAGTCAGTGATTTTGATTTTGATCTGCCCGACGGCCAGATTGCCCGTTTTCCTGCCGAAGATCGTACCGGCAGTCGTCTGTTATGCCTTGACGGCGACAGCGGTGCCACTGTGCATCGTCAGTTTGCCGATATCGAGCAACTGTTGGAACCCGGGGATTTGCTGGTGCTGAATAACACCCGCGTCATTCCGGCTCGTCTGTATGGGCAGAAAGAAACCGGCGGCAAGATCGAAGTACTGATTGAGCGAGTGGTGGAAGATAACCTGGCACTTGCCCAGGTGCGTGCCAGCAAGTCGCCCAAAGCTGGCTCGGTGCTGTTATTGGCCGATGGTGCAGTGCGTGTGGTGGTGACAGGGCGGCGCGACTTTTTATTTATTCTGCGCTTTGAAACGCCAATTTTGCCGCTGTTGCTGGAGCACGGGCATATGCCGCTGCCGCCGTATATTGACCGGACTGATGGCGACAGTGATCGTCTGCGTTATCAGACAGTGTTTGCTGCCAGAGATGGCGCAGTAGCGGCACCGACAGCCGGACTGCATTTTGACGAGGCGTTGTTGGCGCGTCTGGAAGCCAAAGGCGTTCGTAAAGCGTTTGTGACGCTGCATGTGGGCTCCGGTACTTATCAGCCAGTGCGGGTTGAGAAGATCGAAGATCATGTGATGCACGCTGAGTATATCGAGGTCTCTGAAGAAGTGTGCCAGGCAGTACGTGATACCCGTGCTCTGGGCAAGCGTGTGGTGGCGGTGGGTACTACGTCAGTGCGTAGCCTTGAGTCGGCGTCAGCAGCGGGTGAGATTGCACCGTTTCAGGGCGATTCCAGCATTTTTATTTATCCCGGCTATCGGTTTCGTAGTGTGGACTTGATGGTGACCAACTTCCATCTGCCACAATCCACCCTGCTGATGCTGGTCAGTGCTTTTGCCGGTCGGGAGCAAGTGCTGGCGGCCTATAAAGAAGCCGTTGAGCAGCAATACCGATTTTTCAGTTATGGCGATGCCATGTTACTGACTCGCAAAGACTGTTGACCGGTTAGTCGTTGGGCCAATATACGACATTTATTTTTTATTATGGTTAGAAGAAAGAGCGATTCATGACCAGAGCGTGTTTTATGAAGTTTGAACAGCTGGCTACCGACGGCAAAGCCCGTCGTGGTCGGCTGACGTTTCCCAGAGGAACGGTAGAAACCCCCTGTTTTATGCCCGTTGGCACTTACGGCACAGTAAAAGGCATGCTGCCCAGAGATATCAAGGAAATTGGTGCCGAGATTATTCTGGGCAACACTTTCCACCTGATGCTGCGCCCGGGCACGCAGATCATCCAGAAACACGGTGACTTGCATGACTTCAATCAGTGGCAGGGACCGATTCTCACTGACTCCGGCGGCTTTCAGGTATTCAGCCTGGGCAAGATGCGTAAGATTACCGAAGAGGGTGTTTCATTCCAGTCGCCGGTGGATGGGTCAAAGGTATTTCTGAATCCGGAAATCTCCATGCAGGTACAACGGGAACTGGGCTCCGACATCGTCATGATTTTTGACGAATGTACGCCAGGTGACGCCAATGAAGAACAGGCGCGTACTTCTATGGAGTTGTCACTGCGTTGGGCGGCCCGCTCCAGGGCGGCACACGGCAACAGCCCTTCAGCGCTGTTTGGCATTATCCAGGGTGGTATGTTCGAACATCTGCGCGATATTTCGCTGGCCGGCCTGACAGAAATTGGTTTTGACGGTTACGCCATTGGCGGCTTGTCAGTGGGGGAGAGTAAAGAAGACATGATGCGTATTCTTTCTCACATTACCCATAAAATTCCTGAAGCCTATCCCCGTTACCTGATGGGCGTCGGCAAGCCGGAAGATATTGTCGAAGCGGTACGTCGGGGCGTGGATATGTTCGACTGCGTTATGCCTACTCGCAACGCGCGCAATGGTCACCTGTTTGTCGATGAGGGCGTGATCAAAATCCGCAACTCGGCGCACAAAATGGATGAGCGCCCGCTGGAAGCCCATTGCGATTGTTACACCTGCCAGAACTTTAGCCGTGCCTACTTGCACCATCTGGATAAATGTGGGGAGATTCTTGGCTCCATGCTCAACACAATCCATAACCTACGCTACTATCAGCGTGTTATGGCCGGATTGCGCGACGCCATTGCCGCCGGCCAGCTGGAGCAGTTCGTCGAGGCGTTTTACCGCCAGCGGGGTCAGGAAGTACCCGATTGGGACAGAGCTCAATAAAGAACATTGTTGGGCATGCGACAATTGAAAATGAGTGACACTCCCGGCCCAATTGGGCGACGCTTCTGACTTCACAGGCTACCACCGGCGATAAACCGGATTTACGCAAGCCTCCGTCAGCAGAAACGGAATGTCCTTCCGCCTTTAATTTCAAGATGCCTTGCTGTCGGATATTTCCGACAGCATTAATATCTCTGTCGTGTGTTGCTCCACAAGAGCAAACCCACGACCGGACTTTCAAAGGCATTTCAGCTTGTTTCAAGTTGCAAACAGAGCAGGTCTTTGTCGATGGGAACCACTGGTCTATCTTGACCAGGTGCTTCCCTGCCTGCTTTGCCTTGTACGCCAACTTGGCAATCAGCGATGACCAACCGGCATCAGAGATGGCTTTGGCAAGCTGTCTGTTTTTGACCATGTTCTTGACCTTCAGCGTTTCCACAATCACCGCTTGGTTTTCGTCAATGAGTTGTCTGGAAAGTTTGTGCTGGAAGTCATTGCGGGCATTGGCCACTCGTTCATGTGCCTTTGCCAATAGTAGTCGGGCTTTTATCCTACCCTTGGAACCTTTGTTGCAGCGCGATAGCGCTTTCTGCTTTCTTCGCAAATTCCGGTAGGCATTTTTCAGGAACCGGGGATTGCCCGTCTTATGGCCGTTGCTGGTGATGGCTAGATCGGTTATTCCCATATCAACGCCAACAATCTTTGTCGCATCAAGATCAGTTATTGGTTTTGGCTGCTCAATACCATCATCGACCAAGATTGAGGCGTAATACTTGCCGGTGGTCTCACGACTTAACGTGATGGACTTGATTTTGTCGGTTATCTCCCGGTGAATCCTTGCCTTGATTGGCTCGCACTTGGGAACCTTGATCCAGTTGTCACCGGCAGTGACAGACGTGCAGTGATAGCTGCTCTGCTTGCCATATTTTGCTATGTAAGGGACAAAACATTCAGCAAAATCTGAAAGGTGATCTCATCGCCCTTTGCGCACTGGTTTTTCAATAGCCGCCTGAGAATATCCAACCCCAGTCTGAACAGACTTTTGGCGGGTCGACAGTGCTTATTCAAGGGCAGCATCGCCGCGTCTCCATGCTACCAGTGCCCAACGGTCAAGCACCACGTGAATGCAATGGACAAAAGTCCGAGCAGCTTATCCATCCTGTCATGCTCTGTCATATGCGTTGACTCCATGTCAAACTCCCGAGATTTCAGGCACCCGAACAACGTCTCAATCCCCCAGCGTTTGGCGTAGTCTGTGATCATTGAATCCGGTTTGGTCGTAGCCACAACGATCAACAGACCTTGTATTGTGCGACGGGCTGATATGTAAAGAGGAATACCTGATACTTTTTTCTTGGTATGCCAAGTCACCGTCTGATTCATACCAACGCTTCGGCACAGTTTCCCAATGGGGATACTGGCTCCGTCGTGCTCAACAGGGAAGCTCTCTTTCACGCGCAGTCGACATGACAAGTCTTCCTGGTTAAGCCACTCGAACCAGTCTTGACCGATAAACTCTCGGTCAGCAAGCAGAGCGTCAATCCGGTCAACCGGAATCAGGCGCAGGACCCGTTTCATGATCGCGATACGCTCCTGAGCGTTCGAGTTACCACCGCTTTTGCCAAGACACTTCCAGACAATAGGGATCGAGTTTCCCTGCTAGACAATGGAAACAACCAGGTAATTGACGTCTTTCTTGCCATGTTTCCAGTTGGTTCTGTCCATACATAGCGTGTAGCGTTCCATGTCCAGACAACTCAGGATGAATAACCCCAGCTGTTCGTAGCTGTACTCGTAGTCAGCGAAGAAGCGCTTGACTCGCCGGTAACTCGACTCGGCATCTGCCTTAGTCTGAAATTCTTCAGCAACTCGGTAAAGATTGGTAGAGCGCGCGCGGATCAAGGACAGAACAAACTGTGCCATAAAATCAACTCGGGCTTGATGCGATGGCAAATGAGCTTTAAGCTTCTCGGCTAATGAGCTGACTTCTTCCATGTATGACAAAAGTACTCTATGAGGAGGTTAGAGACCGCATAGATTACCTTACATGGGGAGTCAGCTCATCCACTCTGACCTCTTGCCAGATCTGATCTCTAGATTTTTTGTCCCGTACATAGGTAACTGTTACATGCTTTACAAATTTGAGGAATCTATAAATTGATCACATTAAAAAAAGAAAGATCCTACGTTAAAGTAAACACTTGGGATGAAATTACTGAGTTGAATGGATTCCGACATAAACTCAACCACAAGGAACATCAGTTAGATGAGATAATAGGGCGATATATTTTTTCAGAAAAGACATCTTGTGGTTTGACTAACTGCAATACACCGCATAACAAAGGATATATTGTTTCCACAAAAGATGGGCTGATTACAAATATTGGCAAGGACTGTGGAAAAACATACTTCGATGTTGACTTTCATAAAATGGCAAAAACTTTCGATGCTGCTGTAGCAGAGCACAACCATCGCAGCAATGTGTTAGATTTTCTTTTTCATATTGAGCACAGAAAAGAAGAAATTTCATCCTTAAGAAAAACACATTTGGGTGCTGACTGGCTTAATGCTACAAAGAAAACTCTGACAAAGACAAACAGTCTAATTCCACCTGCAATTACTGTTGCTATCCAGAGAATGATTAGGTCTAGAAATCCTTCAATAATTAAGCCGCGTTTAGCAACAAATAAAGAAATTGATATTATTAGAGCATCTGGTAGCCCATTAAAAACACCGCATTATATAGACGAACAAATCGGAAGCTTTCGAGGGTCAGAGTCACTTTATAAAGAGAATGACATCCGAGAGCTATTAATACTCGATTTGCAACAAAATTTAGCCGCACTAGAAAAACTCGATATCAAAATTCTGTCACAAACAGATTTGAAACGCTGGTCAACATGGTGTAATGATTACCAGCAAAAGTATCAAAGAGCATGCGAAATCATAGAGAACGGTAAGAATTTGGTTGTTACTGAAAACCTCGTACAGTTTTTACCCTTGGTCGAAGATCAGCGAGAGCAAAAATTATTCAAAAGCTTTGCCAGCAAAAATAGGCAACGCATGTAACAAATGCTTCCAGTCCGTTCCGGGGCTTTGTCCCTCCACTCGACGCCGCCGTCGGTGGCACGACTGAAGCAGGCGTTAGCTGGCCAAAATCAAGATTGTGCAATCGTCAACTTAAGGAATGGTTACTGTTGCAACGGCAGAAAGTGCCCGACGGTTCGGGAATAGCCAAAGCCATGGATTACAGCCTCAAGCGCTGGGAAGCACTGTCTCGCTACTGCGAAGATGGGGGTGTACCTGTCAATAACGTGAGTTCGACGCTCAGAAAGCCATCGGTACACCTTCTGTTAGTGCAGAAACATCAATATGAGGCTTTCTGGGTTGTCTGATATAGGCTATGAGGCCAACTATCAGGTTTACAGCAAAGTTAAATGGTGACCGGTGGCGGGAGTGCTCTATCTGAGAGATATTTTTAAGTTGATCATTTACACTCTCTATGACAGTCCTTTTTCGCAACATCGCTTTATCAAAGGCTTTCATCTCCTTTGGTTTCATGTTCTTTCTCACTTTCGTTACCAGATTTAAGCCTTTCTCTTTCAACCAAGCCACTAACTTTTCTGAAATATAACCCTTATCGCCATAGAGCCAGCCCGTTAAATCTTCAATGAGATCTGGTACTGGCTTTCGGTCGTCTGTGTTAGCCGTAGTCACACAGAAAGATAAAATTTCTCCCAAATGATTGATGATTAGATGAAGCTTGAAGCCAAATTTCCAGCCTGTAGACGTCTTACCACGTTTAGCCTCTTCTGAGAAAACCTTATGGCTGTTGATCCGGTGGTTATCACAAACGACAATGGGTGTTGAGTCAATGAACGACAGGCCAGTTTGTAGTCCCATGCATTGAGTTTTGAGATAAACAGTCAGTGGTATCAGCGCTTGTTTCATGAGTTCTACAAAACGGGTGTAAGACACCAAGTTTGGAAAATAGTCTGACTTATGTCGCACAATGAGATTCTGGTAGTAATGTTTGAAATCCCGGAAAGCGCTCTGATGAAAGCAAATGATGATGGTCATTATTTCACTGAGCGAGAGCTTCGATATAGTCAGAGGCTTTTTGGTATTACAGATAAGTCCCTTATGCCATTCTGGTTCAAAAACCAGACAGAAATCATCAACATCACAGAATACACTGGTCATAGACATGGGAGCCTCCGGTTAGCTGTCTATGGGTTGCAACCGAAAGATAGTTAAAGCAGGGGGTTCCCTTGTCTTTTTTGCATCGAACTCACGTTATCAATAACAACCAGGTTGAAAACCAGATACGTCCGTGGGTCCTAGGTCGTGGAAACTGGTTGTTTGCTGGTTCACTTCGCAGCGGTCAACGAGCAGCCAATGTTATGAGCCTGATCCAGTCCGTCAGACTCAATGGCCATGACCCGTATGCTTATCTGAAAGATGTACTGACAAGATTACCGACCCAGAAAAACAATCAGCTTGAAGAGCTGTTACCACATAACTGGACAGATCCGGTCAAGATGTGATGACCGGACGCTTACAGACTAACTTCTTTTGCCATCAGAGTTTATAGGGATTCCACGATGGTTTGTGGTTAATTTTGGTCTAAAATTCCACGCCTAACTTAAAGGTATCCCATGCTCACAGGCATCCGATTACAGGCTAATCCAACTCATCAGCAAAGACTGGTTCTGTCTCAGTGGATGGGTTGCGCCCGAGTTATCTGGAATGCCAAGTGCGATGAGCACCGCTATTACAGCACTTTTGCCAGAAAGTATTACCCTGTCGGGACATTTGCGCCGGTAGATCAGAAAGCAGCCCAGTTCAAAAGCCAAGAGCTGACGCCCTGGCTCTCTGATTGCCCAAGCCAGATCATCCGGAACTCTGCGATAAACTGGTATCAGACTTACCAGAAGTACATGAAAGGACTCTGTGGTAAGCCAAAGCGCAAGCCAAAGACGGATAAGGGCAGTATTCACCTGACCAATGAACTGTTCCGGTTTGATACTTGTGCCGACGGTGTTACCCGGCTTTTCATTGGCACCAAGACCAACAATATCGGCTATCTGTCGTTCAAATCCCATCGCCCATTCAACAAGCCAAAGTCCTTGTACATCCGCAAGGAAGCCGGGAAGTACTTTGTCTCCTTCTGTTTTGACGACGGGTCAGAGGCACCGACCACCGACAAAGACAATCTGCATTGGCTTCAGGGAGGCACAAGGGAATGGCTGGAAGAACACATCATTGGCATTGACCGGGGTGTGACCATTCCTGTTCATACAGGTGAGTCCAGCCATGACTTTACCGACAACCAGAAAAAGAAAATGGTGAAGCGTAGCCGCTACCTGAAGCGGTTACAGCGTCGTTTGTCGAGGCAGGCCAAAGGCTCCAACTGTCGTAAAAAGACAAAGCACAGAATCGCCAGGCAGCATCAAAAGATCGCCAATATCCGCAATGACTTCTGTCACAAAACCAGCCGGAAACTGGTGGATAGCAAAGCCAAAGTGATCATCTTCGAGAATCTGAAAACCCGAAGCATGATCCACAAGCCAAAGGCAAAGCAGGACGACAGTGGTCATTTTCTCCCCAACCGGGGAGCACAAAAAGCTGGCCTGAACAAAGCCATCCTCAATGTAGGTTGGCACTATCTGGAAACATACACCCGCTACAAAGCTGCAAAAGCAGGTAAAGCGGTATTCAAGATTGCCCCAGCATATACCAGTCAAGAGTGTGCTGAATGCGAACACACTCATCCCGACAATCGCAAGAGTCAGGAACGGTTTTCCTGCGTTTGTTGTGGCCACGTTGACAACGCTGACAGAAATGCAGCGAGAGTAATCAAGAAGCGGGCAATCAATCTCATACTGGACTCTGGAACGGAGTTGGTTGGCAAGGGGATTCCTGTGCTGACCATAGGACGTGGAGCCAATCGTAAGTCGTTAAAGTGCAAGCACTCTGGCGTTGATGGCTGCGAAGCGTCAAAAAAGAAAGGAACGGCAATCACTCCGGTGGCTGCTTAGTATTGGAAGCTCGCTCCTTTAGGGGCGAGTAGTTCACTTTGCTCAGTTCATCCTCTACGCGGCTCACTTCTTTTTGCAGGCTTTCATTAAACCCCGGAATAGCCGTGCCGGTTCCGTAAGCGTCCAACGAAACCTTGGCTGAGCCTTGGTAGAGCATTCCCAAATCAGCACTGATGATAAACCCCTGCTCACCCGAATAATTCGACGTCCAGCCAATCCCCACGTAAGGGGCAAAATTGTCGAACTCAACTTTGGCGTCCAGACGATCAAGCGTATAGGCTTGATCCCCAATGATAAAATCCGTACCGCTTGTCGGTGTGCCAGAGCCCTCAAGGGTGTTGTCGTTGTAGTAGGCACCGGCAGAAACCCGGAAGCCGCTGTTGTCAAGCGGATACCAGTCAGCGATCAGGCCGAAGGAGGAGAGCTTCAGGTCGGTATCGTAATTGATATTTGACTCATCGAAATCCGAGCCGAATGTGAGTTGATTGTACTGGCCGCGTATGACCACCGAGTCCATGAGCTGATAGGAACCGCTAATGCTGATTCCGAGGGTCGATAGGCCCAGGTCGACAGATGGCGCGGCGGCATTGGCTTGCAGGGCAACGGATGCACAAGCAGCGATTATTGTTTTTTTTATCATGGCTACTTTTCGCAGGTGAGTTGTCATCACTGTGTGCATGAACAACTGGCGGCCAGCAAATCCTTTGCCGAGGTGTTTTCAGACACTGTCGTCTTTCTCTGTGCCAGGTACGACAGAGTCGGCCAGATTTCCGGGAAAAGATCTCTGTTTAGTGGGCTGGCCGCAGTCCATTCATGCGTCTGCCCGGCGTATGGGTTTTTTGTAGTTGCGCCGGAACGAATCAATCATAGAGCTCACGCGATTGGGGTATCAAGCAGTTCTTTTTACTGGATGGGATTTTCACAACAGGGTTTTGTCAGGCCTATGTCAGCCAGCGGTATTGACATAGGCGGTTATTTTACCATCTATATGGGTTTCGGCTTGCGGTTTTTTCAGGTAAATTGCGGTTCCAACAGTAATAACACTACGTGGAGTATCGGAATGATTCCTTTCATCGGTCAGGCGCACGCTGCCGCAGAGGGCGGCGCCGCAGCAGCAATAGGCGGTTCGGGCATGATCGGTCAGCTGTTGATGCTGGGCGGTTTTATCTTGATTTTCTGGCTGCTGATCTGGCGTCCCCAGAGCAAGCGTGCCAAAGAGCACAAAAACCTGCTTGCCGGACTTAG
Organism: Endozoicomonas sp.; assembly: GCA_965232255.1. Taxonomy (GTDB): domain Bacteria; phylum Pseudomonadota; class Gammaproteobacteria; order Pseudomonadales; family Endozoicomonadaceae; genus Endozoicomonas. The sequence goes on from OZ246962.1 coordinate 2,474,819, forward strand.
CAAAGGTGATGAAGTGGTAACCACCGGCGGTGTGCTTGGTAAAGTCACCAATGTCACCGACGAATTTGTCACCCTGCAAGTTGCTGACAATATAGAGTTGAACTTCCAGAAAGGCTCGGTTGCCGCCACCTTGCCTAAGGGTACTATCAAGGCTATCAAGTAAGTAAACAGCAGTCTTTTGACTGCTTGTTACTGCTGACTGTTTGTATTGATCGTTATATTGAACGGACTGAACCAAAAGTCGCGTGTCGTGTTTCACGACACGCGATGTTCATTTTTTAATCAGGAACCGGTGAGCCATGCTCAATCGCTATCCATTGTGGAAGTACCTGCTGATTCTGATCATCATAAGTATCGGATTTATCTACGCCTTTCCCAATCTTTACCCCGCTGACCCCGCTGTTCAGGTGACCGGCGCCAGTTCATCCAGAGTGATAGACGAGCGCGTTGCCGAGCAGGTCGAGCAAGCCCTGGCCGCCGCCAATGTGGACGTCAAGTCCGTTGAATTTGACGACAATGCCCTGCTTATTCGTCTTAACCGTGCCGATCAGCAGCAGTTGTCGAAGTCGCTGATCAACGAAGCGCTCGGGGATGACTATATCGTGGCCATCAACCTGGCCCAGACGACACCCGACTGGCTGACCTCCATCGGCGCTTACCCTATGAAACTCGGCCTGGATCTTTCCGGTGGCGTACACTTTTTGTTGGAGGTGGATACTGCCAAGGCTGTCCAGCTGAAAATGGATATTGCCACTTCTGACATTCGCTCAGCCCTGCGACAAGAGCGGCTGCGCTACCGTACCATGCCTGAGCGTGCCGATGGTGCACGACAGTTGGCGTTTAATGATGTTCAGGCCCGCGATCAGGCGGCAGCTTTAATCCGCAAAGATTTTCCTGATCTGACGGTAGAGAATCTGGACGTCAATGGTCGTCCGGTTCTGGCCTACGGCTACTCTGAAGCGGCCATTCGGGAGATAGAAGATTACGCGGTGCGTCAGAACCTGACCACGGTGAGCAACCGGGTCAACGAGCTGGGCGTCTCCGAGCCGCTGGTGCAACGTCAGGGTCGTAACGGCATTGTGGTTGAGCTGCCCGGCGTACAGGACACCGCCGAGGCCAAACGTATCCTGGGTAAAACCGCCAACTTGCAGTTCCGCCTTGAGGCGTTGCCCAACGCCGCTCGTGCCACTACCGAGCTGTTTAATTTCCGCGAAGAAGGTCGGCCACCGGTTGCCCTGGAGCGCGACATTATCATCACCGGTGATCAGGTCTCCAGCGCCCAGTCTAACTTTGACAGCCAAACCGGCCAGCCACAGGTCAATATCAACCTGGACGGTCAGGGTGGCTCGGCCATGAACCGTGCCACGCGCAACAACATTGGCCGCGCCATGGCGGTTATCTTCATCGAACAACGGCCAGTCACCAAGACTGTGACTAAAGAGGTTGATGGCGAGACGGTAAAAGAGACCGTACAGACTTTTGAGCAGGATGAACACATTATCAGCCTGGCCACCATCCAGAGTGCCCTGGGCAACCAATTCCGCATCACTGGTGTCGGTTCCACTGCTGAAGCATCTGAACTGGCGTTGCTACTGCGTGCCGGCTCCCTGGCTGCCCCCATGTACTTTGCCGAAGAACGTACCGTTGGTCCAAGCCTCGGGGCTGAGAACATTAAAATGGGGGTTCAGTCCACCATAATCGGCTTGGTGCTGCTACTGATCTTTATGGTGGTGGTTTATCGGGTATTTGGTCTGCTGGCCAACATTGCCCTGGCCATTAACCTGGTGCTGCTGATGGCGGTGATGAGTCTGTTTGGTGCCACGCTGACCATGCCGGGCATTGCCGGTATCGTGCTGACGCTTGGTATGGCGGTGGACGCCAACGTGCTGATTTTCTCGCGGATTCGTGAAGAGATTCGCAATGGCCGCCCCATTCAGCTAGCCATTCATGAAGGCTTCGATCGGGCGTTTGTCTCAATTTTCGATGGCAACATCACTACGTTACTGGTGGGTATTATCCTGTTTGCTGTAGGCACCGGACCAATCAAAGGGTTCGCCATTACCTTATGTATTGGTATTTTGACGTCTATGTTCACAGCCATTGTCGTGACCCGCTCACTGGTTAACTTAACCTATGGTGGTCGCAGCCTGAAGAAATTGCATATTTGAGGTGGCAGTGATGGATACTATGAAAGTAATTAACTTCATGCGGCTGCGCACCGCAGCCACCGTTTTCTCAGTAATTCTGATGATTGTTTCGGTAGGGGCGCTGGCTTTCAAAGGCATCAACTGGGGCCTGGACTTTACCGGGGGCACTCTGATCGAGCTGGCCTATGATCAGCCGGTGCACACTGCCGATATTCGCGATCAGCTTGAGGCGGCGGGTTACGACAACGCCGTAGTACAGGAGTTTGGTTCAGCCCGGGATATCCTGGTGCGAATTCCCGGCGACGATCCGAAGATTGGCAGTGCCATTAGTGCGTTGCTGGGGCAGAACTATCAGGGCACCGTGGATGCGGTGCGCGTTGAGTTTGTTGGCCCGCAGGTGGGTGAACGGCTGCGTGAGCAGGGCGGTCTGGGCATGCTGTTTGCCATGCTGATGATTACCCTGTATATCGCCTTTCGCTTCCAGCTCAAGTTCTCGGTGGGCGCAATTTTATCGCTGGCCCATGATGTGATCTTTACTCTGGGATTGTTTGCCTTGCTTGGTTTGCAGTTTGACCTGACGGTCATGGCAGCATTGCTGGCGGTGATCGGCTACTCACTAAACGACACAATCATTGTTTATGACCGTATTCGCGAGAACTTCCGCAAGCTGAGAAAACTGGATGCCGTAGAGGTGATCAACGTCTCCCTGACTCAGACGCTGGGCCGCACGCTGGCGACCTCCGGCACTACGCTGATGGTGTTGCTGGCGCTGCTCCTGTTCGGGGGCGATATGATCCGTAACTTTTCCATAGCCTTGATTGTGGGTGTGGGCATCGGTACTTACTCGTCGATTTATATTGCTTCGAACATACTGCTGTATTTGAAAATCAGCCGTGAAGACCTGATTGTTCCAGTGAAGGAACATGATGAGCTGGATCATTTACCCTGATCAACCTGGAAAAAAACCGGCAGCTTGCCGGTTTTTTTTTATAATGATTTTTTAATCTGAAAACGAAGCTGTCAAAAGCGTGCCCAATCAGGCAAACCAAGAGCCTGGCAAACCAGGACTCTGACGAGCCGATAAGTATTCCAATAAGTAGTAAGGAGTCAGTGTGATTTCACGTTGGTTTAATGGTGACGCTAAAAGCGATCCTCCCCTCGTTCGTCAGAGCAATTCACTCCAAGAAACCCACAGCAGCAACGGCCATCGCCGTGTGACAACAAGTCGGCAAGACGTGCTGGATAGCTTGCGTAGCGAGCTGCTCAAGATCAGCTCGCAGGCATCGGCCACACGCACTCAAGCGGTCAGCGACATGACCGTTGCGCCTGCTGAACCGCTGGCAGGGTGCAATACCGGTCAGGGGCTGAGTCTGGAGGTGGCAAAATTACAAGATGACTGGCAATGCGATTACAACCAGTTGTACGTCAACTCCGGGGTACCATTGCCATCACAGTACACCCAATTGCAAGTGGACGGTCGCCCGGATGTGAGCAGTGTTATTGTTAAAGTGGTCAAACGGCCCGATGCCTGGCCCGGCTGTGTCCATATTGCCCATGCACCGCGAATCAATTTACGACTGAACAAAAGCACGGCAAACAAGGTGACGCTAATGCCGTGTAAATCGCCGCCCGCCCGTTGCTGGGATAGTGTCTCGCTGGTAATCACCAGCGTTTTACGCTCAGACACTCGCAGTTATGAAACCAGGCAAACGACGAAGTCCGAGTTTGACCTGGGCAGAGCTTTTCTCAAGCAGTTTCATGCTTCTGGCTGCGTCCTGGTAGATAATCATGCCTACGTTTTTGACGATGGCGCGCATATTTATACGGCCCGGGCCCGACTGGAGTCCAGCGAAAGGACACAGGAGGGCGGTGGTCTGCTAACGAAAAATGCCACTGTCGCTAATATCGAACTGTCCAGGGGGGCAGCCAGGGTTTTGCAATTTTCTGGCGCGCTTATCCCTGCTGTTGACGTACAAAAGTTGTCAGCCAGGTTTGAATTCAACGGCGAGCGTTACGGTATTGGTGGTCTTGAAAAACATATTCAGCGATTTGTGAATGAATTTGTTGCACCCCGATTACTCTCGGGCGCACTGCGAGAAAAAGTACATAGCAGTATTTCCCGGGGTGGTATTCTTTCCGGACCGCCAGGAACCGGCAAGACCTTGTTTATCAGCGTACTTGGGTCATTACTCAGGGATAATGGCTTTGCGGTCAGGGAAAAAACAGTTTCCGGCCCGGAAGTGTTTGATTCTTTCATGGGCAAGTCTGAGGCCAATGTGCGGGAAATCTTTGCCGGTGCCGGTGATGACCCGAAAACCATTCATCTTATTCTGATTGATGAAATCGACTCCATGTTACCGCGTCGGGGTGGGGTGTCTGATTCCACCGGCGCTGGCAGCAAAGTAGTAAACCAGTTTCTGACCTGTCTGGATGGTATCCGGAAAAAAAATAACCTGGTGGTGTTCGGCACCACCAACCGACCTGACCTGATTGATCCAGCAGTGATGCGTCCGGGTCGGATGAATATGAAAATGCAGTTCAATTTGCCTGATGAAGCCCAGCGTCGGCAAATTTTACAGATTCACGCCAAAGACCTGAGCGAATGCGGCATGTTGCAGCCTGATGTCAACCTTGACCAGCTGGCGGCGCAGACCACGGGTTTTACCGGCGCTGAACTGGCTGCCGTGATTGACAGCGCCAGGGTTTCTGCGCTGCGCAGGGCGCAGGGGTTAGGCGAGGACGATATGTACTTTTCACCTCAGGGCATCAGTAACCTGGAAACATTCGATTTGAATGCCGACGATTTTCGTTTTGCCCTGAAGCAGATTCAGCCGCAGTTTGGGAAAAGCGATTTTATGCCACTGGCTGGCAAAAGCTATGAGTCCGGCGGCTATCCGGTTAGTACCATCAGTACGTTGCAGGCAACGCTGAAGCGCTTCAAACAAAACCCGGACAGCTCCGTGTTTCGCATCCTGATTCAAGGGCCTCCCGGGAGTGGCAAATCCACCCTGGCAGCATTGGCACAGCGAGATTTTGGCTCATTTTGCAGTTATGTGTCTGCCGTGGATGTGGTTACATCGAGAGATCGGAGTCGCCCTTTGGTGGATGCTTTTTCCCAGGCGCGTCAGCAGTCCGGACGGCATACTGTGGTCATTGATGATTTTGATACCATGATTAACTTTGATGGCCTCCACTACGATCGCGGCCTGGTGTCTACGCTGGATGCTTACACCAAACAGTCGTTACGAGGAGCGCAGGAGAACAAACAGCTGGTGCTGGTGACGGCTACCGAGCATCAGGACTGCTGCGGGTCGGTGCAGTTTTTACCAATGTTGTTTCCGCAGGATGTTGTGTTTAGAACCCGGCTTGATGCGCTGTGATTCAAAGCGTTTTCGGTGCGTTTGTGAGTGCGGTGCGTTTGTGAGTGCGGTGCGTTTGTGAGTGCAAGGTGGCAACCTGCTGAAATGTGTTGCCACCGAATTGCGGCTGTGGGGCCAGTTCAGAGACGTGGACAGCGAATGTCTTAATAACGGAACATGCTGTCAGTTACGAACGGCCTGATGCGCTTCAGCACTTCTTTAAAGCAACTGCTGTTACCGGCCACCACCTGGTGGTTCTTCATGTAAGTGTGGCCACCTCTGAAGTCGCCCACGAGACCGCCTGATTCCTGAATCAGTAAAACGCCAGCGGCCATATCGTAATCGTTCAGGCCAATTTCCCAGAAGGCATCCAGACGCCCGGCAGCGACATAAGCCAGGTCCAGCGCCGCCGCACCGGCACGACGGATGCCAGCCGTATCGCCCAGCAGGGCTTGCATCATCTTCAGATAGTTGTCCAGATGATTGATGCCTGGTGACATAAACGGAATGCCTGTACCGATCAGGGCACCGTCCAATGTTCTGCGATTACCAACGCGGATGCGCTTGCTGTTCAGCATGGCACCATGACCACGGCTGGCGCAGTATTCTTCTTCCCTTAGCGGATCGAGGACCACGGCGTGTTCAAGACGACCACGGTATTGTACCGCAATGGAAACGGCAAAATGCGGGATACCATGGATGAAGTTGGTGGTGCCATCCAGTGGGTCAATGATCCAGAGGTAATCTTTGCCATCACCGGTGCCTTCACGGTGACCGCTTTCTTCACCGTAAAAACCATGGTCGGGATAAATTTTGCTCAACGAGGCGATGATGGCTTTCTCAGCCGCCTTGTCCACCTCGGTGACAAAATCATTTCGGCTCTTGAACTCAATATTGACATGGTCAAGATCCTGATAGGCTCGGGCAATAATTTCGCCAGCCTGGCGCGCTGCACGCAGCGCCATATTAACCATCGGTTGCATAGGCTAAGTTACATCTGAAATGTGAAAGATCGAATGGGGGATAATAATGCCTGGTTCACATTGCGAAATGGCACTATTTTTTGCGTACTATACATTAACAACGCCCTTTGCGTAATAAAAAAGTCCGCCGACCGTCTGCATTACAAGGCAACTGACGTTTAATAGACCAACGCAATACCTGCAAGTACTTGGCATTGGCTGGATTTTGAGTACACTGGCGCATTGATATTACTCAGCTAGAGATTCCGGCGGTGCTCGACAATTTTTCCGAGAATATTTCCATTGTCCTGGTGAACCCTTCCCATCCCGGCAATATCGGGGCTGCGGCCCGGGCGATGAAAACCATGGGGCTGAGCCAGCTACGCTTGGTAACTCCCGATGAGTTCCCCTCCGGGACCGCCACTGCTTTGGCCTGCGGGGCTGACGATATTCTGAGCAGCGCTGGCGTGTATGCCACCCTGGACGAAGCCCTGGCCGATTGTCACTACGTGGTTGGTACCAGCGCCCGGGTTCGTGGTGTTTCCCTGCCTCTGGTAGACCCGCGTGAATGTGCTCGGAACATTATTGCTGAAGCCAAAAGCCAGAAAGTGGCGCTGATTTTTGGCCGGGAAGACAAAGGACTGACCAATGAGCAGTTACGGCGTTGCCATTTGCAAGTTCATATTCCCACCAACGAAGAGTTCAGTTCGCTTAACCTGGGTGCCGCAGTTCAAGTGCTCTGTTATGAGCTGAGAATGATGCAGCTGATTGATACTGATACGCTGGCAATGCCCAAGCCACGCAGCCATGCGTTGGCCAGTATGGATGATATGGAGCGGTATTATGAGCATTTATACCAGGTGTTGATGGACATTGGTTTTCTTGACCACAGTAGCCATGAGAAAATAATGGCTAAACTTCGTCGTCTATATGGCAGAATACGGCCAGATTGCGTTGAGTTGAGTATTTTGAGAGGGATTTTATCTGAGACTCAGCGATGTGTTGATGTGGGAAAGAAATCTTCTTGAGTAAGAGGGCGGCTCTTTTAATTTTAACGAATAGTGGATAATTTGGTTAGCACGTAATTAATCAAGAGAAAAAGTAATCAAGAGAAAAAGTAATCAAGAGAAAAAGACAAGAGAAAAAGGCGAAAGAAAAATGGACACCTGTATATTTATTTGTGTGTCCACTTTCTGCGCTCATATTTGATGATGGAAAATTTGCTATGTTCAATGAATTGTTAGAGATAAACACTCGTCCAAAACCATTTGAGTTTTACAGCGCCAAAGAACTATGGACTAACTCGCATACCTCAAAAAAAATGCTTGAGTTCCACTTGAATGAGTCAGTTGATCTTTCCTCCAGAAATAAGGATTTTATAAGTCGGTCTGTGGAGTGGATCGTATCTCATTTTGGTGTTGATTCAAATACAAGCATGATTGATTTTGGTTGCGGACCTGGTTTATATACTTCGCTATTTGCAGAAAATAAGGCAAAAGTGAGCGGGGTAGATTTTTCACCAAGGTCTATTGAGTATGCAAGGGAATATGCTAATCAAAATAAATTGCCTATTAGTTATTATCTAAATGATTATTTAGAATTTGAAACTAACGAAAAATTTGATCTTATCACAATGATTTTTTGTGATTACTGTGCTTTGAGCCCAGCTCAAAGAAAAATATTGCTGGCTAAAATGCATAAATTCCTGAAGCCCGGTGGTAAGGTTTTACTTGATGTATATTCTATAACTGCATTTGATAGTAAAAGCGAAATTGCTACTTATGAATTTAATCAACTTGATAATTTTTGGTCGGCCAATGAATATTATGGTTTTCTGAACACGTTTAAATATGATGCAGAAAAATTAACCTTGGATAAATACACGATTATTGAAAAAGATAGCACTCGCGTTGTTTATAATTGGTTGCAACATTTTTCTGAAGAATCCATCAAATCTGAGTTCGATGAAAATGGTTTTGTTGTTGCGGAGGTGTACTCCGATGTGGCAGGTACGGCATTCTCTACAAAATCTGATGAAATAGCTATTGTTGCCCGAAAAAAGTAATAACAGTTCAATCATATTGCCAAAGAAAAAAATGATGCCTATAAATTTATTTGGTTGCCTATTTTATGGTTTTTTATGTGTGCAGGCAGACAGGAACTTGTTGTGGGATATGGTGTCGAATGAGTTCAGATTGGCCATGGAACAAATATTATGGCGAGTTGCTCATACGCTGATGGCACACGGTCTGGCCACAGACAGCAGTACGGATTATTTGATAGCTTGAAAAATAAACCAGAACTCTCAGGTTTCAGTGTTTCCAGGATAGAAGAGCAGCTTAACGATAAATTTCCCCTCCCTGAATTAAAAAAAATACACGATGATCCGGGGTCTTACTGGTTCAGCAATGAGTTTCCTTACTCAGAAGATTTTGATTTTAAAAAAACAATCAATAAATTGTCTGGGCTGCCTACGGATCTCAGGTCAAGAAGTGTATCAATTATTACCGGCGAAGGATGTTTGTTTTCTTGTTTGCCAGAGCTGGCAAAAATTTGCAGTTTGGTTTTTCAAGTTGATCATGACCCTAAATTATTACACTTATCTCAACTTTTAATTTCCAGTCTGGCCGATGTGGAAGAGGTGAGCGAAGATTTTCATTGGTTAGATCAGGCAATTATAAAGCTTAAGGATGGAATAACAGAATTTCATTCAGCAAGAGTTGAAGAAATACATACCCAATATGCTGCTAACAAAGATGGGATGGGAGAGTATCACTGTTTTTCTTCTGAACAAAGATTGAGAGAAACAAAAAATGCATGCGCTTCTTGCAAGGTGATGCCAATTTATGCAGATTTTTATCTTCAAGATGATATGGCTACACTAGCGGGTATTATAAAGAGTAATAACATCAAGGTGGTGTTTATTAATCTGTCCAATATAATGGAGTATCTTCAGGATTTTTATGCTAAAAACCAATTTAACGGAATCGTTATAGGTGTTGAGCCTACTCGTCATATCAGGAATATACCCTTAAATGAACACACATTGTGTGCCTTTAGCTCATTGCGAACTTTTCCTTTTTTTACCAATATTTGTAAGCGGGGGAGATATTACGACGAATTATATTTATTGGCTAAAAAAAATTCTGAAGATATCGTAGAGCAACTGGCTACAAAATACTTGTCAATAAGCTCAACAAGGTATTTATCAACAGGATCAAATAAATCACCTTTGAAAACCTGTCTTGTTTTGGCTAAAGCAGCTTATCCTTATAGTCTTAGCCAGGCATCATTACGTCTCGCCCTATCACGCTTGGAATATTTAGAAGCATTGGAATTGCAGAAGCAAAGATTAAGTATTGAATCAGTATTAAAACGTAATCAATGTATAGGAGAAGATGATACCATTGAGTTTTTATCCATTATTGATACAGCTATAGCTGAGCAATTTACAGCCAAAAAATTCCAGAGAATTTTATTCGATATCCCGTGAATTTGGCATTAAAATTCCGATCGTGGGTTTGCTATTACGGTGCAATACACTACAGATATTAATGCTGCCGGAAATGTCCGACAGCAAGGCATCCTACAATTTTAAAAGCGAATTTGAGGACGGCTTTAAGGATGAGGCACTCTCGCTGTGTCAGGATAATTGTGACTAAAAGATGTAGGCTAGTAGTCTAAAGAAAGCAAGAATGCGTCTCAATTATATTCAAGATGCTAACTTATCGTACGTCAATATCCACGTGATCCAACTTTCAAATCGTCCGAATCGATGCGTGGATAGCGCAGAAAATGGTATATCTTCTTTTGATGAATGCTTTCCAGTTTTTCCAGCTGAACTCGACAGTCATCATCACTTTTCATAACCATGGGCAGCCCAACTTCTGGATCAAAGATAACCAGTCCATCGACGGTTCTGCTTACGATGATGACATGACTGCGGCTATGATCTCCCCGGACTTCTTCTTGAGTTTCTTGGTGATTTTCTTCTGATGCTTTGCTGGCCATTATGCAGGCAAAACTGTCGTCGATTGTCAGCTTGTCAAGAGGGACAGACTGGACAAGTTCCATGTTCAGCTCTTGCATTAAATGTTTCCGATCCATCAATTCCTGATGCAACGCTTTTTCGTCCACAGCTGAACCGTCTTCTTGCTGCAGCCGGGATGCAAGTACTTCTGATATCACAAACTGGTCCGCACGTTTCAGACCGTGCGTGGCAAGAAACTGTCTAAAGCCATCAAAAGAAAAAGCATAATTGCCAGATTCATCACGAGGGTAGATAAGTTCAGCGGACTCTTTGAGCTGATCATGCTCACAAGCGTCCATGACTTGCATAAGGGTCGAGTTGCTCTTGGCGTTAAGAAGAGTAATCAGCCAAACAGCAGAGACTGCCCCGCAAATCCCTTGACTCTCCGGGATACCAAGTTCCCTTTGTACGTCATTTTGCTGTTGGCGCGCAAATTCGGAAATGTGCTTTGCCTGGTTGATTGGTTCTGTTCCCAGGTAGTAAAGCGTAGCGGGTAACTGCCACATGACATAACTGAACAGTGAGCGCCATAGAGAGTCCGATGTATCGTAATTCTGGTAAGTTGCTATGGCTACGCCGCCCATGGCTAAGGCGCCGTACGTCAGTTCTCGTCGTCCCCAGCTTTTTTTCGGGTTGGGGTCAGCGGCCGGGCTTTCCTGGGCTGTCGATAACGAAGGGGCAACAGCCGTGCAAGGGCTGGATGGGTTGGCAGGATGCATATTATCTACCTCTCCTTAGTCATTTAATGGATCGTATTCCATGGTATATAAATCAACTGTTCAGGGAGCTGCACGTCAGTGAGCTGTACGTTAGTGAGCTGCATGCAGGCCTGTTTGGAATCAGACTGTGTTTTTATAGACATATTTTGATGAGCGGAGTTCCATATTAACTGAATTACAATAATTGAATTGCGCTTGCCAGATCGTCACCATGGCCTCCGTGTAGCATGTACTATGCCCAAATTAATAGGCACAAACTCGGTCTTGTCACCATTGGCCGCTCTCTATCTCCGCATTGGCAGTACCGGGTTTTTCGCGAAACCTGATAATTTGTGAGTAAACTGATCGAGTTACTGATCAAGGTGTTGGGGTGCAGGCGATGAACGCAAAAATTATTGGAGTGACAGCTGTCGTGTTACTTGTCGGTTGTGATAAACCGACAGAACAACCAGACGTTGATAATAAAACCGCAGAGGCGATCTGCCGAGCTGGTGACAGCATGCCCGGCGGCTGGATCCGTTCTGACGAAACGCCTGAAGTGCGCAAGGCAGTGCAGTTGGTGATCAAAAAGATGGATAAACCGGCCAAACTGAAAAAGATGCTGGCAGTTCACTCGCAGATTGTTAATGGGGTAAATTATGCCCTGGAGTACCAGCTTGAGAACGGCACCATCTGGAGTGCTATTGTGTATCGCGATCTGGAAGGAAAATACGCTATTACCCAGCGACCAATACCTGGATTATTCTGTGATCATTAAATCGATCAATAATCCATCAACAACGGTGATGGCGACTGACCGGATTGTTTGTGAACGTATTTTCCGATGGTGATATAACCCATCATCCCTGATTGGCCCTGAGTAGATAAGTGACCATGGAAGAGCCTGTATTGCATTGTGTGGATTCTGCCCTTGTTGGTAATGTCGCTGAGTTGCTGCTGGCCAGATGCTGGACGATTTGCGTCGCTGAATCTTGTACCGGCGGTGGGATCGGTTATGCACTTACTGGGCAATCTGGCAGCTCACAGTGGTTTACTGGCGGCGCAATCTGTTACGACGATGACGTCAAGCGTCGTTTTTTGGGTGTACCGGATGGATTGCTGCGTAAATACGGAGCGGTTAGTGAGCCAGTGGCCATTGCCATGGCTCAGGGTGCGCGTAATTTGCTGCACGCTGATCTGTCAGTGGCGGTGACTGGCGTAGCCGGCCCGACAGGAGGGTCTGTGCAAAAGCCGGTAGGCACGATATGGATCGCCTGGAGCACTGGTCAGGAACATGCCGCCCGACACTTTCATTTTGCCGGGGACCGGGAGCAGGTTCGCATTCAGACCATTACCAGCGCGTTACAAGGTATTCTGACGTTGTTTGCCTGAACCAGCAGTTTGCCTGAAACAGTAACCACTATTTATTATTACGCTTCATTACGCTTTTTGTGCCGCCGGATTGTCGGTATATTTATACTGGACAAATAACCAGTATATGTTTAAATATACAGTATTGTCTGTCAGCAGTACCTGATCAAACGAGAATCGACCCGAGGGTGTAAACAATGGATGATAACAGAAAAAAAGCGCTAGCTGCGGCATTGGGTCAGATTGACCGCCAGTTCGGCAAGGGCGCAATTATGCGCATGGGCGAGCACAAGCAAGAAGCAATCCCGGCCATCTCCACCGGCTCTTTACAGTTGGATATTGCCTTGGGCATTGGGGGTCTCCCCACGGGCCGCGTGGTGGAAATCTTCGGTCCTGAATCATCCGGTAAAACCACGTTAACCCTCAGTGTTATTGCCCAGGCTCAGAAGCAGGGTGCCACCTGTGCCTTTATCGATGCCGAGCATGCCCTGGATCCACAATACGCCGGTAAGCTGGGCGTTAATGTGGACGATCTCTATGTTTCTCAGCCAGACACCGGGGAGCAAGCACTGGAGATCACCGATATGCTGGTGCGCTCCGGCGCGGTGGATGTCATCGTGGTGGACTCGGTGGCTGCCCTGGTGCCAAAAGCAGAAATCGAAGGTGAGATGGGTGATGCCCATGTGGGCCTCCAGGCACGACTAATGTCCCAGGCATTACGTAAGCTGACCGGCTCCATCAAGCAGACCAACTGCATGGTGATCTTTATCAACCAGATTCGCATGAAGATTGGCGTTATGTTCGGCAACCCGGAAACCACTACCGGCGGTAATGCATTGAAGTTTTACTCCTCCGTCCGTCTGGATATCCGTCGCACCGGTTCGGTCAAACAGGGTGATGAGGTCATCGGTAATGAAACTCGCGTCAAGGTCGTGAAGAACAAGGTATCGCCACCGTTTCGTCAGGCAGAATTCCAGATTCTCTACGGTCAGGGAATCTACCACATGGGCGAAGTCATTGACCTTGGTGTCAAACTGAAGTTGGTCGACAAGTCCGGCGCCTGGTACGCCTACAAAGGCACCAAGATCGGTCAGGGCAAGGCCAACGCTGCGCAATATCTTACTGATAATCCCGAAGTGGCCAACGAGATTGAGGCACAGATTCGTGCTGAACTGCTGGCTGGGGACAAGAAGCCAGTCGACAAACCCGTTGCCCCAGAGGAAACGAACGCACCAGAAGATGAGGTGCACGCTGAGTAACCTCATGAACATTACTGAGGTTACCAATGATATTCGCCGTGCCGCCATGGATTTGCTGGCGCGGCGCGAGCACGGCCTTATCGAACTGGAGCGTAAGTTATCGGTTCGGTTTCCCCGCGAGTTGATTGTTCCGGTCCTGACCAAACTGCAACAAGAGCGACTACAAAGTGATGATCGCTTTGTCGAATGCTACGTCTACAGCCGTCGACAGCGGGACTATGGCCCAATGCGCATCAAGTCAGAGCTGCTGCAAAAGGGGCTGGAAAGCGAGTTGATCTGTCAGCATCTTGAGGTGTATCAGGACGATGACTGGACGACGTTGGCCAGAAAGGTCAAAGAACGAAAGTTCGGGCTCCGTTCTCCTGCCGGTGCCAGGGAACGCGCGCGGCAAATGCGCTTTTTGGCTGGACGAGGCTTCTCCATGGAACAGATTTATAGTGCCTGTTCTAGCCAATAGTCTTGGCATTCTCACTGGACGCTGTCCCATATTGTCTGCGTTGCTCCCGTGCCAACACAAAAACAAATCTTGTCGATTATTTTCCAAATCTAATGTGTGTTTCTGGCAGTTTCTTGCCAGATAATCAGGCGCGCCACAAATCCACTCGCTTTTTTCCTCTATGCAATTGCTGTTGTTTTGTGCGCAAAAAAGTGGTTGAGAGATTATTTTTATTCTAAGGAGCACGCAGGTAGCGAGGATGTACTCTAGAATGCCTTGAGCTTGCCTTGGTTGAGTGGCCGAATGGGATCGGCTAAGCGGTTTTTGTGTCAGATCTATTACAGAATGATAACCATAATGAACAGAGTTGAGGCAACTTGTCCGCGCTATTCTGTGTCGCAGGATGGAGCTGAGTCGAATTTATCCACGTGCGCGCCAACGCTTGTTAATCTCGTTTCCAATGACGTCGGACCTCGCAGCCTGCCGGGTAAAAAGCTGGGCAAGAGAAAAAGCAGTGTACCTGATAGGGAAGGTACGGTTAGTTGTCCCTGTAATCGTGAGCATATGGCCGATGATTGTCTTCGATTGACCAAACGGGCAAGGAAAGCAGAGCTGGACGTGGTGGATAGCCAAGGCAATACGTCCTTGGGTCTGGCAATAAAAAACGGCCAATTTGCTGAGGCTGAACGATTAGTCGAGGCTGGTGCCAATGTGCTGCATGTCAACGATGAGGGCGATAATGTGTTGCTGTTGGCGGCACAAAACGGTCATTTGATATTTCTTGACTGGGCCGGGTTAAGTGAGGTGAATCTCCATCACATTAACCACCGTGGCAACAATGCCCTGATGCTGGCCGCAGCTAATGGTCACTACGATACTCTGCGCTGGTTGACCGTTATGGGTATTAATAGCCAGCAATGCAATGAGAATGGCGATAATGCCCTGACCCTGGCGGCTGCTGCCGGTCATTTGTCAGCAGTACATTGGTTGCTGAACGGCGCTGCCTGTCATATCACAACACCTCTGGATGTTAACAAAGAGAATCATCAAGGCAATACGGCACTGATGCTGGCAGCCCGCAACGACCATCTGGATGTGGTGCGGTTGCTGGTAAATTGTCACGCCCGCGTCACAGGTTTTAATCACCAACAGCTCGATGCCCTGGCACTGGCGGTGCAGGGTGGTCATCTGGAAACAGCCATGTGGCTGGTTGCCGGGCAGCTTAATATTCACCAGCTTTATTGGGATAAAAGTAACATTTTCCATTTCGCTGCTATTGGTGGTGATCTGCCCACTGCCCAGTGGTTGCGACGTACGGGTGTGAGCAGTGACCAGATTAACCATGCCGGTCATGATCCTTTGAGTCTGGCCGCTCAACATGGCCATCTGGCGTTTCTTGAATGGCTACTGGCAGAGAAATTGTGTAGCGTTGACCGACCGGTAAGTGTGAGCGGCGATAGCTCTTTGCTTATTGCTGTCCGTAATGGCTATCCTGCCGTAGTGCAGCGGCTATTTGCATATGGGGCAGATATTAATCGAATCAATAACAATGGTCAGAGTGCCCTGACTTTGGCGACACGCAGCAATCAATCGCTTGCCCTGTGGTTATGCAGGAACGGCGCAGATATTCATCATGTCGACAATGAAGGCAACAGTGCCTTCCTGCTGGGTGCCAGAAGCGGTTTTGTTGACCTGCTGCAAGCACTGGAGCGCCGGCGTGTTGATATCCATTTGGTCAATGGCCAGGGGGATAATGCCTTTACCCTCGCAGCAAAGAGCGGGTCTATGGCTGTGGCGCGCTGGTTGCATGAGAGACAGGTGAATATCCATCAGGTCAACCACAGGCATTTTAATGCTCTAACCCAGGCAGTCAGTGTCGGTTGTCTACCCATGGTTGATTGGCTACGCAGCCTTGACGTGGATTGTCACCAATGTGCGCAGATGTCCTGCAATAATGGCATCTTGTCATTTTTCTTGAGTCCGCTGGCCCTGGCGGTTGTGCATGGGCACCTTGCTCTGGCAGAGCGGTTACGCGCAAATTACGTGCTGCACCATAATGACCGCAGTGTTTTGTTGTTGACTGCGGAAAATGGCCAGCTGGCAGCGCTGCGATGGTGGTATCAGCAAGTTGTCGGCTCTGAAGACTTGCGATTACCCAGTCTCTATCCGGACTTAAACACGGCCTTGGCGCTCGCAACAGTGAAGGGGCATCTGCCAGTCATACAGTGGTTGTATCGACAAGGTGCCTCGCTTAATACGCTGACTGACGACAAGACTACCTTGATGCTGGCAGTGCAAAGCGGCAATTTGGCGGCGGTGAAATGGTTTTATCAACGTGGTGTCGATCTTCATCATGTGAATGTCAGGGGCGACAACGCCCTGAATCTGGCGGCAATGGCTGGTGACTGGGCAATTGTCCAATGGTTATTGAGTAAAAATATGGCCAACCTGGCCAATGGTGTGGGAAATGACGCCTTGGCATTGGCCACGCAAAATGGCTGTGTGTCGGTGGTCAAGCGGTTGGCCCAGGATTACGACCTGAACCAGCGCGATTATCGCGGCAATAACCTGGTGATGCAGGCCTTCGGCCACGGCCACATGCAACTGGGCATCTGGTTTTGCCACAAAGGGGTAGATATCTACAGCATTAATCAGGATGGCAATAATATTTTGCTGCTGGCTGCCAAACAGGGTGATTTGCCCACAGTGATGTGGTTGTGCGAGCAAAATGTCGATGTGCATCAGGTGAATTATTTCGGTGACAACGCCTTAATGCTCGCTGCCGCAGGCGGTCACTTGTCGGTGGTGCGTTGGCTATACGAGAGCAAAGAAGTAGCCATTGACCTGCTCAATAATGATGAATGCAATGCGTTGGAGTTGGCCGCTGTCAATGGTCATCTTCATGTCGTGCAGTGGCTGGAGAACAAGTCCCTCATGCTTAGTGTCTACGACGCTGGCAGAGCGATTTTGTTTGCCGCAGAAAATGGCCAGAGGGACATGCTGCAGTGGTTTCGACAGCGACAATACTCATTGGAATATGATGGGGATTCAGCCTTTTTGTGCGCAGTGGCGAACAATAACCTACCGCTGGCCAAGTGGTGCTATGCCCAGGATGTCACTACGCCGTTCCTGGTTATCAATGGTAATAGCTGTTTTACTATGGCTTGCGAAAATGGCAACTTGCCCATGCTTCAGTGGCTTTGCCAGCAGTTTGGAGGAGTGGTTGGCACTGATGAGGTTATACCAGGAACGGTTTTTTCAATGCTGGGCACAGCAGCGAACACTGGCAAGCTGCACATAATGCAATGGTTAGCGACTCAAGGTATTGATCCGTTGGTGCGCCAGCCCCCAGACGAGGATGAACCAATATTTTTTGCTGTCCGTGGTGGACATCTGCATATCGTCAAGTGGTTGCATGAGCAGGGAGCCGATCTTAATCAGCGAGAGGACGATGGCGATACTCTCTTGACCTCTGCTATTCGCTGCGGCCATTTGCTCGTGGTTGAATGGTTGTATCAGCAGGGCATTGCTCTGCACGAGGTAGGTCTGAATAGTCTGGATGCGTTATCACTGGCGATTCGGAATGATCATATCGAGTTAGCCCAATGGATATCACGCCACGGCTGCGTTTTGACTCCAGATCATCTTGATATTATGCCGCGGACTCAATCCAGGCGGGTGATCCGCGCTTTATACCAAGCGCTCCCATCGCAGGAGCGAACGATGTTTATATGCGGATTAAATCTTGAACGGCAACAGCGGTTGCTGCAGGCGCTGAACGTTAACTGTCCCGAAAACCCTTCTGAAGAACAACTTGCTGCCGCATTTGCCCGCTTTGACGGGTATAGCGACGGTACGCTCAAACAGCAGTCTCTGCTGGCGGTTGCCAGAATTATTCGCAATAAACACACCACTTGGCCGACTGCTTCTGACAGTTTGCGCCAGTTGACGTTGCCACAAACGCTGAAATATGAGTTACAGCAACTGTTAGAAACACAATTATTCCCCTGATGGCAACTGACAGTCGTCGTTTATTTCCCGGATAAAAAAGTGGTAGATTGACTGCTGATGCTGGAAAAAAGACGCGATTACCTGGAGAAATAGTCATTTTTATTGATCACTTCGTTATAATGCCCGTTTTGCCTAATTAGAGATCACTCGCCCCGGTGGGAACTGTCTATGAAGACTAACGAAATACGTTCTGCTTTTCTGGAATACTTCAGGGAAAATGGCCATGAAGTGGTTACCAGTAGCTCTCTGGTACCTCACGACGACCCGACTCTGTTGTTTACCAACGCCGGGATGAACCAGTTCAAGGATGTTTTTCTTGGGCGCGAACAGCGCAGCTACCGACGCGCTACCACATCCCAGAAGTGCGTGCGTGCCGGGGGCAAGCACAATGACCTGGATAACGTTGGTTACACTGCTCGTCACCACACGTTTTTTGAGATGCTGGGTAACTTCAGCTTTGGTGATTACTTCAAGAAAGAGGCCATTGAGTTTGCCTGGAACTTCCTTACCGGCACGCTGCAGTTGCCCAAAGAACGCCTTTGCGTGACAGTCTACGCTTGTGACGATGAAGCCTACAATATCTGGTTGAACGACATTGGTTTGGCAGCAGACGATATTATCCGCATCGGCGACAACAAAGGCGCTCCATACGCCTCCGACAACTTCTGGCAGATGGGCGACACTGGGCCATGTGGTCCATGCACCGAGATTTTCTACGATCACGGTGATCATATTTGGGGCGGTCGTCCGGGCACGCCAGAAGAAGACGGTGATCGTTTTATCGAAATATGGAATATTGTATTCATGCAGTACAATCGCCAGTCCGACGGCCAAATGCTGGCACTCCCTAAACCGTCGGTGGATACCGGCATGGGGCTGGAGCGCATCGCGGCGGTAATGCAGCACGTCAACAGCAACTACGAAATTGACCTGTTCCAGGCTTTACTCAACGACGCTTCAGTGCTGCTTGGCGGGGTGGCTACCACCGAGGCCTCGTTGCGCGTTATTGCTGATCATATTCGTTCGTGCAGTTTCCTGATTAGCGATGGAGTTATGCCATCCAACGAAGGTCGGGGTTATACCTTGCGCCGGATTATCCGTCGTGCCTGTCGTCACGGCCACAAACTCGGTGCTACCGAGACTTTCTTTTATAAGCTGGTGGACTCGCTGGTCAAGGTGATGGGCGATGCGTATCCGGAACTGATCAGCAACCAAAGGCAGATTGAGCGGGTGCTGTTGCAAGAAGAGGAGCAGTTCATCCGCACCCTCGACAAAGGCATGAAACTGCTGGAGGAATACATTGCGACCATGCAGGGTGAGGTAATTGCCGGTGCAACGGTCTTTACCCTGTACGACACCTATGGCTTCCCTGTTGACCTGACTGAAGATATTGCCCGCGAACGCAACCTGAAAGTTGACCTTGCTGGCTTCGAACAAGCGCTGGAAGCGCAGCGCGAGCGAGCACGGGCTGCCAGCAAGTTTGGTGCTGACTACAATGATCAGCTGGTGCTGGAAGGCGCTACTACCTTTACGGGCTATGAACATACGACAGGCCCGGCTCGGGTGCACTCGCTGTTCGTGGCCGGTGAGCCGGTAACCGCCGTCACTGCCGGTCAACAGGCGACAATTGTGTTGGAACAGACCCCGTTTTATGCCGAATCCGGTGGTCAGGTAGGCGATACCGGTTTGTTGCACTTTGCCACTGGACAAGTACGGGTGGTGGATACCCGCAAGCAGGGCGCACACCATTTGCATATTGTTGAAGTGGTTTCCGGGGAGCTGCAACAAGGCGAGGAAGTGTCGACGGATGTTGATGCCGAGAAACGTCACGCCACCGCGTTGAATCACTCCGCTACCCACTTACTGCATGCAGCTCTGCGGCAGGTGCTCGGTGACCACGTAGTCCAGAAAGGCTCGCTGGTTGATGCAGAACGCTTGCGCTTTGACTTCTCTCATATGGAAGCGGTTAAGCCTGAAGAGCTAAGACGCATCGAAGCGCTGGTCAATGAACAGGTGCGTGCCAACACTGCAATCCAGACCGAACTGATGAATATGGACGACGCGAGAGCCAAGGGTGCCATGGCGCTGTTTGGTGAGAAATACGCCGATGAAGTGCGCGTTCTGAGCATGGGTACGAATAATTTCTCCATTGAATTATGTGGCGGCATCCACGCTGGTCGCACGGGCGATATTGGCGCGTTTCGCATTATTGGTGAAAGTGGCATTGCTGCCGGTGTCCGCCGTATTGAGGCGGTGACTGGCGCTGGTGCTGAAGCCTTTGTGCAAAACCGTTTTGCCGAATTGGAAAACGCTTGTCGTTTACTCAAGGCCAGACCTGAGAGTCTGGAGACAAAACTGCAAGGGTTAATCGCCCAGGGCAAAAGCCTGGAAAAAGAGTTGCAACAACTGCAACAGAAGCTGGCCAGTGCTGGCAGTGCTGACCTGGTTGCCCAGGCGATCGAGGTTAACGGTGTCAAGCTACTGGCTGCCGAGCTAGTGGGGGTGGAGGCAAAATCCCTGCGTGATATGGTGGATCAGCTGAAGAATAAGCTGGGTTCCGGAGTGGTATTCCTCGCCGTTAAAGATAATGGCAAGGTGCCGCTGGCCGCGGGAGTAACCAAAGATCTGACCGATCGGGTCAAGGCGGGTGATCTGCTGAAGATGGTGGCGGAGCAGCTCGGTGGGAAGGGCGGCGGTCGTCCAGACTTTGCCCAGGGTGGTGGTTCACAGCCGGAACATCTTGAAAGTGCATTGTCGTCTATTAAGAGTTGGCTGGCCACTCAGATATAAACGATAACTGTCGTTTTAATCATTGCCCTGCGGCTAACACTAAACGCGCGACTTTTGTTGTTACATAAATGCCACATAAATCAAGTGGGTCACTGCCTTGCAGTGGCCCATTTTTTTTATTGCCGCAAGGCATACAACCCCTAAAAAAATCATGATACATTCTGCCATCCACTGAATGATAGAGATGGCAGTGTCCACTGCCTGGCTTCTGCCGAGTCTGCTTTGATCAGTGTGGGTACGATTTGACGGGGTGTTGTTGGGCCAGTCTGGCAACGCCTGACTGCAGGTCATGGTTGGTTTAGGCAGAACGAGTAAAGATGGCGCTGATAGTACAGAAATTTGGTGGTACTTCGGTTGGTACCACTGAGCGCATTCAGGGGATTGCCGACAAGGTGCTGGGATTTCGCGAACAGGGGCACGATATTGTGGTCGTGGTTTCTGCCATGAGTGGCGAAACTAACCGGCTAGTGGCACTGGCCCAGTCCATGCAGGCGCAGCCTTCGCCCCGGGAGATGGATGTATTGCTATCCACCGGTGAGCAAGTAACTATGGCATTGTTGAGCATGGCCTTGATTGAGCGCGGGTGTCCGGCGGTGTCCTATACCGGTAGCCAGGTTGCCATCGTCACTGATGACGTTCACACTAAGGCTCGGATCACTCATATTGGCACTGAGCGTATTCTCAACAATTTGCGCCATGGTCGGGTGGTCGTGGTGGCCGGTTTCCAGGGGCGTGACGAACAGGGCAATATAACCACACTTGGTCGCGGTGGCTCTGATACCACTGCCGTAGCCCTGGCTGCGGCCCTGAAAGCCGACGAGTGCCAGATTTACACTGACGTAGATGGCGTGTACACCACCGATCCCAGAGTGGTTGAGGATGCCCGCCGTTTGAATCGGATTACCTTTGACGAAATGCTGGAAATGGCTAGCCAGGGGTCTAAGGTTTTACAGCTTCGAGCTGTGGAGTTTGCTGGCAAATATAATGTCAATCTGAGGGTTTTGCACACATTCCGGGACGGCCCCGGAACCCTGATTACCCTGGACGAGGGCAGCGCCATGGAATCACCTGTCGTATCCGGCATTGCGTTCAATCGTGACGAAGCCAAGCTGACGATCAAGGGCGTACCGGATGTGCCCGGTGTGGCATCAAGGATTCTTGGTCCGATCAGTAAAGCCAACATTGAAGTGGACATGATTGTCCAGAACACGGCTGAAGATAACACGGCAGATTTCACTTTTACCGTGCATCGCAATGATTACCCGCGCACCAGGGTAGTGGTGGAGCAAATCGTGGCCGATCTCGGCGCCCGTGGGTACGAAGGTGATACGAAAATTGCCAAGGTTTCCATTGTTGGTGTTGGTATGCGTTCTCACGTCGGGGTCGCTAACCAAATGTTTCAGGCCCTGGCGACAGAAGGGATAAACATCCAGATTATCTCCACCTCAGAGATCAAGGTTTCCGTAGTTATTGCAGAAAAGTACCTGGAATTGGCTGTGCGAGCGCTGCACACTGCTTTTGATTTGGACAGGGAACCAACGGACGATAAAGGAGTCTAAGTTAAATACGTGTTGGGCGTCGTGCGTCTGGATATTGCGAGTCTGGATATTGCGAGTCTGAGCATCGTAGGTCTGGTAACTCGTGAGCCAGATAAAAAGCGCTCTCGGTTCCAGTCGTTTCCGTTATCGTCTCATTTATTGTCCCGTTGCAGGAAGTAGTTAAGTGGCAAGTAGTTAAGTGGCAAGTAGTTAAGTGGCAAGTAGTAAGCGGTAAATAGTAAACAGTAAGTTGCTGTCTCGTTGTAATGAATTGCTAAAACGTCGGGCAATCGTTGTGGACAGATAATAGCTGTGAACAGATGACGGTTGTAAATAGACGGTTGTAAATAGACGGTTGTAAATAATAGTTAGTTGTGAATGATAGTTGTAAGAGCGAGAATGCCATTAAGTTCGGTTGTCAAGTGTTCGAATCTTTTTGGCAGGTAAAAATACGAATGGAAATCCTGCACTTGGCGGCTAGACTGACTTTGCTGAATAATTCTTAAGCATGAACGGTTGGGCTGGCATATACTTCAATACCTTGAGCTGAGTACTGAAGCAGTTTAAGTATCAGGCGGTTAGGTGTTAGGCGATGTCTGTTGTGGGCTGGTGTCGTATACACATACGACGGTTTGAGCCTTCCCATCGGCTTTCAACCAATGCACCAGCGTGCTCAGAATTGACGGTTGTTGACTTAACAGAGATGTAAATAAGGAGATTGAAATGCTGATTCTGACTCGCCGCGTAGGAGAAACCCTGATGGTCGGGGACGAGGTCACTGTCACTGTTCTGGGTGTCAAAGGTAATCAAGTTCGTATCGGTGTCAATGCCCCTAAGGAAGTGGCTGTTCATCGCGAGGAGATTTACCAGAGAATTCAAAAAGAAAAGGAGCACAAGCGAGGGGGTAGTACTCGCTCGTTTGAGGAAGATGGTTTTGAGTCCGGATATGAGCCTGAGTCTTACCAGTCCTATTAGGGTTTGTACTGCAATGATTTGTACTGCAGGCCATTTTTGCTGAGCCTTTGGTGCGCGTTTTTTATAAAGCACTTGTCGTTTAAGTTTCTATTCGAGTCGTCAGATCAGGTAGGGCTGCATGGTTGCTTCTTACGCAGCCGCCTTCAGTGTCTGGTGCCTTCTTGCTTGATTTCCCCCTACTGCGCCACTGCCTTGCGACGGCCTTGTCTGTCGAAGGCAGGCGTCAGGCCGATTAAAAAATACTTGCTTTTCAACGTGTTCAGGGTAAGATACCGAAAATTGATGGTGAGGTGGCCGAGAGGCTGAAGGCGCTCCCCTGCTAAGGGAGTATACGGTTTGTAGCCGTATCGAGGGTTCGAATCCCTCCCTCACCGCCATTATCCCGCCTGTATATTCTTTATTGGGTTCACTATTTGGTTCACTTCCTTTTTTTGTAGTAGCTGACAATCAATAAATAACTATTGTCGTTTTATTTCGACAAATCGTCTGAGAGCTTGTCGGCTACAGCGCTGCCCTTGATTGCCTGTCGCCCACTGAATTTTTGTGTCTTCCGGGCGTCTAATAGTCGTGTTCCGATTTCTGATTCATATTGCTATATGGACGCTATCTCCCCGATCCTGACTATAAATCCCCCTAAGTTCCCGGGTGTAAATTCTTGTTGTATTTGTTTTGCTACCTTTGGCTCTCGCGACGTAGCGACCGTGCAAGGCCAATGCGGTCACATTTATGATCTGGATTGCATTTCCACATGCTTCGACCAAAAGCCTTTGCAAGACAAGAGGTGTTGTTATTGTCGATCTCCCTGCTTACCTATGCTAGTGGTTTCCGGCAATGTAGAGGACACCGATCCTCATCTGTTGCATCCGGCGCTGAAGGCGGTCTTTCTGGGTCAGGTGACTGCACTTAAGTCGATGCTGATAGCAGATCCGGATATCGCGTTACGCACTTTCCCGGTGAACCAGGTTGAATACACGCTATTGCATGTGGCTGCCTGGCGTGGACAGCTGCAGGCAATCCGACTCCTGTTGGGATATAACGCTGATGTCAATGCTACCTGGGATAATGGTGGAACAGCTCTGATGGAAGCTGCCAGGAGTGGATATCCTGGAGTGATGCAGCTGTTGGTGGCGTATGGTGCCTGGGTCAATGCCACTCAAGCCAGTGGTCGAACAGCGCTGATGGAGGCTGCATGGCAGGGAAATTTTCGGGCAGTTCAGCTGTTGCTGGACTCCGATGTCAGGATCAATGCCGTCCAGAATGGCAAGACAACCCTGCAGGGCAGTGGTCGAACCGCTCTGCTGGATGCTGTCAGGCGAGGCCATTTGGACGTGGCTCGGCTGCTATTGAAGTCCGGTGCTGAAGACGATGCCGTTGTGGGAGGCAGGACAGCTCTGATGGAAGCGGCTCAGTTGGGAGATTCTAGCGGTGTCCGACTTCTGCTGGACTACGGTGCCAATGTTGATGCCGTTCAGGCGAATGGCAGGACGGCTCTGATGGAAGCTGCCGAGAGCGGACACTTCAGAGTAGTCCGGCAGCTGCTGGAGTATGACGCCGAGACTAATGCTGTTATGCAAACTACTGGTTGGACTGCGCTAATGTATGCTGTCAGAAGTAGACACATCGGGACAGTTCGACTGCTGCTGGCGCATGACGCCGAAATTAATGCAGTCGGCAATGACGGTTTGAGCGCCTTGATATTAGCTGCCGCAATCAGGAGCCTCGAGATGGTCAAGCTGCTGTTGGAGCACGGTGCAGAGGTTAACGCAGCCATTGAGAATGGCAGAACTGCTCTGATAGAGGTAGCCGTGCACGGAGATTGCGAGATAGCCCGGCTTTTGTTGGACAAAGGTGCTGATATTGACGCTGTAATGCAGGCCACCTGGACTGCCTTGATATTGGCAGTCGAGAGAGGGCACATCGAGCTGGTCCGACTGCTACTGGAAAAGGGTGCTGCGGCTGGAATTAACTGGCTGGGGAAGGGTCGGACAGCACTGATGTGCGCTGTTTGCCAGAGTAAGGACAAACTTGATTTGATTCAGCTGCTATTGGCACACGGCGCTACGGTCAATGGTGTACAAGATTGTGATGGCAGAACCGTCCTGATAGATGCTGTCAGGCATGGGCATCACGAAGTGGTGCAACTTCTGGTGCAAAATGGTGCGGAGGTTAATGCCACTGGAAGAGTCGGCGGAACTGCCCTGATAGTGGCCGTCAGTTGTGGTCACTTCAAGATTGCCCAGCTGTTATTGGAGCGCGGTGCAGAGGTTAATACTGTGATGAATGATGGCCGGACTCCCTTGATAGAAGTGGCCGAGAACGGAGACTACGAAATAGCCCAGCTCCTGCTGGAAAAAGGTGCCAACATCAATGCTGTATTTGAAAAGGGTTGGACGGCTCTGAAAATGGCTGTCTGGATGGGTCACTTTCGGGTAGTTCAGCTGCTGCTGGAGAATGGTGCTGACGTTAATGGGGTGGATGGCGGTTCCACAGCACTGGTATTTGCTGTTTGTAAGGGCGAGCTTGCAGTGGCTCAGCTGTTATTGACGCACGGCGCCAGGGTCACTGGTGTGCAGGCTGGTGACGGCAAAACTGTCTTGTTGGAGGCTGTCCATCATGAGCGGCTCGAGACAGCTCGGCAGCTACTAAAGTTGGGTGCAGAGGTCAATGCTGCGATGAATGACGGCAGAACTCCCCTGATAGAGGCTGCCTTATCTGGGAGTTGCGAGATGGCGCAGCTTCTGGTGGACAATGGCGCTGACGTTAATGCAGTGATGGCAGAGGGTTGGACTCCCTTGAAAGCGGCCATCAAGGAGGGGCACCTTGGGGTTATCCAGCTGCTGCTGCAAAATGGTGTCGAGATTAATGGAATGACAGGCAGTGAGACAGCTCTGATGCTCGCTGTCGATCAGGGCAAAGTTGAGGCGATGCGCCTGCTATTGGCGCATGGCGCCAAGGTCAATGGCGTGCAGGATAGTGATAGTGACAGAACCGTCTTGATGGCGGCTGTCAGGCATGGACATCGCGAAGCTGTCCAGGTTCTGCTGGAGAATGGGGCTAACGTCAATGCTATCGACGGAGCGGGCAGAACCGTCCTGATGGAGGCTATCAGCCATGAGCAACTTGAGATAGTTTGGCTACTGCTGGAGTATGAAGCTGATATTGCTGATATTAATGCTACGCAAACGGCTGGGTCGACAGCTCTGATGGAGGCGACCGTGCAAAATCACGAACCGGTCGTTCAGCGGCTGATGGATCAGGGTGCTCTGGCCAATGCCACTGAAGATAACGATCAGCTGAATAGCTGAAAACACAAAGTGCCAGGATTGACGTGTTTTTCTGATTTGTCAGACACGGCTGATCAGTTAGAATCCCCGCTCGTTAAGTCGTCGACTATGCCCCACCGCAAGCAACTGTTGCCTCGATAGCGCTACGCAGGTGGGTGAGTCTATGTCCATCAAGCTGCCAGGTGCAGTGCCAGTTACATCGTTTTTGTCCGGGTGATAATTATCCATGCCTCGCTACGCCGCCAGTGTGCAATATGATGGCTCCTGTTTTTTTGGTTGGCAGATTCTCAAGACCGGTTTGCCCACGATTCAAGAGGCGGTGGAGGCTGCGCTTGGCAGGGTTGCCAACCACCCGATATCGGTAGTTTGTGCTGGTCGCACTGATGCCAGGGTACACGGTTGCAATCAGATTATTCATTTTGACTCGGACGCCATTCGTACCGAGCGTGGCTGGGCGTACGGCGCCAATGCGAATTTACCGGATGAGATTGCCATTAACTGGGTCAGGCCGGTGGCAGATAATTTTCACGCCCGCTTCAGTGCGCTTTGGCGACGTTATCGCTACGTGATTTATAACCATGCCATTCGACCAGCTCATCTGGCAAAAGGAGTGACGTGGAACTACCGGCCACTGGACGTCGACCGTATGCGAGCAGCCGCCAGGCATTTGGTCGGCGAGCATGATTTTACATCTTACCGTGCGGTGCAATGTCAGGCGAAAAACCCGGTGCGCCATGTTACCCGACTTGACGTTTCACGCCACGGCCCTCTGATTGTTATTGATGTGCAGGCCAATGCTTTTTTACATCATATGATTCGCAACTTTGCCGGTGTGCTGATGGCGGTGGGCTGCGGCAAGCGCGAACCAATATGGGCCAAGGAAGTGCTTGATGCCCGTGATCGAGCCAGTGGTGGCGTGACCGCGTCGCCTTACGGACTTTATTTTATTGATGCGGGTTACGACCCGGTTTTCGGATTGCCGCCCAGTGAGTCCAATCCGCACTTTATTGCGCCATTGCTGCCACTGTGAGTGACCGCTGTGACTTGCCACGGTACGTGCGGAATCAATTGGAGTAATCGCCCAACTGTTCTGATAATATCGCTCAGAATTGGTGGTTGCTTTTTCTACAGCATGAAGGGCATCCCTGCAATGACAGCATCATCGCGCATAAAGATCTTCGGCAGTGGCCAGCAGTGGTGTTTCCCACGGTGGCGACCAAGCTGGCCAGATACAACTGCGACAGACAAGCGGTTATTGCCAGCGGCTATTGCCAGCGGTTATTGATTGTGTAGCCGGTATGATTGCCCGGCCCGGTAAGCGGCGACTGATTTCTTTTGCTGTTCGCACATTCGGCATCTCCTGATATTGCGGTTAAAAGAAGCACTGCTACTATCAACCTGTCTTTGCAGACCTACCGTGGGACACACGGGATGTTAAGCCTGCACAGCGACCGGTACGGGGATGACTGTGTCCGGGACTTTCCCAGCCGGCAGGCGCGCTGAAGCTGGAGTCTGTTAGGTAACTAACAGGAATCCTCGCCCGATAGGGCGCGGAGGATGTCAACAAGATACGGACGATGACAGGAAGAATGAATGAGCAACTGGTTAGTCAATAAACTGATTCCATCGTTGTCGCGCTCCACCAAGGAGCAGAAAAGCAGCAATGTACCAGAAGGCTTATGGCATAAATGTGCCAAATGTGAAGCGGTGCTTTACCGACCTGAACTGGATCGGAATTTGGGGGTATGCCCCAAGTGCCAGCACCATATGAGAATTGGGGCCCGCACCCGTCTGGATTATTTTCTGGATAGTGACGAGAAAGAAGAGACTGGGGAAGGGTCGCGCAGAATCGAGTTGTTTGCTGACCTTGAGCCGGTGGATCGTCTGAAGTTTCGCGATACCAAAAAGTATCGTGATCGCCTGGCTGCCGCGCAAAAGCAGACTGGTGAGAAAGACGCACTGATCGCCATGCAGGGTTTCGTGGAAGGCGTACCGTTGGCTGTTGTGGCCTTTGAGTTCAACTTTATGGGGGGCTCCATGGGTTCTGTGGTGGGGGAAAAGTTTGCCCGTACTGCCGAATTGTGCCTAGACCAGAAAATGCCGTTGGTCTGTTTCTCCGCCAGTGGTGGAGCGCGGATGCAGGAAGCGTTGTTCTCACTAATGCAGATGGCCAAGACCAGTGCAGCACTGGCCAGACTGCGTCAAGCCGGTATCCCATACATTTCAGTGATGACTGATCCGGTCTATGGCGGTGTTTCTGCCAGTCTGGCCATGCTTGGGGATATCAATATCGCTGAGCCTGGTGCGCTGATTGGCTTTGCCGGACCGAGGGTGATTGAGCAGACTGTGCGGGAAAAACTGCCCGAAGGCTTCCAGCGCAGTGAGTTTCTGCTGGATCATGGTGCCATTGACATGATTGTTGAACGCTCGGCCATGCGCTCTACCATTGCCCGACTATGCCGCAAGATGCAGGGACTGCCAGATTCTGTGCAGCGCTGTGCCTGATTGCTCGGTATCTGATTGTTTCTTGCCCGAGAAAAATCAAATGACAGTCAGTTGTCGTGTTTGCTTTTGACTGATAAAAAACTTTTCTGCCAAGTGCGCTCCCACATTCTGTGTGGGCGCTTCTGCGTCCGGAGATTAGACGTCGATGCCCGCCAACAGTCTTGCCCAGTGGTTAAGCTGGATGGAAGAAACCCGCCCTGAACATGAAATGGATTTCGGCCTGGAGCGCATTCGTCAGGTGGGCGAGCGACTCGACCTGCTTAAGCCGGCACCAATAACCATCACCGTCGGTGGCACCAATGGTAAAGGTTCGACTCTGGCTGTGCTGGAAGCGATTTTGCTGGCTGCCGGTCTCAAGGTAGGACTGTTTACCTCACCCCACTTTCTACGCTTTAACGAGCGCATTCGCATCAACGGCGAACCGGTGAGCGATGACTGGCTGTGTGACGCTTTTGCCAAAATCAACCAGGGACGACAGACCACCGGGTTGACTTACTTTGAGTTTGCCACCTTGGCCGCCGTTGATTGTTTTCAGCGGGCTGAGGTTGATATTGCCTTGATGGAAGTCGGGCTTGGCGGCCGGTTGGATGCCACCAATGCGCTTGATCCGGATATGGCTATCATCACCACCGTGGCGCTGGATCACCAGGAGTACCTGGGCTTTAGTATCGAAGCCATTGCGCGGGAGAAGGCGGCCATATTCCGCAGTAGCAAACCGGCAATATACGGCGATGATCAAGTACCTGTAGCGGTAACACAAATGGCTGCACGTTTGGGTAGCAAGCTTTATTGCCGCGGTGATGACTTTGCTTTGACTGACCAGCAGAACTCATGGAACTGGCACGGTGTTGATGGCCACGGGCAAACCATAACACTCAGTGACTTGCCTGTACCTGCTGTGGTGATCGATAACGCTGCCACGGCATTGCAGGCTCTGCAGTTGCTCCCTGTGACGATTGCGGTTGATGCCGTAGTCAAAGGGCTTCGCCAGGTAGCAGTGACCGGGCGCTTTCAGAAAATGATGTTGCCGAACGGCCGGGGAAATTCGATCGAGGTACGTCTTGATGTTGCTCATAACCCACAGGCGGCGCAAATGCTAGTCCGACGGCTGCACGAATTTCCGGTAGCGGGTAAAACCCGTGCAGTGGTCGCCATGTGCAAAGACAAGGATTATATGGCTGTGGTCGACTGTTTGGTCGAGCTGGTCGATCAGTGGTACCTGACACAGTTTGCTTCACCCAGGGCGTTACCGGTTGAGGATTTTACTCGCCAGATGGCAGCCAGAGAGTATCCGGTCACAGGCTATCACTGTGTTACCGAAGCACTGAACGAGGCCCTTGCCAACTCGCATCCCGGTGACCGGGTGCTGGTTACTGGCTCATTTATGACGGTCTCTGCGGTTCTGGCCAGTTAGGTTTATTCGTTGCCCGCTTTGTTCTTGTGAGTTTGGCTGAAATTCACTTAAGATGCGGTTATTCATCCACTGAGTGCAATGAACTGTTTATTTTTGCTTTGTTAGGGGGCAGCTTGGGCGAAGGATTGAAAAGACGATTGCTCGGCGCGGTGGTGTTGCTGGGACTGTTGATTTTACTGGCTCCGGCATTGTTTCGGGGCGGAAATAGCCACCCGCTGGTGGTGGGGGAGTTGTCACCGGCCACACAGTTGCAACCGCCACCGGTGCCTGAGTTTGTTGATCAGCTTGATGTCGCGCCAGAAGTTGTCAGCGTTATACCGCCGCCCGCTGAGGCAGTTCCGGTCGCAGAAAAAAAGGAGCCGCAAAAAACCTCATCATCGCTTGTCGGTATAGACGACCAAGGGCACTTAAAAGCCTGGACCTTGCAGTTGGCCACGTTTGCCAATAAGAACAACGCCAACAAGCTTGAGCAGAAACTGAAGAGCGACGGCTACAGCGCTTATCAGAAGCAGCTCGTTAATGATCAAGGCAAAAGCTTGTACCGCGTTTATATAGGACCTGAGGTCAGGCCTGATGAATTACAGCAGCTAAAGCCGGTTATTCAGAAAGCCACGGGACTAAAAGGGATTGTTGTGCGCTTCGTGCCATAACGGTTGCGGGTAAAACTCCGTCAGCTGTCCCGAAAACATCTGCAAGTAGCTAAATAAGGTGGTTCGTTGGGAACTGGCCTGACAGATTTTGGATATTAGCGTGCCATCATTTTATTAATTTCATTTTTTTATAGAAATTACCCATGACTCAATATGCTGAATATTGCCCGGCATCGCCTGTAGACGATGATATGCTCTCCCTTGCTGAGATCGTCGGTATTTTCTTTCGTGGCAAACGCTGGATTGCTGGCACAACCCTGCTGTTTGCCGCCGCTGCGCTGACTTTCCTTTTCCTGACCAAGCCGGTGTATCGCAGCAGTGCCCTGATCAAAATCGAAATCAGTCAAAGCTCATTGATTCTCAGCTTGCTTGGTACTGGCGATGTTGCCAACGTTGCACCGCAACTATCTGCTGCCGTAGAGGAGATGCGCAGTTACGACTTTGTTCGTGATCTGATCATCATGGAAACCATAGAAAGTGGAGCCGTCCCGGATATTGATGCTGAGACTGTGGCAGTGTTCAACAATCGCGTTACCATTGTTGAAAAGGGTAGTGGTAGTGGCTTGATTGAGATTGCGGTCACTGGTGAAGACCGCAGTGCCAATGATCTCGTTTTGCTTAACATGTTAGATCTTTACGGCAGCCGCCTCGGCCAGAGGCTGACACGTTCCATCAATAACTCTCTGATGCTTTTGACGAGTCAGCTTGAAAGAGTGGCGAAAGAAATTGAGCTATTCAAGTTGCAACCTACCTGGCAAGCGGAAATTGCTGACTTAAATAATCTTGAAAGAACCTTCACTGATCTGAGCTACAAAATTGACTTTTTGAGCAATGCGCGGAAGTTGGCTGAAAATGGCCTGACGATCGTGTCTCAGCCCATATCGGAAAATGATCCGGTTCGACCGAAATACACTCTGGTGATGGTTTTGGCCATCATGCTCGGCGTTATGGTGGGTGTGGTGCTGGTGTTGTTGCGGGAGATGACCCGCACAGGGCTGCGTACGGTTGAAGAGGTGGAAAAGAAAACCGGAATGCGCGTGCTGGGTAGTATTGCCACAGGCGATATTGAAGGTCTCCGAGTACTGCGTACCAATGTCCTCTATCGGCTCAGTCAGTCTGATAACAATCGGGTGATGGTTTGCAGTCCACGTGATGGCGCTGGCAAGCGCTATATTGTTATCCACCTGGCCAAAATACTGTCAGAGGGTGGTAAAAAGGTATTGCTGGTGGATGCCGATTTGCGCCACGGTGATTTAGCAACCGTTTTTGCTGATGCTGGTGCTGGCGTCAGCCTGACTGGCTGTTTGCAAGGTAAGGAAGTGTCGCCCTTGGTGATTAACGACAACCTGCATGTGCTGGCCGGGCGGGATTATCCGGATATGCCTTCTGAATTGCTAATGGGTGCACAGTTTGAGCAACTGCTTGGGCAAATATCGAAGGGTTACGATGCGGTTTTAATTCATGTTCCTCCTGTGCTCAGTGCCACCGATGCGGCATTGGTTGGCACGCACTGCGCCAATACACTCATGGTCATTCGTGCCGAGCAGACCACGGTTAAAGATATTGAAGCAGCTGATCGACGCTTGCAGCAGGCTGGCGTGACCGGTATCTGTTGCGTGCTTAATGGGGCGTCTGCCTGAGTACAAAATCCCTATCAGTTCCAGGGGGCAAGTGCCGCACTCGACTGAAGGGATTTTGCTAAAGAATACGACAAGATGCGCGTGGTTAGTGCTGATCGACTTATGTACAATGCCCCGATCAAGTCATCAGCCGGAGATGTCGCAAAATGAGCCAAAGTACACAAAAGCAGGCCTATCGCTGGTTGTTGCGACAGATCAAACCAGCCCGCTATTGGCTGCTGACCTCGTTGTTTTTCGGTGTGCTCAGCGGCGTCTTGCTTATCATCCAGGCTTCCATTCTGGCCCAAATGATTCACCGTCTAGTGATGGAAGATGCATCGCGTGATGAGTTGACCGGGGCGTTTTTTCAAGTGCTGATTTTGGTGATTGCCCGTGGCATCTGTGCCTGGGGACGGGAATTTAGCGGGTTTCGGGCCGGGGCTCGCATTCGGGTGACGGTGCGTGCCATGCTGTTGGACAAACTGCACCGCCTGGGACCGCTGGTTATTGCCGAGCGTCCGGCAGGTAGTTGGTCGGCCATCGTCGTAGAGCAAGTGGAGGAATTGCAGGCATTTGTGGCCAAATACCTACCACAAATGGCCATGGCGGTGATGATTCCGGTCATCATGCTGGCGGTTGTCTTCCCGGAGAGTTGGGTAGTGGGCACGGTTTTCCTGATTACCACGCCATTGATTCCGATTTTTATGATCCTGGTGGGCATGAAAGCGGCTGAAGCCAATCGCCGCAATTTTCAGGCGTTATCACGACTTGGTGGGTTTTTTCTTGATCGGTTACAAGGGTTGGAGACATTGCGATTGTTCCAGCGCACCGATTTTGCCCGTAAGCAGTTGGTCCAGGCGAGCGAGGATTTGCGCATTAAAACCATGCAGGTACTGCGCCTGGCCTTTTTGTCATCAGCGGTGCTGGAGTTTTTTGCCTCGGTCTCCATCGCTGTGGTGGCCGTATTTCTTGGGATGACGTTCCTTGGTCATCTCACCTTTGGCGGCACGGTGTCGCTGTACACCGGGCTGTTCCTGTTATTGCTGGCCCCTGAGTATTATCAGCCACTGCGCGAGTTGGGTACCCATTACCATGCCAAGGCCAAGGCGGTTGCTGCCACCGAGGAAATTCTCAATGTGCTCTCGCGCCCGGAACCGCAAGAGCACAGCGGGCAGTTGCCGTATCCTGACGACCAGCCATTGAGTATTGCGGTTCGTGATCTGTGTGTAAGTACGCGGATGGGCGTCGGGACACAAGAAAACCCGACTTTGGCAGATTCGGTTGGTAAACAACACCTGTTGCTTGATAAGTTGTCGTTTACCATCAAGCCGGGCAGTCGGGTTGGCATTATCGGTCGCAGCGGAGCTGGCAAGACCACGCTAATCAATACTCTGATGGGATTCTGGCAATATCAGGGCGATATTGTTTTGGCTGGCCAGTCGTTATCGGTCACCAACATGGCCAGTTGGCGGCAGCAGATTGCTTGGCTCGGCCAGCAGCCGTTAATCATCCACGGTACGTTGTACGACAACATCGCTTTTGGTCGGCCCGTTGCCAGGGTGGAGTGTCTGGAAGCCCTGGACCGGGCCCAGGGCATGGATATTCTGGAACGGTTGCCCGATGGTCTGGACAGTGTGCTCAAGGAGCAGGGCGGTAATCTGTCAGTGGGCCAGGCACAACGCATTGCCCTGGCACGGGCACTGCTGTTGCCGACGCGGCTGCTGATACTGGACGAACCCACTGCCAGTCTGGACGCTGTCAGCGAAGGCCTGGTCAACGCTGCTCTGGATGCCATCCCTGCTGAATGTACGGTGCTGACCATTACCCACCGGCTTAGTCAACTCAATAATATGGATCAGATCCTGCTGCTGGATAAGGGGCGTCTGGTGGCTAATGGGGCGCCTGCGGTGTTGGCCAGACAGAGTGCACCTTATCAGCAATTCATCAGCAATTTTGATGAGCAGGAGATAATAGCGAGAGTCGCCAATGCGTGATTTGTGGCCTTTTCTGAAGCTCTACCGCCAGCATCCGGGCATGCTCTGGCTGGGCATTTTGCTGGCAATAGTGACCCTGTTGGCCAGTCTCGGTCTGTTGGCGCTATCGGGCTGGTTTATTACTGCCACTGCCATTGCCGGGCTGAGTTTTGCCACTGCGCAGAGTTTTAACTTTTTTGCCCCAGGAGCTGGTGTACGCGGTTTTTCCATCGCTCGCACCGCCGCTCGTTATGCAGAGCGACTGGTCAGTCACGATGCCACCTTCCGCTTGCTTGCAGGACTGCGTAGCTGGTTTTTCGGCCGCCTGATTCCGGTTTCCCGTCAACAGCTCGGTCAGTATCGCCACGGTGAGTTGTTGGGTCGGCTGGTGGCCGATATCGATGCCCTTGATCAGCTTTATCTGCGTTTACTCAGTCCATTGCTGTCGGCAATCACTGTGACCGGGCTGTTTTGCCTGTTTCTCGCTTTTTTCAGCGTCAAGATTGCCCTGGTAGTATTGGTAATCATGGGGCTCTGGATTGTCTCCATGCCTGTGCTGTTTTACTTCCTGGGCCGCAAAACCGGGGAGTCCATGGGCATTCGCCAGGCACAGTTGCGCCAACAAGTGCTGGACTACTTTCAAGGTATGGCTGAGCTGCAAATATACGCTGGGGATGCCCGTAGTCGTGCTGCCATTGCCCAGTGTGAGCAGCAATTAATTGGTGATCAATCCAGGATGGCTGCCCTGGATGGGCTTGGTTCGGCACTGTTTGTCATTGGCGCTGGTGCCAGTGCTCTGTTGGTGTTGTACATTGGCAGCGGCCAGCTGCGCGCTGACCTGTTCAACGGACCAGTACTGGTGATGATGTTCTTTGCCATGCTGGCCAGCTTTGAAGCGCTGATGCCGTTGCCGGCTGCCTTTCAGTTTCTCAGTCATACTCGTCACGCTGCCAGTCGCCTGCATCAAGTGGTTAACTCAGCGGTAGTGGCGTTTCCTAAACAGCCATCGGGTCATCTGATTCATGGTGCCATTACGTTTGCCGACGTCAGCTGTGGCTATGAGCAAGACTTGCCAGTTATAAATCAACTGTCGTTAAATATCAGTGCCGGTCGTCGCATTGCTTTGTTGGGTAAAACCGGCTGTGGCAAATCCACCCTGATTCGGTTGTTAAACCGCTCCCTGGAGCCATCCTCGGGTAGCATTACCCTGGATGGTCAGGATATCCGTCTGTTTTCCGAGCATGAACTATATCAGGCGATCACTTTTGTGCTGCAAAAAACCCATGTGTTCAGCGCCACGCTGCGGGAAAACCTGCAACTGGCCGCACCAGGGGCTGACGATGAATTGTTGCTGCAAGTGGTCCATCGCTGCGGTCTGGATAGTCTGGCCATTGCCCGTGATGGTAAAACCAATCTGCTGGAAACCTGGCTGGGGCAGGGCGGCATTGCTTTGTCAGGGGGAGAGCAGCGCCGTCTGGCGATTGCCCGCGCCATGCTTAAACCGGCTCCCGTACTGGTGCTGGATGAACCCGGTGAGGGGCTGGACCGACACAGTGAAAAAGCACTTATGATGGCCGTGCTTGAGGCATTTAAAGACAGCACCGTCATTATGATCACCCACAAAACAGTGGCGCTGGATTTGATGGATGATATCTATCGCATGGAAAATGGTTCCCTGGTCAAAATCAGTAACGGCAATTATTAAGGTAGGTGTATTAAGGAGAATGCTGGCGTTCATGCCGAGCTCAAAATGCGTCGAATCAGCGTGTGCCTGAGTGACACATTCCTACGATCGGATCTGGCGACAGTGGGCGACAGTGGGCGACAGTGGATGAAGAGCGCCGTGGAGTTCGATAAGCTTTCGGCCTTTTTTGTAATGATTTTGCCCGGTAGCAAAGGAGCTTGCCTCGAATCTGTCAGCAAATTTCGGGCAGTTGCCATTGATATTCCTTCTTATGGTAAGTTCACATTTTACAAAACCCTGGTATTTATAATGGTTTTTACCTAATACACCTGAGGGTTTGACGATGTTTTCCTGGTGGAGTGTGTGGTTTATCGAGAACGCTTCGGTAACTATCTGTTGTTTCGAGGGTGCACATAAATAATAATCACGCAAATTATTGGGACTGCGTAATCGACTACGGGCGCAGCAGACGCAGCGACCAAAGTGGTCATGGTTTTCCGGTTATACAGACGCAAGCGTATCAAACTCCATGCAGGCGCGTCTGGATAGCGGCAAAGAGAGTGAAGACTCGTATGGCGGATTGCAGAGAATCGACTGTAAAAATGCTGGTAGAGTTCACTCGGCAGTAACTGATAGCACCAGAGATTCTGGTATTAACGTGAATAGCCTGCATATTTGGCTCAGGACTCAAGGCGCCCTTGCAGAACCGGAAGGTTCGCGACGGCTTCCAGAGTACTGGCAGTGGTACGGTTTCCCCGACTATGAACGGCAACTGCTCTGGTGTACAAATGACTTATTATGAAGCCGTACGATCTCCTCAATAAAGCCAGGTGGCGCGAACGCATGTGCGCAGAGGAATCACGGCAAACAATTTTTGAATATATCGAAGTGTTTGATAATCGACTGGGAAAACACTCCGCTAACGGCTACCTGGCACCGTTCACGCATGAACAGAAGCTTGCTCAGGCAGCAGCGAAAAAAAGTGTCCGGAACAAACTTGCCATATCAGACTGGCGATATAGTGATATTTTTTATTCACAATACTGAGCAAGATATGTAGGAGAGTTCGGTAGTGGAAACCAGCATAATTATTATTGCGTTGCTGATATTGTTATCAATTTCGATTTCTGTTTTTTTCTGGTTTAAAATCAGTGAATTAGAAAAAAAGAAAAGTTCTGAACACGACAAGATGGTGAGAAATACCAACGATCAGATCAGAAAAGCCAATGAAAATGCCAAGAGAGTAATAAAGCAGGCAAACGCAAAGGCAGAGACTTACGAACAAGCAGTCGAAGCCATGAAAAATATCATTGATGGTTATGGCAATGAACACCTGGTCAGCAAAACTGTATTTGATGATCTGGCTGGCGAATTCAGCCATAAAAAAGCCGGAATGGAGTTAAAACAGGCAAGGCTGTTGACCAATGGGCTGGTTATCGGTGGACGGGCAGCACTAAGTGATTACCCGGAATATCATCAAAAAATGGCAGCCATTCGTTTCATTCTGGATGCTTTTAATGGCAAGGTTGATTCAACCCTGGCCAGGATCAAATACGATAACTACGGCAAACTGGAAGCAGAAATCACCGTTGGATTTGGCCTGGTGAATGGTAATGGTCGTGTGTTCGGTAACACTCGCATAACGAATGAATACTTAAAAGCAAGACTATGTGAGCTTAAGTGGGCGGCTGCCGTCGATGAACTTGAGAATCCGCAAGGCAAAGAACGCAGTGAAGCTGCCAAAGGAATTATTCCGGCAGCAGCAGTAGTTCAGCGAAAACAGGAAGTAAAAGCTTATCAGGAAGAAATAAAAGCTGATTTGGCAGCAACAGCAGCTTACCCAGAAGAAACAGACGTTCACATGGAAGAGGGAGAAGTTTACCAGGAAGAAGTGGCAGTCCCTCTGGGCGAGACAGCGGTTTACCAGGAAGAAGTGGCAGTCCCTCTGGGCGAGACAGTGGCTTACCAGGAAGAAGTAGCAGTTCACCAGGAAGCGATAGCAGTTTCCCAGGAAGCACTAGCAGTTCATCAGGAAGAAGTAGAATTTTATCAAGAAGAATTAGCAGTCCCACTGGAAGAGGCGCAGGTCTACCAGGAAGCGATAGCAGTTCACCAGGAAGAAGTAGAATTTTATCAAGAAGAATTAGCGGTCCCCGTGGAAGAGACAGAGGTTTATCAGGAGGAGATAGCAGTTCACCAGGAAGAAGTAGAATTTTATCAGGAAGAATTGGCTGTCCCCCTGGAAGAGACAGAGGTTTACCAGGAAGAGGTGCAGACGCGCATGACTGCCCAAGCATTACCGACCGATTCAGAGCCGATGCTTCCTCAATCCGGTAAAATGGTGGCAGAAAGAACTGAAAATAAAGTACTGCCAGTGGAAAATGAGTCGTTATCGGCTCGCCGTGAGGTAGAGGACGTCCTGCGGGCATCCAGAAAAGAAGACAGAATGTTTCAGGAGGCCATGGCAAAAACACGACAAAAGATAACTGCTCAAAGATCACTGGCGGATTCGGGTCGAATGCCTCCACGGCCTGCCAAGCCAGCTATGGAAAAGCTTCGACATGAAGATTTGGCTGCAAAAAATGAGCAGTTGCGCCAAAAATCTTTCCGGGCCAGAAAAGAAGCGGCTACATCTGCTAGCCAAATAACGGCTATTCGTGAAGAGATTTTTCAGCCGGCTACGTTTCAAAGGCCGAGCAAAACCAGACTCGTTAAACAACCAGCCATAGAGCAAGTCAAGAGTATCGGATAATGCAGGCGTGCCAGCGTAATCGCATGCCGTGTAGCAGTACCCGAAGTATTGATGAGAAAAACAGACAAATATCTTCTCAGGAAAAACGCCACTCGTTCAAGAACGAGTGGCATTAGGCACCAAAGCCTCTTTATTGGATTACGTTCCCCCACCCAATCAAGACGCAGCAAACTCCTTCAGTTTTTTCAGCGCCCTGACTTTAACCTGGATGGATGCCGGCTTTGCTGCTACATCCATAAGCTCACCGGGTCTAAAGGGATTTGGCACACCTTTTCTGGCTTTCTGAGCGGGCTTTTTCTTAGTCACGATTTTTAACAGGCCAGGCAGGGTGAATTCACCACAGCTGCGCTTTTTAACGTGACGCTCCACCAAAATACTCAGTTCTTCCAGCACAGAACTCACTTGCATGCGGCTAAGGCCAGTATTTTGTGCGATCTCTGTGAGTATCTGGGTTTTGCTGTACTTTTCTCTTATGGCGACTGCCTTTTTAGTCGGCGCTTTTTTAGTGGCCCCTTTTTTGGCAACCACTTTTTTGCTTACCGTTTTTTTGCCAGTACCCTTTTTCGTATCCACTTTTTTCGCACCCACTTTTTTAGCAGCCCCTTTTTTGGCAGCCATAGATACACCCTCCTGAAAATAATTCCCTTTATTTTTCTCCCCTGCGACCAGGGTATTAAGTTCTTTTTATAATTGCTTAACCGCCCAGGGCTGCTTGCCCCGGTGACGACTCCCTAACAGCTATTGGCTTTGGGCCAGTGCATCCGATGATTTTCACTATTGTTTTGCCACTGTTTTTGCCGCCGTTTTTGTCATCGTTTTTGTTATCAGGGCAGACAGCAAGCGCAGACCTTCAGATGCTGGATATCACTATAATCTTGGTGTTTTTTTACGTCGAGTACTTTTTAGCAAAAGATTCACCGGTAAATTGCCGGAGTGTTTGAGAAAAAAGCATTGTAGCGGTAAATTAACTACTGATATTGGAAACCGTGTGTTCCAGCAAAATACCAGCAGTGCTGATACTGAATAACAAAAAAAAGGAACATGTCTTGAACTATTTCAACATCCTGCATCTGGTTACCGGCTTTTCTGCCTTACTTCTCGTCATCGCCAATATGGCCGCCCTTATCGACGCCAGTAACGATACCACAGCCATATTGCTTATGGCTGCCCTGGTGAACTTGTTAGCCGGCAGTAGCAAAAACCGGGGGAAAAGTCAGTTCATTGGTTCTGCGTTGCTTTTAGCCGGTATTGCTGCCGCTTTTGGCCATACCCTGAACAACGCATTAGCAATCACTGATGCCGCCCTTGATCAGATGGCTTTAATCACTCTCTGTGCTGGGACAATCGTTTTAGTGGTCATTGATTTACCGCTGATGTTTTTCAATGTTGTCGTCAGCCCGCGCGAGAGAGGATCAGTCAAATGGTTTAACGTCGCCAAAGGGTTTGGTTTTATCACCAGGGATTATGGTGACGACGTTTTTGTTCACTATCGCGCCATTCGTGGTGAAGGTCGCAAGATGCTCAGCGAAGGACAACGTGTGGAGTTTGTGGTGGTGGAAAAAGAGAAAGGTTTGCAGGCAGAAGATGTCACTCTTCTCAGGAAAAAAGCCAGCAAATAAGCCAGCCGCAACGAATAGCGCGCCGTGCCAGTCAGTAATGGGGCGGCGGCGCGTCCTGACTTTCTGGCTGCTTGGCTGCCATTTCCTCAAACTGTTTTTTTAACCGTGCAAACGCTTCGGTCAAACGCTGAATATCTTGCTGTTGTCGGGTAACCACGTCATTTAATTGGGCGATGGTATCTTCCTGGTAGCTTAGCTGCATTTGCAGCTCAAACAGTTCTTCTTGCATGACCACTCCTCCATGGGTGGCGTATTCAGCCAGCCACAGTATGAAGACTATCGTTGCGCCCGGACGCTGATAAATGATCAGCCAACGGGCAGAGAAAAGAAAAAAGAAAAAAGAAAAAAAGTGCCAGTGTCGGGTATTTATTGCTGGGCAAAAAGCCATGTAAAAGACGGCATATCTGCCAATCCTGGCGCCAGTTTTTCCAGTATCGCACCCAGTTCCTCCGACGAATAAGGCTGTGCGGCATATTTGCCCCAAACGGGCGCTGGCCACGCGGCATCCGTGTGGTAACGGACTATGTGGTGCATATGCAGCTGAGAAACCACGTTACCGAGCGCAGCGATATTTATTTTGTCCGCCAAAAACAGTACTTGTAACGTGTGTGCCAGAAAAGACGATTCGGCCAGTAACTGCTGCTGATCGGCGTCGTCCAGTTGATAAATCTCCTGTACCTCGGCTATTCGCGGCACCAGAATAAACCACGGATAATGACTGTCATTCATCAACAGCAGCCGGCACAGAGGGAAATCACCAACCACGAGACAATCCCGGGCCAATCGGGAATCCAGTTGAAAACTACTCACAATGAAGACCATCCAGCAAAAAAAGTAATGGCGGATTTTGCCGCAGCGATTGGTATAATAACCGATTGTCCTTAGAATAACGCTTTATTTCATTCCTCCGTATAGCCCGGTAAGTAAACACATGAGAACCAGTCAGTACCTGATTCCAACCCTGAAGGAGACACCTGCCGATGCGGTAGTCATCAGTCATCAGCTGATGCTGCGCGCCGGTATGATTCGTAAACTGGCTTCCGGCCTCTACACCTGGCTGCCGCTAGGACTGAGAGTGCTGCAAAAAGTAGAAAATATCGTGCGTCAGGAGATGAATCGTGGAGGTGCCCTGGAAACATTGATGCCAGCAGTGCAGCCAGCCGAATTGTGGCAGGAAACCGGCCGCTGGAATCAGTTTGGTGCTGAACTGCTGCGGTTTCAGGACCGTCACGGTCGTGACTTTGTCATTGGTCCGACGCACGAAGAAGTCATTACCGACATCGCCCGTAATGAGCTGAACAGCTATAAGCAACTGCCCATCAATCTGTACCAGATTCAGACCAAATTCCGCGACGAGCGTCGTCCACGTTTCGGCCTGATGCGCGGCCGTGAGTTCCTGATGAAGGACGCCTACTCATTCCACGCCAGCGAACAATGTCTGCAAGCCGAATACCAGAACATGCACGACACTTACTGTCGCATCTTTGACCGTCTCGGTCTTGAGTACCGTGCGGTACAGGCTGACAGCGGTGCCATTGGCGGCAGTGGTTCCCAGGAATTTCATGTTCTGGCTGAGTCCGGCGAAGACGCCATTGCTTTCAGCGATCAGAGCGATTACGCCGCTAACATCGAAAAAGCCGAAGCACTGGCCCCCGTTGGTGAGCGCCCGGCACCGACAGCTGAGATAACTTTGGTGGCTACGCCGAATGCCA
This sequence comes from Endozoicomonas sp., assembly GCA_965232255.1. GTDB lineage: Bacteria > Pseudomonadota > Gammaproteobacteria > Pseudomonadales > Endozoicomonadaceae > Endozoicomonas. Next base: position 2,517,607 of record OZ246962.1, read on the forward strand.
AAACCATTGATCAGCTGGTAGAACAGTTTGATCTGCCGGTGGAAAAAACCGTCAAAACCCTGATTGTCGCTGCGACCGAAGAGGCTGACTATGAGTTTGTTGCCCTGCTGATTCGTGGCGATCACGAGCTGAATGAAGTCAAGGCCGAAAATCTCGCTGATGTAGCCGCGCCGCTGCGCTTTGCCGATGACGGCGAAATCAAAGCCATTATGGGCACTGGTGCCGGCTCTCTCGGCCCGGTCAACTGCCCGATTCCGGTTATTGTCGATCGCACCGTAGCCAAAATGGCCGATTTCACCGCTGGTGCTAATGTCGATGGCAAGCACCATTTTGGCCTCAATTGGGAGCGCGACTGCACCTTCTCGCGCATTGAAGACCTGCGCAATATTCGTGAAGGCGACCCCAGTCCGTGCGGCAAAGGCCAGTTGTTTATCAAGCGTGGCATTGAAGTTGGTCATATTTTCCAGCTCGGCACCAAATACAGTGAGGCCATGAATGCCACCGTACTGAGCGAAAATGGCAAGAGCATTCCGCTGGCCATGGGATGTTACGGTATCGGCGTATCGAGAACCGTTGCAGCTGCCATCGAGCAGAATTATGACGACCGGGGTATTATCTGGCCAGAAGCCATCGCGCCCTTCCAGATTGCCCTGGTGCCATTGAAAGTCGAGAAATCGCCCGAAGTACGTGCAGCAGCAGAGCAGCTCTATCAGGAGCTGACGGCGGCCGGTTTTGAGGTATTGTTGGACGACAGAAAAGCTAGCCCCGGAGTGAAGTTTGCCGATATGGAGCTTATCGGTATTCCCCACCGCGTGGTGCTCAGTGACCGTGGGCTGAGCGATGGCATGGTGGAATATAAACACCGCACTGCCAACGACAAGGAAGATATTCAGCTTGGTGAAATCATCGACCTGCTCAAAGAGCGCATCAAAGCGTGATGCACTGATCCGCTGGCACTCCAAGGCACTTGGTTGTGCTTTGGGGCTTTGCCTGACTTTGACCGGAACGCCTGGCTGGAGCCAATCCAGCCAAGCCCCACCAGTCCCCTTCAATGCCACGGCCACAAACTTCGACACTCAAGTTTGGCTGATGGATATGTCTTCCCGACTGGAAAGATACATCGATGACCCGATACTGCGCCTGGAAATGGTGACCCGGGTCCACTACGAAGCCCAAAAAGTCGAGCTGCCCCCAGAGCTGGTACTCGCCGTTATTCACACCGAATCCACCTTTGATCCCAACGCTATTTCCTCTGCCGGTGCTCTGGGTCTGATGCAGATTATGCCTTTTTGGAAGTTCATCATTGGCAACAAACAAGATGATCTGATGAATCTGCACACCAATATCCGTTACGGCGTCACCATCCTGAATCACTATCTGGAAAAAGAGAACGGCAACCTGACTCGGGCGCTGGCTCGCTACAATGGCAGCCTTGGTAAAACCTGGTATCCGAAACGGGTATACGCCAACTGGGAGCGCCACTGGGAAATGAATTAACTTTGCCAATTGCCATCATAGTCCTGAAAAGTTTTGCTACTTTAAACTTCCGTCAATAAAAAAATTTGCATAACAGGACTTGATGGTATGTATCCGACAATTGTCCACTACGGCTACGCGCCTCCTCCTTACTTCGACCAAAACTGTCCCCAGTGTCTGCAAGAGCATCAGGCCCTGGTATTTAACAACAGGGCTGCCTCGACACTTAATCCCCTGGCCAAAGAGTTTGTGCCGGGGCAAGCATTTGACCCAACAGGACGTGATACAACAATCGGGACAGCTAATCATCATTATTGTGACGATGATAAGAACAGTTCGGATGCAGTGCTATTGGTCAACGATACCGATGCCTTTCCCCGACTGTCTCGAGTACAGGCCAGCAAAATAGATCCAGAAATCGGGTACGATGCAGCCTGTCAAACCACCTCACTGCGCGATAACACAGGTAAAAAAGCCACTCCAGAAAGTAACAATCTCAGCGATAAAGCCAAAACTCCCCTGTCAGCACCGATAGCGTCGACCTCGGCAGTGAACAAAATCAGGAAAGTCAGCAGAGTTGCATCAACAAACACAGAAGCAAAGGGTTCTGTGCAAACGACAGCGGTAAAAGCCAAAGCAGTACCTGGCGACGCAATTATGTCTACCAGATCCACGCCAGCAACTCACAAAAAAATACCAGGCAAAGACGCCACGGTAAAAACGATAGTTCCCAGAGAAACCCCAATTAACGACATACCTCCTGCTTCAGAAAAAACGCTTATACAGATTGCCGCTTCTGAGGTTGTCCCACTACAGGTCGTTAATAGCAACCCCTTGGCCGCGCCAACAGCAAGCAAAAAAAACGCTCCGACCAGTACCAATCAAATAGGTCTCCTTAAGCCACAGCGTACGGAACCAACTCAGCCTAAAGCCCTGGCATCTGAAAACAATACGGAAAAAAAAGTTACATTGGCCAGCATTGTCGCCCGAACGGTTGCTACTTCAGTCTCGCAAAACACAGGCCGGCAAAACACAAATCTAAGTATCGCAAGAGTGCCAGGCACGACAGCCACATCTGCATCAAAAATTCGGACGTCCGAAGTCGTTCGACTGCACGAGGTGAAGGATGCATTTGACAATTTAAAGCGAAACCCGATCCAGGCAGAAGCGCAGTTTCGCGCCCTGCTCAAGGTCAGCACTAACCCACGATGGCTGATCAGCAATCTGAGCGAAGGTTTGGCTCGGTCATTATTACGCCAGGGTTGGCAGCGCTGGACCGAGGCGGAAAACATCCTGCGGGGCCTGCAGAAAAAGTTTACCGACGACACGCCGGTAAAACACATGATAGCGGTGAACCTGACACTGGCCCATGTACTGATCAATGCAAACAAGCAGATAGAGAGCCAGACACTACTGCTGCGCACCATGCAGTGGGTAGATCCTGAGCGCATCAATATGGATGAGCAGGCTGCGCTCGTCACGCCTAGCGGTCACCAAAGGCTGGATCAGGCCATGGTGCGGGCTCATGTTGGCAGGGGATATTATCACAAAGCCAGGGATCTGCTGCTGAGCATAATGGCTGATCTGCGCCCACGGTCGCAGCTTGGATTGCCGGAAGAGGAGCGAATACGCACGCCGTGTGGCGACGATGAACTGGATGTGCTGATGTGTCGGATTCTGGAAAAACAGCAGTGCTTTGCGGCAGCCGAGACAATGCTGTTGGCGCTTATGCGCAAGTGGCCGACCAAGCGGCAGAAGCGGTTGCCGTCCAACCCGGTATCGCCCATGCCCTGTGCTGATCTGACGCTCAATCTGAACCTGTTTCGGTTGCTGTCAGAGTGCGATAAAGACCATCAGGCTCGGCTGTTTATTTTGCAAGCGATGGCTCTTGTCGAGCCAGCCCGATATCGGCTCAGTGAAGATCAAGCCCTGTTGACACCGTGCAGCGACCATAAACTGAACACAATGCTGGTCAGGCAACTGCAAAAAGAATGCCATCGAACGGCCGCCATTCATTTGCTCACTACCGTGATGCAGGCGTCAGACAAAAACACAGCGGGAGCGGGTATTGCTCCCTGTGACGACAGCGATCTCAACTTAACCATGCTCAATCTGTTAAGCGATGAACATCGGCTGGCGGAAGCAGAGGCATTCTTGTTACAGATCATGGACAGCTACCGTCCGAAAAACCAGCACGATCTCCCCAGGAACAAGGCTATCACCACACCATGCGGCTGGGACTCATGGGATTTGGCCATGGTGCAACTACTGACCAGGCAGAAAAACCTGCCCGCGGCAGAAACGCTGATGGGCAATATCGTGGCACAACGGCGCCCGACGCACCAGAGTACCGTGCCACCATCGGTAGCGCTTGTCACACCATGTGGTAATCAGAAGCTGGATCTGCAAATGGCAAGAGTTTTGTGCCAAAGAGATAAATATCCTGAGGCTGAATCTTTATTACTGGTGCTGATGAATGCCTGTCGAGGGCAACCCCAAACTGACCTGTCACGGGAAGAGGTATTAGTCACGGCGTGCGGTAACAACGACGTGGATATGGCCATGGTGCTCACCCAGCAGGAGCAGGGCAACTTTGACACAGCCATAACTCTGATGCTCTCCTCCATGGCGACACATCGGTTAAGACGACAGCGGGAGCAATTATCCCGGGAGCAGGCCATGCGTACTCCCTGTCTGCGTCACGAACACAACATGGCCCTGCTCAGGTTACTGAGCAGCGCTGGTAAAGACGACGATGCCCGGCAACTGCTACAGGAGATTGTGGCGCTGAACTGTCCAAACAGTGAGAATGGCCTGCTATCTGATGCACCTTGCCGGCACATTGAGGTTGATCGGGTAGCAGTTATCATCTTGTTGGAAATGAACGAGCAAGAGAAGTCCATTAACCTGTTGCTGGCCATGATGAAGGCGCATCGACCAGGCAGCCAACAGAACCTGCCCTACAACCAGGCGCTGATAACGCCTTGCCAACATCAGCCATTGAACCAAATGCTGGTTACTGTATTGAGCCGACGCACGCAGACTCGCGCAGCTGCCGAACAATTGCTGCTGGCCATGATGAAAAGCTGCCCGCTAAATCCCCGGATCACCATTGCGAGCGACCAGCTCAGGCTTACTCCCTGCAATAACTACACCATGAATATGTCGCTGATCATGTTGCACAGTTGGCAAGGTGATACCAAGGCGGCAAAAAAACTGTTGCTGGCCACCATGAATCTTTACCGCAGGAGTGAACAACTGGAACTACCAGAACGTCTGGCGCAAATCACCCCGTGTCACCAGCATGAGCTGGATCTGACCATGGTCAGAATCCTGACAACCGAGCACCGTTACCAGGAAGCCAAAGCCTTGCTGCTGGCCATGATGGGAATCGACCCTAAAGCACCGGTAACTGTCACTGCTCACGGCCCTTGTGGCAGCCCGATCCTGGATATGGCCATGTTACGGCTGCTGGCAATCGCCAGGCAGGAAGAGCAGCACAGTGAACTGCTCGGCGCCTGCCAGGAGCGCTACCCAGAGGATGCTGACTTTCTGGCCATTCGTCTTATGAACCTGTGCCGCCAGTGCAAATGGGTGGAATTTGATCGGCAGGTTGCTGGTTTGCGACCTAAAACCCAGCACGACTTGCTGGTTTCTATCAGGTATTTCAATGAGGCGTTGCACTGCTATCTGGGCAAAGATCGCATTACAGGTAAAGCGTTGTGCACTAACGCTTATCAGATTGCTGAGCGTGCTTTGCAAAGATCCCCGCAAAACAGTTTATTGCTTAGTCACAAGGCGCACTGTGCACGAATTCTCGGGCATCCACCAAAGGATTACCTGCCACTGTTTGAACGGGCCCGGGTGCTAAATCCGGATGGCGAGCAAACAGAAAAAGACGACCACTGGCGACGCATGGAAAACAAGGTAATCAAACTGCTCGGGGTATAGTTTTGCGTTCTGCTTAACGCTGAGGTAACGACTGGGAACAGGTTGCGCTTTCGGGAAGGAGGGGTAGTTCTTGCAGGAAAGGCTGAATGGCTCCCCGAGCTGGACTCGAACCAGCGACCCAATGATTAACAGTCATTTGCTCTACCAACTGAGCTATCGGGGATCAGTCTCACGAATTTTATCTGCATTATGGTGACTGTCAAGCGAATGAGTGCTGCTGGTGAGCACCCATCGACAGGGATTATCTGCCTGATAAAGTTTTTTGCAGACGATCCAGAGCTTTTTCTAGCGCCTCGTCGCCAGTAGCAAATGAGAGCCTCAGGCAACCTGCGCAGCCAAAGGCTGAGCCGGGCACCAATGCCACCCCTTTTTCCAACAGCAGGGCAGCCAGTCCAGTATCGGTTGTCAGGCCAAGGTCGTTTATTGCCTGACTGAAGTCAGCAAAGGCGTAAAAGGTGCCATCACCGGCAATCGCCCTCACGCCGGGTAACTGTTGCAGTCGGTTTATTACGTAGTCATGACGGCGTTTGAAGACGGTGAGCATTTCCTGCACGCAGTCTTGTGGACCGTTAAGCGCTTCGGTCGCTGCCGCCTGGGCGATGGAGCAGGGATTTGAGGTGCTCTGGGACTGAATCTTTTTCATATTCTGGATCAGCCACTGAGGGCCGCCAGCGTAGCCAATGCGCCAGCCAGTCATGGCGTAGGCTTTGGAGACGCCGTTAAGTACGACAGTGCGATCATAAAGGGCCGGACAGGCCATCAAAATATTACTGAACGGTTCTTCGCTCCAGAGAATGTGCTCGTACATATCGTCAGTGACGATCATCAGCCCAGGATGTTTTTTCAGTACGTCAGCCAGTGCTTGTAACTCACTGCGGTTATAGGCGACACCGGACGGGTTGGACGGGCTGTTGAGCACCACCAGACGGGTTTTGTCGGTAATTGCCGCTGCCAGTTGCTGTGCCGTAATTTTAAAACGATCTGCCAGAGTGGTTTTGATGATCACCGGCACACCTTCGGCAAGCATCACCATATCAGGGTACGACACCCAGTAGGGCGCCGGAATGATGACCTCATCCCCTTTGTTGAGCAACGCCAGCGCCAGGTTAAAAAAGCTCTGCTTGCCACCGCAGGAAACCAGAATCTGTTGCGGGATGTAGCTTAGCCCATTGTCTCGCTGGAATTTATCAATCACCGCTTGTTTGAGTTCCGCAGTACCATCCACGGGGGTGTACTTGGTCTGTCCAGCAGCAATGGCCTTGACTGCCGCCGCTTTGATATGCTCCGGGGTATCGAAGTCCGGTTCACCGGCGCCGAGGCCGATAATGTCGTGGCCGGTTGCCCTCAGTTGTGCCGCTTTAGCAGTAACGGCCAGGGTGGGAGAGGGTTTGACCATTTGCACTCGCTTGGATGGAGTCACGGTATTCCTCATTTATGATTATTGCCCCGGAAATTATAATTCTGCCTGGGCAGCACAGTCCGGTCATCATACACAATACGGTGTGCGGTTGACATCCGTTTGTCTGTAGCCACCAAGGCTGGCAAGGAGTGCCGCAGATTTTTACCCGTCAGAAGGTGAGTATGAATCAGACGTTTAAAGTTTCTTCCCGTTTCGCACCAGCTGGCGATCAGCCCGTGGCCATTGAACAACTGGTCCGTGGTATTGATGCTGGCCTGGCCTGTCAAACCTTGCTTGGGGTCACTGGCTCGGGCAAGACGTTTACCATCGCCAATGTCATTGAGAAAATTCAGCGCCCAACCATTGTCATGGCCCATAACAAGACTCTGGCAGCACAGCTTTATGGTGAGTTTCGGGAGTTTTTTCCCAACAATGCCGTGGAGTATTTTGTCTCCTATTACGACTACTATCAGCCAGAAGCCTACGTGCCGACATCGGATACTTACATTGAAAAAGATGCGTCAGTTAATGAACACATCGAGCAGATGCGTCTGTCCGCCACCAAGGCATTGATGGAGCGTCCGGATGCCATCATTGTGGCTACGGTGTCAGCCATTTATGGCTTGGGCGATCCGCAATCTTACCTGAAGATGATGATGCACCTGGACCGGGGTGACCGGGTTGACCAGCGCACCATTCTGCGCCGGCTGGCCGAGTTGCAGTACACCCGTAACGACGCCGATTTTCGCCGGGCCACCTATCGGGTGCGGGGGGAGGTTATTGATATTTTCCCGGCCGAATCGGAACGTGAAGCCCTGCGTCTGGAGCTGTTTGACGATGAGCTGGAGAACATCAGCGAATTTGATCCATTGACCGGCGAGATTCTGCGCAAACTGCCCAGGGCAACCATCTACCCGAAAACCCACTATGTCACCCCGCGCCAGACCATTCTTGATGCAGTGGATGCCATTAAGGTGGAGCTGGCAGAACGACTCAGGATATTGCGCAGCAATAATAAGCTGGTAGAAGCCCAACGGCTGGAGCAGCGTACGCAGTTCGACCTGGAGATGATGATTGAGCTGGGCTACTGCACGGGCATTGAGAACTACTCTCGCTACCTGTCGGGTAATAAGCCGGGTGAGCCGCCGCCGACCCTGTTCGATTACATTCCGCCTAACGCGCTGTTGGTTATTGATGAATCCCACGTCACAGTGCCGCAGATTGGCGCCATGTACAAGGGAGACCGCTCGCGCAAGGAAACCCTGGTGGAATACGGCTTTCGTCTGCCATCAGCACTGGATAACCGGCCAATGAAATTTGAGGAGTGGGAAGCACGACGACCGCAGACTATTTTCGTTTCGGCGACACCAGGCAAGTATGAAGAAGAACATCAGGACCAGGTAGTCGAACAGGTAGTGCGCCCCACCGGGCTGGTGGATCCGCAAATTGAAGTGCGTCCGGCCAGCACCCAGGTGGATGATCTGCTGACGGAAATCAACCGCACAGTGGCCAGACAGGAGCGGGTTCTGGTCACGGTGCTGACCAAGCGCATGGCTGAAGATTTGACTGAATTTCTTCATGAGCAAGGGGTCCGGGTGCGCTACCTGCATTCGGATATTGATACCGTCGAGCGAGTGGAGATTATCCGCGACCTGCGTATCGGTGCTTTTGATGTGCTGGTGGGCATCAACCTGCTGCGTGAAGGGTTGGATATGCCAGAGGTCTCCCTGGTGGCCATTCTGGACGCTGATAAAGAGGGTTTTCTGCGCTCGGATCGCTCGCTAATTCAGACCATCGGGCGTGCAGCGCGACACATCAATGGCCGGGCCATTCTCTATGGCGATCGGATTACCGGTTCCATGGAGCGGGCCATTACCGAAACTGAACGACGGCGGACAAAACAGCTGGCGTTTAACAAAGAGCACAATATCATCCCGAAAAGTGTTTCCAAGTCAGTGACTGATATCCTCGAAGGGGCGGTAGTGATCGGACGCAAGAAGGGTAGCAAAGCGCAAAAAGGGACAGCAGTATCAGCAATCGATTACCAGCAACCCATGACACCAGATGCTATGGCTGCCACCATCAAAAAGCTGGAAGCGCAAATGATGGAGCATTCACGCAACCTGGAATTTGAGCAGGCTGCTGCGGTTCGTGATGAGATTGCCAAGTTACGGGAGCGAGTGTTAAAGCATTAACTGCGATGCCAGTTTTTTCAGCGTCGGGCCATGGCGTTGGCACTTAGTCGTTTTTGCTGTCCGTCACAATTGTCGTTATGAAGTGTTGCATTTTTTAGTGGCATTGATAATATACGCGGCGCTTCAGTCGGTTAGCTCAGTTGGTAGAGCACCACCTTGACATGGTGGGGGTCGCTGGTTCAAGTCCAGTACCGACTACCAGTTTCAATCGTGTTCCGGTTCCGGGATACGTCTTCAGTCGGTTAGCTCAGTTGGTAGAGCACCACCTTGACATGGTGGGGGTCGCTGGTTCAAGTCCAGTACCGACTACCATTTTCTCGTTATAAAGTGCCATTGTTGAGCAATACAACAGCTCATTACAGCGATACATCCTGCTTACGCGTTTTCAATGCGTTTAAACCACTTGGCATCCAGCGCCTTTAACATTTTGCCATTGTCGTCCTGCGTATCAACCAGCCAGCCTGATGGACAGTCAATGGAGCGATAGCAGCGGATAACTGTGCGCAGTAGGTTTTTCTGCACTGGATAAAAATGCGTGGTGACCAGATCCCCGGATTCGAATGGTTTTTTCATAACGGATTACTGACATTGACCTGCTTGCAAAAAGAAGCACACATTTTAGTGTATTGCCCGCAGGGCTGAGCAAGAGTGTGCCTTGGCCTATAAGAGTCAACTGACGTATACAATAACACCCACGGTGACTGCTGCTCTTTATAATGGCAATGGCAGTCGGGTTCAAGAACTATGTTATGATGAGCCGTCAGCAACAAGGGGAAGATTATGACTGTTGGTATTATCATGGGGTCCAGTTCCGATTGGCCAACCATGCAGCACGCGGTTGAGATGTTGACAAAATTCGGTGTTGATTATGAAACCAGAGTGGTTTCTGCTCACCGGACACCCCATTTGCTGGCAGAATACGCGTCGCAGGCGGCATCCCGTGGTATTAAAGTGATTATTGCCGGTGCCGGTGGTGCGGCCCATCTGCCCGGCATGGCAGCAGCATTTACCAGTTTGCCAGTGCTGGGCGTACCGGTACGATCAAAAGCGCTGAACGGTATTGATTCGCTGCTGTCCATTTGTCAGATGCCCAGGGGAGTGGCCGTTGGTACTTTGGCCATCGGCGAGGCGGGCGCGGCCAACGCAGGTTTGCTGGCGGCCCAGATACTCGGCTGTCAGCAGCCTGAGCTGCAGGCGCGTATTGATGAGTTCCGCCAACAGCAGACGCAAATGGTACTGGCCAGTCCAGACCCAACCCAGCCATAGGCAAAACACCAGAGATTTGTATGAATGTTTTAGTGTTAGGGGCTGGTCAGCTTGCTCGCATGATGAGTCTGGCCGGCGCGCCGCTGGATATTGATGTTATCTCCTACGATGTTGGCTCAGGCCAGCTGATACACCCCTTAACCCGCCACGTTATTGATCAGACTCTTGCCTGGGCCATTGCCGATTGTGATGCCATCACCGCCGAGTTTGAACATATTCCGGATGCAATACTGAGCCAGTGTGAGGACGCCGGAAAATTTTATCCCGGTAAAGCGGCCATCAAGGCCGGTGGTGACCGTGCTCTGGAAAAGACCTTGTTGGCGCAGGCGGGAGTGCCCTGTGCTGCGTATCAGCTGATTACCGAACGTGCCCATTTTGATCAGGCTATTGAACAGCTCGGTTTGCCACTGGTGCTCAAAACCTGTCAGGCCGGCTACGATGGCAAGGGTCAGTGGCGCTTGTACGCTGATGGCGACGCAGCGTCAGTCTGGACAGAAATGGCCGAATTTCTGGCCACTGATGCACTACACTCTATCATCGCAGAGCAGATGATTCCTTTTCAGCGTGAGATTTCGGTGATTGGCGTGCGTGACCGTGTCGGCAATATGGCCGTTTATCCCGTGACTGAAAATGAGCATACCGATGGTGTGCTGACGCTGTCGCTGGCCAAGGCTGTCGATGATGATATCCATCAACAGGCGGTGGCTGCGTTCACCAGGCTGGCCTCGACACTCGATTATGTTGGGGTACTGGCCATCGAATTTTTTGATGTTGCTGGCCAGCTGATCGTTAACGAGATTGCCCCACGGGTACACAACTCCGGCCACTGGACCCAGCAGGGGACCCTGTGCAGCCAGTTTGAGAATCATCTGCGCGCGGTGGTTGGCCTGCCCCTAGGCAACACAGAGGCAATCGGGCCAAGTGCCATGATTAACGTTCTGGGTCAGGCGAGCATTCCTGTTGAAGTGTTGTCTGTTGCCAACGTCACCAGCCACTGGTACGGCAAAGCCTGTTGGCCGGGGCGTAAGATGGGGCACATCAACGTGGTGGCAGGCAGCGAGGCGCTATTGGGTGAGAAGCTGTTGGCGCTGTCTGCTTTTTTGCCGGACGAGAGCTATCCGGGTGTAGCCCGACGAGGTGGTGAACTGCTACAGGAGTGACATGACAACCGAGTTACTGCTGGGCGTGCTGGCACTGACGACGTCATTGATTGCCGCGGTGGTCGGCTTTGGTGGGGGCATGATGCTGATCGCGGTGATGCCCTATTTTTTTGTCCCGTCCCTGGTGATTCCGGTACATGCTGTGACTCAAATGGCCAGTAGTGTTTCCCGGTTGCTGTTTGCTTTTGGTGATGTGCGCTGGTCTTTTTTTGTCCCTTTTTTTCTCGGCTCTCTGGTTGGGTTAGCATTGTTCGGTTTGCTGCTGTTCAATATGCCCACCCGTTATCTACCTCTGGGTATTGGCATCTACATATTGCTCAAGCTGTGGTGTCGCCGATTTAGCCGCTTGCTTGAGAGGTACGAAAACCTTTACCTCATCGGCTTCTTTCAGACGGGACTTGGCACTGTGGTGGGTTCAACCGGACCGCTGGCTCTGAGTTATCTCGGGGGTAGACTGAGTGATAAAAACCAGATCATTGCCACCGGCGCGCTGTTTGTAGCCTTCAGCCATCTGGCGAAAATTCCTCTGTTTGCTGTTGCTGGCATCTCGCTGTGGGCTTGCAGGTCAACGGTACTTGTCATGGTGCTCGGGTCGGTAATCGGCTCGTGGCTTGGTACCTGCATTCGCTGGCGGATCGATAATGAACGACTGTTGCTGTTGATCAAATGCCTGCTGACGGCCCTGGCGCTCAGCATGATTATCAGAACCTTGCTGGTTCAGCCAGGCGTATAGCTGGTTTTTGTTTTCCGCTGGCGTTGCAGCCATAGCAATGGGGCTGCAATAGCCACCATTCCCACAGCATAAGCCATTTTCCAGCCCAAGCCCCATGCCAGCATCAGGCAGAACAGGCAACCCAGGGCGGTCACCCAGTGATACCTGGCTGGCAACAGGCGAAAAGCCGCCAGCATGGAGGCAAAATAGATCATGACGAAAATGCCATTGACCCAGGACACCAGGTCTTCCAGATTCTGCCGACTCTGGTGAGTGGCAAATAATATGACGCTCACCACCAGTAACAGGGTGACCAGTGCCCGTTCCGATACGCCATGGCGGTTGCATTTGCTGAACCAGGTCGGCAATACGCCTGCCTGGGAAAAACTCAGGGCCAAGCGGATCAAGCTGGCGGTGTAGACATTCACGGCGGCAATGCCGCCGGCTAGCCCGAGCAAGCCGATAATCTGCGCACCCGAGCCACCCAGCAGTTGGTCAAATACATCAACCATGGCCAGTGGCGAATGGGTGGGAACAGAAAGAATCAGCCACGTACAGCCCAAGTAGACCGCACCCACCAGTACCACGCCAATCATAATGGCTGGCTTCAGGTCTTTGTCTGGTCGGCGAAAATCCGCTGCCAGGTGCGATATGGCCTCAATGCCGAGAAAACTCCAAAAGGCTAGCCCGGCCGCGGACAACACACGATTACCGGCCATGCTGGTGGGGGGCGCAGGCAGTTCGACCAGCGTTCGGGCAATTAGCAGTAATGCCAGAACCGCCAGCATGCTCAGGGTCAGTGCCAGTTGCAGCGTGGCGGAAATATGAATGCCGCGGTAATTGAGCGCGTATAGCAATACCAGAAAACTGGCTTGAACAACCAGAGCCATGCTGGCCGGTACGATAAACAGGGCATCGATAAACTGGTAGGTTATCAAAATAGCCGTCGGTGTCCCCAAAGGGACTGCCAGCAAAAAGATAACGCCTACACTGCGACCGGCGACGGCACCAAAGGCTTGCTCGACAAAATAGGCTGGCCCGGCGGCGTGGGGGAAACGGCTGGCCAGGCTGGCAAACACCAGAGCCACCGGGATAATGCTCAGGGTCAGCAAACCCCAGGCCCACAGCGCACCAAAGCTAGCCAGTTTGATGGTCAGCTGGGGCAGAATAAAGACACTGGTGCCCAGCAAGGTGGTCACCAGTAGCCCGGCACCTTGCCAACGACCAATTCCCGATGGTGTTGTCTGCACAGTTTTATCTCAATTGGTGGTTTACTGCGTTGTGGTACTATACACGCTCGTCAGATGATAAGAGAAAATTCCCTGAGCTCAACTGTCATAACACACTGACAAATTCCTGGATGAGTCTGCCCATGATCGTGTTTTTGCTGGCCATGCTGCTGTCCACCGCGACGCTTGCTGTTGAAGTCACCGTTAACCCCGGCAAGTATTCCGATTACTACCATATGCCTTACTTGTTGGTGCCTGGCAAATATCAGGTCAATAAAACCTATGGTTTTAACGCCGGGGGACAGTTTGAAGTACTGGTACCCAAAGAGTACTTCCCGATTCCAGCCCCCAATTGCCGGAAAAACATTATTATCCGCATGCCCTGGTCAGAAAATGAGGCGAAAAAAAGCGCGCTTTATGCGCAGCTGTTGTCCGCTACCAAGCCAGTGCCTGTGATTCTGGAGCTGAATCCCTACGTTAAGGTGTTACACAAGCAGCCATTGGATCTTGAGCTGACCTATTGCAATGTGTTTTTCCGCCAGCGCAACGGCGATTACTATAACCGACTGTAATACGACCGGCTGTAATACGATCGATTGTAATCCTGCTTGTCAGCAACCCGTTGCTATTGTGGTCACTTTCTTTCACAACCGGCTGCTTTTGGGTAAGCTACGGCATTTGTTTTGCCCGCTCCACGCTGGGCATCTCGCCTGTTGAGGATAACAATGATCATCACACCAAAGATTCGTGGCTTTATCTGTACCACCACCCATCCGGTGGGTTGTGAAGCTAATGTGCAGGAACAGATTGATTACACCCGTGCTCTTGGGCCGATCCCCACTGGTCCGAAAAAAGTCCTGGTGATTGGCGCCTCCAGCGGTTACGGCCTGGCATCGCGCATCACTGCAGCTTTTGGTTCTGGCGCTGCCACCGTTGGTGTGTTTTTTGAAAAGCCTGCTACTGCGAGCAAACCAGGCACCGCTGGCTGGTACAATTCGGCTGCCTTTGAAAAGCTGGCTCACGAAGCAGGACTGTACGCCAAAAGCATTAATGGCGATGCGTTCAGCCATGCAGCCAAAGAGAAAACCATTGAGTTGATCCAGGAAGATCTCGGGCAAGTGGATATGGTGATTTATTCCCTGGCCTCGCCAGTGCGTAAGCTGCCTGACACTGGCGAGGTAGTTCGCTCCGTGCTCAAGCCCATGGGTGAGCCGTATTGCGCCACCGCTGTGGACACTAATAAAGATACTCTTTTTGCCGCCACTGTTGAGCCTGCCACTGCCGAAGAAGTGGCCGCTACCGTCACCGTTATGGGTGGTGAGGACTGGGAGCTGTGGATGAACGCGCTGTGTCAGGCCGGGGTATTGGCCAAAGGATGCAAGACCGTAGCTTACAGCTACATCGGTACAGAGTTGACCTGGCCTATCTACTGGGAGGGTGCTCTGGGTGTGGCGAAAAAAGACCTGGATCGGGCGGCTAACGCCATTGATGAGCAGATGCAGGCCATTGATGGCAGCGCCAATATTGCCGTACTCAAAAGCGTGGTAACCCAGGCCAGTTCAGCCATTCCGGTGATGCCATTGTACATTTCCATGGTCTACAAGAAGATGCGTGAGGAAGGCTTGCACGAAGGCTGTATTGAACAGATCAACCGTATGTTCCGCCAGCGACTCTATCGCAACGATGGCGCTGCGACCGATGTGGACGACAATAATCGTCTGCGTCTGGACGACTGGGAGCTTAGGGACGACATTCAGGCTTATTGCATGGCTCTCTGGCCGCAGCTGACCGATGATAACCTGATCGAACTGACCGACTATCGCCTCTATAAAGAAGAGTTTCTCAAGTTGTTCGGATTTGGTGTTGCCGGTGTGGATTATGACGCTGACGTAGATACTCTGGTGCCTTTTGAGGTGATCACAATCTGAGTCTGATGTGCTGATGCTTCAGATGAAGATGGACCCTACAGTTGCTCACGATACGTTTGTCGGTGAAATATCACCAGCGCAGGCCAAGACCGGTAGGTGGGAAGGGCGACGGGTTATTTGTACGACAATTGACGAATCATCAGTAAAAGTGTCCGGGGCAGAAATTGCCTCGGACAACCATGAAGTTGATCCTGACTCTGGCTTCGGTTCCATGAAGGCAGTCGCGCCAAAAGACGCCAGGCTGATTGTCAGAAGCCTTGAGCACACTTATCGGGAACTTGTTGCCTATCCTGCCCAGCTAAAGTATCTCCTTGCTGTACGCCAGGCCATCGAGTGTCAGATTGCCCGTGGTTTGGACCATCTCGCCATAGCTGAGGCGGCCAGCAAGGTACTTGCCTGGTGTGAGGTGGTGGAGGTTCCGCCAATCCCGGCACATTTGTTGAGTAAGTTAAAACAAAGCCAACGCCTACGGCTGCATAGCGACAAGCTGACCCGACAGGTCGATCTGAAGCGCACTGCCAGCAACCTGAAAAAAGCCATCAGGAAAAATGAACAACTGACTTATTTCAACCAGCACCAGCTCAAACCAGTCCAGCTTGATTATGACCGCGTGCTCCATGCACTGATCGATCAGCAGCCGGCTATGTTCGAGTTAACCAGGCGCCTGCAGTCGCTTAGAAAGCTCTTGCCGGATGACATGGATATGCATGTGCCCATGGATACCACCATACGTACCTGGGCTTACAATATTTTGTTGGAACGCGCTAAAACAGCTGCTGGCGTTCCCTGATAAAGTCATGTATCAAAGCGCCGTGGCAGGGTAAGTGTACTGCTGCCTATTACCCACTTACCCACGGGCTCAACAGCCACGTCGCTGAAAGTGACCGCTGCCGGTTGTAGTGATTTTGCCGGTGCGCTCCAGAACTCGGGCGTCTGTGTCGCTTGTCATCGATGATCAAAAAGTTGTGCGGGCCGTTACCAAACGGTGGGGCCGACTCTGGCAGTAATAACAATCAACTTGAAACTGTTGCGCATGGGGTATTGCTCATGGAATGAATGATCCCCCAAAAAAAATAATAATGATCTGTTGTTTGTCCATTTGCTGGTAATTAAATGTTCATGGTCATGGCTGTTTTTTAACTGTAAGTACAATTCGCCCTCTGTGACCGGCTGCGTTTTCAAGTAGAAACAAGTAAGTTATTTGGCATTTGCCACAGACTTTACTCCAGGCTGTCATATTGAGCGTGACGACTGAGGTATATGTCTGGTTTTTGGCCAGAGGCCTACATAAAAATCAGCCTTGAGTATTAATAATGTCGTCAAATAATTCTCGCAATTGCTCAACATTCTCCCGTGGGACCCACCTTTTGCAACAGTTGTTTGTCAGTGGTCAAAATCCCGTAGTTATGCTTCTTTTGTCGGCTATTGTCGGCGCTCTGGCTGGCCTGTTAGCCACTACTTTGGAATTGGCGGTTAATTATCTGGCCGCTTTACGCCTCTGGGTAGTCCATAGTGATCTGCCAACCATCAACAGTTATTTGCTGGTTCTTCTTGTTAGCGGTATTTTCACCGGTATTGCCTTTGTGCTGGTCAGCCTTATTGCGCCAGAAACCAAAGGTTCTGGCATTCAGGACATCGAAGGTATTTTGGGGGGCGTTTGCATCATGCGCTGGCGCCGTGTTGTCCCGATCAAGTACTTTGGCGGCATTACCGCTCTGGGCAGTGGCATGGTGTTGGGCCCGGAAGGGCCATCTGTGCAAATGGGCGGTGGCATTGGTCAGATGATTTATGATCTGTTCAGGCGTAATAACAAGGCAGAAGCGGATATATTGATTGCCGCAGGTGCCGCTGCGGGTCTGGCTGCTGCATTTAATGCGCCGTTAGCATCAGCGGTATTTATTTTTGAGGAAATGCGCAAGGAATTTAATTACAACCAGGTCTCTGTAAAGTCAGTCATTATGGGGGTCATTGCATCCACTATTGTTTATCGGCTATTGCGTGGCCAGGAAGTTATGATTCCTATGCCCGTTTTTGGCAGTGCCTCGCTGGAATCATTGATTCTGTTTTTTGTCTTTGGCGGGATACTGGGACTCGGTGGTTTGCTGTTTAACTATTTGGTTTTGCGCTTTTTGGATATCTTTGATCGGCTGACTGACAATAAATGGTATCGAAGCCTGATTATCGGTGCTGTGCTGGGTATGGTATTCAGCGCTCTGGCCATTCTGGTGCCCATTCTTGCCGGCGACGGCATGAGTTTTATCCCTGGACTGGCCCCGGGCAATTTGGGTGTTCCGCTATTGCTTCTCCTGTTTTGTGCCCGGTTTCTGGTTACGATGATCTGCTTTTGTTCCGGAGCGCCGGGCGGTTCTTTTGCCACCACGTTGACACTAGGTGCGTTATTGGGGAGTGCCTTCGGGGTTATCTGTGCGGCACTGTTTCCGGCATGGGAGGTAGAGCCGACCATGTTTGCCATTGCCGGTATGGGTGGTTTGTTCGCCGCCTCGGTGCGCACGCCAATTACCGGCCTTTTGCTGGTTGTCGAACTGACTGGAAGTTACACTCTTATACTGCCACTGTTGTTTACTGTGCTGGGGGCAACTCTGGTTGCGCAACTATTGGGTGGACAGTCCATCTACAGTTTGTTGTTGCGCAGAGCACTGGATAAAAAGGCGCACAAGGCGTCCCCTAAAGCAGCACCAGTTGCTTCGTAAGTGAGACTTCCATATTGACATATTGAGTGAACCGTCAGCGTTTGCCAGCTTTCTGTTCGCTCTGATATGGTGATAACAGTCAGCTGCGCAAAATAATAATACAGTGAGATTCCCATCATGCCTTTTCTCCCCAAACCCGATTCATCCGCTGTTATTGTGTCAGCGGTGCGTACACCTATGGGTGGCTTTCAGGGTGAGTTATCGTCATTAACAGCCAGCGAACTCGGCGCTATTGCGATTAAAGCCGCACTGGAACAAGGAGATGTGACACCGACCAATATTTCCGAAGTGCTTATGGGTTGTGTGCTTTCTGCCGGCACTGGGCAGGCGCCGGCACGACAGGCGGCTCTCAGAGCAGGCGTTCCCATGACAGTGCCAGCCACCACGGTAAACAAAGTGTGTGGTTCCGGAATGAAGGCCGTGATGCTTGGGTGCGCCCAATTGCAAACCGGCGAGGCCGATGTGGTGGTGGCTGGTGGTATGGAGAGCATGAGTAATGCTCCTTACCTGCTGGATAAAGCGCGCCGAGGAATGCGCCTGGGTCATGGTCTGGTCAAGGACCATATGTTTACCGATGGTCTTGAGGATGCCTACCGAGGTGTATCTATGGGCATCTTTGCCCAGGAAAGCGCCGACCATTTTAGTCTGACCCGCACCATGATGGACGACTATGCACTGATATCTTTGCAGCGGGCCAACCAGGCAATTGCTTCAGGGGCCTTCGTTGCAGAAATTGTTCCTGTGACTATCGACGACAGTCGTCAGATTGCCGTGGATGAGCAGCCGGGCAAAGCCAGAGTGGACAAAATTCGGCAGCTACGCCCGGCGTTTCGCGCCGATGGCTCGGTAACGGCGGCAAATTCCAGCTCCATTTCCGACGGTGCGGCGGCGCTGGTGCTGATGCGCGAAGCCGATGCCCTGCGTCGGGCCTGCCAGCCAATGGCGCGTGTTGTCGGCTACCAGAGCCATGCCTGTGCGCCCGAAGAGTTTACCATTGCTCCTGTGGCTTGCATTGGCAAGTTGCTGGCCAGCATTGGCTGGCAGGTGGGCGATGTTGATCTGTTTGAAATCAATGAGGCATTTGCCGTAGTGACGTTGCTGGCTATCGATCAGTTGGGGCTTGATCGTGACAAGGTAAATATTCACGGTGGGGCCTGTGCCCTTGGTCACCCGCTCGGTGCCAGTGGTGCCCGTATCCTGGTGACGTTGCTGCACGCCTTGCAGCGCACCGGGCGCAGTAGGGGAATTGCTTCCCTGTGTATTGGTGGTGGTGAAGCAACGGCTATTGCTGTTGAAGTGTTGTCGTAAAATTGCTGGGCAACCCAAGGTATTTTCAGGGAATTCCTGCGCCTTTCAGTGCGATAAATAACAACAAATGCCTGATAAAAAAACAAAGTGGAGGCATTGGTAAATGGATTACAACCTTTCTGAGCAACAGGCGGCTTTTCGCGACCTCGCCTGGCAATTTTCCCAAGCGGAACTGGCTCCCCACGCGGCCAAGTGGGATGCCGAGAGCTATTTCCCTATAGAGACAATCCGGGCTGCTGGTAACCTTGGTTTCTGCGCTTTGTATGCAGCGCAAGCCATCGGTGGGCTCGGGCTTTCGCGACTTGACGCCCATATCATCTTTGAGCAGTTGGCCATGGGCTGTACGACCACCACCGCTTATATAACGATCCATAATATGGTCACCTGGATGGTTGGTGAGTTTGCCAGCGAGCAGGTTAAGTCCCAGTGGGGGGAAGGGCTGGTCAGTGGTCGTGTATTGTCATCGTACTGCCTGACCGAGCCCGAAGCTGGTAGCGATGCTGCCGCCCTGCAAACAAAAGCGGTACGCGATGGTGATGACTATCTGATATCAGGCACCAAAGTGTTTATCTCCGGGGCTGGTAGTACCGATCTGCTGCTGGTCATGGCCAGAACTGGACAGGATGGCTCAAAAGGCATTTCCGCCTTTGTCGTGCCGGCAAATCTGACCGGGATTGAGTATGGCAAGAAAGAGATCAAAATGGGTTGGCATGCCCAACCGACCCGACTGATTTCCTTTGACCGGGTGCGTGTCCCGGCGAATCACCTGCTTGGCTCAGAAGGTGAGGGTTTCTCGTTTGCCATGAAAGGACTTGATGGTGGACGAATCAATATTGCCAGTTGTTCGCTGGGGGCGGCGCAGCAAGCATTGAATACTGCCAGAACCTATATGCACCAGCGCAAGCAGTTTGGGCATGAGCTGGCAACCTTTCAGGCATTGCAGTTCAAGTTGGCTGATATGAATACCGAGCTGGTGGCAGCCCGGCAGATGGTACGACTGGCGGCGTTCAAGCTCGACCAACAAGATCCGCAGGCGACGGCGTATTGTGCCATGGCCAAACGTTTTGCCACCGATGCCGGTTTTCGGGTTTGTAATGAAGCGCTACAAATTCATGGCGGTTATGGCTATATCAAGGAATATCCTCTGGAGCGACATGTGCGCGATACCCGCGTACACCAGATTCTGGAAGGCACTAACGAAATCATGCGCTTGATCGTCGCCCGTCGTTTGTTGTCCCAGACCCTTTCTACAACTGGTATGGAGCTACAGTGATGCTGCCTGAAAGTGAAAAACTGCACCTGACTATTACTGATACCGGCCATACCGCCATCGTCACTATCGATAACCCGCCAGCCAATACCTGGACGCCGGAAATTCTGGCCGATCTGGAGCAAATAATCGCCCATTTGCAACGCCAGCCAGAGGTGATTGCCCTGATCATTGCTTCGGCCTCGGAAAAGTTTTTCAGTGCCGGTGCTGATTTAAAACGCTTTGACAGTCATGCTGCCGCCGTGCCGTTTGTTGAACGCTTTGCCGCTGCCTTTGAGGCGCTTAGTGATTTTAGCGGGCTGACCATTGCGGCCATCAACGGCTACGCCATGGGCGGAGGTCTGGAGGTAGCCCTGGCTTGCGATCTGCGTATTGCTGAGCAGGGCGCCATCATGGCGTTGCCAGAAGCGTCAGTAGGGCTGCTACCCTGTGCCGGCGGCACGCAAAACCTGACCCGGCTGGTGGGCGAGAGCTGGGCCAAGCGCATGATTCTTTGCGGCGAAAAAATCGCTGCTGAGCAGGCGCTGGATATCGGTCTGGTGCAAGAGGTGGTGGGGCGTGGTGCAAGTCTGGAGCGCGCCAAAGTGCTGGCAGCCACCGTTGAACGACAAAGTCCGGACGCGCTCAGGGCTGCCAAAAAGCTGATCCAGTTTGGGCGCGCCGGGTTTTCCGCTGATGCCCTGCAGGCAGAAAGGGTGCTATTTCTTGAGTTGTTCGCTGGCAAGAATCAGTCAGAAGGCGTAAGGGCTTTTTTGGAGAAACGGTCGCCGAGGTGGAATTATGAACAAAACTGAGGCGCATTCTCGCTCCCTTTAGGGCCGAATCAAGCCGAGACTAACTTCTTGTGCCGTCCGACAACGGCTGTTCCCGAACGGGCTAGTCGGGGCGTGTTGTCTGTTTTTTATCGATCAACCTTTCTGCTGCTTTTTCAGTCAAATGACAGTTGTCGTTTGAGTGGTGGTATTTTTATTGATCCGGCTCAATGGTTTTGGTCTGATTGTTGCAAAAATGTGCTGATGCGTCAGATAACTGTTCTGTTTTTGTATATCCGGTTATACAATTTGCGCGTTTTATCTACAGAGTCGGCCCGGTTCCAGGCCGGTACTGATCGTCCATTTTAAGGTAACCGGATCATATGCAAATACTTATGAGCCTTGTGGGTATTTTCGGCTTGCTGTTAATAGCCTTTTTGCTATCTGATAATCGCAAAGCGGTGAATCCCCGAACAGTTTTTGGTGCCCTGGCCATTCAGGCTGGTTTGGGTGCCTTGGTGCTTTACATTCCCCTTGGTCAGGAGATCCTCGGGGCTGTATCTGCGGGTGTCGGTAACGTAATCAGCTATGCCAACGAAGGAATCAGTTTCCTCTTTGGTGACCTCGGTAATTTCAAGGTTGGATTTATCTTTGCCATTAATGTGCTGCCGATCATCATTTTCTTCTCTTCTCTGGTTGCTGTGCTGTACTACCTGGGCATTATGCAGAAGGTAGTTACGGTAATCGGGGGTGCCTTGCAGAAAATGTTGGGCACCAGTCGTACGGAATCGCTCTCTGCTACGGCCAACATCTTTGTTGGCCAGACTGAAGCACCATTGGTGGTCAGGCCGTACCTGGCGCGTATGACCAACTCTGAGCTGTTTGCTGTTATGGTCGGCGGCCTGGCGTCGGTAGCTGGCTCTGTACTGGCCGGTTATGCGGCCATGGGTGTTGAGCTTAAATACCTGATTGCTGCCAGCTTCATGGCGGCTCCCGGTGGCTTGCTGATGGCTAAGCTGATGAAGCCGGAAACCGAGGTGCCAGACACCTCTGAGTTGAGCGATGAAGCGGAAGATGAAAAGCCAGTTAATGTCATCGATGCTGCTGCCTCAGGTGCCGCTTCCGGTATGACGTTAGCCGCTAACGTGGGTGCCATGCTGTTGGCATTTATTGCCTTGATTGCCATGGCTAACGGGCTTATGGGCTGGATTGGTGGTTTCTTCGATCGGCCTGACCTGAGTCTGGAGCTGGTACTGGGCTACCTGTTTAGTCCGCTGGCTTTCCTGATCGGTGTGCCGATGGATGAAATTGTTACAGCAGGCAGCTTTATCGGGCAGAAGTTGGTGGTGAATGAGTTCGTGGCCTTCATGGATTTTGTTAGATACCTGACACCAGAATCGGCTGCGGCAGCCAATGTTGAGGTGCTGTCAGAGCGCACGCAGGTCATTATCACCTTTGCCCTGTGCGGTTTTGCTAACCTGTCGTCCATTGCCATTTTGCTTGGTGGCCTCGGTGTTATGGCGCCCAGTCGTCGTCCCGATATTGCTCGCATGGGCGTCCGGGCAGTGGCCGCCGGTACCCTGTCTAACCTGATGAGTGCCACCATTGCGGGCTTGATGTTGGCTCTGTAACCCTTCCCTTTTGCTGGTTGCGCACTCGCGTGACCAGCCTTTCCTCTCCTGTCGCAGTCCCTAATACTTTTGTCCAGATGGCCGAATGATTCAGGAAATCATCTGACTTTCCACCTTCCCCGAGTGTGCAAAGATGAACCTGACAACAAGGATTTTATGCTCCCGCAAGGATAAGAAGTTGTCCCAGCAAGCCCTGGCGGATTTGATCGGCGTGTCACGCAGCGCCCTGGCCCAGTGGGAAACCAGCATGAGTAGTCCGAGCCTGGATAACCTGCGCAAGATGGCTGAGACTCTGGACGTTTCATTCGAATGGCTGGCAACCGGTCGGGGCAATCAATACCTGGTCATGGCGGACGACATGATTCAGGACTCAGAAGTGGATGGCGAGATCATTAACCAGTTGCATCGGATGAACGTACTGAAAAAAAGGGCCATTCTCAATGTCATGAAAGCGATGTTGTGAAGCGCATCAAACGACAGCATAAAGTTAATTACCCCACGCACCACAACCAATAATTTACGCTTATAACACAGTTGACCACTTCTGTCGTATGCCGGCCGGACGCTAAATGACCATTTGCCAATAGCGCCGCAACGGTGCCTTGTGACTACTTGACCAGTTCACGGAATTTATTGCCAGGCTTGAACTGGGGTAGTTTACAGGCCGGTATATGTATCTCCTGACCGGTTTGCGGGTTGCGCCCCTTTCGCGCCGCCCGGTTGGCCACAGAAAATGTACCAAACCCGATCAGTTGAACGATACCGCCACCTGCTAATGTGTTTTGCGTGCTGCTGATAAAGGCGTTGACAGCCAGTTCAGCCTTGCTGCGCGGCAAGTTGGCCTGTTCAGCGACTTTCTCAACCAATTCTTTCTTGTTCATGTCCAGTCTCAGGAAATTACCAGTTATGTGGAAAGACTACGCCGGAAAGCGACCGGGGCCGCTCCTGGCTTGCTCGGCTCAGGGGCATCCTGGGCAGGTGGGTGAAATACAGTCAGTCAGGAAGTTAATCTCTCGATGGAAGAAAATTGGCAGGAGAAAACCCTGCTAAGGCTGCTTCTGCAGGGCTTTCTCGATAGCGTATCTCAGTAAAGCCACCTCAAAGAGACACTATAGAAGTTTTTGGTCGTTTTATCCGCTTTCGAACCGTAAATTCCTCCTGTGGGTGTCGTTAATCGGTTACAGCAGCAATCAGTGGTTAAGCTCTATTTCCAGCGGAATCATGTGGTGCTTGGGCTGCAGCACAAGGATGTCGGTTTTCACTTTGGAGATTAGCTGCTCGGCCGTATTGCCAATAGCAATGGCACTGATGCCAGTTCTGCCGTGGGTACCAAGCACCAGCAGTTGTGCTCCGATTTCATCGAGGATTTTTGGTATCATCGTGTCAGTTGGACCTGGCTCAATATGGAAAAAGTGCTCGTCCAGATTGAACTCCTGAGCGTATTCCTGACAATGCTTGAGGTAGTGATCCTTGTCGGTCTTGCCGTCACCGTGGTCCTGAATGGCCATCATGGTGGTGGGAAACGCACTGATCAGGTGTAGTTCGGCGTGGTACAGCCCGGCAAGGTATTTGGCGTATTGCAAAATGGCTTCGTTGATCACACTGTGGTAGTGATCCCTCGGGTCGGCATTGATGGCTGCCACGATTTTGCCTCGCATCCAGTTGTGGTCGTGCTGCACCAATAGCACCGGCACACGACACCGGCGTAGCAGACTCCAGTCGTCGGGAGTGGAAAACGCTTTTTGCAAAGCAGTAATCAACTGGGCATCTTTGACCACCAGGTCGCACCGTTCCACCTGGCGCATATGGATAATGGTTTCGATCAGGGAGCCGCTCCAGGTTTCGTGCACGTACACTTCCTGGCCTTCGGCCAGCAAAGGCGCTGCCAGCGCTTCAAGGCGTGCCATGGAGGCACTGTCAGCCCTTGGGTTGGGTGCCAGAATGTGCAGTGCCGCTCCGGTCATCCGACAGATATTGCTAGCGCGGTTCAGAGCTAACTGTTTATCCTTGCGGGTGTCAACAACAGCCAGAACTTTGGTAATGCCACGCATAGTTTATTCCCTCCTGCTGATTGTCCTTTCCGGTTTTTATGATGCTTGAACTTAACTGGGGTTTTAATGATGCAGATCAATAAATTGTTGTGCTGTTAGGAGTAGTGGGTGCGGCAGTTGTTGTCTGGGAGGGACGACAGCAGGGTCATCGCTGGCTGTTGACCATGACCCTGACTGTTTGGCAGCGCTGTCAGTGGGTGGGATGAACGACTCTTAACGATTGTGGGGTGTTCAGATTTTCTGCCAGCGTGGCCAGGCCAACCTTGCTATCGGTCTTGTCAAAGATAACGTAAAAGGCACGCATAAAGGCATCTCCGAAGATCCAGAAATCCTGGTTGCTTGCGGATAGCCCGGCAACGCACTCTTCCTGTCCCCACCAGTTCACTTGTTTAACCACGTAAAAGCGCGGTGGAACGGTATATTTGACGCCGTCGATGCTGAATACCAGATCCGGCTGTTGGTCCAGGTTAGAGCAGTCCGGGTTGATGTTCAGAGCGTTCTGGATATTAGTGATATCCTCAGGCGGACCGACAATCAGTGAAGTGCCGGAGTCAACAATAGCATGGCAGGCACCTTCATATTGACAGGTCAGTGGAATGCTGGAGGAGTCAACATCAATGCCATCGAAAACGATGTTGTAGTAGTAATCCGCAGGTCCTCCGGTTTGCAGTGGTTTCAATGAATGCCAGGTGATATCGCCCTGGTAGTAGTCCGGGTCGGGTTCACCCAGGATCAGTCGGCCGGTACCGCTGGAGGGCGTGTTGGACAGATAGAACGAGAAGATGGCCTTGGGTAGCAACCCCTGGGCAACCGCACTATCGAGCCAGGGCGTGACCTGGTCTTTGGCAAGAGAACGGTAAGCCAGACCAAAAATGCCATCAAATGGTGAGTCCTGAAAGTCTTCAGAAAGTTTCTGCGCCAGGCCAAAACCCTGATTGCTGACACTTATGCCACCAAAGGTGACAGTGTCGTAACCAACATAGCCCTGCATATTGCCAGTGCCGTACTGTATGGACAGTTTTTGGTTGTCAGTGTTGAACGTCGTGCTGCTGTTTGGGTTGAATTTCGCTTTATGTTGACAGGGCGCCGCGCTACAGCTTTGGTCGGGTATCCAGATATTGCTGGAGCCAGTATCCAGTATGCCAGTAAATTGCTGCTGGTTTGAACCAAGTAAAAAGGCACCGAAATACTGGGTATTTTGTTGGTCAGTAAGACCCACCTGACCTTTGCTGATGGGTTGCCCAATCAGCTCATCGTCAATGAACTCAGAGCTGGTGGTTGGGTCAAGTATCTGGACATGAATGCGTTTTGCCGTATCGGTAGTGTGCGTATCCGGGGATGCCAGGTTAGCGGCATGGACGGCAACTGTCTGAGAAAGGACGATTGCAGAAACCGATGCGAAAAGTAATCTGTTCATCAAGCCATTCCACGGTAATTGAAAGGAGTTTTTTTTGCATCAGTCAAAGTAGACAATGCTCGTTGATTTCTCCAATTCCAATACAGTGGTCGGTTTATTTCGTTTTGATGATCGACACCTGTTCGATAGCCACACCATTTTCCCGACAGAATCGGGACAGCTCTTCTTGTGGATTACGATCGTATTGGACGTCGTAAACAATGCGACGGATACCTGCCGCCAGAAGGTTTTTGGTGCATTGGTCGCAAGGACTGTGGGTAACGTAAGCGGTTGCCCCTTCGATGGGTGTACCCAGGCGGGCAGCCCAGATGACGGCATTGAGTTCGGCGTGGATTTCGTGACGCAAAGACCACTGATGGTGATCTTCATAATCGGCTTCGTTGCAGTTGATATAACCGGATGGTGTGCCATTAACTCCAGTAGACAACACCCGGCCGTCCTTAACCAGCAGACAGCCCACCTGCAAACGCACGCATTTTGATAACTTGGCCAGGGAGTGGGCCATTTCCATATAAACTGAGTCACTCATGCATTACGGTACCTGCAACAGTCAGGAAGGGCAGGCATCAGCGATACCTGCCCAGATAATACCAGACTCAAACCGCTTGCGGGGTGACTTCTGAGGCTTTATCGGTTTTTATCAGACACAAGCCGGCAATAACAACCGCCACCACGGTAACGACTGAGAGCGAGAGAGTGCCAGTCTCTGGCAAAAAGCCCACCAGGGCGCTGATTAATGTTGCCAGTAACATCTCAATAAAGAAAATCAGGCCAGCGGCAGTGCCGATGTGCTTTTGCATATGTTCCATGGCCCGGGCCTGGCACAGTGGCATAAACAAGCCAAGGCCCAGTTCGTAAACGGCAATGCCGGCCACATAGCCAGCAATGGATTGTCCATCCGTAAGCAGAGCACTGACCAGTGAGATTATTGCCCCGATGACCAGCAGACTACCGGCCAGCAACGTGCTCTGATTGCGGCTGAGTTTATGGGTTAGTTTTGGCCCAACGGTGGCACTGAGCAGATAGCTGGCAATCGCCACAGCGAACAGATAACCATAAACCGCAGGTGAGATACCGAGTTGACCAATAATGACGAATGATCCGCCAGCCACAAAAACAAAAGCGCCGGCAAATGCCGCACCAGCGGCGATGGTAAAGCGCAGATAGCGAAGATCAGTGAGTACGGCCTTGTATCCAGCCAGTGCCGAACCGGTAGTGCTGTCACTATGTAATTGCCTTTTTTCCGGCAGCAACGTCAGTGCCAGAATTGCAATTACTGCCAACGCCCCCATGGCATAAAAGCTGGCTTGCCAGCCTGCGTATTCTTGCAAGTAACCGCCAATAATCGGCGCGGCCATGGGGGCAATCGTCAAACAGCCGCTGATATAAGCCAGTATGGTCACTTCCATCTGGTCGCGATAATAATCTCTGGCAATCATTCGGGCGACAGCGGTACCAAAGCAGCCGAAGAGGGCTTGGGCAAAACGAGCACCGATAAACAAGTAGATGCTGTCAGTGAGCAAGGTAACAGCGGTGGCCACCAGGTAGAGTGAGTAACCAAACAGCAGGGTTTTTTTTCGGCCCAGACGATCCGCCAGGGGGCCGACGATCAGCATGGATAGCGAGAAGCCGAGCATAAACAGCCCCACGCTCCACTGGGCAATGGCCGGTGTAGTACCAAAGTAGTCAGTAATCGCCGGCAATGATGGCGTGAAAATATCAATGGACACTGGCCCAACAACGGCGAACAGGGTCAGGATGATCAGCACAACAGTGGAGGATTTATCAGGATTCAGGGGTTGCATGGAGGTCCAGTGCTAAGGGTTAAAGACAAACGGCCCATGATACAAAAGGACGGTAGGATGCGACAGTTTCGCGATAAGAACAATGGGTGATTATGCCAATAACGGCATTTTCCCGCGAAGATGTTACCATCGTCTCAGGTACTTTCACGGAGAGAATGAGTTGGGCTTCTTTAAAGCAGCGATACGGTTCTTCCATCACCAGTTTCTTCGCCTGAGTTGGCTGGCGTTGCTGTTAGTACTGGCAGTGCACGCAATGCTGTCCTGGTACCTGATGTACCTGGCCGATGAGCAGCAGTTACTTGCCCCGGTGGATTGGCTTTATTTCTACATGACCACCGCTACGACCATCGGTTATGGCGATTTCAGTCCAGGCACTGAGTTGGGAGAGCTTTTTGCCGCGCTGTTCATTATGCCCGGTGGAGTGGTGCTGCTGGCAGCGGTGCTGGGTAAATTGTCATCATTTTTTATTGCCTACTGGAGAAAGAGTATGCAGGGTTTGGGCAGTTATCCGAATTTGACCGATCACATTGTTATTTTTGGTTGGCACCCTTACCACACTCCAAAAATGATTGAATTGATTTATGGCGACAAGCATCGGCAGCATTACAAGGTGGTGCTTTGTACCAGTCAGAAGATAGAAAACCCATTGCCGGAGCAGGTGCTGTTTATTCGCAGTGATAATCTGAATGATCCGCTTACTCTACGCCGCGCCGGTGTGGTTAATGCCTCTCGTATTATTGTTTTTCGCGACAGTGATGACCGCACTCTGGCCAGCTGTTTGAGCATTGCCGCCACCAAAACTCATGCACATATTGTCGCCTGGTTTGACAACCAGGAAATGGTAACGCTGTTGCAGTCTCACTGTCCGGAGATCGAGTGTGACAGTAATATTTCCATGGAGCTGTTGGTGCGCTCGGCCCAGGATCCTGGCTCGTCACGGGTTCAACAACAACTGTTGTCTACCTTGGTTGGCCCAACGCAGTACAGCGTGCAGGTGCCTGAGAATTTTGCCGGTACAACCTTTGACGAGCTGCTGGAGTTTTTTAAGGCCAAGCACGAAGCCATTGTTCTCGGTGTGGCTGATTCCACCTCAGGGAATAACTTGCATCTGAATCCACCCAGTAATTATCAGGTTAAGGGCGGCCAGGTACTCTATTACATAGCGGCCCAGCGAATTTGTGGCGATGAGGTTTTATGGGCTGACATTCCACCCAACTGATTTCTTTGAGTCAGCACGGGAAGAAGTCAATGGTCTTTCAGGGCATCCGTGAAACACTTAATTACATCTTTGCGGCACCCGTTGTTTACCCATTCTTGAAAGCAAGATTGCAGTAGGCTAAACAACTCGGGATTATATTGGTTAGGTTTGATGTAATTATCAATAGCTGCCATAACAGCATTGTTAAGAGGATTGCCGCCTCGTCCGTATTGTTCTTTCATGGCAACGCCTTGAAAATACGTAACGCCGAATGCTTCCATAGCAAACATGTCATTGAATCCAAGTAAGCTGGCAGACTCCAGGCACAAAGTTGAGAAGACAGTAGCTGCTGCAGGGTAAGAGTTGGCTGTCCAGTAGGACTGTTCTTTGATTCCTTTAATTGATTCAAAGTTTTCTTTCATTAACGTTTTGGGCGTTATTCGAGAACAAAAGCGTTTGATATCCGCGTCGTAAAACAAATGCCACTTCTCGATTCTCCCCACCGTTTCCGACAGTTCAATCAATCTCTGCATCCCGGGCTCAGTGCCATAACCCGCAAACCAATCTTCAATAAACTGAGTATTTACCTTAGCTGTAGCGCCACCATGTTGAGATGTAGCCAGATCATGGTACTCGGCGAAGCCGCCCAGGGCAAAGGCGATCAGGTACATGCTTCGCCGAGAAATATCCGAGAAGGTTGCGTTGATCCATTGTCCCAGTTGTGGATAATTGACGCTGAATGGCTGTTGCGTCACATAAATTTTATTGACTGGTTTGCTGCATTGGGCATTATGTTCGCAAATCAGTCGGTCAATTATGCTTTTCCTGTCTTTTTCGTCTTTTGGCAGCAACTGAAAAATCGATTCGGGTTGTGAGGATGGCTGAACTCTTCCACTGTCTGCACGTTGCCAATTATCTTGTTGTACTTGTTGTGGCTGGGAACTGGGTCTGATGAGATCCATAACTATCTACCTTGTTATATTCTGTTCTACTTACAACATCGAATCTACTTACAGCATCGAAACGATGTAGCCAGAGGATTATAAAAATTATTTTCCATGCGTTGCCGGCATAATTATCGAAAATCATAAATACTGTATCGAACAACATAAATCTTGCGCGGAATAGTCAGTCTTTAAGTGTCTCCCAAAGTACGTGCTGTCAGTAGGCGTGCTATTACTGCATAGCATCCGTTACTGCATAGCATCCGTTCATTAAATTCCAGCTAAAGATAAGACCGCGAAACAACCAAAGAGTTCCAGAATAGTTATTCGGTTCACCCATATTAATATGTGCTCAGTCAATCCGGTTTTGCGATGCTACCTGTCGGTGCGAATCGATTACTCCGGAAACAATGTCTGTGTCGGCCCGGTACCGGAACTACCGTGATGGCGATGACCGGACAAAAGATGCTGCCCGAGTAGCGTAAATAAAATGTCAACTGTCGTTTATTGTCACCAGCAGACTGGTTGACCACCGCCGTTGGCCTACTACACTGAGGTCTGAGTTGCAACGTGCTCGTTGTGTGCCTGCCACACCCGCAGGTATTTCGCCCTTCTGTTCACCTCAGGCCTTCCCCCATGAAAAGTAGAAACTTGTTTGTCGCAGGCTCATTGTGGGCAGCGTCGCTGTCAGCCTTTTGTGATACCACATCACCTTTTTTGCAGTGGGCACCGGATATCTGTCTCACATCCGTGGGTGATGTGTTTGTTTATCACAACCCTTACAGCGACAAGACAGACTATTTTCAACTGTCGACACCGGTGCCGGGCGGACGTTGCCCGCACTTTCCCACCAACGAAACCAGCAATTTTTTCTGGACCTATCTGGCCACCGAAGCAGATGCCCTGGAGGCTGCCCACGCCAACGCTGCCCTGAAGTCAGCGCCGCTAACAACCCTGGCACAAATTGATCATCCGCCGTCGTTTACACCGGCAAAGACTCCGGCCAAGGGGAGCTGTCCTGGTTGCATTAATGCCCAGAATGTGGCGTTTTTCACCAAGGGACAGCCTGGCAGCGGTTTTGATGCGGTCAGCTTCCGCATACGCCCGCTGACTGGAACGGATTCCGCAGGCGCCGATGCACCGCAAGCCTACTTCTGGGCATACCATAACTTTTTCACCCACGCCGACAGTGACTCGTTCTATTTCGGTTTGCAACCCTTGGGACAGTTTGGGAAAACGGCACTATTCAGCGTATTTGGTACGGACACTTGGGCAGATCCGGACTACCAGTACTGCGCCTCTAGTGCCGAGATAGGCACCAGTTGTCACGTTCCCTACGAGTGGGAAATTGGCAAGGACTATGACTTTATGATGTTGATGACCAATGTCACTGACGAAGACAGCACCTGGGAAGCATATGTCTACGACGCAGAGCGTGAACAAAACACGTTTATCGGTGCAATTAAGGTGAAAAACGCCACCGGCATTGAGCAAGGACCCAATGTCGCCTTTAATGAATATTACCTGTCCGACGCCCATCCTTGTCCGGAGCAACCGTTTGCCGCAGTTCTGTTTTTCACGCCGGTCAGTTACTACCGGGGGCAGCCATATAATAGCCATATTTCGTCGTTGAATATCAATGGCAACTGTAACGGGAAATTTTATTCAGATAACAGCAGTTATGCCTATATTGAGGCCGGCAATACCTCCGACGAAAACGACACTACTCACATGCCACAGTAGGTTTTCCGGCAAATTATGTGTCTTGAGTCGTAAAATTGCGGCAAAATCCATGCCACGGTGATTTGTTCAATGAGTTTTGTGACTTTGTTCCCGCTCGTCTCTGGCCAGAGTCGCAAGCTCACTAAAACCACCTCTGAACCTCAGCAGAGCATGAGCTGACAGCAGCCAAGACTGGTGCTATCCGTGGGCAATTCCTGATCAGAACCGACTGGTAGCGTTATTGCTCGCCGATACGTGAGCCTTAGCATCAGGCAGCCCGGAGTTTCCTGTTGTTAAGCTACATCGTCTCAATGTGCCCTGGCCGGAGTCTGCCTGTTGCGGCTGATGTTCAGAAGTTGATGTGGGCCGTTTCTGGTGCGCCAATAGTTTTAATTCGTTGAGTGTCTGGCCGCTACAGGAGCCGATATGTTTCCACCCGTTCGCCCCTCTGTAGGTGGCGCAAGCTCGAACTCCAACTCGCCACCGCCGCCTGAACCGGCTGAGGATAATGCTGTGCCGGGCCCGAGTTCTGCCCCTGATGGCTTTGGCGCCAGCCGGGCAGCGGTGGCGCGGGCACAGGCAGGAGGCTCAAGACGCGGGCAAAAAAGAAAAGCACCCTCAAGAGCCAGCGATGAAGCAGCTGGCACGGCCAGTCAGCCATCAACAGAGTCCAGTGAGGCTACCCAAGTTGCGATAGCAGAGCTGGAGGCAGTATGTCGCGAGCGAGGTATTACCGTTAATAGCAGCCTGTACCGACTGATTAACGCTTGTCCGGAGCAAGAAAAAACACTGTTTATCCAGAAAATCATCCACTTTTTCCGGCAAGTTCGTGGCGTTAAAAATACCCAGGTGCTGACCAATATGCTTGGTCCTACTGCCACCGACGCGCGACGTGCAACGCTGCTCAGCATGTCGGAAGAGGATATTGCCTATGTTGCCCAAAGTGAGTGCATTCAGGGTTTGGGATCCATGTGCAGCCTGAAGGGACTGCCAAGTGCACAGAGCGTCAGAAAGTTACTGGGCCACCACCTCCTGGCACCTGCTGGTCAGTTAAACACACAACTGCTTAAATCCATTGTTTCCATGCGAACTGCCAAAGGTATCCCCACTCCCGAAGAAGTGACTGCACTGTTGAACCTGGATGTTTTCAAAACCGGCGGTGAATTTAACGTCAATCTTTTCCAGATCGTTTCCAGATTTTACTACAGCAAAGGTTTTCCTGCGCCAACCGTAGTGAGTGAATTCCTCGCTGAAGAGATCATGCAAACCGAGGAAGGTGAGCTTGATCTGGAGCGTTTGTCAACTCTTGCCAGCCTGTGTCGCAGTAAAGGTTTCCCCACACCGCTGGAGGTAGCCAACCTGTTTTCCATGGATTGTTTGATGGTGGAGGGGAGGTTCAACGACGCATTGTTCCGCCCCGTTTGCGGTTTATTCTCCGGCAAGGGCATACCCGCCGCAGAAGATGTAGCGGCGCTCTTTGCTATGGACGTATTGAAAAGAGATGGTCAGATCGAGCTGAGTCTGCTCAAGAGCATTTCATCCATGTACCATAAAAAAGGCATGCCTGACCTGAGAGCCGTGCGCGAACTGCTGAGCATGCCCGAGCTTATGGTACAAGCGGGCGAGCGCGTGCTGTTGAGTTGCATATCGTCGATGTGCAACGGTCGAGGCATTCCCAGTGTGCAGAGTGTGCGGGAAGTGTTTGCGGTGCCATGGATCAGAAAGCCAGACGGGCAGATCAATCAAGACGTACTCAAGTCTGTTTCCAACATGCAACACTCCAGAGGGATGCCAACAGCGGCGAATGTATACCAGCTGCTGTCTCTGCCCGAGCTTCAGTCCAGAGGCCGACTTGATGTGCCGCTGCTCAAAAAAATAAGCGCCCTTTATAGCTCCAGGGGTATACCGAGTTTGCAGGAAGTGAAAAACCTGTTGTCCCTCCGGTCCCTTTATCGTGGCGGCCAACTGGACATGGTGCTTTTGCAACGGCTTGCCGCCATGGGTGCTGGTAAAGGTTTCCCCAGTCATCAGCTTATTAAAGATGCCAAGAGGCTTGTTGGCCAAAGTGGCGAGATTTCTGAGGAGGAGCCGGAACCGGACGTGTCCGATAACGAAACGGATATGCCTGATGCTGCTCAACCGACAGGTGCAGGTGCAGGTGCAGGTGCAGGTGCAGGTGCTACTGATGCTGGGGCTGGCACCAGTGCAGCTTTGACTATGACAGGGCAACCAAGTACAACAGCTTCTGTCAGTGATGAACCTGATCTGGCGTCGACCAGTACTGGACTGCACTTTTGGAGTTCCCTGGTGTTGCCGGAAGGCCCGGCAGATACCGCAGCTGCTGTCAGCGATGAGCCTGATTTTTCGTCGATGATCGCAACCAGCGCTGGCTTGCATTTCTGGAGCTCTTTGACGTCGCCGGAACAAGTGTCAGGTTTGCAATTGTTACCAGAGGGAGAATCAGATACGGACGAGCCGCCAGTGCAGCAAGCGTCATCTCCTGAACGCTGTGATACGCCGCCGCTGGTTGCTTCTCCCAGGCATTTTCTGGCCAAACGTCGCAAAGAGTAATCCAGCGGCATTAGCCCCAATTTTGCTTGGCAATTTTTCCCAACAGTTTTACCCAACAAAACAAACAGTGAAGATGTCTGTCGTCTGTTTCAGGCGCGTAGCAGGAATATTAATAGCGCTTTATCGGGTAATAACCACTCGTACGAACGTTTTGATCTGCTGAGTATCTGACCGTTATTCAGTTGCAGGAGTCAATATGCTTCAACCCGTTCGTCCTTCGGTCGGTCGGACAACTTCGACGCCGCCTCCGGTGTCCATGGAGGATGATGCCGTTCCCGGCCCAAGCGGCGCGGGCCCGGATGAGTCTGATACCGGGCACCCAGCGTCTGGCACGCCGTTATCATCTATTCGCCGTGGACCCAAGCGTGGCCGACGCGCTCATCCCGCAGGCGGTGCTGCGGCCGCAGCCAAGCGGGCACGCGCCGAGCTTGAAGATGGTAATGGGGCCGCCAGCGCCGCGCTTGCGCAGCTCAAGGTGCTGTGTAAGAGCAGAGGGATTGAGATCAAGGAAACGCTTTATACCCTGCTCGATTCCTGTCTGGAAGAACAGAAACCAGGCTTGATCAATAAACTGATCTGCTTTTTTCAGCATGTTGATACACAGCGGGTGAAAAATACCCATGCCATCACCGGCATGATGGGGCAATCGACAGTGGGGCGCTCTATCCGAAAGCTCCTTGAGATGAGTGACGCTGACCTTGCCTGGATGGCTTCCCATCCACATCTGCGGTCAATTTCATCAATATGTTGCAACAAAGGAGTTCCTGCCAAGGCAAAGGTGGAAAGTTTTTTAGCGCAACCTTGCCTGCATAAAGGCGGTGAACTTGATGCACAACTACTGCGAATGGTGTCATCGATCTACACCAGCAAAGGCTTACCTGAGAGTTGTACGGCTCTGGCCGAACTGCTGGCGCTGCCAGTGCTATGTGCCCATGGCAGACCAAACCTGAAATTGGTGGGTGCCCTGTCAACGATGTGTAGTACCAAAGGGCTTCCCGAGATCACCGACGTCATCAACTTGCTGACACTTGATTGTCTTAAGTCAGGCGGCAAAGTGGATCCGGAAGTCTTAAGCGTACTGGCACCGATTTGCACCGGTAAGGGGTTGCCCGATTCTGCCAGAGTGCAAGAACTGTTAACCCATGGGAAACTGCAAAAAGACGGCAAAGTTGATGTATCAGTGCTCAGAGCCCTCAACAGGATGTACGGCGGCCGCGGGATGCCGCCGTTTGAAGAGGTACAAGCTCTGTTGGCTCTACCGTGCCTGAATAAAAAAGACGCGCAGCAGCGGGAGGTGTTGGATAGTCAGGCTTTGGCATATATTGCCACCGTACAGTCGGGCCTGGGATCGCCCAATACTGAATATCTAACGGCATTGTCCAGTGTGCCCGTCTTATATCACAATGGGCAGTTTGACCATCGGGTTTTGCATTGTATCGCCACGCTTTACCACAAACAGGGCTGGCCTACCGCCGCTGAACTGCAACGGTTATTCGCGTTGCCAGGCATCTGTGCCCAGGGGCGCGTAAACATTGCCATGTTGCGGTGTGTTGCAGCGCTTGGTAGCGGTTATGGTTTTCCCGAGCGGGTTGATATCAAGAAAATCAAGAGTTATCTGGCCAGTAAGGACGCGCGCCTTAAGGCTGGTCCTATCAAGATAATATTGGAATCGCCTGACGCTGAAGTGCATTTACCAGCCCTGACAAAATGGCTAGTGAGTCAGGGCTTTGTGAAAACTCAAAATCCCACCGCAGCTACCGTGCCTGGCCAGCGGAAAAAGCGTACCCAGCCGACAGCTACACAGACTGCCAGCGAAGCAGAAGCGCTTGAGCAGGCAACAGCAACCCTGTTTGATTTTTGTCAGCAACGAAAAATCACCATCTCAAAGACGTTGCCCAATTTGATCAAAAATTGCGCGTTCGATCAGCGAGGAGAGCTGATCCGGAAAATTACCTTGTTCTTGGAGAACGTCAACCCTAATGAAGTCAAATCCACCGGCACGCTGACCAGCATGCTTGGAAGATCCCGACCCGGCAGGCATGCACCGCTGGAGGCTTTTCTTAAGATGTCTGATCAGGCTATTGTCAGCGTTGCCCAGTGCCGGTCGCTCAAGAGCATAGCCTGTATGTGCTACGGCAAAGGGTTGCCATCGCCACAAGCGATTGAGGCATTGCTGGGGCTGCCAGTTTTCAAGACGGCAGGCGTATTTAACCATGAGCTGCTGAATACCATTGCCGTCATCTGTACCAGTAAAGGTTTCCCCACGGAGACAGAAGTAAAAACATTTTTGCAACTTGACGCCCTCAAAGGCATAGATGGTGTTCTTGATCTGGATCGCTTGAGAAGCATTGCCATTATGTGTCGCAGAAGAGGGTTTCCTGCCGCTGCGGCGGTGACCAGTTTATGGTCTCACCCGGCTTTTGTAAGAAGCGGCGTGTTCAGAGCAGAGTGGTTTGCGCCAATTGTTACCATGTTCAGCGGCAAAGGCTTGCCCCGCATTGATGAGATAAACCGCCTGTTTGCATCAAAGGAGCTTATGGTGGCTGGCGCAGTCGACCTGTCACTGCTCAAGCGCATCGCCTCCATGAGCCATGGTCGGGGCCTGTCGTCACTCGGGAATTTAGCGGCGCTGTTTGCCATGGAAGAACTGCTTGTGGCGGGACAAGTGGATGCCAGATTGCTCCATTGCATCTGCACCCTATTTAGCAGCAAGGGCATTCCACATCCTGATGATCTAAAAGGGCTGTGGCAGCTCAAGGAATTGCAAACCGGTAACAAACTGGATCCGGAATTGCTGGCGTGCATTGCATTCATGAACTTACGCCGAGGACTGCCAGATCTGGCTAATGTCAAGCGGTTATTGTCTTTAAGTGCACTGCACTCCCACGGTGTGCTGGATGTTCGGCGCTTGAAGTATTTGGCTCGTTTGTTTCACGGTCGGGGCGTCCCAGACGCTGACAAGGTCAAGAAGTTTTTGACTCGGCCTGATCTTGCCCCTGACGGTGAGCTTAATCTGTCGCTATTGCGGCATCTTGTCAGGTTGGGTTCACAGAAAGGTTTTCCCAGTGAGCAGATTATTGAACAGGCAAGAGCTGAGCTCAGTGCTCCGGACTTTGTGGACGATGATGAGGATGAGGAGGAGGATATCGACGATGCAGCTGGGGTTGATGCGCTGGCTGATTTA
The DNA here is from genome assembly GCA_965232255.1 of Endozoicomonas sp. Taxonomy (GTDB): domain Bacteria; phylum Pseudomonadota; class Gammaproteobacteria; order Pseudomonadales; family Endozoicomonadaceae; genus Endozoicomonas. The sequence goes on from OZ246962.1 coordinate 2,555,487, forward strand.
GCCGCCGATGAGCCAGCAGATGCTGATATGGATGAAGAATTGCCGGGTGCCAGCACGCAAGCGGCTGCTCCTCCTACGCGCACGCCGGAGGCTGCTCCCCGTGCCAGCACGCCAGAAACTGCTCCTCGTAGCAGTCCTGTGGCGGTTGTTATGGGAGGCAATATCGAAGATGCTCCACCGGTGGCTGAGCGTGCCGGTTCGCCGGGAGCAAGTGATGGCTTTGAACTGCCAGACGACTTTGACATAGAACAGGCCGTCACCGGTCTGAGTTTTGATTTTTGGGAGTCGGGTTTTGGTGGCGCGTCCGGTTTTGATGAATTGCTGGCGTCCACATCTACGTCCACGTTCATGTCTACATCTACATCTACATCTACGTCTACGTCTACGTCTGCTGATACTGCGTTGCCGCCAGCAGCAGACCCAGGTCGACAACCCCTGGCCACCATTGATTTTTGGGAGTCGTTTACGATGCCTGTTGACTCGACGGATTCGACGACAGCAGAAGACGCTATGCCGTCCACATCGTCAGCAGCAGCACCATCATCACCTCCACTGGTGGGGCAGCCCAGAAGCTATCTGGCCAGACGTGACAGCAAGGATAAAAATTGACATCCTCCGGCCCCTAAAGGAGCGGGATTCCCGTTAGTCACCTAACGGGTTTCCTGTTTCAACACGCCTTCCCTGGATGGCAAAGTGTAAGACCCTGCCATCCCCGTTCCGGTCGCTCCACAGGCTAACACCGCCAGCCCGGCGGCTTTGATATTGATGGCTGCATTAATGTCTCGGTCGTGTTTAACGTTGCACTCAGGGCAATGCCAATGACGAACAGACAACGGCAGACGTTCATGAACAAACCCACAGCCTGAGCACCGTTTGGAACTGGGGAAGAATCGGTCGATTTTAACCAGAGTACGGGCAGTCCACTCGGACTTGTACTCCAGTTGTCTGACAAATTCACCCCAGTTGGCATCGGCAATGTGCTTGGCCAGCCTTGGATTTCTGATCATTCCTTTCACGCTCAATGACTCGACACACACAACTTGGTTCTCGTTAATCAGTGTGCGTGATGCCTTGTGGGTGGTATCCATTCGGCAATCGGCTATCTTGGCATGGATACGAGCAACCTTGAGTCTGGCTTTGGCTCGGTTCCTGCTTCCTTTCTTCTTTTTGGCTAACTGTTTCTGGTAGTAAGCCAGTTTGGATTGATAGCGTAATGTATGACGAGGATTGCCTGATTTCTTGCCGTCGGACGTGATGAACAGATCGGTTAAACCTAAATCAATGCCAACCGTTTTATTGCTAATCGGCATTGGTTTAGCCTAAAACTCACAAAGCAGGGAGACAAAGTACCTTCCAGCACAGTCCTTGCTGATAGTGATACTGGATGGCTCAGAAGATAGTGGCCGACTCCAACGGATGTTCAGAGGTTCTTTGCTTTTGGCAATGAACAGTTGGCCAGCCTTGAATTTGAAAGCGGCTTTGGTTAGACGAATGCTCTGTCTGGCATTGCGCTTTTTGAATGTCGGATACTTTGCCCTCCCAGTCCAAAAGTTTTTGAAGGCTTCTTGTTGGTGACGCAGAGTTTGCTGAAGAATAACACTGGAAACCTCAGCCAAAAATGGAAATTCTGTTTTGAGAGAGACAAGTCGCTTCTCGACGTCAGAGTGAGAGAATGAAGTGCCATCCTTGTAGTATGCGTCGGTGCGAAAGCGCAGAGTATCGTTATACACAAAACGAGCACAGCCGAATGACTGGGCAAGAAGTTTCTCCTGCTCAGTCGTTGGATAGAATCTGTATTTGTAGGCACGTTTTGTATTCATTTTTACAAAGTATCACATTGTCTATAAAAATCCTGTTAGGGGTTGCAGAATGTACGGATGGCAAAAGAAGTTAGTTTGCCAGCCTTATCAGGCTGCTCGCTATCCATCCCAGCACTAGAAGTACTGGGCTTTCCGCGCTTCTTCGGTAATTATGGTCAGCGTATGTTGGTCGGCCACATTGTTGATCGTCAGTTATCTGTTTCAGGCATAAGCAGGGATATTAACAGCGCTTGGTCGGGTAATGTTGCCCGCATGAGTGTTTTGATCTGCTGAGTATCTGACCGCTATTCAGTTGCAGGAGTCAATATGCTTCGCCCCATTCGCCCTTCGACCGGTCAGACACCCCCACCGCAACCGTCAGTGTCGGCCGAGGATGATGCTGTCCCTGGGCCAAGTGGTGTTAGCTCGGCTGGGCTGGATGGCAGAGCATCAAGTGAGAGTCTGGCTCGTGGACGCAAGTTCACCAGACGACCACATCCTGCCGGTGGTTCCGCGGCCGCAGCCAGACGGGCACGCACTGAGCTTGCTGGGAACGTCGATTTTATACGGCTCAAGACAGTGTGCGACAGTAAAGGGATCGAGATTAAAGAGACGCTTTACACACTGCTCGATTCCTGTCTGGAAGAACAGAAACTGGGTTTGATCAATAAACTGATCTGCTTTTTTACGCATGTGGATCCGCAGCGAGTGAAAAGTACCAGCCCCATAACCGGCATGATGGGGCAGTCGGCGACCGGACGGTCTATCCGGGCGTTCCTCATGATGAGTGATGCTGATATTGCCTGGGTTGCCAGCCATGAACATCTGCGGTCAATCTCATCAATATGCGGCAACAAGGGGATGCCTGCCAAAGCGCAGGTAGAAAATTTTTTATTGCAACCCTGGCTGTATGAAGACGGCCAAGTCAATGTGCAGCTACTGCGCCTAATATCATCAATCTACAACGGCAGAGGCTTCCCTGAGAACTACGCGCCTATCGCTGAATTGCTGGCGCTGCCAGCGCTGTGTGTGGATGGCAAGCCAGATCAGCAACTGTTGGGCTCCTTATCGCTCATGTGCCGCGCCAAGGGCGTACCAGCAGTAGGTAGCCTCAACAGCTTGCTGGCGCTCGATTGTTTGCGCTCAGATGGAAAAGTCAATCCGGAGCTGTTCGGTGCAGTGGCATCGATCTGTCACAATAAGGGGTTGCCCGATCCTGCCAAGGTGCGTGAGCTGTTCACCCAGGAACTATTGCAAAAAAATGGCAAAACTGACCTGGCAGTCCTCAGAGTCATCGCCAGGATGTGCGCTGAATGCGGTATACCCTCACCTGACGCAGTGCAAACGCTGCTGAGCCTACCTTGCCTGAATAACAAAGACGCGGCACAAAAGACGGTATTGGATATTCAAGCCCTTACATGCATTGCCATCGCGCAGGCCGGGCTCGGTTTGCCAGAGCTTGCGCGTATAGAGGCGCTGTCACGTCAGAGCGTCCTGTATCAGAATGGCCAGTTTGATTGTCGGGTATTGCGTTGTATCGCTGAGCTTTACCACAAAAAGGGCTGGCCAGGTGAGGCCGAACTGCAACGGTTGCTCGCGTTACCAGGCATGTGCTCACCGGCAGGGATAAACATTGCCATGTTAAGGTGTGTCGCGGCACTCGGTGGGGATCGCGGTTTTCCCAGTGACGACCATATCAACACAGCCAGAAATTGGCTGAGTGGCAAGGATATATCAGCGCAACCGGATTTGGTCCATGAGTTACTGCAATCGTCCCACGCTGAAATTGAGTTTATAACCCTGGGCAAATGGCTGAAAGGCCCACATTCGCGGAGTGCCCAAAAGCGCGCAGCCGCTAACGACTCTGACCCCCACGCCGCAGCCACACCCGGCAAAAGAATAAGACACACAGTGCCGGCATCCGGGTTGGCTGACAGCGAAACAACCATGATCGAGCAGGAAAAACAACGACTGCTTGCACTTTGTCAGCAACGAAAAATCAAAGTCTCAAAGGCGCTGCACAGTTTGATCGACAGCTGTCCGAATCATTGGCGTGTGCCGTTGATGCAGAAAATTGCCTGCTTCCTTAAGAACGTCAACACGGACGAGGTCAAATCCACCGCGACGTTGACCAGTATGCTCAAGCTCCGGACAAAAAATCATGGACCCATTGAGCTTTTCCTCAGGATGTCTGACGAGGATATTGCCAGCGTCGCGCGCTCCCGATGGCTGACGAGCACAGCATGCATGTGCAATGGCAAGGGACTGCCCACACCCACTGAGGTGCAAGCACTGCAAACTATGCCGGAACTGCAAGTCGGTGGGCATCTTGATTTGCCGCTGTTTCGCTCCATCGTCGCCATATACAACGGTAAGGGAGTGCCTTCCGTGCAAGCGGTCAAGGCATTGCTGGCAGTGCCTGCTTTCCAGATGGGAGGTGTGTTTAACCAGAAGCTGTTCAGTGCTATTGCCTCGATGTACCACAGCAAGGGCTTCCCCAAGCCGGCAGAGGTAGCAGCATTTTTGCAACTTAATATTCTGCGAAAAGCAGACGGCACTCTTGACCTGGAGCGCTTGAAAAGCATTGCTGTTATATGCCGGAGAAAGGGCTTGCCCAATACTGGGGACCTGACCTCTTTACTGTCTCACCGGGCTTTTGTCAGAGGTGGCAGGTTTGACCCGAAGTGGTTTGCCTCGATTGTTACCATGTGCAGTAGCAAAGGCTTGCCCAACCTTGAGCAGCTAGACCGCCTGCTTTCACTAAGAGAGCTTATGGTGGATGGCGAAACCAGTCTGCAACTGCTCAAATGTGTCGCCTCCCTGAATCACAGTCTGGGTTTGCCAGCGGTCGAGAAAGTACAGGCGCTGTTTGCCGTGGAAGAGCTTCTGGTGGACGGGCGGCTAAATATCAGTGCACTCAATTGCATCTGTGCCTTGTTCCACGGCAAAGGTATTCCATCGCCTGATCAGGTAAAAAGTCTGTTGCAACTCAAAGAGCTGCAAACCGATGACCAGCTGAACCTCCAAATACTGGCGCACATTGCCTCCATGCACCTGCGTAAAGGGATGCCGGATCTGGGTAATGTCAGTCGGTTACTGTCTTTGGATGTGTTTCAGTCACAGGGTCAGCTCGACGTTCAGCCGCTGAAATGTTTGGCTCGTATATTTCATGGTAAGGGTATACCGCAGGCTGAGGACATCAGTCAGTTTATCTCCCGACATAAGCTTGCCCCTGGCGGTCAGCTTAACCTGCCGTTGTTACAACAGATCGCCAAGTTATGTCTGCATACCGGTTTTCCCAAAGACCAGATTGTTGCCCAGGCGAGGGCTGACCTCAGTGCTTGGGGCCAGGTCGAAGATATTGACGATGACGACGATGACGTTTTGGGAATTGATGCGCTGGCTGATTTGTCCGCCGAGGAGCTGGCAGATGCGGATATTGATATGGCCGAGGATGACGGCGAAGAGGCAGATGCACCTCGGGCCAGCGTCCCAGCATCTGCTGCCCAGGTCAGTTCGCCAGCGGTTGTTATGGGCGACGGTATTGCGGATGCTGCGCCGGTTGCTGAGCACGCTGGTTCGCCTGGGGCAAGTGATGGTTTTGAACTGCCGGACGACTTTGACGTAGAACAAGCTGCTACCGGTCTGAGCTTTGGTTTTTGGGAGTCAGGTTTTGCTGGAGGGGCAGGTTTTGATGAACTGCTGGCGTCCACATCCACATCCACGTCCGCCGAGGCTGCACTGCAGCCAGCACAAGACCCTGGTCAACAGCTTCTGGCCACTCTTGACTTTTGGGAGTCGTTCACCATGCCTGTTGACTCGACGGCAGCAGAAGACGCTGTACCTTCCACATCGTCAGCCCCATCATCAACTGCACCGTCAGCAGCAACACCATCATCACCAACACCTTCTTCGCCAACACTGGTGGGGAAGGCCAGAAGCTATCTGGCCAGCAGCAGCAAAGACAAGGACAAGGACAAAAAGTGAGACCTGGTGATTCCATCGCCAGCACGTACAATTCTATTTGGATTTGTGCGATGATGCGCTGCCATGTGGCAGCCGTTGGTACATAAGCCTTGGCGTGCTCAGAAGCTGATGATTTGCAGTTGCAGGAGCCAATAATATGCGCCCGGTCAGCGCCACCACCACCAGACCCAACTCACCACCGCCAGCCTCATCTTCAGACGATGATGCCGTACCAGGGCCGAGCACTGCCAGTCCGGACAGCTTTGATGTGCAACGAGCTGCGGTTAGCCGGGTGTTAGCTGGTGGGCGGTCAGCGGGTCGCAGGCGTGGCAGTGAAGGGTTCACCGACAGAGGAGCCGCAGCCGCCACCAAGCGGGCTCGCATGGAATTGGACACAACCACAGACTCTGAACTCGCCGGTGCCATGCAGAGACTGAAAGAGCTCTGCCAGCAGAAAAATATCATCATCAAAGACAGCTTGTATCGCCTGCTTGGTCACTGTCCGGATGAGATAAAAGTGTTGTTTATTGAAAAGCTGCTGCACTACTTTGCCCACGCCCATCCCCAGATCAAAGACACTGTGAGCATTTCCAGTTTTATGGGAGTGGCACCGGCAGCAAAAAATATCAAGAAGTTTGTTGGGCATGATAACGATACCATCGCCTGGTTTGCCCGCTCTGAGTACTTGAAGTCCATCTCCTCCATGTGCAGCAGCAAAGGTTTGCCGGAGCGTGCGGCTGTAGAGGCGCTCTTGGCGCTGCCATGTCTGCAACAAGGTGAGGGTGTTGATAAGCAGCTACTTAAATCAATTTCGTCCATCTTCTGCGGCAAAGGCATTCCCGATGCCAGCAAAACGGCGCAGCTGCTTGGTTTACCAGTTTTACAACGTGATGGCGGAATAGACCGGGCACTCTTTGCCTCCATTGCGGCCATGTGTACTGGCAAAGGATTCCCCACGGCTGAGCGCATTGTCAGGTTATTATCACTGCCTTGCCTCAGAGTAGGCGGCGCGACAGACGGAGCAATTGACTACAAGCGCCTGGCTTCAGTGGCTTCCATGTCCCTGCGCAGTGGTCTGCCAGATCCGCAGAAGGTTGAGGCACTGTTGGCGTTGGCCTGTCTGCGCATTGACGGTGAAGTTGACCAGCATGTTCTAAGTTCCATCTCGGCCATGTGCCGTGGCAAGCAAATACCCAATCCTGCGGATGTCCAGAGTTTGCTGGAGCTACCTTGCCTGCAAGAAGGGTCACAACTGAATAAGCTGGCGGTGCGTTGTCTCTCCTCCATGCAAAATGGCAAGGGGCTGCCAGATAAGGAGCGGGTGCTGGGGCTATTGTCACAAAAAGAGGTGTACAGTGATGGCGTGCTCAACAGTCAAGTCCTTAGATGTATTGGCACGCTCTACCACAAAAAGTGCATTCCTGAGGCCGCTGAACTGGCCAGACTGTTCGCTTTGCCTGCCTTAAAAACAGAAGGCGGTCATCTCTACCTTGATATGCTCATGCACGTAGCCTCTCTCGGTGGTGCCAAGGGCTTCCCCAGTGACGCGGTCATCGAGCAAGCCATTAGCCGATGTCTGGAGTTGCCAGAAGGCGCCATGGAAGTCCTTGGTGATGAGATGGAGATGGAGATGGGCATGGATCTTGATTCAGTGCTGGAGGAGTTGGAGGTAGAGGTGCCAGCCATACCCGAAACCAGCAGCTCGTCTACTACCCGATTGGTATCAGGTGCCAGGGCACGAGCGCCTGGAGCGTCGCGCAGAAAGCAGCCGGAGCCGGGGTCGGGACGTGTTCAGCTTACGGGCGCACAGCAAGCTGAACTTGAGGCGAGCAAACAGCGACTGGTGGCGCTATGCCAGAGCAAAAACATTGTTATCAAGGACCGTCTGCATGATGCGATTGGCGCATGTCCGGATAACCAAAAGAAGGCCTTTGTCGATAAGGCAATCTGTTTCTTTGAGCATGTCGGTGACGGGGTGCGTAATACCCAGATACTGACCTCTATGCTGGGGTCCGCAATCAGCCATCGCAATGCGTTTATTGAGCTGCCAGCGGACGACATCCGCTACATTGCCCAATCGGATCACTTGAATATCATAGCTACCATGTGCAAATACCGAGGCTTGCCGAAAGTCGCTGAGGTGAAAGCGGTGCTTGAGCTGGATTGTCTGCAAGTGGGTGGCCGATTTAATGCCAAACTGTTCAAGGTTCTTGCGGGCACGTGTTACGGCAAGGGATTTCCGGTTGCCAGTGCGGTTACTAACTTGCTGACAATGCCAGCTTTTCAGCGCAAGGGCGAATTTGATTACCCGCTGTTCAAGGCGGTGGCACCAATTCGCTACGGCAAAGGTCTGCCCAAGGTCAGTGAGGTCGAGGGATTGTTGTCTTTGCTAAGAGCCCAGTCAGGTGGCAGGCTTGATATGTCGGTGTTAAAAAGCATTAGCGCCCTGTATCGTAGCCGGGGGTTTCCCTCAGCTGCTGAAGTGCAAAGGCTGCTGTCTTTGGTGAAAACACCAGGCACGGGTCAAATTGATCGGCAACTGCTGGGATACATTGCCTCTTTGGGGGTGAAAAAAGGCTTCCCCAGTGCCACGGTTATAGTCCAGGCAAAAGCTGCGATTGAGCGCGGTGATCCGGCGCCCTCTGACGATGATGACCCGGATATGGATGACGTTGAGGAAGCAGCGGACGCGCAGGCAACCACCAGTGCCGCGGCGTCGGGCCATTCTGCTGACGCCGCAACAGCCAGCGGCGGCCAACCACCTAGGGATTTTGACCCACTTGCAGCTATCAGGAACCTTGCTTTCGCTGTGCCGGCAGCTGCTGCTGATCACCAGGAGCCACCGCGAGCAATGGAGGTGCAGCCCACGACCAGCACGGATCGTGCTGCTACCACCGCATCAGCCAGCGGTTGGCAACGCCCTGGTAGCTTTGACTCACATGCGGCTGTCGGGAGCCTCATTGCTGATCATCAGCCTGTTCTGCCCAGTGGTATTGAGGCGGCACCGGAACTCACGACCGGTTTGCACTTTTTGAGTTCACTGTCGCTGCCCCAACCGCCAACGTCTGATGCGTCATCCTCACCGCCAACGACGGATGGTGCACCCACAGCGCGTGCTGAATCACCGTCGTTGCTGGGTACGGCCAGAAGCTACCTGCGCGATCCCGGAAAGTGATTTAACACCCTGTAGCGTTATTGATATCGGTGGCGCAATTTTCGGAAATTTTCCCCTGTGCCAAACCCATTAAGCAGTAACTTCTGTGGCGCGCTCTGTCTTCCCGGTTTTATGTTTGCCATGGAACTATCTATGGTTTTGATGTTCTGAACGGTGCAGGGCTGTGTTTGCCAGTGCTGGCGATGCACGCAGCGTGGAGCTTTCTTCGAAAGTTGCGGGTTTGTTGTCTGAAGGGACGTACTCATGGGAATGGTTGCGCGTCTTGGTCGTATCAAATTACCGATCCTGTTGGGAATGATGATGTTTACGCCCTTTGTTACGGAGAGCTGGCTGAGTTATGACGCGCGGTCTTTTTTTTATGCCCTGAGCCTGACCATTAAATCGGTGCTGGTTTTTCTGCTGCCTTTTATTGTTTTCAGTTTTGTGGTGGCCAGTTTTATCCGGCTTGGCAGCAATGCCTGGTTGTTTGCCGTGGTGCTGGCGGCAATGGTGTTTCTCTCCAACATTGTGGCCATTTTCACCGGTTATGCCGTCGGCTGGCTGCTGGTGCCAGTCATTGCCATGCCAATTTCCCTTGACCGGTTTGATGGCAACGGCCTGGGGGCCATGTGGGTTTTTGAACTGTCGCCGCTGCTTTCCAACATGACAGCGTTGCTGCTTGGTGTGGTTGTCGGGATTATGGCCAATGCGCTGAAAAAGCAGTCGTTGCGCGATGGACTGTACCGACTCAGTGAAGCGGCCAGCTGGGGACTGACCCATGGGTTTATTCCGTTGTTACCCTTGTTTATTCTCGGGTTTGCCTTCAAGCTCCATGCCGACGGTATATTGAGTCAGGCATTTGCCAGCCTGGGCTCGTTGCTGGCGCTGGTGGTGGTTACCCAGTTCTGTTATCTGCTGGGTTATTTTCTGCTGGCCGCCAATTTTTCTCCGCGCCGACTTATGCGTTACGTGGGTAATATCCTGCCGGTCTGGCTAACGGGAATGGGCACTTTATCCAGTGCTGCCACCATGCCGGTCTTGATCGAATCTACCAGCAAGAATCTCGATAATCCGGTTATGGCCAGAACTGTCGTACCTGTTATCATCAATATCCACACCATTGGCAGTGCTATCTGTCTGACCATTCTCGCCCTGATGATTCTCAACACGTTCAACCGACCGTTACCGTCTTTGCCGGTTTTTGCCGTATTCGGGTTTTACTTTGCCCTGACCAAGTTCTCCGTGGCCGCAGTGCCGGGCGGCGTGGTGCTGGTGGTCGGACCCATATTGCAGAGCCTGTTGGGTTTTTCCGATGAGATGCTGGGGCTGATTACCGCGCTCTATATGATTTTTGATCCGTTCGGGACGGCCATAAACGTCAGTGGTAATGGCGCTTTTGCCATTGTGTTTGACAGGTTATGTCGCTGCTTTGGGCTTGCGAGTGCCGAAAGCTCAACGCCGGTTTAGCAACGTTATTGTTGTGGACATGGCGTAGAGCGTTGGCAGAGCAGCGCGGTTTTTAACCGTCCTAAAGAAAACGGATTTGCGCCGCAATTTCGATCAATAGCGTGGAGTCACTCGTGCACTGTTACCGCTGACATTCACCTGAACAGCCTCACCCGGCTGGAATACCATGTTAGGGTTTGCGGCCTGTACAATGGAGATAACTTTGCCGTCATCCAGGCGAATTGTCAGATTAACGCCATTGCGCTTTCCGAGGTTTCCTGCGGCTTCACTGCCAACATATCCGCCTAGCAGAGATCCACCAATTGCCGCAAGCGTTGAACCACGACCGCCGCCAATTCCGGAGCCCAGAACCCCGCCAATTGCTGCACCTGCAATAGTGCCTATTGCGTTGGTTTGGGTCGATGCATCAATGTTTACCGGTTCTGTTTTGACAATAGTGCCATAGTATACCTGTTGCACGGTTTGCACATCGCCCGCACCGTAAGCATTGCCGTAGGGGTTGGGGCTGGTGCAGCCACTCAGGGCTGTCAGTGAAAGCATGAGCACTGCAGCTAAATGAATACTTTTCATCTTGGTTCCTCGCTGGATACCCTCAGCGAAATTAGTTGGGGAAGGATGTCAATATCAGAATTCCTGACTGTTTCGTTTGTCACATTACAGATATGCAAATAACTTACAAATCAACCATGTAGATTGATATTGGGACAAATACGCTATTTTACCACCTTGGAAAGAAGGGTGCGAGCCAAGCAAAAGCGACCAGAGTCAGCAGTGCATATCATGACCAGGCAGAAATCTCCGCAGGTGGCAAAATTTTTGATCAGGATATCAATGCTGCTGTTAATATTAAAGCCGCCGGGCTAGCGGTGTTAGCCTGTGGAGCTTGAGTAAGACCAAAGGTGTTAATCACTGGCGGCATCGAGCTGTGAAACAGGTAGCCTGTTGGGTGACTAACGGGCATCCCACTCCTGCCGGGGTCGGAGAATGTCAAATATCATCATCGTCGCTGTCATCATCTAAATGCAGGTTTGCCATTCTTGCGGTTAACCGTTCAATTTCTGCCTCTAGTTTTCTGTTTATTTCTTCTTTTACCATTGAGTTGATTGTGTTGATAATTCTTGTCCTGGCTCTATGTAACTCTTCAAAAGTGTGGATGTGGGGAGTTAGATTAATCGTAAGGCCAGAGTGTCTTCCGCATAGGTCATGCTGCTTGAAAAAATAAAAATCTTGATGGTATTTAATCGGGGCTACGCAGCAAGGACAAACGCTACGGTGTTTATCCCATCTCACAATGCAAGCTTTATGAAAGTTATGCGTGCAACACAATTGACTCTTATGGCAAGTATCCAGAACGTCTAAACAAATGGGACAAATTATCTCATTGTTTAAACGGTTTCCTGAAGTTGCGGCTGGCGACATATTTATGCTTTCTGGTGTAAAGTCAGCTTTGTACGTGAGTAAACATAAACCCGACGGAATTTTAGTTGCTATTTAAGCAACCACCCAAAAAATTAGTGGTGCGTTATCAATACGCAACCCGTGAACCATCTTTAATTGATCCCTGACCGGTTTTTGTACGGTGAACCACATATGACTCAGGCTTTCATCCATACGACGGTGGTTTGATCGAAATCAACTCAATGGAAATTGCAGAAAATTCAGGCTTGATATAGAAGAGGCTGAGCCGTAGAATTTTTTCGGCCAGTTAAGCGAAGTCTGTCATGTGTGATTGTGGCGCTCAGATAATTACAGGAGACCACAAGGATTATCGCGTATTTACCTCAAGTCACACTCTCAAATTCCTCCCTGGTTTGCCAACGCTTTATCCTATTCAGAGGTCGTCTGGCGTCCTCTCAGCCAGTCACTTTTGCCTGAATCGAGCTGGTGGTTATGTTGACAACGGCTGATAGAGGCAGAGTTACTGGCATGCTGACCATACGACAATGCAAAACCATCCGGTTTTCATATCAAAAGTACCTGTAACAGCTGTAACAATAGCAACCAATCCCGCAGGTGCATTTTATATGAAAATTACTCAGTAAATAAAAAGGAAGCATTGATGACTCAGTTAGTCGATGAAGTAGTATTTCAATCGGGTGGCACGCTTAAAAATCGCATCGTGATGGCACCCATGACGATCCAGTCGGCTTTTTTTGATGGCGGCGTAACTCAGGAGATGATTACCTATTACGCCTCGCGCTCTGGCGATGCCGGTGCCATCATTGTCGAAAGTGCTTTTGTGGAAAATTATGGCCGGGCTTTTCCTGGTGCGTTAGGTATTGATACGGATTGCAAGGTGGCTGGTTTGAAAAAGCTGGCCGATGCCATCAAGGCAAAAGGTTCAAAAGCCATTTTGCAAATTTACCATGCCGGCCGCATGGCTAATCCGGAGTTTAACGGTGGTCACCAGCCAATTTCCGCCAGCCCGGTAGCTGCATTGCGTGATAACGCGCAAACGCCGCTGGAAATGACCGAAGCGCAAATCGAAGAGATGATTGAGAGCTTTGGCCGGGCAGTCAACCGCGCAATCCTCGCTGGTTTTGATGGTGTTGAGATTCACGGTGCCAATACGTATCTCATTCAACAGTTCTTCTCGCCGCACTCTAACCGCAGAATGGATCAATGGGGTGGCGATATTGAAAAGCGCACTGCGTTCCCGCTGGCAGTTTTGGCAAAAACCAAGCAGGTTGCCCAAGACCACAACAAAGCCGACTTTATCATCGGTTATCGCTTTTCCCCCGAGGAGATTGAAGAGCCGGGCATCCGCTTTAGCGACTCCATGTATCTTCTGGATAAACTGGCCTCTGAAGGCCTGGATTATTTCCATTTCTCCATGGGCAACTGGGCCCGTAACTCCATTGTTAACCCAGACGACAAAGAACCACTGATTGCCAAATATCGCCAATTGCAGTCTGAGGCGGTCGCCAAAGTGCCTGTTATTGGCGTGGGCGGCATTGCCCAACGTACTGATGCTGAAAAAGCTTTGGCAGATGGCTATGACCTGGTGAGTGTGGGCAAAGGTTTTCTGGTTGAGCCAACATGGGCCACGAAAGTACTGAACAATGAAACCTGTGCTGAATTTGCCGACATTGCCCAGCAAGAAGCCCTGCTGATCCCAACGCCGCTATGGGACATCATGGATTACATGATTGTCGATAGCGCCGCTGAAGCGCAGAAGCATGCTCGCATCAAAGAGCTACAAAGCGTTGAAATCAAGTTTGTGCCCGGACAATTCACGGCTTATGGTCGCGGCCATAATGGTGACTTGCCAGTCACCGTGACGTTCTCAGAAGATCGGATTCTTGAGATTGTCGTTGACTCATCCAAAGAGTCAGACGGCATTGCCAACCCGGCCTTTGAGCGCATTCCCCAGATGATCCTTGATGGCCAGACGTTAAATATTGATGTGATCTCTGGTGCGACCGTAAGCAGCCAGGCCGTTATTGATGGCGTGGCCAATGCGGTTGATCTGGCCGGTGGGCACTCTGAAGCGTTGCGCTGCAAAGCCAGGGAAGCCGTTGAGTGGTCGTCCAAAACCATCGAAGAGACCGTAGACGTCGTGGTTATCGGTGGTGGTGGTGCTGGTTTGAGCGCCGCGCTGACTGCGCTGGATAAAGGCAAATCGGTTATCTTGCTGGAAAAATTCCCGGCCATTGGTGGTAACACCGTGCGTACCGGTGGATGGGTGAATGCCGCCGAGCCTGAGTGGCAAGGTGATTTCGCCGCATTGTCAGGGGAGAAAGAAACTCTGATGGCGCTGGCCCAAACGCCAGAATCAGAATTCGCTGGTGAATATCTGGACGATTTCAAAGTACTCAAGGCACAGCTTGATTCCTACTTTACCGATGCGGCCAACGGCAAGCAGTACCTGTTCGACTCGGTTGAGTTGCACCGTATTCAAACTTATCTGGGCGGTAAACGTACTGACCTCAATGGCGAGCCTATCTACGGTCAATACGACCTGGTAGAAACGCTGACCTCGCGCGCCATGGAGTCCATCGACTGGCTGAGCGATAAGGGCATTGATTTTGAACGGGGTATGGTGGATATCGCGGTCGGGGCGCTGTGGCGTCGTGCACACAAGCCAAAACGTCCGAAAGGCGTTGAGTTTATCGATAAACTGCAAAAGCGCATTCAGGAAAAGAACGGTCGGATCATGACCGATACCCGCGCCACCGAACTGATGGTGGAAGACGGCAAAGTGGTCGGCGTTAAGGCTACACAGGCCAATGGTACCAAGCTGATCATCCGCGCAAATGACGGTGTGGTGATGGCTTCCGGTGGCTTTGGTGCCAACACGCAAATGATCAAAAAGTACAATACCTACTGGACTGAGATCGCCGACGATATCAAAACCACCAACTCTCCGGCGCTGATTGGCGATGGCATCGAAATGGGCGAAAAAGCCGGTGCCCAGTTGGTGGGCATGGGCTTTGTACAGTTGATGCCGATCGGGGATCCAAAGTCTGGGGCGTTGCTGACTGGCCTGATCGTGCCGCCAGAAAACTTTGTTTTTGTTAACCAGCAAGGTAAGCGTTTTGTCGATGAGTGCGGCAGCCGTGACATGCTGACCAAATCATTCTTCGATAACGGCGGCACCGTTTACATGATTGCCGATGAGCGGATTCGCCAGACTGCGGCCAATACTTCTGACGAAACCATTGCGCGTGAGATCAAAGAAGGCATTATCATTCAAGCAGATACACTGGAAGAGCTGGCTGAAAAGATCGGTGTGCCACCGGCGGAGCTGGTTAATACGATCAAGCAGTACAACGCTTGTGTTGACCAGGGACACGACCCTGAGTGCCACAAGAGCGCCTTCGGCTTGAAGGTAGAGCAAGCGCCTTTCTATGCAACACCGCGTCAGCCTTCGGTT
Source organism: Endozoicomonas sp. (assembly GCA_965232255.1). Lineage (GTDB taxonomy): Bacteria > Pseudomonadota > Gammaproteobacteria > Pseudomonadales > Endozoicomonadaceae > Endozoicomonas. The sequence continues at coordinate 2,570,749 of OZ246962.1, forward strand.
CACCATACTATGGGCGGTCTGAAAATCGATACCAGGGCGAGAGTAATCAATAAAGACGGCGACATCATTCCGGGCCTGTACGCTGCCGGGGAAGTAGCTGGCGGTATTCACGCAGGCAACCGTTTAGGTGGTAATGCGTTGATTGATATCTTCACTTACGGTCGTATTGCCGGGGAGAGTGCGGCTGATCGTGTTTAAGCTGAGTTAAATCCTACTACCGAGGGAGGCGCTGCTTCCCTCTTTTTATCTAGCTATTGGCACTATTGCAACTTATCCATCTATTGCACTATTGCTGCTATCCCAACGACCAGTTTATTCCCATGACCAAGTATCACGCCAGATTCCAGATGATGGGAACATTTATCGATCTGGTTATTTATCACCAAAATGGTGAGCAACTGATCCGGGACGTTTATGCCCAGTTGTCGCAATATGCCCAGCGTTTTACGGTGAATCAGCCCAACTCGGAATTAATGCGTGTGAACCAACATGCCGGGATCGCACCGGTCACAGTTCAGCCGGATCTTTTCAGGTTGATAAAAACAGCAAAAGCCGTCAGTGAAGATGTAAAAAACCCATTTAATATTGCCATTGGGCCGCTGGTAAAAACGTGGCGTATTGGCTTTAAAGATGCCAAAGTGCCAGCGCCAGGGGAAATAGCCGCCAGGCTTGCTTTAGTTAAGCCGCAAAATATTATGCTCAACGAGCAGGAGCACTCTGTTTTTTTAAGCCAACCCAATATGGAAATCGATTTAGGCGCTATCGCAAAGGGATTTTTTGCGGATGAAATAAAAAAGAAACTGGTTAGCGCGGGCGTTGAGCATGGTTTTATCAGTTTGGGGGGAAATGTCCTCACCATCGGTTACTCACCAGATAATGCTAATCAGGCATGGAATGTGGGGATTCAGAACCCACTGGCTGAGCGTGGTGCCATTATTCGTGTGGTTCCTCTTAAAGACGCTTCCATGGTGACTTCCGGTATCAATGAACGTTTTTTTGCTGCTAATGGCCAGCGCTATCATCATTTGCTGGATTCCTGCACAGGGATGCCTATTGTCACTGATATAGCCAGCCTGACGATTATTTCGGAACATTCGATTGCTGGTGAAATCTGGAGTACGGCTGGTTTTTTAACCTCGATGACTGCTGCACTTGACTACTTGAATCAACAGCGCGGAATTGAAGCCGTGGCGATTTCAACGTCTGGCAGAGTTTGTGTCACTGCTGGATTAATTGATGATGGCAGCAGTATTTTTTTTCACAGTAAATAATTGTTCAATTGATACGGCAATTATTTTTATACCTAACGAGAAACGGGAATCACGGACAGGTCTTCGATCTGGATTGGTCCTGCGCCTGACAGTTTTTCGTGCAGGTAAAAAAGCCCTGTTGCCAGGGCTGTGTGCGGAATTTGCTTTATTGGGATTTGCTTTATTGCGATGTGGTTTCTTTTGATAAACGCTCTTCTTCTTCCTCCTGGGTTTCCGGTAATTCGTCGTCTATCAGCGTGATGACCTCATTCACGCTGTACAGTACTGTTGCTGGCGCCGAGTAGTTGGGCACATTGTCGTAGCTGAACACAGCGTAGTATTTGGGAATATTTGGGTTGCCGTAATCGTCATAGGTATAACCGTCCGGCCCGGCATAAAGCTTGATGCCATCCATGGGTGAGCACGGTGGATGGAACCGGTTGCGGATGACGTAGCAGCCAACAAAATCCTCATGCTCCGGATTTTTCCACGACAGCCGTACTTGATTGCCTTCAGTGGTGGCGGACAAATCTTCCGGTGCCGGTAAAGGCAGTTTGCGTCGTTCAATGTAGTTGATGACCAGTTCGGCAGCACCAGTTTCGTCCAGATCGTGCCAGTCAATCACGGCATTGCTCTCGGCCGACGGCGTGGTTGGCCTGACCACCAGGTGAACGGGTTTGTCCTCGGCGTGCAGGTCTTCAACAATGGTGCGGCAGAAGCTGTCGAACATAAAGTTGTGGCTGGCATTCTCCCGCAGCTGTTTATTACTGACCTCATAGCCCACGTATTCGATCTGTTCTCGGCTCTGGATACTGGCGTGATCCAGGTCTTCCAGCTCCACCAGTTCCATGGTGAAGCGAATATCTTTGCGGGTTTTCAGCTGGTTTTTCGCCTTCAGCCGCACGTAGGCAGAGGTGATAACGGTACTATCTGGGTCGGGTAGGGCGGTCAGGTCAAAGCTCAGGTCACCGTAGATTTTATTGCCTCGGCTGTCGAAACCAGACATCAGCTTGCCAGAAGTGATCTCATTTTCCGTGATGGTGTGCAAAGATGTCGGCTTAATGGTGACCGACTGATTGGTACGGGTGTAGATCACCTCCAGATTGGGGCGGTAGTGAATGCCACCGCCGAAACGGCCATAACCAATATCAAACTGCATTATCTGCGAGTCGTTGCCTAATGGCAGATGATCAGGCCCTTCGATGCGCAACACCAGTTTGCCTTGCTCGATCTGCTGTTGCAGTAAACGACGCTCGACTTCAGTTAACAACCACTCGGTCCAGACACCCTGAGTCAGTCGATCCGACTCAATAGCGTCACCGAACGTCTGTAGCACATTGGCGCTAGTGATCTGCTCATAGCTGCCAAGATCGGTAATATCACTGGCATCGAGAATGGACACTGACCATTCGCCAAACTTCTCAATTTTGGCATTCACCCGATTCATTGGGTAGAGGGAGAACACTGCCTTTTTGATGACGGCATCGGCTGGCAGCCGGTCCAGGTCAAACGCAACCACGCCATAACAGCATCCTTTGCGCCGGTTAACGCCGACAAACAGCGAGTTGTAGCCAAAATGTTGCTGGTTCAGGCTACGGGTTTTTTCGCCCACATAGCCCACGTCGTTTTTGCCCGGGAACAGGGTGTAGAGAAACTCATCGTTGGCCAGCAACGTGCGAATTTTCAGGGTGGGCGTGAATGCGGATTTAATACCAGTGACCGGATTGACTACCCGGATGTGATAAAAGTACCGCTGCCCACTATTGAGTTGGACATCGCTGTACGTCAGCGACTTGGTCACGGCAATGCGGTTATCGCTGTTGCATGGGCTTTTGGCCGTAGTGCTGCGGTAAATCTCAAAGTGGCAGTCATCGCTTTGATCATACTCCCACCTCAGAGTCACATCATTGGTACCGACGCTCTCTGCCGTCAGGCAAGTAATCCGTTTGGGGGCGTGTTTGGAGTAGTTGATAGCTGAATCCAGAGCGTAGGTAACGGCCGGAATATTCTCATCAACACTCTGGGACATGTTCATCAGGTAGTCGGGAATATTGCGTGTACCTACTTCCACTACGGTGGGCAGAATGCCCTTGCTGTAATAGTATTCACGACCACTGCCGTGAATCAGGTTAAACGGCGGTTTGCCCCGGTGGATACCGTATTGCCGGCCAGTTACCTTGTAAATTTCGCTGGCCATATTAGCGCAGAGAATATTCAGGTCTGCGCCTTCAACTTCTTCTTCGTGGTTGAACTTGTGGGCCGGGAAGAAGACATTCCCCTGGGAGTGGTAATCCAGGGCAACAGTGATGTTCGGGTGACTTTCCACAAAGTCCCTGATGGCGCGGGTTTCCGGTTCAGAAAAGGCCGATGGGCCACCATAGACGTTGGCGGTGGTATCACTGTTCTTGCGAAAACGCACCGGGAAATTACGGTTCAGGTCAACGCCAAAGGTGCCATCGCCGTTATCGCGACGATTCTTGCGCCAGAAAGAGAAGTGGTTGCGTGAGTATTCAAAACCGTCCGGGTTAAGACAGGGCACCATGTACAGTGTGTTGCGGGTCAGGGCATTGAGCAGATGCGGGTCACTTTGGTGGTTGTCCATAATGTGGCGAATATAACGGGTAGCCAGTTCAATACCGATCCACTCCCGGGCATGGATCGTGCCCGTGTAGAGCAACGCTGGTTTATCGTCGGCGTGGGCCACATTGCGGGAAATAGTCGCCATCATGATCGGGCGCCCCTCATGGGTCTCGCCGATACTGTCCACCCGAATCAGGTCTGGGTGCTCTGCCATGGCCAGCTTCAGGAAATCAATGGTTTCCTGATAGGAGATGTATTGTTTTTTCATAGTATCCCTTCTTATGGTTTTTCTTGGGTTGTTCTTCTCGGATTGCGCGCACACTTATTGACGAGTGTCGTTTTTCAGAAGCAGGATATACACAACCTATGTCGCTCGTCCTGAGCTTATACCCTGCTCAGGAGCACTGATCAGCAGTACTCCCGAATCTTAGTGGTTAACCAACCTCCACTGGCTGTCGCCAGCGCTTCATAATATTGGCCAGACGCTTGGCTTTAACGCGCTTGACCTGCATCAGTTGTTGCGGATCGTGCTGTAAGGCATTGACCACACCCTGCAGACCCAGAGTGTCGATAATCAGTCGGGCCAGGTTACGGCTAACGCCCTTGGCACTGGCCAGCAGCTCCAGCAGGTGGCTCTCGGTGAGCAGCGAGCTGACGGCGCGAGCTGCACTGATGACTGGTTCAGCTGTTATTTCACTCTCTTCACCGCCGCTGTCAAGCACTTCCAGCGCTGCCTGTTCCCGGGCAGAGCGAGGGCGGTAGTTGTCTTGCCGGTTCCACTGTTCGCTGGGCCACTCTTCAACGTGCTTGGGCTCAGTGCTTAGCAGGGGATAACCGTCGCTGGTGGTGCGCTGGAACAGCTCGCCGGTGTCGGTCTGAATATCGTGGCTACGAGCGAACGTGATATGTCGCATAACCCGTAAGACAGAAGAAGACATTTTGCCCAGTTCTTCCCAGTTATACAGCGGAATATTGGGGTAGGGCAGACGACCGTGGGTCAACTCTGCCATCAGGTACTGGCCGATCCAGTCGCGAATATAAGGGAATGCGGCGAAAGCGGTGGCACACTCAAGAATACGAAACTCATTGTCGTGGCTGACGGCAATGTCACAAGCCCAGTACTCAGCATTGGCTGCTTTGGAGGCACGCACTGCCAAATCCAGCGCTTCTTTGGGCACACTCATATAGTCCATGCTGCCACCTTGGGAGGTGTTGGTCAGCCACTCGCCCTCCGGTGGCCGGCGCCAGAAGGCGCACACCGGCTTATGGCCGATCAGCATCACGCGGATATCGGCCTTCATGGGGACAAAATCCTGCACATAGATCGGGTAGTAGCGCTTGTTGCCCAGCAGTTCCAATGCCTGGGCTTCACTGTCTACCTTGTGTACGTAGTAGCCACCATAATTGGATGGCCCATAGGAGCGCTTGATGATTTTCGGGAACGTGGTTTTGGCCAGAAATGCCCGGGCGTCATCCATCTCATAAAAGATGCGGGTTTTGGGCGCCGGCAGCTGGTACTTCTCGCAGAAGTGGGTGACATTCTCCTTCGACTTGTTGGCAAACTGACTGTCGAGCGACGGCAAGAAGCGCACATGGGGCAATGCCCGGGCGATCTCGCGAAATGGCTCGTAGGCCGTGGCTGGAATATTGCCAATTAATACGTCGATCTTCTTGCGTTTCACCTCGTCGATAAACCGCTGGCGGTCATTGCCCCAGTGATAGACGACAGTCTCAATTTTATCCGGCCAGCCTTTGAAGTTGGACTTGTCAAAAAAACGCAGCACATGGTCCAGGTAGAGTAATCCCAGTACTGGCCGTTTGCGCTGGGTGTGGTGATCATTTCTCATGTTCGGTTTGCCCTTGTACTACTGGCTCGCGGGAATGGGATGTTCCCAGCAACTGCTTGACGGTCACCTTGCGCTCGATCAAATCGACGATTTTGCTGATCTTCTTATCGTTGAAGTCGATGCCAAACGCTTCCTGATCGGGCGTGGCGAAAGCTGGAATACCGTTGACTTCAAGTACTACATACTCTTCGCGCTCGCGGTCATAGATAATGTCCACTCCGGCAATCTCCAGACCAGTAACTGCCGCTGCCTTCAGGGCCAGGGCGACGACTTCGTCATTGGCTTCACGCAGAATAACGCTGCCACCGCTACTGATATTGGTTTTCCAGTCGTGCTTGGGTGCCTTGCGGCCATAACAGCCGACAAACTCGCCATCGACAATATCAATGCGGTAATCGGTGTGATCGTTGTTGATGTAGCGCTCAATAAAGAAGTGCTGCGATGCCAGCTGATTCATAAACGGCTGTAGCATGCTCAGCGAGTTCTCATTCTCAAGACGAACAATTCCGGTGCCACCCCAGCCATTAGTTGGCTTGTAGACTGCGCGGCCACCCCATGCCGCCATACTGGTGCGCAGCTGTTCCAGATTGTTGTGGTGGCACAGGCAGTAATCCGGCGTATAAATGCCGGCACGCTGTAAGAGATGCGTCGTCTTGAATTTGTCTTCCGTCAGGGCAAATGCCTGGTAGTTATTGATAATGGGAATCAGCCGGTCAAGCAGCTCATAGAGATAGACCTGATATTCACTCTGCTGACCAGCGTTGTAGGTATAAAACAGGTCCAGGTCTTCCATTACCACGCCATTACACACCACCGAACCGTTATGGGCCATGGCGTAGCCCAGGTCCAGGCCAGTGATGGCCTTAATATCTCGTTCCCGCAGTTGTTCCACGAGTTTGCGCTGAATGGTATCGCCACCACCATTTTGGTACATCCAGATCCCAACGGTGTGTTTCGACATGATGAACCCCCTGAAATTTTGCTCAGTCGCTTTGTTTAATTTGTTGTAACGAGTGCAAACGCAGTCAGCTCATGGAGCTGGCTATACCGCCACCAGTTTATGGCTGACCGAAGATCGCTAAGAGGGATAGGCGTTGTCGGTCGCTTTTATCGTGTTTGCCGTGGCGCACGACAAATATACTTATACGACCATGACTTGTTAATAATATTGACGGTATTTTGCTCTGGATGTGATCTGAGTCAATTCCTGAAAGTTCATCAGCCATAGAATAGGCCAGCAAAACCATAAACAGATGTCTTACCACAATGAAGAAAAATACCGTGGACTATAAAGAGCTCTCTACCCTGATTGAAATCAACAGCTACACCGGCAACAAAGCTGGCATCGATGCCTGTGGCCAGCTGGTGGCTCAATGGATGGCAGCGCTGGGCTACCAGACGCAACGGCACAGTCGGGAAACTTTAGGCGACCATCTGCACTTTTGCGCGCCCAAAGCGCCTGGCAAAAAAATCCTGTTGCTCGGGCATCTCGATACTGTCTTTCCTGAAGGTGAATTTACCGACTTTCGCGAGGACGATCAGTGGATTTACGGCCCGGGCGTGTGTGACATGAAAGGCGGCATTTACGTCGCTCTTTGCGCCCTGCGCACAATTCACCGTGAACGTGGCGGAATCCATAATATTGATATGTTGCTGGTCAGCGATGAGGAAACGGGCAGCGATGACAGTAAGTTGGTCACCAGCAGAGTTGCCGAACAGTACGACGCTTGCCTGGTATTTGAGGCAGCAGGCAAAAATAATGAAGTGGTCACAGCCCGTAAAGGGGTAGGTACCATTTATCTGGAGCTGACCGGCAAAGCTGCCCACGCTGGCAACAATTACCACCTTGGTTGCAATGCCAATCTGGCCGCAGCTCACTTGCTGATTGCCCTGACCGCGCTTACCGACCTGGAACAGGGAACCACCGTCAATGTGGGGCAAATCAACGGCGGCATCGGTGCCAATACCATTTCACCAAGTGCCCGACTGGCAGTGGAATTCCGCTTTACCTGCGCCTCGGAGCGTGATCGTCTGATGTCGTCTATCGACCAGATCATCAGCCAACCCATGGTGGAGGGCGTAACCATCACCATGACCGGTGGTCTACAACGGGACGTAATGACCGCCAGCGAGCCTCAGCAAGCGCTGCTTGATGAGATTGCAGCCATTCTTGGTTACCGGCTGCCCACCGAACAACGCGGCGGCGTCAGCGATGCCAATACCATCTCCGCGGCAGGTGTTCCCACTCTGGACGGTTTCGGGCCTTTTGGTGACGGCGACCATACCCATCATGAGCGTGCCAGCAAGGCCAGCTTTGCTCAGCGTATTGAGCAGGTAACCGGAATTTTGCGGCATTTTCAGTAGTGGGTAGGGAATAGGGTGGCAGCCCCAGTGGGCTGCTACTGCTCTATCTCAATGTGCTCACAATTAACCGCCTCCCAATAATCCCCAAATTGCGCTGAGCTGAAGCACTAAATCCCACCCAGGCCAATATTTTCCCAAGCACTGATTTCTGCAAAGAGGAAATATTTGAATCAGAGAAGGTGGGGGACTATAAGGTATCCGCTGATTTTTGCATCACGGTTTGCAGAAGAAACCGAAGTATGAACATAGTATGACCGTAGTGGAGAACTATCTAATGCTTGCGCCGTGTCCCACACCGCTTTCAGCCACGACCAGCCATGCCGGGTTTGTTCCGTCGCCAACATCGCCCCCGAATGCTACATCGGGCGGATTTGCCGTCAGCGTTCGATCGGGGGTCACTTCTTTTCTCGCATCTCTTTCACCCCGTTATGTCCCGGAACATCTGCACCATTCAGCTACGAGTGCTCAGTCGCCAACACAGAATACCGTTGCCGTGGATTCGGGCAATCGGGGCTGGACAAGCTCGATGACGAACCTCGTCAGGCAAGTCGGATTAGCCAGCAAGATCGCGTCCTGCTGGCTTCCTCCTGTCAAGGTGGTGAGTGACACAGTAACAACGCTTTGCTCTTCGCTTACTTTGGCTCATGACTGCGGCAAGCAGATTCTGGAGCGCCGGGAACAGTCTGCGGTTGCTAAGAAGACCGGGCAGCAATCAACAGTGCCCGGCAATCTCACGGTAAATGGCAACACCATTTCCGGCTCCGCTGTAGCCACTGGGGCGCTGATTATCATGGATCGGTTCGCAGCGGCGGCTGCTGTTCCGGCACCAGGAGAACCAGGCTCGGCCCATGCCCCGATACCAATAAGCAATAGCGCAACACTGGACAAAATTGGTCAGCCAGGTTATCCCCTGGACGCTTACTACCAACAGACCGAAAGCTTCAGCCATAACAGCAGTGTGTCCATCGGTGACGAAAAGACGTCGTTCCGGGGACACTATAACGGCAATTGCCACACCATTAGTGACTTGCAGAGTTGTTTGTTCAATCGGTTGGGACGATATGCCGAAGTGCGTGACTTACGTGTGGCCAATGCCACCATCAACAATAGCGATCGATCCACGGCGGCATTGGCTTGTGACATGGAAGCAAAATCCACGGTTCGTGATGTCCGGATTGAGAATGTCAACATCAATAATGCCCGGAGAAATTGCAGTGCTTATGAACCGTGTTATGCCGGTATCATTACCGGGCGACAGCACACAGGAAGCCGGATAGCAGGGGTTGAGGTACACGATAGTTCAGTCACAACAATTGGCCAGCACTCTCATGCCGCTATTGGTGTCGCTGGAGTGGGAGGCCAGGTTCAGGGACTGACGGTAACCGACAGTCAGGTAAAAACCATCGGCTTACGAGTGCGTGCCGCGATTGGCGGTGGCGAGGTGTACGGCGAAGTACAGGATCTTTCTGTCTCGGGGAGCACGGTGAGCTGTGATGGGCGGCAGGCAAGTGCCGGTATCGGGGGGGGAGTGGTGCTCGGCCACATCAACAAGCTGACCGTTGTGAAGAGCCAGGTCGAGACTTCGGGGCAAGGTTCATATGCGGGCATTGGTGCGGGCCGGCTTGGCAGTTTCTCCGGACCCCGCGAATCAACTGAGGCTGAACGCAGTGCTGTCGACGGCCTGGTGGCCGTAGACAGCCATGTGAGAGCAGAAGGCGGCAATGACAATGCCGGTATTGGCGCAGGCCGGGTGCATGATCAGCTCAGGAGCACTACTGCGATTAACTGTTCAGTTGCAGCAGTTGGTGGCGGTGGATTGGTTGGCATTGGCGCGGGGGTTAACATGGGCAACGTGGTTGGTACCCGGGCAGTAGACTGTAACTTAACCACTCGCGATGGCACAAATGCTGGTATCGGAGCCGGTCTGAATCAGGTACTGGTCAATGCCGAGGAAAGCGATACCCGCTCATTGAATAGCCAAGTGAACGGTAGATTGGTTAATTCTGGTGACATTACGCTGCCGGGTTTGTGCCAAAACGCTGATGCTCATCTGGTGACCAGTGACTGTCAGGTGAATTCTGAATCACTTGGCAATAACACCTGGAACTGTTCAACAACGCCATTAATTCCAGAACGCGGATCTGTTTGGGAGCCGATTCCGGTTAATGGCAGTGGCACTTTCAATGACATTGGCCAGAAGCCGGATTATCCGGCAAATGCCCACTACTACCAGACCGACAATATTGATGGCTCTAACCTGAGCAGCCATGAAAACCTGGTGTTTTCCGGTCATTATGATGGCCAAGACCATACCATTGATAATCAGGGAGCATGTTTGTTTCAGAACCTTCATGGGGTCGTTGAAAATCTGCACCTGGTGAATGCCCGAATCACCACTGATGGCCAACCCGCAGCAGTGGTGGCCTGCAACATGGACGAAGCTGGCCAGGTTGACCAAGTGCGGGTAAGCAACTCCAGCGTGGTCATTGATGAAGGGGCTCCGGCTGCGGGAGGAATTATTGCCGGGATTCAACACAGCGAACAAGACCGAATCGGGTATGTTGAGGTAGACGACTGTACGGTGACAACAGCTGGGGATGATCAGCCAGCCGGCATTGTCACCGGTGAAATCAGAGGGCACGTTGAGCACGCAACAGTAAAAAGTAGCCACGTCAAAACAACAGGCAGCCGCTCAGTTGCCGGGATTGGCGGAGGGCAGGTTATTGGCGGCACAATAAGCCACCTCACGTCAATATGCAATGAAGTGGTAACCGAAGGCAGCGAAGCCTCAGCCGGTATTGGCGTTGGTGAGGTCCAGTTGCAGGGGACGATTGGTCCTGTGACGGCGATGAACAGCTCTGTGGTTACCGGGGGGGATAATGCCGATGCCGGCGTGGGTGTCGGCCACATGCTCCCGGTTTTGGGCGAGCTACGTAATCTCAATGCGTTGCACTGCCGGGCATCGGCGACAGGCAGCAGGGCCGATGCCGGAATAGGCGTCGGTAGTATTTCTGCCACACCCATTGGAGAGGATACCAGGTTGAATGGTCTGACGGCAGTGGACAGCCAGGCATTTGCATTCGGTAGAGAGGGTCGTGCCGACGTTGCTGTTGGGCATGCGACGATGCCGGATACTGTCAAGTACAGCGATATCAAAACGTTAAATGCCCAGATTAATGATCAGACCTTCAGTGATGTCAATACCACTGCTAACACAACGTTCTGCGCCTCTGCCGACCAAGGGTTTGTCAGTGCAGATTGCCAGGCTAATCCGGCATTATCCGAAACGTGCCCACTGCCGCCAATCACATGGGGCGCTCCGGGCATGGTAGCGACCCTGATATCGCCAACATCCACGGGGCTGAGTGCCGCGGCAATAGCAGGTATTACCATCGGTACAGTCGCTGGTGTTGCCCTGGGCGGTATCGCTGCGCTGGGCGCCTATCGCTATTATCAGCGACAAGAAGATCGAGACTCACGCTTGCCGTTGCATTCTCTGGAGGATTGAGCGGAAAGTGAGCTGGAGCTGCACCTGCTGCCGTGCATCGTAGGACGAAATGCAGGCTCCCAACAGACTAGACGAATGACCGGAAGGTACCCGGTCACTGCCAATGGAGGCTAGCGTAAATCCGGGTTATTCCGGTGGGTGCCTGAGAAAGCAGTTGCTACGCCTTTATGCCTGCGGATGCGGTAGGGCAGCGAGTGTCGCATGAGTGTCACATGGTAGTATGAATCTGCCTACCACGATCCCTGTGGTAAATGACTACTTGAGAGCCTCGTCAATATCTTTTGCATCGTGGCGCTCAGCCAAATGCGCAGAAGAATTTCCCCACGTGCAGTTAACAATCCGTCCTCTCTGGACTGCCGGACGCTCATCAATGGCTTTGGCCCAGCGCTGGAGATTGTGATAACTGGCAACATCGAGAAACTCTGCCGCCCCATAAAGACGCCCGAGCACCAGGTTGCCATACCAGGGCCAGATGGCGATATCGGCAATACTGTACTCTTCACCGGCAATATAAGGTTTGTCAGCCAGCTGCTTGTCCAGGACATCCAGTTGTCGTTTGGCTTCCATGGCAAAACGGTTGATGGGGTATTCGAATTTTTCCGGCGCGAAGGCGTAGAAATGCCCGAAACCGCCGCCCAGGAAGGGAGCCGAACCTTGCAGCCAAAACAGCCAGTTCATTACCGGAGCGCGCAGTACCGGTTTTGTAGGCAGAAACCGATCGAATTTTTCCGCCAGATAGAACAGGATTGACCCTGACTCAAACAGTTTGATAGGGGGATTATTAGAGTAATCCACCATGGCGGGAATCTTGGAGTTGGGGTTGATGTCAACAAACCCGCTGGAAAACTGATCTCCCTCGCTAATCCGGATCAGGTGAGCATCATACTCCGCGCCTGTGTCCCCGGCAGCTAGCAGCTCTTCGAGCATGATGGTTACTTTCTGGCCGTTGGGTGTCGCCATGGAGTACAGCTGTAGCGGGTGTTGCCCGCGTGGCAGTGTGTGCTCATGGGTTGCACCGGAAACAGGCCGGTTAGTATTGGCCCATTGGCCACCATTGGCGGCATCGTATGTCCATACTTTTGGAGGAATATATTGACTAACCATTGGTCACTCCTTGAGTTAACCAGCAGATTAATGATTATTGCGCGTAGTTCTGTGGGAAGAGTGAACGTAGCGCTATGTCGTCCATTTCGGACTTAAAGTCAATGTAGGCAGCTATTTGCCGTACTCTTGTCACTGCGGCGAGGCTATTGACTGAAGCAAACCAGCGTTCAATGTTTGGATACGGGCTCAGCGCCTCGTCGCCGAGAACCCGTGGTGCTTTATCGATCCAGCCCCAGGCAGAAATATCAACGATAGTCAGCTCTTTACCAACAATATAATCACGTCCGGCCAGATGAGTATCAAGCACCTTGTAGTGACGCTGGGCTTCACGCAGATAACGATTAATGGCGTATGGTAATTTTTCCGGTGCTCCAAGGCGAAAATGAACCGATTGACCTGAGAAAGGTCCCAGCCCTGTGCCGACAAACATCAGCCAGGACAACAATTCACCTCTATCCTCCGGGTAACCAGCAAAGTAGCCATATTTTTCCGCCAAATAAAGCAAAATAGCAGTGGAGTCAAACACTCTAACTCCGTCGTCTACAATGGCCGGAGTTTTGCCATTTGGATTGATCGCCAGGAATTGCGGCGTGTGTTGTTCCCCTTTGTACGTATCCACCGGAATCAGTTCATAAGGCAGGCCAGACGCTTCCAGGTAGAGGGCAACCTTCATAGGGTTTGGCGTAGCGTGAAAATAGAACTTAATCATAATGGTGATTCTTTGTGTCAGAGAAGAAAAGAGGCTGTAACCTGAACAAACGCCCACGCAATAGCCTGTTTTGACAGAATTGACTTTCAGAGAAGCTGGCAAACTACTTGGGGCTATGAACCGCCTGAAGCAGCAAAAGTCTTTGGAAGTCATTTGTCATGGTACGCAGGAATCTGGTCGTAGCGGATCGGGAGAAACCGCGAAAACAGTTCGGCCTGCGCGACGACCCTATGACAGAAAATCTGACCGTATTGCGGTGACAACTTTGTTGATAAACACCGTTGACAAACACCGCTATGCTGCCACAAGGGTAAACACTGAAATAACAATTCTGAACTTTTAGAAAGTTTTAAAGTCCAAATTGTTCGGAGACAGTGTTTGATTCAAGAGTTTTTTGTGATTGAGTCTTTTCGTGATTGAGAGTCTTTTCGTGATTGAAAGTCTTTTTGTGGCTGAAAGTTTTTTTGTGGGCGACAGTCCGAGTGTTTTCAACACTGCGGGATTTTTAAATTAAGGAAAACAGTATGAACCCAATTTCAACAACACTTCCAACTTATACTGAGTCCCAGCGTGAGGCGTACGCGCGAACAGAGACTGCTTCTATCGAGCAAAGCGGCGACGAGCTGTTGAGTCAGCTGCGAAGAGAAGGGATGCCGGATGCATACATCAAGGCATTAATGGAATATGTTATCACGAAGTTGCCGGAGACTGAGTCATTTATTTCGGCTTCCATCAAACACTCTGCCTTTGACTCCCTGACGAAGCACCTGCGAGAAAAATTTGGTGAATACGAGTTTGAACAATTGGCCAGTAGCCTCAGCTCAACTATTTTCTGTCTTCATCTTGATGAAGATATTTACATTTACAACAACATTTTTAACAGAGCTGAAATTCGCTACATTGGCCGAGAACTTCTTGGTAGCAAATTCATGAATCAGCTTGAGGCGGATAGAACATGCGATCTTACTACGTCCGTTTTTGAATGCCTGTGCGCGAGTAAGTGCAATATGACCATTCATGAGTTCCTGACCAGGTTAAATCCCGATTTCCCTGGTAACACTGCATCAGCGTCTGACAAAAAATCATAAAACACAGTGTCATAAAAACAGTGGCATAAAAAAAGCGGCTTGCGCCGCTTCTTAACCGGGTGTTTGTCCGGTTTGTTCTGCTGGAAGAATTCAGTTGCCGGAAAATTAAACTGAATCTTAGTTGAGTTTTTCCTTGATGCGCGCAGCTTTGCCGCTCAGCGCACGGAGGTAGTACAGCTTGGCCTGACGAACGTCACCACGACGCTTCACGGTAATGGAAGCAATCAGCGGAGAGTAAGTCTGGAAGGTACGCTCAACGCCCACACCGCTGGAGATTTTACGTACGGTGAAAGCAGAGTTCAGGCCACGATTACGCTTGCCGATGACAACGCCTTCGAACGCCTGCAGACGCTCACGGTTGCCTTCTTTTACCTTAACCTGTACGACGACAGTGTCACCCTGGCTAAAGGCAGGGATTTCTTTATTCATTTGTTCAGCTTCAAGCTGCGCAATGATTTTGTTTTTGCTCATTGATAATTGCTCCCGGTTAGTCAATGTTCCACTCGGTTCTGAACTCTGACAACAGTGCTTCCTCCTCGCTGGTCAGGGGTCTGTTCTGCAAGAGATCAGGCCGTCTCAGCCAGGTTTTGCCCAGTGCCTGCTTCAGTCGCCAGCGCTCGATGTGGGCGTGGTTGCCTGATAACAGCACCTGCGGCACCGCCTGTCCTTCAAACTCTTCCGGACGGGTATAGTGCGGGCAGTCAAGAAGACCATTGGCAAATGAGTCTTCCAAAGCGGAATCCTTATGACCAAGGGTGCCCGGTACAAAGCGTGAAACTGCATCAATCAGAGTCATGGCGGCGAGTTCGCCTCCACTTAACACGTAATCACCAATAGACCACTCTTCATCGATCTCGGTCTGGATTACGCGCTCATCAATACCTTCATAGCGCCCCGCGACCAGGATTAATCGCCTGTTTTGAGCAAGCTCCTCAACGCCTTGCTGGTCGAGCATACGACCCTGGGGCGAGAGGTAAATCACTTTGGCCTCGGCTCCTGCAGCTTTGCGGGCTGCATGAATGGCGTCACGCAGAGGTTGAATTTTCATCAACATGCCGGGACCACCGCCATAAGGTCGGTCATCCACAGTTCGATGCCGGTCATGGGTAAAATCCCTGGGGTTCCAGGTCTCTACCGAGATCAGCCCTTCGTTGATCGCGCGCCCGGTAATACCGTGCTCGGTCACCGCCCGGAACATTTCCGGAAACAGGCTGACAACACCGAACCATACTCTGGTGTCCACAACGCTCGCGTCATCAGCCCGGTGAGGCGTTACAAGTTGAGTTGTCATGGGCACTTAAAACTCCGGGTCCCAATCCACCCGGATAAATCCTTTCTCAGGATTTACTTCCAGCACAACCTGATCAATCAGCCAGGGCACCAGTCGTTCGCGCTGATCAATACTGCCCTTTGAGGGGCGAATGACCAGGACGTCGTTAGCGCCTGTCTCCATCAGGTGACTGACTTTGCCCAGCAAAACGTTATCTCCCGCAGCGTTACGGGAAAACACATCCAGCGATTCCAGTTGATGCCAGTAAATCTCGTCATCCTCTGGTTCGGGCAGCTCATCGGCATCGACGGTGATCTGGTAACCGCAATAACTGCGAGCCTGTTCACGATCGTCACAACCGACGATATGGGCAATCAGACCTTTGCCGTGCAGCCGGGCCTGATCGACAACAACGGTTTTGATATCACCGTTGCGGTCAAGAATCCAACGTGGGTAGTTGAGGATGTTTTCCAACGGACTGGTATTAGAGTGAATCTTCAACCAGCCTTTGACTCCGAATACAGAAGCAATATGGCCTAACGTAATGCGCTTTACAGCGTCCTCTACTGCCTTGGTCACAGGATTGTTAACCTCACGCAGCCTTTTTGGCTTCTTTAAGAAGTTCGGCAACGCGATCAGAGGTAGTAGCACCCTGGCTCAGCCAGTACTCTACACGCTCGTTATCAATACGCAGACGCTCTTCCTGGCCACGGGCGATAGGATTGAAAAAGCCTACGCGCTCGATGAAGCGACCGCTGTTAGCCTTACGGCTGTCAGCTACGGTCAGGTGGTAAAATGGGCGCTTTTTACAGCCGCCACGGGCAAGACGAATGGTTACCATGGAATAGGGTTTCCTATAGTTGTTTCCGGCAACTGGTTTTCTGGTCCATCAACATAAACACATGATGGCAATCCAGAAGAACATAGACAGATTTGAGCGAGGAAAAATTCCTTTTTCAGTATCCGTCAACTAATCCATGATCGGATTTGTAGCCAATCACAAAGGGTAAGCATTGTAGGGAAATCACCAGTGAGTGGCAATAACATATGGCAAGTAAATTCCCCAGAGTCGTTGAGTAAAGACTGAGCTGCTTATTTTGCTCGCTTATTGGTGGCAATTCGGTATGGTCTTTTTTCGATAAATCAGCAAACAGGCCGTTTTGCCCAGGTTGGCAAATCGCTGTGCCGTGACGTTGTAGGTATTTTGTTGCTCCTCGTCGGTGCAGCTCTGACAGGCCGCTTGCAGAGCGTCGTCACTGCCTGGGAACGGCATGGTGACCACAGTTGGTAAGATGCTGTCGTCCGAAATGGTTTTGCCCAGAGCGTCAGCGCAATGGATAAGCCCATCCTGATCGAACAGCCAGGCGATGCTGTGGTCTTCATCCTTGCTGATGAGTGCGCTGAGTTCGTAGGGAATGTTGTCGTCACCAGTGCTGGTGGGCAAATGGATATCCCGGTGCCAGTCAAGGTCTACTCGATGGTCAATGTCACAATTCGGTGGGGCGACGATCAGCACCTGCGGGCAGTGATCGTGACCAGGCAGTAGTTGTGCCAGCGCCCCGGCGCCGCGTTGGGTTTTTACCTGGGCAAGCCACGCATCAGTGATCATCTCATCCATGTGGGTGGCTCGACGACAGACGCGGGTGGCAATATGGCCGCAATCCGGCGTGCCAGCGTCGTAGCCTGTCATTTTTTTCTCAATGACCATGGGAACGGCGAAATGGTTGGTGACATGGACGACCAGTGAGCGGGTAAAAAAGCGCCTTTGCTCAGGATGCCAGTCCGACTCCAGTTCCCCGTGCAGATAACGGTCGTTCAGTTCATCTTGCAGAAAACTGAACGTCAGGTGTTCAAGTCTTTTTGCCGGATACTCAACCCGGGCAGTGAATTTTGCCAGCAATTTGTTGTTTTTATAGGCCGCTTTGCTGTGCGCCATAATGGCCGGGTTGTGCGGATCGGGTACGTTGCTGGCCGTTTCGTTGTCCGGGATCAGGTTATCGGGCACTTGATGGCAGGGAATCTGCAGATCAAGGTTTCTGGATGGCTCCACGTAGGCACGTATCTGGATATGATCGCTGGTGATATCGACAAAAGCCACCTTGCGGCGCACGTCACTCTGGTCTGAAAGGAAAGCGTCCTGATGGATCCCGGTGCGTCCGTACACGTCATTGAGAATCAGTTTAACGAGTTTTGTTGGGTCTAGTGGTGTGTCGGGCAGGGCACTGCGTGGCTGGTACATGGCGCGCAGGTGGTTCAGGCCGTCGCCTGGAATAAAGGCGTGGGCACGGTGATCAAAACGGAGCGTGTTCAATGCTTCGTCCAGACACTGCAAAATTTGCAAACTGCCTGGATTATCACATACGGATATGTCGGTCAGGCGCTGATGAACCTCTTTTGCGACAACGTCGGCCAGCCGGTTATGGGACAGTCCCATAAACAGGGCAGCCAGGGCACTGTTGTTGGTGCTGGCCGGTATGCCAGCATGGTGGGTGATGGCAACCTGGCCGTGGAAGTGCACCACCTGACTGATGGGCTTGTGGTTCGCGGGTTTGGGCTTCTGGCTAATCATTGGTCGCTGGTCGTTCATCAGGTTAGCCAGCTGGTGATAATTCAAAGAGCCAAGACGGTGCAAATCCTCATGCTCACCTGGGTAAGCTGGCGTTTGTGACCTGCGTGACAGGTGGCCAGAGGAGGAATCTGCGTTACTGTGTGTGCTGGCGGTATAGGTGTGATTTTGTGGCGGCACGTAGCTGACGTGTCTGCCCAGTCGGTCGTGAGCTGCGAGCTGGCTTCGGGTACTCCCGTTTTGTCCCGGCGACCAACTGGTAAATTCACCGGGAGTGAAGCCCTGGGTGTGGGGAGCTGAACTGTCCATGAATGCTTGATTCCATGTTGAGAGAAGCTATCGCGGTTGAGAGAAGCTATCGGGCAAGCCTGCGGTGCGCGTGTGCCGACAATGAAGTTTTTGTTTTTTCGACCACATCAGCGGCATAAAGGTTCACTATTTGTCGCAATCAGCAAGAGGAGTGAGGGATGGGATTGTTGGGGTGGGCACTGTGCAATTGTTTTCAGCCACTCCCCGACCGTACTGTCAGGGAGTTCCCATTAGAGAGGAGAGCGGCTCTCGTTATATTTCCAGGGTAGGATGTACTTTAAAAAGGAAACTTCTTGCCTCCGCCGAGCATGCCGCCCAGCCCACCCGGCATCTGGCTTTTCATGGACGACATGCCGCGCATCAGTTTGCTCATGCCGCCTTTTTTGGTGACTTTTTTCATCATCTTGCTCATCTGTTTGTGTTGCTTGATCAGCCGGTTGATGTCCTGAACCTGAGTGCCGGAACCGGCAGCGACCCGCTTTTTGCGTGAGCCGTTCATGATGTCCGGATTGGCTCGTTCCGCCGGAGTCATGGAGTTGATGATTGCTTCCATCTGGACAAAAATCCGGTTATCCATCTGGCCCTGCATCTGCGGTGCCATGGCACCCATACCGGGCAGTTTGTCCATCATGGAGCTGATGCCGCCCATTTTTTTCATCTGTTGCAGCTGATCGCGGAAGTCTTCCAGGTCAAAGCCTTTGCCTTTTTTCAGCTTGCTGGCCAGTTTGTCAGCCTTGCTACGGTCCAGCTTGCGTTCGGCTTCTTCAATCAGGGAGAGGATATCGCCCATGCCCAGGATGCGTGAGGCGATACGATCGGGATAGAACGGCTCCAGGGCGTCGGTCTTCTCGCCCATACCAATAAACTTGATGGGTTTGCCGGTGATCTGTCGGACAGAAAGTGCTGCACCGCCTCGGGCATCGCCGTCGGCTTTGGTCAGGATTACACCGGTCAGCGGCAATGCATCACCAAAGGCACGGGCAGTGTTGGCAGCGTCCTGGCCGGTCATGGCATCAACCACAAAGAGCGTTTCGATGGGGTTGACAGCGCGGTGCAGCTCCTGGATCTCCGTCATCATGCCCTGGTCGATGTGCAAACGACCAGCGGTATCAACAATCAGTACGTCCGCGTGTTTGATCCGTGCCTCATGGATTGCGCTGTTGACGATGTCCACCGGCTTTTGCTCAGCCGTGGAAGGAAAGAAGGTTAACCCGGTCTCGCTGGCCAGGGTTTCCAGCTGTTTGATGGCTGCCGGGCGGTAGACGTCGGCACTGACCACCATGACAGATTTTTTCTGGCGCTCTTTCAGCCATTTGCCGAGCTTGGCCACGGAGGTGGTCTTACCGGCACCTTGCAGGCCGGCCATAAGAATAACAGCCGGGGGTTGGGTGGCCAGATTGAGCTCGTCGTTGGACGAACCCATCACCTCAATCAGTTCGTTCTGGACGATTTTGACAAACGCCTGGCCGGGGCTGAGACTGGACTGGACTTCCTGGCCAACGGCCCGATCCCGCACCCGGTTAACAAACTCTTTGACCACTGGCAGGGCAACGTCCGCTTCGAGCAGTGCCATGCGCACTTCGCGCAGGGTGTCCTTGATGTTGTCTTCGGTCAGTTTGGCCTTTCCGGTGACGGTTTGCAGTGTCCTGGAGAGGCGTTCGGTTAGATTCTCGAACATTCTGGAATATACCTTGAGTAAGGTGTTTGTGCGGGTATTGTCGCAAATTTTCGCCATTATACAGAATCGCTGCTAAAGCGGCATTCATTTCCTCCGCCGGGCAGCGCCGGCCAAAGGTTGTTTGTTTCGCACCGGGGAATGTGACACACTTGACGGCGATCATATCTTGGGGTGACGGACTTATCTCATGGGTGTCGTGTGGGTCAGTGTCGGTGCGCTTTGCTGTTATCTGGCAGGTACGGTCGGGCAGTATCTGCGCAGTGCTGGCCATGATGTGGCCAAGTGGATGGTGCTGTCGGTCACCGGCATTGGGCTGATCTTCCACGCGATGGCGCTGTACCTTATCATTCATACCGAACTCGGCATCAATCTTGGGTTGTTTACCATGTGGTCACTGGCGGCACTGGTGGTGACTGCGATGGTGTTGCTCAGCAGTTGGCAAAAGCCCTCAGAAAGCTTGCTGGTACTGATTTTGCCGGTCAGTATGTTGGCCATAACTCTGGATTTGCTGGTGCCGGTCAAGCATATTGTCTGGAATCCTCCCTCGGCCATGGTGGCCCACGTATTACTGTCGGTCATGGCCTATGGCATCCTGATGGTAGCGACCTGTCAGGCCATTTTGCTCTCCTATCAGGAACATCAACTACGCACGCATCGTCACACCATACGAACGTTGCCGCCTTTGCAGACCATGGAGCATTTGCTATTTGAATTCCTGCTGTTGGGCGTTGTTCTGCTGACGCTCTCTTTGGGCAGCGGATTTTTCTTTCTTGAAGATATGTTTGCCCAGCGACTGATGCATAAAACTGTATTGTCGATCACGGCCTGGTGTCTGTTTGCGGGACTGTTGTTCGGCCACTGGCGTTTTGGCTGGCGTGGGCAGACGGCGGTGCGCTGGACGCTGGCCGGCGGCGTTTTTCTGGTGCTGGCTTATTTTGGTTCCAGACTGGTGGTGGATTGTGTGCTGTCCGGACAGTCATGTTGGTGACTGTTACTTACCCCTGTACCTACCGCTGATATTCTGCCTCTCTCCCGCTGGTGATAAACAAAAAAACCGACAAAAAACACCATCGAACCGCGCTTATTCTGAGCCTGTTAACATTGGCTGCCCAATAACTTGCGTCTTTGCACGGGACAAACGAGTGTAGATAAACAATTAAAGGGCAATTCCTTGATACTGGGGGAAGTAAAATAAGGAATTATGCGGAAAACCCGTCTTTATTTGCGGGATTTTTGCGTTTAGCCTTCCGAACTTTGACCAAAAAATCGGGTAAGTAGCGGGAATGCTATCGAGCCTTATCAGCACAGGAACAACAGGATACCTGGGCTGAGGCGCGATTCGCAGTATGCGGCATCCCTCTCAATCTCCAGTTTTGATGAAGATAACGGGTTTCTTGTTATCTGTCCGCTAAGGGCGTGTTAATGCGACTTGGTAGCGGGGAGTGTCACCATAAGCCATTACGAATTAAAGCCTACATTAACAGGGGCAGAAAGCTAAATGAAACTCAGCCTATCAGTATTTAATCCGGCGACGCTGGTCAGAGGTATCCGGGGATTATTTACGCAAAATGCCAGGGCTGCTCCATCAGTTATCAGAAATGGAACCGGAGCGTCTTCGGCTGCCGGAGGGAATGCTCCGCCCGGAGGAAGTGGTGCGTTTATTGGTAACCTTGCTGGAGCCAGAGGTGCGGCGTCAGCCCTGGCACACTCAAACCGTCCGGTTCCATCTCGCCCGGCACCACCACCACCACTGCCACCACGACCAGCGCAACTGGCGAGAAAGCCCCAGCGCCCGACAACGCCACCACCACCCCCACCCCCACAAGCCCAGGCAGCTATGGGATACAACATACCGCCGCCCCCTGATTTTGCGCCACCGCCGCCGCCTGTGCCCCCCGGTGGCAATTGTATGCCACCACCAGTTGCCCCGAGGAGTCAGGCTGTAGCAGCCTGGTTGCAGCGACACGGAGCAGGAAATGCGTCTGGGCAGCCACAGGCCCAGGCAGCACCACAGCCCGCAGCAGCAGGAGAGAGCAGTGCGCCAGCTCCGGGAACGCCTGGTCCTGTTATGCCGCCAGGCGCTTTGACGGCGGCATTTCAAGCGTGGTTTGAGCAGGGTGGGAAACTGATAGAACCTCCCTCAGCAGCGCCACCCGCACCCGGCAAACAGACGCAGGGAGACTGGGGTTCTCGCGGTAAAGGACCAAAAGCAGCGCTCTTGCCGCCGGGTTATTTGGGAGGTCATGGCAAAGCAGCCAGTCTGGCGCCTGTTCCCATAAGAAGTCAGGCGGTAAAAGATTGGATGCAACAGGGTGAGGGCGGAAAAAAAGCTCAGGATCAACGACCGACTCCTCCTCCAAAGAGGGCTGCTCCCCAACCCCCGCCGGGACCTCCCAAGAGTTCGCTGTTGGGTGAAAGGGTCAACCCATTCAAATCTCCAGGTGGTCAGCAACCAGCACCCCCTGCCAGCACGCAAGCATATGCTGGTTGGCATGCCCAAGGGGCCAGACCAAAAGATACAGCACCCTTACCTCCAGGTCATACGGGACACCAAGGTAAGGCCGGTGACCAGGGAGCAACAGCTGCAGCGCCTCTGACAGCACCGGTGGTCACACCAGTAGCACCGCCGGCACCAGCAGCGCCAGCAATTGCACTGGCGCCGACACCGGCACCAGACCCACAGCCGCCAGAAGGACCGCCACAGAAGGGATTATATGCCGCAGATGGTTGGTTATTAGAAAGTCGCTTGAATAAAATGCGCGCTGCGTGTGCGGGCGCTGACTCAGAGGCATCAGACGACGTAGATTTGGATGACTGGGATGAGGACTAGAAGAAGATTGCAGCTCATCAAGGGCGCGGGGTAAGTGCACCCATAAGGAGCAAAGGGTTATCATGCGGCCGTCGAAACAGTTCGACACTGCTTTCAGGCCGGGCAATACCCCTCAGCTTCACCGTAGTGACCTGGCATGAACCACTGCACGATACCAACGCTGGCGCTTGCGTTTTTTGTGCTGCCTTATTTGGGTTCCGGACGGCTAGTGGATTGGGCGCTGGCCGGATAATCATGTTGATGACTGTTCCCGGTGATCAGACTGCGTAAATCCGATTTTTCGACTATTTCGTACAGCCGCTCGGTGTACTGAAGTGCAGTTAGTTCTGCGAGTGCAAAGTTCATACAGGAATCCGACGCTATTAATTGTTGTTCTTGCGAGTGCATCGTCCTCAGCGCTTCATCCGGATCCATATCGTTGCCTGGTATGAAACCGTCAGGGTTGTTGGCCGCGTCATCTTCGGCGCCCTGCAGGAGCTGTTCGAAGCGTCGAACCATTTCGCGGCCAATCAGTTCTCGCTCGCGTGAGGTTATTGCGGTTTGAAATAATTCCTTCGTAAAGCCTATGGAGAGGAAGCCAGTAAAAAAGGCCTTTTCGCTGTTAATATATTCTTTAGCATCTGCTTTTGCCATTTGCACCAGCGCTTTCATTCGCTCAACGAATTGCTGGTTGGTGACTTTGCCCACAGATGGAAGATTGGAGGATTGGTCACGTAGCTGTCGGCAGATCAGTTGAGTTTTAAGGAGGCGACAATGAATCTCTGCCGACTGCTCCTGGCAGTGATCAAACATACCGGTATAGACTGCTTTCAGTCTTTTTAAATTATCTTTGGAAGGCACAGGTTCGCCTTTGCAGGCAGGAGGGACTGCTGCAGAAGTCTGTCTTGACGTATCAGTATTGAACAGTCCAGGGATAGCTTCGGCAAGCGCGATCTTGTGGGTGCGAAGGTGATGGTAAAACACCTCCGAAAGTTGTTCCGATGACAGGGAGCTGGCCTTGTCAAGCACCGGAAACTCAGTTATCTCCCAGATAAAACCAGATGCGCTAGGTTTATTCTCTTCCCCCGCTGGTGGCAATGAATCCGGGGGCACGGATGTTGTGGATGCAGCGCAAGCGGTTGAAGGACTCATGCTAACCTCGTGAGAAACCCGGTGCTTGTAACACTGGAGCGGGTGACGATGGGGCTTAACGTTGTTTGCGACAAGCAGCAAAAGCAAAAATAGTTGCCTTGCGAGCCTGACCAACTTCGACAGTTGAACAAGGTTCGACAGTTGAACAAGGAGCTGGTTCGCGTGGCTTGTTGTAACAGTTTGCTGTAACAGGCAGAAAAAAACCCGCAAATTTGCGGGTTTTATTGCTGGAGCAGACGTCAGCCAGGGCGTCGGCTGAACAGTGGCTTGTTGTTGGTGGCCTTGACCATGTCAGCCAGGATAACCCCGGCTTCTTGCAAGAAAGCGTCTGGCTCCCGATCCTTTTTCTTCTGCTCCAGCTCAGTGTTGTTGATCTCTTCAAGCTCATCAAGATTGTTGAGCAATTTTTCACCCTTGGCCTTTCTCAAGCGGTTCTCAATGGCCAGCCGCTTGCTGCGCATGATCTGCATCTCCAGCTGACGCTTTTCCTGGTTGAGGGAGACTTTGTTCTGGTTTTCATGCTGGTCAAAGTACTCCTTCATCTCGTGCAGATAAACAAAATCAGCGTTCCTGCTGGTGCGCGCCTGATGCTTTTTCTGTAGCTCTGGCAGGTAAGGGCTGAGGTTGGCGTAGGGACGGTAGGCCACCGGCGCAATAGTATCCCAGGGCAGGGCATCGGGCAGCGTGTCTTCCCCGATATCCCGGCCATCATACAGGGATGGGAAGACAATATCCGGTATCACGCCCCGGTTTTGGGTGCTCTGGCCGGAAACCCGGTAGAACTTGGCCAGAGTCAGTTTCAGTTGACCGTGGTTCAGCGGCTGAATGCTTTGCACTGTACCTTTGCCATAACTCTGGCTGCCCACCACCAGGGCGCGGCCGTAATCTTGCATGGCGCCGGCAAAGATTTCTGACGCCGAGGCGCTCAGTCGGTCAATCATTACTATCATGGGGCCGTCGTACAATTGCTCCATGTCCGGATCTTCCTGCTTCTCAGAACGGCCACGGTTGTTGCGTACCACCACGGTGGGCCCTTTGTCGATAAACAGGCCGGTCAGTTCGTTGGCTTCTTGCAGTGAGCCGCCGCCGTTGCCGCGCAAGTCGATAATCAGGCCGTCAATCTTCTCCTGCTTCAATTTCTGCACCAGACGACGTACGTCGCGTGTTGTGCTTTTGTAGTCAGGTGCGCCGGACTGGGCTGCCTTGAAGTCGATGTAAAAGGTGGGCAGCTCAATCACACCGATGCGGCTTATCTTGCCATCCATGGGTACTTCGATGATTTTGCTGGTGGCGTCCTGTTCTTCGAGTTTTACCTGGTCGCGAACAATTTCATAGATGCGGGTACTGCTGTCACTACCGCTGCCAGGGATAACCTCCAGGCGCACCAGGGTGTGTTTTGGACCGCGAATCAGTTTGACCACGTCGTCCAGGCGCATGCCCACCACATCTTCAAGCTTGCCTTTTTTGCCCTGACCCACGCTGATGATTTTGTCGCCGGGCTTAAGTTGGCCGGCTTTTTCCGCCGGGCCGCCCGGCACGACGCTGACCACGCGGGTGTGTTCCTCCTCGGAGGAAAGCACAGCGCCAATGCCTTCGAGGGACAGGCTCATGTTAATGTCAAAATTCTCGGCAGTCTGGGGCGAGAAGTACTGGGTGTGCGGGTCGTAGATACCGGCAAACGCATTGATGTAAGTCTGGAAGGCGTCTTCGCTCTTGCTCTGGTGTAACCGGCGCAGCAGATTGGTATTGCGACGTTGTAGGTTGCTGACGATTTCATCGTCGGTTTTGTTGTTCAGCTTCAGGCTCAGCACGCTGTCTTTGAGCTGTTTGTTCCACAACTGTTGCTGGGCTGCCTTGCTGGCCAGCCACGGCTCATCCTTACGCTCAATGACCAGCTCTTCGTTGCTGTTCAGGTTCAGGTTTTTGACGCCGGTTTGCAGTTGTTTGAGCATGTAGCGTGAGCGCTCTTCGGCTCGCTCGCGGTAGCGGTTAAAGATGGCGAAAGCCGGGTTCAGGTCGCCACTTCTGAGCGAGTCGCCCAGTTTTTTGCGGTAGGGTTCAAATTCTTTGATGTCCGATTGCAGAAAAAAACTGCGATTAGGATCCAGACGGTCCAGGTAGCGGTCAAAGACCTTTTCCATATTGTCCTGGTCGAGTGGGATTTTGCGATAGTGGCTGCGCGAGAGCAGTTGCACAATATGCACGCTGGCAATGGCCTGTTGCAAATTAGGCGACAAGGCAGGTACAGGTTGACTGACATCCTTGTCAACGCCGTAGACGAGCGGCGCGCTGACAAGGATGGAGAAAAGCAGCGACAAAAAGAACAGCAGAACTCTCCTGGCTGGCTGCAGTTTCGATATCATAGAGGTTTTAGCTCCGTGTCATTCTATCTGTTGAGGTGTGCCATCCTGGCTCAGAAGTAAGCTAAGGGCTAAGACACTTCCATTAACGATATTGCTGTTTACAGAATTCGCTGTGTTTATTCCGAAATCGAACGATTTTGCTTCCTGTAAGTGTTGCTACAGCATAATACAGTCAACCTGAGGACTGTGGCCCCGAAGCGCTAAGCGGTCAGGCGAAAACGCAGCTGCTGGAAATGGTTATATACGGCTTATTGCATCATAGGCAGCGGAAAAAAATCAATCACTCATTTGTGATTGGACAGAGTGAAGTCCGCCTGGGAATGGCTGAGACGGGCATAATTGACTGAACTGTCGTGCCCGGGCAGGAATACCAACGGATCAGTTATAACCCTTGATAAAACCACTGAGCTCGTCTTGGGTAGGCGTGAGGGATAGCTTGGTTGAGGCTTTCAACAGTGATTTTTGCTGGTGGACAGCACTGCGTTGGCCGGTGTCGTTGTGACGATCACCGGTGCCTTGGCGTAGTGACTTAGTTTTGTTTTGGAATGGCATGGGATACCTGTGGCTGGCGTATTCAAACCGATAAGAATAACAATATCCCGCTTGAATACGTAGTCTGAAATTGTACTTATGGTTGGCGCCGACTGCTTGATCTTAAGCAGTCGGCGCCATTACCTGTCAGGGCAGTTGTTCAAGGGCAAGGAAGTTGAGCAGCGTCTGGCTCAGTGCGAAGGCATCTTCCGTACCAGCCAGCTCGCGGATGGAGTGCATGCCAAATGTTGGCAGTCCCAGGTCCAGAGTTCTCACACCGAGTACGCCAGCGGTCAGGGGGCCGATGGTGCTGCCGCAGGCCATGTCTGTGCGGGTAACAAAATGCTGCATCTTGCTACCGCTGGCCTGGCACAGGGTGTGGTACAGGGCGGACGTTTCATCGTTGGTGGCATAACGTTGGTTGGCGTTGACCTTGATCACCGCTCCCTGATTCAGTTTGGGCGCGTGGTGTTCGTCGTGCTTGCTGGCGTAGTTCGGGTGGATGCCGTGGGCGTTGTCAGTGGAGATCAGCATGGAGCGATGCATGGCGCAGGTCAGCGCCTCCCCGGTACCGTAAATGCGCTCCAGCACGCTTTTCAGGAATGGCCCCTGGGCACCAGTGGTGGATAGACTACCTACCTCTTCGTGGTCATTACATACCAGCAGGGCAGTGGTGTCGCTGGCGTGGTGGTTAAGCAGGGACTCCAGACCAACAAAGCAGCTGAGCAGGTTATCCAGACGGGCGCTGGCAATAAAATCCCGTCGCAGGCCAATAATGGCAGCGCCCTGAGTATCGTAAAAGGAGAGATCAAACTCCACCACGCTCTGACAGTCGTCGCAACCTTGTTGCGCCAGCTCCTCTTTGAGCAGTTCGCGAAAATCCACCGGTCCATCACTGGCAGGCTGGAACAGGACGGGCGGAATGTCTGTTTGCGGGTTGACGGCACGGCCATTGTTGACCTCACGATCCAGGTGAATGGCCAGGCTGGGAATGGTGGCAATCGGGCGCTTGAAATCAATTAAGCGATGGCACAGGCGCAGCTCGTTGTTCAGATACTGCACCCGACCGGCGATGGACAAGTCGCGGTCAAACCAGGGATTTAACAACACACCGCCGTATACTTCAACGCCCAGCTGGAAGTAGCTGTGTTTGCTGATTTCTGGCTGCGGTTTTACTTTCAGGCACGGAGAGTCAGTGTGCGCTCCGACCATCCTGGCGCCTCGTTCAGGCTTGCCCATAATGAACGCAACGATGGAGGAGTCATTGCGGGTGACGTAGTACTTCTCCCCCTCAGTCAGCGACCAGACGTCTGCTTCACTCAATGGCTGAAAGCCTGCTTGTTCAAGCCTCCCAACCATAGTGGCCACAGCGTGATATGGGGTGGGTGAAGCATCGAGGAACTGAATCAGTGACTGGTTAAAATGTTCTTTGTTCATTGGGCTACCTTGCGCTTAACAGCAGTGGCGTGGTTGATCAGTGTTGTTTAATCTGTCGAGTGTGTCGTTTATTGTGCAAGTGTCGTATTTTTAAATAAAAGCGACGCTTGCTGCAATGGTGACAGATCAATATGGCGACAGATCAAGATAGTCTGGCTGCTCTTTGGCTATCTCGGTAGCTGGTGTGGGGAGTATTATATCTTCAGGAAGAGCAGCGCTGCTTTAGGAAGAGGAGGGCCAGAGGGAGCGAGGCTGCCATCAGTCTGGCAGCTGCACATTGACCTCCAGGATAGAACAGCCATCCTGAGAGTCCAGTTTGATGTCGATACATTCTTGTTGTACGGCTATGTATTTTTGCACAACCTTAAGAATGTCGCGCTCCATAGCTGGTAGGAAATCACGGCCGTTCCGGCTGCCACGTTCATGAGCTACGATAATTCTCAGCCGTTCCTTGGCAATGGCCGCGCTACCTTCTTCTGTTTTACGCGACCGGAATAGCTGCATGATGTTCATCCCATTCCTCCAAACATGCGCTGCAGAAACCCTTTCTTGGTTGGCTCAAGAAAACGATGTGGTACTTCTTCTCCCAGGAAACGGGCAACCACGTCGCAGTAAGCCTGCCCTGCATCACTTTCGCTATTACAGACCACCGGGATGCCCTGGTTGGAGGCTTTCAGCACGGCGGGTGATTCGGGAATAACGCCCAACATCGGGATGGCAAGAATTTCCTCAACATCCTGAATATCGAGCATTTCTCCCTTGGAAACCCGGTCAGGATTATAGCGGGTGACCAGCAGATGTTCTTTGACTGGCTCAAGGTTTTCCACGGCGCGCCGGGAACGACTTTGCAAAATACCCAGTATGCGATCAGAGTCACGTACTGAAGACACTTCCGGGTTAGTGGTGATAATGGCTTCATCGGCAAAATAGAGCGCCATCATGGCGCCGTGCTCAATACCGGCCGGCGAGTCACAGACAATGTATTCAAAGTCTTTTGCCAGCTGGTCAAGCACTTTTTCCACGCCTTCGAGGGTCAATGCCTCTTTATCCCGGGTCTGTGACGCCGGCAATATGGAGAGATTTTCGGTGCGTTTGTCACGAATCAAGGCCTGGTGCAGTTCAGCCTCACCATTAATAACATTAACGAAATCATAAACGACACGTCTCTCACAACCCATCAACAGGTCAAGGTTTCTGAGTCCTACGTCAAAATCAATGACAACGGTTTTGTGACCTTTAAGAGCCAGTCCGGTGGCGACAGAAGCGCTGGTGGTGGTCTTTCCTACGCCACCTTTACCAGAAGTTACGACGATAATACGGGCCAAGATAAAATCCTGCGGTAATTCAAGAACAGAACGTCGGTTCAGTATTTCTTAAAGTTTCCGGATGTGCAAGCTTTGTTGATCCAGGGTAATAATTACGCTTTCTCCCCATAAATGCTCATCTTCACCAGTGCCGGTGAGAGTTCTGTACTGGCCATTTATGGAGATCAGTTCCGCGGCAAACTGCAGGCAAAATATACGCGCTTCCCCGTCGCCATTAACGCCGGCGAGGGCTCGGCCACGCAGTGGTCCATAGACGTGTATATTGCCACCGGCCAGCAACTCGGCCCCGGCACTGACCGGCCCGGTGACGATCAGGTCACCTTCGGCATAGACCTGTTGACCGGAACGGATCGGGTGTTCAACCAGCGTGGCTTTCTGGATCGTTCGAGGTGGTTCGGTAATTTCCGTGGAGGTCGCAGTACGGGTTTTTTGCATGATCACCACATTGGTTTCACCTTCTTCCGGGTTTTCTTCTGGACAGCTGCGCTGCCTGGGAGCCGGAAGCCAGGGAATGCCCGCCATCATGGCCGCTTGCTTGTGGCTCTCCTGGCCACCACGAATAGCAATAAAGATCAGGCCAAGCTGTTGCAGCGTGTGCCGTAGCTGGTACAGGTCGATGGGTGGTTGCTCAGGGTTGAGCTGATCAAAGGCAATAATCACCGGCGTCTGCTGGAACAGTCGGGGGGCCTTTTCGACCATGCTCTCCAGCTGGTGGGTGATATCCAGCAAATTGGTTGAATGCAATTCAAGCGTAGTCAGTGTATAAATACCACCGGTCATCTTGAAAGCTGCAGCGGTGGTGCCGGTATGCAGTTGAAGGGTCATATCGTGTGACTCTGATGTGAGTGACTAGTGTACTGGTTAGAGCGCAAGCGTTGCGCAAAAAAGAGTGTACACGGATCGTACAATGGTTACGCGCCATTGACGTGTAACAAAAAACAGCAGATTAAATGGTCAGCTTTCTCTACGTCAATCAGAAGCGTAGAAAACTCGCAGATCAGATACAAGTATTGAATGTATTTATATGACGCAAACCCTTGGCAACAAAGGGCGCAGGGATGCCCGTACAGACGATGTCTTTCGTCTGGCTTATCTCCAGCCCAGGTACTGGCTAACCTGGATTGTTATTGGACTGTCGTTTATTTTCTCACTGTTACCCTACCGAATGCTTTTGCAGCTGGGCCGTTTGCTTGGTCGGGCAATTTACCGGGTAGCACGCAGGCGCGTGCATATCGCCCGGGTCAATTTGCAAAAGTGTTACCCACAGTTGGATACGCAAGCCAGAGAAGCCTTGCTGTACAAAAACTTTGAATCCGTGGGTATCGGGGTAATGGAGTTGATGATGGCCTGGTGGTGGCCCCGGCGACGGCTGGAAAAACTCGTCAGTTACCAGGGTCTGGAGCATCTGCAATCGAGTCAGGGCACTATCTTGCTGGTGATGCACTTTACCACTATAGAATTGGCTGGTCGTTTAATTACCCTGAGACACAGTGTTGATGCTACTTATCGTGAGCACGGCAACCCGGTATTTGAATATATCCAACGTCGTTTACGGCATCGCTTTGATCCTGACAGTAAGTTGCTGGGTCGGCATGATGTGCGCGGTATGTTGCGCTCGCTAAAAGCGGGGCACACAGTCTGGTATGCGCCCGATCAGGACTACGGTATCCGCAATGGCTTGTTTGTGCCTTTTTTTGGGGTTATGGCAGCTACCGTCACCGGCACTTTTCGTCTGGCTAAAGGTGCCAATGCCCGGGTGGTTCCCATGATGGTCACCCGTCTGGCGAATGGTCAGGGGTATGAGGTTCGGCTGTACCCACCGCTGCCCACACCTTCTGGTGATGATTACCACGATACGTTATTGGTGAATCAATTTATTGAACAACGGGTGCGTGAGCAGCCGGAGCAATATATGTGGTTGCATCGACGCTTTAAAAACCGACCAGAAGGTGAGATGGATTTTTATCGCTGAAAAATTTTTGTGGGACACTCGTCGTCGCTAACCGAATTAACGACGAGCGTTGTACTTATTAATGTTGTATTAATCCTGTGGCCTCATATCACCAGAGGATTGGTCAGTGCCGCGCAGGCGCCGATCAGACCTGGATTGCCATGCAGAACCAGGTAAGTGGGAATGGCCGTCAGGTAGTCGGTCATCTTGTCATTGATGTCAAAGGCAGCGCGAAAACCGGACTGGGCAAAAAACTCAGGAAAGCGTGGGATGATACCGCCAGTAATGTAAACTCCGCCCTGGGCACCCATAGTTAATGCTGCATTACTGGCGGCTCTGCCCAGCAGTTGACAAAAGTGCGTCAGCGTCTGCTGGCACAGTGGGTCGCCCTCTAAGGCACGAGTGGTGATTTCATGGTTTTTCAGTCGCTGCTCTTGCCCGGCCAGCAGGCTGTGAGCGGTAAACAGTCGCTCGAGACCCGCGCCGCACAATACCGACTCCCAGGAAACGTAACCTAGTTGTTGCTGCAAAATGGCCAGAATATCGTCGTCCAGGGCGGTAATGGGTGAGAAAGCCGCATGCCCACCTTCGCCGGGTAATGGCAACCAGTATTCGCCCACTTTGGTCAACCCGGCAACGCCCAGGCCAGTGCCAGGACCGATAATCAGTTTGGTGGCACTCGCGACAGCCTCGCTGGTGCCCACCTGCATCAGCGTATCCGCTGGCATGGCCGGTATGGCCAGGGCCTGGGCAGTGAAATCGTTGATCACCTTAAATGTTTTCAGTCGCAGCGTGTCCTGCATGGCTGCTTTGTCAAAGTTCCAGTGGTTATTGGTCATGCTGATGTTGGCACCACTGACCGGACAGGCAAACGCCATGCAGGCGCGGTCGACGTGCGCCTGTTGCTCAGTCAGGTAGTGGTTGACGGCGTAGTTCAGATTATCAAAGTCATTGCAGGGTAGCACCTGCACCGAATCACTGTGCAGCTCACCGTTGCTGGCCAGGGCGAACCGGGCATTGGTGCCCCCAATATCGGCAACCAGGGCGATGGATCCTGTTAACAAGTCATCCTGTGACATCATCACACATACTCAACTTCAGTTAGTGGTGGATTGCGAGCGCGCAAACTCGCAGTAAGACAAGCAAAAAAAAGATTCGCGAAGTTTACCTTATGTAGTGGTTAAGACGTAGTGATAACTGATGCTGCCGGTCAATGCTGAATGGCCAGCGCCGGGGAATTTCGCCAGGTGTCTGCAGGTTATAGACCAGCGTCGTTTGGCGATGCCATGATCAATAACAGCAATTTGTTGCTTCAGCTCGGTGAAAAATATTTCTTCGTGAAAGAATGTTTCCCCGGTTTCGTGGTCGAACGGCTGGAGCATTCATGTGGGCCGCTTGTCAATGATCGAGTCTATTCCAACATCGAACGCCAACACTGTTGAGAAAGATTTTGGGCTCTGTGCCATTTGCCTTGAGGGAATGCACGACGGGCGACAGGTAATGGTTACCAGCTGCGCGCACCACTTCCACGAGTCCTGCATCGTCAGAGTAATCGAGGACAAAAGTGACTTGGCACGAAAATGTGCCTTGTGTCGGACCTACGTTCTACCGCTGATACGCATGGAGCCGCTTGCGGAAGAAGAGACCAGTCCGTACGTAGAACATCAGGCGATGCGTGCTGTTCGCTGCGCCCAGCGCGACGAGCTGTTGCAGCTACTGGCAAAGTGTCCTGATATCGTACACCAGCACTGGTTCAGTTTTGCCTGCAAAATGCAGGTCAGTCTGCTGCACGTCGCCGTTGTTAACGGCCATCGCCAACTGGTTGCCGACCTGATTGCGGCGGGAGCCAGGGTTAATGCCATTGCCAACGATGATGGCGTTGCGCTGCTGCCATTGGCAGTGGAGCGTGGCAATCACGGACTAATGGTGGATCTGCTGGTGGCTGGAGCCCGGGTTGACGGCGTAGATAAAAGTGGCAGAACAGCCCTGCACCATGCTGTCAATCAAGGCTTTCGGGCAATGGCAGCCGATCTGTTGCGCGCGGGTGCCAATGTCAATGCGGTCGATCATGAGGGCTCCAGCGCCTTGCATCTGGCTGCCGAGAATGGTGATCGGGTCATGGTTATTGACCTGTTGGCGGTGAAGCCACATATCAATGTGCCTTGCCAGGGCGGCGCTACACCTTTGTACCTGGCTGCCCAGAGCGGTGACCAGGAGCTGGTGGGCAGATTGTTACAGGCCGGAGGGCGTGTTAACCAGGCTTGCTGGGACGGCTATTGTCCCTTGCATGCTGCCATCCGCAGCGGCTATCTATCCGTGGTTAATGAACTCCTCAGAGGTAAAGCCCAGGTCAATGCTGTCAGCAAGAGCGGGGTTACGGCATTGTTTCTTGCCGTTCAATCCGGGGATCGCACCTTGGTGAGACGGCTACTGCTGGCAGGAGCCCAGGTGGATTATGCCAACAAAAAAGGCATCACTCCCTTGCACATTGCCGCTGGCGACGGCTCAGCAGTGATAGTGGCCATGCTATTGCAGGGGAGCGCCCGGATTAACGTCACATGCAACGATGGCTATACCCCGCTGAGTGTGGCGATATCCTGCGGTCGTCTTGACCTGGCGGAACAGTTGATCGAGGCTGGCGCCGACGTCAATATACTCACCCGTCACAGACGATCCGCCGCACTCTCCATTGCTATCGAGATGGGTTTTTTCGAGTTAGTTGAGCGACTGCTAATCGCTGGAGCAAACGTTAATGTAGCGGATAAAAATGGCCGCACACCGCTCTACCTGGGCGCCTTACATGGCCATCGTGAATTGGTCAGCAAATTACTGGCCGCAGGGGCTCACACTGATTCGCAGCACTACTCAGCGGCATCGCCCTTGAGTGCGGCCATTGCTAATGCTCATCATGAGCTGGCTATTGAGTTACTCAACGCAGGTGTCAAACCCAATCGAGCGGATAAAAATGGCGAAACACCACTGCATTTTGCTGTTACTACTGGCAACCGGAAGCTGGTTGCCTATCTGCTGGAGCATGGTGCCCAAATTGATAAAACCAACCACAAGGGTGACACGGCGTTGTCCATAGCCGTTCGGCGAGGGCAGCGACAGCTGGTGCAGGATCTGCTTCGAGTCGGAGCGTGTCCAACAGTCTGTATTAAAGGCGGCGTCAACCTCCTGCACCTGGCCTGCGAGGTGGGTGATCGACAGTTGGTGGACATTTTGCTCAACGCCGGCATCAATATCAATACGGCTGCGGATGATGGTACGACGGCGCTGATCATCGCAGTCAGCAGAAATCTCAGTGATCTGGTTACTGACTTATTGGCGCAGGGAGCGTTGATTGATGCTGCTACGGCCCATGGTGCCACAGCGCTATGGACTGCCACCAACCGGGGTCATTTGGAGCTGGCCGCCAGGTTGTTGGTAGCTGGAGCCTCGCCAACAGTTGTCTGTCGTGACGGTAACAGCTTCCTGCACTGTGCCGTTGAGCATGATAGCGAGGCCCTGGCGGCGGCCGCTCTGTCATCTGGGGTTAGTGTTAATATCAGCCGCCGCGATGGTACAACCGCGCTACACTTGGCGGCCACCTCAGGCACTCCCTTGATGGTGACGTTTTTGCTTGGTCATAAAGCCGATGTCGAGATGCGCTGTAAAGACGGGGCAACGCCATTGTTCCTGGCTGCTGAAGGCGGTTTTCAAGATGTGGCCACTACTCTGGTTGCCAACGGTGCCTGCGTCAATGCGCCAGGCAGGGGTGGCCTATCCCCCCTGGGTATCGCTGTTGTCAAGCAGCACTACGGGCTGGCTACCAGTCTGTTGGCTAATGGTGCACAAGTGAACATTAAACTTGAGAATGGCTATTCGCTGCTGCATCACGCCGTATTGAGTCAACAACGAGAGTTTGTGGCCACCCTTTTGCGCCAGGGAGTCGATGTCAACGCCCGCACTCCTGACGGTGCCACCGTGCTGTCTTTCGCCGTTACCAATAATGATCGAGAGCTGGTGGCCGACCTGTTGGCGGCTGGCGCCCAGATCAATCTGCCTCTTAATCATGGCGCAACTGTGTTGTTCGCCGCGGCTGCGTTGGGCTTAACGTCGCTGGTTGATGATCTGATTGTGGCGGGAGCAGTGGTCGATGCCTCGACCAACCACGGCCTAACACCGTTAGCGGTGGCTGTCAATCAGGGGCACCGCCAGGTGGTTGCCAGACTGCTGAGAGCAGGCGCTAACGTTAATGCTGTTTTTGCTGGCGGAGCTACGTCGCTGTACCTGGCCGCTTTTCATGGCAACAGTGCACTGGTGGGTGATCTTTTGCGGGCTGGAGCAGATCCTGGCATAAGAAGAAAACGTCTGGGCGGCCTAGTCTCTTATTCCGCTGTTGAGGTAGCCCGACATGGTGGGTATGAACACATCGTCCAGATGCTCAAGTCTGATGAACATGCTGCCAACTAACCAGTTGCCGGATACGTTGCCATTATCCGTGTCCGGCTCTGTGCCGGGTAAATGGCGAGATGACGGTTTCTTTGTGTGGTATCGCTAGCCGACCTGCGCCAGCGCTGGCAACTGCCATTGAACCGGTGCTAGACCGTGGCTGCCCAGGTAGTCGTTGGCCTTGGAAAAGGGTTTGCTACCGAAAAAGCCTCGGTAGGCCGACAGCGGGGAAGGGTGGGCCGATTGCAGAACCAAATGCTTGCTGGTGTCGATGATGCGGCCTTTTTTCTGGGCGTAACTGCCCCAGAGAATAAAGACAATATGTTCACGATGTTCGTTCAGTAGCGCTACTATGCGATCGGTGAATATTTCCCAGCCACGACCCTGGTGGGATGCCGCCTGACGATGCTCTACCGTCAATACACTATTCAGCAGCAGTACGCCTTGCGTGGCCCAGTGCTCCAAAAAGCCATGGGACGCCGGAGCAATTCCCAGGTCTGACTCCAGTTCTTTATACATATTGACCAGCGAAGGCGGGATGACCACGTCTGGGCGGACAGAAAAGCTGAGTCCGTGAGCCTGCCCTGGACCATGGTAAGGGTCTTGGCCAAGAATCACCACCTTCACCTGGTCAAATGGTGTGAGATTCATGGCGCGAAAATACTCACTGCCGACGGGATAAATGATTTTTCCCAAAGCTTTCTCCTGGCAGAGAAACCCACGCAGTGATTGCATGTAACTTTTGGCAAACTCATCTTCAAGCACTGCTTTCCAGGAAGGCTCTAATTTGATTTCCGACATTACCTGCTCCCTTGATTACTTGATTGACTTCAACTCGCCACAAAACACATAAAAAGCCAACCGCACTCTGCGGGTCGACTAGACTCACCAAGCTCGCCTGCCAGACTCACTAAACTGCGTTGGCGAGTGCACTCTAGCACAGGATTGTTTTTCCAATAACAGCTATTGTCCGGGAATCCCGTGAAGACAACCATTTTTAACGCGCCGTCCGTGGTGGTGGCTGCTTTTTTATCCCTGGTGCTGGTTTGTCGGCCGGTTCTGGCGGAGCGCCGAATGGCCATTGAAGTCGATATCAATACCGTCTGCTTTGCCATCGCCGATGTTGCCCAAGACAGCGATAAGGTGCACCGTTACCTGGATTATGGCTGTATGGCGTCGGGCATCGACGATGATCTGGCTACCGCTGATAATCACCGTTTCAGCCAAGTGTTAATCAGCAGGATTCGTGATCTGTTTCAAAAACTGCGCGTCCGTCAGGAACATTTCCGTGCCACTCGGGTTCGGGCTGTCGCCAGGTCATCATTGCAGAGAGTGCATAACAGTGATCAGCTAATACAAGTCATCAGACGTACAACCGGCATTGATATTCATCTTCTCTCCCCGGAAGAGGAGGAGCGCATGGATTTCTATTCTGCCTTGGGTGCCAGCAGAAATTGTGAGACACCTGTTGTGTTAGATATTGGCAAGGTTCGCTACCAGATGATCCTGGCTGACGCCAAAAACGGTCCACTGGTTCATAAGGGCGAATTTGGTTCCGTCGGTTTTATGGCCTACCTGAAGGAGGTGGTGCAGGATAAACCGGCAACATCGTTCGCCACGTTATTACCTATTTCCATGCGGGAAATGAACGCCGGTGTGGATTTTGCCCGGTACCTGGCACGCAGAACGCCGACAGCCATTCGGGATGCGTTGAAAAAAGAGGCAGTACCCATTACGGGCATCGGTGCTTTTTTCCAGAAATCACTTGCTCCTGCACGCGCTGACGGGCTATTGAACCGGGAAGGGCTCCGTCAACACATATATACGCAACTGGGTGTCAGCAAGGGTAATGACCTGAGCATGGCCAATGCCCTGTTGGTGTTGGGATTTATGGACGAGCTCGAGGTGGAGAAACTGCGCATCTCTGAGCACAGCAGCACGGTGGGAATGTTAGAGCTGTCCATTTTATGGCATTGACTTTTTTGTGTTGACTTTTTTTGTGGCGCTTTATATCACGACACTTTTTTATAGCACTGAATAGCACCGATACTGCCTTCGGCGGTAATTCACAAGCGCCTTTGCAAACTACCTTTCTTGACTAACGACAAACGCCCAGCATCAACTCAACCTGGCGCTTCAGTATCATCCTGAGTTTACTGGTCTGTTCTTCCTCAACGCCAGCGATCAGCCCCTGGTACTCGACATGTAAAATGATGCTGCTGAATAGCTCGGCATCAATGTCTGGCTGGCTTGAGCCGATTCGGGCAAAGAACGTTTCCAGGCTATCGAGAAAAAAACGCTGGTGGTTAAACGCAATGGGTC
Organism: Endozoicomonas sp.; assembly: GCA_965232255.1. Lineage (GTDB taxonomy): Bacteria > Pseudomonadota > Gammaproteobacteria > Pseudomonadales > Endozoicomonadaceae > Endozoicomonas. Next base: position 2,609,346 of record OZ246962.1, read on the forward strand.
TGAGATTCTCATTACGCAGGCACTCTTGTTGAAAGGCCCGTTCGGCAATGAGATAGTCACGGTGTTCGTGCAGCTGTATTATTACGTATTCAATAGCCAGGTCAGCAATCCGATCAGCAAACACTTCACGGCTGTCAGGGTCGGTAGGCTGAAGGGCACCCATGGCCATCTTTAGCATACTGTCAGAATCCTCCCAGTAAGCCTTGAATTTACGTGCCCCCATCTCCACGAACAAGGTGAAGGTGTCGGTGATCAGGTCGGAAATATCCTTGAAATAGTAAGTGGTGGCGGATAGAGGGACAGATGCCTCTTTGGCCACAGCACGATGACGAACACCACGCACCCCATCCCTGACGACGATCCGCAAGGCCGCCTCAAGAATTGTCCGCCGACGCTGTTCGCTGTTGACGCGACTGGTTTTGCGTCCCTGGTATTTTAATTCCATATTGCCAGGTTGCTCGTTCGGGCTTTTTTCTGGAGGAGAGTTCGCTGTTGAAACCATATCTTGACTGCCTTACGGTTAACTGATTGTTTTTAAGCGTTCGTCCAGTACCATTACTCGAAGGTGCATCATAGTACAAAAACCATGCGGTCATCTAAAAACCTGCCCCATGCCCAGACGCTGTCTGCCGGAGAGGACTGCGTGCCGGGAAGCTGCGCGCACGGCACACCGAGCGGACTAACGGCAAGAAACCACCGCAGGTCACAACAAGGCGACCAGTAACTCACAGCACAGCACAGCACATCAACTTAAACTTAAACTCAGTTCACACTCCTCAACTCAGCTCTCATTCTCCAATGACCAGCAGAAAACCGAAAGGGCGGGACGATGCCCGCCAAAATCGGATGACTTCAATCCGGAACCACCACTATTACCGCTATTGAGGACGCATATGTGGAAACAGAATCACATCCCGAATCGATGGCGCGTTGGTAAATAACATCACCAGACGATCAATACCAATACCTTCACCGGCCGTGGGCGGCAGCCCATATTCCAGGGCGTTGATGTAATCGGCATCGTAATGCATGGCCTCATCGTCCCCGGCATCCTTTTCAGCTACCTGTTGACGGAAGCGCTCAGCCTGATCTTCCGAGTCGTTTAGCTCGGAGAACCCGTTAGCGATTTCCCGGCCACCGACGAAGAACTCAAAACGCTCGGTAACAAAAGGATTTTCGTCGCTTCTGCGAGACAGGGGAGATACCTCTGTCGGGTAGTCAGTGATGAACGTCGGGTTCAGCAGGTGATGCTCAACCGTCTGATCAAAGATCTCCACCTGAATCTTGCCAAGCCCCCATATCGGTTTCACTTCAATACCCAGTTTGGCGGCAACCTGCGTTGCAGACTCAAGGTTGTCAATGTCTGAGGCATCCAGGTCGGGATTAAAATGCAAAATTGACTCAAAGACCGACATGCGTGCAAATGGCTTGCCAAAATCAATCATTTGTCCCTGGTACTCGAACTCGGTTTTACCCAGAACGTCCACGGCCACCTGCTTTAACATGGCTTCGGTGTGATCCATCATATCGGTGTAGTCCGCATAGGCCTGATAGAACTCGATCATGGTGAATTCCGGGTTATGCCTTGTAGACAACCCCTCATTGCGGAAGTTCCGATTTATTTCAAATACCCGTTCAAATCCGCCAACAACCACCCGCTTGAGGTAGAGTTCAGGGGCGATACGCAGGTACATATCAATGTCCAGCGCGTTATGATGGGTGATAAATGGCCTGGCCGCAGCGCCACCGGGAATCACTTGCAACATCGGTGTTTCCACTTCCAGAAAATCCTGGCCGAGGAAGTAATTGCGAATGCCCTGGATGATTTTTGAGCGCATGCGGAACAGCTCTCGGGATGGCTCATTGGTAATCAGGTCCACATAACGCTGGCGATAACGCTGTTCCGTATCGGTGAGGCCCTTGTGTTTTTCCGGCAGTGGTCGCAGGGATTTGGTCAGTAGCTCGGCGCTGTGCATATCGACGTAGAGATCGCCTTTGCCAGAGCGCTGCACTGTACCGGTGACACCGATGATATCGCCTAAATCCCAGGTTTTGATGGCGTCCTGAGTCTCTTGGGGCAGTTGCTGTCGATTGACGTAAAGCTGGATGCGCCCGGAGGTATCTTGCAGCTCCATAAAGGCGCCACGGTTGAGCATGATCCGGCCTGCTACTTTCACCGGATAGCTCATGGCTTCGAGGGAGGCCTTGTCGTTATTGCGAAACTGCTCCTGAAGATCGCCGGCCAGGGCGTCACGGCGGAACTTGTTGGGAAAGGCAACCCCTTTAGCCCGGATGGCGGCCAGTTTTTCCCGACGCAGGCTGACCAGACGATTCTCTTCCCGGGCGTCAGCTGCCTCCGCCGGCGATGACAAAGTGTGTTCTTCAGACATAAAACTATTCTTCCAGTTGCGGATGACACTCCGCGATCAATAAGTTACAGGCCGAGTTTCAGACTCGCTTCGATGAATTTGTTCAGGTCACCATCAAGTACGGACTGAGTATTGCGCGTCTCAACGCCAGTACGCAGGTCTTTGATGCGAGCGTCGTCCAGCACGTAGGAACGAATCTGGCTACCCCAGCCTATGTCCGACTTGGAATCTTCCATAGCCTGGGATTGGGCCGTTCGTTTTTGCATCTCCATCTCGTACAGTTTGGCCTTTAACTGCTGCATGGCCTTATCTTTATTTTGATGTTGGGAGCGCTGGTTCTGACACTGCACCACAATCCCGGTGGGCGCGTGGGTAATGCGTACGGCAGAATCGGTGGTGTTAACATGTTGGCCACCGGCACCACTGGAGCGGTAAGTGTCGATGCGTAGATCGGCGGGATTGATTTCTATATCAATGTTGTCGTCTATTTCCGGGGAGACGAAAACCGAGGCGAACGACGTATGACGTCGGTTTCCGGAGTCGAACGGTGATTTGCGTACCAGACGGTGGACGCCGATCTCGGTTCTCAACCAGCCGAAGGCGTAATCGCCAATAAACTGTACTGTGGCCGATTTGATGCCCGCTACGTCGCCGGCAGATACTTCGATGATGTCAGTCTTGAAACCGTTGGCCTCACCCCAGCGCAAGTACATTCTCAGCAACATATTGGCCCAGTCCTGGGCCTCTGTGCCGCCGGAACCGGCCTGAATATCCAAAAAGGCGTTGTTTGGATCCATCTCGCCGGAAAACATACGACGAAACTCAAGTGCTTCCAGTTTGCCGGCCAGCTCGTCGAGTTCAGCCATGACGCCCTGCACACCTTCTTCGTCTGCTTCTTCCACCGACATCTCCAGCAACTCATCGGCGTCTGTCAAACCACTGGTCAGTTCATCCAGAGTGGCGACAATGACTTCCAGAGTGGCGCGCTCTTTGCCCAACTTTTGCGCGTATTCCGGATCATTCCACACGTTTGGGTCTTCCAATTCCCGCTCGACTTCCTGCAACCGCTCACTTTTGTGAGCGTAGTCAAAGATACCCCCTAAGCACGTCAGTACGCGCTGTCAGGTCCTTGATTTGCTCCTTGATAGGATTGACTTCAAACATTGCCCTATATCACTCGCTGTTGTCAGGTACTGGTAAACTGCATGGCCACAAAAAACCAGCAGCTGCCGGCTTCTTATGATAATAGAAATGGAGTGGCGGCTCGTGGCTGGCAAACCACGATCTGAGCCAGTAATACGATCGGGCGATTCTACAACAATCGCTAGTGGGTTGGAATTCCCACGGCACGTGGGGTAGACAGCTGCGCCTGGCAAACAGACTCGCAATATAACTATCTATCGTCGTGTTATAAGTTAAGCCGGGAACGTGAGATATCAGTCAACTGCCTTTTGTTGTAGCGTGCTTAACTCAATGACTTCCAGTGCTGTCTGGTTGGTTGCGTTCAGGTAAACCGGCGGCGCAACGCCTGCCTGGTGGGCCTCTGCCCAGCGTGACGCACACAGACACCAGCGATCACCGGCTTTGAGACCGGGAAAATTCATGGCAGGATTGGGTGTGATCAGATCATTGCCCCTGGACAGGGAGAATTGCAAAAAAGCATCGGTCATCACTGCACAGACGGTATGACGTCCCCAATCACTGTGCGAAGTATGACAAAACCCATCGCGATAGAAGCCCGTTACCGGGCTTTGGCAGCATACCTCTAACCTGGTGCCGAGAACATTGAGCGGAGGCAGCGCCGGTTCGATCATGTAAACAAACTCTCCTGAAAAGCTTTGAGCGCGGGTAATAAATGCTTTCGCTCCGTGGGCAAACGCGCTTCCAGCGGATAGAAAGAAATACGTCCACTGGGCAAATGTAGCAAAAAAAATTGAACCAAAGAGTTAAAAAACAATCTTATTGTATGTGTGGAGTTGCTGGTCGTGTTGTCAGAACTCGCTTTTTGGGAGACTGAGCTTTCGAGGAATGAGCGTACCCGGTGAGGCTGATAATCTATTGACTTTGGTTTGCCCGATTTTGCCTGAACTTTACTTTGACAGGAGTCGAATTGTGCATGCGAATACTGCTATATCCGCTCAGGTTTCCGGTATTGAGAATAAACAAGACCGTCCTAATCTGGTCATGGCATGTACCTATGCGGGTGCCTTTTTGGGAATGTACTCCGGGTGGCAGGTAGCAAGCACTGAGCCCGAGCCTCAGTTGGCTATAATCCCGGCAACAGCCCTTGCCAGTGTGACATTGGCGTCTATGGGATTTGTTTTCGGCTACGCATTGCACCACTCGCTATTAGCGGTGGTTGACGGCGTGAAAATGATTTCCAACTGCCTCGGTACAACTGAGAGTAGTACGTCGTCCAGCACTGTGGACCCAGCACCTTATGATCCCTCGCACACGCAGTAACAAGGGACTGTTGGTAAGGGTTCTGGTGCAAGCCTTGTTGTTTAAAGGTAAAAGTCACTTGCCTTACGACTTCCCAAGGGTGAGCGGGTAAAGATCATGTAGGGTTACCGGATGCAGGTTAAGCCCTTCAATGTCGGCTTGCGTGCCGACCAGAATGACGCTGTTAAACAGCATCACATCTGGGGCATCCGCAATGATCATCTGTTGCGCCCGTCGGTAAATGTCCAATCGTTTGGTCAGGTCTATTTCCGCTTTACCGGCATCAAGCAGGCGATCGACCTCTGGGTTGTGGTAGAACGTGCGATTGCCGGCTGCCCCACGAGCATTGGAGTGGTACATGGCGTACAGGCCATAGTCGGCGTCTCCCGTGACCGTTCCCCACGATGTCAATAACATCTCATGATTGCCTGCGCCCGTCAGTTCCCAGAAGGTACCGGACTCAAGGGTATTGATAGCTACCTGAATCCCAATTTTTCTCAACTGTGCCTGGATGATTTCCGCAATCTGTCGATCCCGGTTCCCTTCTGCTATCGTCAGTTCGATAGTGAGTCCTTGTTCGTAGCCAGATTGTGCGAAATAAGTTTTGGCTTTATCAATGTCGTAGGTGTACGGACTGGTTTCCTCAGTAAAACCGAAAACACCCGGAGCGATAGGGGAGGTAGCTACGTTGGCTACGCCATTCATAGCGACATCGATAATAGCTTGTCGGTCAATGGCATAATTGATAGCCAGGCGCAAGTCACGATTTGTGAATGGCTCTTTGTTATTGTTAAACCCAAGATATATATAAGATAACGACTCTTCCTGCAAAAGAGCCAACTGGTCGTTTTTTTGCAGAATGATTTTGTCAATCGGGTTGATGTCGAGGGCAATATCTATTTCGCCAGTCTCCAAGCCAATGGTACGTAGCGAGTCTTCTACTACGGAGCGAAAGATAATCTCCTTAAAAGCTGCGGGCTCCTTAAAGTAATCATCAAAGCGTGTTAATACGATCTGGTCTCCCTTGCGCCACTCACTGAATTGATAAGGCCCTGTCCCCACGGGATGATTCATGTATTGGTCACCCCACTTTTCCACCTGCTTTCGGCTGACTATGGCTAATGCCGGATGGGCAAGATGGTGAAGCAGTGGAGCAAAAGGTTGATGAGTAATAATCTGAATGGTGTGTTCATCAATGACTTTGACGTCTTTAATCGGCGGCATGACAAAGGCGATACGTGGAGATGCCATCATTCTTTGTAACGAAAATTGTACGTCGTCGGCTGTTAGCTTTGAACCATCGTGAAACTTGATATCCTTGCGCAATTGAAACTCTGTCGTTACCGGGTCAATCTGCTGCCAGGTTGTGGCCACGCCGGGGACAATCTTCATATCTCCGTCCGATTCAACCAACCGGGAGTATATTTGTCGGTTAATCCGCAGCGACAACCCGTCATTGCTGTGGTGAGGGTCTAGCGTGCGAGCGTCGCCTGGTTGGGCAATGGTGATCGTTTTATTAATAGGCACTATTGCTTCTGGATGGTTCGAGTTGCAGGCCGCCAAAAGAGTGATGGCGATGGAGGAAAGCCCGCAAGTAATTTTTTTGTTCATTACTAGACAACCGGGTAGTGGTAATTGCGTAAGTAATTACACCATAACAGGTCATCTGATTACATTGATACGCAACAAGATTTTTGCTCATCGAATTCTGTCTTGTCTTTAACGAATCCCACGTAATTCTCCATCCATAACTGACGCATTGCACCTTTGTCGGTTTGGGTGGAGATGGATAGGGGGCAATCTGTGAAGGGTTGCGTCTTTTCCTCTCCTCTCCTGCTCCGCTAATCTTTGCTACTATGCCAAAGTTGACTTGCTGGGACACAGCAGATTCGTAAAGGGTTCCCCTACAGAAAGTCCTGTCAGCGTAGGTGCTGTAGCGAGAGGTGTTGATAGTATTCAACATGGGTCGAACGAAGCTCCCAGCCATAACCGTCAGGTTTGGTGGTGGGAGTATGTCACTTTGCTCCTTTATCCAATCTGACCGCTTTTACGTTCTTGCGAAACAGCAGATATGGCAGGCTGACTCCAAGAGCCAGGGCGACGATAACAAAGACTGCCCTGAGGCCGTCACTAACGGTCTTGGTGAGCAGGTCAAGAGAAACATTGGGATTATGACTGATGTCCAGTAAGCCCATCATAAACCGATAAGCATAAATGCCTGGCACCATAGGAATAACGGCGGGCGACATAAATGCAGTGGTTGGTGTATGTACCCAGTGGGCTATTTGAATGGAAAGCAAGCCCATAGTGCACGAAGCGATCAGGGTGGCAATTATCAAACTAAAGCCGTAGGCAAGCGCCAATCCTCTTAACGTGTAACCGATAGCTGCCAGCAGCATGACTGCCCATAAGGCACGACGTGGGACAGAGAATAAAATGGCAAATCCAAGCGATGCCACTGTGGCCCAGCCTATCTTTTCCAGCAGAAACCAGTTCATGGCAATATCACTCCAAGCAGTGCAGTACTGACGGTAATGCCAATGGCAATGGCCATGGAAATTACCGTGGTCTGCATGGCTCGGCCCTGACCGGTGGTAATATGACCCTGTGTCAGATCAATAACGCTATTGATCATGGGAATACCGGGTATTAAAAACAACACTGAAGTGGCCACCGCAACTTCAGGATGTTGCACCAGTGGCAATTCATAACCGAACCCGCTAATGCCACTGGCCACAAACGCGGCTGTCACGATGCAAACTGATAATGGGTAGTGCCGACGCAAAAGTGCATCACGAATGAGAACACCTGTGATTGTGGAGAAGCCGGTTAGCAGCATGGCAAAGTAGTCGCCACCGAATGTCCGGCAAAATGCCATAGCTGCCACGGCGATCATGACCATAATCAGTTGTCTCGGATAGGGAGGCAGTTTTTTAATCCGCTCAATTTCTTTTTCAATCTCAGCAACGGACATGTGTTGTTGCGTGGCTTTCCAACTCAGCTGGCTAATAGCAGATACTATGCTGAGTTGAATGCCATAGCTGGGTATTTTGCGAAAGGCTGTAACGGGTTCATGGAGCCTGTCGTATACCGTCAGGATAATACCTGACAGGGAAAAAAATAGCTCAATTTTACAGCTCAAACCCGTCGCCAGGCGCGTCAGATTTCTGTTGACTCGCTCGGTACTGGCACCTGCGGACATTAGCAGTACTGCTGTCTCAAGCAGCAAATATGAAGTCTTGTTCGTATTGTGTTCGTGAATTTCTGGCGGTTTTGTAGTCATTGCTGTGAGAGGGTAATTGAAAAAAGAAACTCATTATCAGCTGAAGAGAAGGAATTTAACAACCCGATTATTGATGAATGATGCAGGCATGTTTTGTGCCCATTGTTTGATCATTGTCGTGAAAAATATTGCGAAATAACGGTAACAACTTCCGATAAAAAATCTGTGGCTGTGGGCCATAAATCCGGGTTTTCGTCTGCGGCTTCATTTTCTATCGCTGATGAATCGTGATATGTATCTGACGCTTCATCTTGTGAATCGCTTTCTGAGTCTGATAAAAAAGCATCAGCCTCTGACAATTCGTCCTCCTCTGGTATGCTGCTTTGCGAGTCACTTGCTTGAGAATTTGAGTAGTTACTATCATCGTCCGATAAATCGCTTTCGGCGTCTGAAGAGGTATTGCTTACTAATGAGTCATCGGAGAAGTCGTACTGCGAATCAAATGTTGCCGGATCTCTCAGTTGGTAGTGATTCTGGTAGAACTCCATGTGCTTTTTGGCTGCTTCTTGCGTCTCATCTTCATCCAATTCTCTCATCAGATCACACTTGGCAATGGCTTTGGTGACTGCCTTGGCTGACTGGGGGGCGAGTTTGGCTAACTCAAGCTCATCCCGACAGACAGGACACTCATTTTTAATGATCTTTTCATAGCATGGAAGGCATATAGCCTGTTTGCAGCCTCGGTCAAGAATGGTCTGTTCATAAATATCGTAACAGACGACGCATTTAGCACTTTCCAAAATTTCCATAATGGACATTTGATCAATATGGATACGCTCAATTGCTGAGTCATCCTGTTTGATTTTTTTTCTTGGGGGTGCTTCCATACACTTAGTAAAAGAATACCGTTTATCGATAATCTTTGAACTCAAAAGTATATTGTCTTTTTTTAGTTCGTTTATTTTGTCATTGTGCAATTCGTAACGAATGCCATTTTTTCTAATGATATTTAACATACTCGAATTTAGGGTTCCCAAAGTACAATAGTTCAGCAAAAAGTGAATAAACTGCTAATAGTGATCCAGTTTGAGAAGGTTAAGAGACACTTGTCTGGCAACGGCCAGGTTTACTGCAGCAAAGCCTTCTCATGTTCGGCGACGATCTTCCTCGTCAAAGGCAACATCAAGAACTCAGTACAGCTGGTTCTTGATCAGCCAGTACTTTTTTGTGGCCTGGCGTATCTCTTCAGCGGACAAAGCGCGACTTGATATAAAGTAGCGAATCATCGTGCTTTTCTTGTTTTTTCAGAATACCCATAAATCCTGCTTTTCGTCTGCTGCTTCATTTTCTGTCATTGATAAATCGTGCAATGTGTCTAATGCTTCGTCTTGTGAATCTCATTCTGAGTCTGACGAGGACGTTTCTACATCTAACACAATGCGTTGTGAGCTACCTGTTTGGTAGTGCAGGTAATTATTGTCTGATGAATTGCTTTCTGAATCTGACGAAGGCGTTTCTGCATTTAATACATTGCCTTGTGAGCCAGATTTTTGGTGGTTCGAACAATTATTGCCATCGTCTGATAAATTGCTTTCTGAGTCTGACGCGGGCGTTTCTGTATTTAATACATTGCCTTGCGAGCCAGATTTTTGGTGGTTCGAGCAATTATTATCATCGTCTGATGAATTGCTTTCTGAGTCTGACGAGAGCGTTTCTGCATTTAATACAATGCATCGTGAGCCAGCTGTTTGATAGTATGGGCAATTATCGTCTGATGAATTGCTTTCTGAGTCGAGTAAAAAATCTCTAGCCTCTGACAATTCGTTCTGCGCTGGTACGTTGCTTCGTGAGTCACTTGTCTGAGCGTTTATGTGGTTAACATCACTGTCCGATGAATCGCTTTCAGCGTTTGCAGAGGTATTGCTTATTGGTGGATAATCGGTGAGATCGTACTGTGAATCAAATGTTTCCGGATCTCTCAGGTAGTAGTGATTCCGGTAGAAATCCATATGCTTTTTGGCTGCCACTTGTGCCTCATTTTCATCCCCTTCTCTCATCTGGCCACACTTGTCAATGGCTTTGGTGACTGCCTTGGCTGATTTGGGAGCGAGTTTGACCAAGTCAAGCTCATCCCGACAGACAGGACACTCATTTTTAATGATCTTTTCATAGCATGGAATGCATATGGCTTGTTTGCAGCCTCGGTCAAGAATGGTTTGTTCATAAATATCGTGACAGACGACGCATTTGGAACTTTCTAAAATTTCCTTGGTGGACATTTGATCAATATTGGTACGCTCAATTGCTGAGTCATCCTGTTTGATTTTTTTTCGTGGTGGCACTTCTGTGCAATTAGAAAAAAAATATCGCTTACCGATAGTCTTTGTACCCAGCTGTATATTGTCTTTTTTTAGCTCGTTTATTTTGTCATTGTGCAATTCATAACGAATGCCATTTTTTCTAATGATATTTAACATATTCGATAATAATAATTCGGATGAAACCTAATCATTGCTGTGAATCCATAATTGTCAAGAATTGAAATCTATTTTTAGGGGTTGCATTTTGTTAAATGAACTATTGATTGACTCGTGTTGTCAAATTTCTTGATTGAGTATTAGGTTTCAATAAGTTGTAATTTGGGACTATGAATAAGTAATTATGAATAAGTAATAGGGGCGGCCAAGGAGATTACAGTGGAAAGTATCAGATTGGAAAGTGTCGGAGTGGAAAGTGTCGGAGTGGAAAGTGTCGGAGTGGAAAGTGTCGGAGTGGAAAGTGTCGGAGTGGAAAGTGTCGGAGTGGAAAGTGTCGGAGTGGAAAGTGTCGGTGTAAAAAGTTTCGGTGTAGAAAGTTTCGGTGTAGAAAGTTTCGGTGTAGAAAGTGTGATTGTCAGTTGTGCTTCCCAGAGCGCAGGAGGAGAGGTCTCTCCGACAACAGGGGCTCGTTCGGGTTCTGCTTTTGCTGGTTGGTTAGTTAGCAAGTTCAATCCGATTAATTTACTGCCAGCCATCCCCTATTCAGCCAGTTTTATACGACAGGATCAGATGCCAGTCGGTGAGCGTGCCGTTACTCGAACCGAGGCTCAAAGGATGCTTTGCCTGCGAGGGGATGATGGCGCTTTTGTCTGTCGTCTGGCGGACGGCTGGTCCACGGTGCCAAATCTCAAGGACGAAGGGCGGATGACATTCGCCAGCCGTTCGATTCTACGCTTGAACAATATCGCTCTGTTCAGGCATCGTCCTGTTGACGGGGACCTTCGCACCTCGATGGTTGGTCCAAACCACTATTTTGGGGTGCTTGATTCAATCCATACCCATGCGCTTACCCTGCGCTATACCGATGCAGGTATGCCCTATTTCGTTAAGGAACCGCGGGCACCAGAACAGTCATTGCCACAGACGCCCATTCCGGAATGCTTTCGGTTTACCTGTGATTCAGCGCTCTGGCTGAGCGGCAAAATAAAAGACAACAGGCAATATATCAGCGACCACGCAACCACTGTTCCGCCGGGGAAATCTCTCACCAAAGACGTTGGTGTACTGCTTTTTGGTACTGATGATGAGGTGATATCCCTGCCGCAGTTCGATGCGCGGAGCTATGATTTGTCACCATTCGGGGCGACGCTGGTAAGAAATGATCGGCCGTTTCGCATTACCGATGCGGCTGAAGATCCGATGGACGTGGTGACGTATCATTTTGGTCCTGATTACGCCAAAACCCTGGTTCAGCAGGGGGCGGGGCTATTTCTTGAAACCCATGATTTTACCCAGATTATGTCGCCAGTCACCAAGGATTCCGGCGGCTTTATTACTCTTGGTCGGTGGCAGCAGGGAAGGCTGGAGCTGGTCGCAGTGTCGGTGCCCTATGGTCACTCCATCATCGTTGAAAAAGGAGCTATACACGGAGATGCCACATTTTGTGGCAGTTATCTGATGGCGATGACCGTTAATCATCACACCATGGCAACGGCCGACGTGGTGTTGCTGAAAAACCGAGCCCAGAAAAATATGCAATTGACGCAGAGTCGGGAGCCTGAGAAGGCGAGCTCACTGGATCGGAGAGCTCCTCGGTTTACTGACCACGACATCAAACCGCTGGTAGTTTCGGCCGCAGGGCCGCTGAAGCAGTCATTTGATAATGACATTAAAAAAGAGAAGGCTCCATTGGATCGGGCAACCAGGACAGGAAACTCTGTCGTTTATTATCCGATCCATTCCGGTTATCAGCGCCTGATGGCATTGTAGATTTCTTGCATGGACAGATTTCTCAAATGGACAGTTTCAGGAACAAAACGGCAAGCAGAGTGATTGCGATGCCCAGTACCTTAACCGGATGCAGACTTTCGCCAAACATCAGTCGACCGATAATGGCAGTAGCGATAATACCAAGGGCACCCCAAAGAGCGTAGGCCACACTCAGGTCGAGGTTTTTCAGTGCAAACGAGAGAAAGACAAACGCTGCAATCTGCACCACCATAACCAGCACCGCCAGCCGTTTTTTACTGAAGCCATTGGACAGTTTGGTCAGCACATTACCGATGATGTCGCAAGTTGATGCGGCCACGACCCAGAGTATGGCCACTAATTGCAGATGATCGCTCATGATTACCCCTCAGTCCTCAGTTTTTTTTCTTTCTTCCGCTTTGCCAGCGTCTCGCCCAGATTCATCAGTACCATGCCAGTTATCAGGGCAGCGATGGCCAGAAGTTTGTCTGGCGGAAAAACTTCACCAAAGAAGTACCAGGACATCAGGCTGATCAATAATAGGCCAAACCCTTCCCACATGGTGTAGGCGATCGCCAGTGGTATTTGGCGTACGGCCTGGGCTAAAAAGAAGTAAGAGATGGATATTAATACGGCCATGAGTGCATACCCAATGATCGGGTTGCTATCGACAGCCATTTTCATAAAGGATGTACTGGCCACTTCGGTGATGATGGCCAGAAATAACATAAACCAGTAATACATAAGATTTCCCCCACAAGAATGTGAATAACCAGCGCCGCTGGGCCATATGTTGCAGATGCAGATAGTGAGGGAGGGCTAGAGCCCGGTGCGCCAGTGACGTTCGCCCTGGTGTAGACAGGTTACAGTTGGTTGGTTGAACAGGTGGACAAGCATATTGATATGGCAAAATCGGTACTTAAGTGCATGATAATATGTCGTGCTGTTATGTGCCATAGGTGATGTCAGCATTTGCCGGGCTAGTTGCGCCTATTTGCGCCGGAGTAGTACCAGTACAGAACCAGTGCCGCCTACTGAGGGTGGGGCGGAGCAAAACGCCAGAACATCGGATATTTGCTTCAGCCAATGGTTGGTGTGGCTTTTCAGCGTTGACTCGCGCTCCTTACTGCGATGGGATTTACCGTGAATAATGCGGACGCAACCAAGTCTGTGTTGCCGACAGGCCTTGATAAACTCATAAATCAACTCTCTGGCTTCATCAATCTTATAGCCATGCAGATCGAGCTGGTATTCTACGGGGATACTGCCTTGGCGTAGCTGTCTGAGTCTGCTGTCCTGGACACCGGGCCGGGCAAAGTTAATGAACTGTTCCGGGTCAATGGGCTCAATCCACGCCTCTGACAAAGCTGCACCGGCTGCGGGACGGCCTTGCTCAGCTGCTTTTCGTCGAGCTATCAAGGTACTTTGGGGGACACCGGTGTTGGGCTTTGGGCCACTGTCAGCGTGTAGCTTGCTGCCGCGCAGTGGACGCACGTCGTGCATTGCTTGACGAAAGCTCTGTTCATCATCGGTGTCGGCCATAGAAATCGCTACTTGGTCAGGGGCTGCCAGGATAAATATACACCGCCGACAATAAAGTCCGACGTATTGGCATTGTACTTTTTCACCGTGGTTGCACAAGACGTTCGCGTCAGGGTTAGCGGGTGTTTTTTTGTCCGAGTATTTTTATTCTGGGCACAGTGCGCCCGACACCAATGCGGGCTCCTGCCAAATGCTGTCAGGAGCTGCTGGCGGGATCAGAAGTTCTCGTCACTGCGGCGCGTCAATACTTCATAACCATCAGCAGTTACAGCAATGGTGTGTTCCCACTGGGCCGAAGGGCGTCGGTCCCGGGTAACGGCAGTCCAGCCGTCACCGAGCAGTTTGGTGCCTTTTTTGCCGGCATTGATCATCGGCTCAATGGTGAAGGTCATGCCCGGTTGCAAAACGCAGTCGTTTTTCTCGTTGTAGCCTTCATAGTGAATGACCTGCGGGTCTTCGTGAAATCCCCGACCGATGCCGTGCCCACAGTACTCTTCAACCACAGAGAAGTGATTGGTGTGGGCGTGCCGGGCGATTACCCGACCAATGTCGCTCAGGCGATTACCCGGTTTTACTTGCTCAATGCCCAGGTAAAGACACTCCTGGGTAACCTGAACCAGGCGCTGGTTAAATGGTTGCACATCGCCCACCAGAAACATCTTGCTGGTGTCGCCGTGGTAGCCGTCTTTTATAACTGTGATATCAATATTGACGATATCACCGCTTTTGAGCAGTTTGTCGTTGCTGGGGATGCCGTGGCAGACCACCTGGTTGATGGAGATGCAGGTGGATTTGGGAAAGCCGGGACGACCCGGTGCGGCACCATAATTGAGCGGTGCCGGAATGGCCTGTTGTACATTGACGATATAGTCATGACAGCGTTGGTCCAGCTCACCGGTGGAAACCCCGGGCTTCACAAAAGGCTCAATCATTTCCAGTACGTCGGCAGCAAGGCGTCCTGCGATGCGCATTTTTGCCAAATCTTCAGGGGATTTAATGGTCACATTCATTGTTTGTTTAAGCCAGTTGCAAAGGTGTAAAAAAATAATGCCCTGTATCTTATCAGAATCGGCGCATGAAGTATTAATATTGCGAGCGACCAGCTCGTCGTCTGGCCTGTCTCATAACGCTTTGTGGCGCTGCGAAAGCTGGTGGCGTGCTGCTTTACCGAAGAAGCGCGGAAAGCCCAGTACTTCTAGTGCTGGGATGGATAGCGACCAGCCTGATAAAGGCTGGCAAACTAACTTCTTTTGCCATCCGTACATTCTGCACCTCCTAACAGGATTTTTGATAGACAATGTGATACTTTGTAAAAATGAATGCAAAACGTGCCTACAAATACAGATTCTACCCAACGACTGAGCAGGAGAAACTTCTTGCCCAGTCATTCGGGTGTGCTCGTTTTGTGTATAACGATACTCTGCGCTTTCGCACCGACACATACTACAAGGGTGGCGCTTCAATCTCTCACTCTGACGCCGAGAAGCGCCTTGTCTCTCTCAAAACAGAATTTCCATTTTTGGCTGAGGTTTCCAGTGTTATTCTTCAGCAAACTCTGCGTCACCAACAAGAAGCCTTCAAAAACTTCTGGTCTGGTAGGGCAAAGTATCCGACATTCAAAAAGCGCAATGCCAGACAGAGCATTCGTCTAACCAAAGCTGCTTTCAAATTCAAAGACGGACAACTGTTCATTGCCAAAAGCAAAGAGCCTCTGAACATTCGGTGGAGTCAGCCACTATCTTCTGAACCATCCAGTATCACTATCAGCAAAGACTGTGCTGGTAGATACTTTGTCTCCCTGCTCTGCGAGTTTGAAACTAAACCAATGCCGATCAGCAATAAAACGGTTGGCATTGATTTAGGTTTAACCGATCTGTTCATCACGTCCGACGGCAAGAAATCAGGCAATCCCCGTCATACATTACGCTATCAATCCAAACTGGCTTACTACCAAAAACAGTTGGCCAAAAAGAAGAAAGGAAGCAGGAATCGAGCCAAAGCCAGACTCAAGGTTGCTCGTATTCATGCCAAGATAGCTGATTGCCGAATGGATGCCACCCACAAGGCATCCCGCACACTGATTAACGAGAACCAAGTTGTGTGTGTCGAGTCATTGAGCGTGAAAGGAATGATCAGAAATCCAAAGCTGGCCAAGCACATTGCCGATGCCAACTGGGGTGAATTTGTCAGACAACTGGAGTACAAGTCCGATTGGGCTGGTCGTACTCTGGTTAAAATCGACAGATTCTTCCCCAGTTCCAAACGGTGCTCCGGCTGTGGGTTTATTCATGAACGTCTGCCGTTGTCTATCCGTCACTGGCGTTGCCCTGAGTGCAATGTTTTACACGACAGAGACATCAATGCAGCCATCAATATCAAAGCCGCTGGGCTGGCGGTGTTAGCCTGTGGAGCGACCGGAACGGGGATGGCACGGTCTTAGACTTTGCCATCCAGGGAAGGCGTGTTGAAACAGGAAGCCTGTTAGGTGACTAACGGGAATCCCGCTCCTTTAGGGGCCGGAGGATGTCAAAATAGTGAAGTGCCGATTTGGTTGCACATCGGGATTTTTATTCAGGTACATTGGACGGCAAGTTAAGTACAAATGGTTATTATTCGCCTTTTGCTGGTTATCATTGCAACAGAAAAAGTTTTGCAACCCATCTGAATATGGTATAAAACGCGACTCGATATTTCGAGATGGGATATGTTGTCGGCGTCTTTTCAGGCATCACCGCCATTCTCATTTAATTTTAATATTGTGTATTACAGATCTCACATACACCGACACATGGTTCCGGGTGCCGGCTTCAGGTTTCACGATCTGGAACTGGTCGAACACATGGGGTGTGTGGAGGCATAACCCTGAATCAGGAGATTATCCATGACTCAAGTCACTATGCGTGACATGCTCAAAGCGGGCGTACATTTCGGTCACCAGACCCGTTACTGGAATCCAAAGATGAACAAGTTCATCTTTGGTGCGCGTAACCGCATCCATA
Organism: Endozoicomonas sp.; assembly: GCA_965232255.1. GTDB lineage: Bacteria > Pseudomonadota > Gammaproteobacteria > Pseudomonadales > Endozoicomonadaceae > Endozoicomonas. The sequence goes on from OZ246962.1 coordinate 2,626,147, forward strand.
TCATCAACCTTGAGCATACGCTGCCTGCCTTTAACGATGCGCTGAAATTCATCGGCCGTCTGGCAGAAGGCAAAAACAAGGTGATGTTTGTTGGTACCAAACGTGCTGCTGGCAAGATCATCCGTGAAGAGGCCGCGCGTTGTGGTATGCCTTACGTTGATCACCGCTGGCTCGGTGGTATGCTGACCAACTACAAGACTATCCGTCAGTCCATCAAGCGTCTGCGTGACCTGGAAGGTCAGCGTGACGACGGCACTTTTGAAAAGCTGACCAAAAAAGAAGCCCTGATGCGCAGCCGTGATCTGGAAAAACTGGATCGCAGCCTTGGTGGTATCAAGGACATGGGTACGCTGCCAGACGCGCTGTTTGTTATCGACGTTGAGCATGAGCGCATTGCTATCCAGGAAGCCAACAAACTGGGTATTCCGGTTATTGGTATCGTCGATACCAACTCCAGTCCAGAAGGCGTGGATTACATCATTCCAGGCAACGACGACGCGATTCGCGCCATTCAGCTGTACTTGCAAGCTGCTGCTGATGCGATCCTGGAAGGCCGTAACCGTGCCAGCACTGGCGCTGAAGACGAATTCATCGAAGTGGAAGCGTCTCCTGTGGCCCAGGCTCCAGAGGCCGAAGAAGCTGAAGGTTCTGAACAGGCCTAAGGCTTTGCAGACCTTGATTTGGCAGTATCTGGGCAGCTCTGTTTGTCAGGCTGTCCTGCCGCAGGTGCAAGATGCTGTTAGCTGATTTGGGAAGAAGTAAGGGGGCTTTGCCCCCTTTTTTCCGATGTACGAATAACGATTCTCGTTCGTCTCCGGTCTAACCCCGACGAGAGCCGAACGAAACTGTCAATTTGAGAGGAATCAACCATGGCAGCTATAAGTGCAGCAATGGTAAAAGAACTGCGTGAGCGTACCGGCCTGGGCATGATGGAGTGCAAAAAGGCACTGGTAGAAGCGCAGGGTGATATTGAACTCGCCATCGAAGAGTTGCGTAAGTCCGGGCAGGCCAAAGCGGCCAAAAAAGCCGGCCGTACTGCCGCAGAAGGGATAGTGGCAGTTAAAGTTGCTGATGATGCCAGCTTTGGCGTGCTGGTTGAAGTCAATAGTGAAACTGACTTCGTAGCCCGTGATGACAACTTCCTTGGCTACGTAGCCAAAGTAGTTGATGCTGCATTCGCCCGTAAAGAAGCTGACGTTGCTGCCCTGATGGCAGGTGAGCTGGAAGAAGACCGCCTGGCACTGGTGCAGAAAATCGGTGAGAACATCGGTGTGCGTCGTATCGCCATCGTTGAAGGCGGTGTTGTTGGCTCTTATGTGCACAGCAACAACCGTATCGCCGTGCTGACCCAGCTGGAAGGCGGCGACGCTGAACTGGCTCGTGAAATTGCCATGCACGTTGCTGCTGTTAACCCCCAGGTGGTTAACAAGGAAGACATGCCAGCTGAGCTGGTTGAGAAAGAGAAAGAGATCTTCGCTGCACAAGCCGAGCAGTCTGGCAAGCCAGCCAATATCGTCGAGAAGATGATTGAAGGGCGTATCAGCAAGTTCCTGGCTGAGAGCAGCCTGGTAGAACAGCCTTTTGTCAAAGACCCGGATACCACCGTTGGTGCTCTGGCCAAAAAAGCCGACGCAACGGTGACCAGCTTTGTTCGTTACGAAGTTGGCGAAGGAATCGAGAAAGAAGAAGTGGACTTCGCTGCTGAAGTTCGCGCCCAGGCCGGACTGTAATTGTCAGTGCCAGCCTCGGCTGGCCTGATTGCGTCTTGCTAACGTCGGCGGTCGTTTATGATCTTTATTGCAAAGATTTATGACGCCCGTCGCAGTGCATCAACTCGCTAACCGGATTATCCGGCCAGATGAATGATCAAATGCCGCCAAGTGGCTGAGCCCTGGATGAAGTGCATTTGTGGGTTGAGTGTAATGTTGCCAACCAGACTCGGAAACTGAACATGCCGGCAAGTGATAGTCAACCGAAATATAAACGCATACTGCTCAAGCTCAGCGGTGAAGCCCTGCAAGGGGAGGGTGAGTTTGGTATTGATCCCAGGGTGCTGGATCGCATGGCCCAGGAAATAGGGCAGCTGGTCGGTATTGGTGTGCAGGTTGGTATTGTTATTGGCGGTGGCAACCTTTTTCGGGGTGCCGAACTGAGCGCTGCCGGCCTCGACCGGGTGACCGGTGATCATATGGGGATGCTGGCCACAGTGATGAATGCCCTGGCCATGCGTGACGCCCTGGAACGCTCCAATATTAATACCCGAGTGATGTCGGCTATTCCCATCAGCGGTATTGTTGAAGACTATGACCATCGTCGGGCCATGCGCTATCTAAACTCTGGCGATGTGGTGATTTTCTCCGCCGGTACTGGCAATCCATTTTTTACCACCGACTCTGCTGCCTGTTTGCGCGGCATCGAAGTGGGTGTGGATCTGGTGCTCAAGGCCACCAAGGTGGACGGAATATACGACAAAGATCCAGTAAAACATGCTGATGCGGTGAAGTTTGATCAGCTGACCTATGATGATGTTCTGAAGCGCAAGCTTGGGGTCATGGATTTAACCGCAATCTGTCTGGTAAGTGATCACCAGATGCCGGTGCGGGTGTTCAACATGAACAAGCCCGGGGCGTTGTTAAGTCTGGCGGTTGGTGGTAATGAAGGAACACTGGTAAACGGGGGTTAATGATGATCAATGAGATTAAAAATGACGCTAAAGAGCGTATGAGCAAGTCAGTCGAGTCGCTGACAGTTGCTTTTAACAAGATTCGTACCGGTCGTGCTCACCCAAGTCTGCTTGATGGTATCCGGGTTTCTTATTATGGTTCCGAAACGCCTCTGAGTCAGATGGCTAACATCTCCGTGGAAGATGGCCGTACCCTGGCTGTGCGCGTATGGGAGCGGCAGATTGTGCCGGATGTGGAAAAGGCAATCCTCAAGTCAGACCTGGGCTTGAATCCGTCCACTGCCGGTGAAGTGATTCGTATTCCCCTGCCGCCACTGACCGAAGAAACTCGCAAGGGTTATATTCGCCAGGCGCGTCAGGACGCAGAAAACGCTCGTATCGCCATTCGTAATATTCGCCGTGACGCGCTGGCGGATATCAAAGAGCTGGAAAAGGAAAAAGAAATCAGTGAAGACGACGAACGTCGGGCACAGGATGACGTGCAAAAACTCACTGACCAGTTTATTGCTGAAGTTGATAAAAATCTTTCTGTCAAAGAAGAAGATTTGATGGCAATCTGACAAGGATTTCAGCAGGTGCCATCTGCGCACGCTGCTCCTTTCTGATTTGCTTTTGCCACTCGGACGGAGCCAATCAGATTTGAATCCCTCAACTATAACAGACGTCATATGTCATATGAGCCGCAGCAGGAGCTTGCTTTTTATCGCAGGCTCTTGCAAGGTTCTGATGTTACACTTTTTTTACCTGCCAATATCAAATTGTCTTTATTCATGGCCAATACATCGTTACAGGGAAAAAGCGGCATTCAGGGATGTGTACCAGAGAGACTACCACGGCATGTAGCCATTATTCTTGACGGTAATAACCGCTGGGCCAAGCTGAAGCATCTGCCTGGACTTGCCGGTCATCGCACGGGGGTTGCCCGGGTGCGTGAAGTGGTAGAGGCTTGTGCTGAGCATGGTGTTGAAGTGCTGACTCTGTTTGCCTTCAGCAGTGAGAACTGGAATCGCCCGGAAGTAGAAGTACACGGGTTAATGCATTTGTTTTTGCATGTACTGAAAAAAGAAGCCCGACGTCTGAGAAAGAACCGCATCCGCCTGAAAGTTATTGGTGATATCTCCCGATTCAGTCCTGAAATTCAACAGCGTATTCACAAGGCCGAGGCACTTACCGCCGACGATTACACAGTTACGCTGGTGATTGCTGCCAACTATGGCGGCATGTGGGACATTACCAACGCCGCCCGGATACTGGCCGAAAAAGTGGCCCGCGGCGAGATCAATTCAGAATGCATTAACGAAGCTGCTATGGAGCAGCATCTGAGTACTGCCGGATTGCCGCCACCGGATCTATTGATTCGTACCAGCGGCGAGCAGCGCATCAGTAACTTTTTGCTTTGGCAATGCGCTTACAGCGAATTCTATTTTACCGACACGTTGTGGCCCGACTTTGGTCGCGACGAACTTCAGCAGGCTCTGCTAAGTTACGCCCGTCGCCAACGGCGATTTGGCAAAACCAGCGAGCAGGTGGAGGCTGAAATATTGTGCTGAAACAGAGAATCATAACATCCTTGGTATTGGCGCCGCTGGCGTTGGCCGGGGTGTTTTTCCTACCGTTAAACAGTTTTGCCCTTTTTGTTGCCGTCATCATTTCCCTTAGTGCCTGGGAGTGGGCCAATCTCTCCGGTTACAAAGGAAGATTGGTGCAGGGTGCCTACACCGCTTTTATTGGCCTCTGCTGCGGTTTGAGTCTTTATATTCCGCCTTTGTGGTTGTTATGGCTGGCCGCGCTGTGGTGGTTGGTCGCCCTGATTCTGGTGAAAAAATACCCCGCCAGCGAGAAGATACTGGCCAGTCGAGTACTAAGGTTGGTCACTGGCTTGTTTACCCTGGTGCCGCCCTGGTTTGGCATGTACCAGCTCAAGTTGATGCCCGACGGCGCGTGGCTCATTGTCACTTTGCTGGTGATCGTCTGGGCCGCAGACTGCGGAGCCTATTTTGCCGGCAAACGCTTTGGCAAGGTCAAGCTGATCGAGCGAGTCAGTCCGAAAAAAACCCTCGAAGGCATGGTCGGCGGTGTGCTGTTTGCGGTGCTGGTTGTCAGCGTGGTGACCGTGCTGTCCAGTATCAGCTTTTTTCAGGGCGTTTCGTTACTGGTGCTGACCATTCTTACGGTACTGGTGTCTGTGCTCGGTGACCTGTGGGAAAGCGTGTTGAAACGGGGACGGGGAATGAAAGACAGCGGTAGTCTGTTACCTGGCCATGGCGGAATGTTGGACCGTATCGACAGTTTAACTGCGGCTATTCCTGTTTTTACACTTTACATAATGCTGTTAAGGGGGGTATAAGGCATGGCAGCATCTTGCTCTGGCGCCAGGCAACAGGTCTGTATTCTGGGCTCGACTGGTTCCATCGGCAAAAGCACATTGGATGTGATCGCGCGCAATCCCGAGTGGTTTGCCGTTCACTCCCTGGTGGCTGGCATCAACTGGCAGGTGATGCTCGAACAAGTGCGGCAGTTTCGCCCACGCTATGTGGTCATGAGTGATGAATCGGCGGCCAGAGCCTTGCAGGAGGCACTGCACGGCGAAGGACTGACCACTGAGGTGTACACAGGCATTGACGCCATGGCTCAGGTGGCTGCCGACGGTGATGTCGATGTGGTGATGGCCGCCATCGTCGGCGCAGCCGGGCTGGCCCCCACCATGGCTGCAGTGCACGCTGGCAAGAAAATCCTGCTGGCCAACAAGGAAGCGTTGGTTATCACCGGGGCGCTGTTTATGGAGGCCGTTAAAGCCTCCGGCTCGGTGTTGTTGCCGATTGACAGTGAGCACAATGCCATTTTCCAGTGCCTGCCAGCAGAGCATCGCTCTGGCCTTGAGCAAGTTGGGGTCCGGCGGATTTTACTGACTGCTTCGGGCGGTCCGTTTCGTCGCTCGCCAATGGAGAGTCTGCCTTTGGTGACCCCGGAGCAGGCTTGTGCCCATCCTAACTGGAGCATGGGACGCAAGATATCGGTCGATTCAGCCACCATGATGAACAAGGGACTGGAGTTTATTGAAGCGTGCTGGTTGTTCAATGCCCGCCCGGAGCAGATTGAAGTGGTGATTCATCCCCAGAGCATCATTCACTCCATGGTGGATTATGATGATGGGTCGGTACTGGCCCAGATGGGAAACCCGGACATGCGGACGCCCATTGCCCACGCCCTGGCGTGGCCGCGGCGCATACCCTCCGGAGTGCGGCCATTATCGCTGGCCGATATTGGCAAGCTGGAGTTCCAGTCGCCGGACATGGCGCGTTATCGTTGTCTGCAACTGGCGCAAAATGTTGCCCGCAGTGGTGGCACGGCAGCGGCCATACTCAATGCCGCCAATGAGATTGCCGTTGATGCATTTTTGCAGCATAAGTTGCGCTTCGATCGCATTCCCGAGGTGATTGATGCCACCTTGCAGACGTTGCCGGTGATGAACGCCAGTGACCTGGAGCAAGTGATGGCGGCAGACCGTCAGGCACGCTCCACAGCGCAGCAGCAGGTTGCCCACGTTCAGGGGGCATCATGATACTGGAGTCGACTCTGTAGCGAGTTTGAGCATATATAGGGGGGCTCTGTGCAGACTATCTTGGCGTTCGTTATCACGCTTGGCATTTTGGTGAGTATTCACGAGTTTGGCCACTTTTGGGTGGCCAGACGCTGTGGGGTCAAAGTGCTGCGTTTTTCCATTGGCTTTGGCAAAATACTCTGGCGCAGAACCGACCGCCACGGTACCGAGTTTGCCATTGCCGCCATCCCCCTGGGTGGCTACGTGAAGATGCTGGATGAGCGCGAGGAGCCGGTGCCGGCAGCCGAGCTTGATCAGGCCTTCAACCGCAAACCTGTACTCTCTCGCATTGCTATCGTTGCCGCCGGCCCGCTGGCCAACTTTCTGCTGGCTATTCTCGCCTTGGCCATGATGTATATGGTGGGCGTCCGAACCCTGGTGCCCAAGGTTGGTGACGTCTTGGTGGACTCACCGGCGGCCGTGGCCGGCATCCAGCCCGGCGATGAGATTATTGCCATTGATGGCACTGCAACGCCCGGCTGGCAGTCTGTCAACATGGCATTGCTGGCCCCCATTGGCGAGAGCCGCAACCTGAACATCTCGGTACGTCCGGACGGCGACGAGGCAATCCAGCAACGCAGTGTTTCAGTGGTGAACTGGCTGGCTGGCCAGGAACAACCGGACCCGCTCAGTTCTGTCGGTATCGTACCCTACACATTGCCCATCCCCGCCATACTGGGTCAACTGAGCGACGATGGTGCAGCAGCCCGGGACGGTTTGCGGCCGGGCGATCGTATCCTGAGCGTTAACGATGCGCCAGTGAGTGACTGGATGCACTTTGTTACCCAGGTCCAGGGCCACAGTAATCAGCCCATGCAGTTACTGATCGAACGCGATGGTCAGCATCAGGAGTTGGTGCTAACGCCAGATAGCCGCACCGTTGATGGTGTCACCACCGGCTTCATCGGTGCTGGCGTCCAGTCCGTAACCTGGCCTGATGCCATGGTGCGTCATTTGCAGTTCGACCCGATAACAGCGCTGGTGACAGGTGTCCGGGAAACCTGGTCCCTGACCACCTTAACCGCTGAGTCACTCGGGAAAATGGTGCTGGGGCTGGTTTCGGTGAAAAACTTGAGCGGCCCGATAACCATTGCTAAAGTGGCTGGCGCATCGTTCGAGTCTGGTTTGGAGAATTTTCTCTATTTACTGGCTATGTTAAGCGTCAGCCTTGGTGTACTGAACCTGTTACCCATACCGGTGCTTGACGGGGGACACCTGCTTTATTACCTGGTAGAGATGGTCAAGGGGAAGCCATTGTCGGAAAAGGCCCAGACTATCGGCCTGAAGATTGGCATGACCCTGGTGGTTGGTGTGATGGTGCTGGCCATGTACAACGACCTGAGTCGACTCTTCCAGTAATGGGGGTAAATCACGCCTCATTAACCATGAGCGATACGTCGGTAATTAACTGGCGTCGCTCACTGCTAATCATGAAAATCTTATGAAAATCGCTTCAGAGCCTGAAGTAGAGTTTTTCCAGTAACTACAGGTGGAATGTAAAGAATGTTTTTCACGTTAATGTGCCCTGAAACCGGACAAGAATGGACTCTATGAAGCGATCACTGTTACCTCTGCTGATTGGCTCCTTGGCCATTACGCCTGCTGTTCAGGCTTTTGTTGTATCAGATATCCGGATTGACGGCTTGCAGCGAGTTTCTGCTGGCTCAGTTTACAATGCGCTGCCTGTTGAAGTGGGTGATGATATACAGTCAGCGGACATCGCCGGGGCTACCCGGGCGTTGTACCAGACTGGTTATTTCAACGACATTCGCATGGTGCGTGAGGGCAATGTTCTGGTGGTGACTGTGGTGGAGCGCCCGACCATCAGCGCCATTGATATTGAAGGTAACAAGGCCATCAAGACGGAAGATCTGAAAACCGGTCTTGAGCATTCAGGTCTGGCCGTGGGAGAGATTTTCCAGCAAGCCACGCTGGAAGCCATTCGTCTGGAGCTGGAGCGCCAGTACGTGGCCCAGGGACGTTACGGTGCTTCGATCACCACCAATGTGGTGCCCCAGCCGCGCAATCGGGTCAAGCTGGAAATTGATATCAAAGAGGGTAAGGAAGCCACCATTGAGCATGTCAACATCGTTGGCAATAATGCCTTTCCCAAGGATGAGCTCCTGTCCCTTTTTGAGCTCGAGCCATCCAAGTGGTATAAGTTTTTCAGCTCCTCGGACAAGTACTCCCGGGAAAAACTGGCCGGTGATCTGGAGCGCCTGCGCTCGTGGTATCTGGACCGGGGTTACATCAACTTCGATATCACCTCTACCCAGGTATCCATCAGTCCGGATAAACAGCACGTCTACATCACCGTCAATATTGATGAGGGTGAAAAGTACACGATCAGTGACGTTAAACTAGCCGGTGATTTACCGATCCCGCAAGAGGAAGCCGACGCCCTGCTGTTGGCTGAGCCTGGCCAGGTGTTCTCCCGCAAGCTGGTGACCTCCACCGAAGAAGTGCTCACTCGGCGGCTGGGCAATGACGGTTACACCTTTGCCAATGTCACCGGTATTCCCACGCCAAACCACGAGAACCAGACCGTTGAGTTGACCTTCTTCGTTGACCCTGGGCGACGGGCGTACGTGCGGCGGATTAACTTTGCCGGTAATACCAAAACCGACGATGAAGTACTGCGTCGGGAGATGCGTCAGCTGGAAGGTGCTTCAGCCAACGCTGAGCAGATTGAACAGTCCAGAGTGCGTCTTGAGCGATTGGGCTTTTTCAAGCAGGTAAACGTGACAACGCAACCGGTACCGGGTACCAATGACCAGATTGATGTGACCTACACCGTGGAAGAGCAGCCTTCGGGCAACGTGACCGCCAGTATTGGTTTCTCCCAGTCCGACGGTCTGCTGCTCGGTGGCTCCATCAGCCAGAACAACTTCCTCGGCACCGGTAACCGCGTGAGTCTTGGCCTGAACCGCAGTGACGTCAGCCAGCTGTACAGTTTCAGCTTCTTTGACCCGTACTTCACCGTTGATGGCGTCTCCCGTGGCTATGACGTTTACTATCGGACCTACGACTTCGAGGACTCGGACATCTCCAGTTACGCTGCCAATACCTTTGGCGGTAATATCCGTTTTGGTTATCCGTTGTCCGAGACCCAGTCAATCAACTTCAGCCTTGGAGTTGATGGCACCGACATTACCACCGGCTCAGCAACACCGTTGGTGATTCTCGACTACCTGGCCCAGAATGGTCATCAGTTTACCAACTTCAAGACCTCCATTGGCTGGTCGCAGTCGGCGTTGAACCGCGGGCTACTGCCAACGGCGGGTTACTCCCAGAGTCTGTCGCTCTCTTTGGCATTGCCTGGTTCGACCACCACGTTCTACAAGCTGACCTATCGGGGCCAGTACCTCTATCCGCTGACCGATAATTTTACCGCACGTTTTGCCACGCGCCTTGGCTATGGTGGTGCTTACGGTGATACCACTGAACTACCGTTCTTTGAGAACTTCTATGCCGGCGGCTTTGGTTCGGTGCGTGGCTACCGGGATAATTCCCTTGGGCCAAAAGCAGCGCAGCTCAATGACCCGACCGACTTCAACAGTCTCGGCGGTGATGTGTTGATTGAGGGTACTGCAGAGTTGTTGTTCCCACTGCCATTTATCACCGATCAGCGTTCTTTGCGTACCAGCGTGTTTTTTGACTTTGGTAACGTTTTCGATACCTCGTGCAGCTCTTTGGTGGTGGACTGCTCTCGACCCGACTTTAAAGAGTTGCGCTACAGTGCTGGCTTTGGCCTGACGTGGATTACGCCGCTTGGACCATTAACCTTCAGCTTGGCCAAGGCGCTTAACGCCAAGGGCGAGGATGATACGCAAAGCTTCCAGTTCTCGTTGGGTACCCCATTCTAACTGTGATCATCAGGATAAATCGGAGTTATGACTTCGGTTTATCCTCGCTTTTGGCAGACTGTCCTGGCTGATGGTATTGCACATGAAACTCCATGAATTCGTAGTCCATATTGAGATCGTGATCACAGGCCGTTTCTGGCGGACCGGTTTTTTTTGCCCGGTTTAATGGTGCTGCTGGCTTGACCTGCACTAAATTCGGGCTTGTCAAGCTGTTGGCATAAAACTTGAGCTCATGCCATTTATTGCAGGTTAATCCTCTTGCCGAACCCTGTTCCGGTGAGATGCAAACCCGGCACTCCAGCACGTTGCGCACGCCAGCCTCCAGGCCTTGTGTATCGGCGATGGGACAGCAATGCAGCGTTTTAGTATGCTCGAGCCGGGCAAAATCGTCTGGCGTGATCGTCTTTCGTTGCAGCTGGTGAGTCAGGATCTCCTCCCTGGTGAAAGGAATATGTACTTTTGTCATCATGGATGGGTGAAATGCCTTGGTGCTGACGATGCAACCGGAATCCTTGACCAGCAACTCCCCTGGTGCTGTTTTGACAATAGTGCCGCCCTGCTTGTCATTACTGTCAGTGAGTCGGCGCCCACTGTGCTCGAACGCGTTTTTGTAGTCCACCAGATTGATGCCTGTCCCCGTGGTCATCTCCAGAATAGCCAGAGGCTTATTCAGGTTGTACCGTTTGCGACGGTACTTGCGACAGTGAGTGGCGTTTTGTGTTGCGTAGAGACCGGCGCCAAATTTAGCCTCTTGTTGATTGACCTGACTCTGTTCAAAGATCGGCCGCTTGAGCTTGTGGTTTTTAGCCCGGCCCATCTCATCTTCATTGGATGTGAATGTTCCCACACGATACAGTCGTTTTGGTATGGTGAGATATTCTGTGGTTTTTTTGCTTTTGGGTGGCTGCGGTATTTGAGTTGAAAACAGAAGCAGCATTTCGTTTTCGCTCAGACGCTCCGGATCAATTTGCTGCCTGATTTCGCCATTTTGCAGTTTTGTCCTGGTCTTGATCTGGTTTTTACTGAATGTGAGCAGCTCCATATAAGTCAGTTCGCTTAATTGGCAGCCTTTGACCTGTTGACAATCTCTGCTCAAATAGGCGGTTAATCGCTGCAGATTGCTGTTATTGTACCAAGGGTAGAGAACACGCAGTCGGTGATGGATTCTGGTTTTAGTGCTCCTGGCTGCCTGATTTTTTTCGTAATTTCTGTCAACCACAGCCAGTTGTTGGCTGGCGTCCCCTGACTCTCCGGCAGTGGGGTCAGATGTCAGTGTCACCAGATCGCTTAAAGTGTTGTAGTTTTCCAGGACAATTCGTGCCATATCATTGCCCGGCAGTTGGTCAAGCGTGCAGTGAAAACGACCTTGGACGTATATCTCCTCTACCTTGGCGCAAAAAATGGCGAAATGCTCAGGGTGATCAATTTTATCGAACCGCTCGCGCAGGATTTGCCGACCGTTTGCTGGCTTGTCGATCGATTGAGCTGACAGGGTTCTGGCCTGCGAGCCATCATCCTGTGGTTGCAAATCGGATGCTGCCGACAGGTTGTTTTCCACAGCTTTCGCTGCTGTCACAACCCGGCCAGACTGCTGTCCCGCGGGAGTAGGCGCAGGCAAAGGATTTTCGCGGGTTCCGGTTTCGTGGCAATCGCTGTTACTGCACGCATTCATAAAAACCGCCCGTGAAAATCGCAATGAGATCACCTTATTCGATCCCTGGTACTCGATTGAGTTCCCGGATTGCCAGGGTGAACGGTAAATTGTCAAAACATCTTTTGCTATGTACAGGACAAAACAGTTAGAGGCTGTTGAGGTTTTTTTGGAGGCTTGAAGAAGGTTTACAGATGCGTATTATTACAGTTTCCACACAGCAGCAATAGGCTCAGTAGCATAATACGACGTCGGCTTACGAGTGCTGGCCCTGGCTGAACGACCACGGGGGTGTGGCATAGCTCTTCGACGCAGCGGCGCCCCCTGTTCTGATTTCGAAATTCGGTTGAGGCGACAACTATGCTGACACGGGGAGAGTAGCTCACAATGCATTGCTGACCTTAGCGTCACGATAACCGCACCATCAGTGATTGACCAGACAGTTTTCATGCAGCTACCCTTGGCAAAAAAAGTTTAATGCTTATAGTACTTACTACCCGAACCATTACTAATCTAATATGCGTAGGTTATTTTATTTAGAAGAAAATGATTGGCAATCTACTTAAGTTATATGTCAGTTCAGTCTAGTTTCATTGATTGAATCGCACGCAGATTTCTTTGATATGAGGAATCATTTCCATGCATTACTGCAGCTGAACGACATACCTGAACTAGAAAATGCTTCAAAGCAATATGTGTTTTTTTAGTCATATTTTTTGCAACAGGTATTTCTTCCATCTTCAATAAATCATCGGCACAGCCAGTATTGAACAGAGGGTGGAAAATAAGATTTACACCGTCAATTTTCATCAAAGTGAATATTTCTTTTCTTTCAAGAACACTCGTTGGATCGTGGACGCGGAAAAATACGTGAACATCTTTGTCAACATTATGAACATATTTTTCAGAGAAATGATTCCACAACTGGCCCAACGGCTTCCAATTATCACAAAGCACTAAATTATCAAACACTTTGCCGGCTGGAGTATTTTCAATGGTTGCATACTCGTGTTTTCGAGCAAATAGACTAACATCGTAGCCACCGGACCAGAGAGCTGATTTTTTCCCCTGATCAGGTGATAGCAATTTCTTACTATCCAAAAAGTTAGCAACACCTTCAAAATATGGATTTTTTTTGTACGAGAGACCATTTTTTATTCTGTTTTTGGTATAAATTGTCCCATAAATTATTTGTCTCCATAGTTGATTTATTTCTGTTGTCGTCAAATGAGAGGAGAATCCCGCTCTGAAATCAAGATATTCAGGGTGGCAAAAGGGGTCACTATCCACAAGTTGCCAATTTATTTTAGGAGTAAGAATCTGACTTCTGAAAGCCTCTCTAATGGTTATTTTTAGTGATTGTTTTTCGTGTAAGTCTGCTGAAGCAGAATATCTTAACACCAGATCAATGTGTTTCAGAATGGAATCTATTTTCTTACCTAACCCAAATTTCAATATTGCATTGTTTTTGATTAATGATATTTCAGTAATAACTGATTTGATTTTTTTAACACCTTCCATCTGTGCATTGCTAAGATGAAAGTTGGTAGGAATTAGTTGCCCAACTATCTTATCAACTGACTCAATGATCTGAATTTCAGCATTTCCAAGACTCTCTGAAATATATAAACTTGAAGCTATTGCTGATAAATCAGCTAGTGTTTTATTTAATTCAGAATACTGTGCATCTGAGCTTGGGCTAAATACCAATCCCGAGTGAATTTCAGAACCAGGTGGTGTTGCTGCTTTTGAAAAGTTGCCCTGATGAATTATTCTCCCTTGAGGAAGCTGGTTAGCCGAATATGCTAGGCTTGGCTCTGATGTAGCCCTGCGCAGATGTTCCTGCTGCTGGTGATTTTCACTGCCATAATTCACACTGTTGAGTCTTGGTCTGTTGGGAAGACTGGTCGATTGCATGATTGGCCTTTGGAAAATTCATATGTACGAATTATGCTCTATGTAAAAGTGCCACTGAACAGTTTTTGCAGTCAGCAACGTATAATCCGTACATCTGTAGGGAATAATTTCGAGATAAAGCACAAAAGGAAAGGGTGAATGGGTGATCGACAGCAGGTATCCTGCAAGCCCTTTACCTCAAGTAGTAATCTTTTGTGCAACAAACTCATTCACGCGCGACACAACTTAACGCCTATCTGGACTGGCATCAATCCCGTATCGATCTGACAGCTCTAGTGATCACGGGAATGTAGTAATGTAGTAACCAAGATCTGATCTGACACTTTCCTGCGTCAATCTGCAATAACTTCTGCCGCAGCAATCCTGGCGCTTAGCACGACAAGAGTAGAGATTTTCTTGTCAGACTTTTCCATGAAAAACTCCTTTCCCATCAACAAACTCTCAACAAAGCTGCTTGAATGCGCTTTAACATGTCCCGAATCTCAGTCATCAACTTATCATCAGAGTTTGATTCTGGCTCCATCACGACTTCCGCCAATTTGACTCTCCGATCCTGAGTGCCGCCAAGCCGTTTACCAAAACACTCAGCAAAAGCCTCGGCCAAACGCTCATCTTTAAAACCACTTTTACGCAGGTAAAGCCGGAGCGATTTCGCATTTTTCCCGTCCCTGCGCTCATCAATCACTTGCAGATAGAAAGGCCATTTTTCACGTTCAGCGTTTTCGAACATCCGCCATTCCAAACAAAAAATATCCAGATAGGTTGTGCTACCAGGATACATAGCAAACTCATACTGGTTGGGGTGGGACTGATCAAATGACTCTTTAATCCATTGCAAACGGTGGTATTGAGTCAGTGACGCTAGTAACGATTCATTTTTTATCAAAAACTGATGAAGTTGTAGCACCTGATCTCGCTGCTTTGGGCGCAACCACTGCTGCCATTGGATAAAATCCGTATCATCCCATCCATAAGGATTGATGGGTTCGCCATCCTTATCATCCAGCTCAATCGAAGCAAGACCTTCAATCAATTCACTGTGGTCACTGGCCATTGACGTAATAAAAGAGCACGCTGGTTTAAATGAAGCATCCCGCTCATAACTCCCGGAAAGATGTATATATAAGTCTTTCAGTATCCAGCGAGAGGATTCCTGAAGGGATTCGCTATCGATAATTTTTTCCAGAGCATCAATCAACCACTGATGACTGACAATCGCCCACTTTTCACGTTCGGCGGATTGCAGATTCTCCCTGGCCAGCCCTTCATATCCATCCATCAATATGCGTACCAGACGGAAATCCGTATTGCCTTCAAGTGGTGACTCGACCCATCGGGAATAGGCCGATAGCTGATCACTCTGCTCCTTGGTACCGTACTTATGCTCTATTACGATGATCAGCTTACTGGTCAGATCTGTCGCTAAAATATCAATCCGACGTTTTTTGTCCTTTACTGAGGTTGAATGCTCGATCTTGACATTGAGATTATTTAGTGCAAGTTGTTCAACGTCCATAAGGCATAACGGACGACACTCGCCGCTATTGACTACGGCATCCCTGAGCAAAGCCTTGATGAAGTAATCACCCAATCCATGCCCTTCTCTCGGATTCAGTAACCAGGCAATAACTTTTGATAGTGCAGTCTCGCCCGGGTCAATGACATCAAAAATCTGACGAAGCTGGTTATACATGACTGCCTGAGGATAACGCGGGTCAGCTATAAACCCTTCAACGAGTTTAATGGCTCTCTGAATATCCATACTGCTTTAACTCTTAATACATTGAAAACTCCGATATTGTATCGGAGGCGAAAACTGATATTTTGTGTAATATCATTTTTCAAGGCCATACGCTACCTGAAGTTGTGCAGTAAGCTAGAGACTGTTGAGGTTTTTTGGAGACTGGAAGAAGGCTTACAGATTCGCAGCAATTCCCGCTCACTTGATTGTGATCAGTAAAAGCAAAAGCTACATAGACGTTAATACATGCGGAAATCGCGGACTTTTGTCTACACTAATCGGCTCCAAATGGCCATTGTGGCTTCGTCATGGCAGCACCTAATCGCAAAACAGTTGTCGAAAAACTGATCAACATCGTTTCCAAAGAAGCTGCAAAAATCCCGGACTTTTGCAAAAGAATCGGTTCGGACTCGATCTCGCTTCACGATGCCATCATGAGCGGCGTTGCCGTCATGCACTTGAAAAAGCCGTTGTTGCTCCATTACTGGCTGACTAATTAGTCAGGTTTTGTTCGGCCTTGAAAAACAGTTGGCGCAATGATCTGCTCACTGGATAGGTATTGCGTGTTCAGCGGGAATTGCTGATATTGTGTGATTCCAGGCAGGATGTCCTATTGGAAGTGCCCAAAGCATATATCCAGAAACAGAAAGGACTGGAGAAATAGTAGACATCTATTTATGTTATGCTCTTCGGGTATGGTCGGCCTGTTATCCCTCTCTACTCAAGCGCTTTACGCTATGGCTGGAGATGGATAGGGGACAATCTGTGAAGGGTTGCGTCTTTTCCATCTCCACGAATCTTTGCTACTATGCCAAAGCTGACTTGCTGGGACACAGCAGATTCGTAAAGGGTTCCCCTACAGAAAGTCCTGTCAGCGCAGGTTCTGTAGCGAGAGGTGTTGATAATATTCAACATGGGTCGAACGAAGCCTCCATCCATAACCGTCAGGTTTGGTGGTGAGAGTATGTCACTATGAAAATGTCGAGCTTTTTCCGAGTGCTATTTTGCTGTTCCCGTCGTCAGGATGACGATAATGCCAGTGCTTTAGATGTCCAGCAGGCGGCCGGTCAGCCACCTCTGGCCAGCACGACCACGGGAGTTGATAACGCAGCTGGTCCTTCTCCCGGAAACCCGGATGGCGATGGGCTGTCCGCACCAACCATTTTGACGAGCGGTCGCATGCGCGCTGGAAGCAGTGTATCCAGTGGTCATTCAACGTCATCGGATCATGGTAGTGGAGCTGCTGGGGGCTCTCCTGTCGATCATGAGGGTAATCAATCACTAAAACCTGTCAAGGGTATTCTAAAGCACCAAACCGGAAAATCGTCAGAGTCGAAGAAAGTAACTTTCGCCAGGTTGGATGAATATCGTCTTTATCAGCCAGGGCAAGAGGAGCCATTACTACCGACAGCGAAACAGAGATATAAAGGTAAAGATAAGCCTGGCAGTGATTCAGAAGAAGAACCGTTTTCTGATCCCGAAACGCAAACAAATACGGAATACAACAAAAGCATAGGCAGGGAAAATCGAGAAAACCAAGGCCAGGTGCCGACTGAACTCTCAGCTAATACCAATGGATTCCGACGTCTACAAAACATTTACCTCGCGGCGCGACCGCCAACATTACGACAGCCGGAGCAAGCTTCAGGCGTGTCCGAATCTCCAACTCAGTCAGACGAGTCGTCGTCCTCACCGAGTCCCACTCCTGCGTCTGAAGATAAGACCTCCTTATAGATAGTCTCGATAGTCTGGGATCTATCGCAACATAATAACCATATAACCATCGTCGTTTTTTGCCGACGATGGCCTGATCGTTAACGGTTGGGTTTTATTGCAATGGTTAATCGTCAGGGCGGTAACAGTTACGTCATTTACTGGCTGTAGCGCCGCCTTTTAATAGATAAGTAGCAAAACAAGGCAGCGTTTACGTAATTAAAAGGTGCTATCAGACGGCTTTTCTTTATAATGTGCTTTTTTTCCACCCTCAGGAGAGTTGTCTTGAAACCGATTGTATTGGCATTTGCTGCTTTTGTTATGCTGACACCTTTGGCTCACGCCGCTGGCGATGTTGGTGTGCTTGATACTGTTATGGTGTTGGCCGAGTCCAATGCCGGGAAGCAGTACGCCAAGAAGTCTGAAGCCCGTTTCAAACCACAGTTACAGGCTCTGCAGAAATTGGAAGGTGAAGTGCGCGCCATGCAGGAAAAACTGCAAAAAGACGGCCCAACCCTGAGCGCTGACCAGCTGAAAAGCCGACAGCTGGAACTGCAACGCAAGTATGAAGACTGGCAGATGAAAGCGGGTCAGTACCAGACAGAGCGTGCTGAAGCTGATAATGCCGAGCGAGAAAAGCTGCGTCCGAAACTGAAATCGGCCGTTGATAAAGTGGTTGCTGAGATGAAACTGGAATTGGTACTTGATCGTCAAATGGCTATTTACGCCAGTCCAGGAATCGATATCACCCGCAAGGTCATTGAACGTCTTAACCAGGCTAAGTAATTTGCCATGACTGCCCAGTACACGTTGTCCGAGTTAGCGCAAAAGTGTGGAGCCCAGGTACAGGGTGATCCTGACAAACGGGTTTCCGGTCTTAACACGCTGCAGAACGCCCAGAGCCATGAGTTGAGTTTTCTGGCCAATCCGGCCTATGCTCGTTACCTGGCCACTACCAGTGCTGGGGCGGTCATTCTCAGCCCGGAAGCGGCCGGGTCGTTTACGGGCAACGCGCTGGTGCTTGCTAATCCCTACCTTGGCTATGCCCAACTGTCGTCCTGCTTTGCCACGGACCGTGGTGCCAATGTGGGCATTCATCCCAGTGCGGTGGTGGATGCCTCGGCGTTCATCGATCCATCAGCGGCCATTGGTGCCAATGTAGTGATTGAAGCGGGTGTGAGCATCGCCGCCAATGTACGCATAGATGCCGGCACTGTGGTCGGCCACGATTCAGTTCTTGGCGTCGGTGTTCATCTGCACCGTAATGTTACGGTTTGCCACGGTGTAACCATCGGTGCGCGCTCCATTATCCACTGCGGTGCAGTGATTGGCAGTGACGGTTTTGGCAATGCCCATGCCGATGGCCGCTGGCACAAGATCGCCCAGATCGGTGGCGTGGTCATTGGCTGCGATGTGGAGATTGGGACTAATACATGCATTGATCGTGGTGCGCTTGGCAATACCGAAATACACGACGGAGTGCGTTTGGACAATCTGATTCAGATTGCCCACAACGTCATTATTGGCGAAAATACCGCCATCGCTTCTGGAGTTGGTATTTCTGGTAGTACAAAAATTGGTAAAAATTGTACTATTGCCGGCGCGGCCGGTTTTGCCGGTCATCTGACCATTGCTGATGGTACGTTCATCAGCGGTATGGCTATGATTACGCGCTCCATCCCCAAGGCCGGTTCCTATTCTTCGGGCACAGGTTTTATGGAGAGCCGTGAGTGGCGTAAGAATGTGGTTCGCTTCCGACAGCTGGATGACTTGGCGCGGCGCGTTAAAAAACTTGAGCAGCAGTGATCTTTGTTTCAGGCAGGGTGCAAGCCCTGCCCACAACAAAGTTCATTGAGAGTAGCCATTGTAGTTTCAGCATTGCAGAAAAAGGCTGGTTTTCCAGCTTTATTCGCATGCGTCTTGATTTTTGAGTTTATGGTTAATGAGAAGAATAGAGGCAATTAAGGAGATCCTGCCCCACCGTTATCCCTTTTTGCTGGTGGACCGGGTTCTTCATGTTGACATCGAAAGTGGTAGCATCGAATGCCTCAAAAATGTATCGAGTAACGAGCCATATTTTAACGGGCACTTTCCCCAGCATCCGGTGATGCCAGGCGTATTGATTATCGAAGCCGTAGCCCAGGCTGCCGGTATTCTCTGTTATCACATTCGTAAAACGCAAGGCGATACGATGTATTATTTTGCCGGTGCCGATAAGGTTCGCTTTCGGGCACCGGTAGTGCCCGGTGACCAACTGATTCTACGAGCAAAAGTGCTGGCCCTGAAACGGGAAATCTGGAAATTTGCCTGTGAGGCAACGGTTGATGGTAATATTGTCTGCTGTGCAGAAGTCACATGCGCAAGAAAGGAAATTAAGTCTTGAACGACACACTACCCCTTACCCATGATGCCGATGCTGTTAAGGCAGATAACCGCCCGCTGAGCGCTGCCAGCTCCGCGGACATTCACCCAACCGCCAGTGTTCACCCTGCGGCAATTGTTGAACCCGGAGCCACCATCGGTGCTGGTGTTTCTGTTGGCCCATGGACCTTTATCGGTGCTGGCGTGGAGGTGGGGGCCGGTACGCGCATTCACTCCCATGTGGTGTTAAAAGGCCCAACGGTCATCGGCAAGAACAACATCATTTACCAATTTGCCAGCGTGGGCGAAGCGTGTCAGGACAAAAAGTACACTGGCGAGCCCACGCGTCTGGTGATTGGTGATAACAATATCATCCGCGAATGCTGCACCATTCATCGTGGCACTGCCCAGGATAAATGGTTGACTTCCATTGGCAACAATAATCTGCTGATGGCTTATGTGCACATCGCCCACGACTGCGTTATTGGCAATGACTGTATTTTTGCCAATAGCACCGCCTTGGCCGGGCATGTGATAGTAGACGACGGTGCTATTATGGGTGGCTACACTGCGGTGCACCAGTTTTGCCGCATCGGCGCCTACAGTATGACCGCCGGTCAGACCGGCTTGTTCAAGGATTTGCCGGCGTTTACCATGGCCAGCGGCAATCCGGCCAAAACCCACGGCATGAACGTTGAAGGGATGCGCCGACGCGGCTACAGCCAGGAATTAATTGGTCGGCTGAAAGAGTGCTACAAAATCATCTACCGTCGGGGGCTGCGTATGCAAGACGCTATTGAACAACTGCAAAGTATGCAGAGTAGGGATCCGGAACCAGAGGTTCAGTTATTGATCGATTCTTTGTTGGCGTCAACTCGTGGTATTACGCGGTGAGCCAGGGTGATGATAACGCTATTGACGCCACTGCATCCCCAGAGCAAAACGGTCAAAAAAACAACGACAGACGCCCATTATCAATAGCCATGGTGGCCGGTGAAGCATCCGGCGACATTCTTGGTGCCGGCCTCGTTCGTGAGATCAGACAACACTATCCAGATGCTCACTGCTATGGCATTGGTGGACCATTGATGTGTGCCGAAGGCTTTGACAGCCTGTTTCCCATGGAGCGGCTGTCAGTAATGGGGCTGGTAGAGGTACTTGAGCGTCTGCGGGAACTGCTGGGTATTCGCAAACAATTACGCAGTCATTTGCTTGCCGAACGACCGGATGTTTTTATCGGAATCGATGCGCCCGATTTCAACCTGGCGCTGGAGCGTAGCCTGAAAACCAGCGGAATACCTACCGTCCATTACGTCAGCCCGCAAGTCTGGGCCTGGCGAGAAGGCCGATTGAAAAAGATTCGTCACGGCGTCGACCACATGCTGGCATTGCTGCCCTTTGAGGAAGACTACTACCGTGCTCACGATGTACCAGTGACGTTTGTTGGTCACCCACTGGCGGACCAGATTGCCATGGAGCCTGACCAGGAGGCGGCACAGGCACAGCTGGGTATTACCGGTCCGGGGCCAGTGATTGGATTGCTGCCCGGCAGTCGTAAGACGGAAATTGCCCGAATGGGACAACTGTTTCTGGATACGGCCCGTTTGCTGAGAAAAGAATTTCCTGATGCCCGTTTTCTGATTCCCTGCGTCAATGAGCAGCGCAAAAAGCAGCTGTTGCCCATTCTCAGCGAGTATCCCGACCTGGATGTGACCGTTTACGATGGCCAGGCGCAGCCGGTTATGGCCGCATCTGATGCCATTTTGGTGACATCGGGCACAGCAGTTCTTGAAGCTGCGCTGCACAAAAAGCCCGTGGTGGTCAGTTACAAGGCATCCCCTATTTCTTTCGCCATTGCCCGTCGTCTGGTCAAGGTGAAGTACGTGGCACTGCCCAACTTGCTGGCTGATCAGGCATTGGTGCCGGAAATACTGCAAGATGATGCGACGCCGGAAAGCTTATTTCAGGCCATGAAAAAAGCCCTGACTGATCGCCCGTACTGCGAAGCTTTGCAGCAGTCATTTACTGAGATTCACCACCAATTGAAACGCGATGCCAGCAAGCTGGCTTTTGCGGCAGTGATGTCGGTTGTTGCCCGGGATGGCCTGTGAAGCAAGCGCAATTTAACTGGCCGCATGCTGGAGTTGATCGGGTGGCCGGGATTGATGAGGTGGGACGCGGACCGTTGTGTGGACCGGTGATCGCTGCGGCAGTTATCCTCGATCCGGCTCGCCCGATTGTTGGTCTTAATGATTCGAAAAAGCTGACTGCCCGCCAGCGTGAAGTCTTGTTTGAGCTTATTTGTGATCAGGCTTTGGCCTGGTCATTGGGCCGTGCCGAAGTGGCAGAAATCGATGAGCTGAATATTCTGCACGCCACTATGCTGGCCATGCAGCGCGCTGTAACAGGCTTATCAATGCTGCCTGAGCTGGCTTATGTTGATGGCAATCGTTGCCCAAAGCTGCCGTGTCGAGCTGAGGCTGTCATCAAAGGCGATAGCAAAGTACCTGAAATTGCCGCTGCATCCATCATTGCCAAAGTGACCCGCGATCGGGAGATGGTGACTCTGGATCAACAGTGGCCTGGTTACGGCATTGCCGGGCATAAAGGATACCCCACCGCAGCTCATCTGGCAGCGTTAAAACGACTGGGACCCACACCAATTCACCGTCGTTCATTCAGGCCGGTCAGGTTATTGCTCACCGACTGAGTGCTAGCGAGCGCTGGTGAGCTTGATCCATTTTCAGTCGTTTGCTGCCGATTCTTCTGAGCTTTTATTCCACATTCCACATTCCACATTCCACATTCCACATTCCACATTCCACATTCCACATTCCACATTCCACATTCCACATTCCACATTCCTCATTTCTCATTCCACTCATTGCCCCGGCAAGTTTACAGGGGGAGCCACGATGCGCTGCGGTGATTTTATGGAAAAGCAGAAGGCTCTTTTTTATGAAAAAGCAGAAGGCTCTTCGCGAGCAACGCCTGCGTGATGGTGGACAGCGTCGGGTTTGGGTTTTGCACCTGGAATCCTGATATACTGCATGGCAAATTTTTTGACCAGTAAATGCTGATCTTTGCCCATCCTGCAGTTTAACCCTGGCAACCCGGACGGTTTTTCGTTGTTGGTTTTTCATTGTTATTGCAGGCGCGACCAATCAGGACTTTCATGACCGCACGTTTTATCCACCTCCGGGTTCATACCGAGTTCTCGCTCAGCGATGGTCTGGTACGTATCAAATCGCTCACCAATGCCATGGCCAGTACCAATACTCCGGCAGTGGCGGTCACCGACCAGTCCAACCTTTGTGCCCTGATCAAGTTCTATTCCAGTGCCATGGGCGCTGGTATCAAACCGATTTGCGGCGCTGACCTGTGGGTGGAAAATCCAGCCGATGAGCAGAATCCTGCAAGACTGGTACTGCTGTGTATGGACGAGCAGGGTTATCACAATCTGACCGAGCTGGTTTCCAGAGCCTTTATGGAGAACCAGAAACACGACAAGGCGCTGGTAAAACGTGAGTGGATTATGGCGCAGTCGGCGGGGCTGATTGCGCTCTCTGGCGCCAGCGAAGGAGAAATCGGTCGGGCGTTGCTCAACGGCAGGCATGAGCTGGCCGGCGAACTGCTGGGCCAGTGGATGATGGCCTTCCCGGAGCGCTTTTACCTGGAATTGCACCGCACCAACCGGGTCGGGGACGAAGAGTGCGTACACAGTTCGGTAACGCTGGCAGCACAGTTTGGCTGCCCGGTGGTAGCCACCAACGATGTCATGTTTATGTCCCGGGATGACTTTGAGGCTCACGAGTCAAGAGTTTGCATTGGCGAGGGGGTGGTGCTTGATGACCCGCGTCGGGCACGCCGTTATAGCGAAGAACAATACCTGAAGTCGGAAGACGAGATGGTAGCCCTGTTTGCCGATATCCCGGAAGCGCTGACCAACTCGGTGGAGATTGCCAAACGCTGCTCCATCAACGTTAAACTCGGTGAGTACTTTTTGCCTGAATATCCGGTACCGGAAGGAAAAACCATGGATCAGTTTTTCCGTGAGTTCTCTCACCAGGGCCTGACCGAGCGTCTGGAGTTTCTGTTTGATCCTCGGGCGGCGGATTTTCCCGAAACAGAAAAACTCTATCGGGAGCGTCTTGATTTTGAGCTGGATACCATCTTGCAGATGGGCTTTCCCGGCTACTTCCTGATCGTTATGGACTTTATCCAGTGGTCGAAAAATAACGGCATTCCTGTCGGTCCTGGCCGGGGTTCCGGTGCCGGTTCGCTAGTGGCCTATGCCCAGAAAATCACCGATCTGGACCCGATCAAATACGATCTGCTGTTCGAGCGTTTTTTGAATCCCGAGCGGGTCTCCATGCCCGATTTTGACGTGGACTTCTGCATGGAAGGCCGTGACCGGGTCATTGACTACGTGGCCCGCACCTACGGGCGTGACGCTGTCTCCCAGATCATCACTTTTGGTACTATGGCGGCCAAGGCGGTGGTGCGCGATGTGGCTCGGGTGCAGGGAAAATCCTACGGTCTGGCCGATCGTCTGTCGAAAATGATCCCCTTTGAAATCGGCATGACCCTGGGCAAAGCCTACGACCAGGAAGAGATGATCCGTGAGTTTCTGGCAACCGACGAAGAGGCGGCGGAAATCTGGGAGATGGCTCTCAAGCTTGAAGGGGTCACCCGTAACGTGGGCAAACACGCCGGTGGTGTGGTCATCGCCCCGACCAAACTCACCGACTTTGCGCCACTGTACTGCGACGAACATGGCAAGGGGGTGGTCACCCAGTACGACAAGAACGATGTGGAGTACGCTGGCCTGGTGAAGTTTGACTTCCTCGGCTTGCGTACCCTGACCATCATCGACTGGGCGCTGAAGCTGATCAATCCGCGCCGTGTCCAGCGTGGTGAAGAGCCGTTGGCCATTGAGTCCATCGACCTCGAGGACAAGTCCTCCTACGACATGCTCAAGCGGGCAGAAACCACGGCGATATTCCAGCTCGAATCCCGGGGCATGAAAGACCTGATCAAGCGCCTGCAACCGGACTGCTTTGAGGACATTATCGCTTTGGTGGCTTTGTTCCGCCCTGGGCCGTTGCAGTCGGGCATGGTGGATAACTTCATCAACCGCAAACACGGCCGGGAAGAGCTGTCATTCCCTGATGCCCAGTACCAGCACGAATGGCTGCAACCGATCCTGCAACCCACCTACGGCATTATTCTCTACCAGGAGCAGGTCATGCAGATCGCCCAGGTGCTGGCCGGCTACACGCTCGGCGGTGCCGATATGCTGCGCCGGGCCATGGGCAAGAAAAAGCCCGAGGAGATGGCCAAGCAGCGAGCGGTGTTTGAAGAAGGCGCTATCAGCCAGGGAGTTGATGGTGCCCTGGCCATGAAGATTTTTGACCTGGTGGAGAAGTTTGCCGGCTACGGCTTTAATAAATCGCACTCGGCCGCCTACGCTCTGGTCTCCTACCAGACGCTGTGGTTGAAAGCCCATTATCCGTCGGAGTTTATGGCAGCAGTAATGAGCTCTGACATGCAGAACACCGATAAGGTAGTGACGTTTATCGAAGAGTGTCGAGGTATGGGGCTGACGGTGCTGCCACCCAGTGTTAACAGCGGCGCCTATATGTTTGGTGTAAACGACGAAAGTCATATAATTTATGGTCTGGGCGCCATCAAAGGCGTGGGTGAAGGGCCTATCGAAGCCATTGTTCGGGCGCGCAACGATGGCGGCCCATTTAAAGACCTGTTTGATTTCTGTGACCGGGTCGATGCCAAAAGTCTGAACAAACGAGTGCTCGAAGCATTGATTCGCTCCGGAGCCCTGGATCTGCTTGGGCCAATGCCCAATCAATCTGACCGGCTCAATATGAACCGGGCAGTGCTGGCCGCCAGCCAAAGTGAAGCCATCAAGGCCGCGGATCAAGCGGCCAAAAATCAGGACCTGGGGCTGATGGATATGTTTGGCTCCCTAGTGCCTGCCGGCGAAGAGAAGGTCTACGACAACTACCTGAACACCGCCGAGTGGAGCGACAAAACGCGCCTGAGTGGTGAAAAAGACACACTCGGTTTATACCTCACCGGTCATCCCATTGATGAGTATGAAGGTGAAATACGACACTTTATTCGTAACCGCATAAAAGACCTGCAACCGGCCCGAGGTGACGGCCAGAACATTGCCGGACTGGTGGTGGATATGCGGGTGATGAAAAATAAAAAAGGTGACAAAATGGCCTTTGTTACTCTGGACGATCGCACCGGCCGCATTGAAGTCTCCCTGTTTGCCGACGTATTCGCCGAATACCAGCAACTGCTGCACAAAGACGCCGTACTGGTGGTGGAAGGCGAAGTGACCTTTGACGATTACTCCAATAGTCTGAAAGTGCGCTCGAAAAAAGTGATGAAAGTGGTGGAGGCCCGTAGCCATTACGCGCGCCAGCTGGTGCTGGCCATCAGTCATGATCAGGTGGATAGTCACTTTGGCCACAAGCTGTCGTCTATGCTGACGGCCCAGAAAGGCAGTCTGCCAGTGCGGATCGATTATTCCGGCAACGATGCCCGGGCAAGTCTGCTGCTTGGCGAGCAGTGGCAAGTCAGCCCCAGCGATGAGCTGGTGCTGGAGTTGCGACAGTGGCTAGGTAAAGACGCAGCCCGAGTGGAATACGCCTGAGCTTTATGTATGGCAACTGTATGGCAATTTCCGCTCGTGAGTTGGTTGACTGAAGTCGTTAATCGGTTTTTGCTGTAGGGCATCGCAGTCGTGTGACTTATCGACCCCTGGATGTTTATTGACCCAGGTCAACAAGCCTCACTCGCGGTTTGGAAATAATGGTGAACGATGGTTGTTCTTTGAATGTGCAAGCCGCAGGGCTAACGAAAAATAATAAATGGCATTTCAAGGGCAGGGCGATGATTTCACAAATATGGAATTTTATTACTGGCAATGGCGCGTCTGTTATCGCCAAGGTCGAATCGGCGGTTGACGAGTACTTCTATACCGATGAGGAGATAGCCAAAGACAAAAAGGCGCAGGAAGAGCACAGAAATCAATTCAAACAGCGCATGGCGGAAATATCCCGGGAGCTAACCGACAGCCAGTCCGGTTTCAAACTGGAACTGCAACGGCTGATCAATGACCGGGAGAAGCAAATTCATGCGACCTATAAGCATGAAATCAATGCTTCCAAAGCGGTCATTGTTGCCGAGCTGCAACAGAGCGATAACTTCACCAAGCGTGCCAGACCAACGGTTATCTACGCCGGCTTGATTTTTATTCTGCTGGAAATGTTCGGCGTTCGCATTGGCATCCTGAATTACTTTGAGATGAGTCCGGAGTTGATTGACAGCTCAACGGCCATTTTTAACTCCTTTTTATACATGTGGGGTGCCATTGCCGGCGCCTACGCTTTAGGGCGCACTGCGGAAAAGCGCGGGATCAGTAATACGGTCACCAGGCTGGCCACTGGCAACAAAAAAGATGAGCGCACCCATTCGGCAGCAGAAGATATTGAAGCCAGGGTGCGGAGGGCGATCAAATGGTAACGGTCGTCTTACATTGCTCTGCCTCCGCTTTTGGCAATGCGGCGCTGATTGAGCAGTGGCACCTGGCCAGAGGTTGGAAAGGGATTGGTTATCACTACGTGATTCTCAACGGCTGGATCGCCTCGGGTTGTTATCACGCCTGTTTTGATGGCCATATTGAGACAGGACGCCCCATGGATGATGATCCGTTTGTCACTGGGCAAGAGCAGGGAGCACATGTCAGAGGACACAATCAAAAGTCAGTGGGCGTCTGTCTTATCGGGCAGTCAGGGCAATTTACCGACCGACAGCTGAATTCAGCACTGCGTTGTGTGCTGATGCTGGAGCGACAGTTCAATAATATTGCTCTCGTGCAGCATAGCGATCTGGATCGGGGCAAACCCGATTGTGCCGGGCTGGATATGTTGCTGTTCAACAAGAATTACCAAATCTATAAAGCGATAGTAAACGACAGTGAATCAATAATAGCCAGCAATGCCTGAACAAGTCGGAGCCTTTAGCGGCTCCGGTCGTCTATTTCGTCAGTAAAGCCTCCAGTTCACGGGCCACATGATCGGGCGACGTGGTCTTTCTGGCCAGCAGTGCGTACATGGACGGCACCACGAACAGGGTGAGCACGCTGGACACCAGTACGCCGAAAAAGACCACCACGCCGATGGAGAAACGAAACTCCGAACCGGCCCCGCTGGCCAGCAGCAACGGCACAGCACCTATCACCGTGGTCAGTGCCGTCATCAGAATAGGGCGCAGACGCAAGGCAGAGGCTGCCAGCACCGCCTGGTCAAAGTCCATGCCTTTATCCCGCAGCTGATTGATAAACTCCACAATCAGAATGCCGTTCTTGGCCGACAGGCCGATCAGCATCACCATGGCCAGCTGGCTGAATATGTTCAGTGTGTCGCCGGTAAGCACCAGGCCAAACAAGGCACCGGAAATGCCCAGGGGGACAGTGAACAGCACAATCAGCGGATGCACAAAACTCTCAAACTGGGCGGCCAGCACCAGGTAAACCACGAGCATGGCCATCACAAATACCATGGCGATGGCGCTTTGATTGTTGCGGTAATCCAGCGATTCGCCTTTATAGTTGACGATGGCTTCTGATGGCAGCAGCTCTACCACCTGCTGGTCCAGATAAGTCAGTGCCTCATCCAGCGAGTAGTTGTCCACCAGGCTGGCGGAAATAGTGATGGCCCGGTTGCGGTTGTAGTGCTTGAGCGTGGCAGCTCCGCCTGTTTCATGCATGGTGACCAGGTTGTCCAGCCGGATCAGTTCCCCGGTGGTGTGGGAGCGAACGTAGAGCGATGCCAGGTCTGCGGCGCTGGCAAAACTGTCCTCCTGGGCGCGCAGGTAGACGTCGTACTCCTCGCCACGCTCCATAAAGGTGGTATCGGTAACGCCGCCGAGCATGGTTTCCAGCGTGGCCCCGATATCCTCGGCGGAAACCCCCAGTTGTTGGGCACGTTCCCGGTTAATGGTGATATCCAGCTGAGGTTGGTTCTGGTTGAAATCAATGTCGATATCACGCAAGCCGGGATTTTCCCGCGCTTTTTCGGCGATGATAGCAGCCCACTCGACCAGTTGCTCAAAGGAGCCGCCACCGAGCACAAACTGTACCGGTGCCCGGGAGCGGCCGCCGATGGTGGAGCGCATTACCGGAATGGCCCGAACGTTGGGAATGTCAGCCACCAGTTGGCGCACCTGGTTAACCATCGCCGCGGCGCTGATATCCCGGTCTTCCCACAGCTCCATGGTACCGGCCAGAATGCCGGAATTACTGCCCCCGGATCCAAAGCCCGGCGAGCGCACAAAGAGTGATTTCAATGCCCCCTGGCCAAGATACGGCAGCAGTTTTGCCTCCAGTTGCAGCATGCTCTGTTCCATGGTGTCAAAGTTGGCACCTTCCGGTCCCTTGACGATCACCATAAATTCCCCCCGGTCCTCTTGGGGTGTGAACGTCTGGGGGATCATTGGATAGAGAGCAGCGCTGATGGCCAGCGAGAGAAGTAACATGATCAGCCCGAGCCAGCGTACCTTTAGCACCCTCGATAATATACGACTATAGGCGTTAGTAAGGTGATGGTTGGCTTTTTCTGCCAGTACACTGGCTTTGGACGGCTTGACATTAAGCTTCAGCAGCCTGGAGCCCATCATAGGCGACAGTGTCAAGGCGATCAGGCTGGAGAAAACCACAGCACCCACCAGAGTCATGGCGTATTCAGAAAATAGCCGACCCACTGAGCCATCCATAAAGACAATGGGAACAAAGGTCATCACCAGTACCACGGTGGTGGCCACAACAGCAAAGCCCACCTCACGAGTGCCTTTCCAGGCAGCCACTAGGGGCGCTTCGCCCCGTTCCAGGTGCTGGTGGATGTTTTCCAGCACTACAATGGCATCGTCCACCACCAGGCCGATGGCCAGTACCAGCGCCAGCAAAGTCTGCAGATTGATGGAGTAGCCCATCAGCTGGATAACGATAAATGCGCTGATCAGGGAAATGGGCACGGTAACGGCCGGAATAAGCGTGGCACGGGCATTGCCCAGGAAGACATAAAGAACCATGACCACCAGGGCAATGGTCATGCCCAGGGTAACGTACACTTCGTCAATGGACGACTGAATGTAGATGGATGAGTCCATCACCACATTCATGTAGGTTCCCTCCGGTAGAAACGGCCTGAAAGCAGCCAGCGCCGCCTTGACATTGGCGATCACATCCAGCGGATTGGCCTGCGAAAGTGGCACAATGCCGAAGTTCAGTACATTGCGGCCATCGGCTTTGGCCAGACTGTTAATCTCTTTGGCTTCGGTGCGAATGTCGGCGATATCGTCCAGGTAGACTGTGCCATTGCTGTCCTGGCGCACCATCAAACGACGAAAGTCGTCAACAGTGTTGTAGTCACGGTTTATTCGCACCGGGAGTGTGCGTAGGGTGTCGGTCAGTTCACCAGCGGGCAGTTCCACGTTGTCCCGACGCAGTGCTGTGCGCACATCACTGCTGGTCACTTGGCGGGCGGCCATGGCCTGGGCGTCCAGATCAACGCGCATCACGTAGTCTTGACCGCCCATCATGTCCACGGAACTGACGCCATCTACCAGGGATAGCCGGTCTTGCAAGGTGCGCTCGGCGTAATCGGTCAGCTCAAGGAACGACAGTTTGTCACTTTGCAGGTTGATCATCATGATCGGCTCGCCACTGCCGTCGTTCTTCCAGACAATGGGGGACTCGGCATCATCTGGCAGTTGCCATACGACGCGGGACATGGCTTCGCGCACATTGTTGGCGGCCGTTTCCATATCCTGGTCCGGCGAGAACTCGATGCTAATGCGCGAGCTGCCGTTGCGGCTATTGCTTTCGATAAAACGAATCCCTTCAATGCCACCGAGTTGATCTTCAATCACGTCGGTAATCTTGCTTTCGATAACCTCGGCCGAGGCACCGCTGTAGTTGGTTTGCACCATAACGGTGGGCGTCGTGACATCCGGCAATTCGCGCATGGGCAGCATGTTGAAACAGACGATGCCGAAGGTGATCAGCATCAGGCTGATGACCATGGCAAACACCGGGCGCTTGATGGACAGATCGGAAAGTATCATCTCAGAGTGCCCCGTCGTTTATTGTCACAGGGTCGGCTGCGAGAGTGGGTGATGGGTTAAGGATTTGCACCTGACGACCGTCACTCACTTTGACCACGCCTTCATTGACCACGCGTTCGCCGGTACGTAGTCCGGATAGCACGACAATATACTGGTCGATGGTCTGTCCCGTGGTGATGGGTCGTCGTGTCACCATGCTCTGGGCATCAATGACGTACACATAGCGTTTGTTGCCAGCAAACATAATGCTGCGCGCAGGAACCACCAGTTGTTTTTGCCCGGGCAGTTCAATTGTTGTGCGCATCAGCATGCCAGGCAGTAGTCGGTTATCAGGATTGGCCAGCGTAGCCCGAACCTGGAACGTCAGGCTCTGCGGATCAATGCGTGGATTGATGCTGTCGATGGTGCCGGTAAAGGTCTGGCCCGGCCACGCATCGCTGATGGCGGTAACAGTGGCTCCCCTGACGACTTGGCTCAGGCTGTTCTCTGGCAGCTTGAGCGTCAACTTCATGGTGTCCAGATCGTCCAGAGTGGTCAGCACGGTACTAGCACTGATCAGGCTGCCAATGCTTTGCTCGTGAAAGCCCAGGGTGCCAGCGAAAGGCGCTTCCAGAGTGTAGTTATCCAGTGTCGCCAGCTCTGCTTGCAAGGCGGCGTCCAGACGTTCCACCGTGGCTCGCTGGGTGTGAATTTCTTCGCTGGAGATCGCCTTTTTGCTGACCAGTTTTTCCATATACGAAAGCTGACGTTTAGCCTCAGCAAGGGCAATACGTGCCTGCTCGGTAATGGCTGCCTGCTCGCGGTCGTCTAATTTGACCAGCAGTTTACCTGCCGCAACCCGGGCACCTTCTTGTAAGTCCAGGCCGACAATGCGTCCATTGATTTGCGGCGTAATGTTGACGGATTGATTGGCGCTCAGGTTGCCCAGGGCAACCAGCTGTTGCGGCAGAGTTGCTTCCATTACCGAAAACTCAGTAACCGCAGGTGCGCTTTGCGCCCGGGGTTGGCCCACGGCAAAAGGAGTAAAAGCGACCAGCGTAGCAAGAACGATCGCCCGGTATTTGCCGATGTTTGTCAGCCGAGTTGGCTGATGTGATAGCGCTGTTGTTGTCACGGCCAAAAAGCTCTTGAGTAAATGGATAAAATCTCGGGAGAAAACGGTTGGCAGGAGTGATAATGCACCGCCGGGCAATGTGGTTGACGCCAGCTTTCCGAGTGTTGGTAATTTTGCGCCCGAATTATATCCAGCAGGAGGGTTGGCGATATAGCGGAAAATGGCTCAAATTGTCGCAAATGGTATCAGGGCAGGACTATGTCGGCGCACAACCCTGTTAATGAAATGGTCAGTGAAAGTGCAACCGTAGAGAGAAAACAGAAAGGCAGCCCGGTGCATTGGGAAACCGTGCATTCCGGGCAAATGAACAAAAAAACTCTACTCGGGGTCGGGTTCATCCGCAGTCAGCAGCTCGCCGTAAATTCTTCTGTTTTTTCTGCGGGTGGGTAACAGCAAGCCCGTAGCGAGGGCAATACCGGCAGCAACAAGAACAAACAAGCCATTGCGCCAGAATGCGTCCGCGCCCAGACCAAGGCCGTCATATATGCTGGCCAGCAACGCAGGAACCAGGAACGTCTGCTCCGTCTGTTCGATCTGCAAAGTGCCAGGCAGGAGCAGCAGTATGGCTGTCGTCATCATCAGTGCGCGTTTGACTCTTATTGGCCATTTGCGCGCCAATAGCCACAAGCTGAGCAGGCAACCCAGTGCGCCGCCAAGGTAAATAACCCAGCCCCATAAATATTGCGTATCCGTCATCAATGCTCCTGCTGCCACTGGGTGGGTGGCAGGTTGTTAATGTATATCCCTCCCGCTGATACCAGGGGCTGTTGTCATGGGTTCAGGTTGTCAGTGACAGCTCTGGTTCACTGGCGGTGTGTTGCAGGCTCCACACTGCCTGAGTGTGTCGCCGGGGGGAGGGGGAGTATCCGGCCACACATCGTTGCATTTTGCCTTAACTGCTCAGAAATTGAAAACCACCATTGGCGAATTGCTGGTCGTTATGTGGCTGGTTTTGCCTGGTATTGATGGCTGCAGGGTTGAAATTCTAAACGTCGCCCATATCTCGATTCGGGTAAATTGACCAATGCAATGATTGATCATGAGGTTCCAATGGCTACCGAAGAAGCAGCAACAGCAAAAGAGACATTAGGGTTTCAAACCGAGGTGAAGCAGTTGCTCCACCTGATGATTCACTCCCTGTACTCCAATCGGGAGATTTTTCTGCGCGAGTTGATCTCCAACGCATCCGATGCGACGGACAAACTGCGCTATGAGGCGTTGCACAACAGCGCCCTGCTGGAGAACGATCCTAATCTTGAAATTCGGGTGGATTTCGACAAAGACAAAAAAACCGTAACCGTTACCGATAACGGCATCGGCATGAATCGCGAAGATGTAATTACCCACCTGGGCACCATTGCCAAATCTGGTACAGCAGAGTTTTTGCAGACCCTGACCGGCGATCAGAAAAAAGATTCACGGCTGATTGGTCAGTTCGGGGTTGGTTTCTATTCCGCTTTTATTGTTGCGGACAAAGTGGTCGTTGAAACCCGCAAGGCCGATTCCACCACTGGCGTGCGCTGGGTATCCGACGGCTCTGGTGAATTTACCGTTGAGAATATCGACCGGCCTGAGCGCGGTACTACCATTACCCTGCACCTGAAGCCCGATGCCGAAGAATTTGCCGACGGTTGGCGTTTGCGCAATATTATCCGCAAGTACTCTGACCATATTGCCTTTCCGATCCAGATGCGCAAGGACGAAATCGCAGCAGACGGTGATGATGAGAAAAAATCTGCCGCCAAGACCCCGGAATGGGAAACCGTCAATACCGCCAAGGCGATATGGACCTGTTCGCGCAGTGAGGTCAGCGATGAAGAGTACAAGGAGTTCTACAAACACATCAGTCACGATTATGTAGACCCACTGAAGTGGAGCCACAATCGCGTTGAAGGCAAGCTGGAATACAACAGCCTGCTCTACATTCCCGCCAAGGCACCGTTTGACCTTTATAATCGCGACATGCAAAGAGGGCTGAAGCTCTACGTGCAGCGGGTGTTTATCATGGATCAGGCTGATGAGTTCCTGCCCATGTATCTGCGTTTTGTCAAAGGGGTGGTGGATTCCAATAACCTCTCTTTGAATGTTTCCCGGGAGATTTTGCAAAAAGATCCGGTGGTGGACAACATGAAATCAGCGCTCACCAAGCGGGTGCTGGATATGCTGGAGAAAATGGCGAAAAAAGAGCCGGAGCTCTATACCACCTTCTGGAAAGAGTTTGGCCAGGTGCTCAAGGAAGGACCGGCCGAGGATTACACCAACCGCGAACGAATTGCCAAATTATTGCGTTTTACCACCACGCACAGCAAAGACGGTGCCCAGGACCAGTCATTGGAAGACTACATCAGTCGTATGCAAGAAGGGCAGGACAAGATTTACTACATCACTGCTGAAACACCCAAGGCAGCGGCCAACAGCCCGCATTTGGAGGTGTTCCGCAAAAAGGGCCTGGAGGTGCTACTGCTGTCCGACCGGGTTGATGAGTGGCTGATGTCCCATCTGTTTGAGTTTGATGGTAAGTCATTTGCCGATATCGGCCGTGGCGATCTTGACCTCGGTAAGCTGGACTCCGAAGAAGAGAAAAAAGCTCAGGAAGAGGCTGCCAAAGACAATGAAGACCTGGTGAAACGCATTGGTGATGTTCTGGGTGATGATGTCGAGGAAGTGCGCGTCACCCACCGTCTGACCGATTCACCTGCCTGTCTGGTGATAGGGCAGCATGATATGGGGCTGCAAATGCGCCGTATTATGGAGGCGGCAGGGCAGGCTATGCCAGAGTCCAAGCCGATTTTTGAGATCAACCCTGAGCATCCATTGGTCAAGCGGCTGGACAAGGAAGCGGATGAGGATCATTTTGCTGATCTGACCCGGGTGGTGTTTGACCAGGCCAACCTGGCTGCTGGTGGTCAGCTGGAGGATCCAGCCGCCTATGTGCAGCGGTTGAACAAGCTGCTGCTGGAAGTGGCCCACTGATTGCTGGTCTGTGAGCCGGGGTTGCCTTATCCGGTAATGCCGGCTCATTCATACGACAATTAACATTTTGCGTTCAATAGCGTTTATTGCACGAATGCTTGGTAATGACCGGGCTATCTTTGCTTGTGTCCGCAGCAATGGGTCTTAAGGCAGGCAATTTCTGCAAATCCTATTCCAGACTTGACAGAAATTTATAACGCCTTATAGTGGGCGACCTGGAAATATGACGTCCTGAGGGTTTCTCGGGGGGATGGTTCGGGTTCCGTTCCTGTTGGGTCCGCCATTGTAATGGTCGTTGATTCTGATCAGGCTTGATTCCCTGGTCTGTTCTGAATATTCTTTGTCTCGTTTTATGGTGGGCGTAGCTCAGTTGGCAGAGCTCCGGATTGTGATTCCGGCGGTCGAGGGTTCGAGCCCCTTCGCCCACCCCATTTTGCTGATTGGTCATCCTTATCGGGTGGGCAATCGGAGTGCGGTGTCCCTGGCCTTTGAAGTAAGGCCAGGCACTGTAAGCGGAAGTGGTGAAATTGGTAGACACGCTGGATTTAGGTTCCAGTGCCGCAAGGCGTGAGAGTTCGAGTCTCTCCTTCCGCACCAATCATTAACGGGGATAAGCATGCTTATCCCCGTTTTTGTATGTTTCATCCATAGAAACAGCCCTGATGGAGGGCGCAGGACCTACTAGTCCTTGGCTTTGGAGAAACGTATGCGAAGGTGCAGGTGTGAAAGGCTGAATCAGGGCTGCTGTGTTTCGGGTCTTACGAACAATGCTTTTCACGCAAGGCTTGCACTATTTGCCGGTTTACCTCTGAGGTTGAGTGAGAGTGGGGCAAGCTCCGGCTTGGTGGCTTTGTTGTCAATCCATGCGCCTTCTGGCCCATTGTTAACACAGGTTTTGGTGTTGAGGAACAAAGATGCAAGTCTCTCTTGAAACGACTTCACCGATTGAGCGCAAGCTGACAATCACTATCCCCGCTGCTGATATCGACAGCGAAGTCAACAAGCGCCTGCAAGATATGTCCCGTCGTGTCCGTCTTGATGGCTTTCGTCCTGGCAAAGTGCCAATGAAAGTGGTTAAGCGTCGCTACGGCGCCGGTGCCAGACAGGAAGTGCTCGGTGAGATGATGCAGTCTTCCTTCTTTAAAGCGATCCAGGAACAACAACTGAATCCGGTCGATGCACCTTCTGTGGAAGCCAAGTCTGATGATGCAGACGGCTTTACTTTTGTGGCCACGTTTGAAGTTTATCCGGAAATTACCCTGAACGCTTTTGACGGCATCACCGTTGAACGTCCTGTGGCAGAAGTACAAGATTCCGATGTTGACGAAATGATTGACACTTTGCGCAAGCAGAGCACTGAGTTTGTCGATGTTGAGCGCGCAGCCCAAAATGGTGACCGCATTACTTTCGACTACGTCGGTAGCAAAGACGGTGAGGCGTTTGCCGGTGGCAGTGCTGAGAACGCCACCCTGGAGCTGGGTTCTGGCCGTATGATTCCGGGCTTTGAAGACGGTCTGCTGGGTGTCAGTGCCGGTGAAGAAAAGGTGCTGTCCCTGACTTTCCCGGAAGACTATCATGCCAAAGAGCTGGCTGGACAAGCCGTTGAGTTTGCCTGCAAAGTGCACCAGGTTGCCGAGCCAACGCTGCCGGAGCTGAACGATGAGTTCTTTGCCCGCTTTGGTGTGGAAGAGGGCGGTGAAGAAGCCTTCCGTAC
Source organism: Endozoicomonas sp. (assembly GCA_965232255.1). GTDB lineage: Bacteria > Pseudomonadota > Gammaproteobacteria > Pseudomonadales > Endozoicomonadaceae > Endozoicomonas. The sequence goes on from OZ246962.1 coordinate 2,662,638, forward strand.
CGAAGTTGCCCGTAACATGGAGCGTGAACTGCGCCAGGCCATCAAGAACAAGGTCAAGAACCAGACCCTCGACGGCCTGTTGCAGACTAACCACATTGACGTGCCCACAGCGCTGATTGACCAGGAAATTGACCGCATGCGTGAGCAGGCTGTCCAGCAGTTTGGCGCCCCCAAAGGTTTCGATCCCAGGCAGCTGCCAGCAGAACTGTTTGCTGCTGACGCGAAAAAGCGAGTTGCTCTTGGTCTGCTGATCAACGAAGTGATCAGGCAGCGTGAACTGAAGGTGGATGATGAGCGTGTGCGCGCTATGGTCGAGGACATGGCCTCTGCCTACCAGGAGCCACAGCAGGTTATCGATTGGTATTACAGCAACGATGAGCAGCTGTCCCAGCTCAAGTATGTTGTTCTTGAAGAGCAGGTGGTGGATACTATTCTGGAATCGGCTCAGGTTACTGACAAGCCATGCAGTTATCAGGAGGCCATCAAGCCAGCGGAGCGTAGCGAAGCTGCAGCAGATGATGGCCAGACAGAGCAGGAAGAACAGGAAGAGCGGACAGCGTCTGCCTGATTCTGTTGTTAAAGCCTGGTACAGAGGCTTTGCCGGAGTGCAGTGCTGCTAGAGGTTTCATTGGCTCCGGTCGTTTTAACCTGATACATAAGCGACTAATCTGTCCGATTCCAGCGACCGGCAGAGCGGTCGCTTTTCTTCGACTTGGCAAGGAGTTAAGACAGGATATGTCCAATCTTACAGACCCGTACGCCGTAGCAATCACTAGCGCAGGACTGGTGCCTATTGTGGTTGAGCAATCGGCCCGGGGAGAGCGCTCTTACGATATCTATTCCCGTCTCCTCAAAGAGCGCGTGATCTTCCTGGTGGGTCAGGTTGAAGATCACATGGCCAACCTGGTGGTTGCCCAGTTGCTGTTCCTTGAATCTGAGAATCCGGACAAGGATATCCATCTGTACATCAATTCGCCAGGCGGTTCGGTAACAGCGGGTATGTCAATATACGACACTATGCAGTTTATCAAGCCCGATGTGTCCACCATGTGTATTGGCCAGGCAGCCAGCATGGGTGCATTGCTGCTGGCCGGTGGTGCTGCAGGCAAGCGTTACTGTTTGCCACATTCACGGGTGATGATCCATCAGCCACTCGGTGGCTTCCAGGGTCAGGCGTCTGATATTGAGATCCATGCCCGGGAAATCCTGAGCATTCGCAACAAACTCAACCAGGTGCTCGCTCACCACACCGGTCAGCCGTTGGAAGTTATCGAGCGAGATACTGACCGTGACAACTTCATGAATGGTGATGAAGCCGTCGCCTACGGTCTGATTGACCAGGTAATGAATCGTCGCGGTGAGGGTGGCAAGTAACATAAAGAACGGCCCTGGCAACACCGTGTTTCACACATTACGCAGTTTTTGTTGCTGTGCTGATGATCCGGGTAGCGCTGCCTTTTCCGTATATTATTGCTGGATAGCACGTTTCTGGCGGTGGTTGATAGTGGTTTGACCTTGACGTGTTGTCCGATTTTGCTGTCAGGTTGATTTTTAACCGAAGTCGTTGAACACTAATCCAATGACAGGGGTTTTCGCTATGGCAAAAGCCCACGCACAAAAGTTTTTCAGAAGCCGATGTGGTTCACTATTGCCATCGCTTCTGGTACCACGCAGATCAAGCACTTGAAAATACGCTCCAATGCCTGCATCTTATCAGGCATGAAATCGTGAATTGTGGAGCGGGTCAGCCTGGCCCGGTTTCATTGACAAGTGCAGGGCAGGCATTGTCCGTATAACAGGGTAATCGAATGACCGACGAAACAAGCGGCAAGGGCGAAGACGGCAACAAGCTGCTGTACTGCTCTTTCTGCGGAAAGAGTCAGCATGAAGTGCGCAAGCTGATTGCCGGCCCTTCCGTATTCATATGCGATGAGTGCGTTGATCTATGCAACGACATCATTCGTGAAGAAATCCAGGACAACGGCGGTGAAGAGCCTTCCGACAGATTGCCGATTCCCCGTGAGATTAAAGAGACTCTGGATGAGTACGTTATTGGCCAGCCCAGGGCCAAGAAGGTACTGTCCGTAGCGGTGTACAACCACTACAAGCGCCTGCGCCACGGCGATGGCAAAGGCGACAAGAAAAAAGACGATGTTGAGCTGGGCAAAAGTAACATCTTGCTGATCGGCCCTACCGGCAGCGGCAAGACTTTGCTGGCCGAAACGCTGGCCCGTATGCTTGACGTGCCATTCACCATTGCTGATGCCACCACACTGACTGAAGCCGGTTATGTGGGTGAAGATGTGGAAAACATCATTCAGAAGTTGCTGCAAAAATGTGACTACGATGTGGAGAAGGCTCAGATGGGCATTGTCTACATCGATGAGATTGACAAGATTTCCCGTAAGTCTGACAACCCATCCATTACTCGCGACGTTTCCGGTGAAGGTGTGCAGCAGGCGCTGCTCAAGCTGATTGAGGGCACCGTGGCTTCTGTGCCGCCGCAGGGTGGGCGCAAGCATCCCCAGCAGGAGTTTTTGCAGGTTGATACCTCCAATATTCTGTTTATCTGTGGTGGTGCGTTTGCCGGGCTGGACAAAGTGATCCGTGATCGTACCGACAAATCGGGCATCGGTTTCTCAGCACAGGTGAAAAGCAAGGACGACAAGAAAGGTCTGGGGGAAACCTTCAAAGAGGTGGAGCCAGAAGACCTGGTCAAATTTGGCCTGATTCCTGAGTTCGTTGGCCGTCTGCCGGTTATTGCTACGCTCGAAGAGCTGGATGAGGACGCCTTGGTGCGTATTCTGGTCGAGCCGAGAAATGCGCTGACCAAGCAGTATGGCAAGCTCTTTGACATGGAAGAGGTAGAAGTCGATTTTCGCCAGGATGCCCTGTGTGCCGTGGCCAAAAAAGCCATGGAACGCAAGACCGGCGCCCGTGGTTTGCGTTCTATTCTTGAGGCTGTATTGCTGGATACCATGTACGAGATCCCGTCGGACAGGAGTATCTCCAAAGTGGTTATCGATGCCTCGGTCATCCATGGCAGTTCAGAGCCACTGTTGATTTACGAAAGCACAGAAACACCCCAGGCTTCGTCTGACAAGTGATCCGATAAATCACAAAAAACCCTGCCACGGCAGGGTTTTTTTTGCCTGGCAGACGTTATTGTTCAGAGTTTTCGGGGCAAAAGTGATCTTGACGGATAACCGGAAACGGTGAAAACAGCGGCGAACAAAAAATTCGGGCATTTCGGGAATGGAATAGCGACTTGAGAAAAAATGCAGGGAATTTACTGGCGAAAAAGAAAGGAAAAACTTGATAATTGGTCGGAGCGAGAGGATTTGAACCTCCGACCCCCACAACCCCATTGTGGTGCGCTACCAGGCTGCGCTACGCTCCGACACACAGAAAGTACAGAGCTTTATTCTTCTGTCCCCTCAGGTGTTGCGTATATTACCCGAACAGGAGGCGTTTGCAAGCCCTGATGGGTGTTGATTTGCTGATTTCCTCACTGACCGGGTAAGAAGACATAATTTTGCGGGTTTTGACTATTCACTGTTCATTTTGCTGCTATAGCATAAGTCAATTTTATTGTTTGTCTATTGGAGGACGTAATGAAAACACTGCGTAACTGGCTGCTGGGAAGTGTTGCGATATTGATGACAACTCTGGCTGTAGCTATGGATCATGCCGGTACGGATCAGGCTGCCGACATGGAGCAATCCACTGATAAAAACACTGAACAGGTGATTCTGGCAACCAATAGAGGGGACATCGTTATCCAGTTGGACCCGAAAGCGGCCCCCATCACCGTGGACAACTTTTTGCAGTATGTGAACAGTGGCTTCTACGACGGTCTGGTGTTTCATCGGGTGATTGATAATTTCATGATTCAGGGGGGCGGTTTCACGCCAGATATGAACGAGAGAGTGGCGCGCGAGCCGATCAAGAACGAATCAGAGCTGGACGAACGCCTGGCCAACCAGCGCGGTACTATTGCCATGGCGCGCACGCAGTTGATTGATAGTGCCACATCCCAGTTTTTTATCAATCTGCGCGATAATAACTTCCTCAATGGTGAGCAGAACCGGCCAGGTTATGCCGTATTTGGTCGCGTTATTGAAGGCATGGAAGTGGTGGATGACATCGCCAAGTCGAGAACTGGCAGCAGCGGCCCCCATAGTAATGTCCCGCTGGATCCGGTTGTTATTAACAAAGCGTACGTTGCCGGCCCACCTCCCCAGGCCAAAGCTTCTTGATGCGTCAAGGCGCTGATTGTGCTGGCAAGATCATTCAGTGGTTACAAGCGAGTGCCGAACAATCTGGCCATCGTCGTTTGCTGGTTTGTGCCGGGGATGCTCCCTGGTATCGCCAGCAAGCAACAGCCATCGTTGAAGCCTGTGAAGACATCCTATTGGTGGCAGAGCCTGCCGCCTGGCCAGACGTTGAGGTTATCTCTGCCGCTGCCTGTCTGGGCCGTCTCGGTCAGGAGCATGACAATATTATTTTTGATGCCTGGGCCGGGTTTGATGTAGATGCCTTTGGCGCCATCTCTGGAACCGTGCGTGCCGGTGGTGTCATGGTGTTGTTAACGCCACCGCTGAATCAGTGGGAGCAATTTCCTGATCCACAGTACCAGCGTATGGTCGTTTATCCGCAAACACTGGCCGATATCACCGGCCACTACCTGCAACGTCTGGCGCGTCTGATCAGCCACGACGATCAGCTGAGCCTGCTTAGCCAGCATGCACCGTTGCGCCTGCAAGCCGATGATGCGCTACCAGCGTCAGCAGAGGTGCAACAAGCGGTTGAGGTGCAAGAGGGTATTGAACCTCCTTACATCACTGCTTGTCAGAAACTGGCCGTCGAGAAAATCCATCAGGTATTGCGCGGCCACCGTCGGCGCCCGCTGGTGCTGACCGCCGACCGTGGCCGGGGTAAAAGCGCCGCACTCGGGATTGCTGCCGCGCAACTGCTACTGGCTGGTGTTGAGCATATCGCCATCACCGCGCCGACAAAAAAGAGCACTGAGATACTATTCAAACATGCCAGACAGATGTTGGGCGATCAGCAGCAAACGCTGCTCAAACGGCTGGAATTTTTTGCGCCTGATGACCTGGTCCGCACGCTGCCAGCCACTCAGCTGCTGCTGGTGGATGAAGCGGCTGCCATTGCTGCGCCCCTGCTGGAGCGTATGCTGGCGCAATACAGTCGGGTTGTGTACGCCAGCACCATTCACGGCTATGAAGGGACCGGTCGAGGGTTTGCAGTGCGTTTTCGTGCCACCCTGGATCAACGCACGCCCCAATGGCAGGCGCTGAATATGGTTGAACCGGTGCGTTGGCGAGCCAATGATCCGCTGGAGGCGTTTGTCTTTCAGGCGCTCCTGCTCAATGCTAAGCCGTGCCAACTGGACGCCACCGACGATATAAATCCATCGTCGCTTATATTCCGGACTATCACGCCGGACGAATTGCTCGCTGACGAAGCACTGTTAAACCAGCTGTTCGGACTGCTGGTGCTGGCGCACTACCAGACTCGCCCGTGGGACCTGCGCCATCTACTCGATGGCGGTAATATACTGATCTACGGCGGCTTTGCTCCTGGCAATCGCTTGCTTGCTGTGCTGCTTGTTGCCCGTGAAGGTGGTATCGAGGCGACCCTGCAAGAAGATATCTGCTTCGGCCGACGCCGGGTACGCGGACATATCATACCGCAGTCGTTAAGTAATCATTTGGGGATTGCCGAGGCCATAATACCGGTGGGTTACAGGGTGATTCGGATTGCAGTCCATCCCGACTGCCAGCGTATGGGTATTGGCCGGTGTATGTTGCAGGCTTTGCAAGCAGACGCCAGCAAACAGGGTGTGGATTACCTCGGCACTGTGTTTGGTGCGACCGACGAACTGCTGCACTTTTGGCATGATGCCGCGTTTGTCCCGGTCAGAGTCGGCCTGTCTCGCGACGGTGCCAGCGGCACCCATGCACTGATGATGCTGAAACCATTAACATCCCTGGTCTTGGTCAATACGGCGCGCCAGCGATTTGTGACCCAGCTCCAGTGGTTGCTGATGGACGAACTGAAGACGCTGGATGCTAGCCTGGTTGTCTTGTTGTTGCCCATGTTGTCGCCGGAGATTACAGCTGGCCAGTCATTTGCACTGGACGACTGGCAGGAACTGTGGTCTTTTACCCAAGGGCAGCGCCAATATGAAAATTGCCTGCATGCGGTGAAAAAGGCCGTCTGGCAAATTCTTGCTATCGCGCCGATTCCTGCATCCGAAGCCCGACTATTGATACAGCGCGTATTACAAGGGCATTCCTGGGCGCAGGTGGTTGATAGTTGTCGTTTACCTGGTGAAAAGCAGGCTCGGCAGTTGCTTCGGGAGCTGGTCAGGGCTTATTGTCACGTCCTCCATCCAGATAAGCAGGAGATAACGTAATGGATAGTTTTACTGTTTTTGGTCGTCCGGGCTGCGGTTATTGCGTGCGCGCCAAACAGCTGTTGGAAGCCAAGGGGCTCCCCTTCAAATACGTTGATATTCAGGCAGAGGGCATCAGTAAAGCGGACCTGTCCAAAACCGTGGGCAAAACCGTAGAGACAGTTCCGCAGATTTTTCATGGCCAGCAATACATCGGTGGCTGTACTGACCTGGAAGCTTACCTAAAGGAAAAGGATACGAAGGACTAGGCGTAGCGGTAAATCCTTGAGTACGGGTTATCACTGATCTTTACCAGGCGGGCATCGCTGCGTTGCAGTCGCTCCTGCCTGGCGTTAGGGTCAAAGGGCCGTATCCGGTTAAACTCCGGCAGCGGTTCCCCTCGTTTTAGCTGGATAAACAAGGGGAGGGGAGAGTTAATCTGGGCCGGATACTGTTTTTTCGCCTCCGGGTCCACTTGCCGGAGCACCTTGATCTCCTTTGACCAGGTAATATTGGCGCGCAAGTGCGGTGCCAATACACGACGAATAACCACCACCTCATCCGCGGGCATTTTTTCCAATAGACGAATGTCGTCACTAATAGCGACAGAAGCCAAGTACTTTTTGCGAAAATGCTCGATGGCTTCGGCAGCGGTCAGGCGCACGGTACCGCTGTGACAAGCTGCCCAACTAAACCCGACGCGTCGGGGCGCCTCGGCAAACAGTTTTAGCTGGCGATAGCACTGGACAAAGTGCAGGTGTTTCACCTGCAAACCACCTAGCAGCCCGTCACGCAAGTCCTCTGACGCTTGTTCAATGGCCTCAATATCATCCCCGAACAGTTGGCGAAAATCAGCAATTGCGCCTTTGAACTGTTCTCGAGCGCGGTTCAGCTGGTCACCCAGTTGTAACGTGCTGGCGGAGACACCAACCAGACCGGTAAGCCGGGCGGTTTCCTGTTTGTTCTGAGTCTCCACGTAGGTGAGCCGGGTTGCCGTCCGGGCAGCCATTTGCCGTCCATCATCTGGGGTATCTGCCGACGACATGATCCAGATGGGCAACTGCTGGTCGGCTTGCACCGACTCGCAAAACAGACGATTTTGGTCCACCAGTTGGATCAGGGTATCGCGCACAGCAATGCGGGCAGCGGTTTCCTTACTCATTAGGCGCCTCTCAGGGGGAAAGTCGGTCGATGTGCCACAGGCTGTTGCTGCGGGTGTAGAGAAAACGGTCGTGTAGTCGGCTTGGACGCCCTTGCCAGAACTCGATTTTCTCTGGCACTACCCGGTAACCACCCCAGAAATCCGGCAGGGGGATTTTACCGTCGCGGAACTTTTGCTTCATTTGCGCCAGTTTCATTTCCAGCACTTTACGCCCGGTAATCACCGAGCTTTGATGTGATACCCAAGCCCCCAGCTGGCTGCCTGTCGGACGACTGGTAAAGTAGCGCAGCGATTCAGCGGTGGAAATCTTTTCGGCCCGGCCCTGTATGACCACCTGACGCTCCAGGGCGACCCAGAGAAACATCAGGGCTACCTGTGGGTTGTCGTTTATATCCCGGGCTTTGTTGCTGCTGTAATTGCTGAAAAAAACAAAACCATTGTCGTCAAAATATTTAAGCAGAACTGTACGCAGTGCCGGCACACTGGCAGCAGAGACCGTGGCCAGGCTCATGGCATTGGGTTCAGTCAATTGCGCCTGCTGCGCCTGGCGAAACCACAACTCAAACTGCCCGAACGGGCTGCTGAGCAGGTTCTCCCGACTGAGACCGGCCTGGGTGTACTCTTCTCTCAGGTGGCTAATATCCATAACGACGCTGCGCTGTTGAAATGATAAGACCAAGGTATTCTACCCATCGCAACCGGCTGTTGATAGCACGATTGGATTGATCGCACGGTCGTCAGTCGGTGGACTTGCCGTTGCCGGTCTGGATGTTGCAGGTCTGGATAAAATCAAACAGTTTGCTCTCGAACTCATCGCCGTAGTGGGCCACGGTCAGCGAGTTCAAGGGGTAGCCGCATACGGTGGAGGAAATACGGGTATTTTGCGAGAAGCAGAAACACTTTTTGCCCAGTGTCAGCGCCGTGGCCAACTCAAAGCCGGCCCCGGTGGAAGGGTAGGTCAGGTCCCAGAGGCAGAAGCGGGCATTACGCAGACTGTCCAACCCCCAGTAATAGCAGGCGATCTCTTTGTGTAACTCCTGACTGGGTGAAACACGAAAAGCGTGTAGCTTTTGCACCTGTTCCTGCGTGCTGAGTTTGAGAAACTTCTCCGGAATGCTGCTGATGGAAGCCGATGAGTGGCTGTGCAGTTTGTCGTCCAGCACCACATCGGCATGGCATTGAAAACCATAGCTTCTGAGCAGCCCGCAAATATGAATGGCGCGGTCAACAATTTCCCGGGCCTGACTCTTTGAACGACTGGTTACGCTGGCACCATAAAAGACGACAGAGTCCTTCATTGAGGCGTTCCTGGCAGCTGCAAACCTGTCAACTATAGCAGTTACAATCTATAGCAGTTACCACCGATAGCAGTTGCAACCGATGCCTTGGCGCAAAACGCCTTCACTGCTCCCAGTAGCTGTCCTCCAGGCTCATTTCCCGTTCCGGCAATCCTCTAGACAGACGCGGTGAGCTTTGTGCCAGCACCTCGAAGCTGACCCGGTTGGCGTATTTGCACACCTGGGCAAAGGATGAGTAAGTGATCCAGGGCAAATTATGCTTGCCAGACGTGGGCAGCACTTGACGATGGTAGTGGTTGGCTGCCATATCGTGAATTACCGCCGCCAGGGCACCGTCACCGGCACCATTGGTATTTTTGATGTTTTTTGGGCCGCCCAGATAAGGGCTGATGTGTGAGTAAACCTGTGTGGTTTCCTGGCAATCACGACGGCGCAGCGGACGGCTGAATTCAAATCGGTTGAAGTCGCTGATGCTCCCGGAGCGAATGGGATTTTCCGTCTCCCGGGCCAGAGTTCGTTCGGTATAGCCACTCAGGTAAAGGCCCTCTGCCCCAGCCGTCAACAGCACCATATCCACCCATTCCAGCACGCACTGCGACGCCGAGAGTGGGTCTTGTTCGCCGGTCAGAGCTTCGGCTTCCTCTTCGTTCATGGCGGCAATGGTGACGTATTGTCGCAGGAAGTCGAGCAGCCGCTCCCGGATGGCGCTGACCAGTCCCCGCGTTCCCAGGGTCAGGACAACCGGCACATCGTGTTTGGTGGCCAGTTCAGCGGCTTTGATCGTGGCCTGGTAAATGGGCAGCGAATCATCCCCCAGAGTGTAGGCACACAATACCAGGGCGGAAGATTGGGCGATAATGGTCTCGTTAATAAATTCCGGCCCCAGCTGGTTCATGCAGCCAGGGCTTATGCCAAATGTACGTTCACCGTCGTTAGTAATCAGGGCAAAACAGCGACCAAGGGCACCATCCACCGGTTGCAGGCAGGTCAGGTCCACCTTGCTGCTGGTGTTGCACAGGTAGCGATAGCTGTAATCACCCACCTGGATGTTTTTGCTCATCACCCCAAATTGCACCGAGCGGTCATCGGCCAGAATGGAGTAGTTATGCAAGGCGTTACCGATGGTACCACCGGCAAACTGGTCTTCAATCAGCTGCTGCTCGCTCAGGAAATGGTAAAGGCGATTGGCCCGGTCATCATCAAGCCACTGGGAAGCACCTTTATCCAAGCCAAAATCCCGCAGTACTGCATCATCCACCCGGGCAGTGATATCCACCAGGTTTTGATCAATACCACAGACATAAGTGCTGGCCTGGCCAAATACCGTGCTTTCCATATCGAAACGGTTGTGGGTATTGACCGGGAAATAGTGCTTGATTTTGCGACGGCCGGGAAATTTCATGATGGCAAAAACAACAAAACGAAAGAAGTTGTCGATTATTCCTAATAATTGTCTTGATGGCCAGTTTGAGCGTAAAGCAAGTTAAAGTTACTGTCCTGGCGCTGCCCTTTCTGTCATCAATACTACCACTGTCATATGATATTTATCGATAAAGGGCCAGTTCACGCTTTGGTTATGAATGGTATGATGTCCAAAACCGTGAAAGCTGTTATGTTGGCAACGGATATCTTTTCACTTCGTACTCCAAAAGCTGAAATCATGAAAACTGTGAACATGAAGAAACTTGTCGCCATGGTTGCCGGAGTTTTGACTGTGGTTTCCCTAGCAGGTTGTGCAATGACGACAGAGAGAGAAGCTCTTGTGACTCCTGAACAAGTGATAAAAAGTCCTGCTGATGACCGTGATTACCGCTATCTTACGCTGGAAAACGGTCTGAAGGTGCTGCTAATCTCTGACCCGGAAACGGACAAGGCCGCCGCTGCTGTGGACGTGAATGCTGGCAGCTATCAGGAGCCTGGAGACCGGCTCGGGTTAGCGCATTTTCTTGAGCACATGCTGTTTATGGGCACGGAGAAATACCCGGATGTAGACAGCTATGCAGAGTTTATTCGCGCCAATGGCGGCAGCAGCAATGCCTACACCGCTGATGTGCGCACCAATTACTATTTTGATATAAACAGCAACCAGTTGCAGCCGGCACTTGATCGCCTGGCACAGTTCTTTATTGCGCCAAAACTTGACCCGAGCTATGTGGAGCGCGAGAAAAACGCGGTGGATTCCGAGTACCGCCTGCACGCCCGGGAAGACAACTGGCGACAGTTTACCGCGCTCAATGCCACGTCCAATCCACAGCACCCGAAAAGTCGTTTTAACATTGGCAGTCTTGATACGCTGAACGACGATGATGGTCAGCTGTGGCAGTCTCTCAAGCAGTTTTACGACAAGTACTACGTGGCCTCCAATATGAGTCTGGTGGTCTACGGCAAAGAGTCGCTCAATACGCTGGAGCAGTGGGTCAACGAGTCGTTTGGTGCCGTGCGTGCCGGAGCCAAGCCCAACTTGACCATTGGCAACGCACCGTACACCGCCGACCAGCTCCAGGTGCGGATCAATATCGAGCCGTTGAAGGATACCCGCATTCTGTCGTTAAGTTTTCCCATGCCCAGCACTCAGCCACACTACGCCAGCAAGCCTTTGGGTTACCTGGCGCGAGTTATTGGTTTTGAGGGTAAAGGGAGCCTGCACAGTCTGTTAAAACAGCGTGGTTTGATTGACTCGTTATCTGCTTATGGCAGCGACCTGCCCAACGAGTACAGTGAATTTACCATTCGCATGGAGCTGACGCCCAAAGGGTTGAACCATGTGGATGAAATCACGGCCATTGTCTTTGACTACCTGGACCTGATCCGTAAAGAGGGGTTACAAGAGTGGTTATACGACGAAAGCCAACAGATTACTGACCTGGCGTTTCGTTACCAGGAAGACCGCAGCCCGCAGCAGACGGTTTCCGGTCTGGCGTCGCGTATACACTATCTGCCACCGAAGCATCTGCTGAAGGCCAATTACCTGTACGAATCCTACGATCCTTACCTGATCATGGAATATCTGGATCGCATGACGGTCAGCAACCTGCGTCAGGTAGTGATTGCCGGTAACCAGAAAACCGATCGCATTGAGCCATTTTTTGGCACCAAATACAGCATACAACCATTGTCTGACAAACTGGTGCAGCGGTTAAAGACTCCGAAAGTCCATCAGGGTCTGGCCATTGCCGGGCGTAACCCGTTTATCGCCGAACAGCTGGATTTAAAACCAGACAGCGGTGCTGACAAACCATCGGTCATTCTCGATGAATCCGGGCTGCGAGTGTGGCACTTGACCGATACCAGCTTCAAGATGCCCCGTGGCAATGTGCAAGTGATGATCTCTACGCCCATCGCTTCGGCCACAGCACAAAACAGTGCCATGATGTATCTGTACCAGGCATTATTGTCCAGAAGCCTGAACGAGTACGGTTATCCAGCCAAAGAGGCAGGTCTCGATTACAGTATTTCAGCCGGTCGGCGTGGGTTACTGATCAGTCTGTCTGGCTACCAGGATAAGCAGGCGGTACTGCTTAAGGACATCCTCAAAGCCATCAAGGCGTTCAATCCCGGACAAAGTGCCTTTGACCAGGAGAAGGGGCTGTTTACCCGCAGTCTGGCCAACAAGAAGTTCAGCGCACCCTATCGCCTGGGTATGGATGCCCTGTACCAGTTGAGTTATCCCTCTTACCCTGCCGATGACGTGCTGCTGCGGGCAGCAGAAAGCGTCACTTATCAACAACTGATGACTTTTGCCCGTTCGTTCTACAGCCAGATTCATGTGGAGATACTGGTTCACGGTAATCACAGCCAGAAAGAAGCGCTCGCGCTGGCGGCCCTGGTGGAATCCATGTTGCTCACTGATGGCAACCGTCATCAGCGCTTTAACGTGCCTTTCCATTTATTGGGTGACAGCAACCGAGTGGTCAATATGGCCATCGAACACGACGACTCCATGGTCGTCAGCTATTACCAGATACCCAGTACTGACAACCGGTCCCGAGCCCAGTACGCCCTGCTTGGTCGTCTGTTGGGCAATCCGTTCTTTAACAGCCTGCGTACCGAGCAGCAGTTGGGCTACGTGGTATTTGCCGGCCCACGGCCGTTTGAGCAGCGCCCCGGGATTGTCTTTGTGGTGCAGTCACCCAAGCTTGACCCGGTTGGTCTGGAGAAGCGCATCGATCAGTTTTTGGTTGATCAACAGCAAGCACTGGCCAATTTGACCGACAAGGAGCTGGAAACCTATCGTCAGGGCCTGATCGGTGACCTGCTGAAAAAGGACGATAACATGGATGAGCGTACCGGCCGCTTCTGGCAGGGCATCGCCAGTGGCGAAATGGACTTTGATAACCGTCTGCGAATCGCCGAGGAGATTCGCCAGCTGACACCGGCTGATATGCAGGCGGCACTCGCCAGGTTGCAGGAAAACAAGGGCAAACTGGTAGTGCGCTCTTTTGGTATTCCCCACAAAGCAGCGTATAAAAAAGAGACTGACAGAACCGAGTGTCACTCCCTTGATTGTCTCAAGGATCTGCCACTGATTACGCGCAAGTCTTGACGGGCCAGCTGGCCCGTTCCTGCCATTGCATCTCAACCCTCAGTTACTTATTCTTTGCCAATGGGTGAAGAGGGGTAACTGATATGGTTGCGGATGTGCTGCTGGCGGAACTGCCGGCCCGGAATAATAACAAGATTGGCCTGGTCACGCTCAATGCTCCAGCATCGCTGAATGCGCTGAACCAGTCCATGATGGACCAACTGTTGCAACAATTGCGCCGCTGGCGTGACCAGCGTGATATTGTCACGGTGGTGCTGGCCAGCAGTAGCGACAAAGCCTTTTGCGCTGGTGGTGATGTACGCGCCGTGCGCGCGGCTGCGGTAGCTGGCGATGAGGCAGCCGTCCAGCAATTTTTCGTCACCGAATACCGACTTGATTATCTGATTCACAGCTATCCCAAGCCGGTGATCTGCTGGGGTAATGGGATTGTCATGGGCGGTGGCATCGGTTTGATGGCTGGCGCGGATTTTCGCGTGGTCACTGACACCTCGATGCTGGCCATGCCGGAAGTTGCCATCGGCCTGTACCCGGATGTGGCTGGCAGTTGGCTGCTCAATCGGCTACCGGCAGGGCTAGGGCTGTTTATGGGACTCACCGGCTGTCGTTTGAATGCGGCCGATGCCATTTATGCCGGACTGGCTAACCGTTTTATTGATAATGCCTTTTACGACAATGTGCTGGCATCATTGCAACAGGCAGATTGGCAAAGCGCTACTCCCTACGAGCTGGTTTATGGTGTTATTGAGCACTATCGGGAAAAAAGCGCTGGCTGGTTGCCGTACTCAAAAGTGCGTGAGTATCGTGACCTGATTGCCGATCTGATGGATCAACCATCGCTGGCCGCCACCATGCTGGCTCTGGCCCAACTGCCGGACAATGATGAGTGGTTGGTTGCTGCCAGCAAAGGTGTCCAGAGTGGTTCACCGCTGTCGGCAGCCATCAGCTATCAGCAGTTACACAATGCCCGTCAGTGGTCTCTGAAAGAAGCACTGCAAAGCGAGCTGGTGCTATCGGTGAATACGGTGCTGCACGGTGACTTCTGCGAGGGCGTTCGGGCACTGCTGGTGGATAAAGACCGGCAACCGCATTGGCGCTATCCGAGCGTCGATCAGGTTGAGAACCTTGAGTCACTGTTCCGTTCGCCCTGGGCTGAAAACCCGCTGCTTGATTTGTAGATCAGCGACCAATGGCGGCCAGTAACTGGCCGGCCACACGCCTTTCACAGCCGAAATTATCCCAGTCCACAGTGATGAGCGGTGTGCCCATTGAGCGACAGATTTGTGGCAAAACGGCTTCGTGATAATTGTGCAGATCGTGCAGGTAGCTAAACGGCGTGCCATCCTCAGCGCTTCTGGCTCGTTCAACCAAACGACGATGGGCTACTTCTGGCGCGGTTTTGAGGTAAATCACAGCACTGATGGCTGGGTAATCAGTAAGTCGGCGCTGGATTTCGCAGTAGTGAAGCATATAGCGCTCATCCGGAGCACTCATGCCAAGAAAGTTGGCCTGGGTAAAAATCAGATCGGAGTACAGCGAGCGTTCAATCAGATAGTTGCGATCCGTGGGTAACTCGTTGACGATGCAGGCCCGGCGATTGGTGATATGCTCCTGAAAGCGAATGCGTTTGCCTGAATCGGTGGGGTGGTCAGTAAAATCCTTGAGTAGCCGGGTAAACTCCGGATCATTGACGGGTTCCTGAATGGCGTCCCAGCCAAGTTCTGCGGCAAGTTTGGGCAGAAGCGTTGACTTTCCGGCAGCAATGTTGGCTTCTACCGCGACAAAATGGTTGGTTTGCTTCATTAAGAGCCCCAGTGACAGAGATAAGACAACCCATGACACTTCCGTTGCACCATGAGAAGGTGAGGCACTTTATGAGCTTCAGTCGCAAGGATCAATAGGTAATAGGCGGAAAATTGCTCTGTGTCGTTTTGCTTTACCCTGCTACTGCCTGTTACTCGTGGTAGGCCAAGGCGACATCAGTCTGGATGTCGATAAATCACAGCGATGAGGTTAACGCGATGCAAGTAGAGCGTATTGATCACGTGGTACTGACCGTGAAGAATATTGCCGACACCATCGACTTTTATACGTCGGTCATGGGCATGGTGGTGGAAGAGTTTGCTGGTGGACGTAAAGCGTTACGCTTTGGGGAGCAAAAGATTAACCTGCATGAGCTGGGGAATGAATTTGAACCAAAAGCGCACAACGTGACGCCCGGCTCCGGCGATTTGTGTTTTATCATCAGCACTCCGGTTGCCGAGGCCATCAAGGAATTGCACTCCAGAGGCGTTACCGTTATCGAAGGTCCGGTGCCACGAACAGGCGCTGTGGGAACTCTGATGTCAGCCTATTTTCGTGATCCTGATGGCAACCTGATTGAAGTAGCCAATTACACCGGGTAAACGTCTCTGGTCTTACAGAGTGGCTTCAGATGTGGCCAGCTTCAGGGCGAGGCCAACAAATACCAGCCCGGCAATATGGTTCAGATACTTCTGGGCTTTGTCTGAGCGCGATAGCCAGCCACCAAGCATGGCCGCCAGGGCGGAAATCTGACTGAAAACCAGCAGTGCCGAGAACATGAATATCAAGCCAAAAATAGCGATCTGGGTCGCTACGGGCCCAGCCTCGGGGGTGGCAAACTGTGGCAGGAAAGCCAGAAAGAAGATGGACACTTTCGGGTTGGTGATATTCATGATAATGCCGCGCTGGTACAGTTTGCCAGCGGAGACAGCTGCCGTTCGCGGCTGGTCATCAAGGCGCTCAACGGGTGCCCTGAACGCTTGCCAGGCCAAATACACCAGATAGGCTGCGCCGGATAATTTCAGGGCAGTAAATGCCCACGCAGAGGTTTGAAAAATGGCTGCCACGCCAAAAGCAACGGCAGTGGTATGAAACAGCAAGCCGGTGCACAATCCCAGGGTAATAAAAATACCGGAGCGACGGCCATAAAGCGCTGACTGGGTAAGAACAAAAATATTATCTGGCCCGGGCGCCAGACTGAGCAGGATAGAGGTAAATCCTAAAGCGATGATGGTATCAACTGAAACCATGTTTACTCCTGGTAAGAAAAATTGCCGCGCAGAGTGTGACACTGCCCTGACAGAATGCCATCGGCATGCAACACATCAGGCAGTTTTATGCGTTCAATAAATTAAGAAAGCGAAGGGTAAAACAAGTGTTTTATGATCCAGGTCAATTTTTTCATAGCAAAAACACGTATTCTATTGGTGTGTAATAGTGGTTTTCCGAAACGATTAATCGGTTTATATCGCAACTGATTTTAACGATTAATGATGCATTCTACGTAAATAATAATAAAAAACGTACTGCGCTGTTTTGCAGCGCTCTTGCCCCGCTTGTCGGGGCTCTTTCTTTTCTGGGGTATCAGGTTCTTGTGGTCAGATAAGAGCGGTCAAACAGTCGGTTGCCGGAGTGATTGTTTAGCCGATAGAGGGTGGCGGGACGGTTGCTGCCGTAGCGTTTTTTTCCGGTATCTTCCAGTAAATCACTGTTCAAAAAGCGGTTGCGAATGGAGCGCATGGGGGGTGCCTTGCCCAGGATAATGGAAAAAACATTCTGAATATCCGCCAGGGTAAACACCTCTGGCAGCAAATAGATGGGCAGCGCACTGTATTGTATCTTGCTTTTTAACCGCTCCAGCGCCTCCATCACCAGCTGGCTATGGTCGTAAGCCAGCGGTAGCGCTGGCTGCCCGTGAATAATATCAATCCACAAAGCCTCAGACGTCAGTGACTGATCATTGCCCGGACGCAGCAATACATAGTAAATGACGGTTAATGACCAGCCTCGCGAGTCGCGCCGATTATCGCCAATGGTGGCCACCTGTTCGAAATAGGTGGCTGGCTCTGAGGTCAGTCGGCTTAGCTGGCGTTTGGCAGTATCTTCAAGGCTGTGATCGTGGGCTGGCTCTATTCGGCCGGCGGGTAGCTGTGGCTGGACCGCAGTTGGTAACCGGGATACCAGCACTTGCAGGCGGTTGTCAGCCGAGAGGCGAAAGGTGACCAGGTCGACAGAAATCAGGGCGGTGTTCAGGCTTTTGGTCGCCTCAAGGCTATTGCTCAGCTCAAGGCTATTGCTCAGCTCATGGCTAGTGCTCAGCTCATGACGATCCGTCGAGCCTGATAATGGCTTGGAGCTCATCGGCAGCAAGTCCTTGTTGCACATGCTTAAGTTGACAGGTTAGAGAACATAATTCACTATGTTAGTGAATTATGTTCCTTTTGTCACGGTGAAAACAAGGGTGAAAGCCACGGTGAAAATAGCGGTGAAAGCAACGGCGAAAACAATGCACACCATTGGGGCTCGGGAGACCCTGGCCGCTTTTGACGTCGATGCGCAAAAGTGTTTCACGCCGTTGTGTCCGGATGAACTGCCCGTACCCGATGGTCACGCCATTGCCCATGAACTGAACCGGCAGGCCCAGTGCGCGGCCTTGCGTATTGGTTCCAAAGATGCTCATCCGGCCAATGCCGTCTGGGTAGCTACCGACGACAAACCTCAGTTAACGGCGGTTGTCGGGCATGATGATGCTGATCTGTACTGGAATCGCCATGCCGTGCCAGGGACAAAGGGATTCGAGCTGGTGGCCGGGTTGCCGGGTGTGACAGATTATGACTTCTTTGTCTGGAAAGGCGTTGAGACTGATATGCATCCCTATGGCGCCTGCTTTCACGACCTGGGCGAAAAACTCAGTACAGGCGTGATTGAGTTTTTAAGTGCCCGGGGTATCACCTCGGTGGTCGTGGGCGGCCTGGCCCTGGATTATTGCGTGAAAGTGACGGCCCTGCAGTTGCAGCGTGCCGGTTTTCAGGTTTATGTGAACCTTGCTGCCACGCGCGGCATGTCCTGCGAGTCGGTCACCCTGGCCATGGCTGAGCTGGATGCTGCCGGAGTGATTGCGATTGGCAGCGCTGATGAGCTTATCGTCGATGCTGATATCAGCGGCGTCGGTAGTTGCTAGGAAAGGTGGGAAGTATGGATTACCCAATTATACAGACCCTGCTGGATACGGACCTCTACAAGTACACCATGCAGCAGAGCATGGTGCATCGCTATCCCAGGGCGTGGGCCCGTATGGAGTTTCATTGCCGGGACAGTGAGGCGTTGGGTATCTCTGTTGCGCAGTTACAACACCAGTGTCAGTTACTTGGTGACTTGCGGCTGGACGATGATGAGCTGCAATGGCTCGCCACGTTGCCGTTTATGGCGGCTGATTTTATTGACCACCTGCAATACTTTCGCCTTAATCCGGATGCCGTTACCATCGAGCAGCATGGTGGTCATCTGTCGTTAGTTGTGGAAGGGCTGTGGAGCGAAGTTACGCATTTTGAGATTTTCCTGCTGGCCATTGTCAGTGAATTGCACGGCCATAACTTTTGTCAAAGTCGTGCTGAGGTGCTTGCTCATGGTGAGCAACGGTTACAGGAAAAACTGCATCAACTGCCTGAAGACAGCGGCTTGCAGCTGGTGGATTTTGGCACCCGTCGTCGCTTTTCCGGGGACTGGCAGCGGCATGTGGTCGCGACGCTGAAGCAGCAGTTGCCCGATAACTTTGTCGGCACCAGCAATCTTAACCTGGCCAGAACACTTGGATTGAAGCCAGTGGGTACCATGGCCCATGAGTGGCTCCAGTCGCACCAGGTACTTGGCAGCAGTTTGCGCACCAGTCAGCGGGATGCCCTGCAAGTCTGGCTGGATGAGTACCATGGTCAGCTGGGAATTGCCCTGACCGACACCATCAGCATGGCGGCCTTTCTCAAGGACTTTGATTATTCACTGGCCACTGCCTATCAGGGTATGCGCCATGACTCCGGCGACCCGTTTGTCTGGGGGGAGCTGGCTCTGGATCATTACCGCCGACTAGGGATTGATCCACGCAGTAAAACCCTGGTGTTTAGCGATAAGCTGAACTTCGACAAGGCGCTGGCCATTCATCAGTGGTTCGCCGGCAAGATTAATGTCAGTTTTGGTATCGGAACTTACCTGACCAATGATATGGGCTTTAGGGCACCGAATATCGTCTTGAAGTTGACCGAACTTAACGGCGCACCGGTGGCCAAACTGTCCGATAGTCCGGGCAAAACCCTGTGTCGCGATGAGGCTTATATTGAGTTGCTGAAGAAAACCTTTGGTTATCGCCACGGTGCCGTGAGCCGTTCAACTGTGCCGAATTAATTATTTGCAGACTAAAATTGCCGCATAACGCACTGGCTGTTGACGTTGGCAGGTGTTTTATGCAGAATGCATCGCATCGAAGCGTGATGCTTTGACCGCTATGGCGGACCTTGTCGGTCCCCCCGCAATAATTAACTGCGAACCCCGCCAGGCCCGGAAGGGAGCAACGGTAGTGGTGACATTGTGTGCCGGGGTGTGGCTGGCAGGGGCTGCCACCATTCTTTTGTTATGCTCGCTTTTTCTCCGCTCCTTTACTGATATTCTTCTACTGATATTCTTCCAGAAGTATTTTACTGGTTGGTATTAAAAGTTACTGGTTGGTATTAAAAGACCACAGACGTTTATGTGGTGTCTGAGTCTGTATCTGTATCTGTATCTGTATCTGTATCTGTATCTGAGGGGGAATCCGAGTCCTCCTTTTCATATATAAAAATTTTCTCAAGAGGGCTGCCAAAGGTTACTGCTTTTTTGCCGCTTTTCTGCTGCGCTTTGTCTTGATCTGGCCTGCTGATACTGGTCGTTCCAGTCGCACCATCAGCCTGATCAGCACTGTCTTGCTTGGGCGTATAGCGCACTCGTGGCAATGACCAGTCTGTGCCCGGAGTCACAAATGGCGTTGACGGCGAGGTTGATTGAGGCTCGGGTATCCGCTTGCTTGAAGATGAATGCTCAGAACTGCTTGAGTCAGAGGAGTCAGTATCGGCTGTGACAGCTTGTGGTCTATGACGAACCGGTGGAATTGGTTTGCCCGGCGCCAGCAGAACGGCTGGCGTGGCTACCAGTCGTGGACCGGTTAATCGAGATGGACTACCGGAGCCACTTGCAGTGGCGGAGTCAGTACCGGCCGCGGTGTCTTTACGCTCATAATGAGCCCGTGGCCATGGCGAGTGCAAAGAGGAAGATTTGGCACGGGCACCAGTGTCTTCATGGCTAGGGTGATATTGTGCCCGAGGGATTTTCCATACACTGCTCATGGGCGACGACGGTAGCGGTGACGATGATGGTGACGAAGGTCGTGAGCTATCCGGTAATTGCGGGGCTGATGACGATTCGGCACCGGCATCTGCGCCTTCCGGGTGGGGATGATATTGTACCCTTGGGATTCGCCATACACTGCTCATGGGCGGTGACGAGGATGGTGACGAAGGTCGTGAGCCACTTGGTGATTGCGGGGCTGATGGCGATTCGGCACCGGTATCCGCCCCTTCTGGTTTGGGATGATATTGTACCCTTGGGATTCTCCATACACTGTTCATGGGCGGCGATGGTGATGGGGACGATGGTGGGGACGGCGAGCGTGAGCTATCCGATGACGCGCCGCCAGTTGCACCCAGAGCACTTGCGGCTGCCTCCATTGGACTGCCAGTAATTGGTGGCGGGGTGGGTGGCGATGCTGTGTTGCTCGCCCGACCGCGCTCGCCCCTGGCACCACGAACCGGACTGGATTGCCTGTCGTTACTGTCTTGAGGGTTGCCAGTTGTATTTGCCGGCTTGTTGGTACCGGGTCGGACTGGACGCATAATTTCTCCGGAATAGTCGAAATAATGGGAATTCCTTCTCGCTGACAAAAACTGGTGCAACCTCTCCGATAATCGCTTGTACTGCTCTAGTCGTGAAAAAGCACTCAGCAGAACCAACTAACCACAAATACCGGTCAGTTATTCAGCGGTAGTCGCGTCCATTCGTTATTGAGCAGTTTGCTGGATAATTGGCCATTGTTATCGGTTCAAGGCAAAAGCAATCCTGTTCAGCACATCATCAGTTTGAAAACAATTGTTACAGTGGATGAGTTTTTTGTACGTTTGTGCAATTTAGTGTTTCTTTTGGTTAGCATCAACTACGTATTAACCGTGTTGCTGAGGGGAAGTGGCCGGAACCGTCTCTTGGTCAGTTGCCCTCCGTACAGAGGGCCGCTGTGTTCTATTTTAATCCCATGCAGTTGGCGTAGTAGGTAACCGTTGCGGGCCAGTCGGAGAAAATAGCACTCACGCCTACGTCTTTGGCCAACACATCAACTACCTCGTAGAGCTGCCCATCGCTGTCGATGACATCTTCCACTGACTGGTAATAATAACCACCGCCTTCACGCAACGGGCCAGAGCGCTCCAAAGACCAGGCAATAATCTTCAGCCCGGCGTCCTTGGCCGCCTTGGCATAAGCCGAAGGAACAATTTTGCCATCCTTGACGGTCAGCAATGCCCAGATTGGCGGAGCAATGTAGTTCACGCCCATTTTGGCCAGCGCACTCATGGAGGGTTGAAAGGTGGTAGCGTCATTGGGATTGAACTTTTCGCTATCCATGCGGTCGTCCAGGTAGACCGCCTGTTTGCCAAACTCCGGTTCGTGTTTGATCCAGTAGAGCACGTCACGTAACTGGAAAGACTGCGGGAAGACATCGGCGGGAGGAATGCCGGCAGCTTTATACTCATCAATCAGCTTTTGGGCATAAGCATCCTGAGTCATTCCCTGGAAAGGCATATCAACGACGGGTGCCTTTAGTTCAGGGGTGAACTTGACGCCCAGACTCTTGAACAACGCAATGGACTCGGCGTGGGTCAGTAATTGGCCGCCTTCTTCGGCGTAAAGATCGGTACGCCAGTCTGCTGTACCATCAAGATATTCTTCGGCATTGGTGGCCTCCGGATTGGCACCATCCATTTTACCGCTCAGCGACCGGAACTCGGCCAGGGTGATGTCTGATGTACGACATTCGGCGCGTGCCGGCTGGTCTTTGGTGGCACCCTGAAATGGGTGGGTGCATTTTTGTTTCAGCGGCGAGGTAACAATATTGGTGGTGGTGTGCAGGTCATTCTGGGCATGGCGGCAAACCAGCTGTTTGTCTTTGGTGAAAGTGACATCACACTCGACAATACCGGCTCCCTGACGGGCAGCGGCCTTGTACGCTTCTGCCGTGTGCTCAGGAAACTGCAGCGACGCGCCGCGATGGCCAATGGAAAAGTTACTTTTTTTCACCGGCAAATCGGCGCAAGAGAGCAGTTTGTCCTTGAGCGGACCCGCCTCCATACGATCCACCAGGTAATAGGGACGGGCACCCACCTGAATATTGGCATTGGCAGTGCCGCCTAAACCAAGCAGCCCAATCAGCAACGGTGTCAGAATATGATTTTTTTTCATCCTGATTATTCTTGCAATAGACAAAGGGGCCATTATTAAACGACAAAAGCATTACAATTTGATGACGGTGATTGCTCGCTAGCCTCTCTGGTCACTAGCATCTGGTCAGTAGCCGCTAGTCTCTGGTCATTCGAATGGTCCCCGCATTCAATATGATCAGTACGATTCCCGGTAAAAGGCTATTGTGAATTTTAAGCGGCTGCCCAGGGCAGCAGCCAAAGTCAGACTGCGCTGCTCGGCAACCAACAAACGCTTGCTGCTCGTGCAATCTCAAGGCTTCTTGGTTAGCATAGGGACGCTTCTGGCGAAAGCGCCGCTACTGCGGCAATTGTATTTCTCTTTCAGGTATTGATGCTATTCAATGAGCTATCAGGTTCTTGCACGCAAATGGCGACCCCGTTCTTTCCAAGAGCTGGTGGGGCAGTCTCACGTTCTTCAGGCACTGGTTAATGCCCTGGATCAGGACCGCCTGCATCACGCTTACCTGTTCACCGGAACCCGTGGGGTCGGCAAAACCACCATTGCCCGTATTTTTGCCAAGTGCTTGAACTGCGAACAAGGCATTAGCTCCACCCCCTGTGGTCATTGTCCGGCCTGTAAAGAGATCGATGAAGGACGCTTTGTTGACCTGATTGAGGTGGACGCTGCCTCGCGTACCAAGGTGGAAGATACCCGCGAATTGCTGGATAACGTTCAATACGCGCCAACGCGCGGACGCTACAAGGTGTACCTGATCGACGAGGTACACATGCTCTCCAGCCACAGTTTTAACGCTCTGTTGAAAACCCTGGAGGAGCCACCGCCCCATGTGAAATTTCTGCTGGCCACCACGGATCCGCAAAAACTGCCGGTGACGATTTTATCTCGCTGCCTGCAGTTCAGCCTGAAAAACATGACGCCCGAGCGCATTGTCGGTCATCTGGAGCATATTCTCGCACAGGAGCAGATACCCAGTGAATCCGCTGCCCTGTGGCAGTTGGCTCGCTGCGCCGATGGCAGTATGCGCGATGCCCTGAGCCTGACTGATCAGGCGATCGCCTTTGGCAACGGGCGCATCAGTGAGGCTGAGGTGAGTGCCATGCTCGGCACTATCGACCAGGGGCAAGTGTTGAAAATGGTCACCGCCCTGGCCAGTGGCAACGCTGCCCATATTCTTCGGACCGTGTCGACTTTGGCAGAGCACTCGCCAGACTACCTGGCGGTGCTGGACGATATGCTCTCCTTGCTGCACCGTATCGCCATTGCCCAGGCGGTGCCCGATGCCGTAGACAATAGTCAGGGCGATCGGGAACAGGTGGGAGCCCTGGCGAGCGCCATGACAGCCGAAGATGTTCAGCTCTATTACCAGATCGGATTGGTGGGCAAAAAAGACTTGCCCCTGGCTCCAGATCTCAGGGGCGGATTTGAAATGGCCTTGCTGCGTATGCTGGCTTTTCGGCCCGATGGGGCGCCTGTGGCCCAGCAGTTGCTGGATACTGGCGATGATGATCCGGGCACCGCGAATGCTGCCGCTGATGAAGCTTCTTCGCCAGCTGAAGGCTCTGCATCCGCTGAGGGCTCTTCACGCGCTGAGGGCTCTTCACTGGCTGGGGACACTTTATCCGCTGAGGGCTCTCCATTCGCTGAGGGCTCTCCGTCCGTTGAGGGCTCTCCATCCGCTGAGGGCTCTCCATCCGCTGAGGGCTCTTCACCAAATGCCCAGCCCACGGTTCAGGATGCCATTTGCGCGACGGTAGCTACCCCGCCATTATGCAATGATACTTTCGAGCCGCCCGCTATCGACCTCGCACCGGCCATTGCTGAGCAGGGCCACTGTGCAGCAACAACCGTCCGGCAAACGGAACCCGCGCAAGCGGCATACTCCGAATCTGAGTGCGACAACGACGACAGTGCCATGCCGATAATGGAGGCCGTGCCACTGTCGGCTTACGATCAGCTGCCTGATAACGAACCCGTCTTTGATCCGGCACCGCCGGCGTGTGCTGATGAGCCCGACAATACCAGCGCGGTTAGCGCGCAATCGCCAGAACCGTCCGGTCAAACCGGGAAGCTGACGCTACGCTCGATCATCGCCATGCCAGCCAGAGCAGAACGCCTGGGCCTCGAACAGCTAGATCCTGAAAGCTGGATCCAGGTATACCGCCAGCTACCCCTGGGCGGCGTAACTGGCACCATCGGTTCCCACTGCGAATTCGTCGAGCATGACCAGCAGCATGTTCGCTTGCGCCTCGATGAGCAGCGCAGCACACTATATAACGACACCCATCGCCAGCGCATGGAAAAGGCACTCAGTGAATATTTTGAGCAGTCGGTTAAACTCTCAATTGACACCGGCCCCGTAGTTAATGAAACTCCGGCTCGCTGGCGTGAGCGCAAGATAACCCAGCGCCTTGAGCAGGCAAAGGCGAGTATTTATGCCGATGCCCGAGTGCAGACGCTGGTCAATACATTTTCCGCCATGGTGCTGGAGGACTCCATTGCACCGGTGGGCAATATCATTAAATAACCGCCCGAATCATTGACAAATAAACGTCAATGGTCGGATTCGGCAGTAATTTGCAGAGGTCAATATGTTTAAAGGTGGCATGGGCAACATGATGAAACAGGCCCAGAAAATGCAGGAAGATATGCAAAAACTCCAGGAGGAGCTGGCCAATGCCAAAGTCGTCGGTGAAGCCGGTGCCGGGCTGGTTAAAGTGACCATGAACGGTCGTTATTATGTGCTGCAAGTGGAGATCGACCCAAGCCTGTTTGACGAAGACAGAGACATGCTTGAAGACCTGGTCGCTGCTGCCACTAATGATGCTGTGCGGCGCGTGGAAGAGAACAGCAAGAAAAGAATGGGCGAACTGACTGCCGGGCTGGGCCTGCCAGCTGGCATGAAACTGCCGTTTTAATTGACCAATGTCCGCTGTTGCCAATAAAACGACAGCGGGCTTGTTTTGTCCAGGTGGCCAATATGTTCAGTCCCATGATCAGGGAATTGATGGAGTCATTGCGTGCTCTGCCCGGAGTCGGTCCGCGTTCAGCC
Organism: Endozoicomonas sp.; assembly: GCA_965232255.1. Lineage (GTDB taxonomy): Bacteria > Pseudomonadota > Gammaproteobacteria > Pseudomonadales > Endozoicomonadaceae > Endozoicomonas. Next base: position 2,688,423 of record OZ246962.1, read on the forward strand.
CAACGCATGGCCTTGCATCTGCTGGAGCGGAATCGTGATGGCGCATTGCGCCTGGCCACGGCGCTTCAACAGGCAGCCGCAGGAGTCGGGCGTTGCCAGTACTGCCGAACGTTGACTGAAGAGCCAAGCTGTCGCATTTGTGCTAATCCTGCACGGGATGACAAGTTACTCTGCGTGGTGGAAAACCCCTCCGATGTGATAGCCCTGGAACAGGCCGGTGGCTATGCGGGTCGTTACTTTGTGCTTATGGGGCACTTGTCGCCCATAGATGGCATTGGCCCGGAAGATATTGGCATTGCGCAGATGTTGAAAATGGTTGCCGACCACCCGGTGGAAGAGGTGATCCTGGCCACCAATCCCACGGTTGAAGGTGAAGCTACGGCGCACTACATCGCCGAGCAACTCAAGGCCATCGGAGTCACTACCAGTCGCATCGCTCATGGGGTTCCTCTCGGAGGCGAACTGGAATTCGTCGATGGCGGCACGCTGGCTCACGCCCTGGCCGGACGCAAGAGAGTCGACATCTGATCTTGCGTACGTCTGTTAAGGGACAGCTCACGCTTTTGTCATTTCTTGCTGCGCAGCCGTTGCTTCTGCATAGGTTGGTGGTGGTTGGTCTTGTGAGGCTATGTCATTAACCAGTGGTTCCGTTTGTGTTCCTTGCTCGCAGTTCGTTTGTGTTGCCTGCTCACAGGTGGTTAGTGCGACGGGCATCTCTCGGGTTCTGTGAGCTGAATGAACCGGCAGGCGGATAATATCGTCAGGTGAACGATATCGTGCGGTATACCCTGAGTTTCTGAATGCTGTCTGAATAACCTGAGTGCATGATGCTTCCGGGTTGTCATGCCTGAGATTCTTATAGCTGATATAGACGTCACTACAGTAAGCAAGACCATATACCAGACCCACACACACGGCAATTCCACCGATGACATACAGCCCCGTAGGATCAGGGTGTCCGTACACAGCGGTGGGCGCAGAAGTTGTGGTCAGGTTTGTCGTTGGATAGGCGAAAGATTGGGGATATGAGGCAACTGCCTCATTTGGTTTATTACTGTGACCGTAGGTCATGTTGCAGCCAAGCGCTCCATCCGGACATATCGACGTGGCCCTACTCACCGGGTACGCGCTCGCCAGAGCAGGCATTCCCGCCAAAAACACCAGACTCTGCTTAATGTCCGGACTTACCAGGGATAATTGCCCTGATTCTGACACTTGCCTGAAAGCAAAACTGGCAGCACTGTGTATCAGCTTATTGCTGCGCCGCAGACCGGCCCGCAACGTCTCTCTGAACTCCACTCCGTAATCGGCCAGGGATTTTTCTGCCGTGATACGGCTATCCTGACAGACGGACAAGCTGGACTGCGTACAGTCGACAGTTCTGCCATTGGTCATTGGTAACTGGCGATAACACTCGGTTTGGGAGGCTGCATCTTTTTTTATGGTAACTTTTTTTATAGTAACCATCTGCGCCAGGGGAGGAGTTGATGACGGTTCAAGAGCAGCGTGCATTTTAGTATCTTCCCTATCGAAGTAAGCTGCTGTTTTAGTCCATCAGTCGGCAATTAAGTTCAATCAAGATGCGTGCTGTGCTCTGCATCAGCAACAGCAACAGCAACAGCAACAGCAACAGCAACAGCAACAGCGACAGCGATGAGAATGCTTGGGAAAACTGCTGATGGCAGATTATTCGATACCTTTTCCCAAGGCTGAGGCTTAACCCAACTGGCCAATCACCTCCACTTGCAAATCGTCAGGAATCTCCATAAACGACAAAATTGTCAAAGCCCGAAAGTGGCTGATCCGGCTGTAGCGCGAGAGCAGTGGCCACAGTTGCGGAGTAACCAGCAATACCGGCTCCAGTTGTCGGGTATGCGCCTGATGAATCAGTTCGGGCATATTTTTCTGCAACTGCATGGATAACCCTGGCTCCAGGGCAAACGTCTCTTCGGAAAACTGCGCGTCGCGACTGGCCTGCTCCCTGGCTGTTAGCAACATTTTTTCCAGCTCGTGGGACAAGGTAAAGACGCTCAGCTGTTCCGGGGTTGTCCGACGGTTAAGCAGTGGCTCAATAATTTGCCGACACAGGGTAATACGCACCTGGCGCAGCAGATTCAGCACATCCCGTTGCGTTTCTGCCCGTTGTTGTTCCACTGCTAATAGAGTTGCAGCAATACGCGGACTGTCGGCTATGGCAACATTATCTGCCAATAGTCGTTTAAGTACTTGCATTAACAGTCCCGGAGGCAGCCGGTCGGGTACCAGCTCATCGCACAATTTTGGCGACAGCTGACGCAGGTGCGCCAGCCAACCCTGAGTTTCCTCAAAGCCAAACAGGTCATCAATATGGTCTTCAATTACTTTACCCACATGAGTGGTGATGACCGTGGCACAGTCCACCACCGTATAACCCTGCTGTAAAGACGACTCCCGCTGACTGGTGGCAATCCAGTAGGCATTCAGGCCATAGCTGGGATCTTTAACGACAGTGGCCGGTGTTCCACTGGAGGCACCAAGGGGTAACGCGCCTTCCATGGCAATGGCCAGCAGTTGGCCGATACGCAGGGTGAATTGATCAACCACCACATTGTGCAGGGAAATGGTATAGCTCTCCGGATCCAGACTGAGATTGTCGCGGATATGAATCATAGGCACCAGAAAACCATACTGCTCTGACAACTCCCGGCGCAGTTGACGAATCTGGCTGGCCAGCTGGCCATTGTTGACGGCATCCGCCGGATCATCACTCAGCAGCGCAATCACCCGGTAGCCAATATTGAGACCAATGGGGTCAACCGTGGCAATGTCTTGCCAGCTCAGTCGTTCCCCGGCTTGCAGGTCATTTTCATCATCGCTGCGCACCAGCGCCTGCTGTCGTTGCGCCTCGCGCCGGGCTGCCTGACGATGGACAAACAACAACATCAGCAGCCCTGGGATAACAAACGCAACATGGGGCATACCCGGCACCAGGCCAATAATAATCAGCACTGCGGCCGCTACCATCAACGCCTTGGGCTGACCCATAATTTCCTGGCGTACCTGATAGCTCATATCTGTCGCCTTGGAGATACGGGTGACCATAATGGCCGCAGCGGTGGAGAGCAGCAGCGAGGGTATCTGTGCCACCAGACCATCGCCAATGGTCATTAGTCCGTACAGATGTGCTGCCTCGGTGGCGTTCATGTCGTACTGCCAGATACCAATGGTGACGCCACCAAGAATATTGATCAGCAAAATCATCAGCCCGGCAATGGCATCCCCCCGAACAAACTTGCTGGCACCGTCCATGGCCCCGTAAAAATCCGCCTCTCTGGTGATGTCCTCCCGTTTGGTTTTGGCTTCGTTGTGATCAATAACGCCGGAGTTGAGATCCGCGTCAATGGCCATCTGTTTACCGGGCATCGAATCGAGGACAAAACGCGCCGTCACCTCAGAAATACGACTACCGCCTTTGGTAATAACAACAAAATTGACAATCACCAGAATCAGAAACACCAGCAGGCCAACAAAATAGTTGCCGGCAATCACCACGCTGCCAAACGCCTCAATCACCTTGCCAGCGGCGTAAGGCCCTTCGTGACCATTAATCAAGACCACCCGGGTAGAGGCAATATTCAGCGCCAGGCGCAGCAGGGTAGCGACCAGTAGCAAGGTTGGGAACAAAGAAAAATCCAGCGGTCGGCTGATATAGATGGTCAGGATCAACAAGATTAACGACAACGTAATATTAAAGCTGAAAAGAAAATCGAGTAGGAACGGTGGGATGGGTAGCATCAACATGGCCAGCACCACCAACAGCAACAGCGGCGTAGCCAGCAGCGAGGTTTTTGCTGCTGTGCCGATTATTATGCCACTGCCGTTCATCGCTCACTCTCCTGAGTCAAAGTGCTGATATTTTTTCGGTACTTGAATATTGGGGACGCTCGGGCAATAAGTGCTTTGTCGGCTCCGGTAGCGATCAAGCTGATACAGGTAGACCATGACTCTGGCTACCGCCTGGTACAAGTCCGGCGCAATCTCCTGACCCGGTTCCGTGTGATAGTACAGCGCCCGGGTCAACAGCGGCTGTACCAGTACCGGCTTACCGGCTGAACGACCAATGCTGATAATCAGCTGCGCCAGATGATCAACGCCCCGAGCCACCAGAATCGGGGCGTGGTGAGTGCCCGAATGGTATTGCAGGGCCACCGCATAATGACCGGGATTGCTCAGGATCAGGTCAGCATCGGGGACGGCATCGAGCATTTTCTGGCGCATCATGGTGGCCATTTTCTGCTGGGTATTACGCAGGCGCTGACGGGTTTGCGGGGAACCTTCTTCGTTTTTCAGATTGTCTTTAACCTGTTGCCGGGTCAGTAACTGTTGCTTGTTGGTGCGGTGCTTTTGCCAGAAAACATCGACCACGGCCATCAACAACATCATCGTTGACAGTGCCAGGGCGCTCCACCAGACAATCTGTAACGCCCTGACGATCGCGCTGGGCGGGGTCGGATAGGCGTCAAGTGCCATTATTTCCCCGTAGAAACCATGGAACAGCAGGTATAGAGCCGTGGCCAGCAGCAGTGTTTTCAATAGGGCTCGAATCACCTCGGCCACCCCTTGGTGGGAAAAAATCCGTTTCAGTCCGCTAACAGGATCAATACGCCGGATTTGTGGGGCTACTACGCTGAAGCTGAAGATCATCGGTCCGGAAAACCAGGCCCCGGCTGTAGCGCTGATCACTGTGACCAGCAACAACGTCAACAATAAACGGGGTAACAGGGCAAACGCCGCTTGCAGCCGGGCTAACAAGACGGATGCGTCATCCGTGGTTGTGGCAATCATTAAGTCGTCCACTTGTCCAAGCGTTGCCATATTCACCATTACATAACCGATGTCGTTTAAATGGCCAAGTAGCACAAAAGTTGCCAGCAGTTGTAATGCCATCATCAGGTCGCGGGAGCGTGAGACCTGCCCCTGCTGACGAGCCTTTTGTTTCTGTCGTTCACTGGGTTGCTCGGTGGCTTCGCTCCCCTGGTCCTGTTGCTTCATGGTCTTCCCTGAATCAGTGAATCCAGAACGTGTATGGCATACTGGCTATGCTGGCGCACCGTGTCAGGCAGTTTCTGAATATTGATGCTTAACAGGGCGATGCCCACCAGAATGATCATGGGAAAGCCCAGAGTTAACAGGTTTATCTGGGGGGCAGAACGGGTCATAAAACCAAACGTCAGGTTGACGATAAGTAGCGTGATAATCGCTGGCAGTGCGATCAGCAGACCGGCACCAAACAGCCAGCCGGCCATGCTTAGCAGTGCTGGTGTCCGGTCAATAACGCTGAGCAACTGGCCGGTGGGCAGAACGCGGAAACTATCGAGCAATACCGTAAACAACAACAGGTGTCCATTAATCAGGACAAACAGGAGTTGTGCCATAACCTGATAAATATGGGCTACCACCGTTACGCTGACACCGTTGACCGGATCATTCAGTTCAGCAAAGCCCAGGGCCATTTGCAGGCCGGTCATATGCCCGGCCAGAGCAAAAGCACTGAAATAAAGCAGTGGCACCACGCCAAGCAGCAGGCCAAGAAAAAATTCTGCGCAGGCGGTGATGACCAGATTAAACGACAATTCGAGATCAGTTCCATGCTCGGCAGCAGGCCACAATTGTATTAATGTGGCAACCGATAACCCCAGTGCCAGTAGTAGCCGCGCCGAACGAGGCAGCCAGTCTCGGGTCACGGGACACGTCATGACAAAACCAGAAATACGACAAAATACCAGCAGGTAAAGGATAATCTGGCCGGACAGCTGCAACAGTTCCATGCTTAACCATAAATAATGGCAGTAAAAAACATCGTGAAAATATCGCTTAGCTCTTGTACCAGCCAATGCAACGAAAGAGACAGCACCAACAACGTAATCAACAGTCGGGGCAAAAAACTCAATGTTTGCTCCGTTACCTGCGTTGCCGCCTGGATAATACTGATCAACAGACCCACTAACAGACCGGGCAAAATCAGTACCAGGGCCAGCCAGGTAACACTTCGCAGGGCATACGCCATCAGATAGACGGCATTATCAGGCGCCATGTTTCCCGCCAGTTGTGACAAAAGTCACACATAAAAACTGCGGATAGTTCCGGAGACAATCAAGCCCCAACCATCCACCAGGACAAACAGCAACAGTTTGAACGGCAGGGAGATCAGCATGGGCGACAGCATGATCATGCCCAGTGCCATCAGGATACTGGAGACCAACAGGTCAATTACCAGAAATGGCAGCAAAATCAGAAAACCCATTTGCAGGCTGGTTTTGATCTCACTGCTCAAAAAAGCCGGCATCAGTACCGAAAATGGAATATCGTCCGGCAGCACATCAGGTTTACTACCACGGTCTTGTACTGGCGGAATCTCCCGGGACAGAACCAAAAACTGCTCCATATCGGCCTTGCGGGTCTGTTGCAGCATAAACTGGTGCAGCGGTCGGCTGGCCACCTCGACGGCATCACGAAACTGCATTTGTTCTTCCAAGTAGGGCACAATGGCTTGCTGCCAAATCTGTTCGAACACTGGTTTCATAATAAACACGGTGAGGATCAGTGCTGCGGCAATCAATATCCGAGTGGGTGGAATCTGCTGCAAGCCCAGGCCCTGGCGCAATATGGCCAGGACAATCAATACCCTGGTAAAGCTGGTGGCTACCATCAATAACCCCGGGAGAAAGGAGAGGGCAGTCAGCACCAGTAGAATTTGCAGGTTAACGCTGTAGTCCTGTTGGCTGTTGCCGGTGGTGACGGACAGCAGCGGCAATTGGGGCGCTGCCTTTACCATTAGCGGCAGAGCCAGCAGCGCAACAGCAACCCAGCGCATCAGATGATTTCCAGGATACGTAGACCGTAATAATCCCCGGTGCGCACCACCTCGCCCCGGGCAAACAATACGCCATTGATCAACACATCCAGCGGATCGTGCTCCCGTCGGTTGAGGGTGATCACTGAGCCACGCTCCAGATTCAGTACGTCGGCGATGGTCATCGATTTACTGCCCACATTTAGCGTCAGCTTGACCTGTACCGACCCTACCAGGCTCAGATCGTTTGATGTCAGCGATGTGCGGGTTCTGGCAGCGGCAGAGAAAGCGTGTTTTATCGTCGTCTTTTGTTCATGTTCATGTTCATGTTCATGTTCATCGATTATCGTCTGCTCGGGTGACTGCTCCACGTCATGCTCATCAGTAGTCGTTTCCGGGGCTGTACTTGCCTCGTCTGGCACCTGCTCTTCTTGTGGTTCAGCGTCTGCTGTCTCAGTTTGTGGTTCTGTCGGGGCAGCAGGCTGGGCATCCTCGTTACTGGTATTGACGTTATTTGTATTGGCCTCATCCACCGACTTGCCCTCCGTAGTTGTCAATTTGCAGGGTCAAATGACCACTGTGCTGTCCGGTTGTGCCCAGAAACAAAGCAGCGCCAGCAATGCGCATAACCGCAAGGCTCGGGTCTGAAATAGGTAATACATCGCCAGGTTGCAGGGCACGCAAGCGATCCAGCGACAGTGTGACCGGTGCCAGGTCAACAAAGGCAGTGACATCCGTTTCGCCCAGAAAGCGGGCAATACGCACCTTGGTATTGCCACGATCCACCCTGGTCAACACGTCTGTCTGTACCAGCGCCTGGGTAAATGCATTGATTGGGGTATAAAAACAGACAGGCAGGGTCGTCTGGGCAGCAGCATTGACCGGGTCACGAAAATCCAGGTCAAACCGGGTCTGCAAACAATCATCAGTAAACGGTGGCGGGAGCGAGGGCACTTCTTCGAGCCACTCGGGCGTGCCCACTTCGCCCGCGGGCGCTACGGCTGCACTGGTGGCAGCAACACTGTTCCGGGATAAGTGCCCGGCACAAAGCGCTCGCCACGCCGTGGCCAGCGCATCCGCCAACCGATCCAGCAACTGCTTGCCAATCCTTGAGAAGATTGGCCTGTCTGCAGTGCCCGGGGTGGGCAAGGCAAGTTCGTCGGCGATGTTGCCACCAAAACACACGGCGGTCAGCAGTGCCGATAGTCGTGCGTCGAATAGTACAAAGGCATAGTCGTCTTTAATGTTGTCCGTCAAAGGCAGGGGGAACCGGTATAGTAACTGCCCCGGCAGTTGCTGCAGCTGACTGATGGTAGTGTACGAGTCAGTGCTGACGTGATAATGAACACTGATGGCCGGATCTTCCGAAAGCTGCCTTATCGCCTCAAGTAACTGGGCGGGAAACGAGGCAGCCAGCGCTTCAATTTCCCGCGTCATGCGCAGCACGGAAGGCGACATTTGGTGTAAACAGCCATGGCTCACTTGCTCGTCTTCAGGCAAATCATTTGCCGCATCTTCGCCACTGTGATCCGTGGCAGTTGCGGCCGGTTCAGCAGGACTGGACTGCGTAGAAGACATTCGATGTATTCCTGTCTGCTGACTTGATCTTGATATCGTCGTATGTTTTATAGTGCTGACCATTCAAACGACAGCCCTCAGAAAAAAGTAGTTCATACTGTTGTTATTTCCATCCTGCCAATAAGCAGTGTGTCACCATGGTCATTAGCAAACGTATCTGCTCTTTCCCGGCACAGGCGCTAACGCTGTTGCTGGCTTTTCTGTTTAGTCTGCCAGCGGTTGCCAGCATCTACAGCGTCGAGCTGGATGATATTGACTGGCAGCTACAGGAAGAAAAACACTTCCGATGCAGCATACTCCAGAAGGTGCCTTTATTTGGTACGGTGGCCGTCAGCGCCAAAGCTGGGCAACAGTTGATGCTGGAGCTGCGAACATCGCTGTTTCCGGTCTTGCCCACTGCTGTGAAGCTTTGGCTGAAACCCCAACATTGGGGACGGTTTGCCTGGCAAAGCACAGTAGACAGCACCGGCCAGCAAGTGCCAATAATTGCCTATTATCTCTCGGATACGGCTCGCTGGATCGGGCTAGACCTGAAGCTGGGCTTGCCAGTCAGGCAGTTGCTGGCCACGCTGGACAGTTATCGTTTGCTCAGTGTGCAGGTGCACAAGCATAAGGGCAGTGGCAGCTACCGGGTTATCGACGTGCAAGTGCCAACCGTAGGTATGTTGCCGGCCATGATGCGGATGTCCGACTGTATTACCAGCCTTTTGCCGAGGGATTTTCAACAGCTGCAGCAATATAACCTGCACTACGCCCTTGGGCGCTTCCAGCTTGATGATGACCAACGACAGTGGTTGATTGATACGGCGCGTTACGTAGCGGTGGATGACGCTATTGTTGAAATCACCATTGATGGCAACAGCGATAACACGCCATTTGTGGACAGTGATGAAACCATCGACCGGCTACAGAATCTGGAGTTGTCGAAGCAGCGGGCGGATGTGGTGCGTGATCACCTTGAGCGCTATCTGCAAGAGGCTGGCGTGACTCGTCCGGTGAAAATCATTACTCGCTACCACGGTGAACGTTACCCGGTGGCTAATAATGACACCGCGGCCGGTCGCTATCAGAACCGGCGCGTTGAGGTGACGTTACTGACGTCCCAGGACAATAACCAGAAATAGCCAGGTAGTGTGATGGCAGGCCACACAGCGACTAACAGCACTATATGTTGTCATATATCTTTTTATTTGATGGCGAGTATGGCCAAACAATCTATCTTTAAAACCATTGTCGTTAACTTGGATGTCATCGCAGAGCGTTTAACCAATGTCTTATATAACAGCGCTGACGCCCGCCAGTATTGCGCCTCGCTTTCCCGTTGAGTCTGCTGTGGGGGAGGAGAACAAGCCTTTTAATGCGGTGTTTGCCAGCTTGCTCAATCATGTAAACAATACCCAGCTGCAAGCCCAGCAGCACATGGTCAACCTGGAAGCCGGTCAAGATAACGTTATTGCAACTGTTATGGCCATCCAGAAAACCAGCCAGACCATGAACATGCTGATACAAGTCAGGAATCGTCTGGTTGATGGGTATCACGAAGTCTTCAATCAGCAGATTTGAGCTGCTTTTCCCAAGCTGAATCATCCTCATGGTGGATACATCGAGTTCATTGCAGGCACCAGGGCCGCCCAGTACCGGGCTAAAGCGGTACTGGCAGCAGCTGCGCAATGTGTTTGACTCATTGTTCAATGCAATGCCTGACCGGGCAGCAACCAATGTGCGGTTGCTGATCTTGCTGTTGGTTAGCGCGTTGCTGGTGGCCGTATTGATCAACCTGGCTCTATGGTGGCACGACCGGGATTTTCGTCCGTTGTACGGGCAGGGAGAACACTACAACTTGGCTGCCATTATCGAAATACTCGACAAACAGGGCATTGGCTATCGCATCAATCCGGATGACGGACAGCTGTTGGTGCGCTCTGACCAAATGGCCAGTGCCCGGATGGCCATGGCTATTGGCGGTATTGTCAGCACTGGCGCCAGGCCGTGGCTGCCAGAAAATTCCGGTATGGGCAGCAGTCATTACGAGGAGCGCATGCAGTACCTGGCTGCACTGGAGGCATCACTGTCGGATACCATCAGTGGCATTGAAGCCGTGCGTTATGCCCGGGTTCACCTAGCGGTACCGGAGCAAAGTGTGTTTTTTCGCAGTAGCCCTCCGGCGAAAGCCTCGGTCTACCTGGAGCTGTACAGTGGCATGCGCCTGCAGCCCGAGCAAATAGAAGGCATTATGCGTCTGGTCAGTGGCAGTGTCGCTTCGCTGGACGAACAAGAGGTCACTGTCGTCGATCAATATGGCAACTTGCTCAGTCAGCCAATTGTCCTGGCCATGCTGGCCGGTGAGGGCGATAACGCCCAGCCCTATCTGGCCAACCGGATACGTATCGAGAGCCACCTTGAGCAGCAGCTGGGCAAAATACTGGATGCTGCCGTCGGTGCCGGTCGCTATCGGGTCGATGTGGCCGTGGAGTTGACCCGTGACAAACTGGAGCAGAGTTCAGAGCAGTTTGATCCCAATATTGTGCTGCGCAGTGAGTCACTTGAAAGTGGTGTGCCTTTTTTAATGGATAAGCCTGCGCCCATTACCCAGCAAGGGCCACCTGTGCCGCCGGTTGGCCCCAATCTGCCGCAAAAAAAGAGTCCTGAGGAAGTGGGTGAACAAAAGGTCATCCGCAACTACGAGGTCAGTCGGCAGATCAGCAGTGAAACCCATTATCCCGGTGCTATTAAACGCCTGACCATCGCCGTATTGATCGATAGCACTACCCTGAAAGACCTGGCAAAAAGCACTGAAACAGCGCCGACAGACTCCGACGCAGCAATGGCAGCAGCATTAAAACAGAGCGAGGCCCGGTTGACCGAACTGGTGCAACAGGGTGTCGGATTTGATGCAGCCCGTGGTGATGCCATCAGTCTGGCACTGCTGCCTTTTGCCCCTGTTCCTGCGCCGTCGGCGACAGCGCTGGATCAGAAAAGCATCAATCAATGGCTGGACATTGTCGTAAAAGTGGTTCAGGCCATTTTGCTACTGGTCACCTGTGTGCTGATTCTGCTTGGTTGTCGTAAATTACTGCGCTCCGGAACCACTGCCACTGCCCAGGTCAGCAAGCAACCCATCGGTATTGCCAATGCCAACGAGGAGTCAGTGCTGAAAAGTGGGGAAAAACTGTCACCCATCAGCCTGGAAGAACAGGTGGGCAGGTACCGCGATCTGGCCCAAAGTGAGCCGGAGAAAGTCGCGGCCGTACTGAAGGATTGGATCAGCAGGAATCATGCCAATGGCTGAGTCAGCAACAGAGGCTGTCGCGCCGATCCAGGCGACGGCTGACACCAGTTGTGCCGCTGAGGAGGCGGCGGTTTTTTTATTACTGCTTGGTGAGCAGGCAGCAGCTGACGTCATCCGATATTTCAATCCGACGGAAATTCGCACTATCAGTCAGTTTTCCGAGAATATCGGGGTGAAAAATCGCGATCAGCTGATTGTCATGCTCAATCAGTTTGAGCGCGCCTACGCGAATGTCAGTCTGTTGCTCGGTGACTTTCAGCGGCAGATGCGCCAAACCTTGCAACGAGCCCTGGGCAATGAGCAGGCTCGCTGTCTGGTAAACCCACCCGACAGTCAGCGTGAGCCGCTGACCGGCTTGCAACTGATGAAGCCAGCGTTGCTGGCCGCCATGATTCGTGATGAGCCGGAGCAGTTTCAGGCGGCGGTGCTCGCTTGCCTGCAGGCGGATCAGGCCTCAGAGGTGATCAACCTGCTGCCCGCTGAGCGAATGCAGGGATTACTGGAGCGTGTCGCTGGTATGGGCCGCTTGCCCCAAGCCTCGTTGGCAGCCATTGTCACATTTTTGCAGTCGTTTCTTGATGAGCAAATTATCGAGAATTTTCTGCCTATCAATGGCGAGCAACAGGTGGCCAATATACTCAACCTGTTTGATAACCAGTCACGGGACGGTTTCCTCGACACTTTACGCCAGGCAGACAGAGCCATGGCCGGGCGCATAGAAGAGCAGATGCTGGTATTTGCCCAGGTGGTCAATTTGTCCATGGAGGATATGGGCAAACTGCTTGGGGCTGTCGATTCGGCCGAACTGTGCATGGCATTGAAAGGCGAATCGGAGGATGTGCGCCAGCATGTTTTCCGCTCCATGAGCAAACGGGCGGCCACTTACCTGCGGGAAGAGATTGAAACGCTCGGTGCCGTGCCCCAAAGCAAAGTCAAGGAGGCCCGGCAGAACGTGGTAGCGGAGATGGACCGTATGCTCAAAGAGGGCGATATTGTTATGCCCCGTAGCAATGAAGTGATGCTGGAGTAGTCCCATGGTCAAGATGGCTTCGGCTCTCGTCTCTGAGTCTGCTGCCACGACGGACAGCCAGGTTCAGCGTTATCAGTTTCCTGTCGTCAGTCCCGAGCAGGCAGAGGACTCAGGAGCGCCGGTTAGTAATTACGCCTTGTTGCGTGCCACGGTGCGCAAGGTACGGGAACGGGATCGGCGCTTACAGCAGGCAGCGCAAGCGGCCAACTATGCCCAGAGCCAGCAGCGCGGTTATAAAGATGGCTTTGCCGCTGGTTATCAGGCCGGCCAACAGGAGGCGCAACAGCACCATCAACAAAGTGCCAGGCAGTGGCTGGGGCTGATCAACAGCCTGTGGCATGAGCTGGCCAACTTGCACCAGGCAACGCTGTTGAACCTGGGACAACCACTGACGGCGTTGATCAGCAAGGTGGTGCAACAGGTGGTGAACCATGAGCTGGTTACCTCACCGGAGTCGTTGCAACAGCTGGTTAGCGATGCCTTGACCTTACTGCCAGAAACCCAGTCCGTGGTGCTGGAAATTAATCCCCTCGACCGCCCGCTATTGGAACCGGTGCTTGCCAAGTTGCCTGCAGAGTGGTCGGTACATGAAGAAGACACCATAACATCTGGCGGATGTCGTGTAATAAGTGAGCACGGCGAAGTGGATGCCACAGTGGAAAGTCGTGTGGCGTCGTGTATTGATGCTGTTCATGAGCAGCTGGTGCCCCATGACTGACTTCTCATGACTGAGTACGCCACGCCCCCAGTGCAAGCCGCCGACCAACACCGCACCGAACTGTGGGGACATCTGAGTCGCAAACTGCAGATCACCGAAGAACAAATCACCAGGTTGACACCGCTGCGGGCATCAGGACAGTTGGTGAAAGTTTCCGGGTTGATTATGGAAGTTATGGGTTGTCAGATGCAGACCGGACAGCGCTGTCTGGTGGAAGTAAACGACGGTTCCCCGGTGGAGGCCGAGGTGGTCGGCTTTGATCGGGATACGCTGTTGCTGATGCCCATGGAGTATCACGATGGTTTGTCCCCAGGAGCTAAAGTGACGCCCCTGGGTTATAACTCGGCAATTTTGGTGGGGGAGCCGCTGCTGGGGCGAACTATTGATGGGGCTGGGCGTCCACTGGACAATCAGCCGGCGCCGGTGGGCAACACCACCGTGCGTTTGTACGGGCCACCCATCAATCCTCTGTACCGTTATCCAATCACCACGGCTCTGGACGTGGGTGTTCGTGCCTTGAACGGTTTACTTACCATCGGCCGGGGGCAGCGTATTGGCTTGTTTGCTGGAAGTGGCACTGGCAAAAGCACGTTGCTGGGTATGGTTGCCCGGTACACCGGAGCTGATATTGTCGTGCTGGCCATGATTGGCGAGCGTGGGCGTGAGGTTGGCGATTTTATCCGCCACAATATTGATGAACAAACACGACAACGTTCGATCATTATCGCTGCACCGGCGGATCACTCTCCGGTTATGCGTTTGCGTGCGGCGCTGGTAGCTCATCGGGTAGGGGAATATTTTCGTGATACTGGCCATCATGTGCTGCTGTTGATGGACTCGCTAACCCGCTACGCCCAGGCGCGGCGCGAGGTGGGGTTGGCCATTGGTGAACCGCCAGCGGCCAGGGGCTATCCGCCCTCGGTGTTCAATATGATTGCCCGGCTGGCCGAGCGCGCGGGCAATGGGTATCAGTCTTCGGGCTCTCTGAGTGCGTTTTACACAGTGTTGGACGAGGGTGAAGACGACCCGGTTGGCGAGGCTGCCCGGGCAATCCTTGACGGGCATCTGGTGCTCAGCCATAAGTTGGCCATGGCCGGACAGTACCCGGCCATTGATGTAGTGGCTTCCGTCTGCCGCACCATGGCGCAGTCGGTATCGGCACAGCACTTGCAAATGGCGCAGACTTTTTGTCAGCTGGTGGAAAAAGCCCGGGAAGGCTATGAACTAAAGACACTGGGCGTTTACCAACCGGGCAGTGATCCGATTATGGATCGAGCCATGACCGCTCAGGCAAGTATGCTTGGTTATTTACAGCAGCCCATTAATGAACGACAAACGTTTAACGATAGCCTGCACCAGTTGCAGGTACTGATTGCAGGAATTGATGCTGATGGTCATCGCTGAATCATTACTGGGTAAACTGCTGCGATTGGAAGCATTGCAGCATCAGCAGCGCCTGAATCATATCCGGCAACAACTTAATGAGTTGGAAAAATATCAGCGACTGGATGACTCACTGAATCAGCTGGCTAGTGATCTGGCCAGTAATAGTGTCGACGAGGTGGGAGTAACAACGGGTATGCAGGTACACAATCAGGGGCATTTTCACACCCTGTTGTTGCTCATGCAGCAGTCCTGTCAGCGAGCACAGGCTGAGCGCGTCGCGTCAATCAACGCTCTTGCCAGCGTTGCCACAGTGAAGATGCAACGCCTCAAGCGTTTGCGCCAACGGTTACACAAGTCTTGATTTTGCGCCCAGTATCGCTGCAACCCAACATCTTCAGGAGTGGACAGAGGAGCTTGCCAATACTGATCTTCTGCGCCGATCGTACTGCAAATCAATAGATTTATAGCCATACCACTGGCGGGCAACCTGCATCAGCTGCGTTGCTTCGCTGGGGCTGGCCATGGCGCAAAGGCTGTAGGTGTGACCCATGGAACTGAACAGGCAGCGCAGTCGAAAACGGATTTCCTGGTTCACGGCGGGTTCTGCCAGCTCGGGCTGTTCCACCAGTTGCAGCACGGCAGCCCAAACAGCTTCCGGTTTTATATTGGCGCAGATTTGATCCAAGTTAAGACAATAGGCCAGTGACGGCATGATATAACAATCCCTGGCCATTTTGACCCACTTTTGGGCCTCCGGCTTTAGGGACGCGGGAACCGCCCGCGTTTTGAAGCAGTCATCAAACTGGTGCAGTTCGGTCCACGCGTACTCTTCCCAAATCCGTTCAATGCCAATGCAGGTTTTTAGTGTCGGGTTGTTGAACAATTTCTGATAGATGCGTCGCTCCTGATCCAGGTCGCAGACATTGCGGGCAGCCCTGATTAGATTAAGCGTTTTTTTTATCAACGGGTTCCAGTGTTTCGATAACAGCTTTTCAAAAGGTCGTATGGCTCCCTGGGCAGCCTTGATCTGGTATTCGCCTGGCAAGCCATCATGGTAATTGGCAGCGAAAGGTGAGGCTTTAATTACTGGTCGACACGGGCGAAAATTATCTTGCCTGCCAGCCGATTGCGCCACTTGATCTTGCTTATTGGCTGACTGACTGCGGTGATCGTGTTGTTTGGCACAGGAGCCTGCTGCCGCAGAGTATTGTCTTGGCTTCTTGTCTTTATGCTTTCGGGTAACAGCGGGCGGCTCGTCAGCAAACTCGCGCAAAATGGTATCAATATCGTATTGTTTCTGGTCGTGTTGTTCTTGTGCCTCACTGGTTTGATTACCGGCGTTGGCGCGAGCTGCTTGCAGTTCCCTGCTGTACACGTCGCTCCAGTATTCGGCAACGTCTTCGTTTTTCTCTTCCCAGTAATGGGCATAGTGTTTAATTGCATTTGCCGCGGCATCCCAGATACCGGCCTTGCAATAATAGTGGTAGGCACTACTCCAATGGTTGGGCGAGCGCTCTGCGGTGGCGGCGTATAACGCGGCCACCTTGGCATACCTGCGCCGCGGCTTGAGCGTTTTTTCTGACAAAATGATTTCTGCCCGTAAAAAGTTACACAGGCCAAAACAGTCATTTTTCGTGCCGAATGTGGCTTTTTCGCACTGTCGCATTCGCAGATATAGTACATTGCGCCTGTTGGCCACATCTTTTAAGAAGCTGCTTTTGCGCTGATAAGCCATGCCAATAATTTCATAAGCGTCCATCAATATCTGTCTGACGGCCTCATGAATAGGATAACTGACATGATTTTCCTCACACCACAACTCGAAAGGGGGCAAGTTTTCCGGATACATAAAAACAGAAACAACCATCGGCACAACATTGATGGCCATAGCGCCTGGCACCATCTCTTTTTTCTGCTCATTCAGTTTTTGAATTAAATCCTGTGGCGAAAAGCGTATATAATCGAGTGCAGTAAAGCTTATGGGGGAAAAAAAGAGATAAGCGTCCTGTGAAATGTTGTGATGCACATCCAGCACCTTAAAGCTTCTTTGGTAATTGGCACCATCTTCAAAACTGTACAGCCCACCCGTGTAGTAAAGAATAGCCAGTGATATGATGTCCAGACATGGCAGGGATGATCTGCTTATGCCGACTATTGGGCCAGAGTAGATAATTTCATTCATGAAGCTGACAAAGGTTTGTCTGATACATGCAGGAACGGGACGGCCATAAAGAATATCTTTAAAGCATTTCATGAAAATCCAATTCTGCACATAATGTACCAGGTTGAGTTTGTTCTGAGCGTATTCGTACAAGGATATTAACTGTTTTTTGGTTTGCTCCTTGTCCTGTTTAGTACGCCAGTCACAAAGCAATCGGTTTAGCAGGTGTTTGATTTTTACTATTGTCGTAATGTCTTTTCGAGCATCAGGATTTTTGCTGTAACTGTGATATGAGCTCTCTATTTTTCGCAAAATACTTTCATCAATCTGCAGATAGTCAGCAACCGGAATGTTGAGAAACAGATCAACCCAGTGTTCAAAATCATGACTGCCAATATCCCGGGCGGTTATGGTCGGAGCAATTTCTTGGCTCGGCTTATCTGCTGGTGCCAGCGTCGCCGCCGACCTGGTGCAGACTTGTTTGTCTGCTGGCCTGTTTTCCGCCGGCTCACTGTCCAGATCAAAAGCAGTTGCTGATTGCTCCACGCTGGTTACGCACAGACTGAACGCAGCAGCGAGGTCGTCGCAGTTGTTATCAGACGCATCAGTAGCTAATTGTCGCGGCATCGCAGTGCCAGCGCTTATATTTTCCATAGCCAGCTTCCAGTGTCATGAGGCAGCCATCTGTTATGGACTTTGACGCGCTGGTTATCCAAAGGTTTCCCAGCGGTGTGCAGTAGATGAGCAGTGAATGGATATTGAGCAAATTGATCAGGATAAACTTCTTGAGAAAAAACCTGCACCTCAAAGCTTGCAAAGCAAATGCCGCTTGCCCGGATAAGTCACTTCGGCGTGCCTGGCGTAGGCAAACGGTGCCCCACGCAGCAGCCCAATAAACTGATTGCAGTAGTTATTGAGCTGGGTCAGAGCGGCTTTATTATGCTGTTGCAGGTTGCGACAGGAACATAGCAGTGGCTCAGCTTCCTCACCGGCAGGCAACAGGGGAGATAGCTGCCGACAGATATCGGCACACTCGACGGATAAGCGCACCACTTCATCCAGCCGTTTTGCTGTGATTGCCATCGCCTGTTCGGTTAACCGTTGTTCCAATTGCTGTAGCAACTCGATTGCGCCATTACTCATGGTATTTTTTATTGCCCAGCGATGGGACGCACCTCGCCTTCGTTGATTATCCGGCACTTTATGGTGCGGCCATTGTCTTTCTGTACCTGAATAATGTCGTTTACATGACCATTTTCCATGGCCACACCAGCAGTGCGCAGCAGCACTGTCTCGGATTGAACGACAATGGTCACAGGCTGGCCACGACGCAGCACACCGGCTTTTTTCACCAGGTCTTCGTTGATAACGGTGCCAGCGCTGATTTTACGGCTGGCCACATAGCCGTCGAGTTTATCTGTCTCCTGCAAAAATCCGGGTTTTACACTGGTAAAGGCTACGTCATCGGTACGCAGTTGTGATAAACGCTCACCGCGACTGACGTCACGGGTTGCCACCAGGACTGGCAGTGTGAAGTCCACTTTGACGCTCAGGCGGTGTTGCCAGTTGCCGCTGTTCGGACAGCTCACCACCAAAGGTAATTTGCCAGCGTGGGACATGGCCGACAAGTGCACTTCCGGCCCTGTGGCGCAGGTCGGCAGGCGTTGCCATCGTTCTGGTTGCAACAACTGTATGCGCGGCTCACGGCCATTGAACTGTTCGGTCAGGGCATGCAGGTGCGCACAGACTAAATTAACCACTTCCTGCTGGGTCGAGTGTTGTGGAAACTGGTCATTGTCGTGGCACGTTCCGGCCTGCAAATCAGCAATGGGAAGTATAAAACTACCGACGTATAAAATAAGCGCTAAATAATATTTGCGACAATTCACTGCATTTCCCACGACAATTTAACGACAACGTACTACTTTTAATACAACTGATAATAGGCAATGAAACGCCATTATGTTGATTTCATTCGATGCGGCCATGGGCATCCATCCGCGGGTTGCCGAATTGCGTACCTCCCAGATAGCCGTGCAGGCCGGAAATGTCTTTAACGTGGAAACACCGGGCTATCGCGCCCTGGCGGCTGGTCTGGAGTTTTTCCAGCCGATGCACGACCTGGTGGTTTCCGACCAGCGGCATATCGGTGGTGCTGGGGCAGAAGTTGACCTGTCCCTGCGGTTCAGAAATGCCGGTGAGATTTCCTCGGAGAACGGTAACGATGTATCGCTGGTCCTGGAGCAGGCTGAGTTAGCCCAGTCCATGTCAGGGTTCAATGTCAGCGTGTCGTTGCTGCGTGAACAGCTGAGTATGCTGGAGCGGGTGATCAGCGGTCGCTAGATCATTTGACAAGTGTCGCTTGCGTCAGGTTATGCCCGTCATCTGCAAGTGAGCAATGAGTGAGCAGTCCCCATGAGTCTGCAGCTGGTGCAAGCCATGTCCGGCTACGCCATGGTCGCCCAGGCGACCCGGTTGACGCTGGTGGCCGAAGCGCTGTCTTACAGCGAAATTCCGTCAGCCAGTGCTGATGGCGTGCTGCAGCCAGGGCGTGTGGTGTTGCAGGCCAGGACCGTCGATGCCGGGTCGGCAGCATTGGCCGGTGTGCCTGCCTTCACAGTAGAAGTAGCCAGCATCAGCAAAGACCATGTGCCCCCCCAGGTTCGTTATCAGCCGGGCCACCCGCTCGCCAACGCGAACGGCGAGGTGTTCTATCCCGATGTCAGTACGGTGGAAGAGATGGCCACCATGATTTCCGCAGCCCGCTGTTTTGATGCTGCAGTTGCCGTGTTCAGCAGCGCCCGACAGATGGAAGGTCAGGCACTGGGTTTGATCGGCACACACAGTTGAACTACATCATCATCGTCGCAGTTGAGTAAGTATCCCATGACGCCCGTATCCGCCAATATAAACGACGTTGTTTATACACCTGCCAGCCAGGCAACCAGTCCGTCGGACCCGGCCAGTAATCTCAGCAAGAACTTCATGACGCTGCTGATTACCCAGCTTAAGCATCAGAACCCGCTGGAACCCATGGAAAGCGGTGACCTGCTGAATCAGCTGGCTGCCATGACCTCGGTGTCAGAACTCAGTGATATCCGTTCGGGCATCAGCCGTCTCAATGAGCACTTTGCTGGCGGACAAATGGCCAGTGCCACCGCGCTGCTGGGGCAAGAACTGGCCATCGATGCCACACAATTTGCGGTTTCTGACGACAGTGGACAACTGTCTCTGTCGTTCCCGTCACCAGGCAGTGGTCGGACGATGCAGTTCACCCTGACCGACCAGAGCGGCCATGTGGTGGCCGAAGCGCAGTACCGTGGGCACCGTGGTGAACTGCCAGGTACAGTAGTCAAGCGCGGGTTGCAGCAACTGTTTGGGTCGCTGGACAACGGCCAATACTGGCTGCGCACAGGTGGCGACGAGGCAATGCCGGTGCACTTGGTCAGCCGGGCAGAGAGTGTGGTATTCAACGGCAGTGATCGCACACCAATGATCAAACTGGCTGGTGCCGCCCCTGTCTCTCTGGCAACCGTGCGCCGCGTGGCGCAGCCGTAATGAGGGTCGTAATGAGGTAATTGTTATGTCAATCAGCACGTCAGGCATGCAGGCTGCCCAGAGCTTGCTGGAGGTGGCCAGTCAGAATCTGACCAATTCCCAAACGTATGGCTACAAGTCGTTTCGCGCCATTTTGGGTGATGTTTACGCCGAAACCAGTGATGCCGCTACCGATATGGCCGGGGTTACCGAGCTGGCCACCCAGCAGCAGTTTGGTCAGGGGCAGATGATACAAACCGGCAATCCTTTTGACATGGGGATTGATGGCCACGGTTTTTTTATTCTCGATAAAAATGGGGCTGAAGCCTACAGTCGGGCCGGTTCATTTTCGCAAGATGCCAATTACTACCTGGTGAATGCCGGGGGCTTACGGCTGAAGGGGTACGGTGTCGACAGTACGGGAACGGTAGATACCACCCGACTGGTGGATTTGCAAATTAGCCAGGCGGACCGACCGGGGATTGCCACCACGTCGGCCTCAGCCGTCACTAATCTCGATTCCACCAGTACAACCATCGATCGCAGCACCGTTGCTCTCAACCCGGCGGACAATAATACCTTCAGTTGGTACGGAGCTCTGAATATTTTTGACAGTCTGGGTGGACAACATACGCTGAGCACTTATTTCACCAAAACCGGAATCAATAAGTGGCTGCTGGAGTTTCAGGTGGATGACCAGAGTCTGGAACAGACGCAGCAGTTGACCTTCACCGATACTGGTGCCCTGGCCGTTGCGGACGAGGCAATGTTTACCCTGACACCGCCGACCCTGACCAACGGTGCGGTACTGCAGGACGTTGCCATGGATTACACCTCGGTGACGCAGTTTGCCGTTGCCTCGTCATTCCAGCCGGTAACGGTCAACGGTCAGAGCGCGGGTTCCCTGAGTCAGATCACCGTCAGTGATAACGGCTATGTGCAGGGCAGTTACAGTAATGGCGAGCGCTATATTCTCGGGCAGGTGGCCGTGGCCATCTTTCCCAGTAATAACGGGCTTATCGTTGAAGGGCACAACCTCTGGACTTCGTCCATATCTTCAGGCGAGCCGATCTACAGCACCTCTGGCGTCAACGGTGCCGGAGTGATTAATTCCGGTTTCCTGGAATGCTCCAATGTGGAGTTGTCTGATGCGTTGTCAGATGTGATCAGCGCCCAGCGCTTTTTCCAGGTCAGTGCCAAGGCTTTCCAGGCCGAGGATGTTTTGTCCCAAACGCTGATTAATCTCGGTTAAGGTGTAGTCGGTCATGTTTTCTGGCGTTGAGATGACCACGGCCAGTGCGGCCCGAGTCTGGGAGAGTCTCTCGGTGTTTGCCGGCAACCTGGCCGGACAGTCGGTGCCCGGCTATCGCGCCGATGCGGTATTTCCCCGGCAGCTGGAAGCGACGCAGACCGCCATAGGCGGCGAGAAAGTCCCGGCATTTACCTTGGCCAGCGCCAGTAACTTTACCAGTGGCCTGGTCAAGCCCACTGGGCGTCAGCTGGATGTCGCCATTGATGGCCCAGGCTGGCTAGTAGTGCGTGATGCCAGCGGTAATGAAGGGCTGACCCGCAATGGTTTGCTGAGCCTTAATGCCGAGGGTGAGGTACTGGCTGCCGGCGGTGCGCAAGTAATGGGGGAGGACGGGGCGCTGGTGCTGCCCGCCTATACCCAGCTGACCATTGGCAACGACGGTTTCATCAGTGTGGTGCCGGCCGGCTCCTGGGAGGTGGAGACGGTAGGGCGTCTGCGCCTGGCCAATCCGCCCACTCAGGATTTGGTGCGTGGCAGCGATGGGTTGTTCCGCCTGGTCGATGGTTCCGTACCCACGCCTGACCCGGATGTGCTGCTGGTCAGTGGCGCGCTGGAGGAGAGTAATGTGGATTTGATCGGCGAATATCTCAATGTCATCGATACCGGCAAAACCATGGATCTTCATGTACGCATGCTGTCGGCCTTCGACAAAATGGCCGATCGTGGCAACGGCTTACTGAGACTGACGCCAGGATAAATTGTTATGAACAGTCTTTGGATCAACCAGGGCGGCCTGACCCTGCAAGATGCCCGGATGATGGCTGCCTCGCAGAACCTGAGCAATATCAGTACCTACGGCTACAAAAAGGATCGGGTGGTTGCTGCTGATCAGTTTTACACCACCCTGAAACAGGCTGGTGCCATGGCCAACAGTAATGATGAACTGCCCAGCGGTCTGCAGGTGGGCACCGGTGCCAGGATTACCGCCACCCAGAAGATATTTACCAATGGCAATGTGCAAAATACCGGTAATCCGCTGGATTTGGCCATTGTTGGCAAAGGCTTTATGCAGGTGCAGTTAGCCTCTGGCGATCTGGCCTATACCCGTAACGGTCAGCTTCAGCTTAATGCTGAAGGGGAAATTGTGATCGCCACCGGTCAGCCCGTCGAACCCGCCATTGCCATTCCCATTGAGGCGCAAAGCATTACCATCGGGCAGGACGGCACCGTGTCGGTGGCACTGCCAGGCTCACCCGAACCGCAGGTGCTGGGTCAACTAACGCTGGTGGACTTTATCAACCCCATGGGTTTGCAGGCCAGGGGCGATAACCTGTACACCGAAACAGCCGCCAGCGGCGAGCCCACCGAAGGCGTGCCAGGCAGCAATGGTCTGGGTGAAATCCGCCAGTTCTCTCTGGAAGCGTCCAATGTGGATGTGGTGGAAGAGTTGGTTAACCTGATCATGATTCAGCGGGCTTATGAGATGCAGGCCAGGGCCATTGATGTGGCCAGCAATGCCCAGGAGTACCTGGTGAAAAGCAGTTAGCAAGCGTTCCCAATGATGCTGTTCACTCTGAGTCTGCCTTGGGCAACCGGAATCCGACGATGGTTTCCTTATTTGCTACTTCCCGCAATTGAGAATATGAGATGCAACGAGCAGTCATGGCCATGCTGATGCTTGTTATGGTCGCCGGTTGCCACGTGATACTACCCATGAACCAGCCGCTGGATGATGGCGACGGTGATGAACCGACATTGCCGGAACATCAGGAGCCGCCGGCACTGGCGGCTCCAGGCAGCCTGTACACGTCTGCCACCAGTATGCGCCTGTTTGATGATCTGAAGGCCTACCGGCCAGGGGATATTCTGACGGTGATTTTGCAAGAGTCCACGGTCTCCAGCAAAAAGGCCGACACCAGCGTGGACAAAGACGCCACGGCAACCATCGCCACGCCGTCGGTGCTGGGCAACACCTATCCCAAACTGGCTGCCAACTTGTCTGGTAGCCGCAGCTTTACCGGCAAGGCCGCTGCGTTGCAGCAAAACCATCTGGCCGGTTCCGTCACCGTGGTGGTGCAAAAAGTGCTGCCCAGTGGTGCTCTGTTCGTCAAAGGCAGTAAACAGGTGCGGTTGAACCAGGGTGATGAAGTGGTTTTTGTCAGCGGCGTAGTGCGACCAGAGGACGTCACCCAGGACAACCAGGTCTCTTCCTCACGCCTGGCTCAGGCGCGCATCAGCTACACCGGCCGGGGAGATCTGGCTGAGAGTAACAGCATGGGGTGGCTGTCGCGCATTCTCAACAGCGCCTGGTTCCCGTTTTGAGCAAGCTGTGGTTGCTTGGGCTGCTATTGCTTGCCAGCCAAGCGCAGGCGGTGCGGCTGGTGGACCTAGTGGAGATCGAGGGCGTTCGTCGTAACCAGTTGATTGGTTATGGTCTGGTGGTGGGCTTGCAGGGTACAGGCGACCAGACTCGCCAGACCATTTTTACCAGCCAGTCGATGATCAACATGCTGCGTCAGTTTGGCATCCAGCTGCCAGCGGGCACAGACCCACGGGTGAAAAATGTCGCCGCTGTGACCGTCAGTGCCGATTTGCCCACTTTTGCCCGGCCTGGAACCCGCCTTGATGTGGTGGTGTCATCCATTGGCGATGCCAAGAGTCTGCGCGGCGGGGTGCTGCTGGCCTCACCCCTGCGCGGCATTGACGGTGAAGTTTATGCCGTAGCGCAAGGTTCGGTGGTGGTGGGCGGTGTCTCGGCTCAAGGGGCCACCGGAACCCAGGTCAGTATCAACACCACCACCGTAGGGCGCATTCCCGGTGCCGCCATCATTGAACGGGCGATTATTCCGGCGACGGTATCGTCCGGCGTGGTGCGTCTTAACCTGCATGAGCAGAACTACAGCCAGAGCCGTATGCTGGTCAAAACCATCAATGAGCACTTTGGCGCCAATATTGCCTCGGGTGTGGATGGCAGCCAGATCGAAGTGACCATGCCGGCAGGGCGTAATAACCAGGTCACTTTTTTGTCCATGCTGGAATCGCTGGATGTGCCCCAGGGCGTGATTCCGGCTCGCGTGGTAATCAATGCCCGCACCGGCACCATCGTGATTGGCGAGGATGTGCGTATCCGGGCAGTGGCGGTAAGCAATGGCTCCACCACGGTCAAGGTGATGGAGCGTCCGAGCGTGATTCAGCCTAACCCGTTTTCCCTCGGCGCCACGGCCGCTGAGCAGGACACCACGGTGGACATTACCCAGAAAACCGGCGGTATGTTTATTGTCCCAAGCAGTACCAGCCTGGCGGACATTGTTAACGTGGTGAACAGTGCTGGCCTGACGCCCGACGAGCTGATCTCTATTTTGCAAGCCATCCATGAAGCCGGTGCCATGGAAGGTGAGCTGGTCATTATGTAGCAGGAGAGTCTCTATGCTGATTTCACCGACCATGCTGCTCCCACCGGGCACCAGTCAGGCGCTTGTCGGCCAGCATCAGCCTGATAGCCGGGACTTTATGCGTGTCCTGCTCGGTGAAGTGTCGCGCAGCTTACAACGAACCACAGAGGTATTTGCTGCTCACCAGGGCGGCCGAACGCTGTTTGCTAACCCGCTGGCCGGGCAGTTGCTCGGTCAGGTACTGGCGGAAAAACTGACCGAGCACCTGGTGAGTCGCTCGCTGATGCCGGGGTCAGATAGAGGCCGGAGCACTCCTGCGCCGGAGAAAGCGCCCACGCCCGACAATCCACCGTTTGACCCATTTTTTACCCCACTGCCGGAGAACCCGACACAGCTGGCTCGTCAGAGTGAAAAGACAACCCGTTTTTTGCCATTTTTGTACCATGACCGGTTATAGCCATGAATCGCATCGGCCTCAGTGGACTGAACGCCGCTGAGATTCTTCTGAACAACACCGCCCACAATGTGGCCAATGCTGAAACGCCCTGGTTCAGCCGCCGGCGCCCCCTGCTGGTGGCCGAACAGAGCCATTGGGGCGGCCTGCTTAATCAGCTCGGTGGTGTGCGGGTACTGAGTCTGGTGCGACTGTCCGACACCTACCTTAATGACCAGGTATTTCGCGCCACGGCCAGCCAGTCCTCAGCTAATGCCTTTATGACCCCGCTGGTGCAACTGGACCAACTGCTGGGCAATGAGGAAACCGGCCTGACTCAGGTGTTGACCCAGTTTCTCGGTGATTTGCAACGGTGCGAGGCGCGCCCGGAATCCATTGCGCTACGCCAGCAATGGTTGGGCAGCACTCGGCAGCTGGTCACTCGCTTTCAGATGCTTAATCAGCAGTTGCTTGGTACTGCTGAACAGCAGGTTCGCCAGATCAGCAATCTGATCAGCGGAGTCAATCAACTCAGCGGTGCCATTGCCGCGCTCAATGATGAGGTTGCCGAGCTTTCCGGGCTGAATGATATTTATGGTGGCGGCAATTGCGCTGACCTGATGGACCAACGCGATGCCCTGATCAACCAGTTGTCCGAGCAGTTGACCGTTGAGGTTGACCGGCAGAGCAATAATTCCGCCAATCTGCTGGTGGTTTCCCAACAGGGCGCGGTGCCCCTGGTCAGCGGTTCGCAGTGTTTTCAACTGAGCCTGGGGAGCAACGAAAGTGACCCACTGGCACCGCCAGTACTGGTCAATGTGCCGGGTACCGCTGTACCTATAACGCCCAGGGCCGGTTTGCTGGCCGGTCTGCAAACCTTTTACCGCGATGGTTTGTTGCCAGTGATCAATCAGCTCGGCCTTATGGCGGCAGTGCTGGCCGAACAAGTCAATAGCCAGCAGGCCGAGGGCTGGGACTTGGCCGGTGACGTCGGGGCTCCGTTGTTTCAGGTGGTGAATAGTGCCACAGCCATGCAGCAGCGCGCAGTAGCTGAGTCGGTCACGGGCAGTGGTGAGCTGAGCGTGGCCATCAGTGACTTGGTGGCACTGATCCCTTCGGAGTACCAACTGCTGTTCACTACTGCTGACCAGTGTCGTGTGACCCGTTTGTCTGATGGACAAGTATTCACTGGCCAGCTTGATGCCGACACACCGCTAACTGTTGATGGCCTGGTGATCAGTATGACCGGGACGCCGGCCAGCGGCGATCAGTACTTGCTGACGCCCTGGCGTAATGAAATCAGACAGCTTGCCATAACCGTTGCTTCTCCTGCCGCCCTGGCCTTTGCGGCTAAAGGACAGGGCCCTGGTGATAACCAGAATCTGTTGGCCCTCCTCGACTGTTTGCAAGGAGGTACTGCCACCTGCCCAGCCCTGGGACAGAAAAATATTCTGTTGCAATCATCGGTAGCTAATACCACGGCATCTGCCGTACAACAGCAGCTGACCAGTGAAAGCCTTTATCAGGCTGCCGTGGCTGAGCGCAGTGGTCTTAGCGGTGTCAATCTGGATGAAGAAGCGGCCAACCTGATGCGTTTTCAACAGTACTACCAGGCCAATGCCCAGGTGCTGCGGTCCAGTCAGGTGGTGCTGGATGAGTTGTTGGCGCTCTACCACTGACGACGCTGCAAAGCTGTAAAAAGAAAGAGGAAGAGGCAACATGCGGGTCAGCACGGCTCAACAACAGGCGATGATTCTGCAAGATGTGCTCAACCTCAATCAACGCCAGGTGCAGGGGTGGAGCCAGGTCGCTACTGGTCAGCAAATTACCCAGCCATCCCAGGCGCCCGGTGACTGGACCCAGTTGCAAGGGGTGCGCCGACAGATCAGCCAGTTGGATCAGTACATCAATTCCATTGATACGCTGCTGGCTCAGTTAAGTCGGGAGGATGTCATGCTGTCCAGCTATACCACCTATTTACAAGACATTCGCTCATTAATTCTGAAGGCCAATAACGGCACGCTGGCGGTGGTGGACCTGGCCAGCATGGCCGGGCAAATTTACCAGTGGCAGGGCGCTATTATCGGCCTGCTCAATGATCGTGACGCCGAAGGCTACTACCTGTTTGCCGGCTCTGAAACCAACACGCCGCCGGTAACCGTAACCGTTGGGAGTACCAGCGGCAGTGGCATAGGCAGCGGCGAAACCAGCGTTGCGAAGACCGCAGAGACTTTTGTCTTCAACACAAATAACGACATCCGGCAAATAACAGTGGCATCTGATATAACAATGTCGTCTACGGACAATGCCGAGTCCATGTGCTTTACTATCAACGACGGTGGATCAGGATTCAATCTGATTACCCTGCTCGGGCAGTTGCAGGAAACGCTATCAGTGCCACCTGATGATATTGCTGCGTTGCTAAGCGGGTATCTGGTCAGCATTGACCAGACACAAAGTCAGGTAGGTAGCATCTACGCCGACCTGGGTACCCGGATGCAGGCACTTCAGGGCATTCGTGAAGATCACCAGCAGGTCAGGCTCTATTTTCAGGAGCTGGCTGGCCAGCTGGGTGATCTGGACTATTCCAGTGCGCTCAGTCAGCTGAGCCTGCAAAAAGTCCAGCTTGAAGCAGCCCTGAAAGGTATGGCCGAAATCGACAGTCTGTCGTTGTTTAATTATCTCTAGTACACGACCCCAAATGAGATTGACGTATTACACCGGTTCCGTTTGTCTTTAAACGGTGATTATGTAGACGTCAGTTTCAATTAGCCTGATGTCGTATTTTCCATTCTGAAGATGGATGAAGTACCAACCCATCAACCTTGATGCCGTCATGTACCAGCTTCTCTCACTCACTCCGGCAACCGGATACCCGCTGAAATCAGGAGGCTATTATGGCCATTACCATCAACACCAACATCCCCTCCCTGCAGGCGCAGATCAGTCTGGAGCGAGCCCAGAATGGTCTTGATACCGCCATGCAGCGGCTGGCCACCGGCTACCGGATTAACAGCGCCGCCGACGATGCTGCCGGGTTGCAGATCAGCAACCGGATGACGGCCCAGATCAACGGCCTGACCGTGGCCGTGCGTAATGCCAATGACGGGATCTCTATTGCCCAGACCGCTGAAGGCGCCATGAGTGAAACCTCCTCATTGTTGCAACAGATGCGTGATCTGGCGGTGCAATCGGCCAGCGACAGCAATAACGCTGCCGATCGTGAAGCATTAAACGGTGAAGTGGTACAGTTGGTGGCGGAACTCAATCGCATAGCCACCAGTACCAGTTTTGGCGGCCAGAATTTGCTGGATGGTTCGTTCAGCACCAAGAATATCCAGGTGGGTGCCTACGCTAATGAAGTTATTCCCATTTCCGTCAGCAGTGCAGCGGGTAGTCAGTTGGGTATTCTGGGAACGCAGTTGAACTTTGCCGGGTTTACGCTGGGACAACCGGTTGCTTCAACCACCGAAGCACCGGGGGGCGTTAGCGCCCAAAACCTGACGGTGGGCTTTAATGGTGCAGAAACGATTGTCCCCATTCTACCTGGTGCCAGTGCCAGTGAAATCGTGACATCGGTATCGGAAGCCGTGCCTGAGGTCATCGGCCTGGCCAATACCAGCGTAACGGTGGATTATACCGCCACTACCAACTTTGCAGCCGGTGATACTCTCTCCATCACAGTCAATGACGTCAATGTTATTTCGCCGACCACCGCTACCACGCTGGCAGAAGCTGTTGCTGGTCTGGTCACTGGATTACAGAGTAATAATATTGATGCTACGCAAGGCTCTGCTACGTCAGGTTCAGGGAGCTCCGCTACAACAGCACCGGCACCAAAGCTAATCCTGACTGATCCCAGTGGCGCCAATATGCTGATTTCAACATCCTTGCAGGATGCTCCGGATCCGCCCACGTCTACCCCCGCTTCTTCTCCGACAACTTCGTCGGCTCCGGCAACTCGGGCTGCTGCAGTCTTCAAAGCAACAATCTATTCCAATAATTATGATGGGACGCCTCCCGCAACGCTCCCCACAGCTGGGAACCTGACCCCAGGCACTACCTTTATGGCTTCCGGAGCTATTCAGTGGATTGCCACTGACCCCACTGCCACTTACACCTACGAGAGTACTGGCACCATGCTGGGCACCGCCAATACTCCAGTGACGGCAACGCTGGGCAATGCCGTGGATATGTCGGTGAATACAGTGGACATCAGCACTTACACCGGTGCCCAGGAGGCCATTCAGATAATCGACCAGGCCCTGGCCGATATCGATTCCAACCGGGCAACCCTGGGTGCGATCCAGAACCGCTTTCAGCACACCATTTACAACCTGCAAAATGTACGCGAAAACATGATGGCGTCACGCAGCCGGATTGAAGACACCGACTACGCCTCAGAGATGGCTACTCTGACCCGTGAGCAGGTGCTTAAGCAAGCCAGTATGTCCAGTCTGAACCGAGCCAATCAAATGCAGCAGGATGTTTTGACGTTACTGCAGTAGAACTTCAGGTGATTCATGGCAACAGGATTCCGGGGGGAGAACCTCGCCAATCCTGTTGCTGTCGTGTACCGATAATGGTTGGTGAATGAACACAATACCCACCCTGTCAGCCATGACTCAGCAAGCGGGCTTTGATCGCACTGCAGTGGTGGACGCGGTGGTAAGCGCTGAGATGGTCCCCTCAGAGAAAGCCCTGGAACGACGTGAGCAGCAGCTGGTTCGGGAGCAGGAATTGATGGTCTCGGTTTACCAGGTGGTTAACGAGTTGCAACGCTCGGCACGTTCGCTGGTTCAGGAAGCCCGGGTTAATGGCAACGGCAATGGTAATGGAAACGGCAATGGCAATGGACACGGCCTGGGGCGTTGGGTTGCGGTTTCCAGCGACAACGACCATCTTGGCGTAAAAGTCAGTGGTCGTCCGGATCCCGGCAGTTACCAGTTGACGGTACACCAGCTGGCTCAGCCGCAGGTTATGGTCAGCCCGCCCATGGAAAAAGGCGCTACTTTCGGAGAGTCCGGCACGCTCGATCTGGCTCTCAACGGTGGTCGCTGGAAGGTTAATCTCTTTGCCCATGGCACATTGCCCACCATTGCCCGCTCCATTCAGTTGAATACTCAAGGCAAAATCCGCGCCACGGTGATTAACAGCAAAGAGGGGCAACAGCTGCTGTTGACGGGCGCTGAAAAGGGCGCTGATTTGCGCATGCTCCTGAATGGTACCGGCTCCGGTGCCCGACTGGCCGCTATGATGACCGAGCAGGTGGCTCCATCGGATGCGCTGGTCAGTCTTAACGGCGTGGAGCTGTACTTGCCCGGCAATGTTAATCAGCAGGTAATTCATGGATTGTCCGTAACCCTGAAGCAAGCCGACCCGGATCGTCGGCTTTATGTGGATGTCAGCCAGGATGTAGAGGGACTGGTCAGTGCCATGGCCGGTTTTGTCAGTAATTGCAATAGCCTGCTGCAAACCAGTGATCCACGGGACGACAAGGGGCGTCAGATGAATGCCGATACGCCGGCGACGTTGCGCAGTATTGGCGGTCAGTTGCGCAAGCTGGTTAATGCCACGCCGAAAAATACCGTGCCCGACAGCTCAGAACAGATCAACAGTATGCTTGACCTTGGCATCAGTACCCGGCGCGACGGCTTGTGGTCGCTGGACGAAACCTGGTTTCGCCATCAGTTGGTTACCATGCCCTATCCGGTCTTGCAGTTTCTTTCCGACCATGAAAAGCCCGTTCTGGCGGTGGCCGGCAAGATGGAAGCGCTGATGTCAGGCAACGGTCCGCTGCTTTCGCGGGTCAGTTATCTATCCCGAGGTATGCAGCAACTGGCTTCGGAGCAACATGCCTTGAAGTCGCGGCGCTTGACGGTTCACAACCGCACTAATCAGCAGTTTCTGAATATGGAGCAGTCCATGCAGCGTATGAACCGGAACTGGTCTTATGTGCAGAATATTTGACTGGCCAGATAAACGACATTGGATAGATAGGCTATGGTGAAGTCAGCAGCAAAGGCCTATAACCGGCGCCAGTACGGACATATTGGTAATATGACTAGTGTCGTACAGCAAGTTGCTGCGCTCTATCAGCTATTGCTGGATGATCTGGCGCGTTGTCACAGCCACATACGCCGGGGCGATTATGCCGCCAGAGGTGAGCAGATCGATCATGCGCTGTCTGTGCTGACTGTGCTGCGCAAGCACGCCATTGGGTTGGTCGACGATCGCCCGGAAAATACTCTGCCTGCTCACCTGATTGAGCTTTACGACGCATGTCTTGCATGTTTAATGGCAGTGATCGCCGAGCGCAATGTCGATCACAATATTGCCCATCTTGATAAAGCCTGGTCTATGATCAATACAGTCAAAGGTGCCTGGGATGAGCTGGCTGCCCGTCCGTCTCACGATTGATGTCAACGATCGAGGCAAACGAGAACTTTCTCCTATGAATATCGACGCCACCAGTGCGGTTACCGATGTGTATGCATTGCCAGGGCAAATCAGTGGGGCAGAGGATGCTGATTGGTCGGTGGTTGCTGAGATGCCCCTGACTGACTTTCAGCTGATTGTGCAACAGTTAAATGATGCAGCTGCCGAGGCAATGGCTGCTGTGGCTGGGCAGGTAACATCAGATCAATTACCAGAGTCGTACGACGATGGTGAGCAAACATCTTTGGCAGTTTACTTGTCTGGCGAAGAACTGGTGAGTCCGCATCCCATTGACGTTGAACTGCCCAAGGTGAATCTGTCGCCTACCACCTTTGAGCAATGGCAGCCGGGCACGGTGGTAACGGAGTTTACCGCTATTGACCACGATGCAGTCCAGACCAGTACCGAGCAAAGATCAACGGAGCCATTAAGTTCCGGTATAAAGTCTGCTGTACCTAAGACTGCTCCAGCAGCACGTACTGCGCCAAGCATGCCCGTTGAGTTGCCAGAGCAGCAGACGTTTCCCAGCGTACAGCCCAGTGAACCATCGACAGTGGCCGCAGTAACTGCCTCCGCCGACAGACCGTTGGTGACTGATTTGCGTCCCGGTGTGCTGTCGTCGCCATCGCTGCCGGTTGTCCCTGCCTCAGCGCTATCGCTACAGGATGTGATGATTGCTGGTGGCCAGCACCATGCCCGGGCGGTTGCCCATTTACCGCACCTCGGTACTGTGCAGGTGGAGATGACTCGTGCCAGCGCCAGTGAGGTAACTGTGCGTTTGCACGCCCATGAGCTGACCGTCGCGGCACTGGATAACTGTTCACCTGCTTTACATCACCTGGTCGCCAGCACTCTCTTGCCGGTGACAGCCACAGAAGCAACAGTAAGAGAGGCAGGTCACGGGAGTGGGGCAGAACCAGGCATTAAAATAGCGTTGTCGCTTACTAGCCATAACCAGTCACAGACAGACAGTGGTGAATACCAGCAACCGACTATGGTCGGCACAGAATCATCCCAGCCCGGTGCAGAGCAATTAACGATGCCTGCGCGGGTCTTGCCAATGCCGGCCACTGCGCTGGTGGACCTGCTTATCTGACACTGACCAGGAATCAATGAACATTAGTGCCGATCCGGCTGGCTCTGTCAGCAATGTCCATGTCAGCAATGTCCCCAAGTGTTTGTCGTCTCCCCACGGACAGCGCGGGACGATCAGTATAGCCGTCATTGCCTTGATCGTTGCCGCGGTGCTGGCTGGCGGCGGTGGGGCCGTTTACTGGTTTGTTATTCGCGAAGACCATGAGGACCATGCCAAGGCTGCCGTGACCGCAGCGATTACGCCCAGACACTACCTGGCGTTCAAGGATATGGTGGTCAACCTGGTCAATGACGAAACCTACGATCTTCATTATTTGCAGCTGTCCGTCTCGCTGATGACGCGCAATGAAAAAGCATTCAAGGCTATGGAAGATAACCGTCCGCTGATTCTGAACACCATGCTGGAGTTGTTGCCCACATGGAGCTTCAAGGATGTGCTGGACCCGGAAAAACGTGAGCCGCTGCGTCGGCAAATTCTGGATACCTTGCGGAAAATGCCTGATTTTCCGCAGATCAAGGGGCTTGAGGATGTCTTTATTACCAATATGGTGATCCAGTAATGATGTTGCGAATGGCAGGCTTCGCGATTTTGATCACCTGCGTCTTTGGCGGTTTTGTTATGGCTGGGGGCCGGCTGTTATCCCTGTGGCAGCCGCCGGAAATCATTATTATTCTCGGCGCTGCCGTGGGCGCGTTTGTCATCTCTAACCCGGCTTCAGTGCAACGGATGACCGTGACCCACCTGAAATACGTTCTGTTCAAGAATAAAGAGTTTGATAAAAACTTTTTTATAGACCTGTTGGCTCTGCTGTTTCGTTTGATCGATATTCGCCACAGAAAAGGTGCCAATGCCATTGAAGATGATATTGAAGCGCCAGAGAGCAGTGAACTGTTCCAAAGTTATCCGCGCATCACCGCGCACCCGCGAGTAATCAATTTTATCACTGATAATCTGCGTATCACTGGCATGGGCAATATGCCCGGCCATGCTTTTGAGGGGTTGATGGATAACGAGATTGAGACTCTGGAAAATGACTTGAAACGCCCGGCCAAGGCATTGCAGAGCATTGCTGATGCCTGCCCCGGCTTCGGGATTGTTGCCGCCGTGATGGGAATCGTAGTGACCATGGGTGCAATGGACGGCCCGGTGGAGTTGATTGGCATGAAAGTGGCGGCTGCCCTGGTGGGCACTTTTTTGGGCATACTGTTGTGTTACGGGCTGTTTGGTCCTTTGGCCGCGGCCATGGAAAATACCGAACAGACTGAACTGCTGGCTTTTGAGTGCATCAAGATGACGCTAATGGCCAGCCATTCCGGACAGTTGCCTATCATTGCGGTGGATTCTGGCCGACGTCTGCTGTTCAAAGAGTTACGCCCCACCTTTCCAGAGATGGAGTCGCTGCTGCAATCGCTGAAGGCTTCTTCGTGATGGCCAAGCCGGCAAATAGCGAAAATATCATTATCATACGCAAGGGGCGCGGCGCTCACGAAGAGCATCACGGCGGCAGTTGGAAGGTGGCGTTTGCCGATTTTACCATGGCCATGATGGCACTGTTTCTGGTGCTTTGGCTGATGGCAGCGACAACACCGGTGCAAAAGGCAGCCATCGCCACTTACTTTTCCACCCCCGGTGTATTTAACCGGACCAGCAGTAATACGCCGGTGGAGATGCAAGGAGACACCTCTATTTTGCGCGGCTTGCCAGTGCATATAAAACCGCGACCCTCAGGTATGAGCGGTATGGATATTAGCGGCCAGAACTCCCCGATGGCCGATGGTATTGCTGCCGTGTTGCTGGGGTTATCCAAATTGCCCAGGGAGCAGGCTGAGGCGGCGAAAAATATTCAGCTGCGAGTCTGGCCCCGGATGATCCTGATGACTCTGGTACAAAAAAAAGAAGGACCAATGTTCCCAGCCGGCAGCAGTTTGCTGACGCCTTTTTATGAAGACCTGCTGATTGCCCTGGCACCAATCCTGGCCAAGCTGCCGTTTAAACTGATCATCACCGGCCACTCCGATGGCGTAGTTGGCTCAGATTTGCAAGACACCATTGAGCCAGAGCGGGTCAACTGGGCGCTTTCTGGTGCCCGGGCAGAGGCGGTGCGGGAGGTGCTTATTTTTACCGGCGTCCCGGCGGATCAGATTTTATTGCTGATTGCCATGGGTGCCAACCAGCCAATTCCAGGGCTGAACCCGGATTCCCCACTTAATCGTCGGGTGGATTTTATGCTGGTTCCACGCAAGGATGCCAGGGCATTGAACCAGGAGTTTCACTCCCGATCCAAGGTGGCTCCCCCCGTGCCTCGCGCCAAAATGCAAGAAGCTATTCAACAAGCCATCGACAATCGTTACCCTGATGCCCCAAGCACTGATACAAAACGCACTGATACAAAACGCACTGATACAAATAATATTGAGGCTGGTAACGAGGCAGTAACGCCAGAACATGAGTAAGTTGACGTCTATTGTCAGAAGATTATGTCGTGTAGTAAATGCCAGGAACGAAGAGTGGGCAGGAATTAGCCGACCAATGTGCGAGAAAAGAAACTGGATAAAAAAAATAACTGGTCGGAGCGAGAGGATTTGAACCTCCGACCCCCACAACCCCATTGTGGTGCGCTACCAGGCTGCGCTACGCTCCGGCTATTTGTTCATCAATTTATCTATTTATTTTCTTTATCTATCTGTATCTGTGTTTTCTTTTTGTCAGGTTTATCCTGGCAGAGTCCTGCAGAAAGCACGCTGACGGACGCGCGTATAATACCCAAACAGCTACCTTTTGCAAGACGCTGCGGTGAGCACGCTTTTTTCTCACAGCCGTTCTCCGGTGTTTGGTGCGGGCGATGATGAATAAATAAGTGGCTATTGTAATTTGTCAGGAAAACCCCCATCTTAGATATCGTGACGGGTTCGGCGGATATTTTTTGCACTGTTTTTCGGGCAATTAAACGCTAACTGCGTAGGCAGGTACGTGTGCTTTCTTATTATGCGGTGAGAAGGTTAGCGTGAGTATGCCCGAACACGCCAGGCAAAATGCTTTTCTATCGCTACAGGCATTGTAATTAATTTTTTACAGTAAGGTCGGGGCAGCGCCACCTTACTGGTCGTGAACATAAAGGGGCTGAGCTATGGATAATAACGATACCCTGTACCCATCAGAACGCTTTGAGCTTCCCTTGTTGCCCCTGCGTGATGTTGTGGTTTATCCACATATGGTGATCCCGCTTTTTGTCGGTCGGGAAAAATCCATTCAAGCACTTGATTTTGCCATGTCAGGCGACAAGCAAATTCTACTTGTGGCACAGAAAAATGCCCAGACCGACGACCCGCAAATAGATGACCTGTTCCCGGTGGGTACGGTAGCCAGTATTTTACAACTGTTGAAGTTGCCTGACGGCACCGTCAAGGTGCTGGTGGAAGGGGAGACCCGGGTCCGGATCGACGCCATTTTTGACGAGGATGGGTTGGTCAAGGCTCAGGTGTCGGAACAGTTCACGGAACAGCTTAGTGACCGTGAGAGCGAACTGCTGGTTCGTTCTGTTATGTCGCAGTTTGAACAGTATGTGCAACTGAGCAAAAAGGTGCCTAACGAGGTGCTTAGCTCGCTGTCCGGAATCAAGGACCCGGCCAGATTGGTGGATACCATCAGTGCTCACATGCCCATGAAGATCGAAGACAAGCAAAGGATGCTGGATATCGAAGATCTGGGCGAGCGGCTGGAATACCTGATCGGCATCATGCAGGGCGAGATGGATTTTCTGCAGGTTGAGAAGAAAATTCGTGGCCGCGTTAAAAAGCAAATGGAGCGCAGCCAGCGGGAGTACTACCTCAACGAACAGATGAAAGCCATCCAGAAAGAGCTGGGTGATATGGACGATGTGCCCAACGAACTGGAAGACCTCAAGGCGCGCATCGAGCAGGCCGGGATGACCACTGAGGCACGGGACAAAACGCTGGCAGAACTGGCCAAGCTGAAGATGATGTCGCCCATGTCGGCTGAGGCCACCGTGGTGCGTGGTTATATCGACTGGATGTTGGCTGTGCCGTGGAAAAAGCGCAGTAAGGTGCGCCACGATATGAAACGCGCCCAGGATATTCTGGAAGAAGATCACTACGGTCTGGAAGAGGTGAAAGAGCGCATCCTTGAGTATCTGGCAGTGCAAAAACGGGTACGCAAACTCAAAGGGCCAGTGCTTTGTCTGGTGGGACCGCCAGGGGTAGGTAAGACCTCGCTGGGTGAGTCACTGGCCAGAGCCACTAACCGCAAGTTTGTGCGTATGGCGCTCGGTGGCGTGCGCGATGAGGCTGAGATAAGAGGCCATCGTCGTACTTATATTGGCTCCATGCCCGGTAAGCTGATCCAGAAAATGGCCAAGGTTGAGGTGAAAAACCCACTGATTCTGCTTGATGAGATCGACAAGATGGGTGCCGATATGCGCGGCGATCCGGCCTCGGCATTGCTGGAGGTTCTCGACCCGGAGCAGAACAACTCGTTCAACGATCACTACCTGGAAGTGGACTATGACCTGTCGGACGTGATGTTTGTCTGCACCTCCAACTCCATGGACATTCCCGGTCCGCTACTCGATCGTATGGAAGTCATCCGTATTCCGGGTTACACCGAAGATGAAAAACTCAATATTGCCAAACGCTACCTGATTCCCAAACAGATCAAGCGCAGCGGCCTCAGGGAAGGTGAACTGTCGTTTGATGATGCCGCCGTTATGGACATCATTCGCTACTACACCCGCGAGGCCGGTGTGCGCGGACTGGAGCGGGAGATTGCCAAAGTCTGTCGTCGTGCAGTAAAGCAAGAGGCGCTGGCCGAAGAAGGACGCAAGGATGCCTTGACCATCGAGTGTCTGGAAGATTTTCTGGGTGTACGTAAGTTCACCTATGGTCGGGCAGAGGACAAGGACCAGATCGGTCAGGTGACCGGGCTTGCCTGGACTTCTGTGGGTGGCGAACTG
The DNA here is from genome assembly GCA_965232255.1 of Endozoicomonas sp. Lineage (GTDB taxonomy): Bacteria > Pseudomonadota > Gammaproteobacteria > Pseudomonadales > Endozoicomonadaceae > Endozoicomonas. Next base: position 2,726,534 of record OZ246962.1, read on the forward strand.
TTAACCATCGAATCGGTGGCCGTACCGGGCAAAGGGCAGATTATCAAAACTGGCTCTTTGGGTGATGTAATGCAGGAGTCAATCCAGGCAGCACTGACCGTGGTGCGCTCGCGGGCGGCGGCACTGGGCATTGACCCGGACTTCCACCAGAAAAACGATCTGCATATCCACGTTCCTGAAGGGGCCACACCAAAAGACGGGCCGAGTGCCGGCATTGGTATGTGCACGGCGCTGGTGTCGGTGCTGACCGGTATTCCGGTGCGTGCCGATGTGGCCATGACCGGCGAGATTACCCTCCGGGGGCAAGTGTTGGCCATCGGCGGCCTGAAGGAGAAGCTGCTGGCCGCCCATCGCGGTGGCATCAAGAAGGTGCTGATTCCTGAAGAGAACCGCCGTGACCTGAAAGAGATCCCTGACAACATCAAGGCTGACCTGGAGATTGTGCCGGTGCAGTGGATTGATGAGGTGCTGCAAATGGCGCTGTCGTATATGCCAGAAGCGCTGCCGGAAAAAAGCCCTGGCGTGGTCGAGCCGGAACAACAGCCGACTGTCGGCGGCGATGAACGCGTCAATACGCACTGATCCATTAAGTAGACAACTGTCTGATAATTAACTTTATTGGGCAGTTGTTCAGTAATGACGGGCTCTGCCGGTCGATTCTGTTGTTGACAGCACAGTTGGACGATTGGTATAAAATGGCGTTACTTCGGGTCAGGGGTACAGTCTGAGCTAGAGCCGGAGTCGATAAACGACTTTGGCCTCACATGAAAAGAGTCATTATCTATTCTGGAGTAATCGAACAGCGGCGTCTGTCACGATGATCTGCTTTGACCCTCCAGACAGGAAATACAGTTAACGTGCTGCCTTCCCGATTTGAACGTTCTTGCGGATGACGACTGCAAGGACGTGGTTCACGATTATCATTGTACAATTTGCTTGACGGCAGATTGTCAGAATTCATACTGCCCGGTCTTATCATTTGCCTTGCGCGATTGGTACGAACAGACTTCCTGTCGGTACGGTAGGTTCTGACCACGGTGAGTGACCAACGTCAGACGGGTTGGCGGACTGTTAGGTACGAAGGTGCTGGTGTGATGCTTGTTTTTCGCACGAAAATACCGCAGCATTACCGTCGCACTGGATCGGATAGATAACAGAAGACCGGCAAACGAGTCAGTTGCCACAATGCTTTCTGTGTCTATCCTCAGTTAATGTTTGAAACGCATCCTACTTAGAAGGGGAATAGAGTGAACAAGTCCGAGCTTATTGATGCTATCGCTGAATCTGCGGATATTTCCAAAGCTGCTGCTGGTCGAGCCCTGGATGCCGTGATTAGCTCTGTCACTGGTGCACTGAAAGATGGCGAGCAAGTGGTTCTGGTAGGTTTTGGTACCTTTTCTGTGAAAGAGCGTGCTGCTCGCACTGGGCGTAACCCACAGACTGGCGAGCCAATTGAAATTGCTGCGGCGAGAATTCCTGGCTTCAAGGCTGGCAAAGCTCTCAAGGATGCAGTGAACTGATTTTGATCCGGGGCGGTTTTTGTTAACCGTAAACCGGTTCTGTTTCAGCAGGTGGACATGGCCAGATTCCACATGAGTTATTCGGGAGAGCCTGTCAGTCAGTCCATCACAAAGCGCATCCGCTGATGCGCTTTTTTTTCGACCCGGTCTTTTCCATACGAGTCAAGAATAGGGGTTACACTACAAAGGGTGTACAGTGCTGAGCCCTGGTACCTGAGGTTACTATGCTGCAATCGATGAGGGACAAAGCGAAAAGTTGGGTGACATTTATTGTCGTCGGCATTATCGCTTTTATGATGGCCATTACGGGGCTGGAAACGCTGGTGCCCAACCCTAACAATCCGGAAGTTGCTACGGTCAATGGACAGGAAATTTCGCAAGTTGAGCTGGCGCAAGCGGTTGACCAGCAACGACGGGCCTTGATCCAGCAGATGGGTGCCCAGTTTGATCCAGCTGCGCTGAATGAGCAGTTACTGCAAAGCTCCGTGCTGGAGGCGATGATTGATCGTCAGTTGCTGTTGCAAAACGCCGAAGATTATAAAATGGGCGTGGGCACCCCGCAGGTGGATCAACTTATTGTTGGTATGGAGCAATTTCAGCAAAATGGCCAGTTTGATCCCGAACGATTCCAGCTGATGGTGCGTAGCTTTGGCATGACGCCGCTGCAGTTTAAAGAGGCTATCCGCGAGGAGACGCTGTTACAGCAGCTACAGGCCGGTGTTGCTGGCACGGAGTTTGTCACCATTGAAGAACTCAGGCAGTTGCGTGCCCTCGAAGGCCAGACCCGTGATCTGTCATGGATCGTGTTGTCAGCGGCGGCAATACGCGACAACGTTACTGTTTCTGAGGAAGAGATCAAAGCCTACTACGACGCCAATGCCAGTGAGTTCATGACTCCGGAGCAGGTGGTAGTGGACTATGTGCAACTGAACAGGAACGCGATTGCCAACGCCATTGACGTCAGCGACGAAGACATTGAGGCCGAGTATCGTTACCGCGTGGAGCAATTGCAGCAACAGTCAAACAATGATGCCCATGTGTCGGTAATTCTGATCCAGACCGGTGATCAGCGCACTGTTGAACAGGCACAAGCGCGGGCTGATGAAGTATTGGCCAAGCTGCAGGCAGGTGCTGATTTTGCTGAACTGGCCAAGACTTATTCCGATGATCCGACATCGGCTGCCAAAGGCGGCGACTTGGGTGCAGTTCAGTCAGGATTTTTTGGTGACGCGTTCGATGCTGCCGTGGCTGACCTGGCCGTAGGTGAAGTGTCTGAACCTATTAAAACCGACTTCGGCTGGCAGATTTTACAAGTGACGGGTCGTGGCGAAACCGAGGTGCCTTCATTGGCGCAGATGCGCCAGTCCATCGAAACGGCTTTGAAGCAGAATGAGGTTGATTCGCTATTCCTGACACAATCCAGGGAGTTGGCGGATATCAGCTTTGAAGCGGCCGACCTGGCGCAGCCGGCTGAACAACTTGGTCTGCCCATCATGACCAGCGAGCCGTTTGACCGCAACGGTGCGGCCGCAGGGATTGCCGCCGACCCGCGCGTTGTCGCAGCGGCGTTCAGTGAAGATGTGCTGAGTCTGGGTGCCAACAGTGACCTGATCGAGATTACGCCCGAACAGGCCGTTGTGGTCAGAGTTCGGGAGCACAAAAAACCACAACCGATTCCTTTGGAGCAGGTGCGTGATGCCATTGTCACTGTTTTGCAAGACCGCGCTGTGGAAGAGCAGCTGGCCAGTCGTGCAGCTCAGATGATTGCTGCGCTGCAAGCCGGAACTACGCTGACTGATTTGGCCAGGGAGCAAAATCTGGAAGTGGTTGAGAGTGCTAAAACCCAGCGCAATATGGCCGATGTGCCGCTGCCGCTGTTGCGTGCCGCCTTCAAAATGCCTGATCCGACTAAGGGGATTGCTTACGATTCCGTTGCCCTGTCTGGCGGTGATTACGCCGTGGTTGCCCTGAGCGCTGTCCATCCCGGAGACAGTACCACGACGCCGGAAGAGCTGAAAACTCTGGGGCAATTTATTGCCAATAGCGATGGCCGCGTGGCTTTCGAAGAGTTCCTGGCCAGCCTGAGAGCGCGTGGCAAGGTCAAGATTATGCTGGGCAATGAATAGTTACTAATAAATCGTCGTATAAAATCCATAAAAGGCCACCGCAAGGTGGCCTTGCGCGTTTGTATAAATACGCTTTTCCTGCTTTTCTCAAGTGCTCAACGAATAGATAGAGTGCCCGGCGGAACCGTTTTATTTACAGCAAACCAAGCGGGAGCGCCGTGGTGGATTTAATGGTGGACAGAGCAACGGCGGTTTTTATCTGGCTGACGCCCGGGATTTTCATCAGCTCTTCCAGCAGAAACAAAGAGAGTGCTTCCTGGTTGCGGGCCACCACTTTGAGCAGATAGTCACCGTTGCTGCCGGTGATGGCGTAACACTCCATTATCGCTGCCATGGCAAGAACCGCTTCTTTGAAGTTGGTGGCGGAATCCGAAGTGTGCTGATCCAGGCAGACTGTAATGTAGGCCTCAACGTCCACGCCGATGGCGCGAGGATTGAGTAGGGTCACTTGTTTACGGATAAATCCTCTGGCTTTTAACCGACAGATACGCCGGGAGCACTGTGACGGGGACAGGCTCACCAGTTCGGCCAGGCTCTGCAACGATCGGGCATCATCCTGCTGAAGCGCCGACAGTAGCCGCAAGTCGTAAGTATCGAGCAAGCTGCTGTTCATCAATTGATTGCCTTAATCTCACGCCACCGCGACACGATGGTTGTTTTTATTGGGCAGTCGCCAGCCAGTCACCACGCAAGTGTACCTCTGCTTTTGCGACTGCGCCAACGCCGCAATGCAAAACTTTTGCATCATCGGGTCAAAGCAGGCATCACATCGCAAGGAATTTGCCTTGGGTCGATCGTATACTTTTTCCTCAACTCGACCGTGAAAGAGGGCAGAGCATGACAACCAATAAGATCTCCAAAATCACCAGCAGCAACCCGATGGGAACCGATGGGTTCGAGTTTGTCGAATACGCAGCGCAAGACGCGGTGGCGCTCGATAGCCTGTTTAAACAGTTTGGCCTGGCGCCGATCGGCCGCCACCGTTCCAAAGAGGTGACTTTGTACCGCCAGGGGGGGATCAATTTTCTTGTCAATGGCGAGCCGGACTCATTTGCCCAGCAGTTTGCCCGGGAGCACGGCCCCTGCGCCTGCGCTTTTGCCATTCGGGTGGAAGACGCTGGCTATGCCTACCAGCGTGCCCTGGAGCTGGGCTGTCAACCGGGCCCAACCCAAACCGGTCCCATGGAGTTGAATATTCCCTCCATCGTCGGCATTGGTGGCAGCCTGATTTACCTGGTGGACCGTTACGATGATAAAGGCTCAATTTATGATGTGGATTTTGTCCCCATCGAGGGGGTCAACCAACAGCCCGAGGGAGTAGGCCTTAGTTATATTGATCACCTGACCCATAATGTTTACCGGGGCAATATGAACAAATGGGCGTCTTTTTACGAGGATATTTTTAACTTTCGTGAAATCCGCTATTTCGATATTGAGGGCAAACTGACCGGCCTGAAATCCCGCGCCATGACGAGCCCCTGCGGTAAAATCAGAATACCCATCAACGAATCTTCCGATGATAAAAGCCAGATTGCGGAGTACCTGCAACAGTACAACGGTGAGGGTATCCAGCATATTGCCCTGTATGCCAATAACATCTACCAATCCGTGCCGTCCATGCGCGCTAACGGCACCAGTTTTCTGTCACCACCACCAGATACCTACTACGAGATGCTGACTGAACGGTTGCCCTGGCACCAGGAAGATGTTGAGCAGTTAAAAGCCAGTTCCATTTTAATGGATGGTGCGCCAACAGAAGACGGTGGTCTTTTATTGCAGATTTTTACAGAAACCGCCATTGGACCAATTTTTTTCGAGATTATCCAGCGTAAAGGCGACGAAGGTTTTGGCGAAGGTAATTTTAAGGCACTGTTCGAGAGTATGGAGCGAGACCAGATGAGAAGGGGAGTATTGTAGCTGGTTGGCGGTCTTGTCGCCGGTTGCATGTGTACAATCAGACTGCGTTGCAGAGGTATTTATGAAGTCATCCAAATATCAGGCCAGAACGCCGGATGATTCGGGCTTTATTCATTATACCGAAGAAGAACACGACACTTGGCGTATTCTTTACCAACGACAGATTGAGTTGCTCCAGGGCCGCGCCTGCGATGAGTACTTGAACGGCATTGAGCAACTGGCCATGCCGTCCGGGAGCATTCCTCAGCTAGAAGACATCAGCCGGGTATTAATGGCTTGTACCGGCTGGAGCGTGGCTCGGGTACCAGCGCTGATCTCATTTGACCGCTTCTTTAGCCTGTTAGCCAACAAGCAGTTTCCGGTGGCAACGTTTATCAGGATTCGTTCTGAGCTGGATTATTTGCAGGAGCCAGATATCTTCCATGAAATATTCGGCCATTGCCCTTTATTAACCAATCAGGATTTTGCCGATTTCACCGCGACTTATGGCAAGCTTGGCCTGGCCGCCAGCAAAGAGGAGCGCATCTATCTGGCCAGGTTGTACTGGATGACGGTGGAGTTTGGTTTGCTTAACAGTGGAGCGGGACTGCGTATTTATGGCGGCGGGATTCTGTCCAGTTATGGTGAATCAGCCTATGCCCTGGCCAGCGATATTCCTGTACGCACACCGTTTGATCCATTGCTGGCGCTACGCACGCCTTATCGCATCGATATTCTGCAACCGTTGTATTACGTTGTTGACAGCCTGACGGTACTGCACCGGTTGTGCGAAATCGATCTGATGACGTTGGTGCATCAGGCCATGTCGATGCCACTGTTGCCACCCATGTTCACGCCTAAAGCAAAAGAGGGCGTCGCTTGAAAACCCTTTTTGACGACACTGCGTAAATACCCATACTGCAGCCTGTTATTGCCCAGTAAAGCAACTTTCTTGATGGGAACTCTCTGACGGGTTCTCCACTTTGCTTGTCTGCCTAGCCTTGACGGCGCTTCCCATGATGAAATAGCCACATCAGAGGTCAAAACGTTAATACACAACGTATTGACTCAAATCATTTTTTCTGACTGAAATGACGCATTGGTGAGCAGCACTGGCCAGCTGTAGCAAGGGGTTTCACGAGGTCATGCGTACTATTGGAAATAGACAGCCATGGATGGGGTAAGTAATTTTGCTGTGCGTAATTTTGCCGCGTACTTTCCCCCTTGTGCGAAAGTTGTCTGGTAAAAAAACTCCAATACAACTCCTGAAGAGTCGGAGGTGCTATATGAGCATGATGAAAGCGCTTGTTTTTGTTGAGCCTGGCCGTATCGAGCTGGAAGATAAGCCTATTCCCGACGTCGGTTATAACGATGCCCTTATTCGCATTACCACCACAACTATTTGTGGTACGGATATTCATATCCTCAAAGGCGAATATCCCGTTGCCAAAGGGCTGACCCTCGGTCATGAACCGGTAGGTGTGATTGAAAAGCTGGGTGCTGGTATTCAGGGTTTCCATGAAGGTCAGCGGGTTGTTGTTGGCGCGATTACACCATGTGGTCATTCCGCTGCCTGTTTGTGTGGCCAGAGCAGTCAGGATGGTCGGTACGACGCGTCCGGTTATAAGGCTATGGGCGGCTGGCGCTTTGGTAACACCATTGACGGCTGCCAGGCTGAATATCTGTTGGTGCCTGATGCCCAGGTCAACCTGACACCTATTCCTGATGGCTTGACTGATGAGCAGGTATTGATGTGTCCGGACGTTATGTCCACTGGCTTTGTTGCTCCTGAAAAAGCAAAAGTCCGCATCGGTGATATGGTGGCTATTTTCGCCCAGGGACCCATTGGCCTCAGTGCTACAGCTGGTGCCCGACTGTCGGGAGCCTCGCTGATTATTACCGTTGATGGCATCAAGGATCGCCTGGAAATGTCCAAAAGGATGGGCGCTGACTACACCATTGACTACACCAAAGAAGATCCGGTCAAGGAAATCATGCGCATTACCGAGGGTCGTGGGGTCGATTGCGCCATTGAAGCTCTTGGTACTCAGCAGACCTTTGAGAGCTGTCTGCAGTCGATCCGCCCCGGTGGCACGGTATCAAGCATTGGGGTTTATTCGAAGGATCTGGTGATTCCATTGAACGCCTTCCATGCTGGCCTGGGCGATAATACCATTCTTACCTCGCTTTGCCCGGGCGATAAGGACCGTATGCGCCGGCTGATGAGCGCTGTTGCTGCCGGGCGCGTTGACATGCAAGAGCTGATTACTCACCGCTTCAAGCTTGATGACATAGTTGCTGCCTATGAGCTGTTCGGTCATCAGCGTGATGGCGTAATAAAAGTTGCTATTACGCCGTAGTTGGTTGCTGCCTGAATTAGTTTACTGCTGATGATTTTGGCTCGTAGTTTCTCCCCCGAAGCTGCGAGCCTTTTTCGTTTGCGCACTTTGCAAACGGCATGAATAGTTGCTTAATTAATAAAAACATATTATCCAATCATATTTTTTTATATATCTTATTGCCAAATCCGCTGACGTCGCCATTGTGGAATTGTGGACAAAACTTTTTCTTTCCGTGATTGTTTAGGTGTACGATCCAAAACAATTTTCACTTGCCTGTCGTTTTGCGTTACAAGGAGCCCTGGATGCAGCCAAGGGAGTTGAGCATTCAAACGCCATACCTGACCTTTGCCGCCCTGGAGTGGGGCGAACCTGACGGTAATCCCGTCATCGCCTTACACGGTTGGCTGGATAATGCCGCCAGTTTTACTCCCATGGCCAGCAAGCTTGACGGCATACGGCTAATTGCCGTGGACTTGGCCGGCCACGGTTGGTCTGACCATCGACCAGCTGGGTTCAGTTACGATGTCTGGCACTATGTGGAAGACTTGTTTTATATTGCTGAAGCACTGGAGCTGACGCGCTTTGGTTTGCTCGGTCATTCCCTGGGGGGCATAGTGTGCGCTATGGCTGCCAGCTCTATTGTGAAAGATCGGATAACGGCCCTGGTGGCCATTGATGGACTGTTTCCCCGGCCAAGAGATCCACAGGATTCACCGCAAGAACTACTTGGCTACATCAATCAACGCAGAGCGCCCACGGATCAGCTGCCCGTCACTCGCTATCGCTCAAAGCAGCAGGCAATATTTGCTCGAACCATGGGGCAGTTCCGGGTTTCCAGGGCATCGGCCGAACTGTTGGTTGAGCGCGGTCTGAAGCAGGTGGGGGAGGAGTGGGTGTGGACCTCTGATCCACGCTTAAAGCTTGGCTCACCGGTACGCTTTACCCGTGAGCAATCCATGGCTTTTGTTCAGCAGATTGGCTGTCCGGTGCATTTGCTTTATGTCGACAACGACCTTATGAGCAACGCCATTGAGCAATATCGTCAGTGGTTAGGTCATATCCATCTGCACCCAATGAGCGGCAATCATCATCTTCATATGGATGACCAGGTAGATATTGTTGCCAGCAAGGTTAGCTCTGTCCTGGGCGGTAGATTATGGTAGAGTTGTTGTGAGAAAACCTTGGGTTATTTCATGAACAGAATAACGGTAAAACATCAGGAACTGTTCCCGGCTCTGTCTGCCAGAGCATTTAATCGAACGACTACTGTCTTGTTAATCAGTGCTGCAATTGTGTTGTCCAGCCTCTTCACCTTTTGTTACGCTGCTGAGCTACCCGCTTACCCTAATGCCACCGTCGTCCAATCAGTGAATGAGGAGCGACAGAACCATCCAGTTATTACCGATCGCATGAAGCGGATACATGGTGTGGTTACCTCAGACGGAGCCCAGTGGCTTGATGGCCGTCTGATGCGCACCGTATACCTGCTGCCCCCAGGGCACACCAGCGCCCAGGGGTTTGAGTTTTACGTCAACCTGCTGCGCGAGCAAGGGGTAGAGGCGTTGTTTGAGTGCCGCAGTTTTTCCTGTGGCGCCAGCAACTTTTGGGCCAACGATATTTTTGCCATTCCCACGCTCTACGGCCAGGATAAAGAACAGAGCTATTATATTGGCAAAAAGCAGAACGACTATTACGCCGTGTATGCCATCAGGCGCGGCAACGGACGCATCTATACGTTGGTGGACGTCTTTACCCCGTTCGATCACGAGCATAAAGACAAGGAGCGGCAGATAACCAGTTTTATGATTCCTCTGACTAATCCTATCGTCAGTGCTGATCTGACACCGTTTATTATCCAAATGCGTGATAATCCAGCCATGAAGGCATTGCTGCTGATCCGTGGCCGGATGCCAGATACCCTCGCCGAATTCGATGGCCGATTGCAGGCAATGGACACATTACAGAAATCCCTGTTGCAATCCCTTGAAGAGCAGGGCATCAATAGCACTCGCCTGCGCCTCAATATCTCTTTTGACGGCACTGACAGCGCTATGCCATTTTGGTTGCAAGTGGTCCCACTGCAGTGAATGAGGCAAGGTTTATCGAATTTAGCGTAAGACCTCTGGCGACTTGGCTGGAGGATAGATATTTAGCCAGACACAGCGGGCTATAGTTTACAGTTAATGGCCGTCTCTAAAGTAGTCGAGATTCAGGGGTATGGTTGTTTCTCCAGTAGCCATAAAATCAAAACTAAGAAGATAAAAATCCTTTTTTATAGATTGATTCCATGGCTACACTATCAATCTACTTCAAAAAGATCGCTATCAATAACCGCTTTATCTATGTGTTTGTGTGCTTGTGACTCATTTAGTTTTTCAATTAGAATTTTCTTTAACACATCAATTTTCAGTTTGCTATCAGCCGAAATTCCCCACTCCTGACAAAGATCAAGAAGTTCCAGTTTTTTAAGTTTATTAATCTGTGTTGAGGTAATCGAAGTGGAAAACTGTAAAGCTTTTTTTTTCTCTAACTTTAATTGTTCCGGGTCAGAAGAATTTTCTTGAAGCGAATTTACTAGTCGTGCTGTTTTAGATTGACTGTTGACTAGTTTACAATCAGGAACTTGGATTTTTTCCTGACCAGCAGCGAGTTGATCCTTAAATCTTTGCACTTCGCTCTGACTGGCAATGAGTTGCTCTTTAAAGCCATAGGACTGTTTCTGACTGTCAGTGAGTTGTCGCTGCAATTCTTCAGCATGCGTCTGGCTGGAGTTAAGTTGGTCTTTAAAACACTGGACTTCTTGCTGGCTGTTAGTGAGTTGTTGTCTCAACTCTTCGGCCTGAACCTGACTAGCACCAAGCTGGTCTTTATAACCTTTGGCTTTGGATTGGCTGTCAGTGAGTTGTCGCTGCAATTCTTCAGCATGCGTATGACTGGAGTTAAGTTGGTCTCTAAAACACTGGACTTCTTGCTGACTATTGGTGAGTTGTTGTTTCAACTCTTCGGCCTGAACCTGACTAGCACCAAGCTGGTCTTTATAACCTTTGGCTTTGGATTGGCTGTCAGTGAGTTGTCGCTGCAATTCTTCAGCATGCGTATGACTGGAGTTAAGTTGGTCTCTAAAACACTGGACTTCTTGCTGACTATTGGTGAGTTGTTGTTTCAACTCTTCGGCCTGAACCTGACTAGCACCAAGCTGGTCTTTATAACATTTGGCTTTGGATTGGCTGTCAGTGAGTTGTCGTTGCAATTCTTCAGCATGCGTATGACTGGAGTTAAGTTGGTCTTTAAAACACTGGACTTCTTGCTGACTATTGGTGAGTTGTTGTTTCAACTCTTCGGCCTGAACCTGACTAGCACCAAGCTGGTCTTTATAACATTTGGCTTTGGATTGGCTGTCAGTGAGTTGTCGTTGCAATTCTTCAGCATGCGTATGACTGGAGTTAAGTTGGTCTTTAAAACACTGGACTTCTTGCTGGCTGTTAGTGAGTTGTTGTTTCAACTCTTCGGCCTGAACCTGACTAGCACCAAGCTGGTCTTTATAACCTTTGGCTTTGGATTGGCTGTCAGTGAGTTGTCGCTGCAATTCTTCAGCATGAGTCTGACTGGAATCAAGTTGAGCCTTAAAACTCTGGACTTCTTGCTGGCTGTCGGTGAGTTGCTGCTCAAGTTCTATCGCTCTCTCACCCAAAGATTCATAATCTGACGGCGCCGTATAAGTTGGCAGTTTTTTCCATTGATAAAAGCTGTCTGCAAGGACAGACCAACCAAGCCCCTTGATCAAGCAGAAAAATGCTGCCTTAGTCTCTGGCATCCGCTCTGATTTAGAGGGGATTTCATTAAACCAGCTTAATAGTTGTGGTAAAATTTTTTCTGGTTGATTATCTTCAAATTGTCGAAATATAGATTTCGCCTTAAAATAAATAAAACAAAAAATAATTAGAGAGAAGTTCTCTGACGCCACATCACCACTAATAGATTTTAAATGATTCTCAAGTGCTACAACTATTGAGTTAGATGCACGAAAGTACTCTTCAATTCTCTGCATAATTGAAAAGAAATCATTAGTCTCATTCGCATCATTTTTTAGCATTTCTAGAAGTTTTGAGTATTCGGCAATATTAACCCTACTTTTGTAGGAACTAATTCTCTCCCCCCACTTCGTATCATTTCCTGTAATATTTGGTTCCGTTATTAACACTACCGTAACCACATCATTTAAAAATGAAAAATCATTATGAGGGATTCTACACTCTCTCTTAAATTTTAATAAAGCTTGAGTTAAAGGGGAGTTAAAAATTACTTCAAATTCAACCTGCTCCTCCTGTGTGATATGAAAAGCATCTGTCGCAATCGATGCAATCTTTCCACTGTTGTATTTTTTAAAAGCTGCATTAATGTCAATGCTTAAATTTATGAGCGTGTAATGATAACCTCCACGAATTGTTGTTTGGTAAAAGTCTAATGCCTGCTGATCAAGACAATAGATAGCATCAATCTCAAATAACGACAACGTAATGATTCCATCAACCAAATTATTTGCAGGAAAACGCACTAAAAGATAGTCTGATGAGTAACTAATACCAATCTTAGATAAGTGCTCATTGAGCAAATCAGCCATATGCAACTTGGAATACAATCCGTCAATATAACGATTCCTTGCAGGAATCAATACCTCACTGTAACGGGTCAACGCAATAGACTCATCTTTAGTTATAATTGCATAGCTTTTATAGTTATTCATAGTAATTCCTTAAAAATCAAAATCCCACGTATTGCTTTCTGACTGATTAAGTGATTCCTGATCAGGAGTAAAATGATCGTTGCTCATAGAAATATTTACCACTGGACTGCAAAGATCTTTTATTCTTTCTACATATTGATGCACAGTACCACTGCTAGTTATAGTTAATGAATACTTAGTACGTGTTAAAGCCACCATAAATATTTCTTCACTAAAAATACTTGCATTTTTATTTAGAAAAGGAAGATAAACGTGATCAAAATCTAAACCCTTAGCACTATGGTAGGTCATTAAGATAACACAGTTATGTCCAATCAAACTACCATAGCTATTTCCCACATAATGAAGCCGTAATGGTTTAATATGCTGATTCATTGATCCATAATTAGGTTTACCATAACTGTTATTAATACGACACCAAGATGGGTAATGTTTCTGTTGACTATAAACGTCTACAAACTTGATAATGTCATTATGTGTTGGAAAAATAATAGCTGTGCTTTCACCTATACTCTTTCCTATATCAACTGCTGAAAGGGCATCTTCGACCACATATCGAACTTCGTCATTAATATCCCGGAATTCACCGAGCAGAGATGTCACATCATCTTTGCTTTGATCAATTAATGAATTAAAGATATTCATCTTTGGGGTAATTCGATGAACCAGATTGATAACTGAGTTTGTTAATCGATGAATGATTTTAAGTGAATATTCGGAAGCACCTGATACAGCCATAATGCGACTTGGATCAATAGTACCAGAGTATATTGATTGATTTGGATCACCAGAAATAAACAATCGATGGCATTTATTGCGTAAATTTACTAAAGCATCTTCCGGTAAGTCTTGTACCTCATCACAAAAAATATAGTCATAATTAGCAAAACCATTCTTTGTTTGAAAGTAAGTCTTAAAATCAAACTGATTCGTGAACATACCTGCTTCACGAAGGGCCGCCTCATAAAGATTACGAAGAGAATGCGTGTAGTAGGTAATTAGAATTCGAGCATGAGGTTCTTGTTTTCTGGTTTTTATTAAAGTATGCATCATTAAAACAGACTTTCCAGAACCAGGAAATCCCTTAATCCAATGATTAGATTGCTGATTAGCTATATTCGTGACAAAATTATATTGATCAGGATCAAGCCTATCAGCAGGAATCATCCATTGTGGCATGTATGTTTTACCCCGCAATTACAAGATTATTGGTGTTGTATACAGAATCAGATTTTTGAGACTCGTTATTCTCCTTTACCTGACGAGCAAACTCGTAGTTCTTAGTATCATGAGCACAACTGATTAACCAAGAAATATGATATTGAAAAACTCCGACCTCATAATCACTTTGCCATTCATTAAATAGAGCATTGAGTTGTATTCTTAAGTGGTCTGATGGGCTAGTAGCAATTTGATGTTTCAACAGCTGGTAGCGAGCCAGTCCGTACTCAGGATCAAGGAACAAACATTCCTTTAAACATCTGACATATTGATCGGTATCTTCATATTGATATTCACAAGCCAGATTGAACCAGACGGTTGCAGATCGTTCCTTCTCCAAGTGCTGCTTATAGTAATGTATTGCCTTGGCACGCTCACCAGCATCACTGTAAAGCAAACCAATATGATTTAGTGATAGTCGGTTATGGTGTTTATACAAATCTTCCGCTACTTCGGCGGCTTTCAATAACTCACCTTCTGCTTTGTATACAAGGTATAGTTTGTAAAGTTGATCTGCTGAAGCAACTCCTTTGTTACGACTGGTCTGTTTTGACAGTTCAGCCTCTGCTTTTTCTATACGCTCCTTGGAGGATGTTGGTGTATACAGAGTATTCTCAATTGCCACGGTTTGGGAGATATCCTTCACTTTTACTGTGGCATGAATAGTCCTGTTGGCATCAATAGAGACTTGTAATGTGATCTGGTCTTCACTGGTTATGTCCTCAGATGGAATTACCAGTGTCTGAATAATATTTGACTTTTCTGTTAGACAGATAGGGAGTTCAATTTTCCCTTGGTTGCTTGCTGTAATCCTGAGATTGGAGACCGTTACTGTATGAGATGGAATGGTTGCTCCGGCGGGGATAATGGGCACAATGGAAGTATCATCTTCTTCCTCGAAATCAAAATCCCAAAAATCATCCTCATCATTATCATATTCGAGTAGAGAACTATTATCATTCTTATTAACGATCAGGAAAATCGGTTCATTGGTTATTGGGCTGATAACACGCTCATTGAAACCGTTATAAAGTAATGAGTTTACAGCAGCACCCGCAGAGACGTGTGCTTGCAGATCTCTTGGGATCAGGTATTCACTGTCAGGGAAGTACTCTTTTACGGCTTGCTGAATAATCGGATTTTTTGAACTGCCTCCGATGAACAATACATAATCGATATCAATGGAATCCAGTTCGGCTTTTTCAAGCGCTGTATTGACTGGATTAAAAATGCTGACGAAGCGTTCGTTTTTATTATTCCGATATGTTTCATCTCCAGACCAGTCAGTAAACACTTCCATAATGCTCTTAAATTCGCTAAAACTCATGGATGGTGTACTGATGGTATAGCTTCCCTTGCGAGTCCGGAACTCAATAGGTCTGCTTATGGTGAATTCATTTTCATACTGCTCTGGATCAATGTTGTCCCAGGCCAGGGAGAGTGTTTTGCAGGCATCTATTTTTAGCAACTCTGCATATCGTTCCAATTTGGGGATAATGTATTTTTTGATCTCACTGGTTGAGAAAAAGAATTCATCCAGGTTATTTTCTTTAAGAAGCTGTGACAGGAGGACATCTGAAGCAATCAGCCGGTCAATCTCCTTACCACCAATATAATCAAACTTGGAGATGGCAAGGTTGGAGGACTGGAACTGATGGTTATCAACTCCTATTTCCATGATTGAAATATCACAGGTCCCGGCACCATAATCAAACACCAGTAAGTTAGCATTAAACTCATCTGATAGATGAATATTTTTTTGCAGTCCAGGGTCACTGATGTAACTCAGGAATGCAGCATTAGGTTCATCAATAAATGCTTGTTCTTGAAACTCAAAATGGTTTGCTTTTAGTGCATCCAACATATCTTGGCGTTGATTGGGTTCGAAAGAGGCCGGAATACTGATTGAGTAGTGAACATGTGAGGGATAGTTATTCTCTTTCAGAAATTTATTGATTTGCTTGTATAGGTATTTGAAGAACACAGTAGTGGCATCCTTACCATTAACAATTCTTCTTCCCTCTTCAACTAGCTCTGAGGCTGAATATAGATATTCATTCTTCTTACCAAGATCCATTTTAAAGGCATACCATAGGTTTTTATCCTTGACCTTTTTTAGTCGGAGCTGATTTGCTCCTTCGCCTATCAGTAGCTGCTGCTCGTGCCAGGCAATCATGGATGGGATTTTATCCGACTTATAGATAGCACCATCGCTTAACTTTTGATTAAGTCGTATTGTCTGGGTTTTAACCTGCTTCTCCTGCCAGTCCATGTAAGCAAGGCTGACAACCGTTGTTGATGTGCCAAAGTCAATGCCAATATAGGTATTTTGACTTGCATCCAGAGCGTTATTCTGGAAAACTTCTTTGCTGGTAATGGTCAGTTGATTCATAATTTGTGTGCTAATTAAACGTTAGTTATCAAAGATTTTATACTTGTTTAAATGATCAAAAACCTCACAAATCTTATTCAACAGAGATTCGTCGCCACAAGAAATATTCTTTTATTTTTGAAAGTACTGATTTTTAGCATCCAATTCAGAAATTCTGCATTTTGATTTAACGCTTATAATGCCTTATATCAAGAGTTGGGTATAAAATCTCATAGGGAGATTATCTTTACCTTTGGCCAAAATACCCCAGCGCTTCTTCAATGTTATGAATTACCCAACCCGATGGCACTATTGGCTTATCGATACAGATCCCGTATTTTGTTCCTGTCCACGCCATTTCCAAGGTAGCAAGACTTTGGCCATTTTCATCAAAAATTTCATAACCAATCTCAGGTGGCAAATAATTTTTATTGCGAGCATGGTAAAGAAGTCCATGTACAGCAGGGTCAGCGTATTCAAACACCGAATCCCAACTTTGGTTGTCATTCGTTATCAGCCCTTGCTCCCTTCTGAGATGATTGATCAGTTGAGTGTCGCTATGAGGGATAAACATATGATCATGGAAATCTTCTTTTCGATGACAGTCTGCGCATAGCGGTTCAAGATTACTGCTAGAGTTATCGCTTTTAACGCCATTTTTATGATGCACATGGAGCAGCTGCTTTTCAGAAGAAAGGTTTACCTGGCACTTACGGCAAGTATAATTTGCTGCCTGTCGTACTTTGACAGAGACCTCTTTCCAGTCGTTGGTATAACCTTGTGTCTGCTCACGTTTGGATTTGGGCAAATATTTAAACAGAGAGCTATAAGTCGCAAAAAATTCACCAATATCAAATGACCGAACGATAGAATCTCTATTGGCGGCAGTACCATTGGCAGATTTTTTATAGTTCAAGTGATTCAGGCAGAGCTTGCAAACGTTTAACTTTGCCATTCCATTGATAGATTGACGAGAACGATCATAACCAAATATTTCAAATTCACCACTTAAATTATTGGTAACATGATAACGCTCAAAACGGTTTCTTTGTTTCATCTCATCCAGCTTTGAGCAGTGGGCAATATGGAACTTATTGCCCCGACTACCATCAGTGAGCACATCTTCAATTCGGTAGCTATGATCCGGAATAAATAATAATACCTGTCGGCCTTTAACGCTGAGCAATCCTTGTGCAGAGCCCAGTCCATCAAGAGATATTTCAACTCCCCGGTTCAGCTCTTTATCGAATTCAATTTCTGGTCCCCAACCAACATCAATCTCAACCGAAATCGCCGCCGCTCCCATTCTTGTAACACTGGCCCACAACGAATCCAGATTAACATCAATTTTCATCAGGATTCTTCCAATATTCGCTTGATTTGGATATCGGAGTTGGTTATTACCCGAAAACTAACGCGCCGGGAGCGAATATGATCTTCAACACCATTGCTATCATAAATCAGGCGAGAAGAGGAGAGTCCGACTGCGGCAATATGAGATTTAATCCACCCCTGGAAGGGCTGACTACTTTCCAGGTTAAACACGTAATCCAGTACCGACCGAGTTCGCCCCTGAGAAAGCTGCATATTCTTGAAATATGCCTCCCGATCAGTAGAGTTATAATTCCAGTCGCTGCTGGTATGCCCCTCGATCCGAATTTCATCAATTGACTCCTGAAATGGCTTTAGCACGTTCAGGTACCTGGGAAAAAAATCCTTAAGCAGTGCTTGGTAATCAGCGCTCAACTCAATCTCCCCGGTTTTAAATAACACGTCTGGAGACTTGAATGTAAAGGTCAGCGTTTCTTCATCAATATCGGCATCCCATTTTTTCAAGTCTTTTACAAACTCCTGATTCAGAGCTTCATAGATTGATACTTGATTCTCCTGATAAGCAACAGCAATCTGCTTAATTTTATCTCGTTCCATAAATGCATTTCGCATCAGGGCGATGGAGATAAACAGAAATACCATCATCAGTCCGGCCATCAGATCAGAGATCGACAGCCAATAGCTTTCTTCTTGCTCATCGTGCTTCGGAGTAAGTAGGTTAAACATCACTTACTCCGCTCAAGACACATGATGCTGATTAATCACTTTCGACATTTCCTGAGTTAACCGACTGTAATCCTTGGTAAACTGTCCACTGATGGATCCGAGAGCATCACCCATGGACTGCATTACTTTGGTCACCTCAGACTCCATGGCTTTATCTATCATTTGCACCTGCTTTTGTACAGACTCGCCTGTATCATTCAGTGTTTGCTCAATACTTTTTTCCAGTCCAGCAAATACACGATCTGCCTGCTTACGATGCTCCTCCGCATGCTCCTTGATCGTTCCAGACAGAGATTGTCGCATTTCGTCAATAGAGCTGCCAAATGTGGACACCATTCGAGTCGTGTTCTCACCCACATTTTTTGTAGCTTCAATAAAGCTGGCATTGATAGATTGATTGCCCTCACGAATGTCTTGAATCAATTCGCGGTTCAACGCTTTCAGCTCTTTATTGTCAGCTTGAAGCTCGTTGATCAGATTACGCAGGTTGTTATTAATATCATCAATGGTGGCCCGGAATTGCTCTTTGATTTCTTCGCTTGAGTTAGCCGTGGCTGCGGCTGCCTCAGTCAGGGCCGCACGAGTATTGTCCACCGTCTCCCGGTAGTTATCAGCACTTTCCAAAACGACGATTTTCAGTTGGCCAGCACTATCGATTACCCCCTTAGCCATGGTTTCATTGGCTTCACGGGCACCGGAAATGACTTGGTCAATCTGACTGCGGATTTCTGGTACCGCTTCGACCGCTTTATCGCGCACTTGCTCAAAGACATTCAGATGACGAGACAGTTCTTCAATCTGATGCTGGTTAACCTCCATTACTTTCACCAGAGTATCCATAGCCACCGGAATGGACTGAGCTTTTTCCTCAATATGGGCAACTGAAGTTTCTGTCTGGGTAATTGCCTGAACACCGTGATCATATTGAACTTTCATGTCTGACAGTTGTTGCTTGTAGTTCTCTTGCCAGGTAACCAGCTCAAGGACTGCAGCATTCAGCTGTTTGAAGTTCTCACCAAATTGTTCCGTCAGATTGCTGTTAAAGTCCTGAATAACCGTTTTCAGGGCTTCGATCACCTGCTCTGTCGCAGATTTTGACATCATATCAGCAAAGTCTTGCAACTTGAGCCACAAACGATCTTCAAAAGCCTTAAAGTTATTTTGTTGCGATTGTGCCAATGAATTGATACAGGCCAGTGCTTGAGAGGAGAGTTCGAGATGTTTCTCTAAGCGGCGCTGGTTATCATTGATATCTGATCGCATCAGTTTGAATTGTCCTACCAGACTGGATTCGCTATCTCCTCCGATGGCCTTCTGCATATCCAGCAAGCCAGATGTTTGCTGTTCAACCAGCAACTGCAACTCTGCCAGACTGCCGTTATCTTCTTTGCAAAGAAACGTCTTAATCTTTTCAAGGCTTTCAGTCTGCTCTGACATTACAGAGTAAAGGTCGCTGGCTGTGACTTTATGAGAGGGAATGCTCCTGTCTTCATTGTTTTTATCCAGCGCCCCGGATGCGCCAAGACCTTTATAAACGATGGATAGCAACATCCCGGCCAGACTGGTGATAAAAGCTGTTTTCAAGCCATCGAGCAGCGGTCCGATACTGCCATCAATGTTTGCCGTATCGAACTCCAGCAAACCTGCAACAATGCCCATAAAGGTGCCAAGAATGCCCAACGAAGTCAGTAAAGTTGGAGTGTAAAGGGTAAAGGCCTGATGTTTGTCTCTCTTTTTCCAGAAAATGGAAAGACCGAGTACCACCATTAAAACCACAAGAAAAATATCTGTAAGTAGCGGCGCACCCGCAGCACTGATGGTTTGTTCAATAGGTGTGGATAACACCGTTTTTATCTCCTAACGTCAGCCTCAGTGGTTGTAATCACTGTGAGTCGATTCAAGTCAGCACACACGCTACCGCCCACAGCTTGTACCATTGTCTTTTATTGACGCAGGGGAGCGCAGGGCCAGATAGCTCATACGCTATTAATTGTACGTTCGTTATATTTTTGGTTATAGCTTTTTGTTAGTAGCAACCGAAAAAAGATAAGTAAAAAACAGGGATGGAGGAAAGACAGGATTTTGTGGCAGCAGACAAGGCTGCCGTAACAGCCTCTGCAAGGGACAATTCAGCCACTCTCTTCTGAAGTGGTTTAAGGAAAACGCTGGCTGATATCCAGCGTCAGACTTATTCTTTCATCACCCATGGTTATTTGTTGATCCTGAATGATGCAATGCAGCTTCATGGTCTTGCTGACCATGGTGGTCAGCTCGCTGGCCTGAGCCGGAACCTGAAAGATGGTCAGATTATCAAAGCGCTTTACTTTCTGCTGATACTGCTGCCACCAGATATCTGAATTGCGACCGCCATAGTTATAAATAAAGACTTCCCCGGCTCGACCGCAGGCTTTTCTCAGGCGTTTTTCATCCGGCTGTCCCAGTTCAATCCAGGTATCAATATCACCGGTGAGGTTTTTCTGCCAGATGTCCGGTTCATCATCAGTACTGATGCCCCTGGTGAACTGTAGCCGGTCACCAGCGTGCAGACACCAGACCAGCAGTCTTAACATAGCCCGTTCGTCGTTTTCCGATGGGTGCCTGGCGATGGTCAGTTCATGGTCGGCGTAGTAAGCGCGGTTCATATCGGCGATATTGACCACTGCCTTGTAAATGGTTGCTTTTAATGCCATGAATCATTCATTCCGAAAATGGCTGGATTTTAACCAGAAAATGCTTTGTTTGCCCGACAAATTCAACATCGGTAACAGTTTTTAAGCAGTAGCAGATTACGTTGATACAAATCAATATGCAGAAAAAATACAATACGTATTATGCGATTAGCCTGCGGTGGGGAGAAAAAAAGAGGAAGGGCTCCTTGGCGAACAAAGGCCTTTATGCTCGGGGGGAGTGTACAATAGGGGCCACAAAGAAAAACCGCAGGCTGCTACTTTTATTTTTAAACCGGTATTAACTACCGGTTTTTTTTACTTCAATGATGTCACCCACGCTTGCAACAGCACCCCTGGTAACGAATACCATTTTCGCTCTCAATCAGCTTGCCCTTTTGCACAAACTGCTCAATTAACTGTTGCGCACTCAGATCGTGCAAAGAACAGGTGTGATAACGGGCCTCATCACCAAAATGGTTGGTAATAACTGTCAGCAGGGCATCACGGGTCAGGGCTTCCTGTTGGTCTTTGACCAAGTCCAGGACGTTGTGTCCATGTACAGATTCCATTGGCTTATTCTCGTACAGATGATAAAAAACATGTCAACGATACGCTGCCACAAACAATTAAACAGTCGTACATATTCGTACGACGTGGTTCATTTGCTACCGACAAACCGGGCAATCATTACTGTGGGGCTCAACACACCAATAATGGCCTCCAGAATCACCAGACTTTGTGCCAGAGAACTGAGGGGCAGGATGTCGCCGTAGCCCAGTGTCGTCAGCGTGATAAAACTGAAATAGAGATAGTGGGGCCAGCTGGAGATATTTTCATTGGCCAGATCAAACGCTCCTGGCGAGAACAGGTTGACGATCAGGTAGATGTAGCTGAAGGTGATGCCGGTCAGTAGATAGAAATTAACCGCGGCTAGCAGTTTTTCTGACTGAGGCTGAGGACTGAATAGATGACGGATCAGTATCAGCATCATGCACAGATGGAACATCATGCTAGCCACCAGAGTAAACAGATGTAGCCACTGTGGCGTACCGGGTGCTTCCAGCAAAATACGCAGCACCACAATGACAAGACCCGTGGCCTTGAGCCAAAAGCGAACTTTACGGCTGTTTTCGGGCAGCGCGCCCAAGGTCAGCACCAGGCCAGCAATTATCAGGCAGGAGAAAGCCGTACCGACAATGCTCTGATTGGTTGAAAACATTGGTGCCACAACGATGCTGCTGGTAAGAATAGCCAGCAGCAAACCAAGGGAGCAGTTGGGAGCAGTGTTGTCAAAAAGTGTCAACGGAGATCGGGAAAACATCGGTGTGCCTGGCACAGTCGAGAAAATGGTGGTTAAAAATACCTTTACTTGTCACTGGAGGCCAGAAAAACTCTTTGCAGTTCAGCACCAGTTCAGCACGGTCGCAATTAACACGGTCGTGATTTGTTGTGTACGATTGTCGTCAGAACTGAGCCCGTGTTATCTTCTCAAGACAAAACGCTGTGTTTATAGTCAGTTATCCCAGGGAGCCGAATGGCAGAGTTGGTCAGCAGTAAAAGTGATGAACTGGATGAGAACCTTTCATCGGACAAACGTCCGACACGTAAGAAGCGTTCCCGGTCAGAGAAAAAACCGAAGCGAAATAAAGACGAGTCTGCCGTGCGCAGTCGAGTCGTTCAAGGAACCAATGTGACACAAACCCTTTCATTGCGAGTGCGTGAAGGACTGATGTTTGCCTGGCTGCTACTGGCTGCATTTCTCACCCTGGCACTGGTCAGTTACGACAAGGTTGACCCTGGCTGGTCGCACGTCGATTCGCCTGGCACTATTGCCAACAGTGCCGGGCGCATCGGTGCCTGGTCGGCGGATTTCCTGTTGGCTCTGTTCGGTTTTCTGGCCTGGATCATTCCTGTTTTTTTGCTGGTTCAGGCAATCAAGGTTTTTCGTCACCGCCACGAGGTCACTATCTGGAATCCTCAACTGCTGTCCGTACGTGTTATCGCCTTTGTGTTGACCGCTACTTCAGGCGCGGCCCTTGCCTCACTGCATTACCACACCCTTAATGAGCAGTTTCCGGCGACGTCGGGCGGTATTATTGGCCAACTGGTTATTGAACACTTTCTGCCGGCATTTAACGTCACTGGTAGTACATTATTGCTGATGGCCATGTTTTTGCTGGGCTTCACGCTTTATACCGATTTGTCCTGGTTCAAACTGATGGACTGGGTGGGGGAGTGGAGTCTGCGTGTTGGGCGCCGTTGCAAAGAGCGCGTAAGCGGGCTGTATCAACCGGCAAAAATGACTGCCCAGGCCGCTGCACACACCGTTATCACTAAAAGGAAAGAGGAGAAAAAATCTGAGCCCGTGCTGATGCTCGGAGATGATGACGAAGAAGAGACAATACTGCCAACGCGTCCGGTTCACTCTTTGCCGTCACCTGCGAAGTCAGAAACAGTAGCTGAACCACCACGAGCTGAACCACCACGCAAAGCGTCGCCGACTACCTCCGCGCCGGCAAAAAAGGCGCCTTTTGTTGCCGATATAGAAGTCACTGGTCGTTTGCCGGCAGCCTCATTGCTCGATGAAGCACGTCCTTCGGGCAAAGCCATGACGCAAGAGTCCCTCGATGCCATGTCTCGCTTGCTGGAGTTGAAGTTAAAAGACTTCGGCGTGGATGTAGACGTGGTGGAGGTGCATCCGGGGCCGGTGATTACCCGTTTTGAGATTGAACCGGCACCGGGCACCAAGGCGAGCAAAATCACTAACCTGGCCAGCGATCTGGCCCGCTCCCTGGCAGTGGTGAGCGTGCGGGTGGTGGAGGTTATTCCCGGTAAAACGGTAATGGGCATCGAAATTCCCAACGACGACCGGGAAACGGTGTTTTTCAGTGAGATTATCTCCTCCAGCGTCTTTGAGGAGGCACCGTCGCCAGTCAGTCTGGCTCTGGGTCACGATATCTCTGGTCGGCCGGTGGTGGTTGATCTGGCCAAGATGCCGCATCTGCTGGTAGCCGGTACCACGGGTTCCGGTAAGTCGGTGGGTATCAACGCCATGTTGCTGTCCATGCTGTTCAAGTCGGACCCGAAAGAGGTTCGCCTGATCATGATCGACCCGAAAATGCTTGAGCTGTCCATTTACGATGGCATTCCTCATCTGTTGGCACCGGTGGTCACCGATATGAAGGAAGCTGCCAATGCCTTGCGCTGGTGTGTGGCGGAGATGGAGCGGCGCTACAAACTGATGGCCAACCTGGGCGTTCGTAACATTGCCGGCTACAACCGCAAGGTCAAAGAGAGCATGGCGCAGGGCGAACCCATCAGTGACCCGTTTTATCAGCCCGTATCGCCCGACGACGAAGCGCCGTTGTTGGATACGCTGCCCTTTATCGTGGTGGTGGTCGATGAATTTGCCGACATGATGATGATTGTGGGCAAAAAGGTCGAGGAGCTGATTGCCCGCATTGCTCAGAAGGCCAGGGCAGCCGGGATTCATTTGATTCTGGCTACCCAGCGCCCGTCGGTGGATGTTATTACCGGCCTGATCAAGGCCAACGTACCCACTCGCATCAGTTTTCAGGTATCGAGCAAAATTGACTCGCGCACCATCATTGACCAGGGCGGTGCCGAACAGCTGCTCGGTCATGGTGATATGCTCTACTTGCCACCCGGAACCAGTGTTCCGGTGCGTATTCATGGCGCTTTTGTTGCCGATGATGAGGTGCACCGCGTGGTGGCCGACTGGCAGCAGCGTGGTGAGCCTGATTTTGTCGAAGAGATTCTCAATGGCATCAGCGAAGGCTCTGAAGGTAGCGCTTTCTCCGGCGGTCTTGATGACAGTGAGCAGGACGCGCTCTACGATGAAGCGGTGGCATTTGTTATCGAGTCCAGAAAGGCATCCATTTCATCAGTTCAGCGTCAGTTAAAGGTTGGCTATAACCGTGCTGCCAGAATGATCGAAGCGATGGAGGCGGCAGGTGTCGTTAGTCCCGCGATGAACAACGGTAACCGTGAGGTCATTGTGCCGCCGCAGCCAAAACACTGATACCCGGTTTTAATGCGATTGACACCAGAACACCCTCCGTTCACCCTGAACAGCGCCGATGGGTGATTGACTGCATCATTCGGCAAGCGCGGGGCGAACGGAAAATAAAGTTTCCACCCAGCAACCTCGTTGCAGTTATCTATCAGGTTTCATTGGATAAGTTGTCAATATGAACAAAAAAACATCGTTACTTGCTGTTATACCCCTGGTTTTCGCCATCAGTCTACCGCTTTCAGCAAGTGCAGACTCATCGGTAGCCACCGCGCCCGACGCCGCGCATCACGATGAAAAAGCCGCCGGGGCTCTGGCGGTAAAGCTGCAGGCCATTAATTCGCTCAGTGCTGATTTTTCCCAAAGCACCAGCGACAAAAGCGGTCGCCCAAAAGTTGAAAAGGGCGAAATGCAGCTCAAGCGCCCCAACCAATTCCGTTGGCTGGTGACCACACCATTTAATCAGGAGATCATTGCCAGCAGCGGTAAGCTTTGGATGGTGGATCCGGATTTCCTGCAAGTGGTGATTAAGAATCAGGCTGGCCAGGCGAGCCCCACCGCAGTGCAACTGCTCAGCGGCAACGCTGCTAGCTTTTTACAGGATTACCTGGTGACAGGCGGGGACAGTGGGGCTGACCCCACTTATACACTCAAGCCAAGAAAAGCTTCTGATCTGTTCGAACAGCTTGAGATCCACTTTAAGCAAAACCAACTCTCTGCCATTACCATTTGGGACGCTCTCGGCGGTCAACGTCGCATTGAGTTTACCCAGGTTAAAGTGAACCAGCCGATTGCCAGCGATCTGTTTGTGCCCGACCTGAAAAAACTGGAACAGGCCGGTTACGACATTATTGATGAGAGCACTCTGAATGAGCGCGGGCGATGAGATCACTCTTTGATCAGCCGCCGGCTTACGAGCCGCTTGCCGCAAGAATGCGCCCGCAAAACCTGCAGGAATATCTCGGGCAAGAGCATATTCTGGCGCCGGGCAAACCGTTGCGTGAAGCGCTGGAACAAGGGTTACTGCACTCGATGATTTTTTGGGGCCCACCCGGAGTGGGCAAGACGACGCTGGCACGATTAATTGCCAATTGCACCGATGCGCGCTTTGTCACTTTGTCTGCCGTGCTTGCTGGTGTTAAAGATATTCGTGAAGCGGTGGCTACCGCGCGGGATGAGCAGTCTTTCCGAAAGCGCAAGACGGTGCTGTTCGTCGACGAAGTGCACCGTTTTAACAAAGCTCAGCAAGATGCCTTTTTACCTCATATAGAAGACGGCACGATTATATTTATTGGTGCCACCACGGAAAATCCATCATTCGAGCTCAATAACGCGCTGTTGTCGCGCGCCAGAGTCTATGTACTAAAAACCCTTGATCACAGTGCTATTGGCCAGTTACTCGACCAGGCCCTGAGCAACCGGGAACGTGGGCTCGGTGATAAAGAGCTGCAACTGGAACCAGCAGCCCGGGATATGCTTGTTCGCTACAGCGATGGCGATGGCCGCAAAGCACTGAACACGCTGGAAGTAGTCTCCGACCTGGCCGAGAACGGCTTGATCAGCGCACAAACGGTACAGGCCATTCTTGCCGATACCGGTCGGCGATTCGATAAAGGCGGTGACGCTTTCTACGACACCATTTCAGCATTTCACAAATCTGTGCGTGGCTCCAACCCTGATGCCGCGCTTTATTGGGCGGCCCGCATTGTGGATGGTGGTGGCGATCCGCTCTATGTCATACGACGATTGGTAGCTATTGCCAGTGAAGATATTGGCAATGCCGATCCAAGAGCGCTGGACATAGCCCTCAACGCCTGGCAAGCGTTTGAGCGCTTGGGGGCCCCGGAAGGGCTGCTGGCTCTGGCCCATGCCACTGTCTACTGCGCCTGTGCCCCGAAAAGCAATGCCGTTTATCTAGCCTGGAAAGCGGCCCTGGACGACGTGCGCAATGGTGCCTCAGAGCCAGTACCGAACCATTTGCGTAATGCCTCCACACGCCTAATGGCTAGCCTTGGTCATGGGGAAGAGTACCGCTACGCCCACGATGAGCCCCACGCTTACGCTGCTGGTGAGCGATATTTTCCGGACGCCATGGAGACCCGCAAGTATTATCATCCCAGTGATCGCGGGTTGGAGATCAAGATTGGGGAAAAACTGCACTGGCTGCATACCCTTGATGCAGGCAGTAAACGTGTTCGCTAGTCAATAATCAGGACATCCGCGTTCAGGGAACCAAGATGAAATACTCGTATATTCTGAACTACCTTGCTGTTGCTTTCGGAGGAGCGATCGGAGCGCTGACCCGTTCACTGGTTTACGAATGGTTTGCCAGATTGGGCAATGACCGCCTGTATCCGTTACCAACCCTGACAGTAAACGTGATTGGCTCGTTTCTGATGGGCATTGCCTGGTATTGCCTGGTGGAAAA
This sequence comes from Endozoicomonas sp., assembly GCA_965232255.1. GTDB lineage: Bacteria > Pseudomonadota > Gammaproteobacteria > Pseudomonadales > Endozoicomonadaceae > Endozoicomonas. Next base: position 2,753,942 of record OZ246962.1, read on the forward strand.
AAGCCTGCTTTCTCCGCTGTGGAAAGACATCATCAACGTTGGCTTTCTTGGTGCCCTGACCACGTTTTCAACGTTTTCTCTGGATATTTTTCGGCTCTTTCAGTCTGACCGGTTTGCTGAGGCGCTGGCCTATGTGCTGGCCAGTGTTGTGCTCTGTGTGCTGGCAACGGCGTTTGGTTACCGAAGCATCAGTGCACTGCTCAATAGTTGACTCAGACAACCTGTTGCTTGTCTGTCACCAACGTTAATTATGGTAAATAACCGGAAAATTGGCTGGCGGCAGGAAAAAATAACAGCTCAGAGTGAGGTGAGCAGAAAACCATAACTTCTTTTTCAAGCGTAATACGGAGCCGGTGTTGCACCGGAACGTTGTGGATTTTTAAGCTCAACCTTACTGCTTTCATGGTGTATTATCTTGCCTTTGTTCTTAAGCCTGCCGTGAGTCGTATGGGTCAGCCTCATTGGCTTTTTTACGCTCTGGTATGGTTGCCATATTGTTCCGGTTGGTATGAGTACGGCCGATGTAACGGGATTACTTTCGTTTAACCATTGTCGTATAAATACTGTCGGGGATTGCAATCTGTATAAAAAATGGCTTAACGAAATTCTGGAAATTTTGCCTAACTGTTTGAAATATCAGGAAAAAGCAAAATATTTGATCATATGGTAATCGGGTATAACTATGCTAGACCCCAAACTCGTTCGCAGCGCGCCTGAAGCGATAGCCCAACAGCTGTTAAAAAAGCATTACCAACTGGATGTTGAGCGTCTGGTCGCCCTGGAAGAGCAGCGCAAGTCGTTGCAAGTTAAAACGGAGCAGCTGCAAAGCGAACGTAATTCGGGTTCGAAAGAATTTGGCAAAATCAAGGCGCAAGGCGGTGATGTCACTGCCTTGAAAGAGCGCATGGAACAGGTCAATGCTGAACTGAAGGCCAACGAACATGCCTTGGCCGAACTGCAGAACGAACTGCATGCCATGCTGCTGGAAGTGCCCAACCTGCCGCACGAGTCGGTGCCAGAAGGCAAGGATGAAAACGACAATGTTCTGGTACGTAGCTGGGGCGAACCGCGCAAATTTGATTTTGACGTTAAGGATCATGTTGATCTGGGTGAGGCCTATGGGCTGGACTTTGAAGCAGCCACAAAAATCTGTGGTGCCCGTTTTGCCATGCTGCGTGGCAAAATTGCCCGGCTGCACCGCGCTCTGGCCCAGTTTATGCTCGATGTGCAGACCACTGAGCATGGTTACGAAGAAGTGATTACTCCGCTGTTGGTGCACGACACTGCACTCTACGGCACCGGTCAGTTGCCCAAGTTCGGTGAAGACCTGTTCAAAACCTCCTGCGACAGTGACGCCGACCAAGAGCAAAAGCAGTTCTACCTGATCCCCACCGCTGAAGTCACTCTGACCAACCTGGTGCGTGAGCAGATTCTGGATGCCGACCAGCTACCCATGCGCCTGACTGCCCATACTGCTTGTTTTCGTAGTGAGGCGGGCAGTTACGGCCGTGACACCCGGGGTCTGATTCGTCAGCATCAGTTTGAAAAAGTCGAGATGGTGCAGATTGTCCATCCGGATAAATCCTGGGAAGCGCTGGAGGAGATGACGGCTCATGCCGAAGCCATTCTGCAAAAGCTGGGTCTCCCATACCGGGTAGTGGCTTTATGCGGTGGCGATATGGGTTTTGGTGCGGCCAAAACCTATGACTTGGAGGTCTGGCTGCCGGCTCAGAATCAGTATCGGGAAATATCTTCCGTGAGCAACTGTGTAGACTTCCAGGCGCGGCGCATGATGGCGCGTTTTCGCAATGAATCCGGCAAGCCGGAATTGGTACATACTCTTAACGGCTCAGGTTTAGCGGTTGGCCGTACCCTGGTGGCGGTGCTGGAAAACTATCAGGATGCCGAGGGCCGTATTCATGTACCGGAGGCGTTGCAGCCCTACATGGGTGGCATTTCAGTCCTGTAATTGCTGCCTTAAACTCCTCTTGATATCACCCAAACAGCCCGAGTCTGGGCTTTTTGGGTGGGTTCTGGTCATTTGCCGGTGAAGAAAATTACTGGTTAAGCTACAGTCTTGTGGTTGCCCGCATAATTTTATCCCAATGTTTCCTGACCAATTCGGCCAAAAAGTACTCAAGATTCAGCAGGTCTCTTTCCGTGCGTGGGTCAAGTAACGACTCTACGGCATCTGGGGTGTAATTGTCCTGCTCCACAAGCAGCGGCACAAAGCGCTTTTCACTGGTTACTGTTTTGACAATGAAATCAATAAAATCAGCCTGATTACCAATGCTCTGTTGACATGCCAGGGCCAGCTGGATGAGACGTTCCATTGATGGTTTTCCCCCCCTGTCATCAGTCAGGCGCGGGTTGGTGTCATTAACGATATCTGTAGTAAGGTCGCAGCCCTGGTCACTCAGGAGCTGATGCAATTGGCACCTGCTGGCAATAGACCAGGTAGGCTGGATCGGGCCGTGTTCCCCGACCGGTGTGTTGTACAGGACCCGAAACAGCGCTGACTCGTTAAAAAAGGGTTTCAGTGTGATCAATTGTCGACATGGATCAGTGCTGTGGGGGGGCGACGCCATTTTTCTTTGGCTACGAACAAAAATCATCATCGACTTTATGTGGTCGACCAACTGTGCAGGAAGGCTTGATTCATCCGTAGTACGCTGGAGTTCAACAAGTTGTGCAACAATCTCCTCGCGAACAACACGCGGCATTATCAACAGATCCTGCTGTATTTGTAATAAGTTCAGTGTCGTTTGCCAGCGAACGCGTGGCGTCTTTTTAATGTGACTGACAAACTGATCAAACAGTTGTTGGAGGGACGGATCGGGCAAAATATCCATAAACTGCGGTTGGAGCAAGTCTATCATCAGCTCAACTGATGACAGCAGATGAGCGTCTGTTCCCTTTCGGTTGTCCATAGGGTGAGACAAGCGATGTAACAGGGCCAGATAATCCCTGACCTCTCGTTCCGCTTCTATCTGTTCTTTGTCAGGCGGCAAAGCATAAAAATTTGAACCATCGCTCAAGGTGCATGGTGCAGCTTCTTGTCCAGCCGCCACCGATTGTTGGCACCGATCGATAAATCCCTGACCATATTCAGCCTGCAGGAAAGAGCAATTCGGAAATAGCTTTGCGTGCACCTCTTTTAAAGATTTGTGTTGCCACTCACTGTCCCAGCGATTGATAGCGCCGCCACAGGCATGGCAAACCAGTTTTTTTTCGGCCATGCAGAGATATAAGCCCGCATTGGCAACATTTAATGAATCGATTTCGCGGCGTGGAAATTGGCGCAGAAAATCTGCATGCCATGCTGCTCTATGGAGGCTCAGGGATAATGCACGCTCACCCCGACCGATCATCTCTGGATTATAGAGCGTTGATTCGCACTCAGGATTAACAGGTTTGGTCTCCTCGTCGAACAACTCCTTAATCTCATTGATTAACAGGAAGGCTTTTTCCATGTTTGACTGCATGGATAACTGCCGTCTCAGCGTAGATTCATCGGGGTAGGGGAAATCAAAATACAGTGCAAAACTATCCTGAAATTTGTGCCTTAACTGCGGCTCGTCCAACAAGACAGCGACCGACTCACATTGTCTGACAACTCCGTCGACAACAAAGGTACGCAACCCCTCAGACGCCACAGCTGTTACCGGTCCAGTAGCAAACGTTTGCCGTGTAGCGGAATCATTTTGCTGTGGGGCATTTTCTTCTGTGTCTTGTGCTACCTGCCTGCGGTTTTCTACCGGGCTGATGCTACGGCCAAGTGCTGTATCAAAAACAGCACGCCCAGACTCGGGGGAAGGCGTGGCATCACCTGCAACACGGTCGCTTGCTGCACTACTTTTTTCCATACTTTCCACATTTCCCACATTTCCCACACTTTTCAAACTTCCCATGCTTTCCATAAATCGCCAAATCTTGAGTCGACAAACGATGCTGCTTCGACAGGGAATGACCCTGGCAAGTTCCCTTGCATGAATATGGATCATTTTATTGAAGCCTATGGTGCCGAGTACATTGAACTAACGCTTCTTAAACGAGTCTTAGCAATAAGCATGAGTTGTTTTGCGGGGTGTTTGATGATTGTTAATTCACCGTTTCTGGTTCCCGGTACGGCTTCTCAGGCTGGGTCGTCTGATGTAACTGCTTTGCCACAAGGTACCGGCCAGACAAAGAAAGGTAAGACAAAGGAAGTTAAGGAGGGGAAGAAGGGTGAGGAGCCTATTGACGTTGCCTTGTTCCAGCGACAATTGTCTGTGGCTGACGCAAAGCCGACGGTGGCCATGGATGGGTACCTCCGGCAACTGGCTAACGCATATCCCGATGAAGACGGCGATACGGTCATGCATATGGCTGCTGTCCACGGAGACTTGCAGCTTGCCTATCTGTGGCGATGTGCTTTTCAGGATAAATTTGCCGAGCAGCTCAATGAACAGAATCTTTTGGGCCAGACCCCGTTACATTTGGCGGTGATTATCAATGATTTGGCAATGATCGATTTCCTGGTACAAAACGGAGCTTCCATTCAAGTGCAGGAAAGGCACGGGCGCACTCCCATTCACATGGCTTGCCAATATGGGGACATCGGTACATTGAGGCAGTTGTTGCAAAGTGTTGACCAGCGCGAGCACGGAGAACGCGTACAGTCTGTTATCAATACTACGGAAAATGGTGGGTTGAATAGTCTGCTATTTTTCATTCATCACCGCAACCCTGTGCTTGAGTCGCAATTTGCGATTATTGACTTGCTTTTTGAGTATGGTGCTGACCCGGACTTTACCGATGGGTGTTCGGGTAAAAACCTCGTTCATTATGTTGCTGATCAGGAAAATGTTGCCTTATATAATTACCTGCGTGAGAAATATCCGCAGGATATCTACTGGCACGCCCCACGGTTGGATGGTGCCTCTGTTGCGCTTGTAGGCGACACCTTTGTTCATACCAATCCGGACAGCAGTTAAAAAATCAAGTCTGGGGTCGTGCAACTTTTCAGACGATGAAGTCTACCATGGCAGAATGTTCGTCATTGGCAGTTATCAGAGCTCAGGGTCAGCTGATAGCTTGTCGTTCATAAGCGTTTATAAGGTTCCCTCCTGGCCTGACTTTTGAGTTGTCGGTTCGGAGGGAGTCTGACTAGAGATAAACAGAGATCAGCAACATGGTGGCGGCCAGGGCGATCAGCATACCCATCAATGGCATGACAAATTTCAACCACTTGTCAAAGGTAACGTTTACCATTGCCAGAGACGCCAGAACCAGACCTGTTGGCGTGATAAAGGCCATCAGACCCATACCGTACTGGTAGGCGCTGACAATGTTCTCCCGAGGCAAACCTACAACGTCGGCTAGTGGTGCCATGATTGGCATGGAGAGTACTGCCAAACCGGATGACGAAGGCACAAAGAAAGAGATGCCGGCAAACAGTACCATCATCACGACAGTGAATAGACCCTTGTCCATACCGGCCACCATGCTGGCAGCACCGTGGAGAATGGAGTCGCTGATCATGCCCTGATCCATCAAGATGGTGACACCACGGGCAATGGCAATGATCAGCGCTACGCCCAGCAGGTCGTTGGCACCAACCACAAACTCCCGGACAAACGATTTTTCATCAATTCCAGCCGCCACACCAGCTATCAGAGCGGCAACAAAAAACAGCGTGGTCATCTCAGTGAACCACCATCCCTGACTGGAAACACCGTAAATCATCACCAGAAATGAAGCGGCAAAAATAGCCAGAACCACTCGGATTCTGCCGGTCATCACGACTGGCTGGTCAGCATTTGCACCGAGAAAATGAGCTTCCAACTCCGCCTTTTGGCTATAGATCAGTGATTTACTGGGGTCTTTTTTGACTTTTTGCGCATACCGAACCAGGTAGGCAATACAGAGCAATGTGCCAAGTACCAGCATTATGACCCGGGAGTTAAGACCGGCCGTCCAGTTAATACCGGCCGCATTTGAGGCAATAATGGTACTGAACGGGTTTACGGTGGAGCACATGGTACCGATAGATGAACCCAGGTAAATGGCCGCCAAAGCGACAAGGGCATCGTAACCGGCAGCAATAAAAATGGGCACGAGAATTGGATAAAAGGCAATGGTCTCTTCAGCCAGGCCAAAACTGGTACCCCCGAGGGCAATCATGATGGTGACAATAATAATCAGCCACTGCTCCCGGCCTTTGAAGGTATGCGACAATCCCTGGATACCTGCGGTGAAGGCGCCAGAATAGTGCACAATGCCGATGAAGCCGCCAAGCACCAGCACAAAGAAAACAACGTCAATCGAGCCATACATCCCTTTGATGGGGGACTGGAAGAAATCGGCCATGCCTTGTGGATGAGGGGTTACCTCGCTGTAGGTGTCGGGAATGCTGACCGGCTTATAAATATCACCGCTGGTAAACTTCTCCAGCTCCGCTTTGATGCCCAGTTGGTTTAATGTCTCTTGGGTAGCCGGAAATACTTTTTCCTCGCCGGTGGTATAGGTAACGGTAAATTCATTGTCGGCGTAGCTGAGTTTGTCATAGGTTCCCGCTGGAACGACCCATGTTAGCATGGCCACCAGGGCGGCAACGATCAACAACACTGTATAGGCAGTGGGAAAGGATAGTTTACGCTTTCTTGGGGGATTATCCGTAGCTTTTTGAGCAATATCTAACATAGGGCAAATTCCTGGGAGAAATAAACGCACCCGGTTTCGAGTACATCAGGTAGTGAGATAAATGGGTCCATTGATTTGTTGCTGTGTTCAGGTATTGTTTGACTTGGTCACTGGCCTATACCAGTCGGGGCATGTGTTTTTTCGGCTGTGTATGTAATTAAGTACTCTTACAACTGTTTTTTGCGAAAACACTCTGCGAACTACGGGATGCAGCCAGAAGGTCTATTTTCAACTTTGTACGAAAACCTGGACTCTCTTTTTGATAAAAAGAGGAATCTATAACGTTTTGAGTTATCTGGCTTTGATGCAGAGCAATCTTAACCAAAGTAAGATTGCGCTTGTTGCATTTTACCAAGGTAGTTTTACATTACTCGTCGTATATCATCTTTTTGGTCATACCGCCATCGATGACAAAGTTTTGACCGGTGATAAAGCCGCTTTTCTCGCTTAATAAAAACTCCACCATATTGCCAATATCTTCTGGTTTGCCAACCCTGCCAACAGGGTGTTGATGGTGATCGTTTCGGGATAATTTGTCGTGGTCGTCGGCTATCCAGCCGGGACTGACGCAGTTCACGCGCACCTGGCCCGACAGTGATAGCGCCAGGGCATGGGTCATGGCAACAATGCCGCCCTTGGTGGCGGCATAAGCTTCGCAGTTGGGTTCTGATTGCTGCCAGCGAGTTGAGGCAATGTTAACAATAGCACCTTTGCTGGCCCGTAGCAGTGGAATTGCTGCCCGACTGACCAGAAATGTGCCGGTCAGATTAGTATTGATAAAACGTTGCCACTCATCCAGAGTCAGGGTTTCCATTGTGCCGGTGTACGGATTGGCGATGGCGGCATTATTGACGACACCATTCAGGTAGCCATAGTCAGTCTGTATATGACTGAACAAATTGGCAACCTGTTCTTCATTGCTGATATCGGTGCAGATATATTCTGTTTTGTTGGAGGGCAACAGCGCTTCACTTTCCGGTTTCAGGACATCGGCAATGACTACACGGCATCCGGCGTTTAACAGACACTGAACAATGCCGCGACCCACACCTCTGGCACCCCCTGTGACCAGTATCACGGGAGCGGAGGGCGTATTGCTGGTGGAAATCTGAGCTGGCAAGGTCATAATCCGGAGCTAATCATCATATGGAAAGTTAACCGATTTTATCCGGCAATTGCCCTGGAGTAAAAGTTAGTTTTGATTTCTTATGGCGTTAATACCAGCGTTGCTTTTCTTCGGGCGTTATAAGTATTTTGGTACTGGAGATAGTGAGGCAGCGTCATGTGCACCAGCGCGGAAAACCATTCGCTGGTGATGCAGGGCTTGTCAAACGTATGATTGTCACCGATTTCATCGCGAAAGAATGCATAGCTCGGGCACGATCTTTTAATATCGAGAAAAATACCGCCACGCGACATAGCTTCGAGCACATGATGGGCAAAAATTTTTTCAAAATAGCCGTAGCGATAAAATGATTTTTCGGTATGGCATTGCTGGTGCTGGTCGTTACTAACATCTGCCAGCGTCCAGTTCCCCTGATAACCAAGGTTAATTATGGCATCACGCCAACGGCAAAAGTCCGGGTCGCGATGTTCGCACTTGAAAAAGACCTTGGTCAGGTTGAATAGCACTTTTTTAGCGATGCCTTCTAAAATGGTCGCGGCATCGCTAGTAAAGTTTGCCTCCCAGGATCTTGCATGGTCACGCAGCGCTTCGGGCAGTTGTTGTAACTCTGTCTCGTGCAACTGACAGTTTACTCCGCCCATATCTCGATAGATAAATGCCACATCAAGCCGCTCTGGATGCGCGGTCAGTTTAAGCAAGACATTCTGGCCGTGAAACTCCAGGTAGAAGCGTTGTTGGTAAATGTGATTGATCATTGCCGTGGCGACAGGTTGGAGCAAGGCATCGGTAATAAATTGGGTTGGTGACTTTTGACTTTGGGCAATCAGTGCATTGAGCAGTGGCCAGTTATTTACGCCAAACAGTGCATACAGCGGAATTATATGGCTGTTGTCGTTACTCAGCAGTTGGGCAAACGGTCGGTGAATCATGCCAGCGCCAGACAATATCGCTTGCTCATCATTTGGGTTGATCAGATCAGGAACAAAAGAGAGGTCTTCAGACAGGCAGGTAAATTGCTCCATGCGCTTATTGTTCAGCATTGCGCTAAAGGCCACGCTGGCAGCGCACTCTTTTTGGTATAACAGCCTGCGGACGCCGCCAATGGTTTGGTCAAGACTGACTTTGAGCATGGCAAATCCGGGGCTGTTTTCGATACTGTCAGGCACGGCGATCAGTAGGGTACGAAATGAGCTCAGGGCAATCGCTGGAATATCTATTTGGCTGTGTTGATACTTTTTGATCAAAGGGGCAAACAGGGTTGTGGATTTTGGGTGTATCACAAATAGTATCTGATGCTGGTCATTTACAGTGCGGGTGACACCGTAACTGTCCTGGTGCAGCATAAATAATTTTCCTTCGTCACTGGGAATCCAATATCCATGGACGATGAATGGCTGAAAGTTTTGCGGGTGGTACTGGTCATCGTCAGCCCCATAGCTGTGCTCAAAGCCAGCAATGGTCTGGTGTTGATCATCAACAACGTAGCGAGTCTCGGCCGTCATCGCCAGGCGGTGCTTTTCGCTGTAGAGGTACGTTAAAAAGGCGTCTGGCAACGAACGAAAATGACCCCAGAGCGGTGAATCAGCCATTCTGGTTCTGGCAGCTTGTGACTCATCCAGGAAAAAACGGTCAACAGGTGATAGTTCTGGTGCAGACGATGGTGTCAGGATCTCCGACACTGACACGCCCGGGAGATAAACGACGGCGCTGTACGTTGATGACGATATCATTAACCCGTTCCACGATATTATTACGATGTTTCCGTCCGGTATGAAGCCTGGGCTATCCGACTTTCAGGCACAAAACCGATTTGACGGTTGTCTTGCCCGAAGTTTTGCTCTGTTTCGCTGGCTCCAACAGAGGGAGGGGACACCGTGTTACGACCAAATACCAGACCTTCTCTGGGTATGTGAACGGTACCTTGTGTCGCTTGGGTAGCGCTGATGTATTTTTCTTTTAGCAGGTAGCTGACAAGGTACTTGGGCAGGTCTTGCTGAAAAAAAGCGTATTGCCAACGATTGAGTGCGTTGCCTCGCACTCTGTATTTTCGGTCAATAAAGCGTTGGTAGTCAGTATTGCTGACAGTTGTCGTCTGGTTAGTCTCAAAGCCCAGCAAATGCAGCAATTGGTAGATTTCACTGTCGTTTTTTTCGTGATTCAGGCGCCAGAACTCATCGGAAACGAATTGGTAGACATGTCGATACAGTGAAACTGGCGTATAGTATTCGTGCAACAGGTGACTGATAGTGAGCTTGCTGATTCGAGAGAGATGGCCAAAGGCGTGGTTTGGATTCAGCCCTGGGATAACGGCGAGACCAAGGAAATCATTCACTTCATCCAGGCAACGAGCCCACATGGATGACTCGTTGCTGTGGCCGATGGCTTTGGCAACAGAGGCGGTCACGCCATTTTTTTGAAACTGGCGAATAGAGTCCTTTATTTTGTTACCGGTAGTGGCCACCAGAGGCATTAGCAGTGACTGTATTCTACCCGATAATCCTTGATTGCAACCGTCAAGGCCACTGTCAGTAATAGCGGCCAGGTTGTGAAGTGCTTCGCTGATCGAGAGCGACGTCAGACGATAATCATCGCCATAGAATAACAAACCGACAAAACTTTCAAAGTAATCAATGGCTTCATCAAGTATGTAACGGCGCTCGTTGCCAATCCTGCTGCTCATGGCAGCGTAAGAGTTGAGTCTGTGTAGTAGATCATTTTTCAGAATGGTTAATGCCGCATCAATGGCCGGATTGCTGGTTTTATAGTGTTGATAGGCTCGGCTATTTTGCAGGGCAGCACACAAGGCCGGAATGTTGCGGTGGAGCTGACCGCCAGCGTAAGTTATATTTCTTTCCTGGTTACCATAGAGAGCGATGATTTGCCCATCATCAATAGCGGGGTGGTCTTCTGATTCCGGGAAACAGCATACTGAGTGGGTTTTTAAAATGGACTCGCATTGAGCTTGCGCTTTTGCCTCGAGTGACGGTACTCGGGTGATGTTTTCCAGTGAGCGTTCAATGGTCAGAAAAGCCAGTTTGTCAGGACCTTTTATTTCCTGATAGATTTCGTAAAGCAGCGATGCTTTAAAGCTTCTTAGCGGATCAAGTTCATGCTCCCCCAGGTCCATTCTCTTGTAAGCAATCACCGCTTTTCCCAGGCTCTTCGTGTTGGTTACATCCGTCAGTAATTGTTGCAGTTTTAACAGTTTGTTCAGGTGAGGACTGATAATCCGAAGTTGTTCCACATTGAGGTTAGTGCTGAAGGTATCCCCTATAAATTGTTTCAATCGGCGATTTGCCCCGATAATGTTTTCTTCTTCATAGATGGATTCAAATTTTTGCTTGAGAAAAATACGATCACTATGGCTAGCGAGATTGATAGAAAGTGTATTGAACAGCAAGCAGGGTTGTTGTGGTGCTAATGTAGCAAAAAGTCCCTGGCATTGTGCCGACAGGTGAATAGGATTATCCAGTACTTCACTGCTACTTTTTTGGCCAATGCTGACAAATTGTGCGGATGCATCCCCTGCTTCAGTATCCTCATAGCCAAGTAAATCACCAACAATGCATAAGAAGTCGTCATACCATTTGTTGAGCTCTTCAATATGTTCATTGAGCTTGGCCAGTTGCGCCCGAGTAAGGGGGAAAACTGTTTCGCCGTTGTAATCATCGTGGTGATAGACGTGAAGGTTCTGGCTGCGCAGCAAGTCAAAAAGACCATAGCCAAGTGCGTAATTACCTTCAGATACGTTAATGGCGAAACCATCATCGGGCTCATCGCCAGTCTGGGAGTAGGCGATTCCCAGAGTATATTGTGGTTGGAACTGTGTTGGGATGTTGGCAAGGTCGATCAGCTTTTCCAGCTTGACGGTGACGCTATTGGCCAGATGCTTGTCACTCAGACACTGACGATAAGCGACTTCAAGGGCGCTCCCGGATAGCTGCTCGGCACGGCTGGTGCGACCATTGAGCCACTCACTGATCACCTGACGCTTTTCAACAACGGAAATTTTAACTGCAAGCGTTTTTGCCTGTTGGGAAATGGCTGTTGTTATGGCTTCGATCTGACTTTCATGCAGGTTTGGCTGCGTGGTCAGACACAATTGTCGCAAAGCCTCTGACTGATTGGTAAATTGTTGTCTTAATATCGGGAGCTGGTTGAACTTTTTCGGATCCTGTAAAAGGGTTATAACAGTTGAGCGAACTTTGTAATCGAGACACTGGCTGATTTTATTTACTGCTTCTTGTGAGAGACTTCCCGATAATTTACCCGCTGCAATAATGGACTGAACAATTGTCGGATATTCATGATTGAAAGAGACTGGGTTGACAGGAATGTCTTCCTGGGGAGCCGCGGCAGGTCCTGCTGGTGCCGGAATTGGCATTATGATTTGTGGATGTAACCGGGTGCTTAATGTCGGAGTGGTGTTCATAGTTACTACATAGTTGCCATCAAAATAGTTGCTACTCAAAGTAGCTGCTATTCAAAGTAGTTGTCTCGGTCAACAACCGACCTGGTCCAAGCAAACAAACCAGTGCACAACACAATGCAATGTGCCGTTCGACTTCATAACTGAAAAGAAGTTCGATATTTTTTAGCGGTGCTGCAATCAGAAGCATCGCTGTTGATCAATTAAACCACCTATCGCGTTACCGGCATTGTGCAATGCTGGCAATAAATAAAACCACTGTATTCCATGATTTCAGCAACTTGGGAACGTCAGGCAGATGTTATCGCGACTTGTCCCGAGACCAGCAGTGAGTAAAGCGAATAAATTGAGCAAGGACGAGCATGAATTGGCACATTCTGCGTGAGGTTAATTGTTCCTGATGCATGCAGCGATAAAAAATTATTTCCCAGTTAAGCCTGGCATCGTTGCAGCCGTTACTGACTATCATGGAAAATTGGCATAAAAAAACAGGTGGTCGTTACCAGTTGTGTGGTGTTGCACCGTCTGTGCAGGATCTCTTGAAAAATAAGGTCGTACGAACAAAAAAGTCGTGGTAAAAATCAGAGTGGAGTATTGCCACGACGTGCCAGAAATAAGGTGTTGCACCGGTGGGGAGCGGAAAATAACCCGGATTTTTACCATCAGGCAGAATATGGTTTTCCTTGACCGATTATTGACTTCGCCTTATATATTGAAGCAATTTCTATCCCGGCTTTTCTTGTTCTGACGATCAGGCACTTTTTAAGCGAGCCTGAAATTTCGGCATTGCGGGCGCTTGGGTTCGCTTACAGATCTCACTGGTCAGAACATTGGAACAGATGACAGGACGTGTTAGGTAGCATGGGTAAATCGCTAGTTATCGTGGAGTCGCCAGCCAAGGCGAAGACAATCAACAAGTACCTGGGCAAAGACTTTGTGGTCAAGTCCAGTGTCGGGCATATCCGTGATTTGCCCACTGCAGGTGGGCCGAAAAAGACGGTGGATGCCAAAGCTCGGGCCAAAGCGGCGGCCGAGTCTCGCAAGTTAGCACCTGAGGAGCGTGAGCGGCGCAAGAAGGTCAAGGCTCGCGAGCAGCTGATTGAGCGCATGGGCATCAACCCGGAGAAGGGTTGGGAAGCCCGGTATCAGATTCTGCCGGGCAAAGAGAAGGTGGTGGATGAACTGGCCCGTTTGGCGGAGAAAGCTGACACCATTTATCTGGCGACGGACTTGGACCGCGAAGGGGAAGCCATTGCCTGGCATTTACAGCAGGCCATTGGTGGTGATCCCCAGCGTTATCGTCGGGTGGTGTTTAACGAGATTACCAAAAAGGCAATTCAGTCAGCTTTTGATTCGCCCGGACAGCTGAATCAGGATCGGGTTGATGCACAGCAGGCACGCCGTTTTCTCGACCGGGTAGTGGGTTACATGGTTTCCCCACTGCTGTGGGCCAAGATTGCCCGTGGGTTGTCAGCAGGTCGCGTGCAGTCGGTAGCAGTTAAGCTGGTGGTTGAGCGTGAGCGTGAGATTCGCAGCTTTGTGCCTGAAGAGTACTGGGAGATTTATGCTGATCTTCAAGCTCTGGATGGCGCTCAGGTTCGTTTTCAGGTAGTTAAAGTCAATGGTGCCAACTTTAGGCCCAGCACCAGGAGTGAAGCCGACAGTGCCCTGACTCAGCTGGAACAGCTGCAATACGCACTGAGTAAACGGGAAGACAAGCCGACCCAAAATAAACCCTCAGCGCCTTTTATTACCTCAACGCTGCAACAGGCAGCCAGCACCCGCTTGGGCTTTAGCGTTAAAAAGACCATGGTGCTGGCGCAACGATTGTATGAGGCGGGCTACATTACCTATATGCGTACCGACTCTACCAATTTGAGTCAGGATGCCCTAGACAGTGCTCGTGCGTTCATCAGCAAAAGTTATGGCGAACAGTACTGCCCGGAGCAGGCCAACATCTACAGCAGTAAAAAGGGCGCACAGGAAGCCCATGAAGCGATCCGTCCTTCCAGTGTGACCTTGAAACCTGGAGAACTCGGCGGCATGGAGCGTGATGCTGAGCGTCTGTACGATTTAATCTGGCGACAGTTTGTTGCTTGCCAGATGACGCCGGCCAAGTACCTCAGCACCACCTTGACCATTGACGCTGGTGGCTACCAGCTCAAGGCCAGGGGGCGCACTCTGAAGTTTGATGGTTATACCCGAGTGCTCAAGCCGCTGGCGCGCAAAGGGGAAGATCTTATTCTGCCCAATTTATCCGAGGGGACAGCGTTACAGTTGGAAAAACTGGACCCAAGACAGCTGTTTACCAGGCCGCCGGCGAGATTCAGCGAGGCAGCCCTTGTTAAGGAGCTGGAAAAGCAAGGTATCGGTCGGCCATCTACCTATGCGTCAATCATCTCAACCATTCAGGATCGCGGTTATGTATCGGTGAAAAATCGGCGTTTTTACGCTGAGAAGATGGGCGATATTGTCACTGACCGATTGAATGAATCCTTCTATGAGCTCATGGATTACCACTTCACCGCGCGTATGGAAGAGCTGCTCGATGATATCGCTGAAGGTGAAAAGAACTGGAAACAGGTTCTTGATCAGTTTTACGCCGATTTCACTTTGCAGTTGGGGCAGGCAGAGCAGGATGAGGGCGGAATGCGCGCCAATGAGCCTTCCCTGACCGATATTGCATGTCCTGCGTGTACTCGCCCAATGATGATCCGTACAGCGTCAACCGGTGTATTCCTCGGCTGTTCCGGTTATGCGTTGCCACCCAAAGAGCGGTGCAAAACCACTATTAACCTGGTGCCGGGCGAAGAGGCGGAGGCTGCGGATGACGAAAACGCTGAGGTGAATGCCCTGCGTGCCATGCGTCGTTGTCCGAAGTGCTCTACTGCCATGGAGAGCTATCTGATTGATGAACAGCGCAAATTGCACGTTTGTGGTAACAATCCCGATTGTTCCGGATTTGTGGTGGAGCGCGGCAATTTCAAGCTCAAGGGTTATGATGGCCCAGTACTTGAGTGCGACAAGTGTGGCAGCGAGATGCAGCTGCGCACTGGTCGTTTTGGCAAGTATTTTGGCTGTACCAACAGTGAGTGCAAGAACACTCGTAAATTGCTCAAAAACGGTGAGCCGGCTCCCCCTAAAATGGAGCCAGTTGCCATGCCTGAATTAAAGTGTGCCAAGGTTGATGACCACTACGTACTGCGTGATGGTGCTTCAGGGTTGTTCCTGGCTGCCAGCCAGTTTCCACGCAATCGGGAGACTCGTGCGCCTTTGGTGGCTGAATTGCTACCGCACCGGGCAGTGATTGATCCGAAGTACGGCTATCTGCTGGACGCTCCCCGCCACGATCCGGACGGTAACCCGTCGATTATTCGCTACAGTCGCAAGACCGCGCAGCAGTATGTAATGTCGGAACTTGATGGCAAGGCAACCGGCTGGAGCGCCGTCTATGAAGAGGGCCGTTGGCACGAGAAACAGACCAAAAAGCGTCATTCGGTTAGTTGATAAAAACAATAACAGGGCTTTGATGTCCTGTTATTGTTTGTGGTTTTTGTCTTATTGTTATCCAACAAGTTGTTTTGATTGCGTTTTCTTGACTTGTAGTGAGTGTGTTGGATAGCAAGACCATAGCTTAAATGGTATAAATACTTCGTGAAGCGTTGCCGGGCACCTTCACATGAGCGTTCTGTTCAGAATATTAAGTGCACAGGGACTTGAACAATATGACTATCGTCAATTCCTTGCGCGCCTTCCCCTCATTGCAAGTACCTATTTCGGTGTCGTTTATTATGTCAGCGTCGTTTCTGGAAATTATTGAGTTGCCTTCGGGCGAGATCATCTTGCGTCGCAGCGATGAAGAGCACACTGAACCGCTGGTGACTATGTCATTTTCTCAGGAATTGCTGGATTTTCTTCAAGGGGACCAGATTGAAATTGCTAAAGCAATGCTTGATACCTGCATTGCTGAGGTAGGACGAAAAATAGAACCCGATGTCGGAGAGTACATTCCTGACCATCGGGTACTTCATTAAACCGTTGCACGGTATTTCTGGTTTATTTCTCTGTTTCTTACGGCCAGACCCTGACATTGACCTGAGCGGGCGGCGGACTCAAGCTCCAGAAGGGCAGCGCTGTCCAGAGGGTTGATCCAGCTGACCACGGTATGACTGGTGCCTGAAGCCAGTGCCTTGCAGGTGAGTTTTAGTGAGTCTGTTTGTACCGACCGGTTGAGTACTTGCAGGCGATGCCGACTGATGCCTGAGGATTTCACCCAGTTTATGGTGTCTTTGTCTGACAGGATCAGCGTTAGCCAACGTTCGTCCTGGTCGTTGGCCAGTTCGTTCAGGAGTGACTTTAAAAAGCGGCCTGACCGCGGACCGGAAAGAATCAGCTCATCGATAAAACTATCTGTCTCGTCCTCGGAAAGATTGCTGTCTTGCTGGCAAGATGAACTCGATGGTCGCATATCAGCCTCTCTAATTCCTTTAGTTGCGAATAATTCCTACACTCAACCCTTCAATGGCAAAAGCGTCGATATTGAGATCCACTTCGATAGTCTGGAATGCGTCGTTCTCCGGATGCAGATAGACCTTGTTCTTAACCTGTTCAAATCGCTTCACGGTCACTTCATCGTCAATTCTGGCCACCACAATCTGACCGTTCGTGGCAGTTGAGGTTTTGTGTACGGCCAGCAAGTCCCCATCCAAAATGCCAATGTTTTTCATACTCATACCTTTTACGCGCAGCATGAAGTCGGCCTTGGGTGAAAAAAAGTCGGGGTTGATGGACAGATGATTTTCAATATGTTCCTGGGCAAGAATCGGACTGCCGGCGGCAACCTGACCTACAATGGGGAGGCCGGTGGAATCTGGACCCGGTATGCGAATGCCCCGCGAAGCGCCTGGCGTGATTTCAATGGCGCCCTTGCGTGCCAGGGCGCGCAGGTGTTCTTCAGCGGCATTTGGCGATCGGAAACCGAAAGTGCGTGCTATTTCGGCCCGGGTGGGTGGGAAGCCGGTTTCTTCGATATGGGACTTGATCAGGTCAAGTATCTCTGCCTGGCGTTTAGTTAATTTGAACATGGGGTCGCCTGTGTTTTTATACAGTATATGTGATTATATACAGTATCTTGCTGGCTGCAACCGTTGGAACTGGTTTTTTGTATTGGCTAAGGCTCGCGCTTGTTTATTAAACCGGATGCAGCAAATCGGAAAAAGGTTTCCAGAATACTGGGCATCGACGGGCAGTTATTTGTTGCGCGTGGTTTTGCTACAACCTTGCTGCATTCCATCCGCAGTAAGGCGACAGTTAACCTGGCAGCGGTCAACTATCATTTTGTTGGCTGCGGGAAACTGCTGGTTCAGACGGGGTTTTCCCGATTTCTCGAACGCTATTTGCCAGCAGGATAGAGCGACGGGTTGCAGGCTTATCGCCAACTGCTGATCAAAGGCTGCCCCGAGTTGCCGATGGCTGCTTTGTCCTGGCGGATTTATTTTATACTTGGCCCGGCGCTGTTCACTTTATCAGGATCAGGCGTCGTTGCGCTGCAAACGATTGCTACCGGTGACCATGGTATAAACCGTACGCTGGCAGGCATTATAAGAAAGATGATACCTTTCATGGCAGTGGGCCTTGGGGCGCATATTTGACCGGGTTCGTATTGACAACGTTGACGAGAGAGTTGCTGCATCGATGCATCTTACCGTTCATATAGCCAGTCAGCAGATGATTCTGCATGAAGACGATGGCCAGTCCCGGAGTTATTCAGTCTCCACTGCCAGCAAGGGAACCGGTCAGCAGAAAGGGAGTTGGCAGACACCGCTTGGCCGACATGTGATCAAGGCCAAATTCGGTGACGGTTTGCCGCTTAATTCCGTGTTTGTGGCACGCCGTTTTACCGGCGAGACTTATTCACCGCAACTGTGTGCCCAATTTCCCGAAAGAAAAGACTGGATTCTCACCCGGATTCTCTGGCTCAGTGGCCTGGAACCCGGTTTTAATCTTAATGGCAATGTCGATACCGAGAGTCGTTACATCTATATTCACGGCTCGCCAGACACCGCAGCTATGGGCCAGCCTGGCTCCCGTGGCTGCATCCGGATGCGTAATATCGACATTGTTGACCTGTTTGAGCGAGTAGGCGAGGGCACGCCCATCACCATTCAGGAAACGTAGCGACTGTGCCAAAAGGAGGGATAAGGGTGAAAAATACTGGCGTCGTGCTGATGGGACTGCAAGGACAACACCTGACCGAACAAGAAATGCAGTTGTTGGCGTTACCAGCCATTGCGGGCGTTATTCTGTTCACCAGGAACTATCATGATCGGCTGCAACTCATGGCGCTGACCGATGCCATTCGGGCGATCCGTTCCGACTTGCTGATTTGCGTTGACCAGGAAGGCGGCCGGGTCCAGCGTTTTCAAGCTGGTTTTACCCGCTTGCCACCGGCGCAGGCGTACAGTCTGCCTGAAGAACAGTGCCATATTGCCCGGGAAGCTGGTTGGTTGATGGCGTGTGAACTGCTGGCTTGTGGTGTTGATCTGTGTCTTGGACCCGTGCTGGATATTGACCATGGTCGCACAGATATTGTTGCCGACCGGGCTTTTGGTCATTCGTCTGAGCAAGTGACGCGTCTGGCGTCAGCGTGGATTGCCGGGGTGCATGAGGCGGGTATGTCGGTGGTGATCAAACACTTTCCGGGCCATGGCAATGTGGACGATGACTCCCACATCAGTCTGCCGGTGGACCTTCGTGACCTGGCCGAAGTTGAACGCTCTGATATGCAGCCGTTTGAGGCTGTGATTGCCAGTGGCGTAGAAGCGTTAATGCCAGCGCATATTCTCTATCCGGCCATTGATTCGCGTCCGGTAGGCTTCTCACCTTTCTGGTTACAAACCGTGTTGCGCCAGGGGCTTGGTTTTACGGGTTTGGTAATCAGCGACTGCCTGACCATGCGCGGCGCAGCCGAGGCGGGTGATTTTCCGGCCCGGGCTCGGGCGGCGTTGCAGGTTGGCTGTGATTTACTGATTGTCTCTGAAGGCCAGGGGTGCCTGGATATTATTGATCAGCTGGAGGATTCGCTGTTGCAGGGCGTTGGTCCGGAGACGTTGCTCTGTTCGTCGCGCCCGGACTGGAGCTTGCTGGCAGCTGATGAGCGGTACCAGACAATTCGCAGCACATTGCCCAGCACCTGATTATTGCCGCCTGACGCAATGTCCGCTGCCTGATACGGTGGGTGAATCAATGGACCTCTCTTACCTTGACTCGGTTGATATTCCTGACTGGTTGGAGCCGTTGTTGGTTGCTGTTGTACTGACGGCGGCATTGCGCTATCTCGTTGGCCTGCTGTTTACCCGCTGGATTGTCCGGGCTGAGAATAAAAAAAATGTCTGGGACGGTGCGTTGCTGGTGGCCGGGCAACGGCCGCTGTATCTGTTTATCTGGGTGGCTGGCCTGAGTTGGTCGGCAGAGATGATCTGGGAAGGCTCGCAAAATCTACTGTTCCAGCGTTTCCTGTGTCTGCGGGATTTGTTGGTTATCACCCTCTTTTGCTGGATGTTTGTTGCCTTTGTGCAGTCACTGGAGCAGCGTTACCTGCAGGTGGAGCACAAGAAAAAGCTGGATTTGACCTCAGTAGTTGCCCTTGGTCGGCTGGTGCGGGTAGCGGTGATCATTACCGGCGTACTGTTCGCCATGCAGGCATTGGGGTATAGCTTGTCAGGCATTCTCGCCTTTGGTGGGGTCGGTGGTCTGGCCGTGGGTTTTGCTGCCAGAGATATGCTGGCAAACTTCCTCGGTGGCTGGATGATCTACGTGGACAAACCCTTTCGGGTAGGCGACTGGATCAGTTCGCCCGATAAAAACATCGAAGGGACCGTTGAGTATGTGGGCTGGCGCCAGACCCGTATCCTGACCTTTGCCCGACGCCCGTTGTATGTGCCTAACGCCACCTTCATGAGCATCTCCGTGGAAAACCCCTCGCGTATGCAGAACCGGCGTATCAAGCAAATATTTGGACTAAGGTACTGTGACAGTGACCAGGTGGACCCGATACTGGAAGACCTACGTAGTCACCTCAGACGGCACGAAGGGATTGATCAGAACAAAATCATCATGGTGAACTTTATTAACTTCGGCCCGTCAAGCCTGGACTGCCAGATTTACTGCTTTACCAAAACCACAGATTGGGCTGCCTATTTGCTGATCCAGGAAAAGGTGTTGCTGGAAACGGTTAAAATTGTGCACAGTCATGGAGCAGATATTGCCTTTCCAACTTGTACGTTGGATGTTCCCAAGGCTGAGCTGGAACCGATGTCAGTCGCCAGGCCTGCCGCCAAAGTGGCCATGAAAACCGCCTGAACAAATCCGCCCGGAGCGACGCAGGCCAGGGCATTTTGTGGCTACAATCTGTAGCTACACTGGAACAAAATAACTAACCTTGAGCCGTCTTATGATTCCTACAATAAATTCCGGTTCTGTTTCGCTCTACTCTCATCTACTCATTGCCCTTGTGCTCGCCGTTACCGGTTTTTGTTTGCTCAGGTGGTTGGCGATACGGGCAACGAAAGGCTCCCGTTTTTTGCTAATAAATATCCTTTGTCGTCCATTGCTGGCGTTGCCCTGGGTGCTGTTCCTGCTCTACTGTGGCCACTTCTGGCCCGGAGAGGGCAGCGCCGGGGCGCAGGAATCCATCGCGCTTGGGCAAAAGATATTGTTGACGCTATACCCAGCCTGGTTCGCCTGGGAGTTGAGTTTGCATATTCAGCCCATTATCGTGGCCATGGGCGGCCGCTGGCAGGAGCGGTTATCTTACTCGGTAATTGCCCGTACCCTGCAGCTGCTGATTGTGGTTGCCACGTTGCTCAGTCTGGCTCAGGTGTTTGGTTATAGCCTGTCAACCTTGCTGGCTTTTGGTGGTATCGGCGGTATTATTCTCGGCCTTGCCGCCAGAGACTGGCTGGCCAATTTCTTCGGTGGGCTGATGCTGATGCTGGATCGCCCATTTGCCGAGGGTGACTGGGTTCGCTCGCCGGATCGTGCCATTGAGGGACACGTGGAGAAAGTGGGCTGGCGGCTGACCAAAATAAGAACCTTTGACCGTCGTCCCATTTATGTCCCCAACTCAATTTTTACCGGCATTGTGGTGGAGAACGCCTCACGGATGCGTAACCGTCGTACGGTGGAAAACTTCGCCTTGCGCTACGAAGATGTTAAAAAAATGCCCCGAATACTCAGCCGCATTGATGAGCTGGCCCAGCAGATTCCCGAAGTGGATGACCAGGAACCCCACTATGCCGTTTTCCTTCGTTACGACGAGTACGCCCTGGTGTGCCAAGTTCGGGCTCACATCAAAAGAACCGACCGGGTTGGCTTTTTAAAAGTGCAGGAAGCCATTTTATTGTTGATTGCCCAAGTGGTGGCGGAAGAGGGCGCAGGCTTCGCTTACCCGACGCGAAGGATTTTAGCTAATGGGTCGATAGCTAAATAGGTCTTTGCCACACAAGTAAGTCCATGGATATTTTAATCGTTGAAGACGCCCGGGATCAGCGCATGATGCTGACGGTGGTGTTGAAAAAACAAGGACACCGGGTTTTTGCTGCATCCGATGGTTATGAGGCGCTGGACGTATTGGCAAGCCATCCAACCATTCGCATAGTTATCAGTGACTGGATGATGCCCAATATGGATGGCATCGCGCTGTGTGCAGCCATTCGGCAAAGTGATATTGGTCGTTACGTTTACTTCATGTTGTTAACGGGTAAATCTGATCGGCAGGCCATGGTCGATGGCATCAATCTCGGGGCGGATGATTTTATTAATAAACCGGTGGATTTTGCTGAACTGAACGCTCGTCTTAACGCAGGCATCCGTATTATCGAGTTAAAGACGGCCCTGGAAAAAAAAATCCAGACCATTGAAAAAGACCTGGAGTCAGCCGCTGAAACCCAGGCCCGATTACTGGCCGAGCCAGCCAGAATTCAACAGGTGGACTTTAACTGGTATTTTAAACCGAGCCGTATTCTTGGCGGCGATATGTTTGGCTATCATGCCCTTGACGAGCAGACGCTCGGTTTTTATCAGCTTGATGTAGCGGGTCACGGGGTTCCCTCAGCCCTGTTTTCATTTACCCTGAATAACTTGCTACGTGAAGGCAGCAGCGCATCCCTGCTTAAAGAGTTGGTCAGTGAGCCGCCGTTTTACCGGATAAAACAGCCCGACGAAGTGCTAGTCAGTCTGAACGATCAGTTTCAGGCTCGGCCAGAGGCCATGCTCTATTTCACCATTGCCTATGGGATTATCAACAGTCGCACCGGTTCGGTAACGCTGTCCCAGGCGGGGCACCCCCCAACGCTGTGGCTCAGTCGCCACTCTCGCACTATCCGAAAAATTGCTGGTGCTGGCGTGCCGCTGGGCATGATGCCTGGCATGACTTACGACAATGTCACCATAGACCTGCACCCGGGGGATCGGCTTTTCCTTTACTCTGACGGGGTTACTGAATGCGAGAACCGCGATGGTGAGATGTTTGGCGCAGCGCGGCTGGAGTCGTTGTTGGCAGAAACGTTTGATTATTCCATTGTTGACATGATCGAACGGGTAGAGCGGAATATCATCGACTGGACGGGCGCTGATGTTTTTATGGACGATGTGACTTATTTGGTTTTGGAGTGGCAGCCGTAGAAGGTGTATCTTTCAAAGAAGGGCGCGGATTAATCAGGCAAGGAGAGCAACATGGCATTTGAGGCAAAAAACAAAGCGGGCTACACCGTCGTATCAATGGATGAAACACGGCTGGATGCGTCTATTTCTGAGTCGTTCAGAATCTACCTGTTTGACCAGATTGACAGTGGCTCCGACCAGGTAGTCATCGACCTGGGTTCGGTGCGTTTTATGGACAGTAGCGGACTGGGCACGCTGGTGGCCACCTTGAAAAAGATGGGTGGCCACGGGTCGTTGAAACTGGCGGCACCACAGCCGGCCGTACAGGATCTCTTTAACCTGACCTCGATGAACAAGCTGTTTACCATTTTGCCCACCGTGACCGCAGCGATTGAGGATTAATCATCATGACCGATGATCAGGGGCAAGCGCTCAGGCTGGAAATAGACAGCGAGCTGGCCAATACCACACTGATCGCCATGGCGGTTCGTGGCCTTTGTGCCATGACTGCGCTGTCGCCGGTCGAAGTCAACCGGGTAGAGTTGTGTGTGGTTGAGATCGTCAATAATGCCATTGAGCACGCATACAACCATGAAAAGGGTCATAAGGTAGAAATTGTCGTTTATCTTGGCACCACAGCTCTGACAGTGACCGTCAGTGATTGGGGCAAGCCTTTGGCCAAAGGCAAACTGGAGTCGGCCAGTCTGCCTGCTGACCCGGATGATCCCGCACTGTGGCTGAGTAGCGGTCGCGGGCTGCCGATAGTGCACAGCCTGATGGACAGCGTGAACTACCAGCGCGTTGGCGATAAAAACAGTTTTATTATGTGCAAGTACATCAAGAGTCAGGGAGTGCCGGGCTTACACCGGCGTTAACTTGATCAGGACACCAATTTCCGGGCTGTCAATATAGTGAACATCTTTGCTGCTCTTGATTCTGCGCCGCTGCTTCAGCTGAAAGTTCTCAGCGATGCGCATGGGAGGAGCGCCTTCGTGCAATTTCACCAAGGGTCCTGACTCCGCCAGAATCTCTTCCTCAAAAAGCCCATCCTGACTGCCGTAAATATCAGCTAGCGCCAGCTTATTCAGCCACAAGTCCACATCAACATGGAGAAAACGTTCCTGGGTGACCGTCACTGTGCCATCGAGCAATAAGGGTTCGCTCCCGTCAATACTGGCACTGATGGCAACAGGGCGCCCATTCTCACTCACAGGCATGCGCCAGGCGCGTTGGATAAGTACCTGGTAGTCTGTTTTTTGCTCAAGGGCGCTGGCCTGATCGTTAAGCAACCTCTCCTGTGCTGGCAGTGAGACATAGGCGTCGCTCGAGTCACCACCGCGCAGACGAACAATGTCCTCAGGCAGCTCACGATCCATTACCGCTGGCCAAAGCTCACCACTGGCATTGTTGGTGTGACGAAACACTACCAGGTCAACCTGATACCAGCGGTCATCGGCAGTGGCAAAGGGAATGTTCCAACACAGCGCGATCGTCAGGGCGATCAGCTTAACTCTCTTCATACAATTTTCCTGGATGTACAGATCCAAAACAGGGCATTAACGGCCAAACCCGTCACTCTAAAACGATGTACAAATTCACTGGCCAAACAGTTGGCTCAGCAAGGCTTCGGTACCGTTGAAACGCTGTTCCGGTGTTGCCATGGCGTCAATGTACTTGAACACGCTACTTCCTTCCAGCCTGAACTTGGCCGGATTGGCCTGAAGCAGGTTAATAATCACCATTGGATCAACATTGGGCTGCTCTTCAAACTCGACGCGCACCTCTTTGCTGTTGACATCAAGTTTTTTAATGCCCAGTTGCTCTGCCGTCAGTTTCAGTTTCATTTGGCGGAACAGGTTTTTTGCCGGGTCAGGCAGCAGGCCAAAGCGGTCGATCAGCTCCACCTGAAGCTGGCGCAAATCCGCATCATCTCGGGCAGCGGCAATGCGTTTGTAGAGAATCAGGCGACTGTGTACGTCAGGAATGTAGTCTTCTGGCAGCAAGGCAGAAAGCCGCAGGTTTACTTCAGTGCCATGGTTTAGCGGCTGCTCCGGATTGGGCGTTTCACCGTTGCGAATGGCGGCCACAGCCCGCTCCAGCATTTCTGTGTACAAGGTAAATCCAACGCTCTGTATCTGGCCACTCTGACCTTCGCCGAGCAGCTCACCGGCACCGCGAATCTCCAGGTCGTTCGAGGCCAGCATAAAACCGGCTCCGAGGGTTTGTGCTTCGGTGATGGCATCCAGCCTTTTGGCAGCATCGGCCGTCATGACTTTGGGCGGTGGTGTCAGTAGATAGGCATAAGCCTGGTGGTGTGACCGGCCAACGCGACCGCGCAGCTGGTGCAGCTGGGCCAGACCAAATTTATCAGCGCGATCAATGATGATGGTATTGGCATTGGGAATATCAATACCGGTTTCAATGATGGTGGTGCATACCAGCACGTTGTAGCGCTTGTGGTAGAAATCAGACATCACCTGCTCAAGCTGGCGCTCGCGCATCTGGCCGTGGCCAGCTACCACGCGGGCTTCGGGAATCAGCGCTTGCAGGTCGCTGGCGGCTTTATCAATGGTCTCCACCTGGTTATGCAGGTAGTAAACCTGGCCGCCGCGCAGCAGCTCACGCAATATGGCCTCTTTGACCAGCGGCTGATCGTACTGGCGCACAAAGGTTTTTACCGACAGACGACGGGCAGGTGGGGTAGCGATGATGGACAAATCACGAATACCGGACATGGCCATGTTGAGCGTGCGTGGAATGGGTGTAGCGGTCAGTGTCAGGATATCCACCTCTGAGCGCAACGACTTCAGCTTCTCTTTGTGGCGCACGCCAAAACGATGCTCTTCGTCGATGATCAGCAGACCCAAGTCTTTGAACTTCAGGTCACCCTGCAAGATTTTATGGGTGCCGATAATGATATCCAGTTGACCTGCGGCCAGACGTTCCCTGATGCGCTCCACCGCCTTGGTCGATTTGAAACGGGAAATCACGTCAATTTCCACTGGCCAATCGGCAAAGCGGTCGCGAAAACTCTCGTAGTGCTGCTGGGCCAGCAAAGTAGTGGGTACCAGAATAGCTACCTGTTTGCCAGCGTGAGCGGCAAGAAAGGCCGCACGCATGGCCACTTCTGTTTTACCAAAACCAACATCGCCGCATACTAGTCGATCCATGGGTTTCGGGGCGCACATATCGGCAATCACGGCGGCGATGGTTTGTTGCTGATCCGGAGTTTCTTCAAAAGGAAAAGCCGCAGCAAAGGCCAGGTAGTTTTGTTCCGGGGCGCTGAACGGGAAGCCTGTGCGTGCTTCGCGCCGCGCGTAAATATCCAGCAGCTCAGCGGCCACATCCCGTGCTTTTTCTGCGGCCTTGCGTCGCACCTTACTCCACTGATCGCTGCCCAAACGGTGTAGCGGTGCCAGCTCATCATCAGCGCCGGTATAACGGGAAATCAGGTGCAGCGAGGCTACTGGCACATACAGTTTGGCTTCGCTGGCGTACTCCAGAGTGAGAAACTCTGTAGTCTGGCCGTCTACCGCCAATGTTTCCAGCCCGCGGTAGCGACCGACGCCGTGATCAATGTGCACCACCGGAGCACCGATTCTTAGCTCAGTCAGGTTGCGGATCACCTGGTCAGCACTGTACTGATCGTCCGCCTTGCGCCGTCTGGTTTGCTGAACCCGCTGCCCCAGCAGCAGTGCCTCAGGGATAACCGCGACGCGTTCTTCCGGCAAATAGAGACCATTTTCCAGCAGGCCGATACTGACCGCCAGGGCAGGTTTATCCCGCCAGAATGTGGACCAGCTCTCGCACAGTTCGGGCACAATGCCGTTCTGGCTTAGCAGTTCCAGTAACACCTCGCGTCGGCCAGGACTTTCGGCAACCAGCAGCACATGGTCAACGCGGTCGATAAAGGCACGCAGATGAGCCAGCGGTTGTTCCAGACGGGCATTGATGGTCAACTCGGGCAGTGCTTCATGGTCCAGATTGAAACGCCCGGCCTTGTTGGCCACAGGCTCGGCAAACAGGGTGACCCTGGGAAACTGATTCAAACGCTGGTACAACTCATCGGTGGCCATCAGTACCTTGGCTGGCGCCAGGATAGGGCGTAGCGGGTCGACTCGGCGATTTTCGTAGCGCGCTTGCACATCGGCGTAAAAATGTTCCAATGCTGGCTGCATGGTTTCATAAACCAGAATGCGGGTGCTTTCAGGCAGATAGTCAAACAGCGTGGCGGTTTCAGTGAAAAACAGCGGCAGATAGTACTCAATCCCCGGACTGGCGATGCCTTTGCTGATGTCCTGAAACAGCGGGCAGTCCCGGTGGTTAACATCAAACTGCTCGCGAAAGTTGCTTTTGAACCGCTCGATGCCAGCCTTGTCCATGGGAAACTCATGCCCGGGCAACAGCTGGATCTCAGGGACGGTGTCAATGGAGCGCTGAGTTTCCGGATCAAAGGTACGCAGGGACTCAATTTCGTCATCAAACAAGTCCACCCGGTAAGGCACATCGGCGCCCATGGGGAAGATGTCGACGATGGCACCGCGAATGGCAAACTCACCGTGTTCCATCACCGAGTCCACGCAACGATAGCCGGCCTGTTCAAACTGACTGCGTCGTTCATCAATAATGAACCGGGCGCCCGGTTGCAGGGAAAGACTACTGCCGAGCAGGTAGCTTTTGGGGCACAGCCGGTGCAGCAAGGTGGTTATGGGAACAATCAGTACCGTTTTTGTTTCCGCCTCGTCGGCAAAGGGCAAGCGGTGGAGGGTAGACAGCCTTTGGGAGATGATGTCCTGGTGGGGCGAAAACGTGTCGTAGGGCAAAATCTCCCAGTCCGGCATCTGTTCCACCTGAATATGTGGCTGATTTGCCAGGAAAAAGGCCAGCTCTTCGGTCAGGCGATTGGCCGATGCGCTATCTGGTGTGATGACCAGCAGCGGTTGCTGGTCAGCGCTGGCAGCACAGGCAATGGCAAAAGCAGAGCCGGCTGCGGCAAGGTTACCCCATTGCAGCTTATCACCGGGCGTGGCTGGTAGAGGAATGGCGTGTTGGAACATGGAAATCCTTTAGATCCTCCTGGGTATTCCGTAGGCTGGATGGCAATCTGTGCCATGCCCGGCAACCTCTCCTGCGTTGCCCTGCCTGCTGCTCTTGTGGCAGGCGACCCGTAACGGTTAAGTGTCAAACCGGCAATTGTAGCGTTTGTCGCCCAGTTCTCCCAGTGCTGGGCATCTCCCCAGGAAAATTTGTCGACCCATGTTGGTTACGGTGTTTGCCCTTGGTCTGGCCAATCCAGATAATAGTGTTCAGTGATAAGCATTGAATAAAAATAACTGACGAGGATTTACCGTGGCAGATCACTTTGTGGACTGGCAGGAATGTGAGGCGGTGGCGGAAGCGATGATTCCGTTAATTGGCCGACTCTATCGGGATCATCACGTGGTGACGTCCATTTTCGGGCGTCCCATCATCAACCGCTCGGTGATTGATATTCTCAAGGCGCATAAGTTTGCTCGACAGATTGAGGATAATGGTTTGTCGGTGCGGGAAACCTACCCAGTCCTGACGGTTCTTGGTGGTCTTGATCTGGGGCCTGCGCGTATTGATATTGGCAAGCTGGCTGCAGGTTATCGTACTGTGGGGGCCGGGCAATCACTGGAGGAGTACATTACTGAGCAAGTGGCACCGGTCAGTAACGAGCACAAGCAAGCTCTGGGTGCCGGGCAGGATGTGATTCTTTATGGTTTTGGCCGCATAGGCCGGCTGGTAGCACGTATTCTGGTTGAACGTGCCGGTAGTGGTTCTGGTCTTAACCTGAGAGCCATCGTGGTCAGGCCCGGAGCCGCCGGAAACGATTTACAAAAACGGGCCAGCCTGCTGCGCCGTGACTCGGTGCATGGCTCTTTTAATGGAGCTATCTCCGTGGATGAACAAAACCAGGTGATCTATGCCAACGGTGTGGCCATTCAGATTATCTACGCGCAATCGCCTGACACCATCGACTACACCCGGTACGGCATCAAGGATGCCGTACTGGTGGATAACACTGGTAAATGGCGCGATCGGGAAGGGCTAGAGCAGCATCTGCATTCTGCGGGCGTGGCTCGTGTGCTGCTTACTGCTCCGGGCAAGGGCGATATCAACAATATTGTTTACGGTGTTAACCATCAGGATATTGAACCCGGTGAGCCAATTCTTTCAGCGGCATCATGTACCACCAACGCCATTACGCCGGTGCTCAAGGCCATTAACGATCGCTTTGGCATTGAGCATGGCCATGTGGAGACGGTGCACTCTTATACCAATGATCAAAACCTGATTGATAACTACCACAAGGGCGAACGGCGCGGACGCAGCGCGGCGCTCAATATGGTGATTACCGAAACCGGTGCTGCCCGGGCTGTGGCCAAGGCATTGCCAGAGCTGACCGGAAAGTTAACCGGTAACGCTATTCGGGTGCCGACGCCCAATGTCTCCCTGGCCATTCTTAACCTGTCGCTGGTTAAAGCGACAACCCTGGCGGAGCTTAATGATTTCATGCGCGCGACGGCGCTCTACTCGAGCCTGCAAAAGCAGGTGGCCTATGTTGCGTCCGGCGAAGCGGTGTCCAGTGACTTTGTCGGTAATCCTCGAGCCGGCATCGTTGATGGCAAAGCCACGATTGTTGATCAGGCCGATGGTCGGCGCTGTGTGCTTTATGTCTGGTACGATAATGAGTTTGGCTACAGCTGCCAGGTCAACCGAATTTTGCAGTTTATGACTGGAACCATGTTTCCATCAGTCCCCTGAGCGATTCCCTGAGTTCAGGCCGTGGGCTCCCCACTGGTGCTTACGGCGCCAAGACCTCCGACAGTTGTTGTTTACTGTCTGCGCGCAGACGTGGTTAAATGCTGTGCATTTCTTCCGTCATGTTTGATCCCGGTTCAAGTTGGTCCACGTATAGAGGCGCAAAGTGCGGCCAAAAAATCAGGTTGATCATTAAAACGTCAAATTAGAACAATTCTCATTTGCATATATGCATGGGTAAATTTAGAATTGGCCAAGAATTAGCAACTCGATAATAAAACCCTGGCAAATTAAGGTCTTTTTATTCCCGCAATTTACGTTGTTTTCCGGCGGGAATGGCTGCAGTGGGGCTGCTCGTCAAGCCGTTCCAACTATTGGCCGCTGACCCCTCGGAGAGTTTAGATGAAGGTAACATTGGGCGAGCTGAACACTGGTGAGAGTGCCCAGGTAGCGGCTTTTCTGGATGCCGGTAGCGCTTACCGGCGCAAGCTGTTGGCTATGGGCCTGACTCCCGGAACCCGTTTTACCGTGCGCCGTGTTGCGCCCCTCGGCGATCCGATCGAGCTGGAGGTCAGAGGTTTCCACCTGGTCATCCGGCGTCATGAGGCAGCGGTTGTTGAGGTGGCCAAGGTATGAAGAATCACACCTTAGCCATCGTCGGTAATCCCAACTGTGGCAAGACGACGCTGTTCAATGCCCTGACCGGGGCGCGGCAACGGGTAGGCAACTGGCCTGGGGTGACGGTGGAAAAGCGCAGCGGGGTTTACACGTTTGCGAATCACTGTATTGAGGTGGTGGACCTGCCAGGTACTTACTGCCTTGATGTGGTTGATAGCACCGTTTCGTTGGATGAAAAAGTCGCCCGCGATTATATTCTTGAACGTGAAGCAGACCTGATCGTTAATATCCTTGACGCCTCCAATATTGAACGCAATCTCTATCTGACCACCGAATTGCTCGATATGGGCGTACCGGTGATTGTGGTGCTCAACATGATGGACGTTGCCAAGGAAAAAGGCATTGTCATCGATGTTGACAAACTTTCCCTGGCGCTCGGTTGTCCGGTATTGACGCTAGTGGCCAGCAAACCGGCGAGTGTCAAGGATTTTCTCAAGACCGTTAATGATTTTCTCGAGCAGGGCGTTGCCATTGCTCCTAGCCTGAATCTGGGCATACCACTTGAACAGGCTATTGCTGCTGTTGCCACAGACTTGAACGAATCTGCGACGCTGGATAATCCGCTGTCGCTGCGCTGGCATGCGATAAAACTGCTCGAAGGTGATGCGGGCACTTTTCCGGAGCTGACGAGCCGTGTGGTTGAGACAGCCACAAGCCAGCGTCGGATGCTGGAGGCGAGCCAGGGCGAAGATCTGGATATTATTCTGGCCAGTCAGCGCTACGATGCCATTGGGCAGGTGATGGCAGCGGCGGTTCACTCCCGGGGTAGTGTCAGTCATTCGCTGACCGAAAGCAT
Source organism: Endozoicomonas sp. (assembly GCA_965232255.1). Classification (GTDB taxonomy): domain Bacteria; phylum Pseudomonadota; class Gammaproteobacteria; order Pseudomonadales; family Endozoicomonadaceae; genus Endozoicomonas. The sequence goes on from OZ246962.1 coordinate 2,785,103, forward strand.
CGACCGGGTGGTGTTGAACCGGGTGCTTGGTTTCCCGGTGTTTCTCGGGGTCATGTACCTGATGTTCATGTTTACCATCAACCTGGGGAGTGCCTTTATCGACTTTTTCGATATTGCCAGCGGCACCTTGCTGGTGGAGGGGACGGCCCACTGGCTGAACTCGCTGGGAGCACCGGCGTGGCTGGTCACTTTGCTGGCCGATGGTATCGGTGGTGGTATCCAGACGGTATCGACATTTATTCCCGTTATCGCTTTTCTGTTTTTGTTTCTGTCCGTCCTGGAAGATTCCGGTTATATGGCCAGGGCAGCCTTTGTGGTTGACCGGCTGATGCGCTTTCTGGGACTGCCGGGCAAGGCATTTGTGCCCATGCTGGTGGGTTTTGGCTGTAATGTGCCGGCCATTATGGCGGCCCGAACGCTGGATAATGAGAAAGACCGCCTGCTGACCATCTCCATGGCGCCATTTATGTCCTGCGGTGCCCGCTTACCAGTATACGCCCTGTTTGCTGCGGCCTTTTTCCCACATTCTGGGCAGAACGTGGTGTTTGTGCTGTACCTTACCGGGATTCTGGCCGCCATCTTTACCGGAATGGTTCTCAAGCGCAGTATTCTTGGTGGCGACAGTTCGCCGTTTATTATGGAGCTGCCTAACTACCACTTACCATCGGTTACGCAAGTGCTGCTGCGGACGTGGGATCGCCTCAAGGCATTTATCATGCGCGCTGGCAAAGCAATTGTGCTGGTGGTAGTGGTACTCAATACTTTGAACGCCATCGGCACCGACGGCTCTTTTGGGCATCAGAACAGCGATAGCTCGGTGCTCAGTAAAATTGGGCAGACCATCACGCCAATGTTTGCACCCATGGGCATGACCCAGGAGAACTGGCCGGCGGCCGTAGGCCTGTTTACTGGTATTCTGGCCAAAGAGGCGGTAGTCGGCACACTGGACTCCATGTACGGTGCGCTGGCCGCCGAGGAAAGTCCATCGGCACCGAGGGAGGAAGAATCCTTTGACCTGATGGCCGGACTGAGTAGTGCCGTCGCCTCCATTGGCAGTAATTTACGCGGGGTGAGCGATTCTGCGTCTGATCCGTTGGGCTTGCGGGTGGGTGATCTCTCTGATCTGAACGCCGTCGCTGAAGAACAGGAAATCGCCGTCTCTACCTTTGCGGTAATGGCCAAGCTGTTTCCCAGCAACGCGGCGGTGATCGCCTACTTGTTGATGATTCTGCTGTACACCCCTTGTGTGGCTGCCCTGGGAGCCATTTATCGGGAAACCAGCCTGTCCTGGACACTGTTTATCGCCGGCTGGACTTTCTTTCTGGGTTACGCGGTGGCCACAGTCTATTACCAGCTCTCACTAGTGGCTGTTCAGCCCGGCGCAGCGTTGCTGTGGATTGTTGCCATTGGCTTGATCATGTCGATCCTGGTCAGCCTGATGAAACGCACCGGAGCCGCCATACTGGAAGGGCGTGTTGATGTCAGCCCGCAATAGCTGTGTTGGGGGTGAGCCATGCTGATTAAAATTCGTGATTATTTACAGCAGCACAAGGTGTGCACCCTGGCCGACCTGAGTGTGAAATTCAACACCTCGCCAGAAGCCATGCGCGGTATGCTTGGTCACTGGTTGAGAAAGGGGCAGCTTTGCTGCGATCGGTCGAGTTGTTTGCTGGCTTGCAACAAGGGCTGCATCTCTTGCGATCCGGCGGAGTTGGAAATTTACCGCTGGTTGGGCAAGTCGTCGCAGATCCCCCTGTGCGCTGTCGATTAGGCGTTTGCTTTCTGATAGAGATAGACGGGAGTTTGGTAAAGGTCGTTAGCTTGAATGATTCTCACCGGTTCGCTGCCCGGCAAGCTGAATGTGTGGGTTACCAGCCAGCACCCCGGCGGTAGCCGGGGAATGATTTCCTGTTCAATGCGTGCCATGGCGCCCGGATAGAGATAGCAAACGATCATTCCGGTGCTGCTGAGGTCAGCAGTAAAGAAATCCTTTCTTATGACTTTTGCTTTACGAAACCAATGAGTAAACAGGGCTGGCAGCGGTGAACGCTCCCAGCCCTGAATCGTTGCGTGTGGGTATTGTGCCTGCAAAACGGGCAGCAGATGGCCCCAGCCACAACCTAACTCAATAATGTCACCGTGAACGGTGTCGGGCAGAATATCAGCGATAGCGGCCCGGACTTTGCGCGAAGTGGGAGTAGGGCCAATGCCCAGGCGGATGGTCCAGAACAGGATGGAACCGGCGCCCAGGCAGACCAGAGTTTCAGCAATGATTGATATTATTATTGAAATCAAAGTATTGAACGCTACTGTTCAACCCGTTCCCAGGTTTGAGAACGGCCAATCAAAGAAAAACCGATATAACCGCGAACTACCAGCTTGTTGCCATCGTCCAGTAATTTCATATTGGCACTGTAGATCTTGCCCGACTCCGGGTCGATAATCTTGCCATCGTCATACTTGTCACCTTGTGTCTCCATGCCCCAGAGAATGGTCATGCCTTCGATCTGCTGATCTTTACGCTCACCCTCGCACTTTGTGCAGATGCTTTCTTGTTTGGCCGGGTCAAGAATTTTGCTGATGGTACCGGCGAAAGTGCCATTGTCCTCAGTGATGGTAACGTAACTTTTGGCCTCGCCAGTGGTATCGTCAATGGTTTTCCAGACACCTGCCGGGGACGCGGCCAGCGTCACGCAAGACAGTGTGGCAGACAACAAGCCAATGGAGAGGGCACTTTTTTTCAACAACATATTTTTAGCAACACTCCGGAGTATTCAACGCAATCACTCTGATCATTCATGATTTAACCAGTACGGTCAATCGTTAAGGTGAAACAACTTGCCTCGTACGCTTTTGCGAAATCCCGTGGGTGTCAGTTGATAGCGTCGTTTAAATAACCGGGCAAAGTAATCGGCATCGTCATAGCCCACCTGTACGGCGATCTCGCCAATGCTCAAATCGGTGTTTTTTAACAAATCCCGGGCCTGCTCCAGGCGAATATTACGCACATATTCCATGGGCGCTGTACGGGTGGCCTGCTGAAAGCGACGGTTCAGGGTGCGGTAATTGAGGCCTGATAGCTGACATAATTGCTCAATGGATAGATCATCAGCAAACCGATGTTGTATGTAATCCTGCAAGGAAACAATCACCTCGTCCTGATGGCTGGTGGTGTGATCATCGGCAAAATGGGTGTCTTTGAAGGGTTTGCGGATTTCATGGGAAAACTGCTGCTCCACCTTTTGCGCGATGGCATCGTTCAGGGCAACGCCAATCAGGTAAACCATCAAGTCAGCCACTGAGTTCACGCTGCCCGCACAGTAGATGCGCCCGGCACGAGTGATCAGATGGTTAGGCTTGAAGGCCACACTTGGAAAGAAACGTTGCAGTTTTTCCATATAAAACCAGTGTGTGGTCGCTGGCTGCTGCTCCAACAGTCCAGCGGCAGCCATAAAGGCTACCCCGGTGCCTGCGGCAACAAATACTGCACCTTCGTCGTATTGTTGCTTAAGCCAGGCGACCAGTGCCGGATTCTTACGCACCACTGGCAACGGATTGCGCCACAATGCCGGTACCAGAATCAGGTTCCCGGTATCACTTTGACTGAAGGTGCAATCAGGCGTCAGTGACAGACCACCGGTAGTGACGATTGGTGTCAGAGCCTCAGCGCAAAAATGCACCTCAAGTTTTTTTTTGCTCACCGATGCTGCCCTGGCGTAGGTTGTGGCTGCTTCCAGCATTTCCAGCGGCAATGTCACGCTGGTGGCGATCATATGCTCCACCAGTGGTACCAGCACACGGCACAAGGTAAGCCCGTGAGGTGAATTCGAAGATGATGAATAGTGGAACATTGGTTAAAAAATGTCTTGTTTGTCGGTATATTTGTCTTATTTGTCCGCTTAACTTTACCACGAAATCATTAAACTAGTGCCACTTGATATTTACTTGCTTATCTTTACTTATCCCTGACGAGAGCCCAAGGCCAGCACAGGGATCTGTTGCTGTTCAGGAGTGTGGTTTGTCCCGTTTACCCGTTATTGTCGCTCAAGGAGGAGTCAGTCCGGCTGGAAGAACTTCTGGTTTTCACGGTTATCGTCGTCTGGTTCTCGATTCTCTCAATGACCAGTCGCAGCGGGATACGCTGGAGGCTTTGCGCGTATTGCGAAACTTGCCGGCTGAGTCCAGTCGGAATGAGATTCTATCTGCCACGCTGATTCGCAAACTGGAACAGAACCTGTTCAACAGCGAAGCCATTCCCATGCACCTGACTATCGCTGCCGCAGCCGACTCGGAAATTATTCTCAGCGGTCGTCGCCTACCGAGCCCACTGCCAGATTTGTGGCAAATGGAGAAGCTGGAAGATGGGCGAGTCAAGGTGCGGATTACCGACAATCAGCAACTGATGGTACCGGCGACCCGAGCCTCTCTGGTCAGTGCTGCCGGACAGCTGCCGGGCGGCTTTGCTCCGGAAAAGCTCTATCAGTCCCGCCACCATCCGCGCTCGTTGGCCATGACCGTGTTTGGTGCTTCTGACGCCATGTGTTCTGCTGGTCTGGACTGGCAATTAGTGAAACAGAAACTGGCGCCCGAGCAAGTGGCGGTGTATTCCGGGAGTGCCATGGGTCAGCTGGATTTCAATGGCAACGGCGGTCTGCTTCAGGCGCGACTGCTGGGTAAGAGAGTGACCTCGAAACAGTGTCCGCTCGGTTTTGCTGAAATGTCAGCGGACTTTATCAATGCCTATATTCTGGGTTCCCTGGGTGGTACTGGCACAGCCATGGGCGCGTGTGCTTCCATGCTTTACAACCTTGAGCGGGCTGCGACAGAAATTCGTACTGGCCGTCGTCGTCTGGTAATTGTTGGTAACAGTGAGGCGCCCATCACGCCGGAAGTGATGGAAGGCTATACGACCATGGGTGCCTTGGCCACCGATGTTGCCCTGCGTCAGCTTGATGGCCTGGCCGATGGTGACGATCCGCACTGGCGTACAGCGTGTCGTCCCTTTGGCAACAATGCCGGTTTCACCATTGCCGAATCCAGCCAGTTTCTGGTGCTGATGGATGATGAGCTGGCCCTTGAGTGCGGGGCTGAGATTCTCGGTGCCGTGGCGGATGTGTTTATCAACGCTGATGGGTACAAAAAATCCATCTCGGCGCCCGGCGCGGGTAACCACTTGACCATGGCCCGGGCTGCGGCTCTCGGACGCGCCATTGCCGGTGACGAAGCCTTGCGTTATCGCAGTTTTGTCCAGGCCCACGGCACCGGCACTCCGCAAAACCGCGTAACAGAATCGCAAATACTCAGCGCCACTGCCAAGGCTTTTGGTATGGACAAGTGGCCGGTAGCGGCAGTGAAAAGCTATCTGGGGCATTCCATTGGTGCCGCTGGTGGCGATCAGATTATGGCAACGCTGGGCGTCTGGAAACACGGCATTATTCCCGGCATCCAGAGCACCGACGCCTTGGCCGAAGATGTGCACTCAGATCACCTCCATATTCTGCTGGATCACCTTGAGACTGACACCATGGACCTGGCCCTGGTCAACGCCAAGGGATTTGGTGGTAACAACGCCACTGCCTTACTGCTCAGTCCTGAACTGACCCATAAGATGCTCAAGGCACGGCACGGCAATACGACTATGATGCAGTGGCTACAGCGCAATGAGTCCATTAGCTTGCAGCAGCTGGACTACGAACAGCGTTGTCGGCTGGGGGCATTCAACCCGATCTATCAGTTTGGTGAGGGGGTGATTGATGGGGCCGATCTGGATTTCACCGATCAGCGTATTCAGGTGCCTGGTTTTGGTCAGGCATTGAACCTGGAGGTGGAAAATCCATTCTGGACGTTTTAAGTCGCTAGCGTCGAAGGCTGCCATCAATATGGCAGCCTGATCCGGCGGATGCTACGTGGTATGGGGAGAGAATTTCACCGTCCTGCTTAAACTCTTGGCAAATTCATTTCTGCCAGCCACTCATTCAGTTGCATTTTGTTCAGACCATAAAAGCCGGTAGAAGGAATGGCTTTTCTGGCCAATGTCACATAAGGCGCAACGGTAATTGCCGTACCAATTTCTCCTGGCTTCATCATTGAATAGGAAAAACCAATATAAGTACGATCAAATAACACATGAGAGTCTTGGCCACATTCAGTAATCGACCATACTACAGACTTTCTCATATCATCCAGAAAGGTTTTCAAATCTTGTTCATTATCGTTTTTAGTCCAGACGCCGGCGTCTTCAATAAAAAGATCAGCGCAATTATCCCGATCTTTTGCTATGGATATGGCAATACATGACCAGACACCATAGCCCTCGCCAGCTTTCAGTGGACGATCTTCTCGCGGACGAAAACTGTTAACACCTTTATTGGCACAGATAACGTGGGCACCTGGAAGCGGCGGGAAGCGACGTGAACTTTCTGTACCAAACAGATTTTTAGCAGCATCCAGCAGAGGTGCTGCATCATAGACATCCAGCAAATCTCCGTTGTATTGTTCCAGGCTCAATACTGGCTGAATCTTATTGTTGTGAATATCTTCATGAATGGCGAGATCATGCCCCCAAATTTGTCCGGCCAGCCCACAAAAGCTGGATGCGGTCAGCATATTAATTTGACCTATGTAAGCGTCAGCACATTCTGCCTTGTCATAAACGACGATTTTGTCCAACAATACGTCGTCGGTTTTTGCAACAGTTCCGGTTGATACTTTTAATGCTGCCACATAGCCTAAACCTTGAGCGCCGGGGCAACCGTAACCATCACAATAATCATCAAAAGGACTTATCGCCAGCCTGTCTATTTTAGGTGCCTTCATAAAAATGTACCTTTAGCTTCGTTATATTCTGTCCACTTTGAAATCGTGAGCTTTTCCGATAGACAAATGTTGCTGCATTTAGCGAAAAGGCTGCGAAAAATCCACGCTTTCTAATTGGTTTTGGTTTAGCCAGTGCATGTTCATTGGAAAGGTTGCCAAATGCTAATCCAGACAGTGCTCAGCGCAAATTGGCAAAAACCGATGTTGCAATGCCATTACTCCCAGAACATGACCGGAATATTATTGCAGCTGGCAATATCAGAATTGTTGTATCTGCGAGCACAAAGACCGGCGAGGTTGGTCGGTGGAATGATTGGACCTAATTGGGCATCGGCATTAATGCCTGCCGCTTTTTTTTCTTTTCCGGGCAGCCTGTTCCAGGGCTTGGCTCTGTTGCAATAACCAGCGGTCGATGGGACCACCGCCCATGCTCTGGGCCACAATGACAGCACTCATGGTGGTGATCAGCAACGGCAACAGCAGGTTATAATCAAGCGTTATCTCCATCACCAGCAAGATGGCAGTGATTGGCGCTCGCACCGTGGCCGCGAAAAAAGCGGCCATTCCCGTCAGGCACAGAGTAGCCGGTTCTATGGATGCCATACTGTGGCACGCATCCGCCATAATGCAACCCAATAATCCGCCCAGTGCCAGCGCCGGCATCATCATGCCGCCCGGGGCACCACTGCCGAAGCAGAGCAGGGTGGTGGCAAAGCGCAGTAGGAACCAGATTGCCAGTGTCGTCAGGGGAAAGACATTGTGGGTCAGATCGATCAGTAATGCCGAACCATCCAGAACCACAGCGGGAAACCAACTCAGCAGCAAACCTGCCCCAGCGCCTAAACAGGCGACCAGGGACAGATAATAGATGGGGTCATCGTGGTGTAACAGGACAAAAGCATGGCGAGTAATCATAATGGCATGATTGAACAACACACCGGCCACGCCACTGAGCGCTCCCAGAATAACCAGAATGGGAATGGCAGAAAACGGCGCATCATCCAATGATGGTACTGATAGTACAGGCTGGTTGCCTTGCAGTAGTTGGCTGGTAATGATGGCGCTAATGGTAGCGATAATCACCGCCTTGAACGACACAAATGTGTAGTGAAAATCCGGCAGCATCTCTTCAGCAACAACAAACATGATTCCCGCCATTGGCGCGTTAAAGGCGCTGGCCATGCCGGCGGCGGTCCCACAGACCATTAATGTATGCTGGGTGTTCTTGTTTCTGAGGTGAAAAAGGTCATGAACCATTTGACCTGTGCCGGCCCCGATCTGCACCGATGGGCCGCCACGCCCCAACACCATGGCACCGCTAATGGCACAGATGCTGCCCACCAGTTTCACTGGGATAATGCGCCACCAACGTGCCGAACGCACATCTTCGATACAACCTTCCACTTCGGGAATACCAGAGCCTTTGGCCTCCGGGGCAAATTTGAACACCAGGAAAACAGCTATGCTACTGAGCAAGCCGCTGGTCACTGCCATCAGGAGCATGTTGGTCCAGTTATGTGCCATTAACCAGTCAAAGCGCAGCTGCTCAAGCAACCCGATCAGCATTCTCATGATGGAACAGAGGATACCGGTAAGCGCACCAACAACTGCCGAGGCCATAAGCGTAACGGTCGGCCCGGCGGAGTTATCTGCCATTGCTGAACCCTGAGGATTTAGCGGAAGGTGAAGGTAGAGGAACGATTGGTTTTCAGAATAGCTAACAGTCGGTCAAAGTTCAGTGTTTTAGCGATCGGATCCAAAAAGGGATCACGGCGTCGGCAGACAATGGTGTGGAAAAAATACTGAAGCGTCAGACCGATAGCTTGCAGCAGTGAGACAGCATCATCCACACCATATTGGTCGATCAGGGCTACCATCTGAGGCTGATTGCCTCTTTGGGCAAATGCCCTGAGTGTCTCGCCATAGTTGGAGATGTGGTTTTTAAATCCTGCCCTGAGCATACGTTCCACCACAGCAGGCTGCTGATATTTCACGGCTATCCACAAGGGATATAAAAATCGAGTAGCTCGTACGGCCTCGGTGTTGCACTGCGCGAGCAACACATCAATCATCTCTGCACTCTGAGCGGTAGCAATAGCGGTAATCAGAAACTGCAGGCATTTGGTCTGGCACCCAAGCAGATTTTTTTCAATCTCTTTTTCGACCGGGAATCTACCTGAAAACAGCAACCTGATAACCTCTGGCTGGTGATAATTAAAGGCTGTGCTGAACAGGGATGAATAACCGTCATTATCAAGAACCAGTGGCATCTGACTGCCGGCGTCGTGCAGTAGTCTGACCACCTGACAGTGACCCTTCTCAGCTGCCAGTTTTATGGGGAGGACCTTTGGAAGTGGATAAAGTGTGTCAAGCCGTGCCAGATTCGGGTATCTGGATTCTGGTAACGGCTCTTCCGGACAATCCACCTCAACACCTTTTTTGAGCATAGCGTCCACGATGCGTGCATCACCTGCCCAAGCTGCCAGGTGCAGTGGGTAGAGAATGCCATCGCTGGGGCTGAACAGATCAAGGCCTTCTTCGACCATGGCCAGCGCCACCTCACGGTGGTTGGCGTGCAACATCAGGGAAAACAGCGATCGGTACCGGTCATTGACCAGATCGTAGCACTGCTGGTTGGCCTGCTCTTTGCTATGGGTCATGATTTGCCGGACGGCCTGAACATCATTGGCAAGAGCAGCAGCGTAGAGTTCTACATGTATGAGCCTTCTTGGTGTTTGCAGTGTTATTGGGAAGGCCGGAGTATGGCAAATCAGGCAGCGGCGTCTTGCCAGGGGAATCTTTTCGAACCAGTGGCCCAGACACTCCAGATGATACAAATGACTTTTGGTACAGGCGACAGCTGCAATAAGTCGGCTGGGTGAGCTAACAAAGCTCGTACGGCAGATTATGCACTCGTCACTCTGTGACGGCGAAGAAATCCGCACCCTGGACGAAACTGTTGGCAACTGCATAGCTGACAAACATCCAAAACCAAACCACCTGTTTGGCTACTCTGACTTGCTGATCCACTAAAAGTTCATATCAAAGTACTCCGATGAATCCGATGAATAAGGCTCTTGATAAGAGCTCTTAATGAGGGATCTTAATGAACAGGCTGGCAAGTCGATAAAACTATGTGCAATCGTCGTGCATTGCGTTTTGTTGGTAAGTCAACCGTCTTTATTCCCCAGTAAGAACCAAGAGAAAACCAGAGTTTCCCCATGCAAAAAAGGACTTTATACATCGGTAATCTGGCCTACACCGCCGTTGAAGAAGATTTGGAGCAGGCTTTTGAACAATTCGGTGTTATTGAAGATATCAAGCTAATGAGAGACCAGGAAACCGGCCGTTCCCGTGGCTTTGCCTTTATCACCTTTGAGTCAGAAGACCAGGCCACCGCCGCCAGGGCACTGGATGGCACTGAGCTGGCCGGGCGTACATTGCGGGTTAATGAAGCTCGCAGAAAGGAGCGTAAACAACATCGCCCTGATAATAAGCAAAACGACAATCGGCAAAACGGCAATAGTATATACCGTCAGACAGAGTCGTCTAACCGCTACAATCCGCTTCAAAAGCGGCATTAATCAGCTCTCGGGTGTACGCCTGGCGTGGCTGCTCGAATACGGTTCTGGTGACGCCCTGTTCGACGATCTGACCGCCTTGCATAACAATAATGCGATGGCTCATGGCTTTGACCACGGCCAAGTCATGGCTGATGAAAATATAGCTAAGGTTGTATCTTTTTTGCAGGCAGCGTAACAGGTCAATAATCTGCGACTGTACTGTTCTGTCCAGCGCCGAGGTTGGCTCATCAAGCACGATCAGCCGTGGCCTTAGCACCAGCGCCCGGGCAATGGCAATGCGTTGCCGCTGGCCACCGGAAAACTCGTGGGGGTAGCGATGGCGGCATTGCGGATCCAGCCCAACGTCGCTTAGCGCAGAGATAATCTGCTGCTCCCGGCTGCCACTGCTGGCCAGTTGGTGGATGTCCAATCCTTCGCCAACAATATCACTAATGGTCATACGGGGGCTGAGGCTGCCAAACGGATCCTGAAAGACGATCTGCATCTCCCGGCGCAAGGGGCGAAACTGTTTCTGGTTCAGAGTGTCGATGCGCTGGTTGAGAAAATGAATCTCTCCTGCAGAGCGTTGCAACTTCAACAGTGCCATTCCCAGGGTGGTTTTACCGGAACCGGACTCGCCGACAATACCCAGCGTTTCGCCCTGACAAATGGTCAGTGACAGGTCAGTCACCGCCTTGACGTGCCCCACCGTGCGACGGAAAAAGCCCTTCTTCACCGGAAACCACACTTTGATGTCCTCGGCATCCATCAGTGCTGGTGGATTGTCTGCCAGTGGTTCCGGCTGTCCGGTTGGTTCCGCATTGAGCAGGTCAATGGTGTAGGGGTGTTGAGGGGCTGTGAACACCGCCTCAGTGGCGCCTTGCTCAACCACCTCACCGTCTTTCATCACGCAGATGCGGTCGGTAACGTGGCGAATCAGGTTCAGGTCGTGGCTGATAAACAAAATAGCCATGCCCAGTTTATCTTGAAGCTGGCGCAGCAGATTGAGAATCTGTCGTTGCACGGTCACATCCAGTGCCGTAGTGGGTTCGTCAGCAATTAGTAACGTGGGCTCACAAGCCAGGGCCATGGCGATCATCACTCGCTGACGCTGGCCACCGGATAACTCATGGGGATAAGCCTTCAGGCGATTGTGGGCATCGTGAATACCGACCAGTTCCAGCAGTTCAAGGGTTTTGGTGGTGGCTGCACTGCGATCCAGACCAAGGTGGATGGCCAGCACTTCGCCAATCTGTTTTTCCACGGTATGCAACGGATTCAGGGCGCTCATGGGTTCCTGAAAGATCATGCTGATCTTGTGGCCACGAATCTGGCGCATTTGTGCCTGGCTGAATTTCAGCAGCGCTTCGCCGTTGAATTCCACGGACCCGCTGAGTCGGGCGTTGGCCGCCAGTAGTTGCAAAATGCTCAAGGCAGTGATGGACTTGCCAGAGCCGGACTCACCCACCAGACCAACGGTTTCGCCGGCGTTGACCGTAAAGGAGACTCCTTTAACTGCCTCAACGTGCCCTTCACCCTGCACAAAGCTGATTCTGAGATCGTTAATTGCCAGTAACGGTTTATCCATAACGGTGCTCTAGTTGAAGTAGTATTTCCTGGGATCCAGGGCATCGCGACAGGCTTCGCCGATAAACACCAGCAGCGTCAGCATGATCGACATAACCAGAAAAGCGGTAATGCCCAGCCACGGCGCTTGCAGGTTATTTTTGCCCTGGGCAATCAGCTCGCCCAGCGACGGCGAGCCAGCCGGCAGCCCAAAGCCCAGGAAATCCAGCGAGGTCAGCGTGGTGATGGCACCGGTGAGAATAAACGGCATAAAGGTCACGGTGGCGATCATGGCATTGGGCAAAATATGGTGGAACATCAGGCGTACATTGCCCATGCCCAATGCCCTGGCCGCGCGCACGTATTCCAGGTTGCGTCCCCGCAGGAACTCGGCGCGCACCACATCCACCAGGGTCATCCACTGGAACAGCAGCATAATGCCCAGCAGCCACCAGAAGCCCGGCTCGACAAAACTGGAAAGAATAATCAGCAGATAGAGATTGGGCATGCCAGACCAGATTTCAATAAAACGCTGCCCGAACAGATCAACCTTGCCGCCATAAAACCCTTGTACGGCACCGACCATTACACCAATAACCGTACTGAACAGCGTCAACGCCAGACCGAACAGCACTGAAATGCGAAAGCCGTATATTACCCTGGCCAACACATCGCGGCCCTGATCGTCAGTGCCCAGCCAGTTATCCAGCGACGGTACCGCCGGTGCCATACGGGCATAGTTGATGGTGTCATAGCTGTAGCGAATGGGTGGCCAGAGCATCCAGCCTTTAGGTTCAATCAGCTCTTTGGCGTAGTCCTGGCGGTAGTCCATCTCCAGCTCAAACTCACCGCCAAATGTGGTTTCCGGGTAAGTCACCAGGGTAGGGAAGTAGGGCGCTCCATCGAACCACAACAGCAGCGGTTTGTCGTTGGCCACCACTTCGGCCAACAGGGTGATGATGAACAGGATGGAAAAAATCCACAGCGATATGTAGCCCCGGCGGTTGCGCTTGAAATTCTGCCAGCGACGCTGGTTGAGCGGATTAAGCTTGAATCGGGTCATTTCAGTCCCTGGCTTCGAAATCAATACGCGGATCAACGGCCATATACGTCAGATCGCCGATGAGTTTGATCACCATACCCAGCAAGGTGAAGATGTAAAGAGAGCCAAACACCACTGGGTAATCCCGATTAATGGCCGCCTCGTAGCCCAGCAGCCCGAGTCCATCCAGGGAAAAGATGATCTCGATCAGCAGGGAGCTGGTGAACAAAATACCAATCAGCGCTGCCGGAAAACCGGAGATCACCAACAACATGGCATTGCGAAAAATATGACCGTACAACACCCGACGCTCATCCAGTCCCTTGGCGCGCGCTGTTTGCACATACTGTTTGTGAATCTCATCGAGAAATGAGTTTTTGGTCAGCATGGTCAGCGTGGCAAAACCACTGATCACCATGCAAGTAACAGGCAGCACCATATGCCAGATATAATCCTTGATCTGACCAAAGAAGCTGAGCTGGTCAAAGTTATCGGATACCAGCCCGCGCAAGGGAAAGACATTCCAGTAACTGCCACCGGCAAACAGCACGATCAGCAAAATGGCCAGCAGGAAACTTGGGATAGCGTAACCGGTGGTGATCAGGGCGCTAGACCAGATATCAAACCGACTGCCGTGTTTCAGTGCCTTGCGAATGCCCAACGGAATGGAGATCAGGTAGATGATCAAGGTGCTCCATAGCCCGAGGGAAATGGACACAGGAAGCTTTTCCCTGATCAGGTCAATGACTTTGGCATCGCGAAAAAACGAGTCGCCAAAATCCAGCGTCAGGTAGCTGCGGATCATCTGTACAAACCGCTCATGGGCTGGCTTATCAAAGCCGTAGAGCTTCTCGATATCTTTAATCAACTCCGGGTCAAGGCCGCGCCGACCGCGATACTCGCCGCTTTCGTCCAGAGTGCTTTGCTGGATATCGCCGGCACTGGAACCGCTGATCCGGCTGGTGGCGTTCACGTCAAAGCCCTCCAGCCGGGCAATCATTTGCTCAACCGGGCCGCCTGGCGCCACCTGGATAATGGCGAAGTTGACCAGCATGATGCCGAACAGTGTGGGGATCATCAGCAAGAGACGACGCAAGATGTAACTGCTCATGGGCAGATCCTGGTCAAAGGTTGTTGTCGTGTCTTATCAGACATGGCTCACTCCGGATTAAGGATGAACATCGTTACGCGCGTTTTTTGCGTCGCCAAAACCAGACGGCGACCAGCGCCAGCAACACGCCGGTGGCATATAACCAAGAACTGTCGTTTTTCTGGACTGGCTTGTCGGATGCCCCGGTGTCGGCCGATGCGGTTTCATCGATCCACCAGGTGAAAATGTCAGTGTTGTATAAGGGTTCTGATTCCGGGCGCACCAGCTTGCTGGCGTAAGCGATCCGATCGTAAGGGTAGTACCACTGGGGGATTAAATAGTTGCCCCAGAGAAGCACCCGGTCGAGTGCCTTGACGGCGGTGGTCAGCTCTTCGCGGCTGTTGGCGTTAATCACATGGCCAATCATGGCATCAACCACTGGATCATTAATGCCCATATAGTTGCGACTGCCCCTGGTGTTCGCTGCCGCACTGCCCCAGAAGCCGGCCTGCTCATTGCCCGGCGAAGCGGACTGACCGTAGCCAGTGGCAATCATGTCGTAGTCAAAGTTGCGGATGCGCTGGATGTACTGGGAGATATCAACGGTGCGAATATTAAGTTCAATGCCCATTTGTTCAAGATTTTTCTTAAACGGCAGGGCAACCCGCTCCATGGACGCTTGATGCAGCAGTAACTCAATTCTGAACGGTTCACCCTGAGCATTGACCAGCTTGTTATTGTGCAATGTCCAGCCAGCGTTTTGCAGCAGTCTCAGCGCTTTATGCAACTGCGGGCGTATATTACCTGAGCCATCGGTTTCGGGCAGCGTGTAGGCGTCAGTAAATAACGCTTCAGGCAACTGGTCACGCCAAGGTTCCAGCAGCTGCAGTTCATCGCCTGCAGGAATGCCGGAGGCTTCCATTCCGGAGTTGTTGAAATAGCTTGTACTGCGCACATAGCTATCGTGAAACAGGTTGCGGTTCAGCCATTCAAAGTCCATGGCGTAGCCCAGTGCTGCGCGTACTTCAGGGTTGTGAAATTTTTTCTGGCGCAGGTTAAAAGCAAATCCCTGGATGGGGGCCGGGTTGCGAGTGAGTACGGTATCCAGAATCAGCTCGCCGTTGTATACCGCCGGCACGTCATAGGCAGTAGCCCAGTTTTTTGCCACGTTTTCAAAGCGCAGATCATATTCCCCGGCTTTCAGGGCTTGCAGGGCGACATGCTCATCGCGGTAGTAATCGTAACTGACCTGGTCAAAGTTATAGCGACCCACGTTAACCGGCAAGTCTTTGCCCCAGTAGTCCGGTACGCGCTCAAATATAATACGTCGTCCGCCGTCAACTTGTTGCACCTTGTACGGCCCACTGCCCAGGGGAATTTGTTGTGAAGCGGCGGCGAAATCATTTTCCTGACGCTCCCAGAAGTGCCTGGGTAGTACTGGCAGCTCCGCCAGAATATAAGGCAGCTCCCGGTTATTGCCGTTTTTGAATGCAAAACGTACCCGGTGGTCGTCCAGGACAGCGACGTCAGCTACATCGGCGTAGTAGCTGCGATAAAACGGATGGCCTTGGCTGGTCAGCAGGTCAAAGGTGTACTTGACGTCTTTTGCCGTGATTGGCTGGCCATCATGGAAACGCGCTTGTGGATTGAGATTAAAGGTGATGCTGGTGTTGTCAGGGGCGCGTTCTGCTGACTCGGCAATCAGCGGGTAGAGAGAGAATGGCTCATCGCGACTCTGGGTCATCAGCGTGTCGTATATCAGACTGATGCCGGCCACCGGCGTGCCTCTGTTGGTGTAGGGATTAAGGCTGTCGAAGGTGCCGCTGGCGGCCATGCGCAGTTCGCCGCCTTTGGGTGCCTCGGGATTAACATAGGCAAAATGCTGAAAGGGTTTGCCGCCCTGCCCGTAGCGATTATCGCCATGAATGGCCAGTGCTGTTTCTATTTGTGCATTTGTCATCGCCGTGTCAGCAAAAGACGCGCCAGAAAAGCATAAGGTCATTGCCAGGTTTAGAATTGTCAGTAGTTTGCCAGAGTCAGGAATCGATACTGTCATATGCACCAGTTAATTACTTGAAGCGGTTGTATTTACAAGCAGCGATGTGCATAGATTAACCACGTATTGCCGTTCAGCGCTAGTCCTGCACGATATTATCGTGTGCGCCACCAGGTACTCAGCCCATCAGTGTACGGCGGCGAAATGGTGGGATGTCCAAGGCCGGGGTGATACACCATGGGCCAGTAGGGCAGATACCATAGGGGAATCACGGCGTAGTGCCAAAGCACAATGCGATCGATGGCCCGGGTATGGAGAATCAGTTCGGCACGGGTTTCGGCCTTGATGGCCTGGTCGATCAGGTAATCCAGCGCTGGGAGTCTGATGCCAGAGAGATTCTGACCGGCTTCGGCACTGACGCTACCCCAGAAGTTTTTCAGCTCGGTGCCCGGCGTGATGCCCGGGTAGAAGCCATGGCTGATCATATCAAAGTCAAACTGTCGCAGGCGGTTGATGTATTGGGCGGTATCGACGGTATTGATTGTGGCAAGGATACCCAACTGACGCAGGTTGCGAGCAAAAGGCACGGCGAAGCGTTCGTGTTCGGGGTTGTTCAACAGAATTTCAAAACGTAACGGTTTGCCATGCGCATCTTTAAGTGTTTTTTGTTCATAGTGAAAACCAGCCTGTTTCAGCAGTCTGAAAGCACGCACCTTGTTATCACGCCAGTTTCCTGTACCGTCGCTGAGGGGCGGCTGCCAGGCGCTGGTAAACAGCTCTGGCGGTAACTGCGCCTGCCAGGGCGCCAGCAAAGTCCGCTCTTTGATGCCTGACAGCCCGGTAGCGCCCAAGTCGGAGTTGGCAAACAGGCTGCGTGGCTGGTGGTACATCCCAAAAAACAGGTGCTCATTCAGCCAGTTAAAATCCAGTGCCAGGGCAATTGCCTGGCGTACTTCCCGCTGGGCAAACACCGGCTTGCGCAGGTTAAAGACCAAAGCGCGCATACCCACGCTCTGGTTGGCGATTTTTTCCTGAATAAACGGCGATTGACCGGTTTTTTGTTGATAGGCGCTGGCCCAGTTTCTCGGGTTGGCGTCAATACGCAGGTCATACTCACCTCGTTTGAACGCTTCCAGTGCCACGGCATCGTCACGGTAGTAGTCGGTTCTGACCCGATCGAAATTGTGTCGTCCCCGATTAACCGGCAGATTGGCAGCCCAATAGTCCGCTACTCGTTCATAACTGACAAAATGACCAGGGCTGAATGTCTGGATGCGATACGGGCCGCTGGCCAGTGGTGGTTTGAGCGTGGCGCGAAACAGATCATTGTCCGGTTGTGTCCAGTAGTGAGCTGGTAATACGCGTAATTGCGACAGGCGCAACACCAGACTTTTCGCTGGTGGCCCGACAAACCGAAAACGCACTTTCTGCTCTGAAAGTGCTTCTACTTTTGCCACTTGGTTATACAAGTGCTGATAGTGTGGTGGCCCACGCTTTTGCAGCGACTCAAAGGTAAACACCACATCGTGGGCGGTAATTGGCTGGCCATCATGGAAACGGGCTTTGGGGTTAAGATGATAGATGATCCAGCGAAAATCGTCCGGGTACTCCACGGCTTCAGCCACTAGAGCGTAGACCGAATAGGGTTCATCGCCAGCCTTGAACATCAGCGGGTCGTAGAGAAAATAACTGCCATCAGCCCAGGTACCTTTGGCGGCAAACGTGTTGAAGGTGCTGAAGGTGCCGATTGCGCCCTTGCGCAGTGTGCCACCTTTGGGGGCATTGGGGTTGACGTAGGAGAAATGGCTGAAGTCTTTTGGGTATTTCAGTGTGCCGTGAAAGCTCAGGCCGTGGACGACAGTTGACTTTTGTTCAATAGGTACAGCCTGGGCGCTCCCCACCCAGAGCAGTGACAAGAGGAGAAATCCTTTTCTCAACCCCATAATGTTCTTTCCTTTGTCACTCCGGCTGGTACCACCAGGTGCTCAAATCCAGTGCATAGGGAGCCGGATTAGCCGGATGTTGCAAGTGTTGTTTATGAACGATCAGCCAGTCGGGTCGGTACCACAGTGGCAGTACGTGGTGATTCCACAACAACACGCGGTCCATAGTTCTGGTCAGGGTCAGCAGTTCCTGGCGGGAACCAGCACGGGGAATCCGCTGTGTTAATGCATCGACCGCTCGCAGTTTCACTCCGGCCAGGTTTTTTGAGCCATGCAAGTCGGCAGTAGCCGAACCCCAGAGGCTGGCTTGTTCAGTACCGGGCGACGGCGTGTGGAGGAAAGTATGCAGAATAATATCGAAATCGTGGCTGCGCAGACGCTCAACGTATTGGGCGATGTCCACAGTGCGGATTTTCAGCTTGATTCCCATGGTTTGCAGAGTCTTCTGCATGGGCACAAATATACGTTCATGGTCTGCAGACGACAGTAACACTTCCAGTTCCAGTGGGTTGCCGTGACGGTTAACCAATTGGTTTTGTCGGACCGACCAGCCACTTTGTTGCAATAGTGTCAGGGCTTTGCGCTTGCGCTCTCTTGGGGTTAACTCCTGTTCACTGCCAGGCGGTACCCAGGGCTGCGTCAGCGCCTCGCGGGGAAGTTCTGCTGACCAATAGGATAGTTGTGCCAGCTCCTGCTCAGAAGGTCGTCCTGAGGCGCCCAGTTCAGTGCCGGCAAAAACACTGTTAGCCCTGGAGTACATACCATGAAAGAGATTACGGTTCAGCCAGTGGAAATCCAGCGCGTAGCCAAGAGCCTGGCGTACTCTGGCATCAGCCAGCATCGGGCGCCGGGCGTTATAGGTGATGGTCATTGTTTGTGGATTGCGATTATGCAACGAGGTGCGCAGCAGTTGATGCCTGGCCAGTGACTCATCCTGTAACTGGTTATGCCAAACTCTGGGGTCGCTGACGACTTTGAAATCGTACTCGCCTTTTTGTAGCGCTTCGAACAGCACACTGTTGTTGCGATAGTACTCGAAGCGGATGCGGTTAAAGTTGTGGCGTCCCCGGTTAACTGGTAGGTCGCGGGCCCAGTATTTTTCCACTCGGGCAAAAGTGATTGAGCGACCCGGCTCAATGTGCACTGGCCGGTACGGACCGCTGGTTACCGGTATTCTCATACCGGGGGCGGCGAAGTCATGGGTTTGCCAGTAATGCTGGGCCAGAACAGGCATTTGCCCGAGAATCAGCGGTAGCTCCCGGTTATCGCCGTGCTTGAACCGGAACACAACCCGGTTGTTGCTGGTGACTTCAACCCGGTCAACGTCCTGGTAAAAGTGTCGGTAGAATGTTGAGCCTTTGGCTCGCAGCAGGTCAAAACTGTATTTGACGTCGTGTGCTGTTATTGGGGTGTTGTCGTGAAATCGGGCGTGCGGGTTGATGTAAAAGGCGACCCAGGTGTTATCCGGTGCCAGCTCGATGCTCTGGGCAATAAGACCGTACTTACTTAGCGGCTCGTCGCGGGATCTGGTCAGCAAGGTGTCGTACATCAGGTAACTGCCGACGGCAGGAGTGCCCCGGTCAATGTAAGGCACCAGGCTGTCAAAGTGGCCAATAAGACCCTGACGGAGATCGCCGCCTTTGGGCGCTCGCGGGTTTACATAGTCAAAATGCTGAAAATCCTCGGCGTACTTTGGGGCGCCGTAAAGACTGATGGCGTGCTTCAGTTCCGCTCGGCTATCGGTGGCTAACAGGGTTTGACCGAACAGCATGGCAGCAAACAGAGTAGGGAAGCAGAACCGTGTCAAGTGCATACCTCCCTCCCTAATTGTTGTGGCTATTTACCCATTGTCAGTAGTTTATGCGGGTTATGTTGACAAACAAGGTGACTAGCTGACCCGGATGGATATATCCCTCGTTCAGGTCTGTGTTCCAGTCCCGAATTTGATCGACATTGACGTTGAATTTTGAAGCAATTTTTGCCAGCGAGTCACCAGTGCGAACTTT
This sequence comes from Endozoicomonas sp., assembly GCA_965232255.1. GTDB lineage: Bacteria > Pseudomonadota > Gammaproteobacteria > Pseudomonadales > Endozoicomonadaceae > Endozoicomonas. The sequence goes on from OZ246962.1 coordinate 2,805,125, forward strand.
ATAGTTAACTTTTCTCATGACCGCGTGCTGTGTGCTCTTTTTCTTCCAGACAGCCAGTTTTTGATTGAGTTCCAGCTTGTCCCTCGGGGACATATCGTTCCAACGCGCCAGCTCATCAGGCTCGACACGGTATTTCCTGGCAACGCTCGAAATACTGTCGCCGGACTTGACCCGATACTCCACCTTGTAGCGGCCTGCCACTGGCTTGTCCTGTTTTGGGGCCAGGCGCTGGTCGGCACTCAGGGCATATGTCGTTGGCGCTTTGGCAGCCACGGGTATCAGCAAACTCTGGCCAACCCGGATAATGGAACTTTTTAGCTTGTTGACGTCTTTCAGCGCTTCAACGCTGGTATTGAAGCGCTGGGCAATCAGACTAAGATTGTCGCCTGTTGTAACGGCGTAGCGGTGCCAGGTCAGACGGTCCTCTGGAGACAGGGCAGCCAGTTCAGTGCGAAAGTGCTCGGCCTGCGCTACTGGCACGACCAGGTGATGAGGACCATTTGGTGGGGTGGACCAACGGTTCAGGCCTGGGTTGAGCCGATAAAGCTCGTCAATATCCACGTTCGCCAGCTGCGCTGCCTTGACCATATCAAGCTGGCTACCGATCTGTACTTTGGCGAAATAAGGCTTGTTGGGAACCGTTGGCAGCTTGATCCCGTACTGGGCCGGATTCCTGACTATTTTGCCCAGCGCTATTAGCTTCGGCACGTAGGCAGTGGTTTCACTGGGCAGATCCAGAGCCCAGAAGCGAGTCGATTTGCCCTGTTCCTGGTTTTGGCGTACTGCCCGACTCACTCGCCCTGGGCCAGAGTTGAATGCAGCCAGGGCTAACTCCCAGTCGCCAAAGCGCTTATGCAGGTTTTGCAGGTAATCCAGCGCTGCTCGCGTTGAGAGCACAACATCACGACGACCGTCGTACCACCAATTCTGTTCCAGACCAAAATGCGCTCCCGTTTCTGGCATAAACTGCCACAGGCCAGAGGCTCCGGCATGGGAATAGGCAAAAGGATCAAAGCTGCTTTCCACAATGGGCATCAGAGCCAGTTCCAAGGGAACCTGGCGACCTTCGGCTTCCTTGACAATGAAGTAGAGGTAAGGCGCTGCGCGTTTGGCGATTTGGTTGAAATAGTATTGATGGCTTTTATACCAGTCCAGCTCGGCCCGGATACGACTGTTATTCTGCTCCAGGTCCATGCCCATGCCCAGGCCAGACTGAATACGGAGCCATAAATCGTCAATGACCACCGGAGCTGCGGCAATGGGCTGTGCTTGCGGTTCTGCTAGTGGTTCCTCAATTGGGGTCGCAACTTCAGCAACCTGCTCAGCCCTGATTTCTTTTTTGTCGGAAAAAAGTATTGAGGAGTCCACCCATTGGCAACCTGATAACAATAGGGAGATGACTACGGTAGCCAGCGGGTGCTTGCGTGCAGAGGATCCAAGTCGCTTGTCTGCCTGGTTTTGTAGGTAGTGGGCTTTGATCATATATCAGTTCTGAGTGTTATAAGCCGCCAATCTTACCGTTATTAAAAATTATCCTTCCATGCCCGGATTGTTCCCAGAACCTGGGCGGGAGTGGCATTGGCGTCACATCCCCTGTTACGAGCTGCCTGAATGACCGCAGGTTGGTCAGATCGTAAAAACGGGTTAGTGGCCAGCTCCTGACTCAGGGTTGATGGCACAGTCGGTTGATTATTCGCGCGAAGTTTGGCGACATCTTGTGCTTGTTGTTGCAATATTGGATTGTCAGGCTCCACTGCCAGAGCGAATTGCAGATTAGCCAGCGTGTACTCATGGGCACAATAAACGCGCGTATTGCCCGGCAGGGCAGCCAGACGCGACAGGCTAGCGTACATCTGTTGTGCAGTGCCCTCAAACAATCGACCGCAGCCACCAACAAACAGTGTGTCACCGCAAAAAAGAGCCGGATTATCACCGAACTCAGTGAAGTAAGCAATATGGTCCAAAGTATGGCCGGGCGTGGCCATAATAGTAAACCTAATGTCGTTTATATCGACGATATCGCCGTCTTTAACCGGGTGAGTGATGCCAGGGATGGCCGGGTTGTCCGGACCGTACACCGGGATGGAGCGATTACGGGTCAGCTCGGCAATACCGCCGGTGTGATCGTAGTGATGGTGGGTGATCAGGATGCCGGCCAGATTCAGCCCGTCGGCGGCCAGCCTTGCCTCTACTGCGGCGGCATCGCCCGGGTCAACCACCAGAACGTCCTTGCTCGTTGGTGTGTGCAGCATCCAGATGTAGTTGTCCTTAAGCGCGGGTATGGGAGATATTATCAACATCGATCTGAATATCCTCAACGAATAATTATTTCTGTGTATACTCGGCGACGGGCAGATTAACATGATCTTCCAGGAAAAAAACACCGGTAGGTTTCCCTGGCGAATTGCTGCCCGCCACGCTGCCCTGTAGGGTAGTCGTTAAGTGATCATCGTTGGTGTGTTGGTGAGACTTACCGACACTATTTAGTGGTACAAGCATTTGCATGATTCGACCATTTCACAAAAAGACCAAAAGCAGTCTTGCTGAGCGTTTGGGTGATTTGCGCCAATGGCTGGAGACTGATTCGGGAAAAATATTGATCGGGTGCGAGAAGAGCCTTCTGGAGCAGGAGTTGAATACTATATTCGGTTTCTACGCTGGGCAGTACTCGGCATCGTGGCAGGCCGACCTCATGAGTGCCAGTCCGGTTCGCAGGCAATTTATCCTGAGTGATGATCGCCTGGACGGTGCGGTGCGACCTCAGATAGTGGCTGATCCCCATTACTGGCCCATTTCACCGGGCAGTCTGGACCTGGTGCTGCTGCAACATACCCTGGAAGTGGCAGAGAGCCCGCATCGTCTGCTCAGTGAAGCCGCCAATACCATCATTCCCGATGGCAAACTGGTGATCATCGGATTTAATCCCTTCGGTCTGATCAATATAGTGCGCCGCTGTGTACCTAGCCAACGTCGTTTGCTTCGCGAGGTGCATTTCATTTCGCCGACAAGACTTAAAGACTGGCTGGCGTTGCTTAATTTCTCGGTGGAAAAAATGATTTACGGTGGTTATGTGCATCCGTTGAAGCGTTTTCTTCCTGGTTTACGCGGTGACCTGATTGAGCAGCGTCTGGAACAGTCTCAGTTACCACTCGGTAGTTTTTATATGATGATTGCCACACGTCAGACCATGGGTTTAATACCGCTTAGAAGTCGATGGTCGGATGTACGCAGTCGTTTTGTTGGTCGACCGTTATCGCCACCCAGTGCAGGTCGGTCAGCTGATCAAGTTCGAAAAGAATTATTCAGGCAACAACAGGAGGTCACTTGAGTTCAATAGTGGAAATTTTTACCGACGGCGCCTGCAAAGGTAATCCAGGGCCCGGTGGCTGGGGAGTCCTCCTTCGTTATGGCAAGACCGAAAAAGAACTGTACGGCGGTGAACGTGAGACCACCAATAACCGCATGGAGCTGTTGGCAGCCATTGAAGGGCTCAAAGCCTTGACGCGGCCCTGCTCGGTTATTCTTACCACGGACTCCCAGTATGTGCGCAAAGGTATCACCGAGTGGCTGCCAGGCTGGAAGCGTAAAAACTGGAAAACCGCCTCGGGACAGCCGGTAAAAAACCAGGATCTCTGGCAGTTACTGGACGAACAAAACAGTCGCCATACCATTGACTGGCGCTGGATCAAAGGTCACGCTGGTCACCGCGAAAACGAGATTGCCGATCAGCTGGCATGCCGTGGTGCCGTGGCGTTTCAACGCTAACCTGCCTTAATAACTCCTTGGGAATCCCAATTCATGCGACAGATCATTCTCGATACAGAGACCACCGGCATTGACCCGAAACAAGGGCATCGAATTGTTGAAATCGGCTGTGTGGAGATGATTGACCGTAAACTGACCGGCAATCATTTTCATGTTTATATCAATCCGGAGCGAGTGGTTGAGCAGGAGGTAGTCAATGTACACGGACTCACTAATGAGTTCCTGGCGGACAAACCAGTATTTCGTGAGGTCGCCGATGACTTTCTGGCGTTTATTCGTGGTGCTGAGCTGATCATTCATAATGCGCCGTTCGATCTTGGTTTTATCAATCACGAATTTGCCTTGCTGCGTCGTGGCTTTCCGACAGTAGAAGATTGCTGTGGCGTGCTTGATACGCTTGTGCTTGCTCGGAAGAAGCATCCCGGCCAAAAAAATAATCTGGATGCCTTATGCAAACGCTATTTTATTGATAACTCCTCCCGGACCCTGCACGGGGCTTTGCTGGACTCCGAGATTCTTGCAGAAGTCTACCTGGCCATGACAGGCGGTCAGACTGCGCTGTTGCTGAGCAGTGGCGAAGATACCGTGGGGGCGCAGGAGGAGGGCAGTACGATTCGACGCTTTGGTACTGACAAACCGACGTTGCGGGTTATTACTGCCAACAACACAGAATTGGCAAACCATCAAAACAAGTTGGCGCAGATTGAGAAAAAATCTGGTAACTGCCTCTGGCTCAACTGAACAACCCATTTCTCCACAAAGGCTACTGGATCACTGGTGGTGCCTTTTTCTGATACAAAGGGGATGCCTGCTTGGATTATTTAGCTGTTCCAGACATCAGTTATCAGCCGTTGCCAGGCCTACAATCAGCCATGGTCGCACGTCGCTGGGTGGTTATTCATAATGGGCAAGTGGTGATTAGTAACCAGGGCGATTATCTGTGGCACAGCCTTGAGGCGTTTGTCGATTGTTATGAACAGCCAGCGATTGTCACCGGATATCTTGACGATGTTCCGGTGGGCATTGTGGAACTGTCCTCGCTCAAGTCCGGTATGATCACGCAAGGTGTACGACCATTGCTGTCTTTATCGGAGACGGTGTTCGCCCACCTCAGTCACAGCTTGCAGATTTTGACGGCGTGCAAAGAGCAGGCATTTTGCGGTTGTTGTGGACACCGGAAACAGCCGAAAGAGGGGGAGTGGGCGATGGTCTGTCCGCAGTGCGGCCATCATACTTATCCGCGTATTTCTCCCTGCGTTATTGTGCTGGTCACGCGGGGAGAGGAGATGTTGCTGGTGCGTCACCGTCGTCACGGCCCGAATGCAACCATGCACACGCTGGTGGCAGGATTTGTTGAGCCTGGGGAGAGTGCAGAACAGGCCGTACATCGTGAAGTATTGGAAGAAACCGGACTTAGTCTGGGCAAACTTAGCTACTGCTTTAGTCAGAGCTGGCCATTTCCTCATTCATTGATGATGGGATTTCATGGGGAGTATAACAGCGGTGAGCTGATTTTGGACGAAAAAGAGTTGTGTTTTGGTGGATGGTTTCACCGCAACAATCTGCCTGAATTGCCGCCAGAATTTACCATTGCCAGGAAATTGGTGAATTTATTTAAATGATATTATACAATCATATTTTTTTGTTAACTTAATAACCCAAACCAAATTTCTATTGACCATTTTCTATTAGCTAACAGTCATCAGGAAAAGAGCTGTTATGGCGTGAACTACGTGCCCCTAAAGTACCCGCAGGAGTTTGCACTTTGACTACTTGCGGTTACGGTTGGCTCCACGTCCTATGGCCAACACAGGAACTTCGTTGCCAACCAATTCCGTTCCAGAGTCCAGTGTGAATTTGATTGGCTATCTACTTTCTCAGTATTACTGGCTACTGCTATCGTTTTACGCTTTTTTCTTTACCGGCGTTTTGCCTATCTCTACCATTCGGTCTCCCTCACGACGTAAAACAAACCTGAAAAGAGAGTTATGATCGTCACTGTCGCTACTATCCTTGTTGCGCTGGAAGAGATCATCACTATCACTGTCACTTACGCTGTCACAGTCGTCGAAATCAATCTCTGCCACAAGCGTGACAATATTGTTGTTATCCTGGTCAAGACTCCATTCGGAGCAGGCATGATCCTCGTCAGGAATCATCAGGCACGACTCCAATGGTAATAGCCTAAACCCTTGGTCAGGCTGAGAGAAATCATAGAAACGATACTCGTCAGGAGATCCTCCCCAGACCAATCCGCCCACCAGTAACGTTTGGCCATCCGGGCTTGCCTCGACCGACATCCAGATCAGCTCGCTGGGACAGTACTGGTCGGCATGTTGTTCATAGGTTTTTTCGGTAGTCAGATTGACCAGAAGCGGAGACATATACGAGTGACCGGATACCACCCACTCATCACCATTGCATTTGAAGTACTGGCAGAACGGCTGGGGGTAATTCCTGTTTATGTCCATCAAGACCTTACCATCACTGCAACGGATTAATTTGTTGTTACTGTACCCAAAATAATGCTCGTCTTTATCACTGTAACAACGATAGGAAAACTGATATTTTCCATCATGACTTGTCTTTTCGCCTTCAGCACTGAGTTTGTACTTGCCGGCATGTATGCGGTCTTCCAGGGATGCCTTACGGGTCTTGTTCGAGAGAGCCCAGCCTGGGTTATTCCAACAGGCATTGGTATGAACGCCCAACTTACACATCTTGTGATCAGGCTTGGCAGGCTCGGACTCAAGGCCTGAAACTGCTACTGCTTGAGTTTCGTTTTTAACTGACCGCGTGTTCACAATGGCTGATTCAGCGTTGGCTTTTGTTGCCGTATTCTTGCGGGCACTGATTGCAGATGATGTGTTTGATGATGCTTCAGCCCGAACCTGATAACATGCAAGCGACTTGTCCGCATAATCTTCTGTACAATCTTGCTGCTCTAATAATCTTTCAGAACCACTCCCACTGAGTTTGAATCTTGTACAACATCGCCCCATGTCTATCGTGCCAGATGCTGAATCATCGGCAACGGTCATTCCCATTTTTTGGCCAGTACCACCAGAAAAAGTAGTGCTTAGCGGAGTTGACATGACTCTTTCTCTCATTGAACGTTATGGGACGCCAAAAGAGTTGGCAATATGTTAATCAGCACTGCTTTGACCGAATCCACAAATGCAAACTTCAGAACGGATACCATAAATGGACGGCTGGCGCCTGAATTCAAACAACAGTCAAATAACATCTCAACTCTTGAATGCTTTCCTTATGGACATCCCAGAATAAAAAAAGTTTCTGTAAACTGACACTTCAGACAGTTGTAGGACAGAGATCAAGTTATTCACAAGGGAGCATGAATGCGTCCAGGCTTTGTTCAACCTACGATTTTGGTTCAATAAAAATATCTATCCGATAGCGAATGGTGTCAGCCAGAAGATACTGGGACCAGCTGTCAGATTCTGAATCAATGTAATCCAGAACAGGCTTCTGTACTTTTTGTGCTGTAGCGGTGCCAAAGCGTTGTAAAACCGGGGAAATCAGATAAGTTGTAGCGCCAATAACTATCGCCTCGTAGGCACTGTTTATCAGGGGTAGGGCAGCGTGCGTACTGGCCAGATAGGTCGCGGCAAGTTTGGCGGTTCCATAGGCCAGGGCAGGGACAGCGGCACCGAGCAGCAGCCTTTGCCAATCCGAATAATTTGGTAATGCCACAACCCGACTCATTGAAACACCGATGGCTTCAACCCGCTTGGTAAGTGCAAACAGATGATGAAATTTTTCTCGTCCTTCAGCGCCTTGGTGGGCAAACAGCTGTCCGATAATTTCAATAACCCCTTCACCGGAAGCCAGCGGCAACGAGTAACGCTCATCGACATTGTGGTATCTGAGCTGGCCCTTGAAGAACTCTTCATAGCCACTTTGCAGAGAGTACTGGGCCGCTTTGATTATGGATCGATCCAGATCTTTTTGCAGCAACGCATTGTCTATAGCGTTGGAAAAACCAATGGTCTGTTTCAACAATTTGAAAAAGTCTCCGGCCTCCAGGGCAAATGTGTTAAAACCATAACCCACCATGATTTTCGCCAGGCCATTGATGGATTCCCTGTTCATGTTTTTCAGATAGTGCCACTCACTAGTCAACTCATTGTTCTGCAAACCAACCAAAGTTGCAGCCACGGTTTTGGCCATGCAATCCATCAGCCGTTTAAAGGGAGCGCTGGACATAAAGGCGCGAAAAGCCTCTGTTTTAGAGCGGATTGGTCCAGTGGCTTCGCCGTAATTTGCTGCTTCAAATAATACAAAGCCCTCAATAAAATCAGCGGAGCACTGGGTCATCAGCGAGCGTTGCTGGCCAGAAGTGCGGTTAAGGATTATTTCGCGGATGGACTTAATGACATTGCCCTGAAACACCTTGACGTTCCAACGCATCAGGGCATCGTAGAAGATGGTGGGAGACGGTCCCCAAGTAACATCGTTCATCAGGATAATGGGCAGCAGTTGGGGAAAAAAGGCTGCCAGTGCCGCGAGTTTCGACAGGTCATGCTCGCGGGTCATGCTTATGGTCAGCGGCTGTCCGGCGAACTGTTCACCAAGTTGCAGATAAATCAGTGGATCATTGTTGATTGGCTGACCATTTTGCCCTGATGTTGCCCGATTGTGCCACAACAGCTGCTGCTCGCCATTTTCAAAAGTTACGTCGTCATTGTTGAGGATAATGGTAACAGGTATTTTCCCTTGCAGATCATCGGTCAGTGACTGGGCATCCACCGCGATGACGGGTTCTTCGCCCGAAGCGGTTACCCTGATTTCTGAGTCTTTTGTCAGTAGGTAGGGCTTATCTGGCGATTGCGCACGGATCACAGGAGCAAAGAAAAAGAACAAAGACACTGCGCAGCAAACAGTGCGAAGCATTATTATTGGCATACCCACCATCCTGAATAGGTGGTACTCCATTACCGTTTATTTTATTAACTATTTTATTAAGTTAAGCGCTCGTCAGCTTAACCGTTTATTAGCTTGGCCGTTTATTAGCTTATTGACGGGCGCAGGGTCGTCATGAGATCCGGCTTTTTCAGTGCCATCGTTTTGTTAGTTCCCGGATCAGTGAAAAAGTTTCTCAATATGAGAAATATCGCTGTTGTTACCCGTTAAGATGACAATATCATCTATTTCCAGCGTCATTTCCGGAAAGGGCTGTAAAATCATATTATCCCGACGCACCTCCACAATAGATACGTCAGTACCTTTAAAATCCAGAGAACCAATGGCTTGTCGGTAAGCGGCGCTGTTTTTGCTCAACGTTACCGCATGACGGTAGGTATTTTGGGCATTTTCCAGTAAATAATCGCTGAGACCAGGGTAAAAACCGTTGAGAATCTCATACCCCTGAGCCCTCGCCTCATTAACCCTTTTGTGCACATGGGCCGGATTCATTCCCAGCATCAGCAGGGCGTGCTTGACAATAACCAGCCCCGATTCCAGTGCTTCAGGAATAACCACAGTGGCCCCGGCCTGTTTCAGCTCATCAGAACGGTTGTCAAACCGTGTGCGAACCAATACCGGCACATCGGGAGAGTGTTCGCGGATAACCTTCAAAATGGTCAGGGCATTTTCCGGGCGATCAATACAAATAACCACCTGACTAGCTCGTTCCAGACCACCGGCCACCAGCAGCTCCAGCTTACGACAGTCACCAAAAAACACCGGATCACCGGCCAGGCCTGCTTCGCGCACATGAATCGGATCATCATCAATGGCAACAAAGGTCTTATTTTCTTGAGTCAGGAAGCGGGCAATCGTCTGGCCGACTCGCCCATAGCCACAAATCAGGGTGTGGCTATGAATATGGGCTGTCTGCTTGCGTACCTCCTCTTCTTTTACTCGATCAATACTCTGTTCCGACTTGTCAAACTTGACCATATTGACGATGCCATTGCTGTTGCGAATCAGTAGGGGAGCAATAATCATGGTCAGGATGGTCACTGCCAATACTACGGAGGTAAGATCACCGCCACTCTCGCCATATTGGGAGGCCAGGGCAATCAGGGCAAAACAGAACTCGCCCCCCTGGGCCAACGCAAGGCTGGTACGCAGGGAGATATTTTTACTTTCGCCAAACATCCTGGCTAGCAAATAGATGACCAGGAATTTGAAGATGATCAGTGCAAGCGTGCCAAGCAGAATCTCCTGCCAGAAGGCCAGCAGGACATTAACATCCAGCATCAGACCCACAGAGACAAAAAACAGACCCAACAAGACATCGCGAAACGGTCGGATATCGGCTTCTACCTGATGCTTGTAGTGGCTTTCGCCCATCATCATGCCAGCTACGAAGCCACCGAGCGCCATGGACAAATCCAGAGCATGGGAGAGCCACGCCGCCATTAACGCAATAACCAGCGCCATCAATACAAACAGTTCTTCTGAGCGAGCTTTAGCCACCTCATGGAACAGCAATGGCAATATCCACTTGCCAATGGCCAGCATAAACACCACAAACACCACACCTTCAGCCAGGGTATAACCAAGGGATGAGGCTACCGAGCCGGAACCGCCACCGATCATGGCGGGAATCATAATCAGGAAGATGACGGCAGCAATATCCTGGAACAAAAGTACACTGATGGCCAACTGCCCCTGGCGCGAGCGTATCTCGTTACTTTGAGTCAGCTCTTTGGAGACAATAGCCGTGGAGGAGAGCGCCAGGGCCGAGGCGCAGATCAGTGACGTTTGTATGGCGAAGCCAAATGCCACCAGCACCGCAAAAATACCAGCCCCGGTGAACAGCACTTGCAGGCCGCCCAGACCAAAAACCTCCTTTTTCATCGCCATAATGGTCTTTAACGAGAACTCCAGCCCCAAGGTAAAGAGCAGGAACACCACGCCAATCTCGGCCAACAAAGCGATGTCGAAATCCGGTTGAATCAGTCCGGAAGTGGTAGGGCCAACGACAATACCAACAAACAGGTAGCCCAGACTCTCTGGCAGTTGGAAGCGCTTGAAAAAAGCAATAGTGATGGCCGACAGAGCCAGGATCAGCACAAGCTGATTAAAAAATGTAAAGTCCATTGTACCGCCAGCCGTATCTTATTGATGTGCGATGAAAAATGAGCAATCTGAAAATAGTCCGATTGTTACTGCATGACCTCTGCTGATTTTATAGTTTTGTGTCATTGACCCAGTCATCTGGTGATCACGGCATTAATGAATCCATTATTGCCCGGAGCACCTGTTACCTCGATCACTTGTTGCCTCGATCATCCGTTACCTGGATTACCTATTACTTAGACCACTGTTGCGACAGATAGTTTTCGATTCAGGTTGTACTCATATACTACGTTTGCCAGCTGCCTTTGTGAACAAGCAATCAGGCTGCGAAAAGTACCGCTGTGCGACAAGCTCTGACGATGAACCGCGGAAAAAGCAGGTTGTTTGGTACATCACCAACTATCACTTTACTTGTGTTTAAAAACTGTTCGTTTCGGGCTAGCATAGAGCGATTAATCGCCGTTAATTGGCAGGGATAGCATGATTAACCGGTCACTAGCTCGCAACAAGTCGTCGGCGTCTGCGAATAACGCCAATGGAAACAATGTGTCTGAGATCATTTCTAACAACGTCTGTGAAGAAAAAAATCGTCTGCTGAAACTGGCTACCTACGCTTCGGTGGCCACTGCCAGTGTGCTGATTGTGGCCAAGCTGATTGTCTGGTTTATGACGGGATCCATGAGCTTGCTGGCTACGTTGCTCGATTCCACCATGGATATTCTCGCCTCGCTGATCACGCTGTTTGCCGTGCGAATTGCCATTGCTCCGGCTGATGACAACCATCATTTTGGTCACGGCAAGGCGGAACAACTGGCCGTTTTGGCCCAATCGGCATTTATTGGTGGTTCTGCCGTTGTCCTGATTCTGAACACGCTGGACCGGATCACCGGCGATGATGTGATTGTTGAAAACGAAAGCGTCGGTATTGCCGTGATGATCTTCTCACTGATTGCGACGGCGGCACTGTTGGCGGTGCAGCGTTACGTGATCAAAAAGACCGATTCTCCGGCTATTAAATCAGATTCGTTGCATTATCAGATTGACCTGCTGACCAATCTTGCCGTGCTGGTAGCTCTGATTGGTTCCAGTTTTGGCTACGTGCAGATGGATAATATTCTGGCGCTGTTGATTGGGGCTTATATGTTGTTCAGTGTGCGCACTCTGGCCTGGGAAGCCATTCAGCAATTGATGGATCGCGCTTTGCCTGAAGAAGATTTGCAGGAGATTGAGCGACGGGCGCTTTCTGTCGACGGAGTGCTGGGCATTCATAACATCCGAACCCGGGTGTCAGGTTCAATTCCTTTTATTGAGATGCATCTGGATCTTCAGGCTGACATCACCCTGGACCGTGCTCACGAGCTAGGTGCCAAGGCCAAACGGCAGGTACTGGAATACCTGCCTGATGCCGACGTTATGTTCCACCTTGATCCTATAGAGTCACACTGACTCAAAAATACCGTACCTGTCATCAAACAAGCCTTAATGGGCCATTGATATGGTGCAGATTTGCCTGTGGATCGTACATGGACCTGGCGCCACCATTCTCGGCATAGCTGCCGTCTCGAAACGCCAGGCCCGGCTCAGATGGGTGTTTACATAGATAGCAGGCAGCGAGTTTCAGGTGTGTTTCATCAGCCGGGGAGAGGGCAGTGATTTCCAATGCCCGAGATACAAAAGCGTCACAGTATTCAGGCTGGACGCTGACATGGAAGTGCGGATCCCAGGAGTTCTCTCTTTTGTGCAAAATGTCCCGGTGTCTAACGTCGTACCCTCGAATGAACGCGCATTTGCCACAGTCGGTAATGTGTGACCATTCCTGAGGATATGCAGCGTCAGCATAAAAACTCAGGACAATATCACCAATCAAAGGTAGTGCGGTGACATTTATGCAATTCGTCGTGTATTTGCCACCATCTTTCGGAAAATAGGAGAAATTCAGTCTATGTCGTACAACGCAGCGAAATGAGAAGTTAGCTACTTCCTCCGTTCGGGATTCCAGAGCGGCGTTTGTTGCCCTTGCTGCATTTTCGAGTGCCGGAAAACTCAAAACATCCTTACCACCTGTCGCAATATTCACACCACACCACCAGCGTTCTTTTTATCCTGACGTATTCCAGAAAGTGTCAACAGGCAAGGCGTTAAAATCAGGGTCAGTACCGTGGCAAAAGCCAAGCCACCAGCGATAGCGGTGGAGAGCTGGTTCCACCATTGGGCAGTAGGGCCGCCGATTTCCAGGCGATGGTTAAACAGATCGATATTGGTAGATAGCACCATGGGCATTAATCCCAGGATAGTGGTGATGGTGGTCAGCATCACCGGGCGCAGACGCTGGGCACCGGTGCGTAAAATGGCTTCTTCGGTCGCCATACCTGCAGCACGCAATACATTATAGGTATCAATCAAAACAATATTATTATTGACCACAATGCCCGCCAGGGAGATCACGCCAATGCCACACATCACGATCCCAAAAGGCTTGCCTGCCAGCAACAGACCGAGCAAAACACCGCCGGTGGACAGCACCACGGCTGACATAATCAGCAACGCCTGATAGAAACTGTTGAACTGTGTCACCAGAATCAACGCCATGACAAACAAAGCGACAGCAAACGCCTTGAGCAGGAAACTCCCGCTCTCTTGCTGGTCTTCATTCTGGCCCTTGATGTTGAAGTGCACCTGTTCCGGTACTACCAGCGCATCCAGGCGACTTTTTAGTTCCGACAGCAAATCATTTAACAGGACGCCCTCGACCACATCGGCGGACACCGTGATGGTCCGCTTGCCATCACGACGCTTGATGTTGTCCACTCTGAGGGCAATTTCCCGAGTAGTGAAATTACTAATGGGCACCAGTCCATTGGGCGTCATCAGACGTAACTGATCAATGCTGTCCAGGTGACGATCCGATTTCGGGAAGCGGATGCGAATATCCACTTCATCACTACTATCATCCGGGCGGTAACTGCCCACCGTCAGGCCAGAAGTAACCAGCCGAACCAGTCCACCAGCACTACTGACATCGGCTCCGTAACGGGCGGCACCCGCGCGGTCTACATCGATACGCCACTCGTAACCGGGTGTTGGACCGTCGTCTTCCAGGTTGGTAAAGCCGCCCATATCCAGCAGCAATTTCCTGACCATACTGACACTGTCATGCAGTACTGCAAGGTCATCAGCACTGATCACCAGTTTCAGCGGTTTACCTTGGGGTGGGCCGTCTTTTTTGCGTTCCACGGTGATGTCTAGTCCGGCAAAATGGGATAATTTCTCGTTCAGTTCTGCCACTACCAACGCGGCTTTTTGTCGATACTCCCAGTCCACCATGTTCAGTCGCAGAGTGCCCACTTCCTGGTTATCACCCGTGCGGGCGTAGAGCGTTTTCAGTTCCGGTTGTTGCAACACGATGGCTTCTACCTGTTGCAGAATATCGTCTTTCTCATCAATGGAAAGGTTACTGGAGTTCACCCGCACTTTGATGACAATGCTGTTGGTGTCCACATCCGGAAAAAATTCAATGCCATTGCCCAGGTTGCCAAAGGCGATGTAAATCGCCACCACCACACCCATGCCCGACAACAATATTGTGACTGGATGTTTGATCGCCCAGCCCAGCAGGCGGATATAAGCGCCAGCGCAGCCCGGTACTTTGCCTAAGTCGCCACTTTCCGCTGCAATCAGCGTCTGTTTTTCTTGCTCGCTCAAGGCTCTTGGGCGACCAAAGACCGAACCAATGGTAGGGATGAAAATCAGTGCCATTAACAATGATGCCGACAGGGTGGCGATTAGCGTCAGGGGCAGGTAAGTCATCATCTCGCCCATAATGCCTGGCCAGAACATCAACGGGAAAAAGGCCGCCAGTGTGGTGGCTGTGGAGGCAATAATCGGCCACGCCATACGCACTGACGCTTGCTGGTAGGCCTGTCGGCGCGCAACACCTTCACTCATTTTGCGATCAGCGTATTCGGTGACAACAATGGCGCCATCCACCAACATACCGACGGCGATCATCAGGGAAACCAGCACAATCATATTGATGGTCAGTCCCATCAGGGCAATGATCAGAATGCCGGTCAGAAACGAGCCGGGAATGGCGATGGCTGCCAACACGGCACTGCGCAGTCCCAGTGCGCCGACAATTACTGTCACCACCAGAATAATGGCGACCAGCACGCTGTTTTGCAGATCATTGACCATGTCCATCACTTCCACAGACTGATCGCCGACGTAATCGACATTCAAGGTTTTCGGAGCGAGCTTTTGTGCTTGGCCAATGATCGCCCGGGTAAGCGCCACCGTGGCAATAATGTTCTCTCCCGGACGCTTTTTGATTTCCAGGGCGATACTGCTCTGGCCATTCATACGAGCATAACCACCATCTTCTTTAAAGGTGCTGCGCACGCTGGCAATATCGGCAAAGGTGATGACCCGGTCGCCATCCGATTTGACCGGTTGCGACAAAATATCTGCCGACGTTTTGTAGACGGCGGGAACCTTGACGGCAAAACGTCCCTTGCCATTGTCCAGATTGCCTGCAGCCACCAGTCGATTGTTTTGCGACACGAGATTAATAACGTCCGCTGGCACCAACCCGTAACTTTCCAGTTTGAGCGGGTCGATAATGACATCAACCACTTCCTCCCGGTCGCCGGCGATATCAACTTCCAGAATCTGTTTTCTTGATTCCAGTTCATCTTTGAGTGCCCGAGCCATTTGCACCAAAGCTCGTTGCGGCAATTCTCCGGAGAGTACCGCCGTCACTACCGGCGCCATGCTGGCAAAGGAGATCTGGTTGATTACCGGTTCATCGGTGTCCTGAGGCAGTTTGCTTTTGGCCAGGTTGACTTTATCCCGAACGTCGGCCATCACTTCGTCAGTATCCAGTCCGGCGATAAACTCCAGCGTGACGGTGGCACTGGACTGAGCTGCTGTGGCTCGCAACTCTTTGACACCTTCAATAGCCCGCAGTTCATTTTCCAGCGGAAGTACCAACAGCCGTTCCGCATCTTCCGGAGATATACCTTCGTGGAAGACGGAAATACGAATAACGGGAATAGTGATGTCCGGGCTCGACTCCCTGGGAATGGTCAAATAG
The DNA here is from genome assembly GCA_965232255.1 of Endozoicomonas sp. Lineage (GTDB taxonomy): Bacteria > Pseudomonadota > Gammaproteobacteria > Pseudomonadales > Endozoicomonadaceae > Endozoicomonas. Next base: position 2,821,032 of record OZ246962.1, read on the forward strand.
CTGCCCAGCCCGGTGAGTAGAATCAATGCCAGGATCATCAGTATCGTGCGCGTACGTTTGAGTGCTGCGAAGATCAGGGTGTGCATGGCTTTACTCTCCAGACGCCGCAGGAGGAGGGGAGAACACCTCAACCTGATCGCCGGTCCGGACAAACCCCTGGCCACGCGTAATAATTCTGGCTTGGTCAGGAATACCGGTGATCCATAAACGATCACTCTCTGACTTCACTACATCAACACCGGTAAACTGCACCAGATTATCAGGGGAAACCCATTTAATCCCTGGCTCACCGGCGTCGCTCAGCGCCAGCCACGCGGGGCTTATGGGGAGTGCCGACACTTGTTCAATCAGCAAATCGGCCTCCACACTGAGTCCGGCGGAAATAACCATCCCCGGGTTGGCAATGGTCAGCTCAACGATAAAGGTGCGGGTGGCAGAGTTGGCTTGCCGATCGATAAACCGAATGGTTGCCGCGCTGGTTTCGCCTGAGACAAAGCGCACGACGGCAGATTGGCCGGGCGCAAAATGGCTAATGTGCGTTTGGGGAACATCGACACGGATGACCAGCGGATCAAGGTCAAGAATCTCAGCCACTGGCTTGCCTTTATCAATAAAGTCGCCAACTTCCACCATGCGCTGATTAAAAATGCCAGCAATGGGGGCATTGATACGGGTATTATCCCACTGGGTTTGCAACTGCTCCCGCTGGGCGATGGCCTCAGCAAGAGACGCCTCAAGCTGGGTAATCTGATTTTCAGCAATGTGATTATGCGCTTGCAATGATAAAGCCGACTGGTAATCCTGCTCAGCCTGTCGGATTCTGGCTTTGGCCGATGTCAGTTGCGCCTTCAGACTCCCTTCGCGCAGACGGATAATTTCCTGACCTTCGCTCACCAGCTGGCCACGGGCTGCTTTAACATTGACAACCCGGGCTGCCAGCTCGGCACTGACGGTTACCGTGCGATCAGTCTGCGTAGTGCCATAGAGAGTCAGTGTGCGATTGATGGGTACTTGCTCAAACCTCGTGGCGTGCACGAAAGGCACAGATTGTTTTTTCTGTTTTTCCCGGACGGGAAGGGCGCTTGAGTCTGGATGATTAATATTAACGACATCTGCCGTAACAAGATAAAGAGCGATGCCAGCAGCAATAATACCGGCAATCAACCATGCGCCATTGATATTGGCCAATTTTTGCTTTTTGGTCATTGTTCAGATTCTTTTTGCTTGATTCTCGCAATATCTTGTCTGAAATGCGACCGGTTTCTTTTAGCTACAGCGGACGTTTATTGTGTGCATGCGTCACTGGTTGAATCACCTGCGACAGAGGATATTCATAATAATGGTGCGGCACATGATGATAGGCAAAACTGGCTACTGCCAATACCGTTTCAATTCCATGTGGTAAAGAACGCTCAGTGGCCAGCTCGAAAAATGTATGTCCCAAATGCATAACACCAAAAATATTAGCCCACATGCTGTGGTGGTGATCCAGGTAATGTTTTTGGGCGCCACTGATGAATTCGCTAACGCCGTGCCCATGGTCAATAATCTCGGCAAGGTGGAATCCTGCGCCAAGTAGGCTGGTGAGTTTATATAACGCTGCCGGGCCAATTCCCACTGAACTGGCAAATCGCTCCAGTGTCGTAAAATGAGTGTGAGCATGGGTATCATTATCGATGCCCAATAGGGTTCCGGAGTGCTGGATAAAATCCATGCCGTGCAGCACAAGGCCAGCTAAATCACCATAATCAATAACCGTCTTAAAGGCCTGTTCCCGGTAGAGCTTCCAGCGATCAAGTACATAGACGGATACCGGCGTATTATCGGTAGCAAAGGTCAGCACCATGGAGTAACTGTCGCCAATATCCAATACCAGGAATTCGCCGTTGATGGCCCTGGTCAGATCGGCGATATGGGTATTATCAAGCGTGTGCGGTTCGGGTCTGAACAAGTGGAGCGTTTCTGAGTTTTTGCTGGTGCCAGTCAGGTAGTCTGATATTTCAGTAACCTGATCCAACTCTTTGCGAGCGTGGTTAATCAGGGCCGGGTGTAAATGGGCAATCAGGGCGCGAGTTATCAGGTTTTCTCTATGGATTGGTGGCAATTCCTGATAATCGATACTTATTGGCAAACGGGTTTCTTTATCATCTTTTTCTAGGGTTATTGCACCGAAATCTGCATAACAATTGTTACTACGGTGAAAGAATCCCTGGGCGTTCATGGCATAAGATGCTGGAGTTTTGTTCTGACCATGGAAAAATGTCAGCGTTGATTGGCAAACACTATTGTGATCTGTGCAGTCTACTGAGATAGTAGCGGAAACCTTGCTGCCGTTCAGGTAATTGATTGAAATATCGTGTGATGCTGCAAATAGGCTTCTGGACAGGAAAATAAAAAGAAGAGCAAAAAGAAGCTGGTTTTTTTGCACAGTGTCCATGGTTATATCCTAATCATTTGTTATTGGTGGGGCTTAGAATAGACGGTGTGATTGTGACGTAGGTATGGGACAGATTAGCCCAACCTGGGATTAGCTGCATAAAGCTGGGATTAAGTGGGAGAAGTCCAGGCGTGGCAAGGGTTATGGCGCGTTTTGACAGTGTTCCCTGCTGAGCCTGGTGCACGCATCAACATGAATGAAAACGACGCCTTAGGGCGTTTTTTTGTGCCTGGATGCTGGCGAGACATGAAGAGCGTTAAACCGCTTTAAAATACGGGTTACAGGAGAGTTAACTGGGATTTAAACCGTGTGTTTGGGTTCGTAATAGTGGAAAGTGCATCATGGTTTGGGATTTCGCTTTCTACTTTGGCCGAATGCCAGTAAACATAGGAGATTTTAGGCGATCAAACAAGAAAGTCTTTCTACTTACAACTGGAAAGTAGGCTAGCCTACTTTCCGTAATAAATTCTCAATGATCTCCCTAAGTTCTTCTATCTCTCTTTCTTGTTTATCTGACTTGTCGAGAGTCTTAATGCGCTGCAAAATCTCTCTCTGGTTATCGTCAGATAACTTCTCGATGAGTAACGCAGTTTTGATGGTGGTTGATTTCAGTCTTCCATCGGGATCGTCAATTCCAGTGGCGAGCCAACCGACATTTTTTCCTCCAGCATTGGCCAAGAGAATTAGTTTTTCCAGTGTTGGGGTGTTTCTCCCTTCAAGATATGATCGTATTGTCCCTTCTGAAACCCCGCTTTTGCGTGAAAAACCACGCACACTATCACTACCTATTGCCTCCCTTAAGCGGTCCCGAAAGCCGTCAATCTGACGACTTAATTCATCGTCATTATCAGATGACATAGACATTTGCGATCCTCCTCTAAAATAAGCGTAGCAAAAAACGCTTGATTTGCGTAATTTACTACGCTAATTTGTTCCTATCAGATGTATTCTGATGTACCTAGTTACAAATAGTACCACCTTGATAGAGGTATCTATATGGCTTCTTTTGCTTTGAAAAAGCTCCTATATGAAAAGGATAGGACGATCAGCGATGTTGCTCGGGAGGCTGGTGTTGACCCTCGATCTGCGGGGATTGCAATTTCTCGATGGGAAGGCAAGACAGGAAATCCGCGTGGCAAAACTCGCAAAATTTTAAGCATCGTTGAGCGAGAAATAGGCACTCCTATTTATAAAGAGGCTCTATGACATCATGGATGCAGATTGGTTTTCACCAGGTGATTTGGCGGGCAAGGATGGACTGCCTGAAACAGTCCAGGGTGTTCGCTATAAAGCGAAAATTAATTCTTGGAAGCATCGCCCACGTAAAGGCCAGGGCGGCGGCAAGGAGTACCACATCTCCAGCCTGCCCAAAGAGACCCAGGCTGCCCTGCGCAAGCAGCAAGCCCGTGTGGCCAGGGCTGAGCAACTGCCAGTGCTGCACGACGCGGCGCAACGCGGTGCTGAGGCAGGCAACGCCCAGATGGTCAGTGAGGCTGAGGAGCAGATGCGCAAGCTGTCTGCCCTGAACCTGCTGGACCCGAGGGAGCAGGAAAGGGTTAGGGCACGGATTGAGGTACTCAATACCCTGAAGGCGTACGAGCAATCGTTCGTCACCAGGGATGAAGCGATCCGCCATTTTGTGACCGCCTACAACCGGGGCGAGATATTGCACGATGGTCCGGTGTCACAGTTCGTGCCCAAGCTGAGCCGCACCACACTGTTGCGCTGGCGGTCGGCCATGGCGCTGCATGGTGCCGCTGGCCTGTCCAGCAACTACCGGGCCACCAAGACGTCGATCATCGACAGTCAAGCAGAGCTGCTGGATTTCGCCGAGGGATTTTTGGCCAAGCTACCGCACAGCCATGCCAAGAACCTGCAACTGGCGATCAAGGCGCACTTTGACGGTCGGGATGACATTACTCTGCCTGGGTATAGTGCGATCCAAAAATGGATGGTGAGGTGGAAGGTGACGAACCGCCGGGTATTCATGGCCGTGGCCAACCCGGACAAGTTCAAAAACACCTACCAGATCGCCCTGGGCAGCCGCTCTGAGAGTGTGGTGCGCCTGAACCAGATGTGGGAGATGGATTCTTCCCCATCGGACTTGATGTGCACCGATGGCCGCTTCTCCCTGATTGCCTGCGTCGATGTCTATTCCCGTCGGGCGCTGATCAAGGTGCGCAAGAATTCTGACAGCCATGGCGTGGCGCTGACCTTGCGTGATGCCATTCTCGCCTGGGGTATGGACATTGAGCCAGTGCTGCGGGTGGATAACGGCCGGGATTACGGCAGCCATTACATGGCCTTAGTGGCCAGCACCCTTGGCATGACGCTGAGCCAGACAGATCCATATTCGGGCGAGCAAAAACCGTTTGTCGAGCGGTTTTTCAGAACCTTTGCCCACGGCATGATTGAGATGTGCGTGGGTTTTTCCGGGCACAACGTGGCCCAGAAAAAGGAGATCGAGGCACAGTTCAGCTTTGCCGACCGGCTGAAGCGCAGCAAGGGCAGCAAGCCGGTCATCCCGACAAGTATGTCCAGTGCCGACTTGCAGGCGTTCTGTAACGACTGGGTCAATGAGTTTTACATGCACAACGTGCACGCAGGGATCGGCTGCACACCCCAGGAGAAAGTGGATGGCTGGCTGCATCCAATTAGGCATGTCGCCGACGTTCGGGCGCTGGACCTACTGCTAGCACCGATTCCTGGCAACCGCGGGATGCGGACGGTGCAGAAGAAGGGCATAAAGCTCGATGGCCGCTGGTACCTGGCGGGCGAGATGGGTGCACGGGTGGGCGACACCTTCCTGGTGCGTTTTGATGACCGCGACATTGGTCGGGTCTACCTGTTCGAAGAGGGAGGTGCCTTTGCCTTTATGGCCCAGTGCCCGGAGATCACCGGCATCAGCCGTGCGGACCTGGCCGCAGCCGGGCACGAGGCACAGCAGGCCATCGCGGCCGAGAAAAAGTCGCTCAAGGCCAAGGCTCGCAAGATCAGCCAGCAAGAGCTGGTCACCGGCATCATGGACAAGCGCAAGCGCGAGAATGCCGAGCGGTCAGGGTCAGCAGCCAACAATGTGCTGGCTATGCGCCGTACTGAGGTGCTGGGTAATGACCATCTTGATGGAGCAGCAGCAGCGCTGGCAGCTGGTGACCAGGTAGCGGCAACACCGGTAGAGCCACGCTCGGAAAGTATTGGTGTATTCATCGAGAGCAACAGGTTCGACCCGCAGCAGCCAAAGAAAGAGGACGGCAAGTCCCGCATGCGCCGCTGGATGCGACTGGATAAACAGGTCCAGGCAGGGGAAACCCTGTGCGATATCGACCAGAGCTGGAAGCAGCGTTATGAGTCGTCGCCGGAGTACCTGGCCAATCGGGACATTCTTGACAGCTGGGGAACGGAATTTTTTGAAGAGAGGGTGAGGCAGTGATGGTCTGCCCAGAGGGGAATCAGGAATGTTCGCCCATTCCTGTATCCAGAACGGAGATTGCTCTCCACAACAAAAACGGAGCGAATTATGAAAGATGAGATTGTTCCTGTCAAGAATGTGAGCGCCTTGGCCATGGTTGGGCACAGCCTAATTAACCGGCCGGTGCGTCTGGCGGGCATGGGGCTGATCGATGGCCCGGCCGGTTACGGCAAAACAACGGCGGTGACCTGGTTTGCACTGAAACACGGTGCCTATTACGTGCGGGCCATGGCGGCGTGGCGCACGGCCAATGCGCTGCTGCGTGCTATCTGTCGCGAGCTGGACATCGTCGAGCATCGCTACGGCGACCGGATGCTGACAGAGATCAGTCGCAGTCTGAGTGAGGAGGGTCGGCCGCTCTTTATAGACGAGGCGGACTACCTGATCCGATTCACGGATATCCGCAACACACTGCGGGATCTGCACGACATGACCTCCGTACCGGTGATTCTCATTGGCATGGAGGATATCGAGCGCACCATCAGGCAGGACCGCAAGCTGGATGAGCGGATCGGCCGCCGGGTCAAGTTCAAGCCCTGCGACCTGGAAGATGCCCGCATACTGGCTGACAGGTTGTGTGAGGTCGGGGTAGCGGATGATCTGCTGGCCGACCTGCACAAGCGCTCGGCAGGATCGGTCCGGTTTCTCACCGTTGGGCTGAGCCAGATCGAGGAGATGGCGCTGATGCATGAGCTGACCAGCGTCACTTTGGCCCAGTACCGCAAGCTGACAGCCGTTTGACCGAAAATTTTAGCAGTTTTGATGTATTCGTATTTTGCAGAGCGTGTCAATGAGTAGTGTGGATCGAAGTACCCTGTTCCAGCCAACGCGGCCCAGTGCCGTCGAGCACCGGGTGTGGGGCGTTATGCGTCGCGTACCCGCCTTTACGCCGGGCTATCTGGCCCATGAAAGTGGGCGCAGCATGGCCACGGTGAGCCGTTACCTGCGCCAGCTGATCCATGTGGATTATGTGGAGGTGGCCGCCGGGCAGTTGCATTTCCTGCGCCGCAACACTGGCTCCATCGCTCCGGCCATGACCGAAAACCGGCTGTTTTTATTCGACGGCAACAATGGCCGCTATCTGCCGGTGGCGGGAGGAGAGGCATTTCCGCCCGAGGCACCGGGCTACGACAGTGTCATCGGGCGGCTGTGGCTAGCCTGCCGGATCATGCGGACGTTTCGGGCAGGTGACCTGGTGGCCACCACTGAGACAGACCGCGAGACCATTGCTCCATGGCTCGCGGAGCTAGTGAAATTTGGCTATCTGCGCCAGACCGGCGACGACAGCTACCGCTTGGTGCGGGGCACCGGCAAGAGGGCGCCCAGTATCGCTGCTGGGCTGGATATTTCCTTTGATCACAATACCGGCCAGTTTCATCAGCCGGTGAGGGAGTCGAAATGAGCAGTTACATCAGTACCGAGTGGTACCAGCAGTTGGTTACCGTGTGCCAGAACAGCAGTCAGAAGGCCGTGGGTCAGCGCCTGGGATACGCCGGCGGCTCCATCGTCAGCCAGATTCTCAAGGGCACTTACCCCGGTGACGTAGACCAGTTTCGCCAGCGTTTCGAGGGGGCGTACATGGGTGCCTGCGTGCAGTGTCCGGTAGCCGGGGAGATCGGCCGTGACCAGTGTTTAACGCATCAGCGTCGGCCATTTTGTGGCACTAATCCTCTGCGGGTGCAGCTGTACCGGGTATGTCGCAGCGGCTGTCAGTACTCCAGCATTGTCAAGGGGGAGTCATGAACTTGGTCAATGGCGAGGAGCTCATGCAGTCAGGCCGCTGCCCCTGTGACCAGTGCTGGCACCGTGCCCGCTGCCGGGATGAAGCGCTGGCCTGCGACGTGTTTGCTGACTGGTTTTCGGCAGGGAACGCGTACGAGAAAAAGCCAAGGCCGTTCCAGTCACAGCGTGTGCCCGGCCAGCGTCTGTTCAGAAGCTTGAACCAAGATTAAACAACCCGTTAAACGCCGGTTAAGCCGGTGTTTAACCCTCTGTAAAAACGCAATGAAGCAAGGTCCGATGATTTACACAACAAAGCCTAATGCTCAGCAGGAGTTCCTCACTCGCAGCCTGCACAAGGCCCACAGCGCTGTGTTCAAGTTGCAACAGCGTGGCTTTTGCGTCGAGCGCGTAGAGCTGGGCAGTGGCCAGCCACAGATCACGATCGCCAGTTGTCCTCTGGTGGTTCTCCTGGGCGAGGCACGGGTACACAACCAGATTCTGAACGGCGTGCGATTTGAACAGCATCGCGTTGAGTTTGAACACTGCCAGGTTACCTGGATTCACTGAAACCCATGCTAGACCAAGGAGTTAACAGCATGACTAACGGAACTACTGAGCTACCTGCCGGCTACCGCCAGGACTACAAGGGGCGTCTCGTGCCGGAAGCACTGATTAAGCCCATCGACAAAGCTCGCGACGAGCTGGTGACCGAAATCATCCGCCAGGCGCTGCCGCAGCGCGAGGCGCTGGTCGAGTTCAAGCGACGGGTGATTGGCGACATTCAAGCGTTTGTTGAGCTAAGCGCCGAGCAGTACGGCGTCAAGCTGGGCGGCCAAAAGGGGAATGTCAGCCTGTCGTCCTTTGATGGTCGCTACATGATCAGACTCACGAATGCCGAGCACATCACGTTTGACGAGCGCATCGAAGCGGCGCGGGAGTTGATCGACCGCTGCCTGAACCGCTGGACCGAGGGCAGTCGGCCGGAGATCAAGGCGCTGGTTGAGCGGGCTTTTCGCACCAACAGCAAGGGGCAGCTGCGTACTGCCGAGGTGCTGGGTCTGAAAGACTTGGATATCAAGGACGACGAATGGCAGACGGCCATGACTGCGCTGATGGACTCCATCACCGTGTCGGGCTCTACCGCCTACATCAATCTGTATGAGCGAATGGGCGACACGGAGAAGTGGCGGCATATCTCGCTGGATCTGGCGGCGGTTTGAGGAGAGTGACCATGAGCAAGGTGGTGATTGAACTCACCCAGAGTGAGGGTGATGGCGACAGGATTAACGTGGGTGTGACATTCCATGGTGGGCTGGATGAGAGTGACTCGGTACATGCGCTGGCGCTGAAGCTGGCCAAAATGTTGTACGGCAAAGACGGCGAGAACTTGACGATCAGCGAAGGCGGGGATCGGGTTCTGCATTGATAGAGAAACACCCTTCTATATATAGAAGGGTGTCTGCCCGGCGAGGTATCGGGCATATCCCCAGGGATGGGTTTATACCGCAAAGCGCCGGAAGCGTGAGCGGTACATGAACAGCTATAGGAGAACAGGCATGGCCTGGAAAGTAGATCATAACGGCAACAAACAGTTGATCATCCCGAAAGGCGCCGACCTTGGCGCCCTGTTTTTGGAGGTAGCCCAGCCTGAGACCCTGAGCGCTACAGAAGGTTATTACATACTGATGGCGCTGGTGTCGGTGCTTCGCGCTCGTCATAACGGCCGCTATGACGGCATGGTCGGGAGCGTTATAGAGGCGTCGGAAGTGCCCAAGGCAGGCGTGGTCAACCGCTATACCTGGTATGAAAATGAACACTGGGGACGGTTTCTGGTGGTCGCTGATGATGCCGATTACCCTGAGGTTTTCTGGGATATTTTCAGGCAGGAACCACCCGAGAGTGAATCCGAGTGGATCGTTTTGTTAACCTGGACTGCCTACGCGATCAGCTTGAGGACTGCTTTAGGCGATGGATTATGCCCAACCGGAGTGCTTTATTGGTGCGAGACGGAGAACCATGATCAATCGTGTGTTGCCAGAGAGATGAAGCTCACCGCCCGCAACGCCCGCAAGGTGGCCGAGCTGCTGGAGGCAATCGGCACGGAACCCCCGGAGGTGCTTAATGCACTATGAGCGTCAGACCGTCGCGCAGATCAAGCGCAGGGCCATCACCCGCATCCATGTGGCCAAAGGGCAGCTGGGTATGGACGATGAGGAATACCGGTTCATGCTACAAGCAACTACCGGTAAAACCAGCAGCAAGGCCATGGATATTGCTGAATTACAGGCTGTCGAGAATCATCTGAAGAAGCTGGGCTTTAAACCAAAAGCTCGCAACACCGGCAACAAACGAATCAGCCCGGTCAGCCGCCACAAGGCAAGTGACCAGAAAACTCAGGTCGATAAACTGCGGGCAATGTGGATTGAAATGGCCAACGCGGGCCTGATCCGAGATGGCTCCGAGAATGCCCTGGAGTGCTGGGTGCAGCGGATGAGTGCCCGCTATAACCATGGGCGTGGCATTGAAAAAGTGGACTGGCTGATGATGGATGCCGATCTGGCCAGTCAACTGATTGAAAGCCTGAAGCAGTGGGAGCAACGGCTGACGAAAGGGTCGGATCTTCATGAATAAAAGCTTGTTGGACAATATGACAGCCGAGGAGCTGGCTCATTACGCAGGATGTATGCCAGAGCTGATTAAACAGAATGATCTGCCCCATTTTCTGGAGTCGGTGACAGAAAAGATGATGGAGCTCACCGATGAGGTCTCTTGCCTGGAATCAGAGGTTGAGCGTGTTGAGCGTAAAGATGACCTGCATGTCATTGATTATCAGGATTACGTAGAAGTGATGGATGAGCTTGGTGAAGTGCTGGAGGAATTGCGCCAATACTGCGAAGAGTTACCGGATGATCATCCGGTCTGGAAAATCTGGCACCAGCTGACTGATGTCAGTGACATGGTGTGTGATCTTTATTAGACCGGTTGAAAATAGCGATCTGCATGGTCGCTATTTTTTTTATCTGGCACAATTCGGCTAATTCACGCAGTCGAGAGTAAGCACAATGGACGACCTGTTCGGTATTGACGACGTTAACAATAACATCCAGGCGCACCTGGACGACGATGTCCTTTACGAGAAAGACTACTGGCCCGGTGATCTGGTGGAGCTGTGCGACGTGATCCGCGCTCAGATGAAGCGGGAAGGGGTAGAAGATGAGTCTGTCTACCGGATGATGGAACGGGTGCTGCTGGGTATGTCGTTCTTGTGTGGCGGCCGCAACTACTACCTGCCCAACGGCCAGCGCATCAGGAACGCCTTGCGTGACAAACGTATTTACGACGATTTCAATGGCCGCAACCAGCGTGAACTATCGCGTCGGTACAAACTGTGCGAACAGAAGATTTACAGCGTGATCCGCGCCCAGCGGGCCCTGCACCGCAACCGCGTGCAAACCGACCTGCTGCACTAACCAGAAATTCCGCTAAAGCCACTCTCCACCAACGCTCCGACATGATCGGAGCCATGACTACTAATACCTACACCCAAGCCTTTGAGTCCGCCGTCGCTTTTGTTCTGGAAGCAGAGGGCGGTTACGTTGACGACCCAAACGATGCCGGAGGCGAGACCAATTATGGCATCAGCAAGCGTTCCTACCCCGACCTGGACATCAAGACACTGACCGAAGGGCAGGCCAAAGATATCTATTTCAATGACTACTGGTTGCGTGCCCGCTGCGACGACATGCCGGCTTATATTGCCATGGCCGTCTTTGATACGGCGGTGAACATGGGCGTCACGACCGCCGCAAAATTGCTGCAACGGGCCGCCGGGGTAACGGACGACGGCATCATTGGCCCGAAAACCCTGGGCGCCGTTTACCGGCTTTCCCCCGAGTCCCTGCTGCCGGAGTTCCTCAGCCAGCGGGCGCTGCGTTATCACCAGCTGGCCGATGAGCCGGACGAGGCACACAACCAGCGCTTTATCCGGGGCTGGCTGAGGCGCACCTTTGCCCTGCAACAGCGCCTGTACGAGGACCGGCTGCTGTGAGTTTTCTGGACTGGATCAACCCGTTCAACAAGGTCGTGGATCTGGCCAGTGAAGCCATCACCGACCAGGACAAGCTCAACCAGCTCCGGCACGAGGCAGACATGGCCAGCACCGAGCTGAAGCGGATGCTGGAGGAGACCTACCGCCAGGAGCTGGCTACCCGCACGGTGCCTTGGGTCGATGCGCTGCACAAGATGGGTAGGCAGTTTTTGAGTTTTGCCGGCTACGGGCTGGCGTTTTACATGGTGCACCGGGGTTTTGAGCCGGTGGCGGTGATGGCCGCTATCGCGCCCGGCGGAATCTACAGCTACGTGAAAGGCCGGGGGCAATAAGAGTGAGACAGGGTAATGGATGTTTTTGACCGGGCCAGCGAACTGGAGCAGGCCGACCAGCAGCGCATGATCGACCGTCACCGGCAACGAGTGCAACTGCCGCCCGTGGTGATCGATGGTGTGCCGTGTTGCCGGGATTGCGAGGAACCCATTGCCGACCGGCTGGCGGTCAACCCGCAGGCGTGCCGCTGTTTGGAGTGTCAGCAGCGACAAGAGCTGCGGGATCGTCACTATGCCCGATGAGATCAATTTCACGGCCGCGCGCCTCGCGTGGGATATCCTCCAAAGCCTGTGCTTGCTGGGCCTATTCATCTGGACGGTAATTGACCGGCGCCGGGCAGCCAACAGCACCGGCATCAGCCAGATGGTCAGGGATATGCACCGACTGGAGCGGCGGGTGCAGAAGCTGGAAGACGCCCTGGCCAACTTGCCGACCCACCATGACCTCAACACGATCAAGGTAGAAATGGCCCGGTTAACCACACAGATCAAGGGGTTAGATCACAAGCTTGAAGTGATTCATCAGTACATACTCAACCGGGAAGGACGGCCATGAGTTACCAACAATTCGTGCATGAAGACCAACGTCTGATCACTCTGCGCATTCTGTCCGAGATGGCCGGCTACGAGGCCAACGAGTCGGTATTGCAGACCGTGCTGGATCACTTTGGCCACAACATTGGCCGCGACCTGGTGGTCAGCCACCTGCACTTTCTGGCCGAGCAGGGACTGGTGACCCTGGAGAGCATCGGCTCGGTCATGGTGGCCACCCTGACCGGCCGTGGTGAGGACGTGGTCAGCGGCCGGGTGACCGTGGCCGGGGTGAAGAAGCCGGGAGCGCGCCGATGAAGCCATTGCCTACTGACCGCTGCCGTGGCCCGTTCAACTCCCTGCGGGTACTGATCCGGCAAATGGGCTGGCTGACCATCTGGCTGATTGCCTGGGCCGTCGCCCTGGCCGTGGTTGACGGGATCGGGGAGCTGTTGCCATGAGCCGTCAACAGGGCAACCGTAACCGAAAAAGCAGGATCAAGTTGTTGCCGCTTGACATCCGTGAGCGGCTGGACAGCCTGATCCGCGACGGGCGCATGACCCAGGCGGCGATCCTGGAACAGGTCAATGCCCTGTGCGTGGCCCACGGCGAAGAGCCGGTCAGCCAGTCGGGCCTGAGCCGGTATGCCTCACAGATGGACGAGATGGGCAGACGCATCCGCGAACTGCGTGAGGTGTCTGCCGTCTGGGTGAGCAAGCTGGGCGATGCACCGACCAGCAACACCGGCAAGCTGCTGCTGGAGGCGGTGCGTACCCTGGCCGCCGATGTGGTCATGGAGATGGGGCGCAGCGGCACCGTTGATCCCAAGGCATTGAACCAGCTGGCACTGGTGATGCAGCGGGTGGAGCAGGCAGAACTGGCCAGCCATAAGCGCGAAGCCGAGATCCGTCGCACATTTGCCGAAGAGGCGGCCGCTGCTGCCGAGCAGGCGCTGGCCGGCCGGGGCATGAGTGCTGGCACCATTGCCGAGATCAAGAAAGAAATTCTGGGGATTGCCTGATGGCCGTTCCTGACTCTGTCCTGTTGCCCTACCAGCAGCGCTGGATTGCTGACGACTCACCGCTAAAGATTGCCGAAAAGAGCCGTCGTACCGGTATTACCTGGGCGGAGGCAGCAGACGCCACTCTGAGCGCCGCAGCTGACAAGACCGCCGGTGGCTGCAACCACTTCTATGTGGGCTCCAACAAGGAGATGGCTCGTGAGTTCATTGATGCCGTGGCCATGTGGGCCAAGTCGTTCAACAAGGTAGCCAGTGCCGTGCAGGAGGAAATTTTTGTCGACGACGGTGACAAGGAAATCCTGACCTTCGTCGTGCACTTCCCGAACTCGGGCTTCAAGATTCAGGCATTGTCGTCCAACCCGAAAAACCTGCGCGGCATGCAGGGCAACGTCACCATCGACGAGGCGGCGTTCCACGAGCGACTGGCGGAGGTGCTGAAAGCGGCACTGGCGCTGACCATGTGGGGCGCAAAGGTACGGCTGATCAGCACTCACAACGGCGTGGACAACCTGTTCTGCGAGCTGATCCAGGATAGCCGCGCTGGCAAGAAGCGCTACAGCATCCACCGCATCACTCTGGACGATGCCCTGGCCGACGGTCTCTATAAACGCATCTGTCTGGTCACGGGCCAGCCGTGGACGGCGGAGGCCCAGCAGCAGTGGCGGGACAATCTGCTGAAGGACACGGCCACCGAAGAGGACGCCCTGGAAGAGTATTTCTGTGTACCCAAAGCATCTGGCGGCAGTTACATGAGCCGGGTGCTGATCGAGTCGGCCATGACGTCCGGGGCGCCGGTGCTGCGTTTTGAGGGCTCGGCGGAGTTCAACCAGTGGCCCGAACCGCAGCGCAATGCGGTGATTAATGAGTGGTTAAACGGCCATTTAACGCCCCTTTTAACGGCGTTAAATGTTAATGACCGGCACTGTTTTGGTGAGGATTTTGGCCGCAGCGGTGACCTCACGGTAATTGCGCCGCTGGCCATCGGTCAGGACCTGGTACGCCGCTGCCCGTTCATTGTCGAGCTGCGCAACGTGCCTTTCCGCAACCAGGAGCAGGTGCTTTTCCATATCGTGGACCGACTGCCCCGGCTCACCGGCGGCCAGCTGGACGCCCGGGGCAATGGCCAGTACTTGGCGGAGCAGGCCCGTTACCGCTACGGCTCCGGCGTGATCGACATGGTCATGCTGACCCAGGGCTGGTACCTGGAAAACATGGCACCGTTCAAGGCCGCGTTTGAAGACGGCAACCTGTTCATCCCCAAGGACGCCGACATCCTCAGCGACTTGCGTGCCATCCAGGTGATCCGGGGCGTGCCCAAGCTGCCCGACGGCAATACCGGCAGCAACAGGCAGCGCCACGGCGATGCGGCGGTGGCCCTGTGCCTGGCCTGGGCGGCATCGACCATGGACGGCGGCCTGATCGAGTTCACTCCGCTGCCGGACAAGCGCAGTTACGACGACCCGGAACGCGATGATCCGGAACACGACTTTCAGCGAGGCTGCTGGTAATGGCAACAAGCACCATCGTGGATATCCACGGCAACCCCTTTGAGCTGGAGCTGAAAACACCCCAGACCGACAGCGAGGCGCAGCTGGCACCGCTGCACCAGCACTATCCGAGCCACCCCAGCAGCGGCCTGACCCCGGCGCGGGTGGCGGCCATCCTGAGCCAGGCGGAGCACAACGACCTGGTGGCCCAGTGCGAGCTGGCGGAGGATTTTGAGGAGAAGGATGGGCATATTTTCAGCGAGCTGTCCAAGCGCCGCCGGGCGGTGCTGGGCTACCACTGGAAGATCGTGCCACCGCCGGACGCCAGCGCTGCCGAGAAAGATGACGCGGCCATGATCGAGTCGGTATTGCGCCAGTCGGTGTGGCTGGAGGATGCCTTGTTTGACATGACTGACTGCATCCTCAAGGGCTTCAGCGCCCTGGAACTGCAATGGCACCGTTTCGGCAAGCAGTGGCTGCCGGTGTCCGCCGACCAGCGCCCGTCAGCCTGGTTCCAAAGTGATCCGAACCAGCGCAACGCCCTGCGCCTGCGCGATGGCAGTTACGAAGGTATGGCCCTGCGGCCGTTCGGCTGGATCAGCCACTGCGCCCGGGCCAAGAGTGGCTACCTAGGGCGGCAGGGGCTGGTGCGGGTGCTGGCGTGGCCGTTTATTTTCAAGAACTACTCGGTGCGCGACCTGGCCGAGTTCCTGGAGATCTACGGCCTGCCGATCCGCCTGGGCAAATACCCCGGCGGGGCCACCGAGACCGAGAAAGCGACCCTGCTGCGGGCCGTGATGAGCATTGGCCACAACGCCGGCGGCATCATTCCCCAGGGAATGAGTATCGACTTTGAAAAGGCGGTCAATACCGCCAGTGCCGATACGTTCATGGCCATGATCACGTGGTGTGAGCGCACTCAGTCCAAAGCAATTCTTGGAGGCACCTTAACCAGCCAGGCAGATGGCAAGAGTTCCACCAACGCCCTGGGCAATGTCCATAACGAGGTGCGCAAGGAGCTGACCGAGTCCGATGCCCGCCAGCTGGCGCGTACCGTGACCCGCGACCTGATCTACCCGATCTATGCCTTGAACGGTAGGTCTTACCAGGGACCGCAGCGCCTCCCCCGGTTCGAGTTCGACTTTACCGAGGCGGCCGACATCACCGCCCTGGCCGGTGCGCTGCCTGGCCTAGTCAGTGCCGGGGTGCGCATTCCCCTACACTGGGTCAACCAGGAATTGCAGATTCCCGAACCGAAGGATGGGGAGGCGGTGCTTGGGCAGAGTGCTACTGAGTCACCAGAGCTGGCCAGCGCTAGCCTGAAAGGTGGCCTGGAAACGGCGGTTAATACGCCATTAAACGCCGGTTTAACCGCTCTGGAAAACGCAGCCCTGGAGTCCCAACAGCGGTTGGACTCGGCACTGGCACAGATCGACCCCCAGACCATGCAGGCGCTCCTGCAACCGATGTTACAACCGCTGTTCGCCGCCATCGAGCGCGACGGCCCGGAGGCAGCCATGGAGCAACTGGCCGAGCGGTTCCCGGAGATGGATGACACCGCCCTGACCGAACAGCTTGGCCGCGTGTTATTCGTGGCCCAGACCTGGGGACATCTCAATGCTGGACGCTGACGCGCTGAGCTATGCCTTCACCATGACCCCGAAAGACGCCGTAGCCTACTTTCGCCAGAAAGGCTACACCATCGGCTGGGACTGGCAACAGGTAGCTGCCGAAACCCACGCCCGGGCGTTCACCGTGGCCAAGGCGGCCCGGCTGGACATCCTGGAGGCGATCCGGGGCGAGCTGGACAAGGCGATCAGCAACGGCACCACCGCCAGTGAGTTCGTTAGGGCGCTGACCCCGCGCCTGCAAACGCTCGGGTGGTGGGGCAAGCAGGTGATTGTCGGCAGCGACGGCCAGGCGCAGGTAGTGCAGCTGGGCAGTCCGTGGCGGCTGAAGAACATATATCGCTGCAACATGCAGAGCGCCTATATGGCCGGACGCTACAAGCAGCAGATGGAGAACAGCGAGGCGCGTCCGTACTGGATGTACGTGGCGGTGCTGGATGAGCGCACCCGGGCCAGCCACGCGGCGCTCAATGGCCAGGTGTTCCGTTTTGATGACCCGATCTGGCAAAGCCATTATCCACCCAATGGCTGGAACTGTCGCTGCCGGGTACGGGCGCTGAGCGAGCGGCGCCTGGCGTCACTGGGGCAGACGGTGGGCAGTTCCGACGGCTGTCTGTCCCGCCACAGCGTGGATACCGGATTCGATCCGCGCACCGGCGAGATGTATACAAGTGAAGTGACCACCTATCGGCATAACGGCCAGACCATGACCCCGGACGCGGGCTGGAGCTACAACGTTGGTCAGTTAGCTTACGGCACTGACGTGGCGCTGATGCAGAAGGTCACTGCCGTGGATGACCTGGCGCTGCGCACTCAAGTGGTGCAGGCCATCAACAACAGCGAGTTGCGCCGTAGCGCCTTTGCTGGCTGGGTGGATGAGGTGCTGGCAAAGAGCCAGCTTGGCCATACGGTGCAGGCCATTGGCTTTATGGATGAGGCCGTGGCTACAGCCGTGGCCGAGCGCACCGGCCACGCGCCGGCACGAGTGCTGGTGATCGGTGAGAAGAACCTGGTACACGCCGACAGTGCCAGTCATGAGATCGGCGCGGTCGTCCTGGATCGTGACCAGTTACGGGACCTTCCCCTGCTGCTCAGCCAGTACGACGGGGTGTTCTGGGACAGGAGGCACCATCGCTTGATGTACGTACGGTTTGTCGGCGACGGGGCGCAGGTGCTAGCCAGTTCGCTGTACAGGATGAAGCAGCACACAGGTCGGCT
Organism: Endozoicomonas sp.; assembly: GCA_965232255.1. Taxonomy (GTDB): domain Bacteria; phylum Pseudomonadota; class Gammaproteobacteria; order Pseudomonadales; family Endozoicomonadaceae; genus Endozoicomonas. The sequence continues at coordinate 2,838,925 of OZ246962.1, forward strand.
GGATGTGGCGGTGAGTGTGTTTCAGGTGCGGGACCGGCGGGTGTTTACTGATGCGTCGAGGTTTGAACAGCTGCCGTAATGGGAGGACGACTGGGGCGCCATTACTTGTCGTGCTGCCAGAGCAGGTCTGGCTCACTGGCTCGTTGTCTGACGATTTTCAGCGGTCGTTATCACACAAAGATCATAGTAAAAGCGATAAATCCGCAACAGAGAAGGAGATGACATGGCTGAGAATCAGTTATACCAGTCCGTGGTTCCCGTCAGGGTTTTGCCGGAAGATAGGTTGTACAAGGTGTCCAGGATTGATGGTCTGGTGGTATGGACGCCGAACTATAACGGGGTGAATAGCTACGCAGAGATTCCGGAATGGATACCAGAGGGGGATTTTGAGATTGAGTTCAATCTACGTGTAAACCGATCGGCAAGGAATAACATCATTCTTGGCGGTGATCATTACGTCCGGTCTTTCTACATGAATGTTAATAATACAGCGAATGAATCTGTATTTTTGGTCAGAATTTATCAGAATGGCGTAATGCAGGCTGAATGTCCCGGTACCAATTACCTGAAAGTTAAAGTCACTAGGACTGCACTTACTGTTAATGGCGTTAGCGTTTCCTGCGATCTTGCGCTGGACTGGGTTAAAGGGATCACAATGGTGGGAGGGGCTGTCAGTTTAGACTCACGTTTTTATGGTCAAATCAGTGGTTTGAGGTTGGTTGACAAAACAAGCCTCTCAAACTCCCGGTTTTACCCCGGCATCGTCCGTCAATACGCCGCCCATGGTGTTGCCGAAGTACCAATGCCGGAGAGTGCTGTACTGATTGATGCGCGCTCGCACGATGGCAGCACTAATGGCACTCTATATAATTTCGGCACTGATCAGCCGTACGTTCCGCTACTGGGAGAGCGTGAAGAGCATTTGGGTGAATATGAGGGGGACGGCGGCTATATCCGTGGCATCAGTGTTTCACGGGCTTCAATGACGTTTGCCGGAAGCCCCCGCCCAAGAGCGGGTTCCCTGAATGGTGAGCTAACAAATGAGTTTAATGGTTCAATGTTGGTGGGATGTGACGGACTCAAGGCGAAGATCGCCAGTGTTGTCATGGATAGTGCTTTCCGTGTCGATAAACTAAACCTTTCCGATACTCAGCTCCAAAGAACTTTTCAATACCCCAACATCTTCAAGATTATCAAGCCTACCGATCCTGACTATGGGGATTACGCATGATCGACAATATAAAGCCACTGCCTATCTACACGGCGTTTGACTACGATGCCAGTGTGCTGTGCAGTGATTGCAATGACGATGGCTGCATGACAGCGCCCAATGCACCCCGCCGTTCACTGGATGGCACGCGGGCCATTGCCACCGGCATTTTTAACGATGTCCCGAATCCCGAGTATCTGACCCAGGAAGAAGCGGAAACTCTGATGCAATCACCACAATGGACCCGGCCAGAACAGGAGACAAACAACGATGCAGTATAAACGATCACTGACGCTGGATGCCGGTGAAACTGGCCAAATTGTCCCAAATGCGCCGCTGGCCCGAGAGCATGTCCTGCAAGTGGACGGGGATGGCTCCGCCACCATCAGGGTTAGCATTAATGCGGGTTCCGGCATGCACGACTTCGGGCAGTTATCAAAAACGCTGGTGACAAGCCGCTTGGTGGGTGTCGAGGTTTGGGATATCACAGCTTCCGGTGCGCAGGTAACGGTCACCGTATGTGGTGACTAGATCGGCAAAACAGTGCCATTTTCAGGCATCGCCGTAAAGCCGCCAAAAAAGCCCGTCACGGGCTTTTTTGTTGCAGGGGTGAAATGGTACGGATTTCGCGGGAAAACGATTTTTAAACGGGGTTTAATTCGTTTTAGCGGTATTTGGTTGACATAAGTCTGTCTTGAAAACATAGCGTTATGTTCTAATGGGCATAGACTATATGATCATTTGGGAACCCGATGTCTGTTTCATTTACCAATTTCAATCTTGCACGGATTATTCTCCACAATGTTTATGCCCCCACTGCGGAGGGTAGGATTGAGCCAAAAATAAGTTCCGAACTGAATGTGCTCGAGGCTAATGCCCTGGGTAAGCTGGAAGAAAGATTGACTCATGTGCTTGGTCGTGGATCGCATTGTATAGAGATGGAGGTGGCGGATTTTTCTGACCGAAGTTGCTTCAGAGATGTGTGCAGAATTTTAAGCACAACAGATAAGCAGTTTATTGCTGTTTCAGCAGCATTCGCAAACCGGCACACCGATGCGCATACCAATCGGCGCTGGCCTGGCGGAACGCTCGTTATCATCGATGGAACTGTCGGAGCAACCCCGAAACGATGCCTGATCATCATCAAGGCCGAAAGGCAGGAGGGCTTTTTGGAGCGGATCAGTGATTCCAAGGTTGCAATGGAGTATGTAGAAAACCTGTTGCTAACGCCACAGACCAAATTGTACAAGGTTGGTGTGTTTGTTGAGGTTGAAAGTGAGTGCTCTGAGATCGCTGTAGAAAGCCGTTTGCCAGGTGAGTTCAACACATTCGTATTTGACAGCAACATGACCGCCAAGGATGAGCGCAGGGCTGCACAGTATTTTTACAGTAATTTTCTGGGGTTACGGATTCCAACACGTTCCGAGCATCAAACCCGGGATTTTTTCGACTATACAACAGCGTTTATCGATGAGTCTGACCTGAGTACTGAAGCTAAGGTTGACCTGCATAATGCGCTATACACCTATCTCAAAACCGATCAGAGCAATATCGTTGAGGTGAGCGGGTTTGCTCAGAACTATCTGTCCGAAGAAGCCAGGGATGACTACGAAGCCTTTATGAGGACAAAAGGGTTCCCGGAGGGTGCCGTGCTGAAAAATATATCGTTGCTTGCAGGAAGACTCAGGACAAGAAAAATGAACTTCAGCAACAGCGTCAAGATATCTGCACCTGCTGATACCTTTGCCAGTGATGTCAGAGTGATTGAGTCCGCTCTTGATAGTACAACAGTGCTTGTAAAAGGTCGGCTACTGGATCAAGAGTGATGGAACAGGAAGCTTTTTCACAACGCTACCAGATGGAACTCCCCATGTTTACCGCATGGGGAGGGCACGTCAGGCATTGTCTTGTGGAAGCTCTTACGAAAGAACTCGGGGACGATGGTTACCATGAAGCGGTCAAGATAGAACCGAGTGTGCGAACCAAAATGCTGGATTCACTATTGAATAAGGCGTTTGTTCGCAAGAAAGGTAAATATGGCAATCCCTACGAAGATATTACCGATAAGGTGGGTATCCGCTTTGTTGTCCTGCTGACCAGAGATATTGCCAGATTGAAGGCAATTATCGAAGGGCATCCCGACTGGGAGCACTCTCTTGACAGAGATTTCCAGTCAGAAAAGGATGATAATCCGAGGATATTTGATTATCAGTCTGTGCATTATGTGGTTCGTGCATCGCGAGATATCAACATCAAGGGTATATCGGTTGTCACAGGGACTCCATGCGAGGTACAAATCAGAACACTGTTGCAGCACGCCTATGCAGAAGTGACTCACGACACTTTGTATAAAGGCGGAGTGGTGGCTCAGCCAGAAGTTCATCGGGCCATAGCCAAGAGTATGGCACTGATGGAAACAACGGATGACTTGCTGGTGCAAGCTAAAGAATTGCTATCGGGGCCGGAGGCAATGATGGACAACTGGGCGTCTCAGCTAAAGCACATTTTCCAGCAGTTTGGCCTGGCGGCTGCGGATTACCAGTTTGACGCCAAAAACATGAGCTATCTGCTGGATGCATTGCAGCCAATTTTGCTCAAAGTCACCCGGGAAGATTTTGCGACATTCTGGTCTCAGGATGATCATTCCTATCTGGTTGAAAGAGTCCGGCAAAAAAGCGATACCCATCTGATTTACCGCCAGCCAACGGTGCTGCTGCTCTATTTTCTGGCGGATCGTTACCGTATGCTCTTGCCGAAGCACTGGCCACTGCCCCCGGAAACACTGAGTGGTATATACAGTGATCTGGGGCTTTCCCAGCCCTGGCAATGACCGTTAACACCGGAGACCTGATGCCCGCTACCATTGAGCTGACCCTGGACGCCACGCCGATCCTGTCTGACCTGAGTCGCCTGGCTGCTGCCGGGGATGACCTGTCTCCAGCCATGCGCCAGGTGGCCGGAGTGCTGGCCGATGCCGCTGAGGAGGCGTTTGCCCGTGAAGCAGACCCAAGCACCTGGGCACGCTGGCAACCTCTGGGCGATGCCCATATCGAGCGGCGTCGCAAGGTTGGCAAGTGGCCGGGGCCGATCTTGCAAATGAGTGGGCAACTGGCGGCCTCGGTGCAGAGTGATTACGGTCGCGACTTTGCTCAGGTGGGCAGTAACAAGGTTTATGCGGCCATTCATCAGCACGGCGGCAAGGCGGCCATGTCGGCCCACAATGCGGCAATTCCCGCCCGGCCGTTCCTTGGTGCCAGTGACCGGGATCGGGAGGAGATCCTAGATATCCTGTCCCGCCATCTGGCTGATGCGCTGGGCTACTAACCCCACTCTCCCCCTGAACTCCTTTACATCCGCCTCCCGCCCGTTGTCCCGACAATGGGCCCATGAACAGACACCATCCAGATCCCATGGCCGGGCTCGGCATTCTGTCCGCTCGGTTACCTGCTAGTGCCGACGGCTGGGCGCAGCTGCTGCCGGCCGGTTATTTCCAGTCCATTGATGGGCGCCCAGACGATGTACCCAGTGGTCAGTGGTTCCTAGACGGCACCATTGCCGCCGCCTTGATCAGCCGGTTGTCCGGCCTGAAGAACGACCGGGTGATTGACTACGAACACCAGACTTTGAACAGCGAGCGCAACGGCCAGCCGGCCATTGCCGCCGGCTGGTTTGGTGTGTCCGAGATCGAGTGGCGCGAGGGCGATGGTTTGTATATCAAACCACGCTGGACGGACAAGGCGCGGGGTCATATTCGTGCCGACGAGTACCGCTACCTGTCGGCGGTCTTTTCCTATGACAAAACCACCGGTGCACCACAGGCCATCCAGATGGTGGCGCTGGTCAACTACCCGGGGCTCGATGGCCTGCACCCGGTGTCAGCCCTGAAAGGGCAGGCTTTCACTATCCCAACCAACGAGGAACCCGTTATGGAGCAATGGATCAAGGACCTGCTGGCACGTCTGGAGCAGCCAGTGACGGAGACGCTGGACGAGGCGCAGGGGCAGGCGATCCTCAGTGCCGTCAGCGACCTGCAAGCCCGGGCAGCCACCGTGGATACCCTCACCCACCAGGTCGCGGCCCTGAAAGCGGACAGTGGCGCGGTGGATCTGAGCCAGTACGTGCCCAAATCCGTCTACGACGCGTCACTGACCGAGATTGCCACACTCAAGGGCCAGCACAGCCAGCAGAGCGTGGCGCAAGTGATCCGCGAGGCTCTGGATGAGGGGCGGGCCTTTGCCCGGGAGGAGGCGTATCTGACCCGCTTTGGCGAGCAGCAGGGGGAAGCGGCCTTGAAGGCGATGCTGGAACAGCGCCCGGCTCTGGCTGCGCTCAAGGGTCAGCAGAGCAGCGGGCGGCCACTGTTACCCGTGCCCGGGGAGCAGCAGTTAAGTCAGGATGAGCTGGCCGTGTTGAAGGCTACCGGCATCAGCAGGGATGCCTTCCTGAAGCAGCGGGACAACGACTAACCCGTTTTCAACGGCCGTTAAACGGCCCTTTAAATCCTGTTTAACCGGAGGAACCGGATGGAAATTTCCCAGTCAGCACTGGACGCGCTCTATACCGCCGTCAAGCTCAACTTTAACGAGGGGCGCAACAGCTACCAGCCAAAGTGGCAGCAGTTGGCCACACTGGTCAACTCCACCACTGCACAAGAGAACTACGCGTGGCTGGGTGAGTTCAGCCGTCTGAAGAAGTGGGTCGGTGAACGGACCATCGAACAGATGAAGGTGCACAACTACACCATCAGCAACGTCAAGTACGAGGCCACCGAGGGCATCAAGGCGGAGTACATTGAAGACGACACCTATGGTGTGCTGATGCCCAAGTTTGCCGACATGGGCTACGCAGCGGCCACGCACCCGGACGAGCTGGTGTTTTCCTTGCTGGCGGCCGGCTTTACCAGCCAGTGCTACGACAGCCAGAACTTCTTTGACAGCCACCATCCGGTGATCAGTAAGGGCAAGACGGTGTCGGTGAGCAACGTGCAGCTGCCCGCCAAGGACGAGACCGAGGTGGCGCCTTGGTTCCTGCTCGATACCAGCCGTCCCCTCAAGCCACTGATCTTCCAGCGGCGCCGGGATTACCGACTGCAAGCCAAGACCGACGCCGGCAACTCGGACCACGTTTTTATGAAGGACGAGTATCTATACGGCGTCGATGCGCGGGTGTCGGCCGGTTTCGGTTTCTGGCAGCAGGCGTTTGCCTCTAAGGTTGCGCTGACCGAAGGCAGCTTCAACGCGGCGGTACAGGCAATGATGTCGTTCAAGTCTGACCAGGGGCGTCCGCTGGGCATCGTGCCCAACCTGCTGGTCTGCGGCCCGACCAATCGGGCAGCGGCCAAGAAAGTGATTGAAGCCGAGCAGGACGCGGCCGGAGCGAGCAACATCAACTTCAAAGCAGTGGAGGTCATGGTGGTGCCCTGGCTGGCCTGAGACGCTGACAATCTCGTCCTCGCCGTCCTTGTGGCGGCACTCACTCACTGCAAGGGCCAAGGCTATGAGCAAGACAGTAACCATTTTGCGGGTCACCAACCATGCCCATCAGGGTTACCGGCGTGCCGGTGTGACGTTTGACCTGGGCATCAACGAGTTGCCGGCGACCACTTTCAATGCCACGCAGCGAGCCCTGCTGGCGACTGACCCGCACCTGACGGTTGATGTGCTGCCCGCAGAGCCAGCCGTGTCAGAGCCGCAGACTTCGGTGGCAACACGGGCTGGCAGAGGCAGGTCGGCGTAATGGCTGCGTACGCAGACAAAGCCATGATGGTAGCGCGCTTTGGTGAAGCCGAGCTAATTGAATTGACTGACCGGGATGGCTGCGCCGGCGCTATCGTCGAAGCCGTTCTTGATGCTGCCCTGGCCGATGCCGCTGCGGACATTGATGCTTACCTGGGCGGCCGCTACCCGCTGCCCCTGGCCAGTGTGCCCAGGGTGCTGCACCGGCATGCCTGTGACCTGGCCCGGTACTACTTGTACGACAACCGCCTTGACGACAGCCACCCGGCAGCCCGGCGTTATCACGCTACCATCCGGCTGCTGGAGCAGATGGCCAATGGTCGGGTGCAGTTGGGCACTGACGCCCAGGGCGAGACCCTGCAAAGCAGTGACCTGGCTGAAATGCAATGCCAGCCCACGGTGTTCAGCCGGATCAAGAGCAAGGGCTTTATCTGATGGACGCCGTCACGGCGGTGATCAACCGCTTGCAGGACGGGCTGACGCCGTGGGTCAGCGTTAAAGGGCTGCTGGCACTGTCCGACCTGGGCAATCAACCGCTGAACCGCACCCCGGCGCTGTTCGTCTTCAACGTCGATGAGCGGGCCGCCCCCGACGTGCGCGGCAGTGGTCCGGCATTGCAAATGGTAACCCTGACCCTGGGCGTGATCTCCGTTGAGCGCCTGGGCAACCGCGAGAGCACCGACCTGATGCCCCTGCGGCGCGCCATTCGCCAGCGGCTGTTTGGCTGGGCGCCGACCGGGTTTGAGGCACTGACACTGGGCGGCGGCCGACTGCTCAACATCAGCGCTGGCCAGGTAGCGTGGATTGACCACTTCATTACCGATTACACAGAGGATGCTAATCATGGCGCGTAAGTTTCGACGCAAGGTACTGGCTTTTGCCCCGGAGACCCGCTACGGCAGCGATGCCATCACCGGTGGCACGCCCCAATTCGTACTAGGCAGGGAAGTGGCCATTACTCCCATGGCCGGTGAGTCCAAAGCCATGGATTACGATGATGGCCTGTTGGGCAACAGTGGCGAGATCGTCACCGAGACGTACGTCACCCTGGAATTCGGCTGTGACCTGTGTGCCAGCAACGCCGCCACTACGCCGGCTGCCTGGAGCGTCTTGGCCGCCGCTTGTCTGCGCACGCCCACCGTTGCTGGTAGCAAGCAGGTCACCTATACCCTGGACGATGACAGTACGGCGTCCAACACCTTTTATTTCTACATGGACGGTACCCTGCATGCCCTGGTTGGCGCCCGTGGCTCGATGAAGCTGAGCGCCGTAGCCAAGGATTTCCCGAGACTGACCTTTTCCTTTACCGGCCTGTTCATCAAGCCCAGAACTCAGGCGCTCCCTACAGCCAGCTTCAGCCAGTGGCGCACACCGCTGAAGATCGGTGCCCAGTACACTGCTGCTACTCTGGCAGAGCAGTCGGTCAAGCTGATCTCGCTGGAGTACGACCAGGCCAACCAGGTAGTGCACCAGGAGTACGTGGGCCATGAGGAGGTGATGATCACCGACTACCAGCCCAGTGGCACCATTGTCCTAGAGGCGCCCCCGCTGGCCAGCTTTGACCCGTTTGCGTTGGCGCAGAGTGGCGAGGGTGTGACGTTCAACCTAACCAATGGCCCAGCAGGTAACCAGGTGCAGTGGCGGAGCGACATGATGCAGCTGGGCCGACCCACCTACGCCGACCAGAACGGCACCCTGACGTACTCGATCCCGATCCGCCCGCTGGGTAATGTGGATCAACTGATTACCGCCTGAGGAAGCCCGATGTTTAGGTTCACGAAAGAGCGCCTGGTGCGCGACTGGCCAGCCGAGATTGCCGTGGCTCTGGACGGCGGCCGTAGTGCCAGCCACGCCATCACCCTGGATCTGCAAATCCTCGACAGCGACCAATACCGCCAGCTGGCCGGGCAGGGCGATGAAGCCACCATCCGGGGCGTTGTCAGAGGCTGGGGCGGCATTGGCGACGAGCAGGGTCAGCCGCTGCCGTTCAGTGACGATAACCGCGATGCCCTGGCACGCCACCCGGGCTTTGTCGCGGCAGTAGTGCTGGCCTACATGAAAGCGGCGCGAGGCGAGGCGGCCCGAAAAAACTGAGCGACGCGGTCAGCCACCTGCTGGCCGCGTCCCATCTGAACGACCGAGAGCAGGCGGAGCTGGACGATGAGCTGGCTGCCTGGGGTGTCACCCGCAATCCGGAACCCGAACCGGAAGTGGTCGAGGTTTGGGAGGAGCATCGTGAGGCTCTGGTGTGGTGGTGCCAGGGCGGCAACCAGTTGAAGTTCAACGGCAACTGCTGCCTGGGTCTGGACGTGGTGGCCCTGCAAGCGGATGCCTGCATGGCCGGGCGCCGCGTCAGCCCGGACACGTATCAGCGCATGCAGCTAATCGGCCGCCAGGTGGCGGAGCATTTGAATCGACAGGTAGGCAACCATGCAAGACCTTAACCTGGTACTGCGACTGAAGGCTGACGGCTCCGGCTTTGTCACTGAGGTGCGCCAGTCTGGCCAGGCAGTGCAGCAACTGGGCGACAAGGGCCGGGTAGCGGCCGCCAAACTGAAGACCACTGAACACCAAATGGATGTCGTGGAGCGCTCGGCCGCCAGCTTGTACTCTGGTCTGCTGGCGGTGGCCGGAGGCTTTTCCGCCCTGGCTGTGGCCGGTGACATCACCCGTACTCTGGCCCAGTACCAGGACATGCGCACCCAGATCACCGCCCTAGTGGGCAGTCAGCAGCAGTGGCTGGAGACCGAGCAGTACCTGATCGGGATAGCCGCCGAGCACAACAAGGTGCTGACCGATATGGCCGCCCATTACGCCCGGCTGGCCACCTTGCAGGAGGCCGGGCTGCTGACCCAGGGTGAGATGCGCGCGGTGTTTGAGGGTATGAGCAACGTGCAGAGCCAGACCGGCGCCACCGCCGACCAGTTGGGGCAGGCGATGTATGGCCTGTCCCAGGCGCTGGCGTCGCCGGTGGTGCGGGCCGAAGAGCTGAACCAGGTGGTGGAGCCACTGCCGGGCCTGCTGAACAAGCTGGACAAGGCGGCCGGACTGCCTGCCGGGGGCTTTCGCCAGCTGATGCTGGCCGGGAAGGTGACCAGCGAACTGTTCAAAAACACCCTGGTCAGAGCGCTGGGCGACTACGAGGGGGCGGCGGCCCGTCTGGCTGGCAACATCAACGCCCAGATGGCCAACGTGAAAAATGCGTACCAGCAGGCGGTGGTGGCCTTCGAGCGACCGGTCAGTGATGGTTTGTCGGCGGTGTTTGGCCCGCTGGCCAGTGGCTTGTCCGCCCTGGCGGAACACGCCGATACGGTGGCGACGGTCTTTGGTGTCACCCTGGCCGCCGGCTTGGGACGGGCCACCACCGCCATCGGCAGCTATGCACAGCAGCAGCTGGCCGCCATCGCCGCGAGCCGGGCACAACAGACCGCCAGTGTTGCGGCAACAGCGGCAGCCATTACCGCCGCCCACGCGGAAGAACGCAAGGCATTGTCCCAGCGGGCGGCGGCCAGCACCGCCGAGCAGGTAAAGGCAGCGGATATGCGGTTGGCAGCGGCCAGGAACGCGTTGGCAGCGGCCAACAACACCGCTGCCATCACCGGTCGCAACGCCACCGCCGTCACCCTCGCCGCCGCCCGGGCCGAAGAACAGAAGGCGCTGGCCCTGAAAGCCGGTGCCCTGACCAGTGCTCAGGCACAGATTGCTGATGCCCGCCTGAGCGCCGCCCGCACCACGCTGGCGGCGGCCACGAACACGGCCACCGTTGCCAGCCGGGCGTTTTCCGGAGCCATGGCGCTGGCCGGTGGTCCAGCGGGAGTAGTGATGATGGCGGCCGGTGCCCTGGCCTATTTCGCCATGCAGGCGGATGACGCCACTGTGGATACCCGAGGGCTGAAGAATGAAGTGGATGCACTGCTGGGGCGAATGGACAAGCTGGAGGAGTCGCGGCTGACCAGTGCCATCGAGAAGCAGAAAGCCAGTGTCGACCAGCTGCGCAGCGAGTACAACAGACTGGCCCATGCACCGCTGCCCGGCCAGACCCTCTGGCAGCAAGTAACCGAATCCAACAGCGAGATGCGAGCGCGACAGAAAGCCGAGGCGCAGGAGACGGCCGACCTGATTCACAAGATCAATCGGCAGCTGATCCCCGCAGAGCAGGACTTGGCCGCTCTGGAGCAGCGACTGGCGAATCTGCGCGCTGGCAAAGCGGCTGAAGTAACCGACTCCCCGGGTGGCAGCAAGCCCCCGATCAGCGCCAGCACCACTGCCGATACGGCGGCGCAAAAGCTGCTGACCAAACTGCAACAGCAGACAGCGCTATACGGCCAGACCAGTGAAGCGGCCAAGGTTCTGTACGACATTGAACACGGCGCCCTGCGCGGGGTAAACGCGACCTTGCACCAACAGTTGCTGGCCGAAGCGGAAAAACTGGACCTGCTTAATGCCCAGACTAGAGCGCTGCAAGTGCAGGACGCCGCCCGGCAGCAGCTGGACGGCCTGCGCCGACAGTCCGCACTGGGCAGCGATGCTACCCAAACGCAGCAAGTGCGCTACGAGATCGATCACGGCGCTCTGCAAGGAGTGGACGGCGGCTTGCAACAGCAGTTGCTGGAGACGGCCGCCCTGCTTGACCGACAGAAAGCCGACCAGAAGGTGCTGGCTTTTGAAGAAGAGGTGGCGCAGCTGACCGAGCAGCACGAAGTGTTGCGAGCCATGGCGCTGAGTGAGTTCGAGGCCCAGCGAGTGCAGGCGCAGCAAGCCCACGCCCAGCAAGTGGACACACTGACCACCCAGTTTGAGGAGCTGCACGCGCTCTACGCCGGCGACCAGGAAACCCGGCGTTCCCTGGAGCAGCAATACCTCGACGGCCGTGAGGCCCTGCACGCCAGCCACCAGGCAACGCTGACCGACATTGAGCGCGCCGAAGAAAACAAGCGCAACCAGCTGCAACAGCAGCAGTTACAGAATTACGGCAGTCTGTTTGACGCCATGGCCGGTATTGCCGAAGGCTTTGCCGGTGAACAGTCAGGCATCTATCGGGGGCTGTTCGCAGTGAGCAAGGCATTCGCCGTGGCCGAGTCGGTGATCAAAATCCAGCAGGGCATTGCTGCTGCTGCATCATTGCCGTTCCCATCCAACATTCCGGCCATGGCCACCGTGGCCGCCCAGACGGCTAGCATTGTCAGCACCATTCAGGGAACTCAGTTTCAGGGGCAGGCTCACGACGGCATTGACCGGGTGCCGACCAGCAATGAGGGTACCTGGTTGCTGAAGCAGGACGAGATGGTACTGAATCCGGCGCAGGCGGACAGCTTCCGTTGGATGGTTACCATTATGCAGCAGATGGCCCGGAGCGTGGGGAGTGCCGGTGGTCAGAAAGGCGCGACCGATGCCCAGGCTGCCATGTCCCTGCTGGTGCGCTTTGAGGGGTTGCCGGAGGGTTACAGCGCCAGCACCGCCCTGAGTGACGGCGAGATCGTCGCGCTGGTGCAGAAATCATCCCGGGAGACCGAGACCCGCACCTACAACCGGGTAGCCCGGGACATGCTTGATCGTAGCAATCTGGTTGGCCAGGCAATGAGATAAGCAATGAGGAAACCATGATCTGGCCTGATATCCCCTTCAAGAAGTGCGACTTCATCCTGGAGCGCAATGTGATGGCCTTCACCAGCAGCTTCAACAGTGCCAGCCAGCAGGCTGACCTGGGCGGTAGCTTCTGGCGGGCCGAGGTGGAACTGGCGTGGCTGAGCCGTGCCCAGTCCAGCGAGATGCTGGGCCTGCTGGCCCGGTACGGTCGCAGTGGTTTCCTGCTGCCTGACGCGCCCCACGCCACCCCGTTCGGGACAGGCGGCGGCGAGCCAGTGACTGTGGGCAGTAACCAGGGCGGTCTGGTCAACGTGGCCGGTGCCACGCCGAACCGGCCCGGCTGGCTGAAAGCCGGCGACCGGGTTCAGATCGGCAACCACCTCTACCTGCTAAGCCGGGATGCCAACACCGACGCCGGCGGCCGTACCACCCTGTCGATCATGCCTTACTTGCGCACCGCACCGGTGGCCGGCACGGTAATCAGGACCCACGGCTGCGCCTGCCTGATGCAACTCGATGCCAGTGAGACCCTTGGCCGGCTGGTGAGCCCGGGCAAGCGCTACCTGGCCAGCATGACCCTGAAACTGACCGAGGTGATTGGATGAGGACGTTACCGGCGGAGCTGGTTGAACATTATCAGGGAGACAACCCCAACCTGGTGTTCCTGGTGGAGCTGGCCTGGCCGTCGGGCACCGTGCGGGTGCACAGCGGCATCGGTGACCTGGTGGTCAATGACCGGTTGTACAAAGGTGTGGGCAGCCTGGGCGGACTGGGTGACGTGCAGGACAACGTCGAGCTGGGCCGCTCGGAACTGGCCGTTGAGCTGAGCGGCTTTGACTCAGACCTGCTGCATGAAAGCCTGCGCCGGGATGCCGTGGGTCGTCCGGGAATAGTATACGCCGCGGTGCGTGACGGTGACGGCCAGCCGATCGCAGCTTCAGTGGCGCCACTGTTTGCCGGTTATATCGGCGACGTGGGCAGCACTCTGGGGGAGCGCAACACCATCACCGTAGTGCTGGCCACTGACACTGCCAATCCGAGACAGAAGCGCCCGGGCCGCTACACCGACGAGAGCCACCGGCGCGAGTTTGCCGGTGATGGGTTTTACAAGTGGTCGGCCAAGACCGCCGAACGGGCTATTTATTGGGGAAGTAGACGCAATGCCGTACCATATAAATGAAGCAAGGATTACTCGTCTACCGGACTGGGAGGTGCGCCTGGCCGACTGGTTACGCCGGGTGCGCCATGAGTCGTTCTGCTGGGGCCGGTTCGACTGCGCCCTGGCCTGCGCCGATGTCCTGGCGGTAATCACCGGGCAGGACTTTGCGAGTGCTTGGCGGGGGCAATACCACAGCGATAAAGGGGCATTTAAAGCCCTGTTAAAACGTGGTTATCGTGATGTTTACCAGGCCATGAGCGGAGCGCTGGGGCAACAGCCCACCACCGACCTGGCGACTCTTGGCCGGGGTGATATCGGTGGCGCCGTAGTTGACGGTGACAAGACCGTGGGCATTATCTGGGCTGAACGGCTGTGGCTGCCCGACGACGAAGGGCTGAGACCCCACGCCCTGAGCCTGATGGTTTGCGGTTGGAAAGTCGGGGGGATGCCATGCCTCCGGTAATTGCCGCCGTGGGTGCCGTGGTCGGTACCCTGGGCACAGCCGGCACAATCGCCCTGGCGGTGGGCATTGCCTCGGCCGCCTACTCGGTCTACGCCGTCAGCAAAAGCAAGAAGCTGGCGGAGGGGAGCGCCAGTGCTGCCGACCGCAAACAGACCTTCCGCTCCGCCAACGCCGCGAAACAAGTGATTCTGGGGGATGTGGAAGTCTCCGGCCCTATTGTCTTTGCCATGGAAAGTGGCGCACCGGACGGTAGCGGTGCTGGGGAGATCATTGACCTGGTCATCCCACTGGCCGGCCACCCATGCACCGCCTGCCTGTCACTGCGTATGGGTGACGCACAGTTTAGCAAGATTGCCGATACCGCCGAAGGCAGCCACTGGGTACTGGATCGTGATGGCATCCGCCACGGCGAGATCTGGTATTACAGTCGTCCGGTGGATGCCGTGGGGGTGCCACCGTCGCTGGCCGGGGTGAACCAGTGGGAGGCGGATATGATCGGCCGAGGCCAGACCTTTATCCATGCCCGGCTGCGCTCGGACAACAGCCAGTGGCCCGGTGGCATTGAGGATCTGGTGGCAAGAGTGCAGGGAGCTGCCGTCCTAGACCCGCGCACCGGCACTCATGGCTTCAGTACTAATCCGGCGCTGCATGGACTGCACTATATCCGACGCTATCTTCTCGTACCTGAGGAAGAGATTCTGTTGGACACCTTTATTCATGCCGCAAACATCAGCGACGAGACGGTGCAGCGTGCCAGCGTCACCGAGGCACGTTACCGGTGCGACCCGGTGTTTGGCGAAGAGGACGACCCGCAGGAGGTGCTGGGCAATATTGCCGCCAGCATGGGCGGGGAGTTTGTCCGTTCCGGCGGCCTGTGGGGAGCGCGAGCCGGGAGCTACAACGGGCCGGCCACGCGCACCATCGGCCGCCATGAGATCATGGGATCAGTGGATATCCGCGTCTCCCTGCCACTGGACGAGCGCATCAATACTTTGACCGGCCAGTACCTGGAACCGGCGCAGGGCTATAACCTGACCGACTTCCCGCCGTTGTCCCGCCCGGAGTACATCGACCAGGACGGGCGCGAACGGGGAGAGGACATGAGCTTTGACTTTGTCCAATCCGCCACACAGGCTCAGGCGCTGGGCTGGATCGAGCTGGAAAAACGGCGCCGTGGTGCCTCGGTGTCCGGTACTTTTGCCCTGTCGGCGGTGGACGCGGTGGTAAACCGTGTGGTCCAGATTGACCTGCCCGGGCTGAGCGGGCTGGAGTTCCGGGTATCCAGCTGGAAGCTGGCGCCCTCCGGCCAGGGCATACAGCTGGAGCTGATGGAAGACCATCCTGACATCTGGACCGGGCAACCGGCCGACATCGTACCGCCACTTTTACCGGGCGAGCTGGCTGGTAATGACCCGAGGGTGGTGCCAGCCATTACCGGGCTGACCTTTACCCGCACCCCGGACGCCCTGAACCAGCACGGTGTGCTGGGCTGGCAGGGGCACGGTAGTGAGTACGAGGTGGTGCTGGAGCAGGATGGCCAGGTGCTGCGCCGGGAGCGAGTGCCGGGCACCATCCTGCCGTTGACGCTGCCCCACGCTGACCGGCTGTTTACCGTCACGGTGACGGCCATCAACGGTTTCGGGGTACGTTCGCCCGCTGTGGCCAGAACCATCAGCCTGACCCTGGATCCGCCGGTGCTGTCGGTGATCGAGCTGAACAGCCGTGATCACTGGCTGGAGGTGAACTGGACGGGTGAGCCGGTCGCGGGCTACGAGCTGGAGCTGCTGACCCTGGAGGGGCAGGGGGCTTACCGCACAACAGCACTGGCGCCGCCGGTGCACTTGGGCTGGTTTCATCCCGGCATCTACCGGCTGCGTGCCCGCGCCATGTTAGGGGTGACCAGCTCCGCCTGGAGTGACGAGCTAACTGTGCAGATTGATACCCTGCGCGGACCGCTACCAATTTTCCGGGCAGAGAGTAAAGACCCGCTAGCTAGCGGCGGCATGTTGTCGTTCAGCAGTCCGGACCCGCGCAGTGAGCGAATCGAGTACCAGGTATCCGGGGCCGGCTTCAACGTCAACGGCGACAGCAATGGTCAGCCAGTGCGCCTGCCCCCCATGCTGCCCGGTTCCTATCAGTTTCGCGCCCGTAGCCAGTGGCGTGATGTGTTTTCCGGCTGGAACGCCATTACCCAGACCCTGAGCGAGAACCTGAGTGCTCCGCAAAACCTGACCTTTACCGCCAGCGACGAGCCGGGCTTGCTGGGTCGGCTGGACTGGGATTCAGCCGCCAGCCAGCACCGGGTAACACTGATTCGTGAGCGGGGCAGCGAGGCCGTGATTGAGGTGGTGGTCAGTGGTAATGCTTATCAGGTGCCCATACTGAAGGTGGGCAGTTACCGGGCAGAAGTAGTGGCCATCGGCCGGGTGGAAACCTCGTCCGCTGCCCACCTGGTGTTTCATGCCCAGGCGCCGTTGGCGCCGGCCAACGTGATCTTTACCCCGGCAGAACACGATGCTGCGGTTATTGGTGAAGTGAGCTGGCAGCCGGTATCTGGCAGCAGTGGCTATGCCGTGCGTCTGTGCCAGGGCGACCGGATCATCGTCGAGAGTCGCACCAGTGACAACCGCTGGCCCATATCACCGTTAAGCCCTGGCAGCTATGAAGTACAGGTGGCCAGCATCAGTCTGCGCGAGGGGGCGCAAAGTGACTGGAGCGGCGTTGCCTTCAGTCTGGCCGGACTGATGCCACCAGATGATCTCAGTGCCAGCGAGAGCCTGATTGGCTCCGGCATCCAGATCATCAGCCAGGTGGTGTTGTCCTGTGCGTCGGTTGTCGGGGCGAGCGCTTATCAGTTCGAGTACCAGTTGCTGGGGGCTGGATCGTGGTCTGGCATCCAAAGTGGTTCGGCTCTGAGTGCCACTTTGAACGCGGTGCCCCCAGGCGAGTACACCTTTCGGGTGAGGGCCGTGAGCGGGGCGTGGCAGTCCGGCTACGCCAGCATGACTTTTCGGGTCAATGGCACCGCTCGGCCGCCGGCCAGTCTGACCGACCTGCGCTTGCATGCCCAGGCCGGGGCGACAGCCCAGCTGAGCTGGACGCTGAGTCGTGATGCCGACGTGCTGACCGGTGGCTCGATCCAGGTGCGCTTTACCCATCTCAGTGGTAAGCAGGCCAACTGGGCCAGCGCCATCCCGGTGACTGACCGGTTGCCGGGCAATGCCACTCTGGCGTCGGTGCCGCTGCGCTCGGGTACCTACCTGGTCAAGCCGGTCAACGCCAGTGGTTACTGGGCGGAAAACGCCGCCCGGGTGATCTGCAACATGGCCGGGCTGATCGGGTATAACCGGGTGGTGGAACGGGTCGAGCCGGACGACTGGCCCGGGGTAAAAAACAAGGCACGGATCGAAGCGGGTGGAGCGCTGACGCTGGAATCGAACGCAATTGGTGAGATTGCTGGCAACGCTGAACCGCCATTCTACATCATGCACCAGCCTCTGGATCTGGGCGCAGTGATCACGGCTCGGCTAACCATGGATGTTGATAATTCCTTGTACTGCCGGGACACCATCGACGAGCGCAGTACGCTGATCGATGACTGGCCGAAGTTTGATGGCGCAGTCCCGGACAGCGTGGATATCCGTTACGAAGTGAGCCAGACCGACGATGACCCGCAATCGGCCAGTGCCGCCTGGTCTGACTGGACCCAGTTCCTAATGGGCGAGTTCCGTGGCAGGGGATTCAGGCTGCGGGTGGTGATGCAGGGGGATACCGTTGGAGCGGCCATAACCCTGACCAAATTGCGACTGATCGCCGATGTACCGGACCGTACCGAGCGAGGTGTCAATCTTGAGGCGCCTGCCAGTGGCTTGCGGGTGAGCTACAACGTGCCATTTCTTGCTCCGGCGGCTATCGGTATTACGGCTCAGGCGCTCCCTGTTGGCGGCCGTTTCGTATTGAGCGACGAGGACGCCCAGGGTTTCACCATCCACTTTTACCGGGACGACAGCGCCATCAACGCCATTTTTAACTATACCGCCATTAGCTACGGAGAGGCCGCATGAGCCAGACTGACCAGTTCCATATCCCGAACCTGTCGGGTGCCGCCTTCCGGGCACTCCTGAACCAGATACTGGCTGCCCTGAGCGACCAGAACACCGGCAGCACCGAGCCACCGGAGCCGTTCCCCGGCATGGTATGGCTGGACACCAGTACGAATCCGGCACGCTACAAGCTGCGCAACGACGCCAACAGTGGCTGGCATGAGATTTTCACCACCCAGCAACCACCGACGGCAGCCCAGATCGGCCTGGGCAACGTACCCAACTACAACGCCACCAACAGTCTGACCGACAACTCGGACAACAAGCTGCTGCTGGCATCGGCAGCCTATCGGCTCAACGAATTGAAGCTGGGCAAGGGCGACGCCGCTGCGGACGCCAGCAAACTCGGCGGCTACGCCGCTAACATGTATGCCCTGGTCAGTGGTATCTATCCCAACCTGCGTGCTCAGGGCACTACCAAGGCAGACGTGGATCTGGGTAATGTGCAGAATTTTGGCATCACCAGCAGCCTGACCAGCAATAACGCCAATCAGTACCTGAGCGCTAAGGGTGGTTACGACCTGAACCAGATGAAGGTGGACAAAACCATTACCATCAATGGCCACAAGCTGGACAAGAGTATCACCCTGAGCGCCTTACACATCAGGGCGTTGCCAAATACCGGCGGTGATATTGGCGGCCCAATCAACTTCACTGCGGATACCGGCGATATTATAAAGCTGGATGGCAAGACGCTGCTGAAGCGCACCACTGCCAATGGCGGTGTCTCCTTCGGTGCGGATGACAGCATGATCATCGGTGCCGGAGAAGCTCGGGCAGCCATGGAGGCCAATATTAACCAGCCGCAAGAGACGTTGTGGCTGGGCTCCGATAATGATCTGGTGCTGTTCAGTAACCTGGAAGCGGGCTGGGCCAGTCGCCGGACGTTCACCCTGGAGAAAGATGGCGGATTCATGCCGGCTAACGTGGCCAAGACCCGGGAGAATCTGGATGTGCCAACCCGGGGCGAGGTGGACGGCCGTGGCCGTATTGTCGGGGAGTTATGCTATTTTTCCATGGATACCGTGCCGGCAGGGTTTTTTGCCCTGAACGGTGCCCGTGTGGTCAATGGTCGTCTGGACTTTCCGGCGCTGGCTAGTTGCGGCTCACGGTTCATTACCCTCAGTGGCAATGACCTGATACTGGCCAATGCGCAGGATTTTTTGCGAGGCAAAGGTGCCAGTGGCCGAGCAGTTGGTCAGTGGGAGGGTGATGCTATCAGAAATATCACCGGACACCTGGGAACGATCGGACTGCATGCTGTTCCGTCCGGGGCGTTTGCCGCAGTCGGCTCGGTAGGCTCGCAGCTCGGACCGCACCCTGGCCCGAGGCCAACGATAGACTTCGATGCCTCCCGTGTTGTTCCTGTCGCAGGCGAGAATCGCCCCAAATCGCTCACAGCGCTGCTGTGTATTTATCATGGAGTCGTTTAAATGCAGCGTTATACCTACGATACCGAAACGGGGTTTTACACTGGCACAGTCGTATGCCAGCGACACCCGTTGAGGCCGGATGAATGGCTGGTCCCTGACTATTCCAGTGAAGTGGCACCACCTGAACGCGATCATCACGTTGCCGTGTTTACTAGTCACGGTTGGGAGCTGAAAGAGGATCACCGGGGCCGGACTGCGTACAACAAGCAAACGCAGGAGCCGTTGACCGTCACCGAGGTGGGCGTGATCCCTGATACCCATACAGCGCAACAGCCGCCGGGGCAGTTCTATAGGTGGAATGAGGCGCGACAGGAATGGTGCCACGATGCCGATGCTGAGAAAGGCTACGACGAAGAGCGCGAAAGGCAGTGGGCTATGTCAGAGTTGGCGCTGTCAGACCGATGCAAGGCCGATGATTATCCGTTGAATGGCCTAACTCGCGAAGAGCTAAGCGAGCGAATAAATGACTACCGAAGTGCGCTGAGGAATCCGAGGAGGTCAGGACATCCTGATCATCCAAGGCAGTCATGGAGACCACGGTGGCCAGATGGAGTCAAAAGACCAGCTATATAAGTAGAAGGAAGGATTTAATCGGACCTTAATGATTGCTTAAAGTGGGTTTAAAAGGTTCGCAAAAGCGGATTGGCGTACGTCGGTTTGGAACAAACGTAAAGTGACAAAAAACGGTGAAAACGGCAAAAAGGGAGTAATATTAGACGACAGGTGTTGTCCCAAACCGTGTGGCAAAAAGTCCCAAACCGACGTACGCGCCACAGCCACAATTCTCAAATGATAATTGGCGGTTGGTTTTTGCGTCCTCATAAGGTTCTCATAATATATATTATGTTAAATAACATTTCACGACACCCGATACCTGTTTTTTATCGAGTGAATTTTTCCTGAAAACGGTTGTCTAATTACCTGTCGTGGGCTTAGGTAATCATTGCCTGCACAACGGATGTCACATTTTTCTTTCCTAAGCCTGAACTATTCGGTCAGTTCGTGCTCGCGTTGAGCGCTGTATGTGTACGTATCAGTTTTAATATTTTTTTGCCGAAATACTTAACGACCATGTACAGAAACTTGCTATTACAGTGTGAAACTGTCTACTATTTATTGCAGTACCACAGTCGCCGTAATGGTTGAAATGACTGGTCTGAAGCCTGATAGCATTGAAAATAAACGACGTTACTAGTCCACAAATACCTCAAAACTAACTAGATAAAGGTAACTGCCAATGACTTTGAAAGGTCTGATCAAATTAACCCAGCTAATGCAAGAACAACCTCTCACCGTTATTCAGTGGCAGATCCTTCTTGTAGTGGCTGAGAATCCCGGCGAGACCATCACCGATCTGGTTAATGCAGAAAAATTGACTTGTGGTACTCCCAGCGATATCGCTGTCAGCGTCAAGCGTCTTGGTGAAGGTCGTCACGACCGGCCAGGCCTAGGACTGATCAAGAAAGTGCAACATGAAGACGATGGTCGTTATTTCAAGTTGACCCTGACCGCCAAAGGCAAAAAGCTGGTCGAGAAGGTCAAGCAAAAGGCGCGTTATTTGAAATAGTCTGGTGTCTCTGGTGTATATGTTCGGGGCTCGATGCTTTTGTGAGTAGTGAGTAGATAGTCAGCAGCTTCTTGAGCCCTTCCCCCTGTCCCCATTCCAGCCCCTTTTCCCTTTCTTCAGTTCCGTACTTCCTCTGTCTGTCTTACCAGACAGCTTTTTTTGTTTGTCGTATTTCGCACGGACATTACTTTGTACGTGCCCTCCTCTCCTGTGCCTGACTAAACCTGCTTTTTAGCCAAATCTGTTTTTTAATGCATTATTACCGCCATTACTGCCGGTAAGGACAGTTACCGGCAGTAATAATTGATCTGGTAATACTATTAATACCAGTATTATAATACTGGTATTAATAGTATTTTCAATAACAGGTTTTTGGTCTTATGAAAGGTTCAGAGCAAGATCACCAGAGAAAGCAGCGTGTTTTCAGCATTCTTGATCAGCTCAAGAAGAGCGGTGAAAGAATCAATGCCGACAAAGTCGCCCGTCTGGCCAAAATGGGCAAACAGACCGTACTGCCTTATTACAATGAGTGGCGCTACCTGGGATTTGTTGATGACGAGCAAGCGCTTGAGTTGCCTGAAGACCTGGTTCGTGACTTAAAGAGGGGCATTGCTAACTGGAAACATCAGCTATCACAGGAGCAACAGCTTTTTGAGGAGACTGCCAACCAGGAAATTGATGAGCTGAAAGAGAGCATGCGTCAGTTGTTGGACAAAAATGGACAGTTGACCGCAGTCAATACTGAACTTCAGACTCACGGTCAGGTACTGGCTTCAGAGCTCGACGCCACAAGACAAGCGCTGGCAGAAAAAAGCCAGGAGCTGAAAGATATGGAGAGCACTTTGCACTCACAGCGCCGGGAAAACGATCAGCTCCATGCCCTGCTTGACGAACAAAAAGCCATGCAGCAACAGGCGTTGGGCGCTCTGGAAAAACAGATGGACCAACGTCATCAAGAGCAACTTAACCATTGGCTCAACGTGGTAGACGACGAGCGCAGACTTAAGCAAGCACTGGAAAAGAAAGTTGATAAACTCAACGATCAGCAGCAGGAGCTGAAAAAAGAGAAACTTGAGCTGAGCAATCGTTTGGAGAGCAAGTCCAGAGCCTACATTCGTGCCTGTGAAGAGCGAGCTGCCCTTGCCAGCGAACAGGAAAAAGCCCGGGCAATTCTGCAACTGACGGATCAAATAATGGTTTTACTGGATTGTCGTCCCGATGAAGTGCTGCGATCTGTACGTGATTTACAAACCGGAGCTGGCAAATCATTGGCCAGTGAACAACGCTGCAATACATTACAGTCGGCCAATGAGCAACTCGAACAACAGCTTACCCAATCGCAAGAGCGCATCCGTCAGCTGGCTGCGATGGAACTTGAGCTTGAGCGGGCTCGTGGTGCTGCCGAGGCATTTGAAAAGGCGTTACCCAGACAGGCTTCCGAGGTGAAACGGTGAGCATTAATACCCTGATCAACCCTGCCTCTTCCTGTCATTCCATCCTGGTGAGCAGTCATGACAACATGATAGGGGCTGCCAGCGATGGCGATGCCCTGACGCTGTTCCTGAACAAGTCAGGCTCGCGCTCCCCGGAAACACTGCGCCGCTACGAGAGAGAAACCACGCGTCTGACCGCTTTTTTGTACTTGGAGTTGGGTATTGGCTATCGGGATGTGCGTCTCAAGCATTTGCAAGCCTATTTGCACTTTATCCAGAATTTACCACTGCGCTGGCTGATGCCCGGTGTTTTGCCC
This sequence comes from Endozoicomonas sp., assembly GCA_965232255.1. Classification (GTDB taxonomy): domain Bacteria; phylum Pseudomonadota; class Gammaproteobacteria; order Pseudomonadales; family Endozoicomonadaceae; genus Endozoicomonas. The sequence goes on from OZ246962.1 coordinate 2,861,931, forward strand.
GGTCAACCAGAGCGGGTTATGTTCCGTGCCGCCATAAAGCCTGGCAAAAGTACCGATCAGATTATTGATGTGCTTTCTTCATTCTTCTCTTTTTTGGAAAAGAATCGCTATACCCTGGGCAATCCGGCAATCTCGCTGGTGCGCTCCGGAGAAAAGGTAGCTCGGGGCAACACCATCATCCGCTATTTCTACGACAAAGAGTGGCAGTTTATCCGTGAGTGCTTGGCCAGCCTGCCATCAGGCACAAACCGGGAGCGTCTGGAGTCAGAACGCACTCGCTATATTCTCAACCTGAGTTACGCCCTGGCGCTGCGGGAATCTGAACTGACTGGCCACAGCTGTTTGGATATATATCCGGATAATGACGATGGTTACTATCTCAGTGTTTTGGGCAAGGGTCGAAAAAGAAGACAGGTGCCGATTAATCAGGCGCTACAGCAAAAGATTACCGACTATCGTCGCATAAATGGTTACTCCGGTTTTTATGGTGATCCCTTCCCGTTGGCACCAAAAATTCGCAATACCAGTGGCCATATCGAATCGTTATCAGCCAGAGGATTGCGATTCTGGTGGCGTTCTTTTATGAGCTATTGTCAGGAAAAAGCTGATCCGGACATGAGGCAACGACTGCAAGACCTGCCCTTTCACACGCTGCGCCATACAGCACTAACCCACTTGGCGCGTAAAATGGACATCGAAGATCTTGCTATATTTGCCGGTCATGATTCCATTAATACCACTAGTCAGTACTATCACGCAGAAGCCAATCGATTGAAAAAGATGGCTGCCGATCATCATATCTGATCGGGTAAAAAACTGATCGACAAAAAATAAAGTGCTGGATGAGGTGGTTAACGGGAGGCATTGCTCCGCAATGGTTCGGGAGCATCTCAATCGGGGATCAGGGAAGATCATGAATATCTGTCAAGGTTGCAATAAACCCCTTGTCGGGCGCTGGATTAAAGCCATGGGAGCGCAATGGCACCCAGAGTGCTTTAAATGTCCTGGTTGTCGCCAGCCCATTAAAAAGGGTTACGTGGTGCTTGATGACATGCCCTGGCATCCGATGTGTGCCCAAAAGCAACAGGCACCATTGTGCTCAGTATGCCGCAATCCATTGACCCCGAACTATTTTGTGGACTTTTGGGGAAATGCCTTTTGCAATAATCACGATGGTCATCCGGAGTGCTCCAGCTGCGGCCGGCTGGTGTGCGAGCATTTGACTGGCGGCGGCATGCAATACCCCGACGGAGTGGTGATCTGTAATCGTTGCAGTCTCAATGGTGTCTCCTCGCAGGAGCGGGCCGATGCCCTTGCTAACGAAATGCGCTCAGCCCTGGCCTCGGTGGGGCTGAAACTGAACTCCACCCAGACGCCGGTCAAACTGTGTCAGCGCGACGAGCTAAATGCCGCCAGCCATCACACCTGTCACGACAACCACCCTATTCTTGGTGTTACCCGAACCACTGTCACTCATCAGAAAGGCCGCATCCTGGCCAGAAACTTCGATTGCATTTTGATTCAGATTAATCTGCCCGAAGAGCATTTTCGCACTGTGATGATTCATGAACTGACCCACGCCTGGTTTTTTTATAACTACTACGAAGATTTGCCCCTGAAAGTCGAGGAAGGAATGTGTGTGTTGATGGAGTACATTTGGCTGAGCAATCTCGACACCAAAGATGCGCAATATCGCAAAATACAGATAGAACAAAGCCCGGATCCAGTTTATGGCGATGGATTCCGCCGGGCCAGAGAATCATTAAAACATCTGCCGCTGACATCACTGCTGGAATTTATCAAGGAGAAAAAGAAGTTTCCAACGCGCTGGAGTGCGTTTTTCTACGGCTAACTGGTTGATGGTTGAGAGAAAAAATATGGAGGCGAGTACCGGAGTCGAACCGGTCTAAATGGAGTTGCAGTCCACTGCATAACCGCTTTGCTAACTCGCCATAATAGGGACAAGAAAGATGGTGCCGCTGGCCGGAATCGAACCGGCACGGGCTAATGCCCGACAGATTTTAAGTCTGTTGTGTCTACCAATTCCACCACAGCGGCAATAATTGAACCTGAGAACTTTATGTAAAAAGTTTCATAAAAATGGAGGCGAGTACCGGAGTCGAACCGGTCTAAATGGAGTTGCAGTCCACTGCATAACCGCTTTGCTAACTCGCCTGTTTTTCTGTAATACGACGCCGGTCAATGGCTCACAGCGCCCGAACACGAAGCGTATTGTAGGTTTTTTTGTTTTGATGTCAACCGCTTTCCGTCGCCTCAGTCAGGCTTGGCAAACGGTGATAAATCGGGCCACGCAGCCTTGAGGTAGACATACATGGACCACAGCGTCAGTATCGCCGACAGGTACAGCAACGCCATGCCCAGATAACCGATCCATGAATCCAGAGGCACCGGCGATAACAACAACAAGGTGATGGCCAGCATCTGGGCAGCGGTTTTGGCTTTGCCAATCATGCTCACGGCAACACTGGTACGTTTACCCAACTCGGCCATCCACTCTCTGAGTGCCGAGATAACAATCTCCCGGCCAATAATGATCAGGGCCGGCACCGTCACCCAAAAAGCACGAAAATCATCAATCAACAGACACAGCGCGGTCGCCACCATGATTTTATCCGCCACCGGATCAAAGAAAGCGCCGAACGGCGTACTCTGGTTGAGGCGGCGAGCCAGATAACCGTCAAACCAGTCAGTCGCTGCGGCAAAGACGAATATCCCGGCACAGACAAGATAACTCCAGGAAAACGGCAAATAGAAGATAATGACCAGAAAAGGGACCAGAACAATGCGTGTTAGTGTTAGAAAATTAGGTATGTTCATAAATAGCCAAAGATCAAACTGGTGAATTCTTCAGGGCATACGTTACACAGTACCGACCTCAGGTGCTAGTCCGAATGGCTGTTTAACAGCATTTAAGTGCCGTGGTTAAAAAAGTGGTCAGTTATTATGCAAGTAATCATAAATTTGTTGCGCTAATGCCAGGCTGATGCCTTCAACTTTTTTCAGCTCGTCCACGGTGGCACTGCTAACTCCAGCACGACCGCCGAAGAACTTTAACAGAGCAGCGCGTCTTTTGCTGCCGATGCCGGGAATATCTTCCAGCACCGAGCGTTTGCGTGCTTTTTCCCGACGCTGGCGATGGCCCGTAATGGCAAAACGGTGCGCTTCATCACGAATTTGTTGAATCAGCAACAGCGCCGCTTCAGCCCCAGTGGGGTCCAGTTCGTGATCTTGGTAGAGCAGTGTTTCCAAACCAGGTTTTCGCGTGACACCTTTGGCTACCCCGAGCAGCGGGATATCCAGGCCAAGTTCTGCCATCACTTGCGTCGCCTTGCCCAGTTGCCCTTTGCCACCATCAATAATGATCAGGTCGGGTCTGGCGCCCTCTCCGGCGTCAGCCAGCTTCCGGTAGCGTTTGTCTAAAGCCATGGCCATGGCGGCGTAATCATCACCAGGCTCAATACCGGTGATATTATAACGGCGGTATTCGCTATTGACCGGACCCTGGTTATCAAACACCACGCACGATGCGACAGTGGCCTCGCCCATGGTGTGGCTGATGTCAAAGCACTCCATACGCCCGATGGGTTGCTCTATGCCCAATAGATTCTGCAACTGGGCATAGCGTTGGGACAGATGGCTTTTGCTAGCCAGGTGGCTGTCGAGATTTTGCCGGGCATTTTTGCTGGCCAGGCTCAGCCAATCTAGGCGTTCGCCACGAATGCTGTGCTTGATGCGGATCTTTTTCCCGGAGACAGCGTGAATAGCGTCTTCCATGATGGTCGAGTCGGTCAGTTCAAAGGGAACAATGATCTCTCTGGGCAAGTCGCGACTGTTAACCAGTCGCACGTAAAACTGCGCCATAAAATCCGCCAGGTAGTCGCCCTGCTCCGCTTCCAGTTTGAATTGGGGGAAGTAGTATTTGTGGCCCAACACCCGCCCCTGGCGCACAAACAGCACATCAAAACAGGTGTTGCCCGCCAGCTGGGCAAAGCCAATAACATCAACGTCGCCCGTCGCCTTGGTGACTGACTGTTGCTCCTGCACGGCGCGCAGATGATTGATCTGGTCGCGGATTGCCGCCGCCTGTTCAAAATCCAGGGCTTCTGCAGCCACTTCCATACGCTGGATTAACGAGCGAATCAGCTGCTGGCTCTTGCCCTCAAGAAACTGGCGCGTGTCGTTAACGTCCTGCTGGTACTCTTCTTCACTCACTAACCCGACACAAGGCGCTTTACACCGCTGGATTTGATATTGCAGACAGGGTCGGGTGCGGTTCCTGAAATAAGTATCTGTACATTGACGTATTTTAAATATCTTTTGCAGCAGTTGCAGGCTCTCACGCACTGCGTGGCTGCTGGGATACGGCCCGAAATACTGCCCTTTAAGACGCTTGCGTCCACGGCAGGAATCCATGCGGGGAAAGTCGCGGTCAGCGGAGATAAAGATATAGGGATAGGATTTATCATCCCTGAGTAATATGTTGTAGGGCGGTTTTCGATCCTTGATCAGATTCTGTTCCAGCAGCAATGCTTCGGTTTCGCTGTGGGTGACAGTTAGTTGGATATCGGCGATTTTACTGACCAGGGCGAGCGTTTTGGTAGTAAGACCGCTGCCACGAAAATAGCTGGACAGGCGATTTTTCAGATTTTTGGCTTTGCCAATGTAAAGCGTTTTGCCATTGTGATCGAGCATTTCATAGACGCCTGGCCGATGCGACACCGTTTCCAGAAATGCCTTGTGATCGAAATTACTGCTTTGCTCACTACTTGCCATGGATCACCAGAAACCGATATCAGACAATGGGCGCATTGTATCACGGGTTGCAGTGAATCACGCCAGCGTGTCAATCAGTTCATGGCGAATGGCCAGATGGGTCAGCTCTACATCGCTGGTGATATTGAGTTTTTCAAACATTCGGTAACGATAACTGTTGACGGTTTTCGGACTCAGACAGAGCTTCTCCGAGATGGTCTGTACCTTTTCGCAATTCACAATCATCAGAGCGATTTGCATTTCCCGCTGGGAGAGCTGATGAAACGGCGATGAACTCTCGGGGCCGATTGCTTGTAGCGCCAGCTGTTGAGCAATGTCTGCGTCGATGAATTTCTTGCCGGCAAACACTGTGCGAATGGCGGTTACCATCTCAGAAACATCTGCGTTTTTGGTGACGTAACCACTGGCACCGGCTTCGATTAACCTGGCCGGAAAGAGGTCATCCGCGCAAGCAGTAACCACAATGATTTTGGCATGCGGATTGATCTGGCAGATTTTACGGGTCGCTTCCAGGCCGCCGATGCCGGGCATACGCACGTCCATCAGGGTAACGTCCGGTGCCAACTCCCGATAAAGCTCAACCGCCTGCTCACCACTGGCTGCCTGGGCCACTACCTTGAGACTCTTGACGTCGCCCAACATGCGCGAGATGCCGGCTCGCACCAGATCGTGATCATCGGCAATCATAACTCGTATCATGGGCCTCTCCGGTCTTTTTTGTCTATTGTGTCTGGTTCACAGCACCGGGCAGAGTCACCTGCCCTCAGGAACGTGACCCATGGTTTTACCGACGACTTTTAGCGCTTTTGAGTTTCAAGTGGGTTATCCGAGTTTGCTTTCCAGCTCTGGTACAGCATCAAACAGGTCTGCCACCAACCCATAGTCCGCTACCTGGAAGATGGGCGCCTCTTCATCTTTATTGATGGCCACAATAACTTTACTGTCTTTCATGCCGGCAAGATGCTGAATGGCACCGGAAATACCCACGGCGATGTACAGATCGGGCGCCACGATTTTGCCCGTCTGCCCTACCTGCATATCATTGGCTACATACCCCGCATCCACAGCGGCACGGGAGGCACCGACGGCGGCGCCCAGTTTGTCGGCAACGCTATAGAGCATGGCGAAGTTCTCGCCGCTGCCCATGCCGCGTCCACCGGCAACCACGACGTCGGCCGCGGCCAGTTCCGGTCTGTCTGACTGAGCCAGTTCGGCACTGACAAAGCGCGAGATGCCTGCGTCATGAGTACTGGCCACAGTTTCCAGACTGGCATTACCACCTTCGGCAGCCACCGGGTCAAAGCCTGTACTGCGTACCGTAATCACTTTAATGGCGGCACTTGAGCGCACAGTGGCAATGGCATTGCCGGCGTAGACTGGTCGAACAAAAGTATCGTCGCTCTCCACCCGGATAATATCCGACACCTGATCAACATCCAGAAGCGCGGCCACCCGAGGCATCATGTTGCGCGCATCGGTAGATGTCGAGGCCAGAATATGGGAGTACTGTCTGCCCAACTCAGTAACCAGCAAACTGACGTTTTCCGCCAACTGATGTTCCAGGGACGGATTTTCCGCCAGCAGCACTTTGGTGATGCCAGCGATAGAACAGGCCTGTTTGGCAACATCATCACACTGGTGACCAGCAACCAGCAGATGGATCTCACCGCCGATGGCGCTGGCTGCAGCGACAGTATTGCGTGTCCTGGCTGCCAGGGTGCGGTTGTCATGATCAGCAACGACTAGTATGGCCATTAGATCACCTTCGCCTCATGTTTTAATTTTTCGATCAGCTCATCGACGGTAGCCACTTTGATGCCGGCCTGTCGTTGTATGGGGGGTTCTACTTTCAACGTGGTTAAGGTAGACGACACAGTAACGCCGAGGTCAGTTGGTGACTTAACGACGATGGGCTTGCGTTTCGCCTTCATGATGTTGGGCAACGCAGCGAAGCGCGGTTCATTCAGGCGCAGGTCGGTGGTGATTACTGCAGGTAGATTCAGGCTAACAGTTTGCAAACCGCCATCCACTTCCCGGGTGACATTGACTTTGCCGGCGTCAACAGTGACTTCCGAGGCGTAGGTTCCCTGGGGAAGTCCGGCCAGCGCCGCCAGCATCTGCCCGGTCTGGCCATTGTCGCTGTCGATGGCCTGTTTACCAAGCAACACCAGGTCGGGTTGCTCCTCATCAACAATGGCTTTGAGCAGTTTAGCGACAGTGAGCGAACCAAGCGGTTCAGCGGTTTGCACCAGGATACCCCGGTCTGCCCCAAGGGCCAGTGCGGCACGCAGTTGTTCCTGACACGCATCAGTACCCAGGGAGACAACGACAATTTCGTCGGCCACACCCTTCTCTTTCAGTCTTACCGCTTCTTCAACAGCAATTTCACAAAAGGGGTTGATGGCCATTTTGACATTGGTCAGATCAACGTCAGAGTGATCGGCCTTCACTCGTACCTTGACGTTGTAGTCTATGACTCGCTTGACGGCTACCAATATTTTCATGAGTCCGCAGCCTTCCATCAGTTGTTATTAGCATTATGTGGCACAGATAGCGAACAACCAGCGGACGAATTTTATTCTCAGTAAGCGACCGGTGTTTACTCACCTGCGTGATGGCAGTCTATCAGTGCACAGATAAGGGTTCAAACGTATGTTTTGCGCCCGATCTGCGTGTTGTTCGCAATAGTGGGCGCTGAGTATACTGTCAGCAATAACCAACAGCTGTTTGACTGTAGCCATAAAAATAACACTCCCGGAAGGAGGAAGCTGATGGAACGTGAATCCATGGCATTTGATGTCGTTATTGTCGGGGCCGGTCCCGCCGGTTTATCAGCCGCTTGTCGTTTAATGCAGCTGTCCCGGGAGCAAGACCGAGAGCTGAGTGTCTGTGTGGTGGAAAAAGGCTCTGAGGTTGGGGCTCATATTCTTTCCGGTGCGGTCTTTGAACCCACAGCCTTGCAGGAACTGTTGCCGAACTGGCAAGAGTTAAAGGCGCCATTAACGACTCCCGTCACTTCCGACGCTGTTTATGTATTACATTCGCCGACAACAGCTATAAAAGTACCCCATCTGCTGCTGCCGAAAACCATGCATAACGATGGTAATTTCATTATCAGCCTGGGGAATTTATGCCGCTGGCTGGCAGAGCAGGCAACTGACCTTGGTGTGGAGATTTTTCCCGGTTTTGCTGCCCAGAACGTGCTGTTTAACGACGATGGCAGTGTTAAGGGTGTGGCTACGGGCGATATGGGAGTTGCTGCCAGTGGTGAGGCAAAAGCGAATTTTCAGCTGGGCATGGAACTGCACGCCAGGCACACACTGTTTGCCGAGGGTTGTCGGGGGCATTTGGGCAAGCAGTTAATTAAGCATTTCCAGCTTGACCGGGAGTGTGATCCGCAACATTACGGTTTGGGCATTAAGGAGTTGTGGGACGTAGTGCCTGAAAAACATCAGCCGGGTCTCGTGGTTCACACCACCGGCTGGCCTTTGGCAGCAACCGGTACCACCGGCGGTGGATTTCTCTACCATCTGGAAAACAACCAGGTGGCTCTTGGCCTGATCACTGACCTGAGTTACTCCAACCCACATTTGAGTCCCTTTGAGGAGTTCCAGAAATTTAAAAAGCATCCGGTGATTGCTCAATATCTGGATGGTGGCAAACGGATTTCTTACGGTGCCAGGGCATTGGCCAAAGGGGGTCCGCAATCCTTGCCAAAGATGACTTTTCCCGGCGGACTGCTGCTCGGTTGCAATGCTGGCACCATGAATGGCGCTAAAATCAAGGGCTCTCATACAGCAATGAAGTCCGGGATGATTGCTGCTGAGGCGGTATTTAAAGCCATCAGCGATGACAATGATAAACCAGAGTCGTTCAATTCCTTGTGGCAAAACTCCTGGCTCCATCAAGAGTTGCACCAGCAGCGCAACTTTGGGCCGGCCATGCATAAATTTGGCAATATCTTGGGGGGCGCTTTTGCCTTGGTCGACCTTAATGTTTGTAACGGACGTCTGTCGTTTACTTTGCGCGATAAGGAACCGGATTTTGCCCAGCTTATGCCGGTAACCGCAAGCAAGCCAATTCACTATCCGAAGCCTGATGGCGTGCTGACATTTGATCGCCTGAGTTCGGTCTTTCTCTCCAACACCAATCATGAGGAGGATCAACCCTGTCATTTAACGCTGGCTGATCCGGATATTCCTTTAGGAGATAACCTGTCACTGTACAATGAGCCAGCGCAACGTTACTGCCCAGCCGGCGTCTATGAAGTGGTGGCTGATTCGGGCGAACAGCGATTCCAGATCAATGCCCAGAACTGCGTCCACTGCAAGAGCTGTGACATTAAAGACCCGGCGCAGAACATCATCTGGGTGGCACCGGAAGGTGGTGGCGGCCCTAATTACCCCAATATGTAGCGGAGGCATTCGCTCATAACTTATACGCCCGCTGCCGATAAACTCTCAGGCTGACGTAATCGCTGTTGGCGATTGGCAAATCATTTATTGACGGCATTTTTTATCGGGCGCGGGGCATGAATCTTTTCAAGATGGTAGCGGGAGGCTTAACAAACTGGTTAATTCACGATGTTCAGGAAAAAGGCATTCCCCTGTGTGATTTTGAGCGTATTCGCCACGAAGTGAAACCCTGTGATGTGTTGCTGGTAACAGGGCGCTCCCGGGTCAGCAAGGTGATCAAGCAGACCACGCAAAGCCCGTGGTCGCACGCCATGTTATACATTGGCCGGTTGCACGATATTGAGGATGACCAGGTGCGCCAGGCGGTCAGCAAATCCTACGACGGCTCTTTTGATGAACAGCTGATCATTGAAAGTGAACTGGGCATCGGCACCGAGATTCAACCGCTGAAAAAATACCAGGGTGAGCATCTGCGCATCTGTCGACCGAAGGGGCTGTGTTATAAGGACAGTCAAAAGGTCATTCATTACGCGGTCAGTCGACTCGGGATGGACTATAACGTTCGGCAGATTCTGGATCTGGCGCGCTTTTTCTTTCCTTACTCTTTCCTGCCCAGACGTCTTGGCTCATCACTGTTCCAGTACTCCCCCGGACAAGAGACCAAAACCGTCTGTTCAACCATGATTGCTGAAGCCTTCAGCTTCATTCACTTTCCCATTCTACCGTTGGTAAAACACGACGGTGAGTCGGGTGTTCAGCTGTTTCAGCGCAATCCGAAACTCTGCACCCCTCGGGACTTTGATTACTCACCGTATTTTCAGATCATCAAATATCCTTTTTTGGACTACAGTCATCACTCTGATTACCGTCTCCTGCCTTGGCACGGTCGTGGAGTGCTCGAAGGTCGTGAAGCAGACTTTTACATGTCGTCCCAACAGATTGAGCAGCTGCAACAGGAGAGTAACTTGCCTGAACAAATTGTTGAGGGCGATACAGCAGAGGATGCAGAAAAACAGGATGGAACGGGTTGAAGCTGTGCCAAGACAATAAATAGTTCTATCTCAAGTTATCGACGAACCGCAGGCTGAACAGGCCACATGATAAGGGCTCCAGCCTAGTACACAAAAAGGTACACAGGTACACATTTTCAGGTACACATTGGCAAGTTTTTGGCAAGTTTTTCTAGCAATATATAGCGCTACATGCGGAAAACCGAAAAGAATCGCCGACGACAAGATGCAGCTCTAACGGGTTGATATTATTCTGAAAACCAGTGATTCCGGGCAAAAAGAAACCCGTGACTCTGGGGGAAGAATACACGGGCTAAGACCATTAGGAGTGAAACATAGGTACACAATCCAAGTACCAAGGCCATCTCTGACCTAGTCTGGCTCAATCGTAGGGGGAATTCGACCGAACCAGCAATGTAAGTATGGCCCAAATACAAAATACATCCATTGAGTTCTAAGACCGTTTATTAATAACGGTCTTGGCTCAAAGGCTCAGATTAACCTGCTCGTACAGAACATCGCACCGCTGGGCCAAAGCCTGATCAATGGCCAGAACGCCGCTACCCTCATCCGACTGGTGAGTGCCCCAAGCCACCGTTACACGTCCCCATTCGATCACTATGCGTGGGTGATGCACATGGCTTTCGGCCAAGCACGCCACCACATTACAAAACGCCAAGGCACGGGAGTATTTCTTGAACAAGAAGGTTTTTTCAATATGATCTACCCCGTCGTATTGGCGGGTACCCCAATCGTTCATACGGAAACTCCTGCGTTGAATTGCGACAATCACGCAGTCTAATTCAAATATTCAGGATTAGTAGCAAAAATGTGGGTATTAAGATGGTCATTCAGGCATCAAATTGTCTTAATGTTATAAGGTTGTCAGGAGCACTCTGGTTTCCTGCGGCTGATTTTCGGCAACAACCCAATGCATGGGGCTGAGCTGTTGCCGTGCGCCTACCGATCAATACTGTTCGGATAACTCTGATACAGTGGATTCTTACTTTTCAGTTTCTGTCTCAGTTTCTTCGGCTTTCAGTTGCTCAAGCTCTTGGTTGGCGGTATTCAGTTGTTGCGTCAGTTGCTTTTGTTTGCTCTTCAGAGTGGTATTTTCGCCAGTCAGCGTGCGATTTTGTTCTTGCAGGCGCTTGATCTGCTTTTTCATGCGATCCGGGTTGCTGGCTCTGAGCTCTTTTAGCTCATTTTCCATGGTTTTCAGTTGTACAGTTGCTTTTTCAGCTTTCTTTTCAGCAGTTTCCAGACGGGATTGGAGTTGGCTCACTTCCCGGTTGTGCTGCTCTGTGATTTCAATTAGAGCTGCCAGGCGTTGCTGCTCGATGATGTCCATTTCGTTACTTGTATCAATGCTTCCGCCCATGCTCAGGGTACCCATAGATTCGATTACCTCCGGGGAGTTTTATTGGATAAGAAAGAATAAAAGGCTCTTACCAGCACGTAAGAGACGCGCCGAAGCGGGTGAAGTATTAAGAAGATATGATTTATTCTTCATTAAGCGGCTGGTATAAAGCAGAATCGGTAGACTAGGTGGCGGATTCTAATACATAAATCAGAATAAGAAAAGTGAAATATAAAAATGAGTTGATAATGCCGACTTTTTCAGCAGACTTTACCCAGCAACGCCGGTCATACCAGTAAATATACAAGATAAAAAGTGAGTGCCAAGTCCTGTTTCTAAGGGTACTCTGATGGCAATTTAACGACTCATATTTCTTGCAATGTCAGAAACGATAACATTCTTGCCAGAGCATGTGACAGACTTTCCGTGTGTCAGTAACGCCCTCAAAGAACCGGACGGACTGCTGGCCATTGGCGGTAATCTCAGGGTAGATACGTTATTGCTGGCTTACCGCAGGGGTATCTTTCCCTGGTTTAACGATGGCGATCCGCTGCTGTGGTGGTCCCCATCGCAGCGCATGGTTTTTACTCCAGGCAAACTGCATTTGTCGCGCTCCTTGTTGAAATTGCTACGCAAAAACCGTTACCAGGTTACCTTTGACCATGACTTTGCGGTCCTTATTCAAACCTGTGCCAGTTGCTATCAAGATAATCAGGGAACATGGATTACCGCTGATATGATTGCTGCCTATACCGCTTTGCACCAGGCAGGCTATGCTCACTGCGTTGAGGTCTGGCGTGAGGATGAGCTGGTCGGCGGCCTGTACGGGGTAGCACTGGGTCAGGCATTCTTTGCCGAGTCCATGTTCAGCAAAGAAAGCAATACCTCGAAAATTGCTCTGGCTGCACTGTCTGAACGGTTAGCAAGTTGGCAATTTCAGCTAGTGGACTGCCAGAACCATTCAACACATCTGGAGTCTCTCGGGGCAGCCCTGATCAGTCGGGAGCGCTATGTGAAATATCTCGGCATATATTGCTCCCAAGCCCCAGCCTGTGCAAACTGGCACTTGGAGTGGCAATGGCATGATGGGTGATGATGAGTAAATACAAAGACCTCACATTCTATGCAACACAGCCGCATGAGTGCAGTTATCTGCCGACGCGGCAAGCGACAACGCTATTCATGGACCCGACCGTGGCACTGGAGCAAGAGTTGTGCTCGGATCTGGCCGAAGCCGGGTTTCGCCGCAGCGGCGTACATATTTACCGGCCAGACTGTGCTCAGTGTCAGGCGTGCGTACCGATCAGAGTTGCCGTCAACACGTTTGTCTTACGCAGAACCCAGCGCAAAACCTGGAACCGCAATGCGTTACTGCAAGTCAGCAAAGTGCCGGTGCATTTTCAGGACGAGCATTATCAGCTTTATCAGGACTATATCAGTCAATGTCACCACGATGGCGATATGTATCCAGCTTCTGCGGAACAATATATTGCCTTTTTAGTTGATGCTGCTGAATTTACCTCGTTCTACGAGTTTCGTGAGCACGGCCAGTTGCTGGCTGTTTCGGTGGTGGACCATCTTCAAAACAGTCTTTCAGCCGTTTATACTTTTTACCACCCGGATTATCCGCAGCGCAGCCTGGGGCGTTACTGTATCTTGTGGCTGATTGCAGAAACCAGGAGGCTTGGCCTACCCTACCTGCATCTTGGCTACTGGGTTCACGGTTGTCGAAAAATGAACTACAAGCTTGAATATCGCCCCGCGCAAATACGCGTCAACCATCAGTGGCAGCCGTTGAAATAATTCGTTGGGCACAAAGGGTGTTTTGCTTTAGTAATAGTTTTCAGGCAGAATGCCCTGCGATTTGATCAAGCCGTACCAACCCTTTGAGGTAGTTTTTTAATGGCAAAAGAAGAGAGTCTGGAAATGGAGGGTGTCGTGATTGACACCCTGCCTAATACGATGTTTCGTGTGGAACTGGAAAATGGTCATGTTGTGACTGCCCATATCTCCGGCAAAATGCGCAAAAATTACATCCGCATTCTCACCGGCGACCGGGTAAAGGTAGAACTGACACCATACGACCTGACCAAAGGCCGTATCACCTACCGCTCCCGCTAACAGGGGCGCTCGCCCCTGAGCGCTCCTCCTCTAACTTGCTCCGTCATCAACCGCCTCAAGATCTGAAGTTCTGCTTTTGGCTGCTTCAAACTTCAGATGTAACTCACCTTTGCGCACAGTGACTTTGATTATGCCGCCATTTTCGGCCAGTTTGCCGAAGAGGATTTGCTCGGCCATGGGCTTTTTCAGGTATTCCTGAATTACCCGGGCCATAGGTCTCGCGCCCATCTGGCGATCAAAGCCTTTTTCTGCCAGCCAGTTACGTGCCTTGTCGTCCACCTCCAGTTGAGCACGTTTTTCATCCAGCTGAGCCTGAAGTTCGGTGAGGAATTTATCCACCACATGTTTGATGGTGTCGCTGTTAAGGGCGGCGAAAGGAATGATGGCATCAAGACGGTTCCTGAACTCTGGAGTAAAGGTTTTCTTGATGGCTTCATTGCCGTCCGTCGTGTGATCCTGCTCCAAAAAACCGATGGAGCTGCGAGTCATGGACTCGGCACCGGCATTAGTGGTCATGATCAGGATAACGTTACGGAAATCGGCTTTACGACCGTTGTTGTCTGTTAGCGTACCGTGGTCCATCACCTGTAACAGCAGGTTAAAGACATCAGAGTGACCTTTTTCAATCTCATCGAGCAGCAGTACGCAGTGCGGCGTTTTGTTGATCGCTTCAGTCAGCAGGCCGCCCTGGTCAAAGCCAACATAACCTGGGGGTGCACCAATCAGTCGGGAAACGGTATGAGCCTCCATGTACTCGGACATATCAAAGCGCACCAGTTCAATGCCCAGGGCTTTGGCCAGTTGCCGACATACTTCGGTCTTACCAACGCCGGTAGGACCAGAGAACAGGAAAGAACCCACCGGTTTTTCCGGAGCCTTGAGACCTGCGCGAGAGAGCTTGATGGCAGTTGCCAGGGATGTGATGGCGTTATCCTGACCAAACACCACCATTTTCAGGTTACGCTCAAGTTTGCTGAGCAGCTCTTTATCAGAAGAAGAGACTGATTTCGGCGGAATCCGGGCCATTTTTGCCACAATGCGCTCAACATCCTCGACTTCAATAACTTTCTTGCGTTGTGACTCCGGTTGCAGGCGTTGGAAAGCACCGGCTTCGTCAATGACATCAATGGCCTTATCGGGCATATGACGATCATTAATGTAACGCTCCGCCAGTTCCGCTGCTGCTTTCAGAGCATCATCGCGATACTCAATTTCATGATGCTCTTCAAACTTTTTCTTCAGTCCGAGGAGAATTTCATAAGTATCAGCTACATCCGGCTCTGTGATATCCACTTTCTGGAATCGTCGAGCCAGGGCTCGGTCTTTTTCAAAGATACCGCGAAACTCCTGAAAAGTGGTGGAGCCGACGCAGCGCAGCTCGCCAGAGGTAAGCATGGGTTTGAGCAGGTTGGATGCATCCATAACGCCACCGGAGGCAGCCCCGGCACCGATAATGGTATGAATCTCATCAATGAACAAAATGGCGTGGTCGAGCTTTTTCAGTTCGCTCAGTAGTTGTTTGAAGCGTTTTTCAAAATCCCCACGGTATTTGGTGCCGGCCAGTAGCGAGCCCAGATCCAGGGAATAGACGACGGCCTCCAACAATACTTCAGGAACATCGCCATCAACGATACGTCGGGCCAGCCCTTCAGCAATGGCCGTTTTACCAACACCGGCTTCACCCACCAACAGCGGGTTATTTTTACGACGACGGGTGAGTATTTGGCAGACTCGCTCAATCTCTTCTGCCCGGCCAACCAGCGGATCAATACGGCCGAGGACAGCCTGCTCATTGAGATTCGTGGCGTACAGTTTTAACGGGTTCTTGCTGTTACCCCGAGCAGTCTCAGACTCCATGTCGTCGGACAACTCACGACCAATTTCTTCCAGTTCCTGCCCAGGCGTTTTGGCAATACCGTGGGCAATAAAATTGACCACATCGATACGGGCTACATCCTGTTGCTTGAGGAAATAAACAGCCTGACTTTCCTGCTCGCTGAAAATCGCTACCAGTACGTTAGCACCAGTTACCTCTTTTTTACCTGAGCTTTGTACGTGAAAAACGGCACGTTGCAGCACGCGCTGGAACCCGAGTGTGGGCTGGGTTTCCCGCTCGCTGTCATCATCCGGAATTAGTGGAGTGGTTGAGCTGACAAACTCGGTGAGGTCCTGACGAAGTTTAATGAGATCGATGCCGCAGGAAGCCAGGACACGTGCTGCGGACTCATTATCGAGCAGGGCAAGTAACAGATGCTCTACCGTCATGAATTCATGACGGTTATCGCGCGCATCTTTAAATGCACTATTCAGTGTTGCTTCGAGGTCTTTGTTGAGCATATGGTGTAACCTTGAAAACGCTAATCGGCCTTTTCTGTTTTGCACAGCAGGGGATGGTCGTTTTCTCTGGAATATTCATTGACCTGCTGAGCCTTGGTTTCTGCGATATCCTTGCTGAATACACCACAAACTGCCCTTCCCTGAGTGTGTACCGTCAGCATAATTTGAGTCGCCCTCCCCTCTGGCATACTGAAAAACTTCTCCAGTACCTCAACAACAAAATCCATTGGTGTAAAATCATCGTTCAGGAGCAAGACCTGATACATAGGAGGCGGGGACAATCTGGTTTTTTCCGGGACAACAGCGACGTCCAGGTTACCCTCATGCTCCTCTCCATCTTGTTCCAAGCTTAGACGAAACGGTTTGAAATTACTCATGGTTTTATGACTGCCAATCTTCTATATCCAACTCTTTACACCCAGGCTACAAAGGCCTCAGATTGAGACTCCGGGAGTAATCGCTGTTGCCAATCATAAAAACAACGAGCACCAATAACTGATCGGCATCACACAAGGAGATTTGACAGCAAAACAATCAGCGCTCGTTTTTAATAAGGTTGGCAACATCGCGATACTTTCACTATCCATTCTAAAGATACTGAGGCAAATCACAACGCTGAACCGGGAAAAATTAGCAAGTGCTTACAATACAAGAAGAAACAAGGCGGGACAGCGACGGCCGGAAGCTATTTCCCAGCCTGTCTCGGTTAATTACTGCCTGAACGTAAACTACATGTGTCGAATGATTTCATTGGCAAATTCAGAACACTTAACCAGCGTTGCATCATCCATCAAACGTTCAAAATCGTAGGTAACAGTTTTAGCACCAATAGCTCCGTCCATTCCTTTGATAATCAAATCAGCAGCTTCGGACCAACCCATATGACGCAACATCATTTCGGCCGAGAGAATCATTGACCCTGGATTAACCTTGTCCTGACCAGCGTACTTCGGTGCGGTGCCATGGGTTGCTTCAAATAACGCCGTCGGCGTGCCAATGTTGGCGCCTGGAGCGATGCCAATACCACCCACCTGGGCGGCCAGAGCATCGGAAATATAATCGCCATTGAGGTTTAGCGTGGCGATCACATCGTACTCCGCCGGGCGTAGCAAAATCTGTTGTAAGAAGGCATCAGCAATCACATCCTTGATGACAATATCTCGCCCGGTATTGGGGTTTTTGACCGTATGCCACGGACCGCCATCCAACGGTTGGGCAGCAAAATATCGAACAGCTGTCTGATAACCCCAGTCTTTAAAAGCCCCCTCGGTGAATTTCATGATGTTACCTTTGTGCACCAGGGTAACAGAGTGACGGTCATTATCGATAGCAAACTGAATGGCCTTTTGCACCAGCCGTTCTGTGCCTTCTCTGGAAACTGGCTTAACGCCGATGCCGCATTCCTGCGCAAAGCGAATTTTGCTTACGCCCATTTCGTCACGCAAAAAGCGAATCATTTTGTCAGCTTCTGGTGTGCCAGCCTGCCACTCAATGCCTGCATAAATGTCTTCGGAGTTTTCACGAAAAATCACCATGTTGGTTTTTTCTGGCTCCTTCACCGGACTCGGTACGCCCTTGAACCAGCGCACTGGACGAATGCAGGCAAACAGATCCAGCTCCTGACGCAAAGCGACATTGAGCGAGCGGATACCACCACCTACCGGCGTGGTCAGCGGACCTTTGATGCTGACCACGAACTCTTTCAGTGCTTCCAGGGTCTCTGGCGGCAACCAAGTGTCCTGATCGTAAACCTGTGTGGCTTTCTCGCCGCAGTAGACTTCCATCCATTCAATCTTGCGCTTGCCCTGATACGCTTTTGCTACAGCAGCATCAACCACTTTGAGCATGGCGGGTGAGATGTCAGCACCAATGCCATCGCCTTCAATGTAGGGAATAATCGGGTTATCAGGAACATTCAGAGAGAGGTCTGTGTTGACCGTGATGCGCTCACCGCGGGCAGGTACTTCGATCTTTTGGAAAGCCATTATCAACTCCGTTCTCTAATCATCACTCTGGTCAGATGAAAAACTCGTCAACGCTTTTTGTGGGTTTTCTTGAGCAGGCTGACCAGTAACCGAAGTCGCCTACCAAGCGTCGAAAATAGTAAATAACGCGTATACCTTATACCATCCGCCGATGGTAATAAATGAACATTTCCTGCCATGGCAAAATTGCTTCGTGCAAGCGGTGAGCGGCCTATGGTGCTTGCCTGCCCATACAGGTAAAATGCCTGGCTATTTTTAATCCGGTGGCAGTACTTTTCAGTGACAGAACATCCCTCCCGAACCGCATCGGTGCGAACCAAAGTGATTGTTGGCATGTCCGGCGGTGTTGATTCGTCGGTGTCCGCCTTGCTGTTGCAGCAGCAGGGTTATGACGTGCAAGGCCTGTTTATGAAGAACTGGGAGGAAGATGACGGCTCAGAATACTGCACGGCCATGAGTGACCTGGCCGATGCTCAGGCGGTGTGCGACAAAATTGGTATCCCGCTGCACAAGGCCAACTTTGCCGCTGAGTACTGGGATAATGTCTTTGAGCATTTTCTGCATGAATATCAACATGGCAGAACGCCCAATCCTGACATTCTGTGCAACAAGGAAATTAAATTTAAGGCCTTTCTGGATTACGCTTTAACCCTCGGCAGCGATTATATCGCCATGGGTCACTACTGTCGGCGTATCGACCGCGATGGTCGCAGTCTGCTGGTCAAGGGCGTTGACCCGAACAAGGACCAAAGCTATTTCCTTCATGCCGTCGGTGAGCAGCAAATCGCCCGCACCCTGTTTCCGGTGGGCGAGTTGGAAAAATCCGAAGTGCGGCGCATCGCCGAAGAGTACGGACTGATCACCCACAACAAAAAAGACAGCACTGGCATCTGTTTTATCGGTGAGCGTCGTTTCCGGGATTTCCTGCAACAGTACTTGCCTGCCCAACCCGGTCCCATCGAAACCGTGGATGGTCAGGTTATTGGTGAACATGCCGGACTGATGTACCACACCATTGGTCAGCGCCAGGGGTTAGGGATTGGCGGCCGGAAAAATGCTGATGAAGCACCGTGGTATGTACTGGAAAAAGACCTGCAGCGCAATGTGCTGGTGGTCGGCCAAGGTACTGACCATCCCATGCTCTTTTCCGCCAGCCTGACCTGCTCCCATATTGATTGGGTGGCCGGCGAGCCACCGGCCATGCCATATCAGCTCAAAGCCAAAGTGCGCTACCGCCAGCAGGACCAGGACTGTACCTTGAGCCGCGCTACCAACGGTGATTACCAGGTCACATTTGCCCAGCCACAAAGAGCAGTGACACCTGGGCAGTCGGTGGTTTTTTATGATGGCCAAGTGTGTCTCGGCGGCGGCGTTATTGAGACGCGCAGCGCTGTTGGGATTTGATTGGCATGCATATAGCTATTCTGTTTACGGCATCCGGGACAATAAATAATTGGCGAGATATTCGGTGAAGCATTCTAATCAAGATCAGGCCGCCGCTCTGGCGGGCGTGTTTCAGGCTGCCACCCTGGTCGATCAACTGGCCAGAACCGGGCAATGGAGCGAAGAGACACTGACGCCTTCCATCCACAGCATTTTTGTCACCTCACCCAATAATGTGGCTGAAGTGTACGATGGTTTTTACCGTCTGGGTCTGGGCAAAAAGACGCTGAGTGCAGTGGTCAGTCGGGACAGCTCAGCCATTGGTGGCGATGTCATTCGCTATGCCCTGGCCATGATTCATTTGGAAAAAAAACTCAGCCGTAACCGGAAAATGCTCAACACTATCGGTGAGCGCCTGCAAAAAACCCGGGAGCAGGTCGACCATTTTGGTTTGCTCCACGACAATGTGATCAGCAGTCTGGCCAGCATTTACCTCGATACCCTCAGTACCTTCAAAACGCGCATTACCGTGGCCGGCGATACCCGTTTTTTACAAAACCAGGCCAATGCCAATCGCATTCGGGCCATTTTGCTGGCAGGCATTCGCTCAGCCACACTCTGGCGTCAGTGCGGCGGCAGTCGCTGGCATCTGTTCATCAGCCGTAAAAACCTGCTTGATGGCCTGCAAAGAATTTAACGCTGGAATTTCCTGATTCCTTGTGCCAATACAGGGCTTGAGTCTGTGGTTAGAAACCAACGCAGTAATCGATTATCATGCGCTGTTTCCCTCCGAGCTTAAGGCATAAAACATGGAGCTGAATGCACTGACCGCCGTCTCTCCCATCGATGGACGTTATGGTGATAAAACCCAAGCCCTGAGAACTATTTTCAGTGAATACGGACTGATTCGCTTTCGGGTCGCGGTGGAGGTGCGCTGGTTACAATCACTGGCCAACCATCCTGTCATCAGCGAAGTTCCGGCGCTGTCTGAATCAGCCAACGCGCTGCTGGAGAGCCTGGTATCAGGGTTCTCCATGGCAGATGCCGAGCGCGTGAAAGAGATCGAGCGTACTACTAATCACGACGTTAAGGCAGTGGAGTATCTGCTCAAGGAGCGCTTTGCCCACCACGCGGAACTCTCTGCCATCGGTGAGTTTGTACACTTTGCCTGCACCTCTGAGGATATCAACAACCTCGCCCACGGCTTGATGCTCAACACTGGCATGCAGGAGGCAGTGCTGCCACAGATGCGCCAGATCATCGCTGCCATCGAAAACCTGACCAAAAGCCATGCGTCTCGGCCTATGTTGTCCCGCACCCACGGCCAGACCGCCACACCCACCACGCTGGGCAAAGAAATGGCCAATATCGCCTATCGTCTGAAGCGCCAGCTGAAACAGATCGAAAGCATTGTACCTTTGGGCAAAATCAACGGTGCCGTGGGCAATTACAATGCCCACCTTCTGGCTTACCCGGAAGTGGACTGGACTGAACACGCCGAGCAGTTTGTCAGCAGTCTCGGTTTGGAGTGGAACCCGTACACCACTCAGATCGAACCCCACGACTACATTGCCGAGCTATACGATGCCATCTGCCGCTTTAACACCATTCTGATCGACTTTGATCGGGATGTGTGGGGTTATATTTCCCTGGGTTATTTCAAACAGAAAACCGTAGCCGGTGAAGTGGGCTCGTCCACCATGCCTCATAAAGTGAACCCTATTGATTTTGAAAATTCCGAGGGGAACCTGGGGATTGCTAATGCCATCATGCAGCACCTGACCACCAAGTTGCCAGTATCACGCTGGCAGCGCGACCTGACCGACTCCACGGTACTGCGCAATATGGGCGTTGGTCTCGGCCAGAGTCTGATCGCCTACGCCGCCACCCTGAAGGGCATTAGCAAGCTGGAAGTATCTCCGGTGCGTCTTGAGCAGGACCTGGCTAACGCCTGGGAAGTACTGGCTGAGCCAATCCAGACTGTGATGCGCCGCTACGGCATTGAGCAACCCTATGAAAAGCTCAAGGCACTAACCCGTGGTCAGGATGGCATCACCCAACAAACGCTGGCCAATTTTATTGATGGGCTGGAACTGCCAGACAACGTCAAGGCCCAACTGAAGGCGTTGACTCCCGCCACCTACCTGGGGAATGCTGAGGCACAGGCGCTAGCCATTTAGCTATAATAAGCGGCCGTTTTCTTACGCATCAGCGGCAGAAAAAGCATCAACGCCAGGTAGATAATCACCATCATCATAAAGGCGTACACAAACGCCAGCATGGTCGATTGCTGCTTTAACAAGGCAGCAATCTGCTCCAGAAAGCGGTGACTGGTCATCGCCTCACCCGCCGCTTCAGCATAGTGTCGTAACACCCTGTTATCCCTGGATAAACTGCCACCCAAACTCTGCCATTCCTGTTGTTGAACGTAGCTGAAATAGGTGTTGATAATGGCGATGCCGATGGATGAACCAATGGTTCGACAAAGATTGAACATGGCTGTGGCACCTGGAATCAATGCCGGTGCCAGAGTCAGAAAAGCCAGTTTTGACAGCGGCGCAAACACCAGCCCCATGCCCGCTCCCTGGATCATCTCCGGCAAAATTACCCAGAACGGATCAATATCCAGCGAGTATCGACTCATCTGCCAGACACCAATGGCGTTAAGAGTCAGACCAATAAACACCATTATCCGGCTATCGACCCGATCCATAATCGGTGCCGCCATAATCAGCACGATGGCCGATGTCAGGCCCCTGGGCGCCATGATAAAACCGGATGTTTGCACCGGATAATTCAGCAACTCCTGCAAATACATGGGCTGTAACTGCAACACCCCAAACGTGCCCACAGCAAAACAGCTGACCACCAGGCAGGCAATGCCAAGATTGCGATTGGTCAGCATCCAGACCGGGGCAATTTCACCGTGCGTCTGAAACGAGCGATAGACGAAAGCGACAATAAATAGCGCACTGGCAATGCTGGCAAACAAGATCACATTAGAGCTGAACCAGTTTTTCTGGTTACCCTGGGAAAGCACCATTTGCAGCAGACCAATGCCCAGTGCCATGGTAATGATCAGCAGCCAGTCGATGCTGGTCGATCCTTTATTGCTGATGTGGATATTGCGATAAATCAGTGCCAAACAAACCAGTCCCACCGGCAGATTGATATAAAATACCCAGCGCCAGTTCAAATGTTGGGTGAGCACACCGCCAAGTACTGGTCCCAGCACCGGTCCCACCAGGACACCAATGCCAAACAATGCCATGGCTCGCCCTTGCTGATCTTTGGGATAAACCTGCATCAATACGGACTGGCTCAGAGGAATCACCGACGCACCGAAAAACCCCTGAAAGATCCGAAAGCAGATCATCTCTGCCAGCGAATCAGACTGACCACACAGCAGCGACATCAACACAAAGCCGGCAATGGCAGTAAACAACAGACGGCGCTCACCAAAGCGCAGGGTGAGAAAACCGGCCAGGGGAATCACCACCGCTTCGGCCATGGCAAAGCTGGTCAGTACCCAGGTGATCTGATCCGAGGTGGCACCAAGGCTCCCCATCATATCGGGCAGAGCCACATTGGCTACTGTCATATCGATCAGTACGATCAGCGAAGCGGTGATTATAGTAATCACCACCATCGGACGACTGGCTGCTTGGTTATTCATGGCGGTTATTCATGGACAGCGGCCACGGTATCGACGGTAACAGTGGCGCTGGCACCAACTCTGAGTGGTGTTTTGGCTGGTAAATTGCCCATGTCCTGCAGACGGATACTGACGGGAAAGCGCTGAGTGATTTTTACCCAGTTGCCTGTGGCATTCTCTGGTGGTAACAGGGAAAAAGTAGCCCCACTGGCTGGGGAAATGGCCTCTACAGTCCCGGTAAATGCGGTACCGGGATACATATCCAGCTTGACACTGACGGGCATCTTCGGTCGAATCCGTCCCAGGTCATTTTCCTTGAAATTGGCCTCCACCCAATAGCTTTGGTTTACCACCAAAGGCATTAACGCTTCGCCGCTACTGACCACACTGCCAGGATGAGCACTGACCAAACCAAGCTCACCATCGGCCGGCGCCGCAATATTGGTGTAGGAGAGATTCAAGGTGGCCAGCATCAGGGCCGCTGCCGCCTCTTGCACCGCCGGGGCACTCTGGCCCACCGCGCCCTGCTCGGCAACCAGTTGCGCCATATGCGCCCTGGCACTGGCCAGATTATCGCGGGCAGTGGCCAGCTCAGCCCGGGCGGTATCGCCTTCCTGGCGAGGCATATCCCCTTGAGCCACCAAAGTCATGATACGTCTGAAATTAAGCTGCACCTTACGCAGATTGGCAGCAGCAGTCGTAATGGCGGAACTGGCGCCCAGGATGCCCTCGCTGGCGGCCTTGTTCTCTTCACCGGCAACGGCGTAGGCAGATCTGGCCCGATTCAGTTGCGCCTCGTAGGGGGCCGGGTCGATCTGCACCAGCATCTCGCCTTCATGCACCCACTCAAAGTTGCCCACATTAACTGCCCGCACCTGACCACCCACTCTGGGCGCTATGTAGATGATATTGCCATGCACATAGGCATCATCCGTACTTGGGTATTTTTTTTGGTACTCAATGTAGAAGTAACCGGCAAGCAACAAGCAGGCGAGCACAATGCCGGCAATAAGCCAATGCTGCAGCGTACGCGAAGCGGTATTTTCCATGGTCAGAACCGGAGATAAAGTGAGCGGGCGCATTTTGGGACGGTGATAGCAAGACAAGGTTAGTCCATAGACCCACAATGGGCTACCAGACAATCACTTACGCACGCTGTTATAACTGGTCTGACTTTTATGCTTCCTTACCTTAATTATACGACTATCGTCGTTTTTATACCCGATGCTGTCGTTGAATGTGTGACAGTGGCAACACCAAGGCGGTGTTATCAGCTATCTTTGAATGGTCTGGGCGAACGGCCCTACACCCTGAAACCCTGGTTAAAAAGCAATGGATTATTGCAGTTATGTCCGTAGCACTTGCTCATGAATCTCCCTTTAAGGCATTGAACCGGGCCTTTGATCAGATCAGGCCACACATCCGCACGACGCCCTTGCTGCACTGCGACACATTAAGCCAGCTTATTAGTGGCGAAGTCCTGGTCAAGGCCGAATCGTTGCAGATAACCGGTGCATTCAAGTTTCGCGGGGCTTTGTATCGTTTGCTTAATCTGTCAGATGTACAAAAAAAACAAGGTGTTGCCGCCTACTCTTCAGGTAATTTCGCCGCTGGCCTGGCTGCCGCTGGTCAACTGCTAGGTATTCCCGTCCACCTGGTGATGCCCCACGACGCTCCGGTAACAAAAATTCGCAACGCCGAGCACTATCAGGCCAAAGTAACCTTATGCCATCACTGTGAGCCTTCCAGAGAAGAAGCTGCCAGCAATATGGCAAAAACCATCGCCCGAGCCGAAAACGCCAAACTGTTGCACCCTTTTGACGACCATGAAATCATCATCGGGCAAGCGTCTGTGGCTTTGGAACTCAAGGAACAACTGAGACAGTTACAAAAACAGTGTGACCACCTGCTCTGCCCGTCGGGTGGCGGCAGCCTCGTCGCGGGCTCAAGTCTGGCATTACACAATGAGGCCCAGGTATGGGCCGTTGAAGCCGACGGCTACCAGGGAATGAACCTCTCTTTGCAGCAGGGCAAACGCTGTCGTGCTCCCGGCAATCTGCCCTGCGATTGCGATGCCCTGATGGCTCTGGAGCCAGGCGTGGCTAATCTGGAAGTGACGCTGCAAACCGGTGTTCAAGGCATGATCGTTAATACGGAGCAGGTTCACAAGGCTGTCCGACTCGCCTTTAGCGAACTTAACCTGGTGCTGGAGCCCAGTGGAGCCGCTGGACTGGCTGCCATTATGAGAAGCCCTGAAGATTTTTATGGCAAAACTGTCGTTGCTATTGCCAGCGGCGGGAATGTTGATCAGCAAAAATACGCTGGGCTAATAAGATGACCTGCGTGCAGGTCATCCGGCAATCCAACTGCGGATACGGCCCATAAGCACCTGAACCTCCACCGGCTTGTGCAAATAATCATCAGCGCCGGCGCTACGGCAGCGTATCTCGTCTTCTCTGTTGGGACTAGCGGTCAGCATCATCACTGGCATCAGACGAAATTCAATACGACTCCGGATCTGCGTGAGTACTTCACAACCGTCCATGGTTGGCATCATCAAATCAAGGATCACCAGGTCAATCTGCTTATGTTCTTCCAGAAATGCCAATGCCTGTGGGCCGTTTTCCGCCAGATGTACTCGCAGGCCATGACCTTCCAGCAAGTGCGATAAAGCAAAGCTGTTGCGTAGATCGTCATCGACCAGCAACACTTGCTGTCCGGCAAATGGCTCTGTGGTGTCGTCATCGCTGAGCAGGATAAATTCATTGTCGCCACCCTGAGATTCCACCGTGGTCACCAACGTCACAGGCGGTAGCATCAGGGAAAAAGTTGCTCCGTTACCCTCTTCGCTATCCAGCGTCAGGTCACCGCCGAGCAATCGTGCCAACTTTCTGGAAATGGACAACCCAAGACCGGTCCCGTTGTACTTCCGACTAGTGCTGCCGTCTGCCTGTCGGAACATCTGAAATACCGTTTCGTGTTTGTCGCTGGCAATCCCCACGCCGTTATCCACTACCTGGAAAACCAGCCCTTCCGATGAGTACTCCTCGCCCAGACGCCATGTTTCCTTATGAATCAGAAACTTGACTGCGCCGCCCTTCGGAGTAAATTTGAACGCGTTGGCCAGCAGATTCTTAAGAATCTGTTTCAGCCGCTTACGGTCACTGTGTATCCATTGCGGTAGACCAGGGCCGCAGACAATCTCAAAAGCCACTCCCCGCTCCTTACTGATGGGCATAAACTGATCACTCAGGCTGCGCCAGATATCGCCGAGCAAAATGTCTTCCTGATAGATATTCAGCTTCCCCGCTTCCGCCTTGGACATATCCAGAATATCTTCAATAATTTCCAGTAACTCATTGGCACTGTTGAAAATAATCTGTACCGAATGAACCTGGTCAGCACTCAGGTTACCGTCCTGGTTATCAGCCAGGATGCTGGCCAGAATCATCAGGCTGTTCAGTGGGGTGCGTAACTCGTGGGAAACGTTGGCCAGAAACTGCGACTTATGCTGGCTGACCTTTTCCAGCTCGGCGGCCTTGTCCTGTAAACGCTGGTTGACTTCCTGCAAGGTCTTTTGTTGTGCCCTGAGGGTATTTCTTGATGCCAACAGCCGCTGATTATTGGCCTGCAGTTGTGCGGTACGCTCCTTGACCTGGGCTTCAAGACTCTGGGCCAGGGCTTGTAATTCCTGATGACGGTAGTAGATTTCCCGGGTTTTTTCTTCGGCTATTTTTTCTGCCTGAAGACGGGCCTTTTTCTCCCGCTCATACCGTTTTTGCCAGGCCTTTTCATTCATGTGCGCGGCAACCCTGCAATTAGTTGTTTAACACCAGATGAAAGTGCGCTTCAGTTCCATCGTCGTTTACTGACTGAAAATCAATAGCCAGATTTTCACCAAAATGTTTGCCGGCACCAATGATCAATCCGTGCGCCAACACCGCAAACGGACGATGGGATTGGTAATGCAACCGCATTTGACGCTCACCAACAGGCGTACAGGTCAGTTTTGGCGGAGTGGCGTCCGGGTACAGCTTCTGCACCTCCATGTGGATGAAATCCTGCACCCTGGTCAGAAACTCAAATGAACCGCTGACGTTGGCAAAAAATTCCGGATGGACTTCACTGAACCGTCCAAACAGGTACTCCCCAAAGGCCAGCTGCAAGTCAGCAACATGGGCACCGGTGACAGCACTTAGCTCAGATACCAGTTGCAGGACTTCGTGATGTGAGTAAGTTCCCAAGGAGGTATAACTCCCGCCGGAAGGCAGTTGCGCGGCAGCAATAATCTGTTCTGCTACATCTACAGAAAACCGCGCTTCCACCATTTCGATCAGTTCAGCAAAGATAATTCCTTTCATCGATGGGTATTCCAGATGGCCTTAATGCTTTTTGTTATCGGAACACTTTGTCGTGAAATGAACGATCAGATCATTTGCGGGGAATCGGCAGGAGGATAGATGAGAGAGGTGTAGTCAGGTTTGGGAACACTCCATCAGGTGACATGCCATCACCTGACGGAGCTAGGAACAATAGCCAGTTCGGGCAATCAGTCGATCACATGAACAGATGACGTGTTGGTAGTGCCAGACTCAACCAGGGCACCAGAAACCATAACCACCACATCGCCAGACTGAACCAGACCCTGTTTCACGGCCAGCTCCTTGCCCAGCTTGTAAAATGCGTCGGTATTCTCCTGTAGCGCCACCAGGCTGGTGCAAACACCTTTGCTCAGGCATAGCTGGTTGGCCGTTTTTTCAGAAGACGTCAGCGCCAGAATCTGCGCCCGCGGGCGGAACTTACGCAGGGAGCGTGCAGATTTACCCTGCTCTGTGGCAACGATAATCAGCTTGGCTTCCAGGATGTCAGCGGTTTTCACGGCACCACGACAAACGGCCTGGGTGATACTGCGATAGTTGTCGATCTCGATATCGAACTCTTCAACTCGCGGTTCCGTACGCAGCTCCATGTTGACATCGGTACTGTTGCAGATGGTCGCCATAACGGCAACAGCCTCGGCCGGATATTTACCCTTGGCACTTTCACCAGAGAGCATTACCGCATCGGTGCCGTCCAGGATGGCATTGGCCACATCGCCAGCTTCAGCGCGGGTCGGACGCGGATTCTTGATCATGGAATCCAGCATCTGGGTGGCCGTGATGACTGGCTTGCGCGCGCAGTTACACTTATGGATCATCATCTTCTGGGCAAAGATAACCTGGTCAACCGGGATCTCTACACCCAGGTCGCCACGGGCCACCATAATGCCGTCAGAAACCGCCAGAATCTCATCAAAATTATCCACACCTTCCTGGTTTTCAATTTTGGAAATGATCTGGATTTCCTGACCGCCGTTAGCGTCCAGCAGCTCACGAATCTCTTTCACGTCGCTGGCTTTACGAATAAAAGAAGCCGCAACAAAGTCAACACTTTGCTGGCAGCCGAAAATCAGGTCGGCTTTATCTTTGTCAGACAGCGCAGGCAGGTTTACTTTTACGCCAGGCAGGTTGACGCCCTTGTTCTCGCCCAGTTCACCGTTGTTCCTGACTTCACAGATAATTTCCTGAGCCTTGACCTCTTTCACTATCAGCTCGATCAGACCATCGTCCAACAGCACGGTGTCGCCCGGTTTCAGATCTTTGGTCAGGCCAGCGTAGGTAACAGCCACACGCGTGTTGTCGCCCAGTACCGAAGTGTCGGTAGTCAGCGTAAACTCCTGACCAGCTTTAAGCATGATGTCCTGGCCATCTCGCAGCTTGACGGTACGAATCTCTGGGCCTTTGGTATCCAGCAAAATGGCAATACGCTTGCCAGTGGCGGCCATAACTTCACGCAGACGGGCAATACGGGCACCATGCTCGTCAAAGTCACCATGGGAGAAGTTCAGTCGCATCACGTTCATGCCATTCTCGACCAGTCTGGTTAACATTTCGTTGGATTCAGACTTAGGGCCGATGGTACAGACGATCTTGGTTTTTCTCACTGGGATTTCTCCATCAAAGTAGGGGTGCTAGAGAATTGTCCGGAACTGGCTGTGTCTGGTAAGCGTGTGTATCCATACGACGATGACTATGTACTCTGCTGTCTTCGCAGAGCCTGGACAGCCACTTTACAGTCAGTTTCCTGGAATCGTTGGCGATCAGGTTGAGATGTATCCAGTCGCTCTGTCGGGGGCGGATATTACCGCAAAAATGGTAGAAAACCTTGGTCTTTTTACAATTAATCAAAGACTTCTGATTAGTAATTACCGAAACATCTCTCAAAACCAATCAACAATAATGCTTAACAATATGAGCAAATAACCTATTTTAACAACTGATAACGCTAGCGTTATCAGCCAATAAAGAACAGAACAATAAAGAGTAAATTTTATGCATATGGCACGCGGACAGTCCCTGCCATCAACACCCTGGCACTGCGACTCATATTGACCCGAGAAACCACCCAGCATCCCTGCTCGTGTTTTACTTGCGCGCCCACGCTCAGGATACCAGAAGGGTGGCCAAGGCGCACAGGACTACATTGTCCACCACAAACCTTGCTGACTAACGTGTCCGGAATCGCGGCGGCGGCAGCAATAGCCACCGCAGCCGTACCCATCATGGCGTGGTGCATTTGCCCCATGGAGAGCGCCCGAACCAGCAAATTGATCTCCTGCGCGTTAACCACACGGCCAGCGGCACTGCAATAAGAAGCCGGTTCGGCGATAAAAGCGACCTTGGGCGTATGCGCTCGACTGGTAATCTCGGTCAGTTTACTGATCAACCCCATACGCAGAGCACCGCTGGCACGGATGCGCTCAAACATAGCCAGTGCCTGCTGATCGTTATTAATGTCTTCCTGAAGCTCAGTGCCCCGATAGCCAATCGTTCCAGCATGAACAAAAATGACGGGAATGCCAGCATTGATCAGTGTGGCTTCGACAGTACCAAGACCGGGAACATCCAGCTTGTCCACCCGTTGTCCGGTAGGAAACAACGCAGCCGAACTCCCGGCTGGACTGAGAAATTCCAGCTTAATCTCAGCCGCAGCAAAGGTCACGCCATCCAGGACAAAATTACCATCTTCCTGCACAGTTCCTGCGGTCACCGGGACATGAGCAATAATGGTTTTGCCAATATTAGCCTGCCAGATTCGTACTCGGGCCATACCATGATCGGGCACCGATGCCACTAAACCCTGAGTAATGGCAAAAGCCGCAACGGCAGCTGTCAGATTGCCACAGTTGCCGCTCCAGTCGATTACCGGCTGATTGATGGCCACCTGACCAAACAGATAATCCACATCATGGTCAGGCTGAGTGCTTTTGGCGACGATGGCTACTTTGCTGGTGCTTGAGGTGCCGCCGCCCAGACCATCAATCTGTTTACCGTATGGGTCCGGACTGCCAATCACTCTTAACAGCAGTGCATCACGAGCTTCTCCCGGCACTTGTGCCACTGCCGGCAGGTCAGCCAGATGAAAGAAAACGCCTTTGCTGGTGCCACCGCGCATATAGGTGGCAGGAATGTTCAAAGCCATCAGTTGCCGCCCTCAGCATTGAGAAAATCCATGGCAAAGCGCTGTAAAACACCACCAGCCTGGTAAATAGACAGCTCTTCAGCGGTATCCAGACAACAGTTGACTGATGTTGCCAGTGTTGCACCATTCCGTCGACGAATGGTTAGCGTGACCGTGGCACTTGGGGCAACAATGCCGTCAACGTCATAGGTTTCTGTGCCATCAAGCTTAAGTTGTTTGCGGTCTGTGCCCGGTTTGAACGTCAGTGGCAAAATGCCCATACCCACCAGGTTGGTACGATGAATGCGTTCAAAACTTTCTGCCACAATGGCTTGTACACCGGCCAGGCGTACTCCTTTAGCGGCCCAGTCGCGGGAGGAACCCTGACCGTAATCCGCACCAGCAATGATAATCAGTGGCTGGTGTCGGGCCATATAAGTTTCGATGGCTTCCCACATACGGGTCTGCCGACCCTCTGGCTCAATTCTGGCCAGCGAGCCTTGTTGTACCCTACCCTCAGCATCCCAACACATTTCATTCAGCAGTTTTGGGTTGGCCAGGGTAGCTCGCTGCGCTGTCAGATGATCTCCGCGATGGGTGGCGTAAGAGTTAAAGTCCTCCTCAGCTACGCCCATGCTGGCCAAATACTCCCCGGCGGCGCTGTTCGGCAAAATGGCGTTGGAAGGTGACAGATGATCGGTAGTGATGTTGTCGCCAACAATGGCCAACGGGCGCATATCCTGCAAGGTGCGCTCTGTGGCTAGCGCGCCCTCCCAGTAAGGTGGACGACGAATGTAGGTACTTCCGGATCGCCACGGGTACAGTGGGTTTGCTGGCTGTTGTGCCTGGGCCAGATCAAACATGGGGATATACACCTGGTTAAACTGTTCCGGTTTAACATGCTGGCTGATAACGGCATCAATCTCATCATCGGATGGCCAGATGTCGTTCAAGGTGATTGCTTGCCCATTGTCGTGCGTACCCAGGGCATCCCGTTCAATATCGAAGCGGATAGTACCGGCGATAGCATAAGCCACTACCAGTGGTGGCGAGGCCAGGAAGGCTTGTTTGACATAAGGATGAATGCGTCCGTCGAAATTACGGTTACCGGAAAGCACCGCCGTGGTGTACAGATCACGCTCAATCACTGCTTGCTGGATAGTCGGATCAAGGGCACCGCTCATGCCGTTGCAAGTAGTGCAAGCGTAGCCAACAATGCCAAAACCCAGCTTTTCCAGCTGCGTTAGCAGCCCTGCTTTTTCCAGATAGATTCCGGCCACCTTTGAGCCTGGCGCCAGAGATGACTTCACCCAGGGTTTGCGTTTCAGGCCCAGCCGATTGGCGTTACGGGCCAGCAAACCGGCGGCAATCATATTGCGCGGGTTACTGGTATTGGTGCAACTGGTAATAGCGGCAATAATTACTGCACCATCGGGCAGCTCGTCAGGGTTTTCCTGCCAGTGCCCGGCAATACCCTGCTCGTACAGTTTTGCCGTGGGCAGCCGCCGATGAGGACTGGATGGTCCTGCCAGCGTTCGTTGCACTGTGCTGAGATCAAAGGTCAGCAGCCGTTCATAATGAACGTTATGCAGATCATCAGCCCAAAGTCCGGTCGTCCTGGCGTACTGTTCCACCAGGGCAATTTGTTCCGGTGTGCGCCCGGTCAATTTCAGGTACTCGATGGTCTGCGCATCGATATAGAACAATCCGGCAGAAGCCCCAAACTCCGGAGTCATATTGGCAATGGTGGCTCTGTCGCCCACGGTAAGACCAGACGCTCCGGGACCAAAAAACTCCAGCCAACAGGAAACCACTCGCTCCTGGCGCAGAAATTCAGTCAGAGTCAGGACGATATCAGTAGCGGTAATGCCTGGCTTTCGTCGCCCAATCAGCTTGACGCCGACAATTTCTGGCAGGCGCATGATGGCTGGCCGACCCAACATCACTGTTTCCGCTTCCAGACCACCAACACCAATGGCAATCACGCCCAGCGCATTGACATGAGGTGTGTGACTGTCAGTGCCGACACAAGTGTCGGGAAAGGCAACACCATCTCGAACCTGGATCACCGGCGACATTTTTTCCAGGTTAATCTGGTGCATAATGCCGTTGCCAGCCGGAATGACATCTACATTGCTGAACGCTGTTTTGCACCACTCGATAAAGTGGAAGCGATCCGCGTTGCGGCGCTCTTCAATGACCCGGTTGCGAGCCACAGCATCAGGATCAGAACCATCAAACTCCACCGCCAGCGAGTGGTCAACAATCAGTTGGGTAGGCACTACCGGATTGACTTTGGCCGGATCACCGCCCTGCCCGGCAATGGCATCACGCAACCCGGCCAGATCAACCAGCGCCGTCTGGCCGAGAATATCATGACAAACGACACGAGCTGGATACCAGGGAAAGTCCTGTTCACGACGGCGCTCAGCTAGCTGGCGCAGATTGTCGCCCAGGCTTGCGGAATCACAACGACGCAGCAGCTGTTCCGCCAACACTCTGATGCTATAAGGAAGCTGGCTATAACTGCCGGGTAAGATGGTTTCTATCGCTGCTCGCGCGTCATAGTAGTCCAGGATAGTGCCGGGTAAAGGCTGGCGAAAAGCAGTATTGTCCATGGACGTGTACCCTATGCGCGATCTTCAATGGCTACCCAGTTGACACTTTCAGGGCCGATGTAGTCCGCTGATGGACGAATAATCCGGTTATTAGCCCGCTGCTCCATAACATGAGCACACCAGCCAGCGACCCGGGAACAGACAAAAATCGGGGTGAACAGTTTGGTCGGAATGTCCATAAAGCGATACGCCGAAGCATGGAAAAAATCAGCATTGCAGAACAGTTTTTTCTCCTGCCACATGACCGCCTCAACCCGTTCAGATACGGGATAAAGCCACTGGTCACCGACTTGTTCAGCCAGCTTTTTCGACCAGGCCTTGATAATGGCATTGCGTGGATCAGACTTGCGATAGACGGCATGGCCAAACCCCATGATTTTTTCCTTGCGAGCCAGCATCGCCATAATCTGCGCTTCGGCTTCTTCTGGTGAGCGCCACTGTTCAATCATGGCCATGGCCGCTTCATTAGCCCCACCGTGTAACGGGCCACGCAGTGTGCCAATGGCTCCGGTAACGCAGCTGTGAATATCTGACAGCGTTGATGCACAGACACGGGCGGTAAATGTGGAGGCGTTAAATTCATGCTCAGCGTAAAGAATCAGCGATACTTGCATAGCCTGAACATGCAAAGGTTCTGGTTGTTTGTTGTGCAACGTCCAGAGAAACTGCTCAGCAATGGAGTCAGCGCCGGTTACCACATTAATGCGAATGCCATTGTGGCTGAAGTTGTACCAGTAATTAATCAGGCCCGGAAAAACAGCCAGCATACGGTCGATGGCATCAAGCTGCCCAGCAAACTCCATTTCCGGTGCCAGATTGCCCAGCATGGAACAGCCGGTACGCAATACATCCATGGGGTGAGCCGTGGCCGGAATGTGTTCCAGCACGGTTTTCAGTGCATCAGGCAGTGGACGCATACTTTGCAAACGACTTTTATAAGCGACCAGTTCCATTTGATTGGGTAGCTTGCCGTAAAGCAACAAGTAGGCAACCTCTTCAAACTGCGCCTTGTCAGCCAGCTCTTTGATGTCGTAGCCGCGATAGGTCAGACCGGCACCAGTTTCGCCCACGGTACACAACGCTGTTTCGCCAGCTGACTGACCGCGCAGACCAGCACCTTTTGTCACAGAAGGGTTAGTCGCCATAAAGCTCTCCGGTTTTTTATTATGGATTGAGAAACTCTTGCGTTTTTACCAGCTGTTCGCGTTCCTGAAACGTCATCATCCCACCGGCAACGGCACCACTGTTACCGTCCCGACGGATTACTTGCAATACGTCGCGCATGGCAGTGACGGCAGCCCGTTGCAGGTCTGATGGAATGATAATCAGCTGATAACCCATAGCCTGCAAATCAGCCGTTGGAATCAGCGGTGTTTTACCGCTGTAAAACATATTGATCAGTTTGGGACCAGGCACTTGCCGGGCAATCGCTTCAACCTGGGCAACCGTTTGGGGGGCTTCTACGAAGATCATATCCGCACCGGCGACCACGTAAGCGCGAGCACGCTCAATGGCATCGTCAAACCCGGTAACGGCAATGGCATCGGTACGGGCGATCACCATAACATCACCGGCATACTTGCGCGCCACAACAATTTTTCGGGTCATTTCTTCTGCGGTTACCAGGGACTTGCCAGCAAGATGACCACAACGCTTGGGAAACGCCTGATCCTCCAGATGCAGCGCACTTACGCCGACACTGGCAAACAACTCAACCGTGCGTTTAACGTTTATCTCGTTGCCAAAACCGGTATCCGCATCGGCAATCACCGGCAACGATGTGGCAGCCACAATTTGCCGCACCCGCTCCACCACTTCGGTTAACGTCAGTAAGCCAATATCCGGTACGCCGGTACTTCGAGCAATAGCGCCACCGCTGGCATACAAGGCGAAAAAACCCGCCTCCTCACCAAGCCTTGCCGAAATGCCATCGTACACGCCTGGAGCGGTAACAATACCGTGTTCAGAGATCAGTTGGTGTAACGCATTATTGTTATTGTTCATCCGGGACAAACCACCTGGCAGTCACTGATATCAGGGAATTATGCACCAATGCTCAGGTTTTGTGGATGTTTTTACTTATGATCTGGAGTTTGGAGTGAGTGGATAACGACAAAATCCCGCTATCCTGAAACGCCAAAGGAAGCGCTGCCAGAACGAAAGTGAAGAACAAGATACCCATAAATTTTGCAACTGGAGAAAGTGGGTGTCCTTTTTTGCTTCTTTTTTGCGTTTCCTTTTTTGCATTTTTGTGTGGTTTTTTTGCCTCAACAAGCAAATCAGGAGGTTAAAGTATGTATACATCCTCGGGCGCGTCTGTATCTGAAATCACCACAAAATTTGGGCAGTGCTCAACACGCACTGAAGCTGAGAGCAATTTGGGACTGCCGAGCTGCGAGGACACTGACAGGAACCACAAAGCCTTCGGCCACTTCCGGGTAGACCAACCGGTAACAAGAGCTTCTCAAGTGGGTGCAGTAACAGAAAGGGGCTCCCAATCAACAACCCAATCAACAACATTGACAGCGCGGGAAGTTGTCGCACAAAAGCCCAGCACTGAAGCAAAACCTCAGGTCGACGACGGCAAGTCAAAACGTGATAAGTTAAATCACGACGGGTGCGATGGTGGCATCCACACTGATGCCTGCTGGAATGATCCTCGGTGGGATGAATCGAACAAGGCACACAAAGCACTTCTGGCTGACATGATAGCCAGGGGTCATTACAGCCAGGAGGAGAGATGCCAAGCTGAAATATTTGATGGAAAATATCAGTCCGACTGCAGCGGCTATCATGATTGGCACAAGCACCACCAGTATTGTAACTATAAAATCACCCGGTGCAGTGATGGTAAGGTGCTGGCGAATATTAACAAACCTGACTCGTTACCCTTATGGGACTATTTCAAGCGTAATGGTGAAGATTGGTTCGTAATCTGTAACGATTCTCCTGTCCTGATCAACCTGACTACCGAAGAAACCTTTGAACAGCGTGGTGATCATTACTACTCGCATGATCTGACCTGGTATGCGGTTGAGATCAGCCCAGATGGCAATACTCTGCTCGCCGTAGGGGTCATCGATGATAATAGATACCATAGCCCTATGGTAAATCAGTTCTATGATTTCTCTCATCCGGAACAAGGATTCAGACAATTGTCTACGGATTGGCTTGAGGAGCCAGATTGGGGCGATGATACCGAATGGGATACAGACCAGGATAACAACACCACGGTAACGCTTGATATCACCGATGACAGCTCTGACGATGAAATCGGCTGTGACAATAACCACAGATGCCATTGCTGTGGACGCCGTAAACATAACCCACCGAGATACCGGGTTACTCTGCGCCGTGTGGGCAATCAGATGGTTGAAATAAACAGAAAACCGGCAGGAAAAGAGGAGGAGAAAACAGAGAAAACAGGACATCCATAAATTTCTGACAAGAAAACAGGATGGAGATCATGCACCGATGCTCAGGTTTTGTGGGTGTTTTCACTCGTGATCTGGAGTTTAGGGCGAGCCACGCGCAAACCACCAAGCCTGCGGGCTATGGTGGTGAGCGGCGGTCAATGTGTCAGGCTCCCGGACGATCAGTGGGGCCGGATCGGTCTCAGGCGGAATGAGTAACGGTACGCCCGGGCCGGAAGCTGATAGGCTTTTGGTGGCAGTGATCCCCAGGAGTTCTGGCCGCCGGTACCCATCTGGGCCAGGTCGATATTCCAGGTGGTCAGGTGACCGGGCTGCACATCAATGCCGTGTTTGCGGGTCATGGGGGTCAGGCCAGAGGCACCCATGCCACCGTCATCGGCAATAAAGTCCAGCTCTTCGGCGGCGAACGGCCAGGCACTGGTGTTGAGGAGTTGATCTTCCGCCAGAGCTTCCAGGCCAAACCCATCCCGGTTGGTGATGCGCACCCAGCGAACATCGGTTTTATTGCCGCTCTCCTGGGGTCTGGGATAAGCATGGAACTGCTCCCGGGTTGTACCCCCATGGATCCCCGCCTTGGCGCCTTTACGGTCAGCGTAAGTTTCCACCGGACCACGGCCAAACCACTGCATATACTGGAATTCAGCGGGGAGCGTCAGCTGCGTGCCCACGCGCATCAGCATGGGCAGTTCGCTGTCGCCGGGAGTGAACAGGGTTTCAACCCGGATTTCGCCATCGGCAAAAATGGTGTAGTTGAGGGTATATTCACTGGCCACGGTGGGCAGGGTGAAACGGGTAGCCACTTGCACTTCATGGTGTGAAGGCGCTGTCACGGTAATGGAGGACAGTTGACGTTCTTTGCTGGCATTGCGCCAGATATCCGCCCATTCAAAGGCTTTAGCGCCCAGATCGTTATCCGTCAGCCCACGCCAGAAGTTGGGCTCAATGCCGGTGCGAATCATGGCTCGGCCCGCCACAGTAAACTCTGTCATCTGACCGGTGTGGCGATCAAAGTGCACCGCAAAGTCAGCCCCTTTTACTTCAATGGCGTCGTCTGTCTGGTGCAGTTCCAGGGTATGATGCTCATCCATTGCGGGCTGTTGGTAAGCAGGTCGTTCCGTCAGGTTGAACTGGTCCCAGGCATACTCAAAGCCGGAGCCAACAAAGGCGTCTTCATTCTTGCTGACAGCGCTGAGGGTGATTAAATACTCCTTATCTTGTTCCAGAGTGAGGCCTGACAGGGAAAC
Source organism: Endozoicomonas sp. (assembly GCA_965232255.1). Lineage (GTDB taxonomy): Bacteria > Pseudomonadota > Gammaproteobacteria > Pseudomonadales > Endozoicomonadaceae > Endozoicomonas. The sequence goes on from OZ246962.1 coordinate 2,899,787, forward strand.
AAACAGTGGTTGGCGCTCGCCAGCAGCCACAGTGACAGTGCCCAGACTGCCTTTCGCCACTTCATGGCCATCGGCGGTGATTTGATAGCGAATGTCCAGGTGGTCAAGACCGATAAAGTCGTAACGGTTCTCTACCTCAAACTGTCCGGCAGCGGCATCCACATCATGGAAGCGCACCGGCTGATACACTTTCTTCACTTCTGCCATATGGGGATGAGGCGTCCGGTCCGGTGCCACCAGACCGTCATTCATAAAGTTGCCATCGGTGGGCATATCCGGATGGTAATCCTTGCCATAGCCCCAGTATTTTTGCCCCTTCTCATTGGTCAGTTGCAGGGCGTGGTCCATCCACTCCCAGATAAAGCCCCCTTGCAGACAGTGGCTGTTATCAATGATTTTCCAGTAGTCATTGAGAATGCCCACTGAGTTCCCCATGGCGTGGGCATACTCGATCATAATCATTGGGCGACCGTCGTTCTGTTGGGCAAACTCCTGCAGGCGCTCCAGGGTGGGGTACATGGGGCAGACAATGTCCGTATAGGGCGCTTCACCCGCCGGTTCGTATTGTACCGGACGACTAGCGTCTTTCTCTTTTACCCAGTTATAGAGGGTCTCAAACACACGGCCTTTCCCGGCTTCGTTACCCATGGACCAGATAATGACACAGGCGTGGTTTTTGTCCCGCTCCACCATGGCCTGCATACGGTCCAGGTGGGCCGGAATCCAGGATTCGGTATCGCCAATCTGGGTCTCTGGCTTCAGGGCCAGCGGATGGGACTCGATATTGGCTTCATCCACCACATACAAACCATGCTCATCGCACAGCTGATACCAGCGGGAGTGGCAGGGGAAGTGACTGGTGCGCACGGCGTTGATGTTGTGCTCTTTCATCAGCCGGATATCGGTGAGCATGTTCTCTTCAGTGGGTACATGGCCCAGTGTCGGGTGCAGCTCGTGGCGGTTAACCCCCTTGATCTTGATGGCTTTGCCATTCACCGTCAGTTGGCCATCAATAATTTCGATATGGCGGAAACCGATCTTGTGGCTGGTGCTTTCTATAATCTCACCCTGCTCATTGGTGAGGGTGAGCAGCAGGGTATACAGGTTCGGTGCCTCTGCGCTCCACAGGCGAGGGTTGGCGATTTCACCGCTGAAATTCAGACGCTGCCCTGTACCTTCTGTTATGAAGGATTGTGAACAGGAGATGATGGGGTGGAACGATTGGGTGTCATCCAGCAGCTGAGCGGTTAAGGTCAGCGTGGCGGCGCTGACTTCGTAGTGTGTCAGATCCACGGTGAGGTTCATGGTACCCCTGGTGAAGGTGGCGTCCAGCTCCGGTTTGCAGTGGAAGTCGTAGATACGACTCTTGCCGGTGGAGTAGATAAATACCTCCCGTTCCAGGCCGGACATATCCAGCATGTCCTGCTTTTCCAGATAGCTCGCGTTGGACCAGCGGAAGATTTCCAGGGCGATGGTGTTTTCACCGCAGCGGACATAAGGGGTGATATTGAACTCTGCCGGGTTTTTTGCGTTCTGGCTGTAACCTATCCGCTCACCATTGATCCAGATAAAGGCGGCTGTCCGGGCGCCGGCCAGTTGCAGGAAAATTTCCCGGCCTGCCCAGCTCTCATCCAGTTGGAAGGTACGACGATAAGAACCCACCGGGTTGTAGTCCCTGGGTACTTCCGGCCATTGGGTGGTAAAGGGAAAGCGCTCATCCAGATAGATGGCTTTATCAAAACCCTGGGCTTCCCAGTTGCCCGGCACCGCAATGGTATCCCAGCCGGAGACATCAAAGTTTTCCTGGTGGAAGTTCCGGGGCCGTGACTCCGGGTTGATGGCGCAGTTGAACTGCCACAGGCCGTTCAGAGAGAGATAGTTACCCGCTTTTTCCGGCTGATTGTTAATGGCCAGGGATTCATGGGTAAACGGAAAGGCGTGGGGTCTGGGGGACTCTTTGTTGATGCCGTTAATGCGGTGATCTTCCATCACTGCAGGCACATGGTTGATCTCTTCGTACAGTTCAATGGCTTGTTTTGAGTCAAAAATTACAGCAGTCATCTTTCTATTTCATTCCGTTAGGCCATCAGCCTGAATAGTGGCTGATGGCTTCTTACTAAAAATGGGTCAAATGAACCGTGTCTCAGGAGTAGGCAGCCACACCACGGTCTTCGCTAGTATTGCCACGGCGCTTGAGATAACGGCTGTACCACAAGTTGGCAGCGCCCAGGAAGATCACCACGCCGGAGACGTTGTAGAGCAGAACCTGCATCAGATCGCTGCCGACCGGGAAGGTGGCGGCCAGGAAGCCGGTGATGAAAATGCCCAGCAGCATCAGGGTAATGGCAATGCCCACGGGCGCAGAGCCCATGCGGAAGTCCCGCTCAATATGGTCATGGTTCAGACGCAGCATGATGTAAGCCGCCATAATGAAAATCGGTGGCAGCATGGCGGTAGCGGCGGTCATATTCACCGTAGTGCTCATCAGGTCCTGTGCCGTTTCACTGCCCAGGGCCGGGATAAACATCAGCGGGATCACGATAAAGAACTGAGCCCAGGCAGCACGCTCCGGTACGCCGTATTTGTTCAGTTCCGTGGTTTTGGCACCGTAAATACCCGCAGGGATTTCCGAGAAGTGGACTTTAACCGGCGTGGCTGACCACATCAGCAGGCTGCCAAAGACGGAGATAAACAGCACCACACCCACCACGCGGCCAACGATGGCGGTGGACAGGCCATAATGCTTGGCCAGGCCAATAAAGACTTCCGCCATGCCGCCGGTAAAGGTCAGTTCTGCCCTGGGAACGAACACGTTGATCAGCAGTGAGCTGGAGGCATAGACCAGACCGATGAAAATACCCGCCGCAATGATCATCCGGATAAAGGTTTTGGCGCCGCCTTTCACGTCGTTCAGATAGACAGCAACACTTTCGGCTCCCCCTGCGGCCTGGAAAATCCAGCACATAATACCCAGGGTGGCCCAGTTAATGGTGGGTGTCATGGCTTCCAGCGAGATGGGATCGGCCGGTTCCAGTCCGCCCACCAGGGCGCCACCGGCGAGGGCGATATAGAGTAGCATCAGGCCGACTACCACAGAGGCCACCACCGAAGTAATCCGGCCCAGCCAGCTGGCGCCCCGGGTGGAGACAAAGGTGGCCATGGCAAACAGCGCCGTTGAGATAATGGCGGTGGTGAGCGGGGAAAAGACCTGCTCATAACCCAGCATTGCGTAGGAGGCAAAAGCGATAACGTTGGGCAGCAGGGAGGTAAACCAGAACAGGTTGACAAAGAAATAGGTGAATGAGCCCAGATAGGCGGCACGCTCTCCCAGTGGTGTCTTTAACCAGTCGTACAGACCGGATTCGGAGTTTTTGTTGGCGGAGACAAACTCAGCAATGATAAAGACAAAGGGGATAAAGTAGAAAATGGTGGCAAACAGGAAGATCGGGGCCGAACTCAGACCCAGCTCAATGTTGTTGTTGACAATATTCCGGGGGCCGAACACCGCCGAAAATGTCAGGGCCAGCAAGGCAAATTTGCCTATGGTCCCGCGGTTGGTTTCACTCATGGTTACTCCGTCAGACAGTATTATCAGCCCGGTATCGCTGTGATAAATGCATAAAATTTCACTTAGGGGATTCTAGAGCGGGTGTGGTGACTTTTATTTGATCAGGATCAATGCTTGTCAGATAAGGAGATTAAAAATCTTCCTTTTTTGTAAAGTAAGTGGTAGGCGTTGGTAGGCGTAGTTACGGGCATAACTAGTAGTTAGGGGCTGTTGACGTTTCACATTGGCAACCAAGTAAATATACAGGCCAATGCCACCACGCTAATGAAGTTCCGCTTGAGCTTGTCATAGCGGGTGGCAACTCCCCTGAAATGCTTCAGCCGCGCAAAAGCATTCTCAACCAGATGGCGAAGCTTGTATAAGCCCCGATCAAGTTCACCATTACCTTTGCGGGAGTTTCTCCTACGTGGAATAACAGACTTTCCTCCTTGTTTCACAATTTGCTCACGGATAGCCTCACTGTCATAGCCTTTGTCTGCAATGACAGTCTCTGCATCAGGATTCTGGGCGAGGAGCTGTGGCGCTATCGTAGAGTCATTAATTCATTAATATTGCCACCTGTAATTTCAAAGGCGACAGGATACCCACAAGCATCAACCGACAGGTGAATTTTAGTCGTATTGCCACCTCGGCTCTTGGCAATGACCTCATCCTCTTCAGTCGCCGCTCCGGAACTGTGCTGGTGTGCTCTCACGTAACTGCCATCGACAAAGAGCCACTCCATATCCGGTTCCTGGACAATAGCCTCAAAGATTTTGAGCCATTTTCCCTGTGCGGACCAAGCATTGAATTTCTTGAAAATGGAGTTCCACCGCCCAAATTCACGAGGTAAATCCCGCCAAGGACACCCAGTACGGATGCGATAAAGCATCCCTTCAATGGAAAGACGCAAATCTGGCTTGTTGTAGATATTGATTTGGCGGAGAATGCTGGCTAGCTTCAGCCAGTGTTCGTCCATGAGCATGGTTCGGGGCACTGCAAATCCGTTGTATATCTGGTGTGGTAACCGAAATACTGCGGATTTGCGGTCTCATTTCAAGATCTTTGACGAAACGTCAACACACCCTAGTAACTAGTAGTTGAAAGCGTGCCGCAGAGAGCGTCACGCTCGCACCAACACTGCGCCCACTCCTTGTCTATTCTCATTCTGCTGGCTTCTGGGCGCTGACATACTCCCGACATTATCTTCCTTTATCTTCCTTTCATCACGCTTCAGGGATTTGCAATTCACCTTCCCACCTTCCGTCAATGACTGCAAAAATGAGTGGCACCACAAATTCTGACGAACGACAGTTCGACAACAATAACGACGAATAGTTCATTGGAAAATGATAAAAATAAGGGAGAATTTTCAGTGGGTTATTGATAAAAAAATCTGAAATTATTCAAAACATAAAGAAATTCCAGATTATGCTTAATTAGAATATGCAACAAAAGTGAAACTCATGAATATGACTGCGGTTTTGTAGTCATTTTTACACGGCAACGGATCGCCATGCTCCTGAGACAAAAATATGGCTTGTCCGTCACCTGAGATAATAAATAGCAAAAACGTACCATGTTTTGATCTATTGCCGCGCTGGCAGTCAGTCCTGATTATCTTTTTCCTGTTTGGCCTGATCATTCATAGCCGCTATCTGGCAGCCGCACAGCAGATGCTAACGCCAGCGAAAAACAGTGCCGTTGATCTGCGAATTGACAGCAATAAACCGATTCATCTGCAAATTGATACCTCAGCACTTGATGGTTTGATATATGGCAACATACCAATAACTTTTCACAGTGCTGATGATTTGGTTTCTTTTGCTGAAAGCGATTCAACCCGCAATTTGCACTGGCATAACAAGCCGGTTTCCGTGGCAACTGATGAGGGTGTCGCCACAGCAAACAGTGATCGCTACATCAACCTGACACTCAATACCACCGAGGATATGGTGGGAAAGCACATAAGAGTTTATCTGGAAAAAGAGGAAAACCTTTCCAAAGTGGCTGCCGCAGGTGCTTTTGTGCCGCAAATATTACCCATTCTGGCTATGAACCGGGTGGTGTGGCAGCCCCATGGCTTCTGGCCAACGTTGCTGCGGTGGAATTATCTGCTGTTGGAGCTCGACCTGCTTCGCGTCGTTGACAATTTTCTGCACAAGCAGATTTTTGCCGAGAGCCAAACGCTGCTGGCCCAGTGCTCCAGGGACTTTGTCGCAGGATTCGTTGCCTATTCTTTGCTGGCTAATCATGGTGAGGACATCGCTGGTGATCCTGCCCGGCCGCCTGCGGCTGAGGCGAGTCGTCAACAGCTAGCCAAGAATGAAATCATCAGAAGCAGAACCGAGACATTCAGAACCTATCTCAGGGCGACGCCCCCCAATACATTGTTGAGTTGTCTTTCAAGAGTGGTGGGCGACTCCCTGAAATCCCTCCATAGCCACGGGCGCCTACCAGAAGTAGTAGGTCAGTGGCCAGTGCTTGGTGCTTTAAACGATGAAACGCTCGAAGGCGTTGCCATGCTTATGGTGGGCTACGGTTTCAATTTGTTTGGCAATGTCCCCGGCATAGTCCTTTCCCAGTTGCGGGAGGATGCGGGTTTTGCGGCCAACGATAATATCGCTGGCGACTTCAACGATGCTTTGAAAATCAGCATTCAGTACACCATCCATAAAGGCTATATGAAATTTTTTACCGGCAGGGGTTGGGATACTACCACCGCCTATGCCCTATCGTCCGGAGCCGGTTTGCTGGAAATTGGCTATCGATTCCATCAGGTGGTCAATATGATTCCGCCCGGGCAGGATGAGCGCTTTGATCCGCTAAACAGGGATTTACAGCACCATATTATTTCCATTGGTGAGCGGGCAGAAGCCATTGCGGCCACGGGCTATCAATTGATTCCTGCACCAAAAACCGTGCAGCAATACGCGTTGCCGGTGGCAGCGGCTACCGTATTGCCCATATTCACCTACTATGCTCTGGATGGCATACTCAATTACTACACTACCGGTGGCCTGAACATTGCGGCACAAAAAGCTCTGACCTCAGCCAGTAATGGCCTGGTGCTTGGCGCACTGCTTTATGTCATTCTGCCCCGGGCACAGGCTTATGGTTCCTGGCTGGCCCAGATGGCGGCCGATAAAGTTGTGTCATGGACTGAGGCGCAAAATGATAGCTGGATCGGTTATTTTGCCGCTCGTGATACTCAATATCAGATTCGGGTGACTATTCTCGACTGATGGTGTCCGACCAGCAATGCGATTGGCTACAAGCGTCTGTTTTTGTTAATTGTCCAGTTATTGCAGGTGTGATTACAGAGGCGAGCTAGTGGCAGGCAGAAAAGGAACGGGTCTGAAGTCTGTGATACTCAGTGCGCTGTCAGCCGCCTTTGGAGTACAGAAAAAATCCAGACTGGAGAAGGATTTTCAGCAAGGCAAACCAGTCCACTTCATTGTGGCCGGAATTGTTGGTACGGCACTGCTTATCATGACCCTTCTGCTGGTGGTTCACGCAGTGTTGGGGATGATTTGAGCTTTGTATGGTAATACTACTGGGAACTTACCCAGTACACCGCGGTAATCACCACCAGGGCAATCAAGGCGACGGCAGCGATGGCATCAACGGTGCTGTCTCTCTTTATTTTCATTTTCATTTTTCCATACCTCCATTTACCCAGACGGAAACAGTAGTTCAAGTTAATCAAACTTTACAAATCATGTCCAACCAGCAGTGGTTCGGGCAAGATCAGAGCATAATGCAGGAAATCACTACGGTGGCGATAAAGAACATTATGTTCACGGCAAAACAGTTTTTTCCCATCCACCGCACCAAAACCAAACTGTTGGTTATACTGTGACTTCCATAAATAATCCAAGAATGAGCCTTAACAATGGAAAGCGGTCCTCTGCTCTTCTCTTTCTTTTTGATTTTTACCGGGGCAGCGCTACTCGCCACTGGCGCCTTATTCACTCGCCAGCCATTGTTGGTGGCCTATATAGCCCTTGGTGCCATCCTCGGGCCGTATGGTATGGAAGTGGTAAACGACACCAATCTACTAAACGATATCGCCCATGTGGGGATTATCTTTCTACTGTTCCTGTTAGGCCTTGATATGCAACCGGGCCATCTGGCTCATTTGCTGAAAAAAACCGCTACCGTTGGTTTGCTCAGTTCCTTCCTTTTTGCCGTGGCCGGCTACGGACTTGGTCGGGCATTTGGTTTACCGGCTGTTGAGTCGGTCATTATTGGCACCAGTATGATGTTTTCCAGCACCATCATTGGTATCAAACTCCTGCCTACCACTGTTTTACACCACAAACACACCGGTGAGATGATGGTCAGTTTGCTGTTGTTGCAGGATTTGATGGCCATCATCGCTTTGCTGCTACTTTATAATCTCAACCCTGAGCACAATGGCAGTTACAATGAGTTGATCATGGCGTTTATTGCGCTGCCCGCCCTGATTTTCAGTGCCATCATGATGGTGAAATACCTTTTGCTACCGTTGATGACTCGCTTTGATCGTTTCTATGAATATCTGTTTCTGATGGCACTTGGCTGGTGTCTTGGCATTGCCGAGCTGGCTCACAGTCTTAACCTCTCTTATGAAATTGGTGCTTTTATTGCCGGCATCAGCATCGCTACCAGTCCCATAGCGCAATACATTGCCATTAACCTGAAACCCTTGAGAGATTTTTTCCTGATACTGTTTTTCTTTTCTATTGGTGCCAGCTTTAATCTCGACCTGATCAGCCATGTGCTGCTCCCAGCCTTGGTGATGGCCGGCGTAGTTGTGGTTATTAAACCAGTGGTGTTTGGTTTTCTGTTGCGTAAAGCCAGCGAGAATCGGGCCACCGCTTGGGAGGTGGGTTTTCGTCTCGGCCAAACCAGTGAGTTCTCAATTCTGATTGCTGCCTTTGCCAGTAGCCAGGGCCTTATTGGCTCTATTCCGGCTCATGTCATTCAGGCAACGGCAATTTTGTCGCTGATCGTCTCTTCCTATATCGTGGTCTTTCGTTTTGAGTCGCCCATTGCCTTGTCTGAGCATCTGCGCCGGGACTGACTTTGGGATCAACGCCCATAAAGTGATTCTGATCATGCACCAGCACAATGGTGTTTGCTGGTATCAACTGTGGCGACATTTGACTTAACCAGTCAATTTTCACGCCATTTTCATCAACGGCAAAGGTCACCTCTCCCAAAATATTGATGATAACGATTGGTCTTGCCAGTAAGCGGGCAGCAAAGTAGGCATCTAGCTGGTCGGCATAACAGTCAGGCGTGCCAATTTCTTCAAGTCCTGAATGAATTTCTGCATATGCCACATCGCCGCGCAGGCGAGCGTAGGCACGCCCTTCTACCGCAGTAAAAGCTGGGTCCACCTGTGGATGGCGCTGTAGCCAAGTCCTGGCAAACTCCGCGACGCGCAAGCGCAATTCCAAAGCTGTTGCTACGGTTGTTGGGCATTGGTGGGCAATCGCATCGTAAAAACAGTTGCCATCGCGAGAGCTTGGGTAGAGGTGATAACCGTGCATGGCCAACATTTTTTGTGCTCTGTGTTCTTGAATCGCAAGGGCATCACTTATGAGAGCATCACTTATAGAGTTGCCAGTAACGGTAGTGGTGGCTGCCGTTGGGTTTGCCGATGCCAATGGGCTAATGCTTTTTGTTGCGAAGGGAGAAAATGGCGCCTGACTTTTGCTGCGCATGTAGCCATAGACTGCCCCAGCTAACACCACCGAAACAGCAGCTGCCGCAAGTGCGGCGGTAAAAGTGCTGGCGACCACCGCTAAGGCAAACCCCGTCAGCCCCCCCAGTCCAAGCACCACAACGCCAGCGATACCACGTACGCTACGCAATTGGCTCCAGTGTTTGATTTGGACGGTGGTGGTATCACTTGGCGACGGTTGAACTTGTTGCGAAACAGCCGAAGTAGCAACGGCATTCATTGTTTGTACCTTTGCAGGTTATCTCGTTTTGTTTGACCGTTACTTGGCTCTATAGTTCAAAATAACCCGCAGATGCTCCGGAGACAGACGCTCAGGAGAAAAAGCGGCTGTTGTTGAATCGTCCCCACCACTTCACTAGCGTATTATCCAAAGCAGATTCAGCGGCCAGACCAAGCTTATCGGTAACACTTTTTTTCACCACGTATTCGACCTGTATCAGGTCGGCCTGATCAACTTTTTGATAGATATACTCATCACTGGTGCTGATTTCATCGATCAGATGCAAGCCCAGGGCTTTTTGGCCGTACCAAATCTCACCAGTGGCAACCTGATCAATATCAACCACTTCTCGTTCAGTTTTAACAAACTCCTTGAACAGTTCATAGGTGTCATCCAGGTCCTGAATAAACTTTTTGCGTCCTTTTTCTGTGTTTTCGCCAAGTATGGTCAGTGTGCGTTTGTATTTACCGGCAGTGTGCAGTTCTATGTCAACGTCGTGTTTTTTCAACAGCCGATAGACGTTGGGTACTTGTGCCACGACGCCAATGGAGCCGAGTATGGCAAACGGTGCGGCAACAATATGATTGGCAACACAGGCCATCATATAACCACCACTGGCAGCGACCTTGTCCACGGTAACTGTTAACTTGACGCCTTTATCGCGGATTCGCTTCAGCTGCGATGCGGCCAGACCATAGGAGTGAACCAGCCCACCACCGCTTTCCAGGCGCACCACTACTTCGTCGGTCTCTTTATCAGCCAGGGAGAGAATAGCGGTAATCTCCTCACGCAGTGATTTGACCGCGGAGGCTTTGATATCGCCATGGAAATCGAGCACGAAGACCCTGGGTTTGATCACCTCGACATCAGGATTTTTTTTCTTCGCTTTCTTTTCCGCCTTAGCTTTCTCTTTTTCTTCTTTTGCTGCTTTTTTCAACTGGTCTTTATCCAGCAGCGCTTCTTTCAGGTCAGTCTGCAGATGCTCGTAGTGTTCGTTGAGTCGAGTGATCTCAAGATGCCCTTTGTTGTGCATTTTTTTGGTCTTTTGGCCAAGTGCAGCGACCAAAGCGGCAAGAATCGCTATGCCACCAATAATGGTGACTGTTTTAGCGAGAAATAAAATAAAATCTGCCAGGTACTCCAAAAGAATCTCCTTTTTAACGGTGCACACCATATGCCCGCGCAGCGCCATTAGATGATTGCGGGTAAACACCCGTACTTTACACTACGTCAGAGTTGCACAACAAAAATATTATGGGGCGTTTCGGGAGTTGTTTCGCGCCGGACAATAGCTGACACTCCACATCATCCCTACGACCCGAAAGAGCCTATTACCATGACTGCTGACTTCTCACGTAACCGTTCCATCGTCGTCTTGACTGGTGCGGGTATTTCTGCTGAATCCGGCCTGAGCACTTTTCGTTTGAAAGATGGTTTGTGGGACAATCACTCAGTGGAGGACGTAGCTACGCCAGAGGCCTTCAGCCGCAATCCGGCCCTGGTGCATGAGTTTTATAATGCCAGGCGCCAGCAGCTTAACTCCGTTGCCCCAAATGCAGCTCACCTGGCACTGGCTGAATTTGAGCAACAGTTTCCCGGTGATTTTTTGCTGGTTACCCAGAATGTTGATGACCTTCACGATCGGGCTGGCTCGAAAAACCTGATCCACATGCACGGTGAGCTGCTGGAATCGCGTTGCACAGCTTGCGATGCTGTTGAAAGAATCGATCATGACTTGACCACTGATAGCGTCTGCCCCCACTGTCATCGCCAAGGAACGGTGCGCCCGAATATTGTCTGGTTTGGTGAAATGCCCCTGGACATGGAGCGAATTTACCATGCTTTGGCCCAATGTGACCTCTTCGTCAGCATCGGTACCTCCGGGAATGTCTATCCCGCGGCCGGCTTTTGTCAGGAAGCCAAAATAGCTGGAGCGCAAACTATCGAGTTGAACCTTGACCCGAGCGAAGTGGCTAGTGGTTTTGATATTTGCCAGTACGGATTAGCAACGCAACTGGTACCTGATTTTTTCCGGCTACCTTGAGCATCGTTGACACTCCTTGCCAATGCTCATAACCTCATAGACACCAGTCGTATAAAAAAACATAACCATAACAACAATGAAACAAGGACAGCAAATTATGAGCACCGTCAGCGAAATCATTGACTCCATGCAGGCGCGCTTTGATGCCGAAGCCGCCGCTGGTATGGATGAAGTATTCCAGTTTGATCTTGCCGATACCGATAGTTGGCACCTGGTTATAAAAGACGGCACTTGTAATATGGTTGACGGCCCACACGACGATCCAAGTGTTACGCTGACCATGGACAGCGCCACCATGCAGTCCATCATGGCCGGTAAAATGAACGGGATGCAGGCATTTATGACGGGCAAACTCCGGGCTGCGGGTAACATGATGCTGGCTACCAAACTCAATGACCTGTTCCCACTTTAACCTGCACCAACCTGCACCAGTCGTTCATCGGCAACAATCGTTGCCTGCCAATTGCGATCTCACCGCAGCCTCGTTGCCGAGGTGAGATTGATCAATCGTCATACCTTCATCAGTGCGGTGAGTGGTCGCCAGAGCCCATTTACTTGGCAAATTACTGGTTTTCTCACCCATAGTCCTACCAATTTATGACATGCTCCTGTGCTCCGGTTACACTGGTCGCTGCATTGTTCGGACCTGCATATGAAGAACCTGACCATCATGGAGCTGGCCTATAAAGACGACGCCAGCCACTATTTTGAGCACTTTGTTCACCTCCCCTATTCGTGTTTTTTCGACAGTTCGGTATTTGATGGACAAAAAGCACACTGCAAAACCACGGCCGACCGTTATGACATCCTGACCGCGGAGCCAGCCAGACATTACACGGTCACCCCCAACGGTGAGCTGGTTGTTCGTGACCGCATCACCGGCACAAAGAACATCTATACCGATCACAAGCCACTGGCAAGATTAACGGCTGATCTGCAGGCAATGAGCCAGGTAGAACCTGTGGACTTGCCATTTACCGGCGGTATTGCCGGTTTCTGGGGATACGAATTGTGCGAACAGTTTGAGCGCATTCCCCGTAGGGATACCAGCATGCCCCATATGTCGGTGGGGCTTTATCATTGGGCAGTGATCATTGATCATCAAGAGCACCGCGCCTCACTGGTGTGCCATCCCGATATCCATCCCCCGCTGCAAGCACAGATTTTGAGTCTTTTGGCCAGCGACCTTAAAAGTCGTGACAAGGCGCATTTCCAACTGCTGGCTCCCTTCGCAGCAACCCAGTCTCAAAGCGAGTACCAGCAGGCCTTTGACCGGATTCAACAATATATCTGCGCTGGAGACTGTTACGAGGTCAACTTGACCCAACGGTTCAGCGCGCCCTTTTGCGGTTGCAGCTGGACGGCATATTGCCACTTGCGCACCGTGACCCAGGCTCCCTACTCTGCCTACCTTGGTCACCCGGATTTCGCCATTCTCAGTCATTCGCCGGAGCAGTTTATTCGCTTTAAAGACGGCAAAGTAGTCACCAACCCGATCAAGGGCACTCGTCCAAGAGGCGTGACAGTGCTCGAAGACCAAGCCATTGCCCACGAATTACAACATTGTCAGAAAGATCAGGCTGAGAACCTGATGATTGTTGACTTACTGCGTAACGACCTTGGCAAGGTGTGCAAAATTGGCACAGTGTCCGTGCCAAGGTTGTTCGCCCTGGAAAGTTACACCAATGTACACCACCTGGTCAGCACTGTAACCGGTGAGCTGGCCGATAAGCACGATGCCTTTGATTTATTAGCCAGCACGTTTCCCGGTGGCTCCATTACCGGTGCCCCGAAAATACGTTCCATGGAAATTATTCGCGAGCTGGAACCTGTGGCGCGCTCAGTCTACTGCGGCTCTATTGGCTATATCAGCGCCGATGGGACTATGGACACCAACATCGCTATTCGCACCATTTTGGCTAAAGATGGTGAAATGCACTGTTGGGGTGGAGGTGCCATTGTCGCTGATTCAGACTGGAAATCGGAATACCAGGAATCTATCACCAAAGTGAGCAACCTGATGATGAGTCTTGAATCTCACCTATGCGCGCAAACAGTGCCTTCATGCAACCAGAAAAAAGACAGTTTTCGTCCATTGTCTGACATACCGTGAACTTTCTGCGGATAATTACAGTCCAAGAAGTACTGGGTGCAGTCGTTTGGTGATGCACTCAGCGATGGGCCGTGAACCCCAGGAACAGGGAACAGGGAACAGGGAACAGGGAACAGGGAACAGGGAACAGGGAACAGGGAACAGGGAACAGGGAACAGGGAACAGGGAACAGGGAACAGGGAACAGGGAACAGGGAACAGGGAACGTGTGAGTGAAAGTACAACCTTCCTTCATGTCAACCTGACGAAAAAAGTTTTTGCAAGGGGGCTGTATGCTCGATCGTTTAGTACCGGTGAATCTTTTCCAGTCGGTAAGTGAATTCGGTCGTGCGTCGGCTTCTGCCGATGCCGATCAGCAGTCTGTATCCGCGTCTACCTCTTGCAGCGAATGCAGCAAATACCGCGAACAAAAGCAACTCAGTCACTATCACTGCACCCCTCACCACTGCACACATCACGTCGGCCCAGAACCGTCTGTCAGTATCAAGTTCAATGAAGTTTTCCAGAAAATCAACAGGCTTCTTGAGAATGACGACCCCGATTATTTGTTTGCTTACCTCGATCGAGCTGAAATTTTTAAAACCATCAAAAGCTTTGGCTCTGATGAAAGAAAGAGGCTGGCTCGGTTACTGTATAAAGATGCCAGTTATAGCCATGCCCACAGTGCGTTTGGAACGAATGCCGGTTATCACTTAGCGATGCAGCCAACCTCGGATCAATATATGGTTGCTACCATATGTTCCTTGCTGGAAACAGAAGATTGTCAAAAATCGAAAAAATGGCTGGTTCGTCGCGCTGATTATCACAACCATTCCCGCCATGTGGCACACCTGAAAAACGAAAAAGCCAGCCATGTCCCACAACATTTTGTTGAGGAGCTCACCAACTTGACGGTATCTCCCGGGTCCCGGGCGTATTTCGCTATTCATGCTGGCAGACCCAGCAAAAATATTGCCATACCGTGTCGTGTCTGTTTTGTTCATACCACTGATGAAAAAGCCCATGCCCAGCTTTTTCATCCCCATGGGCTGGCGCGGGTGGGCAAGAATGAGGTACCAACCCGACTGGCTTTCTCGGAACGGTTTTTACAAGTATTGGACAGCTCACGTTTGTCGGAACCAATAAAAGAGCGTTTGTTCCCGCCCGTACTGTATCGCCTGTTTAATAAAGTCGGTTGCAATTATGCGGCATTATCGCACAGTGCACAGCTGCTTCCCGAGGCGTTTCTCAGTGACGAGCTACGCCTTAATCTTGACCAGTCAAGTAAAGATTATATTGCCCTGATAAAAACCTATGTGACCAAGCGGACTTCTGATAACACCGAGGCTATTGTTGGCTGCCTTAAAACGTTAGTAAATTGCGCCACCAACGTACCGGCATTGGCCCAGGTAGGAGCAGAAATCAAAGCGATTTTGCAACAACGACAGGTTGCCATACCTCAGGACACAGTAGCGCAGCGGTTTCTGGTAAAAAAATTTCCCATGCCAATATCGTTAGCTCACGCCAACAACAGACTCTCTGACACCAGGGCAAGCTTACTGGCGCTGAATATTGCTGCCCAGCCTACTCAATGGCACCTGGCGGCCAGAGGCGATGGAGAAGACTTCTTCTCGCGCACAGCCATGCGCGACATCGTGCAACTGGCTATGGATGCCGTCAGTGCCCGCAATGGCAGTGATGTACGCCCCGGATCCGCACCAGTGTTCATTGGCCATGTTCCATCAGAGATTGCTGATGGAATTGCCGCGAAGCACGGCTTTCTTGACTGCATCCACGGTGGAAACATCCTGCACGGCAAGTACTCTCATGCGTTGGCGATAACTTGCCTGGCTTATCAGGTGGGTTTAACCCAGAAGGTGCTAGGCGCCATTATCAATCATTCCTTGTGGGGTAAAATTTTCGATCGGAACCCCCATGGGGCTGTGGATGCTGAACGAGAATCGTCAAATTTGCCGTTTATCAAGCTCAATCGCACTAAATCGCTGATGTTTAATAATTCTCCTTATAAGCTTCACGCTTTACTCACCACCGGGCAGCTTTCTGCCAGTCTTGAGGAAATAGCCATCGTAATAGCCCACTCTTGCGAGCCAGATCATTTATTGCACCGACTGGCTTGCCGGATGGGCATGTCTGAGCCGCTGACACTGGATAAGCTGGCACAGTTAACCGACGATATCCGGGTATTGGAGATGGTCCTGGCCACAAAGCACTTAAACTCCATGGAGCAGATCAATCGTGCCCTGGGCAAGTCCTGTGAGGAGTTGTACGATCCGGGCGTGATCCGCGGCTATCTTGATGACGGTACGCCGAGTATTGGCAACTTCCCCAACAGCGATGGGGAGCTTGAGAGAAAAAAAGCGAAAAAGTATCTGGCCAAACACTGTCAGGTGATGGGAATTCAGCTTGCTGACGACAGTGATGCTTGCGCAAGCGCGAGAACCATCAAGATCGCTACTGAAGCTGACATTGATAAATGCAATGTTTTTGTCGTCTATCCGCCCATTGCTCAAAGCAAACAATAGTTACCTGGCTTAAAAAAACAATAGTTGCCTTGCGTGAAAATATGTACGAATGTTTCCCGGAGTCCCTGTTTGATTGCTATGGTCAGTAACGGATAGGTCGGAGTGGATAATTCCACAGATCGCACAGTCACCTGTTTATGAGGTAACGACCCATGAAAATCACCATGGTGGTCAAGATCATGCTTGACGGAACGCTCTGTCAAAAGTGCCAGCAAGTTTATGAACGCCTGCAAAACCTGGGGCATCTCGAACATATTGACCATATTGTCACCGCATCTGATGACGATCCTGACAGCACTGGCAGTTTGCTGGCCGGACTGTTCCAGGTGGACAACACACCATTTTTCATTGTTGAGGAAGAGGACCGGGAACCAGTTATTTACACCGTGTACCTGAAACTGGTGCGAGAAGTGTTGGCCAGACGCAAGCCATTAGCGGCTGGGTAACAGGACCTGAGAGAACAGTTCATCCACTTCCGTTTTGCTGTGAAGAGCGATGGCGTCCTGTACCATGTCCCTAGTCAGGTGGGGGGCAAACGAGGTAATGAAGTCGTACATAAACCCACGCAAGAAGGTCCCGCGCCGAAAACCGATCCGGGTGATACTCGGCTCAAACAAGTGCTCTGCATCGAGCGCTACCAAGTCAGAATCCAACTGTGGATCGTAGGCCATCCTGGCAATAATGCCCACCCCTAGCCCAAGGCGAACATAGGTTTTGATAACATCCGCATCAGTGGCAGTAAAAACAACTCTGGGTGATAACCCTTCATTCATAAACGCTTCGTCAAGCTTGGAGCGGCCGGTAAAACCAAACACATAAGTGACCAGAGCGAAACGGGCGAGATCTTTCAGGGTTAACTTTGAGATTTGTGTCAGCGGGTGGCCTTTTGGCACCAGGGCGCAGCGATTCCAGCTATAGCACGGCATCATAACCAGATCATTAAACAGCTCAAGCGCCTCTGTGGCGATGGCAAAATCCACCGACCCGTCAGCTGCCATCTCGGCAATTTGAATGGGGGAGCCCTGATGCATATGCAGAGCGACATCCGGGTACTGACCAATAAACTGCTGAATAATGCCCGGCAATGCGTAGCGTGCCTGAGTATGGGTAGTAGCGATGGAAAGCGAGCCTTTGCGCTCGTCACTGAACTCCTGGGCGACCTGCTTGATGGATTCCACCTTACGCAGAATCTCACCGGCGGTATCAATGATTTTCTCGCCAGCCGGTGTGATACGGGTCAGGTGCTTGCCACTGCGAGCAAACACCTCCACACCAAGCTCGTCTTCCAGAAGCCGGATCTGCTTGCTGATACCGGGCTGAGAAGTGTATAGGCTCTGCGCAGTGGCCGACACGTTAAGATCGTGGTGGGCGACCTCCCAGATATAGCGCAGTTGTTGCAGCTTCATTGACGGCCTCCGGTCAGGCAGGTTGTGCTGACAAAAATGATCAGAATGAAACATTCCACAAAGCCAAACAGTGAAATTCGTTACTCTCCCGCCCATGTCAATCCATGTGGGCGCACCACCATCGACTGTGGGTGGCCATCAACTCCTGTGTGAGCACACCATACTGCCCATAGTCAGTTTTAACGTCGTCTCAGCCGTTTTATACGCTTATAACTGTACACCATACATTTTTGGGTGTTTATCGATTTCAAGCACATGGTTCCGCCGACTTTGTAACCGGTTGCTCAGTCAAAAAACAGTGCCAGCATACCTGCGTTACCGGCCAGTTGACACAATGACTTCGCCTGCGTTTTTTTGTCAGAAGCGCTGATTATAGCCCGATACTAACAGTATGCTTTGCGATAATGATTATCTGTATTGGCGTCACGAACGTGTCGATGTATGGCACCAGGCACCTTGTCGACAAGGTTTTAAGACGAGGCTGCCCCTGGGCCACAAGTGCACCAGTGTGTCATCAGCCATTAAAATGGGCAGTTTGTGTTGATTAACGAATGTAGATATTTTTGCCGGATAGCACAGGAAGGTGCATCTTTATAGTCATTGTGTTTTGCTTCCCCTGTATATTCACCGGGGCTTGAGCACAAACAGCTCAATCTGCTCACTTTGCTGTTTTACTGCTGTGGTGGCCAACAGCGGACGAGCAGTCTTTTGTTCCCTGGGGAGTCCTGGGAGGCATAGCTGAGCATCGGACGCCGGCAGAAACTCTTCAGTCCGATTACCATTCGCTTTGCGCTCCACCGGCATATTGCTGATGCGCCGCTCCAGTATGGCAGCACAAATCATACAAACCTTGGCTAAATGGCCATTGACCAATACTTCGTAGTTGCAGTTACCGGTGAGAATTTCGGTACACAGTGTCCGGTCGCTTCTTGACTCAATATCCAGGTTTGCCTCGACCAAATGACGCATGCCGCTACCATCATCGGTGACAAAAAAGTTGGATAAAATGACCTGTTTATAACGCTTCACTGTTGTTTTGTCAGACTAATGGGAGAAAAAAGAGATCACAGTTATGATCAGAAATCAAAAGGCGTAGTAAAGTACACCATTATATCGAATATTTATACTGGTGATATACTTCCACCACACTGTTAAGTTTATTGCCTCTCACTTGTCCAATCGGCTCAATTGGCACCGCTCTCGTCCTGCAGTGGCTCCTGAAACGGCTGATACTGTATTTTGTTAATCAGCCAGATTTTTGCTCCGCCGGGGGCGTGTACCAGTACTTCATCATCCACCTGTCGTCCAACCATTGCCCGGGCCATGGGCGAATCAATGGTGATGTGATTGTTCCTGGTATCAATTTCATCTGCCCCAACAATACGACATTGAAGTACCTTCCCCTCCTCATCTTCCAATTCCACCCAGGCACCAAAAAACGCTTTACCCTCTTGCTCGGCGGCGTAATCCACCACTTTTAATACATCCAACCGCTTACTGAGATAGCGTATGCGACGGTCGATTTCCCGCAATAGTCGCTTGCCTTCTTTGTACTCAGCATTTTCACTACGATCCCCAAGGGCGGCCGCCTCAGAAACCGCCTGGGTAACCTCAGGGCGTCTGACCCGCCAAAGGTAATGCAGTTCTTGCTCCAGTTTGTCTTTGCCGGCACGGGTAATCAGGGGAGATTTCATCGGGTAGACCGTCGTAAATGGAAAATACAGCTCGTGGGAAAAGCTGTATTTTCACCACCCAAAAACATCACTTGTAAAAAGCGTTTTCGGTATTGCTGTGATCGGTAACATCACGCACGCCTTTCAGTTCCGGAATGCGCTCCATCAGCGTCTTTTCAACGCCGTCTTTCAAGGTCAGATCCACGGCCGCACAGCCCTGACAGCCGCCACCAAACTGCAACACCGCAACACCATCGTCCAGTTCCACCAGTGAGACCATACCACCGTGGGAGGCCAGCCCAGGATTGATTTCCATTTGCAGGTAGTAATTGACCTTCATGTCCAGCGGGCTATCGTCATTGACCTTGGGCAGCTTGGCGTTGGGCGCCTTGATGGTTAGCTGACCGCCGAGTTTGTCTTCGGCAAAATCCACTAATGCCTCATCCAGAAACGGCTCGCTTACCTCTTCTACGTAGCAGTTAAAGTAATCTAGCTCCAGCTTCAGGTCATCCTCTTGCTCCTCACCTGGCTTGCAGTAAGCCAGGCAGGTTTCGGCGTAAGGCGTGCCGGGATTGCTGACGAATAAACGAACGCCAGTATCCTCAACGCCTTGTTTTTCCAGTAACTGGGCCAGGTACTTCTGTGCGGCTTCAGTAAATGTAATGTTCAATGCAACAGTTCCTCGGGTTAACTTTCTGGCTATTCTATGCCATTGCACCGGGCATTGGCAGTCATGGTGTTTTAACGCACTGATCTGGTTTCATTTTCCGGAGCGATGAGTAGAATACGAACCGTTTTAGCGAAATCGTCGTAAACCCTCGCCTTTATGCCCTCGGGTGCAATAGGGCGGGGATACAAGACGGGAGTGCAGAGCACTCCGCCATCAAACGATTGCGGTGTATCCGACTATTCATAATCGAACTCTCTGTCTATAGTTGCACTCGGTCTGTCTCGGCAGAGACTCACGGTGACGAAAACCAAGCACTGTTAACAAAAAACTTGAGCGGAGACTCCCGCTCGTTGGG
This sequence comes from Endozoicomonas sp., assembly GCA_965232255.1. Taxonomy (GTDB): domain Bacteria; phylum Pseudomonadota; class Gammaproteobacteria; order Pseudomonadales; family Endozoicomonadaceae; genus Endozoicomonas. The sequence continues at coordinate 2,920,070 of OZ246962.1, forward strand.
CTAGATAACCACGAAAGACACTATTGCAGTGCATCGTAGGGAACCGTATAGGTACCCAACAGATCAAACAAAAGACCAAACAAATGGCCGAGGGGCACCCGGTCACTGCTGATGGAGGCTTCTGTGTAAATCCGGTTCATCGCCGGTTGTAGCCTATGAAGTCAGAAAGAAGCCTCGCCCGATAGGGCGGGGAGTGTCACGCAGCGATAAACGAGATCAACAATGAAAGAAACCATCAGCATCCTCGGGTGTGGCTGGCTGGGTATGCCTCTGGGTGAGCGCCTGGTTAACAGTGGCTATCACGTTAAAGGTTCCACCACCCGCGAAGAGAAGATGCCTGCCATCATCACCGCCGGTATGGAGTCTTATGTTATTGGTCTGTCGCCGGAACCTGAAGGGGACATTGAGTCGTTCCTTGATACCGATATTCTGTTTATCAATATTCCACCAGGCAAAGGCGATGGCCTGCCGGGCTTTTACCTGCGCCAGATGCAGGCACTGCTTGAGCGGGTGGAACAATCCCGGGTCAGGAAAGTCATTCTGATCAGTGCCACCTCGGTGTACCCGCAGAATAACTGCGAAGTGACAGAAGACGATGCAGTTCGCATTGAGTCGCCATTTATGGATACGCCCTGGCTGGATGTTGAAGACCTGTTCACAAGGCAGCCCACGCTGAAAACCACCATTTTACGTTTTTCCGGTCTGATTGGTGGCGAGTATCAGCCCGGTCGTTACTTCTCGGGGCGCGAACTCGGCGGTGCCGACGATCCTGTCAATATGATTCACCGGGAAGATTGCCTACGTATTATCGAACAAATTATTGCCAAAAACCTCTTTGGTGACGTTTTCAACGCATCTGCCGATGGGCACCCTACCCGCCGTCAACTCTACACCCGCTCCTGTGAAATCATGGGCATTGAACCACCGGTCTTTGTTGATCAACCCATGCCCTACCGGCTGATCAACTGCGACAAGTTAAAAAAAGCACTTAATTATCAGTTTGTTTATCCCGATCCTTTAACTGCTTTGGAAAAATAATCAGCTCATACCCTGGTCGTCGCCAGGGTATGACTGTGCAGCCCCTCCCACCTGATGCTCCGCTCTATCTGTTATGCATTACAGCAGCCAACGTCTGACGTGTACCGGTTAAGCGACAATCGATGTATAGTTAACAGTTAAACAGAATCAATAAACGTCAATATGACCAAACAAATTTCTAACAACAGCAGCCCAATCGGGAAGTTTCTGCGTAACCTCTGGCAATTGGCTTTACCCATTTCCCTGCAATCAATGATGTTTTCCCTGCTGGGGCTGATTGATATTTTCATGGTGTCCCGGCTCGGTGAAACGGAAGTGGCTGCCGTTGGTATGGGCAACCGTATCTTCTTTTTTAACCTGATTGTGATTGCTGCTTTTGGCAGCGGCATGAGCATTCTGGCTGCCCAATACATTGGTGCGCGCAATATGGACGGCGTGCGTCGAATACTGGTGCAAACCATTATGGCCGCCCTGGTCACCACCACACCATTTGTTATTGGCTATCTGCTCGTGCCCGATACGATTATGGGGTTGGTCAGTGACGATCCCGCGCTCATCGTCCAGGGCAGTAGCTATCTGATAGTCACGGCGCCGTCCTTTTTCTTTGTTGCCATTACCATTCCTTTTGAAGCATTGCTGCGAACCAATAACGACGCCAAAACACCAACTCGCATCGGTTTTATCACCATTTTGCTCAATGTACTGTTTAACTATTTGCTGATCTACGGTCACTTTGGTTTCCCAGCTCTGGGAGTTGCCGGCTCCGCTTGGGGGACTGCCATTTCCCGGTTTATCCAAATGGCGTTGCTGCTTTATTACATCCATGTCGTGCGCGCTGCCCTGCAACCGGTCAAAGCCGATTTGTTGCAGTGCCGACAGCGTCGGCACTGGGTCAAATATATTGGTATCTGCCTGCCTATGCTGCTGCAAGATGGTCTCTGGGCATTTGGCCTGGTGCTGTATAACCTGATGTTTGCCGAGATGGGAGTGGCTGAACTGGCAGTGATGAGTGCTATCTCTTCGGTGGAGTCGGTACTTATCTCACTGTTTATTGGTTTTGCCATTGGCACGTCAATTATTCTCGGGAAGCAGCTTGGTGCCGGTGAGTTTGATCAGGCCTGGAAACAGAGCCGTCTGTTTTTACTGGCAGCCCCGGCGATAGCCCTGGTTATTGGCTTTATCACACTGATTTTCAATAAGCAGATCGTCCAGCTTTTTGGTGAGTTGGATAGTGAAACGCTGAAAATGGCCAGTCGAGTGTTGATGGTGGCTGGTTTTGGTCTGACTCTGCGTGTGATTAACCTGACCGGTATCGTCGGCATTTTGCGCAGTGGTGGGGATGTCAAAGCCTCTGCGGCGATTAACATCATCGGTATGTGGTGTGTGGGACTGCCACTGACCTGGGCTGCCGTCAATTACTGGCATTGGCCTTTGTACCTGGTCTTCGCCTGCACTTTGACGGAAGAGGCCACCAAGGCCGTTCTGGTACTTTATCGCGTGCTGGCCAGATATTGGCTGAAAAATCTGAACACCGATTAGTTGTTGTTTAACCGTGGCCTCGCGAGGGAAGGCCATTCTCTACCCTGTTTTACCTCAATACCACCTCAATACCTCACTGCTTTTTTGTGGTTGCTTGCTTGTAGTTACTTGCATTACCTTGAGGGACAGGTGTCAGCTGACCATGTTCAACTTCTTCAGCGCCTTGCGCTCTTCTTCTCGCCAGGGCTTTGTTTTCTCATTAAGCGCTCTTGACGGATCCAAACAAGACGCCTGGTCAAAAAGTGCTCTCCACTCGCTTCCAGGTTTTTTCTGCATCCGCATAATATGCGCTTTTTGTGACAACAGTTGTGCCTTTTTCTCACCATAGGGGGAAAGATTAAGAGCCTCCTCTACACAATTGCTGGCTTGACCCAAAAGAGCACTCTCTGCCAAACCTTCATTGGCCAAACGCCTGCAATAAATACGGAATTTATGGACGGACTGACAGAACGCCTTGTCAATATCCATAGTCACGTAACCGATGTAAGCATCAAATTCACTTGTGCCGCTGTGCAGAATGCTCAATGTCAATGCATAACGACCTTTTTGGACATCAGTCGAAGTGTTGTCAAACAGGCATTTTCCAAGCAGGCTCGTGGTTTCATCAAGCTTGCCCATTCTTTCCCAGAGGAACGCTAGCGCGATATTCGTTTCATAATTCCTGCAAGGGTGGCAGTCAGTCAAGTTCCCGCCTTCCGCGCTGAAGGTGGCTGTCAGCAAACCTTCGGCTTTGTCAAGGTTATCCATCAGCTGCCAATGATGAGCCAGCGTAAGATTCGTCTCATGATTTCTGCAAGGCTTATCGTTTGCCGGCTCACCCTTCTCCTGCCTGGAAGTTGCTGTCAACAGGCGTTCAGCTCGCTCAGGCTGTCCCATCACCTGCCAGAGACGGGCCAGCGTGATATTCGTCTCATGGTTCCTGCAAGGCTGATTGCTTGCCAAGCTCCCCCCCTCTTGCCTGAAGGTCGCTGTCAGCAAGCGTTCAGCCCGAGCGAACTCACCTCTTATCTCCAGGAAACGGGCCATCGTGATATTCGTTTCATGGTGCCTGCAAGGCTGGTCACTCGCCAAGTCACCCCCTTCTTTCCTGGATATGGCCAGCAGCAAGCTCTCGACTTGATTCAACTTACCCATCAGTTGCCAGAGACGAACAAGCGTAAGATTTGTCACACGATTCCTGCAAGGCCGGTTGTTTGCCAGGTTACCCTTCTCCTGTTCGAAGGTGTTTATCAACAGGTGTTCGGCCGAGTCGAGCTTGTCCGTCACTTGCCAGAAACAGACCAGCGCAAGATTCACCTCATGGCTCCGGCAAGGCTGACTGCTTGTCAGGCTCCCCATTTCCTGCTTGAAGGTAGCTACCAGCAAGCGTTCTGCCTTATCAAACTTGCCCATCGCCTGCCAGAGACAGGCCAGTGCAAGATTCGTCTCACAATTCCTGCAAGGCTGGTCGCTTGCCAGGTTACCCCCCTCTTGTCTGAAGATCTCTGTCAGCAGGCATTCGGCCGGCCCGAACTTGCCCATCGCCTGCCATTGACGGGCCATAGTTATATTCGTTTCATGGTGTCTGCACGGCTGAACGCTTGCCAAGTTACCTCCAGCCTGCCGAAAGATAGCCCCCACCAAACGCTCGGCCTGATCTAACAGACCCATCACCTGCCAAAGACGGGCCAGCGTGATATTCACTTCATGGTTCCTGCAAGGTCGATCGCGTATCAGGTCACCCGACTCCTGCTTGAAAACGGCTATCAACAAGCATTCGGCTTGGTCGAATTGACCCATCACTTCCAGAAAACGAGCCAGCGCGACATTCGTTCCATGATTCTTGCAAGGCTGGCCGCTTTCCAAGTCACCTCCCTCCTGTCTGAAGGTGGCTAGCAACAGGCGTTCGGCTTGACTGAAATTGCCCATTATCAGCCAGTGATGAGCCAGTGTCAGATTCGTCTCATGATTCCTGCATGGCTGCATGCTTGCCAGTTTACCTCCCTCTTTTCGAAAGGTAGCCAGCAACAGCTGCTCAGCGTGGCCAAGCTCACCCGTCACCTGCCATAGGCGGCTCAGCGTAATATTTATCTCATGGTTCCTGCAAGGCCGATCGCGTGTCAGGTCACCGGACTCCTGTCTGAAAACGGCAACCAACAAGCGTTCGGCTTGATCGAATTGGGCCGTCCTTTCCAGAAAACGAGCCAGTGCGACATTCGTTCTATGATTCTTGCAAGGCTGCCCCCTTTCCAGGTCACCTCCCTCCTGTTTGAAGATGGCTGTCAACAGGCGTTCGGCTTGACTGAACTTGTCCATTATCTCCCAATGATGGGCCAGCGTAAGGTTCGTCTCATGATTCCTGCAAGGCCGGAAGCTTGTCAGGTTGCCCCCCTCTTGCAGAAAGGTAGCTATTAACAGCCGCTCAGCCTGGCCAAGTTCTCCCATCCTCTGCCAGAGACGGGCCAGCGTAATATTTGTCTCATGGTTCTTGCAAGGTCGGTTACGTGCCAGACTCCCACCTTCCTTCTTGAAGGTGGCTATCAGCAGCCGCTCGGCTTGATCGAATTGACTCACTATCTCCAGGAAACGGGCCAATGTGATATTCGTTTCATGGTTCATGCAAGGCTGCCCGCTTTCCAGATCACCTCCCTCCTGTTTGAATATGGCTTTCAACAGGCGTTCAGCTGGATCAAATTTGCCCATGATCTCCCAGTGCCGGACTAGTGTAATAGTCGTCTCACGATTCCTGCACGGCTGATCGCTTGTCAGGTTGCCTCCCTCTTGCAAAAAGGTAGCTTTCAATAGCTGTTCAGCCTGACCAAGCTTGCCCGTCGCCTGCAAGATGCGCCCAAATGTGATATTCGTCTCATGGTTCCTGCAAGGCTGATTATTTGCCAGCTTTCCCCCCTCCTGCCTGAAAATAGCTGTCATCAGTCGTTCAGCTTGACCCAACCGCTCTACACTCTCCAGAAAACGGGCCAGCATAATATTCGTCTCATGGTTCGTGCAAGGCCTGTCGTGCGTCAGGTCGCCCCCCTCTCTCCTGAAGGTCGCTGTCAGCAGCTGTTCAGTCAGGCGCAGCTCGCCTCTCGCCAGCCAATGGCGAGCCAGAGTAAGATTAACCCCATGATTCCTGCAAGGCTGGTCGCTTGCCAGATTGCCTCCCTCTTGCCTGAAAATACGTTTTAGCAGTTCTTCTGCCTCATCATGACGTTTCAGGGCTTGCAAAGTCCTGGATTTTGTCAGCAAGACACCTGTCTTCCTGGCAGAAGCTGGTGGTAGTTTATCCAGTAAGAACATGGCCTCTTCAGCCTTTCCGGGTTGAGCATAGAGCGCTCGGGCAAGGCCAAGGACTCTTTGTTCGTTCTGCTCATGCGTTTGCGGATTGATATTCCGAAACACGTTAACAGCTGCCTCCCACTGCTTTTTCCTGAGGAATGTAAATCCCTGAGAAAGAAGAGGCTCTGCCTCTGCCCTGCTTTTTACCTCTCTGGTTAGGGAACCTTGATGAAGGTCCTGACCAGGATCTGGCCTTAATCCCTTGATGCCAATAGAGGTTGCTGGCACCACTTTTCGCTGGGCTGTTACAGGGGTAGGTCGGCCTGTCTTTCTTGCGGTACCCGCAAGTGAGCCATGCGGCGTAGTTGATGAGTGCCTATGGGCGATGAGATGTGCACTTCTGTTCATGGATAGAATGACAACCCATGGCAAGTTTGGTTCCAATTACTGGAATCCGTGCCTTTGCCCGGGATAACAAACAATAGCTACAACGTAAGTACAGCGAGAATGCCCAGCAAAAGGATGACTATTTCCGATAGGTGTTCACAGTGGTCAACTGTACGGCTTATACGACTACGCATTATACGGATTCCAGGTAGCCACACAGCTACCATAACTCTGAACATTTAGTATTTTCCGATAAATCATACGCACATCAACAACTAAAAATCCTCACGCAGTTAGGACACACTACGTACCAATTAAACATCTACGTAGTGCGATGGGTGCAAATGGCGGTATCCTGCATTCGGTGCCCACGCAGCAAAGCAGCGTTCTCTTTGCACCCTGAAGTCCTCGATTAGTCCAGACGGAACAAGGATGCCTGCTGACCTCGCCACTGCCATCACAATGGACTTTTTGAGTCTCGAAGAAAAAGCGGTGTTTATACCAGTATTTAATACTTCCGTTAATGCTCCCGACGGGCCAGACAAGACCGGTGATGTTAGCCGCTCAGGTGCTGCTGAGGACAAACGGCTATCTGGCTCTCGTCGATGGATTCCTAAAGAGAAGTAGGCATGTACGACTTTGAATTTCAATACTCAGCAGCAGTATTCAACATGATTCTGTCATTGCTGAAAAATGAGCTAAAAGATGAAAAGGTAACTGACCCCAACGAGATCAGAGTCGTAGCTTCGATACCAGAAATTGAGAGTTGGCTTGGTGAACGATTTACCAGGCAGCCAAAGACAAAAGATTTGCGTGGTGTCCTGGAGGCCGCAAAGTGGGAGTTGAACGCGAAAACGTCATTCCACTTTGAGTGTCATTATATATCGACAATGGATTCCTTTGTGTTCTACGCCAGACCTGGCGCAAAGAAGAGTGTACCTGTCTGTGACAACTACATGGTGCTCGGCCTTATCTGTTCTTTCATACCGGATATGCCGGGCGATTACGCCATAAATCTGGTCAATGAGTACTCTGCTGAAGATATTTTCAATGCCCTTGCAGATACTTTCGAAAAGCAGATAGCAGGCGCGGAGCTAGCCAATTATTTCACTCTGCTGCTTTGTGGCGCCGACGAATACGCATACGAATACGCATCAGTAGTACTGCATTGACACGCCCTGACACTCTCCGCCCTATCGTATCCGAGAGCATAAAGGCGAGGCTGCTCGGCAGAGCTGTTGAATGAAGAAGTCGGTACAAGTGTCCAGACCGGGTGAGGGCAGAAGTCAAGTCACGATACGGTTTGCAGGCATAGCTTTCGCGATGCCTGCAAACCATTGTACTCAAACCCGTTCAAAGATGGTGCTGATCCCCTGCCCTAATCCTACGCACATGGTTGCCAGCCCCAAAGTGCCGTCGTTTTGTTTCATCACGTTGAGCAATGTACCGGCAATTCGTGTTCCAGAGCAGCCAAATGGGTGGCCCAAGGCAATAGCGCCACCATGAAGGTTAACCTTGTCGTCCATTACCTCGAGCAGATTGAGGTCTTTAAGTACTGGCAATGCCTGGGCAGCAAATGCTTCGTTCAACTCCACATGGTCGATCTTGTCCATGGTCAGCTTCATTTTGTGCAGTGCTTTTGTGCTACTTGGCACCGGACCATAACCCATAATGGACGGGTCAACTCCCGCCACGGCCATGGCACGTACCACGGCCATTGGCTCAAGATCGAGATCTTTGGCGCGCTGGGCAGACATAACAATCATGCAAGAGGCACCGTCGGTAATCTGCGACGAAGTGCCGGCGGTGACTGTACCTTTGGCGCTGAAAGCCGGTTTGAGCTGCGCGAGAACTTCCACGGTGGTTTCCGGGCGGATGGTTTCATCCCTGGTAAACAGACAGAGATTCCCATCTTTGTCGTGTCCCTCCATGGGGATAATCTCATCGCTAAACTGTCCTGTTTCCGTAGCAATCCAAGCCCGTTGGTGGGAGCGAGCACCAAACTCGTCCTGAGCTTGACGACTAATGCCGTGCATGGCACTGAGCATCTCAGCCGTTACGCCCATCATGCCAGCGGCTTTGGCACAGTATTTGGACAGTTCCGGGTTCGGGTCTACACCATGCATCATGCCCACATGACCCATATGCTCAACGCCACCGACCACAAAAACATCGCCATTATCGCTCTGGATGGCCTGCACTGCGGTGTGCAGGGCGCTCATGGAGGAGCCGCACAACCGACTGACTGTTTGCGCGCCCACTGTCGGTGGAATAGGCGTCATCAGCGCGGCCATACGGGCGATGTTCCAACCCTGCTCCAGCGTTTGGTTGACGCAGCCCCAGATCACATCTTCCACCTCAGTCGGATCAACGTTCGGATTACGCTTGAGTACCCCAGTGATCAGTTGGGCCGACAGCGTATCGGCACGGACGTGGCGATACATCCCACCCTTGGAACGCCCCATGGGAGTGCGTCCAAAATCAATAATCACAGCGTCTCTTGGCTTCAGGCTCATGTTCTGCTCGCTCTTAAAATCTCTGACAATGGCTTACTGATCGGGTGTCGTGTATTAGTGATAAAACGTCTGCCCTGCCTTTGCCATCGCCCGCAACTTATCGGTGACGGCGTACAGTGGGCTGATCGCGGCGTAGCGATCGGCCAGGGCGACAAACTCTGCCACACCAAGACTGTCAATGTATTTCAGGGCTCCCCCACGAAAGAGTGGGAAGCCAATGCCCATAATCAGCGCCATATCCGCCTCTGCCACTGACGCAATAATACCGTCTTCCAGGGTACGTACTGTTTCCAGGCACAGTGGTACCATCATCCGAGCAATAATCTCCTCATCAGGGAGTGGCTTGCGCTCGCCACCGAGCAGATCATAAACGGTGCCATCGACCACTTTTTTCGGTTTGCCTTTTTTGTCCTGTTGGTATTGGTAAAAGCCCAGGCCGTTTTTCTGACCAAAGCGCTGGTGCTCATACAATACGTCGAGCGCCGTTTTGCAATCGCGCTTCATACGCTCAGGATAACCACGGGCCATGATGCCTTCGGCATGGATAACAGTATCTATCCCGATCACATCAAGCAGATAGGCTGGTCCCATGGGCCAGCCGAACTGTTCCATCGTTTTATCAATCTGTTGGAAGTCGGCCCCATCACGCAGTAAGACAGTAAAGCCGGCGAAGTACGGGAACAGCACCCGATTGACCATAAACCCGGGGCAGTCATTAACGACCACTGGCGTTTTGCCCATTTTGCGCGCATAGGCGACTACGGTTGCTATGGTTTCGTCGGTGGTTTTACTACCGCGAATCACCTCCACCAATGGCATGGCGTGCACCGGGTTAAAGAAGTGCATGCCACAGAACTGTTCCGGACGCGCCAGATCACGAGCCAGTTCCTCAATGGCAATCGTTGAGGTGTTAGAAGTCAGCACTGTCTGCGGGGAAACTACTCGCTCTACCTCGGCCAGCACCGCTTTTTTGATTTTCGGGTTTTCCACCACTGCCTCGATCACCACATCCACCGAACCGAAATCACCATAAGACAGTGTTGGTACAATCTGATTCAACACATTGGCCATGTTCTCGGCATCCATTCGTCCTTTAGTCACCCGTTTGCTGAGCAGCTTAGTGGCTTCGCCAAGGCCTTGGTCCAACCCTTCCTGGTTAATGTCTTTCAGCAGCACAGGGGTGCCTTTCAAGGCTGACTGATACGCGATCCCGCCACCCATAATACCGGCACCAAGCACCGCCGCCTTGTTGGTTTCACGGGCTAGCGATGCCGACTCTTTTGCCATGCGTTTTAGCTGCTGATCGTTCAGGAACAGGCCTACTAACGCATCGCATACTGCCGATTTGGCCAATTTGATAAAGCCCTTGGCCTCGGTCGCCAAAGCATCGTCCCGCGTCATAAAGGCGTGTCTTTGCACAATTTTGACGGCACTTACGGGAGCCGGCAGATGAGGGCCAGCCTGCTTTTTCACCACTGCTGAGGCGCTTTCAAAGACCATCATGGCTTCGATGGGCGACAAGGTCAGCGTGCCTTTTTTCGCCTGCTTTCTGCCCTGGTAATCCAACTCGCCAGCCATGCAGCGGCGCAGCAGGTCAAGGGCCGAGGTTTTGAGTTGTTCCGGTGCCACCACGGCATCGATAGCGCCCACTTTCAGGGCAGCATTCGGGCGATACTCTTTGCCGCTGGCAATCCACTCCAGGGCGTTATCAGCGCCGATCAGTCGCGGCAGGCGTACTGTACCGCCCCAGCCCGGGCAAATGCCGAGCTTTACTTCCGGCAAGCCAACTTTGGCTTCAGTGGAAAGCACCCGGTAATCGGCACACAAACAGATTTCAAAGCCGCCGCCCAGGGCAATGCCATTGATGGCGGCTACGGTGGGAATGGGTAAGTCTTCAAAGGTGGAGAATATGTTGTTGACTGACAGCAACTGGGCTAGTAGTGCGTCGTCGTCCTGTTGGAAGGTGGTCGTAAATTCGGTGATATCAGCGCCAACGATAAAGGCGTCTTTACCGCTGGTGAGCACCAGACCTTTGATGCTGGTGTCCTGACTAATAACGGACAGTGCTGTGGAGAGGTCTTCGATGGCAGCACGACTGAATTTATTAACGCTCTGCCCTTCAAGATCGAACTGTAGCTCGACGATGCCATCTGCCAAAGGCAGAACCTTGAACGCTTTCCCCCGGTAGATCATGAACCCCTCCTTGCAGACAGACAACCATTGACGTTTAATTACGCGGTCGTCGGCAATGGTCTGATTGTTATTGTTATTGGCGGTTCGCAGCGATTAATACCGGTGTCTGATACTATCGCTTACCTTGCGCTTACCTTGGGTGAATCGTTGAGCAAAGTCAAGGCAGGCGCGGCGCAACTTGGCAAACAAGCGCACCAATGCTCACAAAATACCAGACACAAGACAAATAAAACGATGAAGAAAAGAACAATTGGCCTTACAATTTCCTTTCATTACCAAAGGAAAGCCACTGATGAGCCTCTATAAGCATATTCTGGTTGCCATAGACTTGTCTGATGAAGCCGACGAAGTGCTCGAAAAAGCCAAATCTATCGCGGAAAAGCACCAAGCCAGACTCACCATGGTGCATGTGGTTGAACCACTCAGTGTCGCCTATGGCAGTGACATTCCTTTGGATCTGACCACCTTACAAGATGAGATTACCGAACAAGCCCGCGAGCGCATTGCCAGGCTAGCCGATTCAGTCCATCTGAAACAGGGTGAGCAGCACGTCGTCTACGGTCGTCCGGAGCGGGAAGTACACCGTATTGCCGAGGAGTCTGACGTTGATTTGATTGTGGTGGGCAGCCACGGCCGCCAGGGGTTGGCACTGATTCTTGGTTCCACATCGACCAGTATCTTACACGGCGCTTCCTGCGATGTGCTGGCGGTACGAGTAGGCAAAAGTTAAACGACACCTGACTGGAACAGCAGTAAACTGTCGTTACTAAAAACCTGACATAATCTGCAATTATGTAGACTGAAGTGGTTTAATGACTCAGGACACGTCTAGCAATTCCCGCTGAAGGCTTAACCTATTGATATATATAGAGAAAATCAATCATCATTTCGTAGGCTTTTTGATAAATATTTATAATTATCAAATAGTTAGTGCATTTTTTACCGGGAATTGCTGGGCCACCTCGTTAAGCACAATAGCGAAGTTGATAGCGAGCGGGATAGACAGCGACAGTGGTTTTTACCGCTGACAAAGGCAACATTTTTACTTGACCACCACATCACAGTGAGGCTGGCGAATTGCCACTGAATAAGCATTACAGATCAGCCAAAAGTCTATTCAGGCTGGGACTGGATATGCTCAGGAGGGTATTCAAAAATAAATATGCAAAAGATAACCGAATTGCATTTGGGATGCTGCTAGATGTTTTATCCCATACATAGGGAAAAGCAGTCCAAAGCAGAAAGACTGCTAAAGCCTGAATCGATTTACCCAATACCAGCCGGGCAATTAGGCCGCCTCACCCCAAGCAAACCATCACTCTTCTGTCAGTAATAGCGAGTAATAGGACCGATGAACATTGACCAGGTCATCCTGAAGGGATTCCGTAATTTCAACGATGCCACCATCAAATTTTCCCAGAACACTCTAGTCATAGGTGGTAATGATGCTGGGAAGAGCAACCTGATGCACGCACTGCGCATGCTACTGGATAAAAGCCTTTCCGATATGGATATCGAGCCAACTGAGCTGGATTTCCATATTGATAAAGATGGCAATCAGGCTGAAACCTTTGAGATCACTATCGCCTTTTCAGAAGTTAAGGAAGATGCTGTTATCTCTGTGTTGAAAGGGCATATCAGTGATGATGGTAATACCTTCTTCCGGTACGTAGGTCAGCGAGGCGGCCCGAGTTTCAAACTTTATATGGGGCACTCATTGGATGATCTGGAAGAGATAGAGAGCCGGTTCTATCTGAAGCATATCAACCTGAAATACGTTCACTCACAACGAGATTTGCAGAAGTTTATCCAGAGAGAAAAACGCCACTTGCTGAAGTTTGCGCAAGAGAGCTTGAGTGATGAAGAAAAGGCGCATGATACGGACAAGCTTGCAGCTATCACCAGATCACTGGGAGTGATTAATGCTGACGTGAGCCAACTGAATTATGTAGCCAATGCAACCCGTCAGGTTAACGATGAGCTGAAAGAGCTTGCTCACCATCATGCGGATTACACGGTTCAGCTGGACTCCGGCGCTATCCAGGTCAATCAGTTCATCGAAAAACTTGAACTGGGAGCGAACACCAACGGCTCGCAGGTAATGTTGGGTGGTGATGGGCGTAATAACCAGATTTTGCTGGCACTTTGGAAGAGTAAGAGCGAACGCGAACATGATCATAACAGCCAGGTAACCTTCTATGTTGTAGAAGAACCTGAAGCGCATCTTCACCCTCACCAACAGCGTAAACTGGCTCAGTACCTGAACACCTCGCTTCCTGGCCAATCTATCATTACATCCCACTCCCCACAGATAACCGCTAAATACAGCCCGAATTCGATTATCCGCTTGCTTAATGAAGATGGCGCAACTCGGGCTGCCAGTGAGGGTTGTTCAGACTGTATCAGTACCGCTTGGGATAACATGGGTTACCGGATGAGCATTCTTCCGGCAGAAGCTTTCTTTGCCAGTGCAGTTCTGCTCGTTGAGGGTCCATCGGAGGTGCTGTTTTATAATACGCTGGCAGAAAAGCTCGATATTGATCTGGACTTTTACAACATATCCATTCTTGCTGTGGATGGTGTTCAGTTTGAGGTGTATACCAAAATATTGAATGCCATGGGTATCCCGTGGTCCATGCGGACAGATAATGATGTTTCAAAGATTACGGTAAAAAAAGTAGAGTTAAGACAGCTTGCTGGTGTTAATCGTTGTTATGAAGTTGCAGGGATTGAGAAGCTACCCCATAGACCTAAAGAGACAACATCTCACTCCCTTGTGAGTGATGACACTTGGGGTACTGTGTCAGGAAGCGTGAACGCCTGGGGTATATACCTGTCAAAACAAGACTTGGAGTACGATCTCTCTCTTGAACTTCCTGTCGAGCTTTGCACATTCGCAAATAAAGAGCTGACTGATATTTCTTCTGCCGTGAAATATCTTCAGAAACAAAAAGCCATAAGGATGAGAAAGTTTCTGACCAAGCATGGTGATGCTCTTAGCGGCATAACAGAAGGAGAACTGGCAAAGCCATTGCTCTACTGTCGTGATCAGGTTATTGGGGGCATCGCTAATGCCTGATTTCAACCCTACTGAAGAACAACAAGCGGCCATTGATTACGATCACAATATGGTTATCACCGCTTGCCCTGGCAGTGGTAAAACAGCAGTTATAGTTGAAAAAATCCGAAGAGTTCTTCCGGAGCTTGAACCATTCCAAGGTGTTATCGGAATTACATTTACCGTCAAAGCCAGTGAAGAACTGAAGAAGCGGTGTAAGAAAAATGCCTTTGATGCCAAGCAGAGTTTCTTTGGCACTATTGATAGCTTCTGTCTGAAAGAAATTATTTTCCCCTTTATAAGGCACCTGTGGGGGCGAGCAGCAGAGAGCGAAGTTAAACCTGTTCTCAAAATGAGTGATGCCGAAGAAGCTGAGTTTGCAGGCTGGGACTGGGGATCTGAGCACTTCCAGAATTACGAACCTGTTCTGCAACAGTGGTATCACTCAGGTAGGATTCCTATGGATGCTGCAGGAGCTCTTGCCTGTCATATCCTCAGCCATTCGACTGCCTGTGCCAGATACATAACAGCCAGGTACACCACCGTTTTTATCGACGAATATCAGGATTCATCTTTACCCCAGCATGAATTATTCCTGAAGTTGGTGTCTTTGGGGTTAACGGGTATTGCTGTAGGGGATGAGGATCAGGCGATCTACAGTTTTCGTAAAGGGAACAAAGAGTTTATCCGGCAGCTCATCAACGGAGATGACTTTGAAACTTTCTACATTTTGGAAAATCATCGCTGTCATCCATCCATTTCAAACTATGCACGAAGAGTCATTAGCTCTGATTGTGAACTTGCGCCTGTTGAGGAAATCAGGGTTTATCGTGCAAGCAGAGGAGGTACTGTCATTAACCTTGCTGGCAGTATCTCGACATCAATAGAGAGTCTGAAAGGCAGGTTTGATGTTGATCATAACTCAGATATTGCCATTTTGGTCAGAGCAAAGAGAAGTCTGAGAAAAGTTGCAGAGGGCATGACGGTTCGTCATCGAGTCTATGAGAATGACCCATTATCAGATATTGGTGGAGAGTATGCAAAGTTATGCATTAACCTTTTACACTACCGCTTTGATAAACAGTTAACCGCGGAAGGAGTTATTTCAGAAAATCTGATGGAGGTGTCCAGTAAAGCTAAGTCCACGTCCCTAAGGCAACTGATCAAAAATGTCAGGAGCTGTGAAGATGAAGATCTATGTTCTGCAATACACTCAGTAACCACAGAGATGCTTCCTGTTCCTGTCTCCCGTGCCGTTGCTGATTCTTTAGAAGTTGTGTTGAGTAACCCGGAGCTTCTTGCAAAATTCTACCCGGTAAACAAAGACGAAGTGCAGATTATGACTCTACATAAGGCCAAAGGACTCGAGTTTGATGTTGTCTTTCACCTTGACCTTTATGAGTGGTCATTTCCTCTCAAAAGGCCTCAAGATGGCTGGAATACGCCAGCTGTTTATGTTGATTTGGAAGAGGATAAAAATCTGCATTACGTGGGGATCACTCGAGCCAGAAAGGCTTGCTACTTGTTGACGAGCCTACAGAGGTTCAACTCAAGAGATGAAGTTAAGGGTGGTAGCCCGTCAGAATTTTTCGATTTGCCAGGTTTAGAGGGGCTCTATGAGCAAAAATAAGTTTCAACTGATGTGCAGTTACAAAATATCAGCAATTATCAGCTTTTTATCATGGATATATCAGTAGCGTGATTTTCTGCAATCTCTAACATTTACCGGGCCATTCCGGCACCACAAACCAAAGGCAGGTAACTGTTATGAGTAAAAAAACAAACCACGAAGCTGACATGGTAAATGCCAATAAAGGCACTTCTGGTACTAACACAACCTATGACAAGAATCAGGGAAATCGCGGCAAGCAGATGAATCCTAATCAGACTGAAAAGAAAAAGTAGGAAATTGTGGCGTCAGGCTTAGTAAAATAACCTGACGTCATTTCTTCAGGAGCAGTACCGATGATACAGGCCAAAGAGAAAAATAGATCATTCCGACAAACCAAAAAGCTGATACGGATAGCTCTTGAAGATGGCTGGACCCAGACAGAGATTGCGAAAAAAGCCCGTGTACAACAAAGTGTGGTCAGTGGGTGGGCAAACGGAAAAAATAAAGCGCAGTACCAGCAAATTGAATTTTTACTGGAACAGTATGGCCACCGTCTGCGTAAACTGAGTAGCTCGATCTACAGTACCCAACGCTATTACTACGAAATGACGCCAGAACTGAGTGCATTTCTGGAATCAAAAGATGTTGATCCTAAGCCATTTCAAGACATGAGTAAGGTTTTCGACAGGGATCTGGATAAGCTGCCTGAAAATAATCGCTCTAGAGTTAAAGAAGAGTTAAGAGCAAAGTTTAAGGCCATTATCTATGAAGACATTACACAAGTTGAAGCCCCTATCATCTTCCGTTCTGCTTTCCAGAATGAATTTGTGGTTGGCAAGCAGAAGAAAAAATACACAGTAGCAAAATGGGTACTTCATTCCCTTGGAGGTGGGCATTTTTTACTTGTGATCCAAGCACGGCGTATGCTTTCTGACCAGCAGGTAAAAGCTGAAAATGAACGAAGGAAGTTGCTTTCCCAGATGGGATACAAAGTTACCATTCCAGAGTACACTTTTAAGGGCTTGGAGCAAGCGGATCGGTATATCCAAACCTGCAATGATGATGCAGCACATTGGAACTCGAGACTCTTGAAATTTTCAGAGTTGGGACAAATGCTCGAACATATTGAAGGTTTACTGTCTGGAAGTGGGTATTTATACAGTCAGTACGACCTTGTAACTCTGCCATTTCTGCTGAAGAAAGCACTTCTTGACGCAGGATTTCCCATAAAAGGGGTCAGAAAAATCACAGCTTATTGATATAATCTTCATACACCCAAAGCCAAGAGCCGTAGGCACATAATTGTCTGAATGGCATTCAGACACATAGTTGTTGCCAGTCTTTTAGGACAAGACCGTATAGTCTGACCAACGTAGTCCGTCGCTATACCGTCGGTAGCGCCTTGCAAGAGGCCAATTTGAAGGGGTAGCAGGAGTTTGCCATATCGTTTGGCTAGATGAAGGGGATGTGTACAGAACCGGACTCGAAAGGCTCTCTACCAGTAAGGGTTGGGGTGGGCCAAGCCGGGTATTCTTCTACTGAGGGGAATATCCGGCTTTTATTCGTTTCCCTTTTCAAGATTCAGAAGATGGATGATTTTTTGTCTGTGAGTGGCTGGTGTTAATTTGAATAAGTAACGATCTGTAGTAACCAAGATCTGATCTGACACTTTCCGGCCCATCGTCGTCTGTACCGTCAGATCAGATTCAGGCTATCTGTTTCTCCTTACAGATCTCTTTGCCTGATTCCAGTGTCTGCAAGGGTGTCCTTCCACAACACATTTTTCCCTGATGGGTCCGTTCTGTGTTGTAGTATTCCACCCAAGCATCAAGATCCTTCTGTAATTCAGTCAGATCAGTGTAGACCTTCTTTCTGAAGGTTACCTGATAGAACTCGTTCAGAATCGTTTTATGGAAGCGCTCGCAGATCCCATTGGTTTGTGGGTGCCTCGCTTTGGTTTTCGTGTGCTCGATATCACTGGCTGCCAGATAAAGCTCATAATCATGGTGTTCAACCTTGCCACAGAACTCAGTGCCTCTGTCGGTAAGTATTCTCAGCATCGGAATATCATGTTCCGAAAAGTACGGTAAAACACGGTCATTTAGCAGGTCAGCTGCAGTAATCGGTGTTTTGGTAGTGTATAGCTTGCAGTGAGCAATCTTGCTGTAAGTGTCCACAAAGGTTTGCTGGTATACCCTGCCAACACCCTTAAGCGTCCCAACGAAAAAGGTGTCTTGTGAGCCAAGATAACCTGGATGAGCGGTTTCAATTTCACCGCAGGCAATATCGGTTTCTTTCTTTTTCTCAAGAGCAATCAGCTGAGACTCCGTGTAGATAGCATCATTAGCGGCTGCATATGCTTCCAATGCCTTGAGGCGTTTTTTGAAAGTCTCAAGGTTATGCCGTTGCCAGATGCTGCGAACACCACCTCCTGAAACGAATATACCGAGCTTTCGCAGCTCATTGCTGACTCGGGTTTGATCAAGAGCAGGGTTATCGAGGGCCAGCTTACAAACCGCTTCTTCAACGTGAGGTTCTACGCGGTTTTTAGGATTTGGAATCTTTTTTGATTTGGCCAGCAGCGCATCGATTCCACCTTCCTCAAAGGCGTTTTGAACTCTGTAGAACGTGTCTCTGGAGACGCCCATGACTTTGCAGGCACGAGATACATTTTTCAACTGATCCGCCAATTCCAGCAGGCCAAGCTTGTGTTTAATGGCAGGATGGTTATTCTGGTTCATTGAGGGTTACCTTTGGTTTTGTTTGTTGGTGGTACTTCAAACTTAAACCGGTAACCCTCTCTTGTGAAGAGGCAGTGTCAGATCAGATCGTTACTTATTCAAACGATCTGATCCGACACTGTCATTAACTCCAGACTTTCCTACATATTGTCCAACTCTTCCCAACGCGCCATTTTTTCTTCGATCAACGTATTCAGTTCGGTAAGTCGGTTAAGCACACTCTGCACCGTAGGCTGATCTTGCTGATAAAAGTCCGGTTCAGCGGTTTTTGCTTCCAGGGTGCCCATCTCCTCTTCCAATGCTTCAATTTCATCTGGCAGCGCATCCAGCTCCCGCTGCAATTTATAGCTGAGTTTCTTTTTGGCCAATGGTACTGTCGGTGCGGCTTCCTTAGTCTCCTTTTTCGGCTCTTTTCTAGTCAGAGGCGCTTCGGCCACCAATGCTGAAATCGCCCCACCCTGGCGTAGCCAGTCGTCAAAACCGCCAACGTACTCGCTGATCTGACCACCTGGCTCAAAGACCAGGGTGCTGGAGACCACGTTATCAAGAAATGCCCGGTCGTGGCTGACCAGCAGGATCGTGCCGGTAAACTCCACGAGCAGCGACTCCAGCAACTCCAGTGTTTCCACATCAAGGTCATTGGTCGGTTCGTCCATCACCAGTAGATTGGCAGGTTTGCTGAACAGCCGTGCCAGCAGCAGTCGGTTACGCTCACCGCCAGACAGCGCCTTGACCGGCACGCGACAGCGTCCCGGTGGAAAGAGAAAATCGCCCAGATAGCCAATCACATGCCGGTTAGCACCATTGATGGTGATGCTTTCGCGCCCTTCAGCAACGTTATCAATAACACTCTTTTCCAGGTCTAACTGGTTACGTAGCTGGTCAAAATAGGCCACCTCAATTTTTGTGCCCATTTTCACCGAGCCATGTTCCGGCTTCAGATTGCCCAGTAAAATGCTCAACAGTGTGGACTTCCCGGCACCATTGGCGCCGATCAGGCCGATCTTGTCACCGCGCATGACTCGCAGGTTGAAGTCTTTGATCACGCTCTGCTGATCGAAGGACTGCGAGACGTTCTTTACTTCCAGCACCAGCTTGCCCGATGCCTCGCTCTGCTCCAGGCCAAAGCCGGCATTGCCCTGCACTTCCCGACGCTGTCGGCGCTCCTCGCGCAGTTTTTTCAGATCCCGCACCCGGCCTTCGTTACGGGTACGTCGCGCCTTGATGCCCTGACGAATCCACGCTTCTTCCTGCGCCAGTTTTTTATCGAACAGAGCGTTCTGCTCCGCTTCCACCTCAAGGGCGTGCGCCTTGCGTCCCAGGTAGGTGTTGTAATCGCACTCCCAACTGGTTAGCTGACCCCGATCCAACTCAATGATCCGTGTGGCCAGGGACTGCAAAAAGGAACGGTCGTGAGTGATAAACAGCAAAGCGCCGCCAAAGTCTTTCAGCTGGGTTTCCAGCCAGTCAATGGCGATGATATCCAGATGGTTAGTTGGTTCGTCCAGCAGCAGCAGGTCAGGCTCGCTGACCAGTGCCCGGGCCAGTTCTACCCGGCGACGCCAGCCGCCAGACAGCTCTTGCATCAGTTTTTCTGCCGGCAGTCCCAGCTTCTGGATGACCGTATCCACCTTCTGACTGAGGCTCCACCCATCTACTGCTTCGAGCTGCTGCTGGACTTTCTCTAGCGTTTTCATGTCGCTATCGGTGCTGATGTTCATGGACAGAGCATGAAAGCGGCTGATCAAATCGCCCACTCCCTCAAGGCCCGAAGCGACCACATCGTAGACTTTTTTGTCATCCTGGTCGGGCAAGTCCTGATTCAGGACACCAACCTTCAGACCTGGCTTACGCCACAAGGTGCCGTCGTCAGACACAATGCTGCCGGCTACCAGCTTCATCATGGTGGATTTACCTGCCCCGTTGCGCCCTAGCAGGCAGACCCGTTCGCCACGGCGAATCTGAAACTCGGCGTGATCCAGCAATGGCTGGTCACCATAGGCAAGGCTGACTTTTTCGAATCTGAGTAGAGGCATTGTTCATCCACAAGCACTGGCAGGCCAGGCCAAAACGCATTGATTAGGGGTCGGATAGAATAGCGACAACTACCGTCATTGGGTAGACCTCCACTCAGCGCTTTTTCAGATATAGCGCCGCTACTGCTTATGGAGGCTGGCGTAAATCCGGTTTATCGCCAGTTGTCGCCTGTGAAGTCAGAAGTCTCGCCTTTATGTCCTCAGATGCGCCAGGGCGAGAGGCGTCACATTGGCCAGCAAAGTAAAAGTACAAGTTCAATACGACTGGGGCATTATAATCTCAGTCACTTCGGCCATACCGGTACCGGGAATATCCAGCGTCAAAGCTAATGCCATGGCCGTTTGAAACGACGGACCGTTGCTGGTGCTGCCATCACACAGCAAACCAGCCAAACCACTGACCAGCGGCATATGACTGACCAACAACACCACGCCAGACTCCGGAAGTGCCTGGATGACACTGGCACTGTCACCATCAGGCTCCAGGGCATCGAGGGTTTCGACGGGAACACCCAGAGCCGCGCTGGCGATACCGGCCGTTTGCTGAGCGCGCAAGTATGGGCTGGCGATAATGCGGTCAACTTGCTGATCGGCAAGCTGGGTGACAGTGCTGCCAACTTCCTGCACCCCGCGCTCAGTAAGGCTTCTTTCGCTGTCCGACGGCGCTGACCAGTCAGCCTGCCCGTGGCGCATAATGATGACTTTCATGATCAATGGCTATTCTCATCGTGCCCTTCACCCGGTTCCTGGTCGGGCCAGTCGGAGAAAGGAAAGGGTTTTGCGTCAGAGTTGTAGGTAAGGAAACTGGTAATCTGAAATATATACTGGTTCACGCCGGCACTGAGTTTTAACAACCGCGGGTTAGGGTCGTCAGTGATAAATCCGTGCACTGCCTGGGCAATGGCCAACAGTATCACCACAAATGCTGCCAGATAGGCCACCACCGCAAACAACAACATAAAGGCCAGGCGTAGCCAGCGGGACTCGGACTTTAGATTCTTGACCATTTTTTCATCCATAACATTTCTCCTGTTTTGTGACCACAGTGTCCGGTTATCTGGACATAAACTCAACATCGGTTTTCTGTTCCCTGAGCATCATCCCCTTGACCAGCGAGGCAATGGCATGACCTTCAAAGATAATACTGTATAACCCATCCACCAGTGGCATATAAACTCCCAGCTCGTCGGCTTTCTGTTTTACTTGTTTGAGCGTGTTAATGCCTTCGGCCACCTGCCCTAACTGAGATTCAGCGGCCGCCAGCGAGCTGCCTTTGCCCAGGGCGTAACCAACCCGGAAGTTGCGACTCAAATCCGAGGTGCAGGTCGCCACCAAGTCCCCGACCCCGGCCAACCCGAGAAAGGTCATGGGGTTGGCCCCAAGCGTAACGGCAAAACGACTCATCTCCGCCAGGCTGCGGGTAATCAGCATACTTTTGGTGTTCTCACCCATGCCCAGCGCAGCGCCCATGCCTGAGACGATGGCGTAGATATTCTTCAGTGCCCCGGCCAGTTCGACGCCGTACACATCGCTATTGGCATAGACGCGAAAATAATCACAGTGCAACACCGATTGAATCACCTGGCACAGCTGCTCGTCTTCGCTGGCGATCACGGTGGCTGTCACAGCTTTGGCGACAATTTCCCGCGCCAGGTTGGGCCCGCTGAGCACACCGATGCGCGCGTTATCCAGTTCCTCGCTGAGAATTTCACTCATCAGGTCAAAGGTGATCGGCTCAATGCCTTTGGTGGTGCTGATGACAATCTTGTTGCAGAGCAATGCTCCAGTCTTGCGCACCACTTCCCGGAATGACTGGCTGGGTATAGCGATCAGGACGATATCGGCATCGGCGACTACTGTCGTTAGATCAGAGTCAGCCGTGATGGCGGGGTGAATGACAAACTCGGGCAGATAGCGGGCGTTGATGTGGTCCTCATTGATACTGCGTGCCTGCTCAGGATCACGCATCCAGAGCTTGACGCGGTGCCCATTGGTGGCAGAGATATCAGCCAGTGCTGTCCCGAAACTGCCGCCACCGAGTACTGCGATGGTGTATTTATTGGTGCTGCCTTCAGGGCTGTCTAACATATTGTTAATCCTGATTATCACTGCAAAGCTGGCAAGATCAGCGCACAGCTTTTGGACAAAGACTTATTGAACCACCCAATGGTGCAGTTGCACAGGGGAGATTATCTTTGTTCACCAAGGCTTGGCTGGCAAGCGTGACGACCGATCTTCCTCTTCCTGGCTGACAGGTGCAGCTCGGCCCGTCTGGACTTCCTGACAATGCTTCCCTGATAATGGCCGCCAGCATGGTTTCTGACGTTAATCAGACAACCTCTTGAGCATCAGTGTCTGGGCAATCAGGCCAGTGTTTATGCATCTCTGGCCTCATGTTGTCTTTTTGTTACAAATTGGCGAACGATACTATGACAGACACAAAGCAATGGTATAGTTCACCCCGGAACCATAGTAGTGGATTTATTCGAACTGTCAGGGTCATAAATGGGTTTCAGCTCATGGCAACAGGCCATCGGATTATTCTCGATCGGCGACCGGACGCAACCATAGCACTGATGCAGCACCTTCCAGGAACAAGGAAACCAATGAATCAATTGTTTAATCCAGAATTCAAACAGGCAGCCTTTAGCAAAGAAGATCTGTTACGTTGCTCCCAAGGCAAAATGTTTGGTCCAGAAAACGCGCAGTTGCCTGCCCCCAATATGCTGATGCTCGATCGCATTGTACACATCTCCGAGCAAGGTGGAGCCTTCGGTAAGGGCGAGATCATTGCCGAGCTTGATATCGATCCTGATCTCTGGTTCTTCCAATGTCACTTTCTGGGCGATCCGGTAATGCCTGGCTGTCTCGGGCTGGATGCCATGTGGCAGTTAGTCGGCTTCTATCTGGGTTGGATGGGTAATCCCGGCCGCGGACGTGCCCTGGGCAGTGGCGACGTTAAATTTACCGGTCAGATTCTGCCCACACACAAAAAAGTAACCTATCGTATCGACATCAAACGCATCATCTCCCGGAAGCTGGTGCTTGGCATCGCCAACGGAACAGTCATCGTGGACGGTCGAGAAATATACACAGCGGAAGGGCTGCGGGTCGGCCTTTTCCAGAATACGGACTCTTTCTGACTTAAACAGACTATTTTCAGGTTGACATCAATGAAACGCGTTGTAGTTACAGGGATTGGCATCACCTCCTGTCTGGGAATCACCCCGGAAGAGGTGGCCAGCAGCCTCAAAGCGGGGCGCTCGGGCATTCGTTTCAACGAAAGCTATCAAGCCCACGGTTTCCGCAGCCAGGTATCTGGCTCAGTAAACATCGATTTTGAACAGTTTGTAGACCGCAAGACTCTGCGCTTCATGGGCAACGCCGCTGCTTATGCCTACATTGCCATGCAGCAGGCTATTGAAGATGCCGGCCTGACGCCTGAACAGGTATCCCACCCACGCACGGGCCTGATTGCCGCCTCCGGAGGCGCCTCCTCGGAGAACATCGTTGAATCCGCAGATATCATGCGGGAAAAAGGCGTCAAGCGCGTCGGTCCTTACCGGGTTACGCGCACCATGGGAAGCACAGTTTCTGCTTGTCTGGCCACCCCGTTCAAAATCCAGGGCGTTAACTACTCCATTACCTCAGCCTGCGCCACCAGTGCTCACTGTATTGGTAATGCGGTGGAACAGATTCAGCTGGGCAAGCAAGACATCGTGTTTGCCGGCGGCGGTGAAGAAGAGCACTGGACCCAAACCGGTCTGTTTGATGCCATGGGCGCTCTGAGTACCAAATACAACGACACTCCGGAACAGGCCTCCAGGGCTTATGACGCTAACCGGGATGGTTTTGTCATTGCCGGCGGTGGCGGTATGGTTGTGGTTGAAGAGCTGGAACACGCCAAAGCCCGGGGCGCGACGATCTATGCCGAAATCACCGGCTATGGTGCTACTTCGGATGGTTACGATATGGTTGCCCCGTCCGGGGAAGGCGCAGCACGCTGCATGCGTATGGCGATGGCCACTACCGGTGGCCCGATTGATTACATCAATACCCACGGCACCAGCACGCCGGTGGGCGATGTGGCTGAACTGAAAGCCTTGATCAATGTCTTCGGCGACCAGATGCCGCTGATCAGCTCCACTAAGTCCCTCTCCGGTCACTCACTGGGCGCCGCTGGCGTTCATGAAGCGATCTACTGCCTGTTAATGATGAAGCACAACTTTATCGCCGCTTCCGCCAACGTCCATACTCTGGATGAAGCCGCAGTAAACCTGCCCATCCTAACTGGCAGTGCCCGCGAACAGACCCTGAATCGGATTATGTCCAACAGCTTTGGTTTTGGCGGCACCAATGCTTGCCTGGTGTTTGACCGCTACCAAGACTGAACCCGCTAACCCTGAGTCGACCACTGGGTCGGCTCAGTGATTTCACTCTGTGCTGCCCTCGCATCCTCTCGCAGCCAAACTCTCTCATTCAAAGTCAGTCAGATAACGAAAATGACACTGATTTGCTCGTTACTTGCGTTGCCCAGATCATTCGACAGACACATTTTGTAACAAAGTAAGAGCAGAGAAAACACAAAACAATAACACCAATTAAAAAACCCATGCCTTGATGCACATCAATAAATTCATGGTCAGTTTTCTGTAAAGTCGCGCCAACTTACATTCAACCAAAACAGATAACATCAAATGACACAAACAATCACTCAGACGTCTCCTGTCGTTAAAAACACCTCCTGGACAAAACGCGATACCGAATGGATGCTTACGCTGTTCGGCACAGCAATCGGTGCCGGTGTGCTCTTTTTGCCGATTAATGCCGGGCTCGGTGGTATCTGGCCACTGATTCTGATGACCATTCTCATTGGCCCTATGACTTTTCTGGCACATCGGGGCCTAAATCGTCTATGCCTGTCGTCTAAAAACCCGGACGCGAATATCACTGAAACCGTTACCGAGCACTTTGGCCAGAAGGCAGGCAGCCTGATCACCTTCGGTTATTTCGCTTCTATTTACCCGATTTTGCTGATCTACGGCATCGGCATTACTAATACCGTCAGCTCCCTGATGGTGAACCAACTGGGTATGGATCAACCAAACCGGGCTGTCCTCAGTTTTGTCCTGGTAGCTGCCATGGTCAGCGTTATGATTGCCGGACAGAAAATCGTACTGAAAGTGACCAACGCCATTGTTTACCCGCTGATTGCCGTATTATTGGGCACTTCGCTTTACCTGATCCCACAGTGGAACACGGCTCAGTTTGAAGCATCGGTCTCTGCCGGCGACTTCCTGAAAACCGTCTTTTTAACCATCCCGGTACTGGTATTTGCCTTTAACCACTCACCTGCAATCTCCTCGTTCGCCAGCACCTATCGCAAAGAGTTGGGTGATAATGCCGAACCCCAAACCAGCAAAACCCTGATGCGCACCACCATGATGCTGGTTGGTTTCACCATGTTCTTTGTCTACAGCTGTGTACTGACGCTGTCGCCTGCTGAACTGCTGGCAGCCAAAGCAGCCAACCTGCCTATTCTGTCCATCTTTGCGGAGCGTACTGACAACCAAATCTTTGCGTGGCTGGCACAAGTGGTTGCCATCGTGGCTATTTCCTCTTCTTTCTTTGGTCACTACATGGGCACCCGCGAAGGCTTGCAGGGATTGATCGTCAATCGTGCCAAAGCTGCCGGCAAGCCAGTGAATCTGCAAGCCGTTGACAAGGGCATTATTGTCTTCATCACATTGACCGTCTGGGCTGTTGCCTACGCCAACGTCAGCGTTATGGGCATGATTGAATCCCTGGTGGCGCCGATTCTCGCAGTTATCCTGTTCCTGCTGCCGGTCTACGCCACGCGCACCGTACCGTCCATGCACCAGTACCGCAGCAAGGCTGACATCTTCACTGTTGTGATGGGTCTGATCGCCATTACCGGCTTTATCACCTCTCAGCTGATCTGATGGCACAACTCATATAAAAACGCGTATAAAATAGCGACAAACCGGGAGTACCAATGGTGCTCCTGTACTATCAGCCTTCAAAAAATAACGGCACAATAGTGCAGCGATTACACACAGCGATGGACCAACGGCCTAACGGCCCACAGAACCGCGCCAGACATCACGCAATAGCAGCCGTTTTCAACTTTTTACCGAGCCAAAATAACTATGCTCAGCATTTTTGATATCTTCAAAACGGGCATCGGCCCATCCAGTTCCCACACCGTCGGGCCAATGTGGGCAGGCCACCGTTTTCTGAATGAGCTGGAACAAAAAGGAATCCTGTCAAGCATCGCCTCGGTACGTGTGGGTTTATATGGCTCATTGGCTCTGACCGGCGTCGGTCACGGCACCGACAAGGCAACACTGTTAGGGCTGGCGGGTTATCGCCCGGACACCATCAATCCCGACGAAGCTGACCAGATTTTTGCCGACATCAAAACCGGCAAAGTGCTTAACCTCGCCGGTAAACATCCGGTAACTTTTGATTACGATGATCACCTGGTGTTTCATAACGGTGAAACGCTACCGGAACATCCCAACGGTATGCGTATTTTCGCTGCAGACAACAATGGCATTGTCGTTTACTACAAATCTTACCTATCGGTTGGGGGTGGTTTTGTCGTCTGTGCTGACGAGTTCAACCAGATGCAAAACGCGGGCGCTACAGCGACGGCCGGAGAAGAGTCTGTACCCTACCCGTTCAAAAGTGCTGCTGAGCTGCTGACATTGTGTCACCAACACAATATGACCATTGCCCAATTGACCATCGCCAACGAAGTGGCTCGCCACGACGGTGATCTGGCACTGGTCAACAGCAAAATTGATGCTATCTGGGACGTGATGAATGCCTGCATTGAGCGTGGACTGCGTATGGCAGGCACGCTGCCCGTCAGTGGCCTGCAGCGTCGGGCACCTGACTTGTACCAGAAACTGACTGAAAACTCCGACAGCAGCTTGCTCGACCACTTTGCCATCATGGACTGGGTAACCCTGTTTGCCATGGCGGTTAACGAAGAAAATGCCTGCGGTGGCCGTGTCGTTACTGCGCCAACCAACGGCGCTGCCGGTGTTATTCCGGCGACACTGGCTTACTACAGTCGCTACATCGCCACCAATAATCAGCAGGGTATTCGGGATTTTCTCGCCACGGCGGCCGCTATTGGTGCGCTGATTAAAATGAATGCATCCATCTCTGGCGCTGAAGCAGGCTGTCAGGCTGAAGTCGGCTCTGCCTGCTCCATGGCGGCAGCGGGTCTGGCGGCAGTTCAGGGTGCGTCTATGGAGCAGGTGGAAAATGCTGCGGAAATCGGTATGGAACACCACCTGGGCATGACCTGTGATCCCATCGCCGGACTGGTGCAGATTCCTTGCATTGAACGTAACGGCATGGCAGCCATTAAAGCCATTACCGCTGCCCGCCTGGCCATTCGTGGCGACGGCAGTCATGCGGTCTCCCTGGACAGTTGCATTGAAACCATGTACCGAACTGGTCTGGATCTGCAGGCGAAATATCGGGAAACATCCCTCGGTGGGCTGGCCGTGTACGCCAAGGCACAGCCAATCAAAATGGTATTGTGATTGAGCAGCAAACCGGCATGTCTGGAGCTGATAACCACAGCTCCGGACAGATTCTTGTTGCTATCGGCTGTTGCCTCCGGCTGCAATTGGGCTACAGTTGACCGCTGGTGGTCCCAGAAGGTAACAAGGCGATGTTTTCAGCGACTCGGACGGCTTACACTTTTAACGGCATGCAACCTTGGCCAGAATCCCTGCAACAATCCGCCAATCTCGCTCCCACTTTCCCCGCCAATCCTCAAATGGCTCGCTCTGCGCGGCGCTCATCAGTAAACTGGCAGCAACGGTGCGTACGCCCGCTGTCAGCAACTCCAGGAGAGCCGCGTTCAGGAGAGTCGCATGCAAGAGAGTCGCATGCAAGAGAGCCGCGCAACCAGCAGCGCTTATCTGCGGTTGGTCGCAACCAGGCGAATAATAGAAGATGGCTTCGTCGTCCGCTGGCCAGTCGTGGGAGCCGGACGACAACACCAGGTCACCGCCCTGCTGTTCAACACCGTGAATCATATCGTCAACGCCCTGCTCTACAAACTCAAGCGGCTTACTCGTGTACCAGTACGCAGATTAGACTAGCGTCCCTGCAACTGGATTCCAATCCCCGAGTTCGCCAACGGCAACATCCATCTGTGGTTGACCGCGAGCAGGGCAACCGAGCGCTTCGGCCGCCGTCATTCAAGAGCAGAAACCAGACGACAACACCGGGCCACCACCCTGTTGATCAACGCCGTCCACCGTATCATCCATGCCCTCCTCTCCCAGCGTATCCGCTGCCGACTTATTACGATTCTGCGGAAGTGCTGGTGCAATCACTGCTGCGGCGCAAAAACAAACATATAACGGGCGAAATACTGTATGTCACCCCCCATGGTGCTAACTGTCTGGGCTTTTTCCCATTGCCCGACTGCCCACAAATACCAATCAAGTTCTGTTTTCGACTGAACAGGGCGCATCGCTCTTTTTTAACCAGACGGGGGGCTCGTGAGTATTACATTGAAGGGCAGTTACAACTGAACCTCACGAAGCTACGTCGATATATTTTTCATCACCCGCCTGGGAGCTTTTTGAGTCTTGATGGTCAGACCGCTCAGCTCAGTGAAATTCCCATTAGCGTGGAGAGTTCCGCCATCAGGCATAAAGCTACCAACGTTACCGTACTGACCAGGGAGCTTACAGAGATTGTCGGTTATTTGAATTCTCTGGGTAGAACCATCGTCGAAGGCGAAGTATTGTTCTGGGCTAAAAACACTAGCTGTCGAGCAGTACACAAGTTCGAGGACAAGAATCGTTATATCAAGTTTTTATTTGATATTCCCAAACCACAAAGAGGGCTGAGTATTGTCGAGTTGCAGCACTCGTTTACCACCGTCCGTTGCCGGCTGTCTTTTGATAAAAAAGGGTTGACAAGGTATGTCGCCGAAACTGGCCTTGGTGGTTTCAGGAGCAGTCGCGTCAACAAAAAAGCCATCATTGCCATCCGTGGCAAAGATGTCCAGTTGGTTGTCATTGACAGTGAAACATCCAGCCCGGTGAGCAGCAGGACGTCCAGCCCAGAGTTGTCAGCGTGAAACCAGCACAGATGTCAAAACGTACCTGAGCCTTATCGCTCGATCTGCCAGGTGGTTCCCTCCCGGCTGTCTTGCAAGATAATCCCTTGCGCCGCCAACTCATTGCGGATGCGATCAGCGGCGGCAAAGTCACGATTCTTTTTCGCCGTCACCCGCTGTTCGATCATTGATGCAATCCAGGCTTCGTCAACATCGGCACCGGATTGCAAAAACGACTCTGGACGACGTTGCAAAATGCCCAGAATGCCACCCAGTTTAACCAACAGTGCCGCCAGCGGCAGAGCGACAGCCTCGTCCTGACTGCGTACGGTATTCAGATGGCGCACCAGCTCAAACAATACCGCCAGGGCTTCAGGCGTATTGAAGTCGTCGTCCATTACCCGGAAAAAGCGCTGCTCGTACTCGCTGCCTGCCAGCGGCACAACACCGGAAAGGTCCAACCCCTTCAGCGCCGTGTAGAGCCGCTCAAGACGCACACCCGCTTCTTTCAGGCTGTCTTCGGAGTAATTGATCGGGCTGCGGTAGTGACTGGAGATCATAAAGTAGCGCACTACTTCATTGTCGTACTGTTCCAGCACCTCACGAATGGTGAAGAAATTGCCCAGGCTCTTGGACATCTTGATGTTATCAACCCGGATCGCTCCGGAGTGCATCCAGGTATTGACAAAGTGCTCACCATTGCACGCTTCGCTCTGGGCAATCTCATTCTCATGGTGTGGGAAGATCAGATCCGAACCGCCACCATGAATGTCAAAGGTATCGCCCAGACAGGTTTTGCCCATGGCCGAGCACTCAATGTGCCAGCCTGGGCGACCCTCACCCCAGGGTGAAGGCCAGCTTGGTTCGCCAGGTTTAACGGCTTTCCACAGCACAAAGTCCAGCGGATCTTCCTTCTGCTCCTCTACCTCAATGCGGGCGCCGGCCTCCAATTCCGCCAACACCTTGCCGGAGAGGCTGCCGTAATCAGCAAAGCGGTGTACGCGGTAATAGACATCACCATTACCCGGCGCATAGGCATAACCCTTGTCGATCAGGCGCTCGATCATGGTCACCATGTGCGGTATAAACTCGGTGGCCTTTGGCTCCTGATCCGGCGGCAGGTTGCCCAGGCGCCGAAAATCCTCCTGCATGGCAGCCACCATGCGTTCAGTCAGTGCCAAAAAATCCTCATTATTTTCCGCAGCTCGCCGGATGATCTTGTCATCCACATCGGTGATATTACGAACATAGGTGAGATCGTAGCCCCGCGCACGCAGATAACGGGCTACCATATCGAATGCCGTTACCGTCCGCGCATGGCCAATATGACAGTAGTCGTACACTGTCATACCGCAGACGTACATGCGCACATGGTTGCCATCCAGGGGCGTAAACGGCTCTTTTTTACGAGTCAGGCTGTTATAAATCTGCAACACTTTATCCATCCTGTCGTTATTCAGACTTTATTGGCCCAGGTATCCTTGAGGCCGATGGTCAGGTTGAACACAGGGTGTTCTGGTGAGTGATCGAAACGATCGGCAACAAAATAGCCTTCCCGTTCAAACTGGAAGGATTCTTCCGGTGATGCGTGCACCAGTGCTGGTTCAATCCAGGCCTGAGTGACCTTCAGGGAGTCCGGATTGACATGACACAGGAAGTCCTCTTCACCACGGTCTGGCGACGGATGGCTGAACAGGCGATCATAAATACGCAACTCGGCCTGCTTGGCGTGACTGGCAGAAACCCAGTGAATGACACCGCGCGGGCGGATGCCTTCTGGTGGATCTTCCCCAACAGTGCCAGGTACATAAGAGGCGTGCACTGCAACAATATTTCCATTGTCGTCTTTGATGACTTCCTCTGCCTTAATGACGTAAGCGCTACGCAGACGCACGTAGTCGCCAATCACCAAGCGTTTGAATTTTTTGCGCGATAGTGTGGTGTCTTCCGTGAAATCTTCCCGGTCGATGTAGATTTCCCGGGTAAACGGCAGGGTTCTGTTACCAAGCTCCGGGCGATTGGGATGAACCGCAGCAGTCATCTCCTGTACTTCATCTGCCGGCAAATTCTGAATCACCAGTTTCAGCGGCGACAAGACCGCCATGGCGCGGGCCGCATTGGTGTTCAGATCGTCACGAATGGCGTGCTCCAGCATGGATACATCAGCGGTACCGTCAGAACGGCTGACGCCGACCATTTCGGAGAAACGGCGAATGGAGGCCGGTGTGTAGCCACGACGACGCATGCCTGAAACGGTGGGCATGCGTGGGTCATCCCAACCACTGACCATGCCCTCGTCCACCAGTTTTTTCAGCTTGCGCTTGGAGGTGACGGTGTAGTTCAGGTTGGTGCGGGCAAATTCGTACTGTTTTGGCCTGGCTGGTACCGGCAGGTTATCCAGGAACCACTCGTAGAGCGGACGGTGATCCTGAAACTCCAGGGTGCAAATGGAGTGCGTAATGTACTCAATGGCATCTTCCTGCCCGTGGGCAAAATCGTAGCTTGGGTAGATGCACCATTTGTCGCCCGTTTGATGGTGCGGGACCTTGCGAATCCGGTACAGCACCGGGTCACGCATATTCATATTCGGGCTTTGCATATCGATTCTGGCACGCAACGAAGCCTTGCCTTCTTCGTACTCGCCGACACGCATCTTTTCAAACTCGACCAGGTTCTCTTCGACGCTTTTGTTGCGATCCGGGCTCTCAATACCGGGCTTGTTAAAGTCGCCCCGGTTGATGCGCATGGTTTCAGCATCCTGATGATCCACATAGGCTTTGCCTGCACGAATCAGATGCAGCGCCCACTCATAAAACGTATCGAAATAACTGGAGGCGTAACGCACCTCGCCGGACCACTGAAAACCCAGCCAGCGAATATCCTCCTGGATGGCATCCACATACACCTGCTCTTCTTTTTCCGGATTGGTGTCATCAAAGCGCAGATTGCACTCGCCCTGGTACTTTTCAGCCAGACCGAAATTCAGGCAGATCGACGTCGCGTGGCCGACGTGCAAAAAGCCGTTGGGTTCCGGGGGAAAACGAGTATGAATACGACTGACCCGGCCTTCGGCCAGATCTTTTTCAATAATCTGTTCCAGAAAATTTCTGGCTTTTTCGGTAGCAGTCATTGTCACGGATGCATCTTTGGAAGGTTACTGGCGAATGCGGGTTTTCACCTGCGCCATAATCCGCTGAGACTACCATAACTGCCAATTCTGGAAAATAACTCATTATGAATGGATTTTACATGGCTGAGATAAACACCTAGAATCGCGAAATTGCTGACCTTGCCCGAACGGTTACGGGCTTCCTTTCATGTGCTGTTAAATTAATAGACGGTAGCATTATGATCACGGTTGTATTACACACCAATTATGGCGACATCAAACTGGAACTGGATGCGGAAAAAGCACCCAAAACTGTTGCCAACTTTCTTGAGTATCTGAAAAGCGGTCACTTCGACGGTACCATTTTCCATCGGGTTATTGATGGTTTCATGATTCAGGGCGGCGGTTTTGAACCAGGCATGGTGCAAAAGCCCACCAACGCACCCATTGAAAACGAAGCTGACAACGGCCTGAAAAACGAAGCGGGCACTATCGCCATGGCCAGAACGGCGGACCCGCACTCTGCTTCAGCGCAATTTTTCATCAATGTAAAAGACAACGACTTCCTGAATCACACAGCCAAAACCAATCAGGGCTGGGGTTACGCTGTTTTTGGCAAAGTGGTTGAAGGCATGGATGTGGTAAATAAAATCAAAGGGGTAAAAACCACTTTCCGTGGTGGTCATCAGGACGTTCCGACTGACGATGTGGTGATTGAATCGGCTGAAATCATTGAGCCTGCGGAAACGGCCTGATAATAATGCGAGCCCTGTTTATCTCGGATCTTCATTTAACCCCTGAGTGCCCGGCTGTTGTCCGGGCATTTTGCCACTACCTCCGCAATCGCGCTACTGAGGCGGATGCCCTGTACATTCTGGGCGACTTTTTTGAGTACTGGGTGGGTGACGACGCCATGAGTGAGTTCGAGTTCGACATTGCTCGTCAACTCCGACAGTACACAGATACCGGTCGCCCCATCTATCTGATGCCCGGCAACCGGGACTTTAGCATCGGCAAATCCTTTCGCAAACGGGCAGGTATTACCTGGCTACGCGACCCAACCCTGGTGGAGCTTAACCAGCGCAAAATCCTGCTGCTGCACGGCGACTCCCTGTGCACCCTGGATCAGCAGTATCAGCGCCGTCGCCGATTTTTCCTCAACCCTGTGGTGCTCAACCTGTTGCTGCTGACACCACTGTCCTATCGCAAAAACCTCGGTGCTCGCCTGCGTCGTCAGAGCGAAAAGCAAAATATGGAGAAATCACGCGAAATCATGGATGTCACGCCCTCCGCCGTGGTGCAGGTGATGGAAAAATTTCATGTCGATACATTGATTCACGGGCATACCCATCGCCCAGCCATTCACGACGTAGCCCTGAACCAAGGTATGGGCAAACGTTATGTACTGGGTGACTGGACTGATAAGGGCTGGGAAATTGAATTGAACGACAGTGGTATCGCACTGCAGCAATTTCCCATCAGTAACTAGCATCTGTCAGTTTTCTGTTTGCACCGCAAGTATGCCGCTGTGAAAACGAAATTCACTGTCACCTGATTCAATTGCCTCCCGTTCAATATCAGCAAACAGCGCTACCCGGTCATCCACCGGAGCGCCGTTGATGGCTGTAGCCAGGGTCAGGTAATCCTGAAAATGGCGGCTTTCTGATTTAAGCAGCGATTGATAAAACTTGGCCAACTCCTCGTCCAGCCACGGCGCCAGGGCAGAAAAACGCTCACAGGAGCGGGCTTCAATAAACGCTCCCATAATCAACGTATCCACCAGTCTGCCCGGTTCAAAAGTGCGAA
Organism: Endozoicomonas sp.; assembly: GCA_965232255.1. Classification (GTDB taxonomy): domain Bacteria; phylum Pseudomonadota; class Gammaproteobacteria; order Pseudomonadales; family Endozoicomonadaceae; genus Endozoicomonas. The sequence goes on from OZ246962.1 coordinate 2,954,484, forward strand.
TCGCCGAGCTGAGTCGGCTGGCATAACGTCCTGCGCTCAAGTGCAAGTAAGGAATGTCCCGGCGTGCCATTATGGCCAGCACCTGTTCGTAATGCCGCAGCTCCTCCCGGGCCAGTCTGGACATTTTATTGAGCAGGTCCAGTTGGTCTTGCGCCGCAAGCTGAAACCCGGTTTTTGACTCTCCAGTCTTTCTTCCGGATTTGTCATGAGGATCAGTACGATAACCACCAGTGCGATAACGGCCAATGATCGTCATGGCACTCTGGGCGGCCTTGAGTTCATTGTTGGCATGGTCAATCAAAATAATGGGCAGATTATGGGGTTGTCGCGCTTCATCAATCCAGCCCTCAGGTGTTGGGCAAGGTAGAAATTCCAGGATGGGTTTTAGCGGGTTTTGGCTATCGGTCATAATGCCTCCAATTGTGGTGGTCATCATACCAAATGCTCATGGGCTCCGGGAGGTAATTAACTGCAACACCAGCTGTGACTGCAAATCAGAAACTCAGGTTGCGTGCAGAATCTGAACTTCGTGAGTGTATTGCAGTCAATAATGGTACATGTTGTTTAATTGATAACAGACCAGGTTCCGGGATGCCCCTTCGTTTTGCCAGGGACAAACAATAATTACAAGCACTCATTAAAAACACTAATTAAAAGCACGGCTCTTGATGCTTAAAAGGTAACCGATGATTAACGCTAGTAGCTCCATTGATGTAACTTGTGGTGTATGCCTTGATCAGGCGTTTGCTCAACCGGTCAAAAATATATTGGTCACCGCCTGCTGCAAGGTATTGATTCATGATTCCTGCTGGAAGAGCTGTGAAGATCGACGAGAATCAAGTGAGCTGCCCGAAGACTTTGTTGGTCCTCGGCCACTGAATTTTCGCCGTTGCATTATTTGCCGACAAAATGCCACTCCCCTCATCAATCTGTCAACTGTCGCATACCAAAACAGCAATGTCCGCTATTGTCAGGACGACGTTAATAATTATTTACAGAGTCAGCTGGCTGGTACTCCTCCTGCTGACGGCGCTAACGGTGATCATAACGGGACAGGTATTCCTACGCTGTCGGAATTGGTAAGGCGGGAAATGGGCGACCCCACGGAAATGAACGCTACCCGTAATTATCTTCGGTTTCGTCATCCGCCTACTGGCAACCAGAGCGCCTGTGTTGAATCGTTCCCCATGCAGGCCTGTCTTACCGGTGACTCAGAGCTCGTCAGTGCTATTGTCAATGACTATCCGGGTATAGCGCACGAGCCGATATACAGCGTCCGCTACAAGAGCAAACTCCCCATGTTGTTTGTCGCCGCCGACAACGGCTACCTTGAACTGGTCGTCATTCTGGCCAGGGCAAATCGTACTGGTTTTTTTGAGTCTTTATCCCTGGCCATTCGCGATGATAATACTCGGGTTTTGCAAGCACTGGTGAATGCTGCCCAATTGGAAGAGAGTGGAACAACTGCCGGATTGTTGGCTAACAGAATGTATCTGGCAGCCATGAGTAGAAACCAAATGCTACTGACCCGGTTGCTCGAGGCTGGTGCCAATGCCAACGGCGCAATAAGCAACGCTGTAGAGAGCGACAATCTGTCCGCCCTGTGTGAACTGATTAAGGCCGGCGTCAACCCGGATAATGTCTTCTATCAAGTCGCCAGCAAAGGCAAAGGTGAGTTGCTTGGCAGACTGATCAACAGCGATACCAGCGTTGGGAATGGCAACCCTGTCAAAAATGCTGCCCTCTATGCCGCCATGCAAAAGGATCTGCCAGCCTTGAATCTGCTTACTCGTGGTGGCGTGCGGCTGCGACATGTTTTGCTCAAAGCGCTCCAGTGTGATGCCGGCAGTGCCGCCATCAGAACAATTCTCAGTGCCGGTGTTGATGTCCACGAGGCACTCTCCCGGGTCGCTGACTGGGGAGATGAGACACAATTCGCCAGATTGCTTGACTCCCTTGATACAGACTTGGCGGTTCATTTGCGAGAGGCTGCCAAACGGGGCGATACCGCACTGGTGAACTGCCTGCTTCAGGCTGGCGTCAATCCTGATGATGGCAACCCAACGCCATTGCTTATTGCCGCCAGTGAGGGTCATCGTAATGTGGTCAAGGTCATTTTTGCCCATTGTGCCAGCGATGCTCAATATCGATCGACAACGATCTATCAGGCCGCCTTGTCGGCAGACGACCAAACGCTGTTGTACTTACTCACTGCCTGTGACAACAGGGAGCAAAATATCTGCGACATGACCCGCGTATTGCAAAAGGCCATCAGCGATAAGAGCAACGGTAAACAGGTCCTGGCCCGTTTTATGCAGGTACGCCGATCAGACGACGTAGGCCAAGTACTAATAAACCTGATAAACAATAATGATCTGGATACACTGACCCAGCTATTACAGCTTGGCGCGGACCCCAACCTTGTCAGGAGCGATGGCTGGAATTTGCTGCATATTGCAACAAGCAAGGGTGATCCGGCATTGGTTAAATTACTCCTTGACCACGGCGCAGCGCTGCACCAAGTAACAAATAATGGCGCCAGTGCACTATCCATTGCTGCTAGCCTGGGAAATAAACCGGTGGTAGAAGCACTGGTGCAGGCGGACGGCAGTGATGATATCAACTCGGCGATCAGTGCCGCTATCGAACGGCAGGACAACGATACCCTCGGCCATCTGATTGGCATGGCTGATATGAGTGGAGCTGATTTCCGTCAACTACTGGTGCGTACTGCCAGGAATAACAATATTGGTGCCATCAAAACAATGGCCAAAAGCTGCCGTGCTGTCAGCGCCAGTATTGCTTTTCTGCAAGCCTTTGACGACAACGATCACCAGTTGACCGCTGCCTTTCTCAAGGCCGGGGTGCGCCTGGATAGTTCATCACTCGATCCCTTGTTGCTGATGGCGACAGTCAGAAATAACGCCACGATGGCAGCCACCATGATTCGGTATTGTAACGGCCTTAGCGACGGCATCTATCAGGCGGCAACGGCTCGGGAAACTGAGGCATTCAATATCATGTTGAGCGCATTTGCCCAAGCTAACAATCGAGAAGGAATTAGCGAGCTGCTCGAAGGACTGATTGGCAGGTCCCTTGCCGACAGTAACCCGGTCATTTTTACCGCTCTTGTCGATATCGATCAGCGCACAGGTATCGTGAACATTGGTAATATCCTGCTGTCATCCTTGAAAGCCAGGAATAGTGCCCTGGCCAAGTTGAAAATCGCATACGACCATAGGCTCCGGGCGCTGAGGGATCGTTTTCATAAGGACGAAGAGTTAGCCAGGCGCATGGATACTGATGATGAGGAACTCCTGGAGCAAACCTGGCAGTCCAATACCATTGAGAGCCGTATTGCTGAATGCGATCAAGTGGCGAAATACCACGAAATGCTGTTTCAGACCAATGAAGCTATTATTCAATCTTTCATCCGAGCCGGAGCAGACTTTACTGTTACTGACGACAGTGGAGAGACAATTCTCAGCATTGCCGTACGCTCCCAATATCCTGAGATGGTCAAAGGGATACTCACCAGCTGGTTTGATCCGAACCGCCAAGCCGTTCCCCCCGAAGCCATAGGCGCTGTCACGGACGCCGTTTTGCAATCTATTCAGGCACAAAACTGGGACATGCTCAGGCTGTTGCTGACCAACAACGTATCCGTTGACTGTGCAGTACTGAACGAGAAACACACACTGCTCTACGACGTAGTCAAATCAGGAGACAGCGAGTTGGTTCGCTTGCTCTGGAACCTTGGGGTACGCGCTGCACCAAGTTTGAATATTGCCCTTTTAGCAGGAAATGCACAGTACCTGCAATATTTTGTCGATGCCGGCATTATGCGGAACGACAATGAGGCAATACATCTTATCGATGATGCAATCTACAAACAGGCCCTGGCCAACCATACAGACCAGGTGGCAATGATTTGGCAATGCGCTGGTAAAGACCACCAATTGATTATGCGCGTTATCAATAAAGCAGTTGCGACAAAAGAAATCGGGATAATCAGAACACTACAGCAAATTGATGGGATAGCGGCTCAACTGAGCCAATGTCTCTACGATGCGGTGCAAGTCGGTGCCCATGATGTGGTCACAGAATTGATTGCGAGTAACGTTGATATTGTTGAATCATTACATAATCCAGCGCGATTTATCTATCTGGCGGCATGTGCCAATTCAGACATTGTGGCCACCATTTTGACCAGCTGGAAAAACAAGAATAATCGCAATATTCCGGAAATTATTGAACAGGCTTGTGTTATCGCAAAAGTAGAACAGAAAGAGCACCATGATATCTGCGACTTCTTAAATGGCTGGCAGTTAAGTCAAGGACTGTGAACACTGTCGTGTCATTGTGCAAAATGCCAACGAGGAATATTGGCCGGAAATGCAGCAAAGGTATTAACGGAACTTTTCTGCAAAGCTAATGACCAAGCAGGATGGGTTCTGGCCTAACCAAATAAGCCAGTGCCGTCATTAAGCAACCAGGAATATGACCTCATGCATGGCTTACCGAACACAACACAGCCGTTACCAGCACCCCCAAATCTGGAGAATGCACTACTGCCCAAAGCTAAAAAAATTATGCCGTCCGCTGGATGTTGTTTTCTTGGTATGGCCGTCGGTACGATTATCGGGACGCCCTTTCTTCTTGGGGGACTCACGCCCTGCAACGCTGCTTCTCTCGCCCCTCCGGCTGTGTGCGGTGGCGTGGCCAGCCTGGTTTACAACCTCGAAACCAATCGCCGAAATGCAGAAAGAGAAACTGTCCAGGAATATCTGAATACTGTCCACCGGCATGTAACATCACAGCCCATGCCAACTAACATCACAGCCTATGAGAACCGGTGGTCAGAGTGAGATCGGGCAAATCTGCAAGGTAAAAGCCCTGGCCGACCGTCTGGCCGAAATGCTCGCCGGATACATGTATCAATGCAGCCATTACTATCAAAATCGCTGACTTGGCGGTGTTAACCTGTGGCGCGACGGAACGGGGATGACAGGATCTTAGACTTTGCCCCCCAGAGAAGATATGTTGCAACAGGAAGCCTGTTGGGTGACTAATGGCAATCCCTTCGCAAACTAGCTGGCACGGGATGTCAATTTGGAGTTATTTTCCAGAGTTTGTCTGAGAGTTGTGGTTTCTTTCACACCACAGTTCTTCCGGCTGAATAGCTTGAGCGACGGTACACTTCTGATGTCTTTTATGATCTTGCAATAGATTCATAAACCTGCCCTGAAGTTGACGAATGCTAATGGCATCACAGAAATTATAGCTACGACTCACTTTAGCGAAGAAATTACATTTGCTGTAGTTAGGGCATAATAATAAAACACCTGCAGAATAATCTTGACCTGCATATGGTCGTAGGCCACTTCTGGCAATTACTGAGATCAGCCATTGGAAATCATCCAGCATGCTATATTCGCAATCCCACATTTTGTCCAGAAAAGTGATAGCACTTGCCTGATTAGCCTCAACCTCTGGTTCATTCAGCCATTTATGCAGTGCAACGTACAGATCGATGATCCATGCATAACTGGCCACCCCTCTGAGTTCCATTGAGTGCTCAAAAAAACGGCGCACTTCTGAAGTGGCATATTGTTCCGGATTGTCAGGACAAGTCATGGATTGAAAGCTCTGGGCAAACATTGGATCATTGTCCAACTCAAACTGAAGAAAAATGCCATGGTAGTTTACCCATAAATGCCTGGGTCTTTTTTTCGCTATATTCAGGGGAGAGAAATCAGTACTGTATGCAATTTCACGATCAACATTTATACACATAGTAGTGTCGATGTATACTTTATTATGTAAAAATCGGCGATTAGACAGATCGCTCAATTGCCTGAAAATCCAGTAAGTGTCATTTTGATGTTGCCGACGCATATATCCCCGAGAAATAATATAATCACTGAAACGTGAATTAAAAACCAACGCTTTATGTATGGATAGGTGGTCAATTCGTCCATTCAATTTATCAGCACAACAAAGTCCATGACCGATGCGATCAATTAACTGAATTAGCCTGTCACGCAATTCCATATGATGTTTTTTAGCCTTCAAACCATCTTTTAATGGAAAAGAGCACGTAAATTGATATACATCTTTGACGTTCCTCTCCAGCAAATGCTTAAAGTGACTGCGGATTATCTCATCGTAGCGACTTGATAAATGACGATTTATGCCTTCTCCAGTTTCAGCATTCGGTTTATTCCTGTCTGGATTCATCGTGACCGAAACTCCATAAGCATCACTTTCTAAATTCTTGTGCTTTCGATCAATAAATGCATTGTATTTTTTCAGGACTGCCTTCAGCTCACTTTGCAACTGCCTCAAATCATTTATTTGATAACCATCACTCATCATAAGGAGAGATAAAATATCGTCAGTCGTGGGATCCCTGGTAATAAAATCATCCAATTCCTGCTTTAATTTCGGAAATTTATCCAGGAATATTAAAAATGCCGCTAGCACCCGCAGTGCATCAATTCCCTGAGATGAACGGCACAGCGCTGGCTCAATAATACACTCTCCGGTAGCTACGGCCCGAGCTAGCACTTCAAGTTCCCCAGGTGATAACAGCTGCCGTCTTGCCAAGTCTGCGAAAAAGTGCAGACAATCGATTCCGTGCCCCCATTTACAGCCATTGATACTGCGTTGTTGTAAAAATTTAAACAGCGGTGCGTTTTTTCTTGTCGGAATCAATGAATTCTGAGTTATTGGCACAACGCTCTGGTTGACAAATTGTCCATGAGTGGGTGATTGGTTATTGTCAGTTGGCAGAGCCGCTCGTAGATCATCAACAAAACTGCCTAATGTAGAGGATATATTCATAATCACTTAATTTTTAGTCTTGGCTATGGGCGCAGCTACGCCAATGTAGTAGTTCAAGTACAGGTCGCCGCAGCCGGCTTGTGCTCCAGAGGCTACACGAACAATGTCGTTTTGTTAGCGCCCAACTTGTCATTGTCCAACTTGTCATTAATTGCGCGCTCTGAGCTCCACATGGCGAATTGCCCTGCGCTGCCAAGTGTAGGCGATATGAATAGTGCCGTTCTCTCCTTCGATCACGGCTGGATAAGAAAATTCACCTTCGCCATCTTCCAGAGTCAGCTGGTGATGCCATGTTCTCCCGTCATCGCTCAGTGCTACAACAAGAGGAGAACGACCAGCCACTACAGGGTTGTAAACCAACAGGTGTTGGCCGTTTTGCAAGGTAATAGCATCGATGGCGGAGTTGGGATTGGGTAGTGATGTGACTTCTAATTCTGACCAGCTATCGCCACGATCACGGGAAAATGATTGCGCGATGATACCCGAACGAGTGCGACACAGCGCTTGGATAACGCCGTTGCAATGGTGCAGTAATGCTGGCTGGATGGCACCAAGACGCAGCGGGTCAGCGATCGCGGCCTGAGTCATTTCTTGCTGATCATGCACTTCAATGTGCGCATGCCATCCCTGGTGCTCAGTACTGGAAGGATGAAGAGTACGCTCGTCGGCCAGAATCAGCGGCTTATTGCGAATGGGACCGAGAAAACCTGATGGCTGAGCCTGAGGTTCTGACCAACTGCAGCCCTGATCCGGTGATAGCTGATAATAGCCTTGCCACAAGCGTGGTGACTTGCCCGCTTTGAAGTACAGATAGAGTAAGTCATTCTGATTAAACAGTACGGGATTCCACTGTGCATCAGTATTGTTGTCTGGCAGGGAGTGGGTCAGTTGGGCTGGCGGCTGCCATTGGCCGTCCCGATAATGCGCCCCCCAGATACGGACATCTTGCGCGCCTTCCTGACTGCCACCAAACCAGGCTGCCATCAGTTCACCAGACATCGTTTCGACCAGTGTTGCCGCATGACACGATGGCGTAGGCATCTCATCGGGTGGCACAATAAATGAACTCTTGATCACTGATAACCTGGTGTCATCCGTGCTTTTTATCGCGTTGGTCGTCATATCAGCAGCCAATACTGGTGAGATCATGGTTAACAATACCAACAAGGTGGACAGCAAAGCCGGCATAATTCTGCTATTTCCTCTCAATAACCCTTAATCCTTTACTAAAATAGATGCCTTGGCCGTGAATACAAACCAGCTGATTGGTTCCAATATGCAGATTACCAATTCAAAATCGTCGCTTGACGCTTCGGGATTTGTTGATTTGGCGCCGCAAGGAAAAACCAGGTATCAACTGGCAGTGGGCCGACGTCAATCTCGCAACAGCTGCCGCGAAGGTTTCTCTCATGGGACAGTGCTCACCAGTCGACAAGTAACTCACTTAAATCGTGCCTTACTATCAGAAAAAACAGCGGATGTGTTCGCCAGGGCAGCCAATGAAGACCGGCGTTGTCACCCACAAATCGAAGAAGATGAAGATATGGAAGGCCACATTCTGGCTGGACGGGATGACTGTATCGTAAAACTGATACAGCAAGGACATTCACTCAATTCTTGCGACGATAATATTATTGCCCCGGTGGTCACCGCAGCTACCTACGGCTCAGTGAAAACCTTGCTGACCCTGTTGCGACACGGCGCCGATCCGAATAGCTGCAATATTCAGCCAATGCCCACAGGTCATATGCATATAGAGCATGTGCTGCAACGGGCCGAGAACGTTGACAAAATAGTCCTGCTACTAAGCTATGGCGCCGATACAAAACCGCTGGAAATGAATTACGCTTTCGTGCAGGAACGTTCATTACACCTTCTGGTCTACTTTCATTGGCAGCAGTACTGTCAGAAACTCGGGCACTTGGTACGTCGCCCGGAAACTGTGGATCAGCTTAACGAGCTGGTTTCGCAGCTACCAGTGTCAGAGATTCAAGCGACAGTGGATCTGTTTGAACGGAATCACTGGTCAGTGAACCATCCTCCTGAAATTCCACCGCGTGGGCTGGAGGCGTTTTGGTCATTTCTGACTGGACCGGTTGATTGAAGCACAACGCTGCGACCAGTTTGGTGGCTGGTAAGCCAGAAGCCGGGGTACTGCCATGCCCATAAATGAAGCTGTCGATTATTTGAACTGGCAGCATAAGCTGCGTTCTTTTCTTGGAGGTGCGGCCGCCGTTATCCCATTGACGGTTGCTGTATTGCCGTGGGGAGTTTTGACCGGTTCTTTGGCCATTGAAGCCGGTTTTGATCCGGCACAAAGCCAGGCGCTGTCAGGCATTGTTTTTGCCGGGGCAGTACAGCTGGCCATCATGGGGATGATTCAGGCTGGTGTCGGTCTTGGCAGTATTCTTGTTTCTGCCCTGTTGATCACTTCCCGTCACTTTCTCTACTCCATGGTCATGCGTGACAACATCAGTCCTCTGCCGCTGAGGTGGCGTATGGCCTTGGGTTTTCTGCTCACTGATGAGCTGTTCGCTATTGCCCATCCGGGGCAACTTAAGCGTTTTGACCGCTGGTATGCCCTCGGTGGCGGACTGTGCTTTTATCTGGGCTGGAATCTGGCCACGCTGGCCGGTATTGTCGCTGGTAAAAACATTGATAATCTCGATGCCTTGGGTTTGGATTTTGCCATTGCTGCAACATTTATTGCCCTGGTCATCCCGAGTATTAAAAATACATCCTTGCTGGTCTGCGTATTGACGGCAGTGGCTGGTTCGGTGGTTTGTGAGCTTATGCAATTGCAGGCTGGTTTGCTAATCTGTGTGCCGCTAGCCATGCTTGCCGGCTTTGCCTGCACCCGGATAAACGACCAGAGAGAGCGCTAATGGTGACGTGGATTACCCTGCTCTGCGTAGCGGTGCTGGTGTTTGCCAGCCGTTTTCTATTAATGGAGCCTTGGCTGCCATTGAAACTAAGCGACAATGTACAACAGATTCTCAGATTCTCGGCTCCAGCGGTGTTGACTGCTATTGCGGCACCAATTGTGTTTATTCGAGACGAACAAATCAGCCTGGGCACGGATAACCACTATTTGGTGGCCAGTGTCGTTGTAGTGGTAGTCGCAATAGTTACCCGAAGCACCTTGTTGACGGTAGTTTTAGGTATGACGTGCTTTTTGTTTTTACGACATATGGTGTGACTATGGTGTGACTGGACTGTGGTGTGACATTATCATCCTGGCCACACTGCTATCCCCGTTTTCACGGGGATAATGGTGGTGCTTCTGTTATGGCACCCGAATGACCTCAGCCAGAACTCGCGTCTTTTTTGGGGATCAGTACGATTGACTCAAACTGTTCTTCACCCAGCGGTATACCGGCTTCATGACAGTGTTGAAGCAGAGCTGCATACTGCCCTACCCCGACCATTTGCATGCCGACAGCCTCCGGATGACCACCCCCGGATTGAGTGAGATTTTTGTCTAACCACTGTTTTACGGTTTCGGTCAGATCAATTGTTGCATCCATTGCCCTGGTTAAAGAGACATTAAACTTGTTGCCAAATAATACAGCGTATTGACAGCCGGGGTGTTTTTTCAGTTCGTCACTGACCAATGCCTGCATAAACCGGCCACGCCGAGTGGTAGTATTGGCAGCAAAAAAATGCTCGCCGGCAAAAGTCACTGGCTGCCCCTGGCTTAATACTTTACTGGCTTCCTTAACTTGGATGATAAATTCCTGAGGGTTGATCTTTTTCAGTGCTTTGTTGAAATCTTTGCAAGGCTCAAAAACATCAGCGACAAAGGCTAGCGTTTTTCCAGGAACCTTCATCAATACCTTATGATTGGGGTCGTTTCTGCCCCCAGGATAGGATGGATCATTAAGGTCATAAAAGGATGGAGCGACTACTGTGGCTTCATCGCTGTCCGGTGGGGCGTAATGAAACCGGGCATTGAAGGCAGCATCACTGAGATAACACAACAAATAATGTACCAGGTTGTCCTTGATAAAATCATTTTCAAGACCAACCAGGCAGTTATTTAAAATGGTCTGACTTTCCCGATCAAACTTCGTCTGTTCAAGAGCAAACCGGGTTAGCTCCTGGACTGCTCCTGGTTGCATTGTTGTTAAGTCGTACGACTTCATAAACTGACGATAAGATGCCAGCGCGGTATCCGATTGACAATCAAACAGCGTTTTCAGCTGCTCGGTACTCTTTTCCTTGTTTAACAAGTTGAAAATATGTGAGGCACCGGATTGCGTAGTATCAACGTTAACCACCAGACGTCCGCAGTCAATGGCCTCATCAATAAATGCCCTATCGCCACGATCAAGTGCAGCATAGTCCTCATGGAATTTTTTCCCTGTACCACCGTGATGATCGGTCAGTATCAAGCGGGTGTTTTCATCTTTTTTCAGCGCTTCAAGAACCGTGGCCACATCAAACATGATGTCAGCGGTCATAATAGTGGCGTTTTCCCCCATAGCTTCGTGCTGTTGGAGCAATTTGACTTCGATTTCCGGTGATTTCATGGGATAGCTTTGCAATAGTTGACGAATATCCCGTTGCGGCAGCGATGTGAAAGTAACTGTGCCTGCCCAGCTGCCATCGGGGCAGCCGCTGTGAACGACTACTGTCAGATATCTGGTGGGATCATTGGCCAGTTTATGGATTGATCTGCCATATTTACCGGTGGAAATCAGCGTCTTTAACGTTTTGCCGTCAGCAAAATACTCGGCATCCAGTCGTGGTGGTGGTGGAAAATCCCGTGGCACGAGCATAAACAAAAACCCCTCTTTGGCTGAATACTTTTTTACTCGTCGACAACCGATATATGCCTGAAAAAAATGTGTAAACCATGGATTGTCTAAAACGCTTGTCCTCAGCCGACATGGCAGATACTGACTAATCCAGTACAAACAAGCCCATCCATATCGTTGTCAGCATTGTTATATCGACCAAAAAAACAGATTAAAGTTCCTGTCGTCTTTATCGAATCTCGCGGAATACTCCGCCCATAGCTTGATTGCACCCGAAGGGCATAAAGGAGCAAAGCGACCTTTGCCGGTTTGGGTGGAGATGGATAGCGACCAGCCTGATAAGGCTGGGGTTGGTGGCTGATTCCGAAGTAATGGCTATTCCATGTTGCGGCTTACCGAAAACATAGTACTTTGGTAGACATGAAAACGAAGCGTGCCTACAAATACCGATTCTACCCAACGCCTGAGCAGGAAACCCTTCTTGCCCAGACGTTTGGCTGTACTCGTTTTGTTTACAACCAGATTCTGCGCTGGCGTACCGATGAGTACTACAAGAATGGCAACAGCATCAACTATACCGACGCATCCAGGCAGCTTACTGACCTGAAAAAAGACCCTGAACTACAGTGGTTGAACGATGTATCTTCTGTCCCGTTGCAGCAAACACTGCGTCATCAACAGGAAGCTTTCAAAAACTTCTGGGCTGGCAGGGCAAAGTATCCCAAGTTCAAAAAGCGCAATGCCAGACAGAGCATTCGTCTAACCAAAGCTGCTTTCAAATTCAAAGACGGACAACTGTTCATTGCCAAAAGCAAAGAGCCTCTGAACATCCGTTGGAGTCAGCCACTATCTTCTGAGCCATCCAGTATCACTATCAGCAAAGACTGTGCTGGAAGGTACTTTGTCTCTATGCTTTGCGAGTTTGAAGCTAAACCAATGCCGATCAGCAATAAAACGGTTGGCATTGATTTAGGTTTAACCGATCTATTCATCACGTCCGACGGCAAGAAATCCGGCAATCCCCGTCATACTCTGCGCTATCAATCCAAACTGGCTTACTACCAAAAACAGTTAGCCAAAAAGAAGAAAGGAAGCAGGAACCGAGCCAAAGCCAGACTGAAGGTTGCTCGTATCCATGCCAAGATAGCCGATTGCAGAATGGATGCCACCCACAAGGCATCCCGCACACTGATTAACGAGAACCAAGTTGTGTGTGTCGAGTCATTGACCGTGAAAGGAATGATCAGAAATCCAAAGCTGGCCAAGCATATCGCCGATGCCAACTGGAGTGAGTTTGTCAGACAACTGGAGTACAAGTCCGAGTGGACTGGTCGTACTCTGGTTAAAATCGACCGATTCTTCCCCAGTTCCAAACGGTGCTCAGGCTGTGGGTTTGTTCATGAACGTCTGCCGTTGTCTATCCGTCATTGGCGTTGCCCTGAGTGCAACGTTAAACACGACAGGGACATTAATGCAGCCATAAATATCAAAGCCGCCGGGCTGGCGGTGTTAGCCTGTGGAGCGACCGGAACGGGGATGGCACGGTCTTAGACTTTGCCATCCAGGGAAGGCGTGTTGAAACAGGAAGCCTGTTAGGTGACTAACGGGAATCCCCCCACCATAGCCGTTAGGCTTGGTGGTGGGAGGATGTCAACAGTACTTCTGCGAATATATTCGCCGTGCTGGGCACAATATATTCCATCTTCGATCAGGTTTTTGAACTAATTTATGTGAATCTCACAGGTTCGAGCCTGCCGTTTTGTGCTTTATACGGTCAGGAATTCACCTTACTTACAAGAGGATAATCCGATAATGGGTAAAAAATTACTGGTAGCACTTTCTCTGACTGCGTCGTTTGTTGGCGCAACGGTTGCCCAGGCCAGCGGACATGATCACGGCAGTGAGCCGATGACGCCAGCTGCCATGAAACCGGCACTGGTAGTCAATATGACCGATTTGAACACCAATACTCCTGTGGGTACTATCGGTGTCAGCGCGACGCCTTATGGTGTGGTTTTTACACCAAATCTCAGCGGCATCAAGGTGCAGGCTGCTGGTCTGCACGGATTTCACATGCACACCAACCCTTCATGTGCTCCCAGCAATAACCAGGGTAAAAAAGTGCTCGGTGGCGCTGCCGGCGGCCATTATGATCCAGCCAAAACCGACAGTCATGGCCATCCATGGACAGATAATAACCACCTTGGTGACTTGCCAGCACTTTACGTAAATAAAGATGGAAAAATCACTACGCCGGTACTGGCACCACGTCTGAAACTCGCTGATTTGCCAGGCCATTCTCTGATGATCCATGTGGGTGGTGATAACTATTCCAATATGCCAACGCTTGGGGGCGGTGGTGCACGCATGATCTGCGGAGTGATTGAAAAAGCGCCTGCAAACATGAAGGCCAAGTGAGCCATTAATCGTTCCGATCGGTACTGCTCTTGGTTCTGCTGTTTGGTGCCTGCTCCGAATGTCGTGAAGGACATACGTGAGCAGGGGTCTTTTTCGGAAATGCCAGGTGCCAGGAGCAGGGACCGGTTAAGCAGTTATTGTCTGATTCCCAGACATTTCAAAATAAATGCGTAATTAAACGCTTCTTCCTCGATCCATTCATAGCGCTTACTGGCGCCGGCATGGCCAGCGTGCATATTCATATTCAGCAGCAACAAGTTGTTATCCGTTTTCATTGCCCGCAGCCGGGCGACCATTTTGGTTGGCTCCCAATAGGTCACCTGCTCATCGCTAATGCCGGAGTTGAACAGCATTGGTGGGTAGTCAGTGGGCCGAATATTGTCATATGGCGAGTAAGCCATGATATAGCGAAAATCGTCGGCGCTGATTAACGGGTTGCCCCACTCTTCCCATTCTGGTGGCGTTAAGGGCAAAGCAGCATCGCTGATGGTGTTGATGACATCAACGAAAGGCACATCGGCCACCACACAGCCATACAGATCCGGGCGCTGGTTAGTTACCGCTCCCATTAGCAAACCGCCAGCGCTGCCACCGTTGATAGCGATGCGTGCCTGTGCTGTGTAGCCTTGCTGTATAAGGTATTCCGTGGTGTCTATAAAATCATGAAAAGTATTCATCTTGTGACGCATTTTGCCATCGAGATACCAGGAATACCCTTTCTCATCACCACCGCGAATGTGTGCTGTAGCGTAGACAAAACCGCGATCCACCAAACTGAACAGTTTGGATGAAAAGCCCGCAGTCATCCCATAACCGTAGGAACCGTAACCGTAGATAACAGCCGGATGACTGCCGTCACAGACCAGTTCTTTTTGATGGATAATGGTGATCGGAATTTGCTCGCCGTCACGGGCCTTAGCGTACTCACGTTTAACCACATATTTTGCCGGATCGAAGTTGGGGGTTTCCCGGGTATAAACCTGTCGGGTCTGTGCTGTGGCCAGATCCAGTTCCAACACCGTGGCTGGCATGACCGGCGATGAGTAATCAAGGCGTACTGTGGTGGCGTTATGATCCCAATCGCCAGAAAAATCCAGCTCGTAAGCTTCGTCGGGCATGGCGACCACATGCCGTTGCCCGGTATTCATATCCTGCACTACCAGTTCATCCAGAGCCTTGTCGTTATTTCTTTGCTCCATTATCAAGTAGTGGTTGTAGAAATGAATATCATTCAGGCTGATGGTTTCGCTCTCTTTTTGTAGCAATTGCCACTGGTGCTGATCCCACAGGTTCGCCGGTGTTTTGAATAATTGGAAGTTATTAGCGTTGTTCCGGTTGGTCAGGATATAAAAATCACCCTGATAGTGATCCAGGTGGAAAACCACATCGTTGGTGCCGTGGGCAAAGAGGCGAAAATCAATAGAGGAACGAGGCGAGAGATAGACCACCTGACTGGCTCCGCTTTCGAGGTAGACCAGCAGATATTTGCGGTCAGTGGTTTCACCCAAAGAGAGAAACATGCTGTCAAATTCATCAGGTTTGGAGAACAGCAGCTCTTTATGCTCAGGTCCCTGGTGAATATTAACCCGGTAAATGTGCTTGCCGCGTGCCTGCTCGTCACGCTCAACTACTAGTAGATGATCATCATCAAGCCAGAGTACGGAGCCGGTACTGTTGTGAAAGCTCCAGGGATAATCTCGCCCGGTTTCCAGGTTTCTGACCCGAATGGTGCGCTCCATGGAACCGGTCAGGTTATAACCATAAGCCAAAAAAGTATTGACCCGGTTGGTGACAGCTGGGCCAAACATATACAGCTCTTTGTCAGCGGCCTCTTGGTTAACGTCCAGATAGATTGTCTCCGGGGCTGACATGCAAGCCCGTCGACGACAGAGAATCGGATAGTTTTTCCCCTGCTCTTCCCGGTAGTAATAGAGAAACTCCCCTTTTTTTACTGGCCAGGACTGATAATCCTCCTTGATGCGGGAAAGAATTTCTCCGTAGAGTTTCTCTTTAACGGGCTGATAGTCCGCCATTTGGTGATCTTTGTAGGCACACTCTGCCTGGAGGTACTCGAGAATTTCTGGATTTTTAAAATCCAGATCACCTGCTACGATTTTCTGCCAGTGTTCATCGCGCAACCAGTGGTATTCATCGGTACGGCTCTGACCATGAGCAGTGATTGTGTATGGTATTTTGCGAGCAATGGGTGCTTTCAAACAAAGTTCCTCATGGATCGTCAGTAACGTACAGTCCAGCGTACACGGCTGGTTACTGTTTTGAAATTGTTCAGATGTAAGTTTTGGCAATAAAAATATGATTGGATAATATCAAAACCAAGAAAGAACCTGGTCATATTCAACACAAAGTGCGACGAAGCGATCATAATCAATGGTTTCTGCTGGTGCTGACGCAGGCAGTCCGCGTGCTGTGGCGTCTGAGCCCAGAACAAAAACGGCGCAGTTATCCGGCAAAGTACTCAGCTTTTGGTCAGGCGACATCAGGGCATAAACACCATCTTCGATCAGCAGCACGCCATCGCCGCTGCTGAGGGCACGAAGGCACAGCTCCAGTGGCTGCCCAGGCTTATTAACGGTATGGAGTATGCTCATCAGAAATTAAGAACTCTTGAATGTTGGCGTATAAACTGAGGCAACTCGTCCTGGGTGAGAACCGTAACCGCCTGGCACAGCTGGCCAGTCGCAATACCGCGCTCCAGTAACGAGGTTTCATCCACGTGAACGCTGTCGATGCCATACAGTGGCAGCGCCTGTAGCATGGCTGAGAGGTTTTTGCGCGGAATATGCTGGCTATCCTGCCCTTTCAGCAACTGAAACACCCCGTCGCCCATTAATAGCAGTGTGGTGGGAATATCGTACGAGGCGCAAACCAATACAGCGTCCAGAGCCTCTCTGGCCAACTGACCGCTGTACGGAGCACGAGTAGAGATAACACATACAGACTGACTCATATCATGCTCCAAAGGTAACGACCCGATCAGCCAGCAACGCGCCATCAACCAATTGCCCTAGCCCGGATAACTCAAAACCATCACGCAAATTACTGCCCGGCAGTTGATAACGTTCCGCCTCTGCCTGGTCAACCACTCCACGGCGCAGCGCCGCAGCAATGCAAACCACGGCATCCAGCTGATGCTGCTGAATAAAAACTTGCCATTGGGCCGGCAAGTCCGACTCATCCTGGGGCGGCTGGGCGAGAGTCGTTGCCGTGTTAACCCCATCCTGATAAAAAAACAGCCGGACAATCTCATGCCCTGCGGCCACTAGTGCCCTGGCAAAATGCAATGCACTTTGCGGAGCCTGGCTGTTGGCTGGAGCACCGTATATGGCCAATGCAAACTTCATACAATAACCTCGAACCTCGAAAAGCACAGAGATGGCTGATGGTAGCTGATGGTAACAGAAAGCCTGCCAACCCAATCTGATGACGAAAAAAAACCCCGCCAGCCGGCAGGGTTCAAAATCAGCTAACTTATTTAATTAATCGTCGCCGCCGGCACCAAGCAAGCTCAACAACGAAGTAAACAGGTTGTAGATATCCAGGTAGAGAGCAACCGTTGCGCGGATATAGTTAGTCTCGCCACCATGAATAATACGACTGGTATCAAACAGGATAAAACCGGACATCAGCAATACGATTACCGCTGACAACACCATGTTAGCCACAGGAACATTAAAGAAAATCAGGACGATACTGGCAACTACGGCAACGATCAGGCCGACCATCAGAAAGCCGCCCATGAAAGAAAAGTCTTTGCGCGTGGTCAAGACGTAGGCCGACAGCGCAAAAAACACTACGGCAGTCCCACCCAAAGCCTGCATAATCAGGCCAGGACCGTTTGCCAGCCCAATGTAGTAATTCAACATTGGTCCCAGGGCAGCACCCAGAACACCGGTAAAAGCAAATACAGCCACAAGTCCCTTACCAGAATCAGCAGTCCTGTTGACTACGAACAGCAGACCAAAGCCTACCAGAAAGAGAATCAGCGCAGTGGTCTGGCTGATTTGCATCATCATGGCAACACCTGCGGTAAAAGCACTGAACAGTAGTGTCAAACCGAGTAACATATAGGTGTTACGAAGAACCTTGTTTATCTCAACCCCTGTGCCCACGGCAGAGGTCATCATGGGTTTGCGTTCCATCTTTTTAATTCCTCATATAGATGTAATATCAAGGATTATATCAGAGCATTTTACTGGGGCTATAGTTTTAGCATTTCCTTACACACACCAAAACCGCAGTTTTCCAGCAAAAACCGCTCATTGGTTTGCGCTTTCGCGCAGCAGGGATCATAGAAAAAAAATATCGATTAGCAAGGGCGTTGACAGGATTGAGTTTTCAGGTACTATTTGCCCCGTCGCGGAGGGATGGCTGAGCGGTTGAAAGCACCGGTCTTGAAAACCGGCGAGGGTTAATAGCCCTTCCAGGGTTCGAATCCCTGTCCCTCCGCCACTTCAGTACTTATTCTTCTACCCCACGCGGCAGAATAAAATCCCACGGAGGGATGGCTGAGCGGTTGAAAGCACCGGTCTTGAAAACCGGCGAGGGTTAATAGCCCTTCCAGGGTTCGAATCCCTGTCCCTCCGCCAACTTCCTGATTGCTCCCCTACCCTGTCAAATCCTGCCCTTACCTATAATTATTTGCTATTTCAGTAAGTTACCACTAGCAAAAACTCATTCATTGCTTTTTACCGTGCTCGCTTAAAGCTCGACACTGGCCAAAGTTGTGGTGGCGTATGATCCGGTATTTATTGGCCGAGTCACCCTCTTTTTAAGGAATGCAAATTTTTAAGGAATGCAAATTTTTAAGGAATGCAAATTTCATCTAGCAATCCTGTTATCAGTAACCTTCGCTATTGGCTCGGTATCAGCCACCAATACCCATTCTTCGTCGTTTACGCTATGCTAGCGATCGCTCACTACCAATGAGCCAGCGAAAGAACCCAGCCAACCATACCCCGATTTTTTATCCCCCCCACCGGTTACCTTTATGTTCGAGAAGCTTACCCTCGCAACCCTCGAATCCTGGCTCTGGGAGTCCGCCAATATCATGCGCGGCTCCATCGACAGCTCCGACTTCAAGAACTACATCTTCGGCCTGATCTTCCTCAAGCGCCTGAACGACGTGTTTGAGGAACGGGTCGCCGCCATTATGGCCGATGAAGAGTGCAGCCGGGCCGAGGCCATGGCGATTGAAGAAGAAGACGGCGACTACTTTGTGCCGCCGGATGCCCGCTGGGATTACATCATTGAGCGCACCGAGAACATCGGCGAGGTGATCGACGAGGCCTTTGCCGATATCGAAGCCCGCAACAGCTACCTGGAAGGTGTGCTCACCGCCATTCAGTTTGGCGACAAAGCCAAGCTGGGGGATGACCTGCTGGGGCGCCTGCTGCGCCATTTCAACCGCTACAACCTGGGCAACCAGCATCTGTACAAGGCGGATATGCTGGGGGATGCCTACGAATACCTGATCAAACAGTTTGCCGACGATGCCGGTAAAAAAGGCGGCGAGTTCTACACCCCCAAGCCGGTGGTGCAGCTGCTGGTGCGGCTGCTGGACCCGCAGCCCGGCCACACGGTGTACGACCCCACCTTCGGCAGTGGCGGTATGTTGGTGGAGAGCGCCCACCATGTGGCGGAACTGCCCGGCGGCCAGATCATGGGGCGGCCGAATGTGGCGCTGTATGGTCAGGAGCGTAACCTGGGCACCTGGGCCATCGGCAAGCTGAACCTCTACCTGCACAATATGAACGCCGACCTGCGCCGGGGTAATACCCTGGTGGAGCCGCTGCACCTGGAACAGGACAGTGTGCGTGTATTCGACCGGGTGATTGCCAACCCGCCGTTTTCCGCCAAACAGTGGTGGACGCCCCTGGAAGTCAACCTGAAAACCAAAGTGGGCAAAGACGGCAAAGAGAAAGAGGTAGCCCCCAACTACAAGAAAGAGGTCTACGACCGCTACGGACGCTTCGGTTACGGCATCCCGCCCCGTGGCTATGCCGACCTGGCCTTTGTCCAGCATATGCTGGCCAGCCTGAAAGACGATGGTCGTATGGCTGTAGTACTGCCCCACGGCGTGCTGTTCCGTGGCGGTGAGGAAGGCAAGATTCGCCAGGGCTTGCTTAAAGGCACCAGCGAGCAGCCCGGTGATCGGATTGAGGCGGTAATTGGCCTGCCGGAGGCGCTGTTCTATAACACCGGCATTCCTGCCTGTGTGTTGGTTATCAATAAGCAGAAGCCTGCCAACCTGAAGGACAAGGTGATCTTTATTGATGCCAGCGGTGAGTTTGCCGAGGGCAAAAACCAGAACAGTTTGCGGGTGCAGGATATTGACCATATTCATGAGACACACAGTGCTGCTTTTCATAATGGTGTGGAGGAGAAGAAATATTGTCGTCTGGTGCCCATGAGTGAGATTGCCGGTAATGATTACAACCTGAATATTGCCCGGTATATCGATACTTCGGAGGTGGAGGTGCCGGTGGATATTGCTGCGGTGCTGGGTCAGTTGGCTGCTATCGGTGGGCAGTTGGTAGAGGTGGATGCACAGTTGGATGGTTATTTGGCGGAGCTGGGGCTTGCGGCAACTGCATCTGACGGGGAGGTAGTGTGATGATCATGACTTCACCAAAAGAATTTACAAGCAGTCCGGTCGGCTCAATTCCCAACGATTGGCAGGTACGTCGGCTAACTGAATGTGCCAATATTGATTCGGATAATTTGGACAGTAAAACTGCGGGGAACTACACCTTCAGCTACATATCTCTGAGCGATGTTGAGAATGGACAAATTAGTAAACGTCTGCCGGAGTTTCAATTTTCAGAAGCACCATCCCGTGCGCGGCGAGTTGTTAAGACAGGTGATGTTCTATTAGCAACTGTCCGTCCCAATCTACAAAATTTTATCCGAATACGTAATGCCGAAGGATCGCTGATCGCATCAACTGGCTATTCCGTAATTAGGGCTAATGATGCTAGCGATGGCGAGTTTCTTTATCAGTTGCTCTACTCTGATTCTACCTGCTCGCAAATTGATAAGCTGGTTGTTGGTTCGAACTACCCAGCGATTAACTCAAGTGATGTAAAAAATCTTCTAATTCCCTTCCCTCCACTCCCCGAACAGAAAAAAATCGCCCGCATCCTGTCGTCCGTTGATAGCAAACTGGCCCTGATCGACCAGCAGATCACCACCACCCAAACTCTGAAAAAGGGGTTGATGCAGATGCTGTTTACCCAAGGTGTCGGTACCCAGGATGCTGATGGCCGGTGGCAGCCGCATACCGAGTTTCAGGAAACAGAGTTGGGGCGGATACCGGCGGGTTGGAAATCACTGCCGGTTGGTAGTGTGCTCGAAATGGTCGAACGCCCTGTAAATATGGATGATGTTACAGAGTATCAATTGGTAACTGTCAAACGCCGTTATGGCGGTGTCGTTAGACGCTCCGTATTAAAAGGAAGTGAGATAAAGGTTAAAAGCCAGTTTTATTTAGAAGCTGGAGATTTCCTGATTTCTAAGCGCCAAATCGTCCACGGTGCATGTGGAATTGTGGGCAATCATTTGAGCGGTGCGATTGTATCTAACGAATATCATTCTCTCAGAGCCATTGCAGGTTTTGATTTGCAATATCTATCGTTGTTAGTTCAACAGCCTCACTATTTACAGAGCTTCTTGCACGCAAGCATTGGCGTTCATATTGAAAAGATGCTGTTCAAATACTCCCAGTGGGCAAAAGTAGTCATACCGGTTCCTCCACTGGAAGAACAACGGCATATAGTGGCCATTTTTTCCTTAATGGAAAAAAAGGTTGAAAACTTGCAAACCCAAAAAGCCCAAACCCAGCAACTAAAAAAAGGCCTGATGCAAAAGCTCCTGACCGGCAAAATCCGCGTGCAGCCCGACCCGCAGGACCACTAACCATGGGCAACCCGGAACTGGAAGGCGTGGAAAAACCCGCCATCGCCTGGCTGGTCAAACTCGGTTACACCCATCTCAGCGGTGCCGAGGTGGGCCGCCAGCAGGCCCACCGCCATATGGCACCCATTCTGGAAGATGTGCTGGCAGCACAATTGCTGCGCCTTAACCCGTGGCTGGCAACACTGCAAAAAGAGAGCGGCAACAGCCCCACCGCCACCGTCCTGCGAGAGCTGCGCAAATTCTGGCAGGAGAACCTGCTGGAAGCGAACCAGAACGCCTGGGAATCGGTCATTCATGGCAGTAATATCCAGCTCAAGGATGCCCGTGGCCGCGCCCACAGCGTCCGCTTTATCGATCAGGGCAATCCCGCGGCCAACCGCTTCCATGTGGTGGATCAGTACATTGGCAGTAACAGCGAGGGTGACGAGTTCCGGCCGGACCTGCTGCTGTTTATCAACGGCCTGCCCCTGGCCATGATCGAGTGCAAGGCCAGCCATATCAAACTGGGCAAGGGCATTAACCAACTGCTGGCCTACCAGCACAGCCACCCGCGCCACTTTGTCTTTAACCAGGTCTGTGCGGCCATTAACCGGGGTCAGGCCCGTTACGGTGCCATTTATACACCGGAAGCCTTCTACTTTCGCTACCGGCTGGACGATGCCGAAGAAGCCATCGTACGACAACTGCTTGGCACGGAACCCAGCGAACAGGATCGCCTGTTGTGGGCGCTGTTTGAGCCGAGCCGCTTTGTGGAGTTGGTCTGCCAGTTTGTGCTGTTTGAAGTGGAAGACGGTCGCACTATTAAGAAGCTGCCCCGTTACCAGCAGTGGCGGGCGGTACGCAAGACGCTGGCACGGCTCACCAGGGCCGATAGCAACGGCGTGATTGGTGGTGCTGGCACTGGCGGCGTAGTCTGGCACACCCAGGGCAGCGGCAAGTCCCTGACCATGGCGTATCTGGCCCGCTACCTGCGGGCCGAATGTGTTGGCCTGAATAACCCCAGCATTCTGGTATTGACCGACCGCACCGACCTGGACCGGCAGATTTTCAACACCTTCACCAATATCGGCCTGCACCCCCTCAAGGCACCGTCGGTGGCGGGGTTACAGCAGATGCTGGGCAACGACTACGGCAGCATTTTCACCAGCAACGTGCAGAAGTTTCAGGAGCACAATGGCAGACCCATTAAAGCTGCCCAACACGATCCGGAAGAAGACAGCGCCGACCACAAAACCCGTATCCGCCGGGTAGAAGACAGTGGCTACTATTTTATCTGCGAGGACAGCAACGCCAACTTCGGCCAACTGGACGACACCGGCACACCACTGCCACCTCTCTGGCAGGAGATCAGCCGGGAAAAGGTGGATTTTCTGGTGCTCTCCACCAAGCCCAACTTTTATGTGTTGGTGGATGAAGCGCACCGCAGTCAGTACGGCTTTCTGGCGGCCTTTATGCGGGCCAGCCTGCCCAATGCCAAATTTATCGCCTTCACCGGCACCCCCATTGCCAAAAACGACAAGGACACCCTGCGGGAGTTCGGTGCCGGGGACTATATCGACACCTACCGCCTGGACGAAGCCGTGGCCGACGGTGCCACCCTGCCCATCAAATACCAGGAGGGCATGACCGAGCTGACCACCGATACCCGGCTGGACAGCGCCTTTACCGACACCTTCGGGCAGGAAGACGAAGGTCGACAGGCGAAACTGAAACAGACGCTGCTGAAGAAACGACGCACGGCCAGTGATCGCATCGAGGCCAACGCACGACATTTGGTTGATCATTTTCTGTCGTCGGTGAAAGCCCGGGGGCTCAAGGGGTTGCTGGTGTGCAACGGTCGGGAGATGGCGGTGCGTTATAAAGACACCCTCGACCGGATCATGGCGGAACGGGGCGCCCATGGCCAAGAAACCTTCGAGAGTCGGGTGGTGATCTCCCTGGGCAATATCACCGAAAGCCGCACAGGGGCTGATCAGGTGCAGCAAGCCGCTGGCCAATACCAACTGGAGAAACCGCTGCAAACCATCGAGGAACGCATCCGGGCAGAATGCCGTGCCGGGGTAGAGCAGGTGGCGGTTCCCAGCGATAAGATACCCGCGTTGGTCAACACCCTGTTCAAGAAACCCTACGGCGATGAAAGCCAGAATGACGGCAATGCCCCCGATGGCCAGGGCATCCGGTTTTGCAATATTGGCCTGCTCATTGTCTCCGATATGCTGCTGACCGGCTGGGATGCACCGATTGTCAGCACTCTATACCTGGACAAGCCCCTGAAAGAGCACACCCTGCTACAGGCCATCGCCAGGGTAAACCGCACCCGCAAGGGCAAGAATGCCGGGTACATCGTTGACTACTACGGGGTCGTGGAATATCTGGACGATGCCCTGAAAATCTACAGCGGCGACGTGCAACCGGAGCAAATCTGGACCGATATCAACAGCGAGCTGCCCAAGCTGGAAGCGGCCCTGCAAAAGGTGCTGGCCCTGCTGCCGAAAAAGCACGACCCGATCCAAGAGCCAGAACCCTTCAAAAACGACGCAGAGCAATACCTTGACCCGGACGTACGACTGGATGTGGTGGATGACTTTCTTGCGACCTTCAAGGCGTTTAACGCCCGCCTGGACACCGTACTCCCCGATGAACGGGGCGCCCGCTACAAACCGTTCTTTCAGGTGCTGGCGGCCATCAAGGACGCGGTGCGCCAAAGCCTGCCCGATGACGCTTATCAGGGGCCACTGAGCCAGCTGGAGTCGGCCCTGTTGCAACAACTGCTGGACGATTACATCGCTGCTGATGAGGTTCGCAGCCTGATCGGGCGAGAGGTCTCCATTCTGGATGCCGGTGATATGGAGCGCCTGCGCCAGCTCAAGGCCGCAGGCAGCCAGGCGTTGGTGATGAAAAACCAGCTCAAGCACACCATCGCCGTGGGTATGCGCAAGAACCCCGGCTTCTTTGGCAAATTGCAGGAGGCGCTGGAGCAACTGCTGGCGGAGGAAAAGGCCAACCGCATTGAGCAGGCAGAGTTTTTGCTGCAACTGGAGCTGTTCTGCCAGCAGGTGCGGGAGAAAGCGGCGGGTGGTCAGCAGGCCGGGTTCAATACCCCGGCGGAGGTGGCGGTATTTGACTACCTGCGCAGCCAACTGAACGATGATGGCGAAACCGCCGCCGTGTGGACGCAGGCGCTGTTTGCCGACCAGGAGATCAGCCAGACCATCGCCAGCCCGGTCTGGAAGGAAAAGCAGGAGATTCACAAACCGCTGCAAACCTCTGTTCGCAAAAAGCTGCGTACCCTGGCCGGTTGGGATATGACCGTGGCTCGTCAGCACGCCACCGAACTGCTACATATATTGCTGAACAACTGACAGGACGCCAAAGACAATGCCGCTGTTTGACTACGGGACAACCACCATCGAGTGGATTTTTCAGGCCGAACCGGAGCTGAAGCGGCACTACATCACGGTGGAGCGTGGCCGACCAGTGCTGTTGCGGGGCAAAGCCATTCCCGAAGCCGAGCAGCGGCAGTTCATCCGCCAGCGGGCCCGCTGGATTCGGGAGCGACTGCAAGAAGTGAACCAGCCCTGCAAAGAGATGTTCGTTACCGGCAGCCGGATTCTCTACCGGGGCAAAACCTGGTACTGCCAAGTGCAACCCGCTGCGGAGCTGAGCAAGCCGCTGGTCCGCTTTGCTAACAGCCGTTTCTTTATCCAGTCGCCCCAGGGGGACAGCATTTCCCGCACAGCCCTGAAACCGGCGCTGGAAACATTCTACCGCAGCAAAGCCAAAGAGAAACTGCTACCCCGCATTCGCCACTGGCAACGGGCCACAGGCTTGCAGGCGGCCTCGGCCCGGCTGTTCAAGTTCAAAGGGCGGTGGGCCAGTTGTTCCGATGATAATATCCTTGAGTTTCACCCTCGCTGTATGGAGCTGGCCTCGTCGGTGCTGGACTATGTGATCGTCCATGAGCTGTGCCATACGGTGGAAAAGAGCCACAATCCGGCATTCTGGCATCTGGTGGAGAAACATTACCCACACTGGCAGCGGTGCCATGGGGAGATTGAGCGGTTGGGGGTGGAAGTGTAGTGATGGATGACACTATCAAAGGAGTAAGGGATGACCACACCTGATCCGGTTCGGCTTTATCGGTTGGTTCATATTGACTGTCTGGCTACGCTGCTGCAACGGCAGGCTCTGCATGCCCCCAACTTTGCCCCGGAAGACGGACTGACATATAAGACCATTCATGATGCTGCCATCCAGGAACGCCGCCATCACAAGACGGTGCCCTGTGGTCCGGGTGGAGTGGTTCATGACTATCTGCCCTTCTATCTTGGGCCGCTGTCTCCCATGCTTTATAAGCTGAGTAAAAGCGGTGTCGGGAATTACCATGAAGGGCAGGCGCCACTGATCTACCTGGTCTGCTGGGCTCATGAAATTGCTGATGCCGGCGCCCGCTTTGTTTTTACCGATGGCCACGGCATTGCCGCCTTTACCCAGTGGTATGATGACCTGGCCCAGATGAATCAGCTAGACTGGCCTTTGATATTGCACCGCGAGTGGGCCGATACGCTGGAAGACAACGACCGGAAACGGCGGAAGCAGGCTGAGTTTCTTATCCATCAATCATTACCCTGGTGGATGGTCAAGGGAATCGCAGTGATTAACGATGAAATGGCAGACAGGGTCACGGAAACCCTTAACCGGTTCCCCGATAGCTATTCTCCCCCCGTTCGGGTCGTGCCACAGTGGTATTACCAGAGTTAACAATATGATCAAGCTTACAAAAGGAAATTTGCTGAAGTCTGATGCTGAGGCACTGGTTAATACAGTTAACTGCGCTGGCTATATGGGCAAAGGTATCGCCCTTCAGTTCAAAAAAGCCTTCCCGGAAAACTTTGCGGCCTACCAGAAAGCCTGCAAGCAGAACCAGGTGGTGCCCGGGCAGATGTTTGTATTTGAGTATGATGACATGCTCAACCATAAGACCATTATCAACTTTCCAACCAAAAGGCACTGGCGACACAATTCCCGGCTGGAAGATGTGGTATCCGGCCTGACGGCACTGATTGAAGAAATACAGTCCCGGGATATTCGCAGCATAGCCATCCCGCCCCTTGGTTGTGGGCTGGGAGGCCTGCAATGGTCGGAGGTAAAGCCCAGAATTAAAGCAGCCTTTGCCGCCCTGCCCGATGTGGAGGTGCAACTGTATCAACCGGCAGAGGCACCGGCAGCAGAAGATCAGCCCATCAGAACCCGCAGGCCAGCGATGACCCGCGCCCAGGCATTACTAATTTTGCTGATGCAGCGTTACCAACGGTTTGATTACCGGCTTACCCTGCTGGAAATTCATAAGCTGGCCTATCTTCTGCAACAACAGGGTGAAGACCTGAAGCTGAAGTATGAAGCCTTTCACCATGGTCCCTACGCCACTAACCTGCGCTTCCTGCTGCAGAAAATGGAAGGTCATTTTATTTCCGGTATAGGCGACGATGAGAACCCGGAACGGGAAATAGAGCTACTGCCCGGTGCCGTTGATGAGGCCGAAGCTTATATTGGCACTGATCCTGATGCCCTTTCACGACTGGAAGCAGTCTCCAGGCTGATTGATGGTTATGAAACGCCCTATGGTATGGAGCTCCTGACCTCTGTTCACTGGATTAACCGGCGTGAAGGTATTGTGGACTCGCAGGATGTTATGGCACGCATCCAGAACTGGTCGAAACGTAAAGGGCAGATGTTTAAGGCTGCTCATATTGAGGTGGTGTTGACACATCTGGAGCGGTGAGGCTATTCAGGGTCTGCAAACTGGTGTTTTTAACGGGCCATGATTCTGGCCCGGCTGATGTTGAAGTCTCGGTTTACCATTAGGAGACGATGATGACACGCATTCCAACCAATCGAGCACCCACTCACCCCGGCGAAATGCTGCGGGAAGAGTTTTTACTGCCAATGAACATAACGCAGCAAGAGCTGGCCATGGCGATTCACGTGCCTTATCAACGGGTCAATGAGCTGGTCAATGGCAAACGGGGGCTTACCCACAGCACAGCCCTGCGCCTTGCCCGTTTTTTTGGTATGTCCGCCGACTTCTGGCTAAACCTCCAGCAACGTTGGGATCTGTTCAAAGTGCAGCAGGCTGAGCAGGATGATATTGAGCGTATAGAGCCCGCCCAACAACAAAAGCAGGTCTGAAATTTTCGTCTTTATACCAGAGAACCACTGAAGGTTGCTCTTCGATATCCGCTGCCTTCCCTCCAAACCTCTGCTCATTAACAGGCCGTGTCCAACAGAGTATACTTGCTGGACACGTTTTTGATGATTGGCAACTGGTTGATCTGCCGTGTCTAATAAACCCGATATTGGTCAATTGGACAGAATGTCAATCAAGGTCTAGTTTTTCCTTTACTCAAACAAGGTGCAAAAGGAAGCAGTAACATGAAAGGCCAGAACGTCGGATACATACGGGTCAGCAGTATTGATCAAAGTACCAGCCGCCAGCTCGACGATATTGAACTCGATACCACCTTCGAAGACCATTGCAGTGGCAAAGATACCAATCGGCCCCAGCTAAAAGCATGCCTGCGTCATCTGAGGTCTGGTGACCGGTTGCATGTTCATTCTATAGACCGTCTTGCCCGTAGCCTCAAAGACTTGCAGGCTCTGGTGGAAGGCCTGACTGAGCAAGGTATCAGTGTACAGTTTCATAAAGAGAATCTGTTATTCAGTGGCGACAACAACCCAATGCATAGGCTGATGTTCCAAATGATGGGGGCTTTTGCGGAATTTGAGCGGAGTATGATCCGTGAAAGGCAGCGGGAGGGTATAGCCGCAGCTCGAAAACTGGGGAAACAGATTGGCGCAAAACCCAAGCTGTCTCCTGAACAGATAAGCGAGCTAACCAGACGGGTGGCTGCTGGTGAACAAAAAAAGGCATTAGCCCAAGAATTCTGTATCAGCAGGCAGACACTTTACAATGCACTGAATCATACTTGATCATCTGGTTAGTAATTACTTCGAAATATCTTGTCGATAATTAATTAATGAAGCAGGCAAAAAGGCCGTATCCGCCCTGATCGCCTTCCCGGCAGGTGAATACTCCTGCTGGTCATCTGAAGCCTTTGCCGATCTAATAACACCAATCATCCATCAGCATAACAGCAGGTAAGGCCAGCCTTTTGTGTTTATTCAGGTACTTTTGATACGTGTGCTCGTGCATGCCTTTGGGCTTGAGAGGTAGATCCGTGGCAAATTCCGAGACAGCGTCGCCAAGCTTTTTCTTCATCAGTCGGCATGACCACAGCGCCCGGTCAAAATGTCCCAGCGTCTGGCTAAAATAATGCGGGCCGTACCATCGTCTGTGGGCAAAACCATTCCTTTCCATTAGCAGTTTACCTGCAAGAATTCCTAGCATAGGGCAATAGAAATAGGGTCTACGCGCTTTGCCATTTAGGGTGCTGACCCACTCAAAGCCAATAACCTGCTCCTTATCCTCGACCTTTCCAATACAGTTACAAGCAAGGTACTTGACGTGCAGACACAGCTCATAGCCCCAGAAATGGGTCATGCACTGTGTATTGATGGCAAATGACTGATCGAATCGGACAATGGCTTTTCTGCCAGGTTCCAGCAATCCGTTTCGGTAGCACCAGCAAACGTCGATGGAATAGTACTGTTCCACTGTTTTCTTAACGCAGGTCTTCCTCCCGCTGCTGTACCCTTCCATGGCAGTACTCTCCCCACTAAAACCTAAATCCCTATCAAGAATCAGCGCATTGACTGGTGAAGCTGATCAAACCAACCTCATCCCTGAGTGAAAAACAATCCATTACAAAACAAAAACCAATTCTCTCTATTTTCTGGAAATAAACCGATTTGGTTTCACTAATAACAGATATACTCCATACTTATCAATAAGTTAAAACAAAATAAAACGCTCTTGAAAACCGGCGAGGGTTAATAGCCCTTCCAGGGTTCGAATCCGTGTCCCTCCGCCAACTTCCTAATTGCTCCCCTACCCTGTCAAATCCTGCCCTTACCTATAATTATTTGCTATTTCAGTAAGTTATCACCAGCAAAAACTCACCTGTTGTCTTTTAAATCACAGCCTGATAAACGCCACAAAACCCGTGCTCTCGGGCGCTCCCTGATCTCCAACTGTCATAAGCGTTAACTGAACTAAAGTAATACAAAGCCACTGTCTTACATGGTACGATGACCCCGCTTTCCGTTCTCAACTTATCGTACCGATCCCTCCTATGGCTAAATCTCCGGCAAAAAAAGGCTTTGAAGAGACCCTTTGGGACTCCGCCAACAAGCTCCGTGGCAGTGTTGAATCCTCCGAATATAAGCACATCGTCTTGAGTCTGATCTTCCTGAAATTCATCAGCGACAAGTTTGAAGTTCAGAAGGCGAAGATAGCCGAGCAGTACGGCGCTGACTTTGTGGATATGGTGGATTTCTACACCCAGGACAACGTCTTCTATCTGCCACAGGAGAGTCGCTGGTCCTATGTGTTGCAGCATGCCAAGCAGAACGATATCGCCATCAAGATTGACTCGGCGCTGCACGATATTGAGAAGAACAATCCGTCCCTGGCCGGTGCCTTGCCGGATAACTACTTCTCCCGCCTGGGGCTGGATGCCTCCAAGCTGTCGGCGCTGATCGATACCATTAATAATATCGACACCATTGCTAACGAATGTCATATGACCGAGCAGGACGTGGTGGGCCGGGTCTATGAATACTTCCTCGGTCGCTTTGCGGCCACGGAGGGCAAAGGCGGTGGTGAGTTCTATACGCCCAAGTGTGTGGTAACGCTGATTGCCGAGATGATTGAGCCCTACAAAGGCAAAATCTACGACCCCTGTTGTGGTTCCGGCGGTATGTTTGTGCAGTCCGTTAAATTTGTGGACAGCCATAAGGGCAACCGTAAAGACATCTCCATCTACGGGCAGGAATACACCAGCACCACCTACAAGCTGGCCAAGATGAACCTGGCCATCCGGGGCATCTCGGCCAACTTTGGCGATGTGGCCGCCAACACCTTTTTCAAGGATCAGCACCCGGACCTGAAGGCCGACTTTATTATGGCCAACCCGCCCTTTAACCAGAAACAGTGGCGGCAGGAAAACGAACTCTCCGACGATCCTCGCTGGGACGGTTACGAAACCCCGCCCACCGGCAACGCCAACTACGCCTGGATTATGCACATGATCAGCAAGCTGTCGGATAACGGCACTGCCGGTTTTGTGCTGGCCAACGGTTCCATGAGTTCCAACACCAGCGGTGAAGGGGCCATTCGGCGGAAGATGATCGAGAACGATCTGGTGGATTGCATGATTGCTCTGCCGGGGCAGCTGTTTTATACGACGCAAATTCCGGTCTGTCTCTGGTTCCTGACTAAGAACAAGAAAGGCAATTCAGAGCAAGGTACAAAAGGCCGTGAAGGGGAAACCCTGTTTATTGATGCCCGTCAGATGAGAACCATGGTAAGCCGTACCACCAAAGAACTGACCACCGACGATATTGCTGAGATTGCCCGTACTTATCATGCCTTCCGTGGTGCGACCGCCATGGATGGCGGAAGGATCGGAAATGCAGGAGCATTTTCCGATCAGGAACTTGAATATAAAGACATACCTGGCTTCTGCAAAGCAGCCACTATCGAAGAGATTGCCGCCAACGACTTTGTGCTGACACCGGGGCGTTATGTCGGTGCTGCCGAGCTGGAAGACGATGGTGTGCTATTTGAAACCAAAATGAAAGAGCTGAGTCAGACCCTTTATCAGCAGATGCAGGAAGCAGAAAAGCTGGATGTGGTTATTCGTCGGAATCTGGAGGTTTTGGGTTATGGCAAATGAATGGAGGAATACAAACCTTGGTGAGTTGCTAAAGTTTTCCAATGGTAAAAAGAGTCCTGAAAGGAGCGGAGGTGCTGGAAATCCAGTTTATGGCTCTAATGGAATCATTGGATATGCTGAAACAGCGAATTCTGCCAAAAATAGCCTTATTATTGGACGAGTTGGCACTTTCTGCGGTTCTGTCTATTTCAGCTCTAAGGAGTGCTGGGTAACTGATAATGCAATAAAGGCTTCAGCTATTGATGGCAATAATCCAATATTCCTCTACTACCTTTTAAAGCATCTGAATTTAAACCAATGGAGAGAAGGTTCTGGGCAACCACTTATCAATCAGTCAATTTTAAAAGGTATTGAGGTTTTAACTCCTAGTAGCACGGATCAAGATCAGATTGCAATAATTCTTGGTTCGTTGGACGAAAAGATAGAAACCAACCGCCAAACCAACCAAACCCTCGAAGCCATGGCGCAAGCCCTGTTTAAAAGCTGGTTTGTGGATTTTGATCCGGTGATCGATAACGCACTGGCGGCGGGGCATGAGATTCCCCCCGAGCTGCAAGCCCGGGCAGAAGCCAGAAAGTCTTTGCAGGCTCGTGCCGAACAGCGCAAAGCCTCCCTTTCGGGCGACCGCCCGGAACAAGAGAGCGGTAACATTTTACCGGAGTCTATCCGTCAGCTATTCCCCAACCGCTTTGTGCTGGATGCCCAGATGGGGTGGATTCCGGAGGGGTGGGAGGTTAAGCCAATATACAGTTTGGCTGCATTTGTGAATGGTGCAGCCTATAAAGCATTTGATCCAAATAAAAATCAACAGGGCCTGCCAATCATCAAGATTGCTGAACTAAAAGCAGGAATTACTCCACAGACAGGCTTTTCCAACGTAGAAATGCCTGAGAAGTATCGTTTAAAAGATGAGGATATTCTCTTTTCCTAGTCTGGTAACCCCGATACTTCAATTGATACATTCGTGTGGTCTTTAGGACCTGCTTGGTTGAACCAGCATATTTTCCGAGTTGACCCACATGCCGATGTAAGTCGATCTTACCTTCTTGGTTTACTTCGTCATCTGAGGCCAGTATTTGCTGAAATTGCAAGAGATAAACAAACAACGGGGTTAGGACATGTAACCGTAAAAGACCTCAAAGAACTTATGGTCGCAGTTCCTGATGACAAACTGGTGAATGCTTTTGATGCTCAAGTTGATTCATTATTCAGTAAATCGTTTGGCATCACGAAAGCTATTCAGAGTTTAGCCAAACTCCGAGACACCCTACTCCCCAAACTCATCTCCGGCGAACTACGCCTGCCAGAAAGCACCAGCTCAGCCCCCCAACAGGAGACAGCAGCCGCCTGATTTCGATAAACCACAAAGCCCACAAAGAAAAAGCCTTTAAACCTTTGTGCTCTTCGTGCCCTTCGTGGTTCAAAAAAGGATGGTAGAGACAAGATGAAGTTCACAGAAGAACAACTGGAAAAAGCCATTATTCAACTGCTGGGCCAGCAGGGTTACCCGCACTTTCCCGGTGATGCCATCACTCGCCAACCCGAGCAGGTGCTGGTCAAAGACGACCTGCGGCAATACCTGGCCAACCGCTATCAGTCCCACGATATCACCGAGGGCGAAATAGAGTCCGTCATCCGCCAGCTGGAAACCCTGCCCGCCAGCGATCTGTACGACAGCAATAAACAGTTCTGTGAATGGCTATCCGATGGTTTCAATCTCAAGCGGGACTCTTTTTCTGACAAGATGCGTAAAGATGGCACCCAAAAACAAGACTTCCATATTCATCTGATCGACTTCCCGGCTCAAAACGCCGTTCGCACTGAGCCTGTCGAAGTGCGTGAACGCCAGAGTCCGGAGTATGCACCCTTCGACTCCGCTCAGGGTGAACGGGGTTCGGATCAGAATAAACGGGGTGTGGCTCAGGGTGAACGGGGTTCGGAGCAGGATAAACGGGGTGGAATTCAGGATGAACCGGCGCAAGACCACAATATCTACAAACTGGTCAACCAGCTGGAAATCGAAGGCCGGGAGACCAGCCGCATTCCCGATGCCATTCTCTATATCAACGGTCTGCCCCTGGTGGTGTTTGAATTTAAAAGCGCCATCCGTGAGGATGAGGCCACCATATACGACGCTTACCGCCAGCTCACCGTGCGCTACCGGCGGGATATCCCCCAACTGATGGTGTTTAACGCCCTGTGCATTATCAGCGACGGAGTGAATAACAAAATGGGCAGCCTGTTTGCCCCCTATGAGTTCTTCTACGCCTGGCGCAAGATCACCGGCGATGAATCGGTGGAGAAGGAGGGCATAGACTCCCTGCACACCATGGTCAACGGCCTGTTTGACCGGGAACGGCTGCGCCGTGTGTTGCGGGATTTTATTTTCTTTCCCGACACCTCCAGCAAAGAAGTTAAAGTCGTCTGCCGCTATCCGCAGTTTTACGCCACCAACAAGTTATACGACAACATACTTATCCACAAAAAACCGGAAGGCGACGGTAAAGGCGGCACCTACTTTGGCGCCACCGGCTGCGGTAAAAGCTTTACCATGCAGTTTCTGGCCCGGCGACTGATGACCAGCCTGGCGCTATCCAGCCCCACCATCGTCATGATTACCGACCGCAATGAGCTGGATGATCAGCTGTCAAAGCAGATTCTCAATGCCAAAAAGTACATGCACGATGACAACATTGTCTCGGTAACCAGCCGGGCTGAACTGCGTACCCTGCTCCGGGGGCACACCAGCGGTGGCATATTCCTCACCACCATTCACAAGTTTACCGAAGATACCGAACTGCTCACCGACCGCACCAATGTGATCTGCATCTCCGATGAGGCCCACCGCAGTCAGGTCAATAAAGAGCAGAAGGTCAGAATAACTGACAACGGTGTTCGCAAGACTTACGGCTTTGCCTACCACCTGCACCAGTCCCTGCCCAATGCCACCTACGTTGGTTTTACCGGCACCCCCATTGATGCCACCCTGGATGTCTTTGGCCAACCGGTGGACACCTACACCATGAACGAAGCGGTGAAAGATGAGATCACCGTGCGGATTGTCTACGAAGGCCGTGCCGCCAAAGTGATTCTGGATAACAGCAAGCTGGCGGAGATCGAAAAGTATTACGACCAGTGCGCCGAGGCCGGTGCCAGTGAATACCAGATCGAAGAGAGCAAGAAAGCCACTGCTAGCATGAACAGCATTCTCGGTGATCCGGACCGGATTCGGGCACTGGCCAGGGATTTTGTCCAGCACTATGAAAACCGAGTAGCGGAGGGCTCCACCATCAAGGGCAAGGCGATATTTGTCGCCAGCGAGCGCAAGGTGGCCTGGGCCTTTTATCAGCAGTTGCGGGCATTGCGTCCTGAATGGTTTGAGCGGCTGGCCTGTGAGTCGGGTTCCACCCTGACGGAGCAGGAGAAAAAAGAGATCGAACCCATGGAACGGGTCAAACTGGTGATGACCCGCAATAAAGACGACGATGACGAGCTTTATAACCTGCTGGGCAGCAAGGATTACCGTAAGAAGCTGGATAAGCAGTTCAAAAATGAAAAATCCAACTTCAAAATCGCCATTGTGGTGGATATGTGGCTCACCGGCTTTGATGTGCCCTGCCTGGACACCATCTACATTGACAAGCCCATTCAGAAACACAGCCTGATCCAGACCATTTCCCGGGTAAACCGCAAATACGAAGGTAAGGAGAAGGGGCTGGTGGTGGATTACATCGGCATCAAATCCCGCATGAATCAGGCACTGAAGCAGTTCTCGAAGGCGGATGAAGCCAACTTTGAAGAGATTGAACAATCCATCGTGGCGGTAAAAGATCATCTGGACCTGTTGCGCCAGATATTCCACACGTTTGATTCTGCCCCTTACTTTACTGGTAGCACTGGAACTGTTCCCGACAGTTCCAGCATTTCCACCGTCCGTGGCGGTCACCCGATTGAACAGTTGAATTGCTTAAATAATGCCGCTGAGTTTGTGCTGCAAACCGAGAAGCTGGAAAAGCGGTTTATGGCTTTGGTGAAGCGGCTGAAGGCAGCCTATGACGTGTGCTGTGGCAGTGACCGGCTCTCTCAGGATGAGAAGGATCATATTCACTTCTATATGGCGGTGCGTTCTATTGTCTTCAAACTCACCAAAGGGGATGCGCCGGATACCGCCCTGATGAACGCCCGTGTAAAGGAGATGCTGGCCGAGGCCATCAAAAGCGATGGCGTTGAGGAAATTTTTAAGCTTGGAGAAGCGACCTCCATGGATGGAGGAAGTGCCACAAGCGCCGGGAGCGCGTCTGGTACTACTGAGATTGATCTTTTTGATGACGACTATCTGGAGCGCATCGACAAGATCAAACTGCCCAACACCAAAATCCAACTGCTGAAAAAGCTGCTGGCCAAGGCATTGTCGGAGTTTAAAAAGACCAACAAGGTCAAGGCGGTGGATTTCTCCAAACGGTTCCAGTCCCTGGTGGAGAAGTACAACGAACGCAAGGAAGAGGATGCCTTTACCACCGCTGTGCACGATGAAGCCATCAACGGCCTGTTCGACCTGATGGCGGATTTGAAAACAGAAATGGGCTCCTTTGAAGCGCTGGGCATCTCCCTGGAAGAGAAAGCGTTTTACGACATTCTGAAAAAGGTGGCAGAAAAATACGAGTTCACCTACGAGGAAGACCGCCTGCTGGACCTGGCCACCAAGGTAAAAGCCGTAGTGGATGACAAGGCGCAGTTCCCGGACTGGAACCATCGGGGGGATATCAAGGCCTCACTGCGGGTTGAGTTGATTATGTTCCTCTCAAAGCATGGCTATCCGCCGGTTACCTTTAATGAGGTTTATCAGGATGTGTTTGAGCAGGCGGAGCATTTTAAGGCGGGGCGGGGGTGAGGTTTGTGACAGTAAGGAATGCCGAATTGAACCTGTAATATAGGTTCACTGCCTTTTCTGCTGTGATGCCCGGTCACTTCAGTTGCGTCGGGCAGCTTGTTTTTTGATCTTTAGGTCAGGATATTTCATCCTCCCTAACCTATAATCCATCCCGTATTACTTTTCCTGTATGTAGATCGTGCTATGGCTAAATTATCCGTTGGGCAAAAGCGTCGGCAAAAAGAGCTCAAACGCAAAAAGAAGAAGCAGTTTCAGGTGAAAAAGCAGCAGGGGTATTTTATCCGGGAGGGCAACCCCAGTGGCTTGCCTAAGCTTTCTGAGAGGGTGTTAGAACTCGCTGATGAATTGTTGAAAGGCACGGATGGAAGCCGTGGGGCCATTGAAAATACCATTGGCCTGATGGTTATGTGCTGGAATATAGGTACAGTCAGGGCCGACAAAGCGGATGAAATGCGAGCAACGATGGCTCAGGCACTGCGTGAAATGGATGCTGGTGATGTTGACGATGAGTTTGAAAGTGCCCTGGACGTGATAATCACAAAACGACGTATGCTTTATGGGGATGATCCACGTTTAATTGGCGAATTTCAGGTGAATTGGGACTTTTCCGGTGACTATAGCCTTCAGGTCCTGAGTATGCTTTTGCCCGTAGAAGAGCGGTTTGTTCCTGATTATAAAGCGATGTCTTCAGGCTTGTCAGATATGTCAAAGCGCAAGGCTGAATTTCTTGATAATCCAGTGACGGAACACGAAGAGAAGCTTGAGAAGCTGATTGCCAGGGGAAGCGATATTCTTAATGAAGGCGCTTTAGTAGATGGCGTTGATTCATCGCTTGTGGCTTGTGAAGTCTGGCTTGAGGCGTGGGACATGATCAAGCAGCTTTATGTTGATGAATCATCCATTGGTGAGATTAATAATCGATTGAGTGTTGCTCTCGGCTTTTGGCGTGATGATATCGATATGCATTTGAGTAATGCGGCCCGGATAGACGCTTCTTTTATCGAAAGGGGTATTACATTCTGCCGGGAGTTTTGTGAATTTTTCCCAAATGAACATGCCGCTACACATCTGAATATGCGACGTACCGTTGCCGAATTGCTGCTGATAAAGGGAGATATTGAGCAGGCTGAGGCGACCTTTGATGCTCTGGTGAAGGATTTTCCTGATGAGGCGTGGGGTTATATTGGGTGGGGAGACATTTATAACCCGGTCTATAGCTCTACCTCACCGGTTCCGGCGGATATCCACAAGGCCAAGCAGCTTTACCGTATCCCGATTCTTAAAGAATTGGCTCATGCTGATGATGCCCGTGAACGTCTGGAGGAACTCATCGCTTTCGAACGAGAGGCTCAGTCAGGATCAAATGACTGCCGAGATAAATATCATTGTTCTCGGTGCTGATCCCGATAAACGCCTTGCACAAGGCCACATAGCTTTATCTGGCAGCCAGTGATATCGAGCACACGAAAACCAAAGCGACGCACCCACAAACCAATGGGATCTGCGAGCGCTTCCATAAAACGATTCTGAACGAGTTCTATCAGGTAACCTTCAGAGAGAAGGTCTACACTGATTTGACTGAATTACAGAAGGATCTGGATGCTTGGGTGGAATACTACAACACAGAACGGACCCACCAGGGAAAAATGTGTTGTGGAAGGAAACCCTTGCAGACACTGGAATCAGGCAAAGAGATCTGTAAGGAGAAACAGATAGTCTGAATCTGATCTGACGGTACAGATGACGATGGGCCGGATCAGATCTTGGTTACTACACATGATGCTTTTAGCAAAATATCAGTAAACCGTCGTCTTTATACTCTGCAAGGTATGTGTCCGGCTAATACATCTTTTCTCCCAACCTCAGAATTATAATCATGGTGTCCACCTATTATTAAGTGGACACCTGTTATGAATTCGTTAGTTCACCGCACCCAAGACAAAGACCAATACAGCATCCTGCTTAACAAGCAATACCAACTTTGGAAAGATTGCCCGAGTGTATTTGTGGCCGGGTTATTTGTTATTGGCAGATTTTACCCAAATTTGTGGTGATTCCCACCAAGGCAGCGTGGCTTGGTGGTGGCTATTACAGGCGAGTATCTTCTCCCTTATCTTCAGAGCCTGAAGGCGAGCAGCCACAGCTCCCCCCCTCACATCGTAGGATCCCCGTGTACCTGATGCACCAGATCCCGTAGACAAAACGGAACTTCTGCCGCTACTCGAGGAACCTTGCTGAATAAATCAGGAGTCAATCTCTTTACCTTCCCACTCTAAAACTGCTCCTGCCGGGTGACCGCTATCCGGTGTAATGCGAACAGACACACCAGAACCCAAATTAAGCTGATTTACCATTCTTTCCGCTAATACGAACTCCCCAGGGTAAACACTTCTTCCCATATCTATAGGATTTACTCGTCCTGTATCCCGGTCTACCAAAAAGTTTTGTGCCGTCATTTCATCCATAATAATGCCCACTGAATGCAGCTTCCTAAATGTATCGTTAAATCCACGTCTGTACTGCATTGCCTCTTCGCGGCTCAGGTGCTCCAGTGGCGTTCCGGTAATTTTCAGCATACGCATGTAGTGGGTGCCGTTTATAGTTACAACGGCGGCGCTACCTGCGCCGTAGAATTTGTTGAAGCAAGTCATTTCATCATTCAGACGATTAAGCGCGGCTTGTGTTCTATTTTTCTGAACCTTGATAACGTGCCTACCAGATTTTCTGTCTTGGTAAACAGTGCCAAATCCACCTCTACCCACTACGACCCCGAGGCGAGTATTGAGTTTGCCCAATTTTCCATCGTCAGCAGGATAAGGGCATGGAGGCACTGACGCTGAAGCAGATTTTTTCTCCTTCGGCCTAACCACTTGTGGTGTTGGTGCCAATGGTGGTGGAGGAGCTGGAGGCGGTGCTACAGATGCCTGCGGTTGTTGCGGTGGTTGTGGTTGTTGTGGTTGTTGCGGTTGTTGCGGTGGTTGTGGTTGTTGCGGTGGTTGTGGTTGTTGCGGTGGTTGTGGTTGTTGCGGTGGTTGCGGTGGTTGTGGTGATTGTGGTGCTTGCGATGGGCTAATCGGTCCTCTAGTTTCGACATTGAACAGCTCAAGCTCAGATAACTTTCCCTGTTGTTGCGGTGGTGTCGGCAATACCTTTGCTGTTGTCTCTAGTTGAAGGGCAGGAGCATCTCTCGATGTCCGCGGTTGTTGTGGTGCTTGCGATGGGCTAATCGGTCCTCTAGTTTCGGCATTGAACAGTTCAAGCTCAGATAACTTTCCCTGTTGTTGCGGTGGTGTCGGCAATACCTTTGCTGTTGTCTCTAGTTGAAGGGCAGGAGCATCTCTCGATGTCCGCGGTTGTTGTGGTGCTTGCGATGGGCTAATCGGTCCTCTAGTTTCGGCATTGAATAGCTCAAGCTCAGATAACTTTCCCTGTTGTTGCGGTGGTGTCGGCAATACCTTTGCTGTTGTCTCTAGTTGTGGCGGGTAAATAGCGCACTCAACCGCGCTCGATGGCTGAGCCGCCGGTCTGGGTGCTTCCCGCTGTCTGATCGGCCTGCGCTCTATGGCCAGCTCGAAATGCGCGCCGCCTGATTGCTCCCTGATATTTCCCTGCTGTGGCTGCACCGGCAGTAGCTCTGCAGTCTGTTCCAGCGGTTGATGAGGAAGCGTATCCTCGACGCCTCTTAGTGGCTGATTCTTTGGCTTAAACAGTGGCTTGGCGGACTGCGGCGGTGGCAGCGGCGGCGTATCTGTCTTTCTGACTTCCACGTGTTGCGGCGGTGTCGGACCGGTGATTGTTCCATGCTCACGCACCGGTCTTTGACCTGGCATGACCCGGGCACTGACAGGTGGCTGTGGCATCCCTTGGTCACCCCGACGAGTCGCCATGAATTTCGCTACTGCTGGTGATTTTGGTGGAACTGGTGGTGGTGCTTTTCCACCCCGACGAGCCGCGATAAATTCCGCTACTGCTGGTGATTTTGGTGGCACCGGCGGTGGTGTTTTTCCACCACCCGGCTGTGTAGCAGGCTTGCCTGCTGTTGTCGATGTATCTGCAAATGGTGGCGGTGGTGGCGGCGTATCAACAAACTGCACAGGGGGAGGAAGTAGCGCAGATGGGCCAGCCGTAGCGTCGGCCAGACCACGGATAATACCAGTCCCAGGCACAGGGACGCTCCCAGGTTGTTGGAGTATGGATGCAGCAGCTCTGGCATTTCTCGAAAAAATTTGTGGAAGATTGACGGAAGGACCT
Source organism: Endozoicomonas sp. (assembly GCA_965232255.1). Taxonomy (GTDB): domain Bacteria; phylum Pseudomonadota; class Gammaproteobacteria; order Pseudomonadales; family Endozoicomonadaceae; genus Endozoicomonas. The sequence goes on from OZ246962.1 coordinate 2,995,442, forward strand.
GCACCGCGCAAAGCGGAAAACGTGGGTCTTGGTATCATCATTATTGGTTTTCCCTGATTCTTAGTGCAGTGCTACTGATGCGTATTCGCAGTAGGGTTCATCATCGCAAAGAAGTCATGCGAAATAATTGGTCAGCTCCGCGCCTGCCAACCCTTTATCGAAAGTATCCATAAGCGCATTGCTAGCGACTTCTAAATTGATACTACTCAACCCACCTTGGCCATACTTTGTGCTTTTTTGATGAGTCACGGTCTTGATGGGTCGCGGTAAAGCTCGATGCGACAATTATTTCTTCCATCTTCTTTGTTTAATTTTTGTTTAATTCGTTTATGACAGTTTCCATTCTTTCTATCTGTTCATAACTGATACAATCGTGTCCGTCTACAAAACATGCTGAATCTATAGGCAAAGCATACATGCACGGGCTGCTAAGCTTGTGCCCGCGCTGATACTTCTTGTTAATACCGTCGTTTGTGCCCACTGCACTACGTAAATGTTTAATTGGTGTGTAGTCTGTAGCAACTACGCAAAGATTTTTATTTGTTGATGTACATATACCACTGCGGACAATGTGTGTATTTATGCGGATAGCAACTATCCATCCCTGTCATTGCCCACATAAAATACCTAAAAGACAATTTACCAGCTCTACTGGTCGCCTAACCTATGAAAATAGGCACTTTGATGTAAAATAATCCCATCATAAAGTCCTACGATCTCCTTGATAACACCACGTGCTGCGAATACACAGGCAAACACCGCTGACTCAGTGGCACACGCCGCCCCACCGCAAAAGTGATGACATCCCTCCTCAGAGTACGGGTCGGACTCAATCTGCTCGGCAGCGTGACTTCTGCAAATTAAGAGCCAACTCCAAAATTCAGTTGAGACAACAGCTATGTTGATAAACCCCAATAAACCGACAATTTTTACCGCAAAAAAAACGACAATTGCCGTTTTGATAACATCCCTCACCATACTGGCAGGCTGTAACGATGGCGGTGGCAGTTCCTCCGGTACGCCAACGCCGCCCCCACCAGTGAACCCACCAGTTGTCATTCCACCGGTCGATCCTGAACTTCCTGAACCACCAGTGCCGCCTCCTGTCGTACCACCCAAACCACCGGTTGAACCGCCTGTCAATCCGGAGCCACCGGTCGAGCCACCAGTGCAACCACCCGCGAGCGGCAATATCACCCTTGCGCCCATCGATCCAATCAGCACACAGGCGGGTGACGAGTATAAAGTTCAGGTTAATGCCCGGCAAAACGACGGCGCTCCACTTAAGTACCAATTACAGCCTGAACTGCCCTGGGTGACGATTGACTCAGCCACAGGCTTGATCACCATTACCCCCAATAATTCTGCCCTTGGTCAGCAGACGCTGAGAGTGCTGGTCACAGACGGTGTTAGCACCAAAGCAGAAGCATTTACCATTGAGGTACAACGCAACACCACCAAGGCGACGTTGCAGTTTGAAATTCGCAACAAAGAGCCAAACCAGTGGATTTATTACGATATGTACATCAATGGTGAGAAGGTAAAGGTATCCGACAACCCAAACCCGGAAGTTCCCAGCTCACTGTACATCAATATTAATGAGCATCAACACAGCCCCGAAGAAGTGTTTGCCAATCTCCATGTCGGCGACCTCATTGGTTTTGAGTTCCGCGATATGCGTATGAACCAGAACTGTCGTATGGGTGAGCAAGATGGTAAATATACATTTACGCTACACAACACCGTAGTGCCCGTTGACATTGATTGCCAGACAGATGCCGTTTTAAATTTAAATAGCACTGCTGGCAGTTTTTATCTTGATGAAGGAGTGATTGATACATTTCCTTCCCGACTGATAAATACCGACACGGATAAAATAATTGCCAATATTACTGTCAAGCCCACCATGGAATATCAGTCAGGCAACGACGCTATTGTTACGTTCGCAAGTCAGCACAAATCTGAAAAAATCACGCCTGTTGGCTTGGGAACCACCAAAATAGTTGCCGAAGCATCACCACAGCTTTATCGGGGCGATATACGCAGAGAGTACCCAATTTCAATCCTTGATAAAAACGCCAGAAAGCGGCTGGAGTTCTGTCAGATCAACTGCGTGGACGTCTATTCAAAATATCAGGGACTGGTGGGTGGCCGGGAGACACTTATGCGCATGTATCAACTTGCCGGGAAGTACGAGTTCACTGTCAATAACAAGGATGGTGCACAGCTGTATACGACCAATGTTACCTGTACAAACCCGACCGGGAACAACCAGCCGGTTTATGAGCCTGGAAAAACCTGTGATGTCAGCGTTCCCGGTGAGTTCATTATGCCCAATAATCAATTTGTTGTGACCAACAGTGCCGATAGCACTGACGTTTTCAATGTGTTACCAAATATATTCCCGCCACAGTACCTGATCGTGACTCTGGTTCGTGTCAGAATCACCAGCGACCATGGTTATGAGTATCAAAGTACTTATAACTACGATCCAGATAATAAAACCGATGCGGAGGTTCTTCGGGAGCTGGAGACTCTTTTAAACGACAAATTTCCCTTTACTAAAATCACCCTTAAAGAACGTAACGCCGTGTTTGAATACAACATTGGCGGCGGCACCATTCAGGAGACATCCACCTGGGACAAAATGATGGTTGCTTTTCGAGCGATGCAAAACGCTGAGTTGGGCGGTGTCGTTCATGCCAGCCAAAATGTCTACTACGGACTCGCACCAATGCGAGGCAGTGTCGGGGGCATGGCAAGCCCTGGTATCGGTATTGGTATTGATGGTTATTACGGCGCAAATCGCCCATCAACCAGCGCCAATGGCTGCTCCACGGATCGCTGTCTGCGAACCTATCAACAGACAATGGTCCATGAACTTGGTCATACATTAGGGTTAAAGCATGCACCCTGTGGTTCAGCGCCTGATGCCAGCGAAGACTGGCAATATGCCTATTGGAAAGAAGGCCCAGACTCAGCGAAAAGGCCCGGTGGCGCCTTAAGTGACAGCCCACTCTGGGTGAGCAGTACAAAAACCCTTGAGTCGCCAGTACTTCGTGGTAGTACCCACACGCGAGATGTTATGGGCTACTGCAATGGCTTCCAGTTCTCGGAATTGAATACGCTGGCAATGCTGACCAGTGCCTACGACTGGAATAAGTTTGGCCAACCCAGCACATCAACACCGGTCACAAAAGATAGGCAACAGGCCAAAGCGGTTGTGGCGTCGCAAAAAACCATTACATGGTTTATAAACAACGATGGTGTTGTGTTTAATCCACTGACACTCAGCGGCATGTCGGCAACAAGCAGCGATTACTCTGTGGTGCTGACAACCAACCAAGGTAATAAAAAACTGCCTGTTGGTGCGACCTATTTGTTCGATAGCGGGACCACCTATTACAGCGTTGTGCTGCCTCAAAATGAAACCGTGCACAGCTTTAAACTTTTCAGCCAGAATGGTGAACTGATTTACGAGCAAGGCAATCTCGATCAGCCGCTTCCCGGAACACGCAATATCGACGACGATGGTAGCGATCGCCCCATCTTCTACGAGACCAAAGATGCCGTGGGCAATATTACGCATTCTTACAGCGCACCAGAGCTGAAGCTACGTAAACGGGCTAATGTGATGATCAAGGACTATTTCAACGCGCATCGCTATCAATAAACGCCACCGGTTGCTGCTATTTCCTAATCATCTTAATCTTCTTAATTATTCCGCCCGCTCCCTTGACATCCTCCCACCACCAAGCCTAACGGCTATGGTGGGGGATTCCCGTTAGTCACCCAACAGGCTTCCTGTTTCAACACGCCTTCCCTAGATGACAAAGTCTAAGACCCTGCAATCCCCGTTCCGGTCGCTCCACAGGCTAACACCGCCAGCCCAGCGGCTTTAATATTAACAGCTGCATTAATGTCTCTGTCGTGTTTAACGTTGCACTGAGGGCAACGCCAATGACGAACAGATAACGGCAGACGTTCATGAACAAACCCACAGCCGGAGCACCGTTTGGAACTGGGGAAGAATCGGTCAATTTTAATGAGAGTACGACCAGTCCAATCGGATTTGTACTCAAGCTGTCTGACAAATTCACCCCAGTTGGCATCGGCAATATGCTTGGCCAGCTTTGGATTTCTGATCATTCCTTTCACGCTCAATGACTCGACACACACAACTTGGTTCTCGTTAATCAGTGTGCGGGATGCCTTGTGGGTGGCATCCATTCGGCAATCAGCTATCTTGGCATGAATACGAGCAACCTTGAGTCTGGCTTTGGCTCGATTCCTGCTTCCTTTCTTCTTTTTGGCCAACTGTTTCTGGTAGTAAGCCAGTTTGGATTGATAGCGTAATGTATGACGGGGATTGCCTGATTTCTTGCCGTCGGACGTGATGAACAGATCGGTTAAACCTAAATCAATGCCAACCGTTTTATTGCTGATCGGCATTGGTTTAGTTTCAAACTCGCAGAGCAGGGAGACAAAGTATCTGCCAGCGCAGTCCTTGCTGATAGTGATACTGGATGGTTCAGAAGATAGTGGCTGACTCCAACGGATGTTCAGAGGCTCTTTGCTTTTGGCAATGAACAGTTGGCCATCTTTGAATTTGAAAGCAGACGACACAAACGTTGCAGATTGCTTGCGATTTCTCTTTTTGAATGTCGGGTACTTTGCCCTGCCAGCCCAGAAGTTTTTAAACGCTTCCTGCTGGTGACGAAGTGTTTGCTGTAACGGGACGGAAGATACATCGTTCAACCACTGTAGTTCAGGGTCTTTTTTCAGATTAGTAAGCTGTCTGGATGCGTCGGTATAGTTGATGCTATTGCCATTCTTGTAGTACTCATCGGTACGCCAGCGAAGAATCTGGTTGTAAACAAAACGAGTACAGCCAAACGTCTGGACAAGAAGGGTTTCCTGCTCGGGCGTTGGGTAGAATCGGTATTTGTAGGCACGCTTTGTTTTCATGTCTACCAAAGTACTATGTTTTCGGTAAACAGCAATAAGAGATACTCATTATTTCACAGTCAACCACCACCCCCAGCCTTATCAGGCTGGTCGCTATCCATCTCCACCCAAACCTGAAAGGTCGCTTTGCTCCTTTATGCCCTTCGGGTGCAATCAGGCTATGGGCGGAGTATTCCGCGAGATTCGATAAAAGCAGTGGCGGAGTACCAGGAAAAAGGCCGTCGTCTTGTCGAGTCAACAACGGGAGTCGGCCCTGTTGTGGCTCACAGCACCAGAAAAAAAGAAAGGCAGCTCCTTGTTTACGACAGGGTAATATGTAGTAACCAAGATCTGATCTACTGTTCGTCCATAATGGTACCGTCCATAATGGCACCGTCCAGGTTTGTGCGCCGCAAATTTGCTCCGCTCAGGTTTGCATCTCGCAAGTTTGCTCCACTCAGGTCAGCCCTTTCCAGATTGGCACCGCGCAAATTAGCACCTTCAAGGTGGGCACCGCGCAGATCAACCCAGTGCAGGTTGGCACCGGATAAGTTAGCCCCAGCCAACTCAGCAGCGTTTAGAGTACTGCCGTATAAATTGACACCAAACAAATTAGCTCTGCCCAGAATTACTCTGTCTAGGTTTCTTCCAGACAGGTCAGTACCGGACAAATTGACTCTATCTAGCTCAGCGTTATCCAGATTTGCCCCGCTCATTCCAGCCTCGGTCAGATTTGCCTCATATAAATTAGCTCCACTTAGATTGGCATGACTTAAATTAGCTTGGCTCAGGTTCGCCCTACTCAAATCAGCTCTGCTCAGGTTTGCCCCACTCAGGTTTGCATAACTCAAGTTAGTCATGCGCAGACCAGCATTACGCAAGTTTGCGTCACTCAGAGTGGCATAGCTCAGGTTTACACCACCAAGATTGGCCCAGTTTATGTTGGCATTGGTCAAGTTTGCCTCGCTCAGATTTGCCCCACCCATGGCGGTATTAGTCAGGTTGCTTCCCACCAACATGGCATTGGTCAGGTTCGCCCCCCTCAAGTTTGCCCCACTCAGGTCAGCTCCCTCCAGATTAGCTCCCACCAGGTTGGCTCCCACCAAGTTGGCTCCCTCCAGGTTGGCTCCCTCCAGGTTGGCCCCTTCCAGGTTGGCGCCTTCCAGGTTGGCCATTGCGAAGTTTGCAATTTGCAAATCTGCGCCTGCCAGGTCAACCCCGCTAAGGTTTACTCCCTCTTGATTATTGCCTGGCCGACTCGCTGCGGTTTCTGAACCACCACTAGCACCAGTGATGATGCTATCAGCCCCCATCATTTGCATTCTGGCTCCGGTTAAGGGACAAAGAACCGGTATTTCTCCACTGGCAGAAGCAGAGGCAGCCGTAGCCTGACCACCATCTATACCGCCGTTGTTGCTACCTCTGCGGTTACCAGGGGGTGACGAACCAGCGCCTCCTGATGTACCGGTGGGATTAATGATTGGACGCATCTTGGCCTCGCAGGAAATCCAGCGTTTTTAGCAAAATCGTGCTGACATTACCACGTCGCATCGGGCAAAAGGCAAGTTATAAGGCAGTAGCAGTATTATGGTTGAGCAAAATAAATCAGCATCACTCGCCTTCAAAGCCCTGGATCGGCTTGACAGAACTCCAGCGCTGGCACCTCGGACACTGCCAGTGCATCTCTTTGCCAGAAAACCCACAGTCAGTGCAGGAAAAAACCGGCTTGGATTCCAGCATCCGCCCGGTTAGATGGTGAATCAATACCAGCTCGTCATCGGTGTTCTGACACTGACGACGCAAGCCGATCAATTCGTGCAGCCCGCGCAACGTTGGGTGGCGCTCCAGTTGGGCACTGAGAAAACTCACCGCCCGAGCTTCCCCAATCTGCTCACGCAATAACCGGCTCAGGGTGACAATCACCGCCGTTCCCGGGCGCTCATGCAGACAGCGTTCAAGGTAGGTGGCAAAACCATGCAAGTTGCCTGAGCTTTCACAGGCTTTTTCCAGCAACGGCAAAGAAATGGGTACAAAGCTGATGTCTTGGGTGGAGATGCGCTGCAAGGCTTTGATGGCTTGCTTGTAATTCCCGTCATCAAACTCCATCTGGCCCAATAGCAAACTGGCCCTGATGCTGTGTTTATCCTGGGCAAAGGCTTGACGAATCAGGCGACGGGCCAACACTCTGTCGTTTTGCCGGACAGCGATTTCACTTTGCTCACAGTAAAAGTGTGCCAGCGTCACTCCGTACTGCTCTCCGCCATTTCTTTTCAACCGCTGGGCAATATCAATGGCCTTATGCCATTCACGCTCACGTTCGTATATCTTCAACAGTTGTTGCAAGGCACGATCAAGAAGTGGATGGTTTTGTCGGGCAAGGTCGGTGAGGATGGCTTCAGCGCGGTCAAGCAGGCCAGCGGCGGCGTAATTTTGCGCCAGCGCCAGTTGCACCTGGAATGACTGACTGCTGGTCAGGCTTGGGCGTGCCAGCAAATCCTGGTGAACCCGGATGGATTTTTCCACCTCGCCACGCTTGCCGAACAGACTGCCCAAAGCCAGATAGGTGTCCACCGTGTCATTGTCGGTGTCCAGCGCCTGGATAAAAACATCAATGGCTTGGTCGGTCTGCTCGTTGATCAGGTAGTTCAGGCCAACAAAATAGTCTTTGGACAGCAGCCCAGCTTTCTTGGGCCGCTTTTTTCTCTGATCGCGCCACCCCAGGAAATAACCAATGACAATTGCCGCCAGCACCAAGGCAAGCAATGCAATATCAGGCATTCGTTAACCCTTTCAGGGTACTGGAGCGCAGCTTCTGGATTTCCGCATCCCGCCGGGTTAGCTTCCTTTTCAAGCTGCTGTTGGCCATACGCAAGCGAATTATCAGCATCAACGAAGCGAGCAAACCAATCACGCACCCAAGAATAAATGGCACCAGAACCAGAGTCGAACTTTTCATTGGTGGCATGGTCCAGCCGACCAGATCAAGGGTAACCTGGCCAGTATTAGACAGGGAGAAGTTGACAAAAAACACCAGCAGAACCGCAAACAGAGCCAGAATCACCAACCGCTTGAGCCATACAAGGAACGACGCAAAAAAGCGCCCGACAAGAGATAACTCGTAATCTGCCATAACTTATTTCACGATCAGTCCGTTTATTTATGTAAGCCCTGATTCACTCTATCCCGAAGCTCTTTGCCAGGCTTGAAGTGAGGGACAGACTTACCATCAAGACTTACCGCCTCGCCGGTTTTAGGATTTCGTCCGACCCGTGGCGCACGATAGTGAAGGGAGAAGCTACCGAATCCTCTGATCTCGACACGTTCACCATTGGCCAGTGAATACGACATGTGTTCAATGATAGCTTTTACTGCCAGCTCGATATCCTTGACGGACAGCTGGGGTTGTAACCGGGCAATACGCTCAATCAGTTCAGACCGGGTCATCGTCGTTTTTCCTTTCCCTGCCACTTACCGCAAAGGGCTGCACAGCTGTTGACAGACACTGCTTATAATTCAAGAGCCACAAAAACCAGACTGCAACTACACTAGCTAACCCACACTGAGAAATCAAGCAACCCTTTGATTAGTCGCGAAAAAACTGCGCGCGAAAAAAAACCGCGAGGCATGGGCACTCGCGGTTTTTTGCTTTTAGACGACAGTTGACATACAAGACCAAAACAATTCTGGCAGCATCAACAGCGCCAATCAGCAGTTAGATGGATTATTTGCTTTCCATCTGTGCCTTGATCAGATCACCGATGGTGGTCGGACCAGAAGCTTCTTCGTCCTGCTTGGTGCGCAGCTCTTTCATGGCAGCCTTCTCATCGGCCTGGTCCTTCGCTTTGATGGACAGGCTGATGTTGCGGTTCTTGCGATCGATGCTGATGATGCGTGCTTCGACTTCTTCACCTTCTTTCAGGACATTGGTCGCATCTTCAACGCGATCAACACTGATTTCAGAAGCTTTCAGCGTCGCCAGAACGTCTTCAGCCAGCTCAACAATGGCCGCCTTAGCAGTCACTTCCCTGACGATGCCCTTAACCACAGAACCTTTTTCGTTCAGGCTGGCATAGGCATTGAACGGATCTTCAGACAGCTGCTTGATGCCCAGGGAGATACGCTCACGCTCAGCGTCGATGGCCAGGATAACCGCTTCAACTTCGTCGCCCTTACGGTACTGACGAACGGCTTCTTCGCCTGCTTCATTCCAGGAGATGTCAGACAGGTGCACCAGACCGTCGATACCACCATCCAGACCGATAAAGATACCGAAGTCAGTGATGGACTTGATCTTGCCCTTGAGCTTGTCGCCCTTGTTGAAGGAACCGGAGAACTCTTCCCATGGGTTCTGCTTGCACTGCTTGATGCCCAGGGAGATACGACGACGCTCTTCGTCGATGTCCAGCACCTGAACTTCCACTTCGTCACCCAGGTTGACAACCTTGGATGGATGGATGTTCTTGTTGGTCCAGTCCATTTCAGAAACGTGCACCAGACCTTCAACACCTTCTTCCAGCTCAACAAAGCAGCCGTAGTCGGTCAGGTTGGTTACGCGGCCAGAAGCGCGGGCACCTTCAGGGAAACGCTTGGTGATTGCCACCCATGGATCTTCGCCCAGCTGCTTGAGGCCGAGGGAGACACGGTTGCGGTCGCGGTCGAACTTGAGGACCTTGACGGTGATTTCGTCACCAACGTTAACGATTTCGCCAGGATGCTTGATGCGCTTCCAGGCCATGTCGGTGATGTGCAGGAGGCCGTCAACACCACCCAGATCGACAAAGGCACCGTAGTCAGTGAGGTTCTTGACGATACCCTTGACTTCCAGACCTTCTTGCAAAGAGCCCAGCAGCTGCTCACGCTCAGCACTGTTTTCCGCTTCCAGAACGCTACGACGGGACACCACCACATTGTTGCGCTTCTGATCCAGCTTGATAACCTTGAATTCAAGCTCTTTGCCTTCCAGGTGCGCAGTATCGCGAACCGGACGGACGTCAACCAGGGAGCCTGGCAGGAACGCACGGATCGTGGCAACGTCAACGGTGAAGCCACCTTTAACCTTGCCGCTGATGATACCTTTAACAACGTCTTCTGCTTCGAAGGCTTTTTCCAGTTCCTTCCACGCTTCCATACGCTTGGCTTTTTCACGGGACAGACGCGTCTCACCGAAACCGTCTTCCACCGCGTCCAGGGCTACCTGAACTTCATCGCCAATGCCAATGGTCAGCTCACCATTCTCATCCAGGAACTGAGACCGGGGAATAACGCCTTCCGACTTCAGGCCAGCGTGGACAGTTACCCAGTCGCTGTCGATTTCAACCACAGTACCGGTAACGATGGCACCTGGCTTCATTTCGACGTCTTTCAGGCTCTCTTCAAACAGTTCTGCAAAGCTTTCGCTCATGATCCTTCCCATAACAGTGTGCGCCACTGCAAAGTTTACGCATCAGGGCACTCAACTCCGTCCACCCGTAGCAATCGGGCAATCAGACAGCGCACTTGCTGCTTTGTCATCCACACTGCCAGCCAGTGTGGGTTACTTTAATCAGGTATGGCTCTGCAATGCTGGCATCGCGCAGAGCCGTACCTCCAATAAACTAAAAAATACGACAAAAGCCGTATTCATCCTAACCGGATAATCTGTCAGGCCAGTCCTTGCAAACGCACCTGTGCCATAACTGCAGCGAATACTTCCTGAATACTCATCTGCGTACTATCCAGAATGATGGCATCATCGGCCGGCTTGAGTGGTGCCACAGCCCGCTGGCTGTCGCGTTCATCTCTGGCCTGAATATCCGCCAAAAGGCGCTCAAAACTAGCATCAATCCCTTTTTGATGCAACTGCTCAAAACGCCTTTTTGCCCGTTCTGCGGCACTGGCAGTCAGAAAAACCTTCACCGGGGCATTGGGGAAAACCACAGTGCCCATATCCCGACCATCGGCCACCAGCCCAGGTTGCCGGGCAAAATCGCGCTGGCGCTGCAATAAAGCAGCACGAACTGCGGGTAGCGCCGCCACCTGTGAAGCCAGGGCACCCACCTCTTCGGTGCGCAGACTATCGCTGACTCGCTTACCCGCCAGCACGATCGTCAGCCCATCTTCAGTGGGGATAAACTGAACATCCAGATTGCTGGCCACCAGCGCCAGGGCATCCGCATCGGCAAAATCCACATGCTGATTCAGTGCCGCCAGTGCGGTTACGCGATACAACGCCCCGCTGTCCAACAACGCCCAACCCAGCTCCCTGGCGAGCAATGCGGCAATGGTGCCTTTACCGGAGCCGCTTGGACCATCAATGGTGACTACAGGCACCGCTGTCTGAAACTCACTCACGCACACCTTCCTTCAACCACAATACGCATACCCACCCGGCTGGCCAAGTCAACAAAATCCGGAAACGACGTTGCCACGTTGGCGCAATCAAGAATGCGAATATCGCCCTGTGCCCGTAGCGCCGCCACGGCAAAAGCCATGGCAATGCGATGATCGCCATGGCTGTCAATCTGTGCGCCGGTAAATACCGGTGTGTCCTCGCCGCCGGAACCGTGGACTATCATACCATCCGCCAATGGCTGGGCATCAACACCCAGAGCCTGCAAACCATCAGCCATCGCCTGGATGCGGTCACTCTCTTTTACCCGCAGTTCACTGGCCCCAGTCAGCACCGTTTGTCCCTCAGCGCAAGCCGCGGCAATAAAGAGTACCGGAAACTCATCAATGGCCACGGGCACCAGCCGCAGCGGAATGGCAATCCCTTGTAATCGAGCTGAACGCACCACCAGATCTGCCACGGGTTCACCGCCTGCCAGCGACTCATTTTCCACGGTAATATCCGCGCCCATCATTTTAAGAATCTCAACCACACCACAACGGGTTGGATTCATGCCTACATGATTGAGGCGCACTTCAGAGGCGGGCGCAATGGAGGCAGCCACCATGAAAAAAGCCGCCGAAGAAACATCGCCAGGCACAGTGATATGAGTTGCCGTCAGCTTACCGCCGCCTTTAACGGCAACCGTCGTATTATAGTCCCCACTGACGGTAACCGGATAACCAAACCCGCGCAGCATACGGCTGGTGTGATCGCGAACCACACCCGGTGCCGTGGTAATGGTTTCGCCCTCAGCAAATAGTCCGGCCAGCAACAGACAGGATTGCACCTGGGCAGAAGCCACAGGTAGCGGATAATTAATTCCTCGCAATCGAGCCTTCCCGTGGATAACCAACGGTGGTCGCCCGTCTGGTGCTGTGTCAATGTTTGCCCCCATGGTCCGTAACGGTGCCACCACACGATTCATTGGTCGGCGTGTCAGCGACGAATCTCCCGTCAGGGTGGCAGTAAATGGTTGGGCAGCCAGCAAGCCGGTCAGCAGGCGCATGGCAGTGCCAGCGTTGCCCAGCCAGAGAGGTTCTTTTGGTGGCTTGAGGCCATGCATGCCAACACCGTGCACCACCACCCGTCCCTGCTGCGGACCATCGATTTTCACGCCCATGGCACGAAAGGCATTCAGGGTGGCCAGGGCATCCTCACCCTCCAGAAAACCATCAATTACGGTCTCCCCTTCTGCCAACGCGCCCAGCATAATCGCCCGATGGGAGATGGACTTATCGCCAGGCACTCGCACCTCACCGCGCAGACGACCGCCCGGGCGTACTATAAATACCTGGTCATTAACTACATGATCATTGTCGTTAATCTTTTCCATAACGGCTGTCACTTCTTTGCGGTAACCACGTCAACATCAAGACAAAATCTCCATCAGTGCTGCTAGCAACCGGCGATTCTCTTCGGGCAGTCCAATGGAGATTCGCAAATGTTCCGGCATGCCGTAACCACCAAGAGGGCGCACAATAACACCTCTGGCCAGCAACTGCTGATATACCTGTGCCCCATCACGTTGCAAATCAACCGTAATAAAATTTCCCGCTGAGGGAATCCAGCGCAAACCCAGACTGGCAAAACCCTGCTCAAGATCCGCCATTCCCAGTTGATTGACCGCAATGGCCTGGCTGATGTAGGCCTCATCCTGCAAAGCGGCAACCGCACCCGCCTGGGCTGGCAGATTCAGGTTAAACGGCTGGCGCAGCCGGTTGAGAACATCGGCAATCACCGGATTGGATACCGCGTATCCCACCCTGGCACCCGCTAGCCCATAAGCCTTGGAAAAGGTTCGGGTCACCACCAGGTTGGGGTAGCGCTCCAGCAGGGTAATGCCGTTGGGCAAATCCCTGCCAAGGCCGTACTCAAAATAAGCCTCATCCAGAACCACCAGGACGGACGGCGGTATCTTGCCCAGAAAGGCCAGCAACTGCTGCTCATTGAAACAGGTACCGGTGGGATTATTCGGATTGGCCAGAAAGATCATCCGGGTGTTCTCTTTAACCGCCGCTGCCATGGCGTCAAGGTCGTGTCCATAATCCCGGGCGGGCACCACGATACCCTCTGCACCCACTGCCTGCACCGCCAGCGAATAGACGACAAAGGCATACTGGGAATAAACCGCAGAGCTGTGACTATCAAGAAACGACTCAGCCAACAACACCAGCACATCGTTTGAACCATTACCAAGGGTCAGCTGCTCTGGCATTACGCCCAGCTTTTCTGCCAGTGCCTGCTTGAGCGCGTAGCCACTGCCATCCGGGTAGCGCGCCAGTTCTTCCAGGGAATCGGCCATGACCCTAACCGCCGACGGTGGCGGTCCCAGCGGGTTTTCATTGCTGGCCAGCTTGACAATCTCGGCCACCTGCAAACCTTGCTCCCTGGCCAGCTCTGCCACCGGCTTGCCGGGCTGATAAGGGTGCATGGCCCGGACTCCGGGCACAGCCAACTTCAGAAAATCGCAAGACATGATCGAACTCCGCCGTATTGAAGGACTGTTGGTGGAGAAACACGTTTGACTATCAGGACAATCGGAGAATAACGCCCATGGCAAAAATTGCGAGCAATGCGCCAAAAAACGTTAATCACAATACGCCCTTGGGGTACGAACCGAGCACCCGACAGTCACTGGCCTGCTCACTGAGCTGGTGCAACACTGTACGAACCGGGGCATCGTCCTGGTGCCCATCAAAATCAATAAAAAACACATAGGTCCAGATGCCGGTGCGGGAAGGTCGGGTTTCCACCCGGGTCAGGTCGATATTGTGCTGATAAAAAGGTTCAAGCAGCGCGCGCAAAGCGCCAGGCTTGTTATGCACGCTGACCAGCACTGAGGTTTTGTCAGCACCGCTCGGTGGCACCGCCTGCTTGCCAATGATCAGAAAGCGGGTCGAGTTATCCGGGCGGTCTTCAATGTTTTGTGCCAGGATTGCCAGACCGTAGGCTTGCGCCGCCAGTACACCAGCAATGGCGGCAGAACCTGGTTCCTGACGGGCACGCCGGGCTGCTTCTGCGTTGGAGCTCACCACCACCCGCTCAATACCGGGCCAGCGACCATCAAGCCACTGGCGACACTGGGCAAAGGACTGCGCGTGGGAGTATATGCGTACCGGGTCGCCGTGGTTATCAGCCGCCAGCAGGCAATGGTGAATGGGCAACACCACCTCACCGCAAATGGTCAGTGGAAAGTCCATAAAACTGTCCAGCGTGTGGTTGACCACGCCTTCAGTGGAGTTTTCCACCGGCACCACACCATAGCTCACCGCCCCGGCAGCCACCTCCCTGAATACCTCATCAATGGTCACCATGGGCACGCAACGGGAACAGTGACCAAAATGCTTGATGGCCGCCTGCTGGGTAAACGTGCCTTCTGGGCCAAGAAAAGCCACCCTGAGCGGCTCTTCCAATGCCAGACAAGCCGACATAATCTCACGGAACAGTCGTGCCATCTGTTCGTCATCCAGCGGCCCCGGATTGTTGCGCATAATCCGGCGCAGCACCTGGGCTTCACGTTCCGGGCGGTAAAACACAGCGTTCGGGTCGATTGTGGCTTTGACCCGAGCCACCGCCTGGGCACAGCGACCACGCTCACTGATCAACTCAAGAAGCTGCTGATCAATGGCATCAATCTTTATGCGTAGCTGCGTCAGCTGGTCATCATCCATAGCGTTGCTCAAAATCTTTCATGAAATCCACCAGCGCATCCACATGGTGTTCCGGAACAGCATTGTAAAGACTGGCGCGCATGCCGCCCACGGCTTTGTGGCCTTGCAGATAACGCAGACCTGCCTCGGCAGCTTCGGCCAGAAACACACGATCAAGCGCAGGCTCAGCCAGGGTAAACGGCACATTCATCCGCGACCGCCACGAAGGCTCAACGTCATTGAGATAAAAATCAGAACCATCAATCTGCCCATACAATTTCGCTGCCTTGCGAGCATTAATCTCACGAATTGCCGCGAGGCCGCCCTGCTTTTTCAGCCATTTGAACACCAGCCCCGCCAGGTACCAGGCAAAGGTAGGCGGCGTGTTGTACATGGATTGATGATCAACCTGCTGGCGATAAGCAAGCACTGACGGGCACGTGGGCGCCGCGCGATCCAACAAATCGTCGCGAACGATCGCCACCGTCAGCCCGGCAGGGCCGATGTTCTTCTGGGCGCCGGCATAGATCACCCCAAAACGGCTAACGTCCAGCGGCTCAGAAAGAATATTGGAAGACATGTCTGCCACCAGCGGCACATCCCCCGAATCCGGGATAAAAGAAAACTCAAGACCACCGATGGTTTCATTCGGGGTGTAGTGCAGATAGGCTGCATCGCGGTCAAGTTGCCACTGATCCTGGGTCGGTAGAGCACGGTAGGCGCAGGCGCTCCCGTCGGCGACAACATTCACCTTGAGATAACGTTCGGCCTCTTTAATGGCTGACTGTGCCCAATAACCACTACCCACATAATCCGCTGAGCTGGCATTACCTTTCAAATTCAGGGGAATGGCGGCAAACTGCCCACGGGCGCCCCCTTGCAAAAACAGCACTTGGTAATTGCCGGGAATGCGCAACAGCTCCCGCAAATCTTGCTCAGCTTCCTGGGCAGTCTGCAAAAACTCACGGCCACGGTGACTGACCTCCATCACCGACACGCCCAGCCCCTGCCAATTCAGCAGTTCATCACGAGCCTGTTCAAGGACTTCCTGAGGCAAAGCTGCTGGCCCGGCAGAAAAGTTATAGGCACGATGACTCGACAGGAACTCATTGACACACTGCTTCACAATTACGCCCTCAATAAAAACCGATGATGTAGCCGTCACTTCGCCAGAACAATTACTGCCTGTGGACGAAGGAACCTGTCGGGAGATTTTCACCGCAAACCGGCAGCGCGACAAGCAAGGTGTGCACATCATTGCATTTTCTGCAGCTGCAGCGGCGGTGTTAGCGATCAGATTAGCGATCAGGAAACCAGCCGGCCATGTGCGCCGACTGGTGCAGGAGCGGGTATTTTTGGAGCAAACTCCAAAAAGCCCGTTAGAAAGGATTATTGGGGATTTTGTTCAGAATCGTCCGGTGTTTTATCCGCACTTTCAGACTCTTCGACATGGGTTACGCCAACCAGGTTGTCATCGTCATTTTGTGCAGCATCGTCCGACACGTCGTCTGTGCTTTCTGGTTCTTCAACCCGAGCCACCCCAACCAGTTTTTCGCCGTCGGAGACTCGGATCAGCATGACTCCCTGAGTGTTTCGGCTGACCGAGGAAACGCCATCCACCCCGGTTCTGACCAAGGTGCCCTGATCGGAGATCAGCATAATCTGCTCGCCGTTTTTAACCTGGATAGCGCCAACAATCTCACCGTTACGCTCTGTGCACTGCATGGAGATAACTCCCTGGCCGCCGCGACTGGTGAGTCGGAACTCATCCACCGGCGTACGCTTACCGTATCCTTTGGCGCTGGCGGTGAGAATCTGGGTATCATCTTCCGGAATAATCAGGGAGATAATGCGCTGGCCTTCCGGCAGCTTCATGCCCCGAACACCACGAGCTGTACGGCTCATGGCACGCACATCGGTCTCTTCAAATCGGACGGCCTTGCCGCCGTTGGACAGCAGCATGACCTGCTTGTCACCGGTGGTGATTTCAGCACCGACCAGAGTATCGCCTTCGTCCAGCCCCAGAGCAATCAAGCCAGCAGTTCGTGGGCGTGAGAACTGTTCCAGCGGCGTTTTCTTGACGGTGCCGTTCATGGTGGCCATAAAGACGTAATGACCCTCAGTGAAGGCTTCCACCGGCAGCATGGCAGTGATCTTCTCGCCCTCTTCCAGCGGCAGAATATTCACAATGGGACGACCCCGGGAAGTCCGACCAGCGGCAGGAATCTGATACCCTTTCAGCCAGTAAACCTTACCCTTGCTGGAGAAGAACAGAATCTGCGTATGGGTGTTCACCACCAGCATATGCTCAACGTAGTCCTCTTCCTTGACCGATGCTGCCGACTTGCCACGCCCACCCCGACGCTGGGCCTGGTAGGTATCAAGCGGTGTGGTCTTGGCGTAGCCGCCGTGGGACAGCGTTACCACCATGTCTTCTTCGTCAATCAGGTCTTCCACCGTCAAGTCACGACGGGAGCTGGTGATCTCGGTACGACGCTCGTCACCAAACTCATCACGCACTTGCTCCAGCTCTTCCCGAATCACCGCACGCAGTTTCATGGGGTCGCAGAGAATCAGGAGCAGCTCGGCAATCTTTTCCAGCAGCTCGCGGTACTCGCTGAGCAGTTTTTCATGCTCCAGCCCGGTCAGGCGATGCAGACGCATCTCCAGAATCGCTTGCGCCTGGGCGGCCGACAGGTAGTAAAGTCCTTCACGCAGTCCGAATGCCTCAGGCAGCTCATCGGGCCGACAGGCATCGGCACCGGCGCGCTCCGCCATGGCCATCATGTGGCCTGGGTCCCAACCTTGGGCAATCAGCTTCTCTTTGGCTTCTGCCGGCGTGGGTGAGTCCTTGATCAGCTGGATCACCGAATCAATGTTGGACAGCGCAACCGCCAGGCCTTCAAGAATATGACCGCGCTCCCGAGCCTTACGCAATTCATATACGGTGCGGCGAGTCACCACCTCACGGCGATGACGGATAAAGGCTTCCAGAAACTCTTTCAGATTAAGCAACTTGGGCTGGCCATCCACCAGCGCCACCAGGTTGATGCCGAACACCGACTCCAGCTGGGTCTGGGCATAGAGATTATTGAGCACTACCTCGGCGTTTTCGCCGCGGCGCAGTTCAATCACGACGCGCAAGCCGTCCTTATCGGACTCATCACGCAACTCAGAAATGCCTTCAATTTTGCGCTCTTTGACCAGCTCGGCAATCTTTTCGATCAGACGTGCCTTGTTTAGCTGGTAGGGGATTTCGCTGATGATAATCGTGCTTTTGTTTTTCTTTTCGTCGTGCTCAATGTCCGCCCGGGCGCGAATGTAAATCCGTCCACGGCCAGTGCGGTATGCCTGCAAAATGCCAGCCCGGCCATTGATGATGCCGGCCGTGGGAAAATCCGGGCCGGGAATGAATTCCATCAGGTCATCGACAGTCAGTGCTTCGTCTTCCAGCAGCGCCAGGCACCCATTGACCACTTCGGTCATATTGTGCGGCGGAATGTTGGTGGCCATGCCCACCGCAATACCGGCAGACCCGTTCACCAGCAGGTTGGGCACCCGGGTCGGCAGCACCGCAGGAATCTGTTCGGTGCCGTCGTAGTTCGGCACATAATCAACGGTTTCCTTGTCCAGATCGGCCAATAGCTGATGGGCAATCTTGTCCATCCGGATTTCCGTGTAACGCATTGCTGCGGCGGAGTCTCCGTCGATGGAACCGAAATTGCCCTGGCCGTCCACCAGCATGTAGCGCAAGGAAAATGGCTGAGCCATACGCACAATGGTGTCGTACACTGCCGAGTCGCCATGGGGGTGATATTTACCAATGACGTCACCCACCACACGGGCCGATTTTTTGTAGGGTTTGTTCCAGTCGTTACCCAGCTCACTCATGGCGAACAGCACGCGCCGGTGTACGGGCTTGAGCCCGTCGCGCACATCTGGCAGGGCACGCCCCACAATGACACTCATCGC
This sequence comes from Endozoicomonas sp., assembly GCA_965232255.1. Lineage (GTDB taxonomy): Bacteria > Pseudomonadota > Gammaproteobacteria > Pseudomonadales > Endozoicomonadaceae > Endozoicomonas. The sequence goes on from OZ246962.1 coordinate 3,014,381, forward strand.
GTAGTCCAGATAGGACTGCTTGAGCTCATCTTCAATATTTACCGGGAGAATCTCTTTGGCAATTTCAGTCATGGAAACTCAGTCGTCCTTTTGCTCACGGCCAACAGATAGCGGTCAGCATCCATTCCGGTTCTGTGGACCAGGATACTGATGATAAAGACCCTTCCTGAACGGGAAAAAATACGCTTATCTCGTGAGGCCATCCGGGAATAGTCCGCTCTGTTGCAGATTGGGAAAAGGCTCTGCGGCTTAAATCGCAAACTGCACGGGAGAACCCACTGCCGGATAACCTCCCGGGCAACTCAATCGCGGCGCGGCTATTGCACGCCACTCGTTAAAAGAGGGCTAGGTTACCACATACACTACCCTGACGGCGAGTTAGATCAGCGTTAACGGCGTGATGTTTTTCCCCAGCTTTTGCGCTGCCATTTGCTTACCATTTCAGAGACGTAGATCATCGGGGCCGCGACGAAAGTCGATATGGGCGGCTTATCCTCTGCAAAGCTATTGACTAGGCGAACCATATTGATCTGCTTTCGCATGCTCTTGTCGTACTCCAGCTTTTTGTCTGCGGCAGACTTGGTTATGGACTCCTCTGGGTGACCACATGGGGACATCAGGTAGCTCGCTAACATTTCCTCTCCGACTTGAATATTTCTGATAGCCACAATGGCCGGCACGACAAATTGGGCGCCCGCGGCGGTAACAGAAACAAGACTGGGCGCTACATTGACATCATTGAGCACGTTAGCTGAGTTGATAAAATGCATTGGGGTAAAACGGTTGTTATCCGGCGTGATATAAATAAAGTAACGCTCATCTGCACTATCTTCACTCATGCCGTACTTGGATGCGATGCGCTGATTGAGCGGATTTCCCCTGGTGCTCGCATAGAGAGCGCGATAACAACTCATGAAGTCTGGCATCTCCCGCTTAAAGGCTGCATATACCTCTTCACTGTTGACGTCTATCCAGTCCGTGTGACGCAATAGATAAGCGACACCGGAATAGATGCCAAGCACTTCCCCTCTCTTGGCCGGCACCTTGGCAAATAATCCGTAATTTCTGACTTGCTTATCGTCAGAATGCGTCGCCGTGCAGGTATAACCGTAATTGACTAGTCGGTATTCAAAACGCTCATGGAAATGTTGTCGCGCTACGCTTTCCGACATGGCTAATTCGGCAACCACCTGCGTTTGCTGCTCTGCAAATTGAGAAGCGCCGGCAACAATCTTTTCGCTGGCAAAAGGAGAAATCCAGAAGTAGGGCTGAAAAGTGTGGTTGGGCAACAACTGGAGATCAATACCGCCCTCCTGGGGAGCTATTGAGTTAGGGGATCGCTGTCCGATCATTACTACGGGCGCCCCGCCTACGCTTGGTGGCTTGATATGTCGTGGAATACTGATTTCGCGAACGACAGATGGGCCGATCTGTCCCGCAGAGGCTTTTGGCTCAGGGTTTTCATTTGTGCCTGAACCAACATCTGCCGTCGTGTAACCACCCGCACCACAAACGGGGTTCATTGCCTGCATTCATCGTCTCCTGTTGCGTTCGACAAACTACCTGAGACACTAGCTGGACAAAAAGGTTTTCGCTGCCGGGATTTATTCAATCACCCAATGATTAGCGATATAATTTACCGGCCCAGCCGTGACGACACTTTTCTTCGATGGACAAGACCAATGCCCGAGATGCGCTCAGCACAAAATGTGGACCCTGGTGAGATTGCCAAATTTGAAGAGCTGGCCAGCCGTTGGTGGGACCCTGAAAGTGAGTTCAGGCCCCTGCATGAGATCAACCCGCTGCGCCTGAACTACATCGATGAACGTGTCGGCCTGGTGGGTAAAAGGGTGGTCGATATCGGTTGCGGTGGCGGTTTGCTCAGCGAGGCCATGGCCCGCAGAGGTGCTGAAGTAACCGGCATCGATATGGGCGCAGCACCGCTGTCAGTGGCACGCCTGCACAGTATGGAAAGCGGCGTTGCTGTTGACTATCGCCAAATCACCGCTGAAGAATTAGCTGAAGAACTGCCTGGCCAATTTGATGTGGTTACTTGCCTGGAAATGCTCGAGCACGTCCCCGATCCGGCCTCAGTCATCAGCGCTTGTAGCAAGCTGCTCAAGCCCGGCGGTCATGCTTTTTTTGCCACCATTAATCGCAATCCCAAGTCGTTTCTCTTTGCCATTATCGGCGCGGAATACGTCCTGAAGCTGTTGCCCAAAGGCACCCATGAACACCGCAAGTTCATCAAACCCAGCGAGCTTAGCCGGGATATGCGTAAAGTCGGACTAAACACCGACGAGATCATCGGCATGACGTATAACCCATTCACCAGGGTGTACCGGCTCAACCCCAATGATGTGGATGTGAATTACCTGATCCACGGATCAAAACCCATCTCCAGCGAGTCGCAAGCATGAACGCCATTAAAGGCATATTTTTTGATTTGGACGGCACGTTGCTGGATACCGCCGCCGACTTCATCGTCACTGTTAATCAGATGCTGAGCGATCACCAGCGTGCGCCGCTGGACGACAGGATCATCCGCCAGAACGTATCCAACGGCTCCCGTCGTTTGATGCAATTAGCCTTTAACCTGCCAGCCGGACCAGAGCTGGAGCACAAACGGACCCTGTTTCTGCACTACTACGACCGTTATATAAACGACAATGAACGCACGACAGTAGCCCAACCCTTTCCGGGGATTTTGCCACTATTGGTGGAGCTGGAACGCCGTGGTATTGTCTGGGGCATTGTCACCAACAAGCCGAAAACCTACGCTCTGACCCTGATCCGACAAGCCGGCCTGACAGAACGCTGCCATGCCATTGTCTGTCCGGAAGATGTCCAGCAGCCCAAGCCAGACCCGCAGGCGCTCTATCTCGCCTGTCAGCAGGCCGGCTGCGATCCCTGGCGCAGCGTCTACATTGGTGACCATGCCCGTGACATCGAAGCCGGTAAAAGGGCCGGCATGATGACCGTTGCCGCTCACTACGGCTACATTGGCGAACACGACGACCCACAGTCGTGGCAGGCAGACGGTAATATTCACCAGGCCACGGATCTGCACTCCTGGCTGGAGAAGCTAAATTGGCAATTGCCAGCAAATCACGCTCAACGGTACACAGAAATCACTACATGACCCAGCCGGCATTTGCCACGGAGTAGATAGATGTTTTCCTACCAAGGCGCAGAAGACCTGCTCAAAGATAAAGTTATCCTGATCACTGGTGCCGGTGACGGCATTGGCAGAGCAGCCGCTCTGACCTACGCTCGCCACGGTGCCACCGTTATCTTGCTGGGCAGGAACCTGAAAAAGCTTGAGGCCGTGTATGACGAAATCGAGCAAAACCACTGGCCCATGCCGGCCATCTATCCACTGAATCTGGAAAGTGCACGGGACACTGACTTTGTCAGGCTGGCCGAAACCATCGAGCAGGAGTTCGGACAGCTGGATGGCCTGCTCCACAACGCCAGCGTGCTTGGCGCACTGAAGCCCATCAGCCAGTTCCCCACCAGCGAGTGGATGCAGATCATGCAAGTGAACCTGAATGCCGCCTTTATGCTGACCCGAGAGCTGTTGCCCCTGCTGCGTCAGGGTGACCGGGCCTCGGTGATTTTCACTTCTTCCGGTGTCGGCCACAAAGGGCGTGCCCACTGGGGTGCCTATAGCGTGTCGAAATTCGCCACCGAGGGGCTGATGCAGGTTATCGCGGACGAAGAGGACGGCATCAGCGATGTGCGTATCAACAGCATCAATCCTGGGGGCACCCGGACCGCCATGCGCGCCAGCGCCTTTCCTGGCGAAGACCCGCAAAAGCTGCCCACGCCAGAAGCCATTATGCCGGTCTACCTTTATCTGATGGGTGACGATAGTGCCCATGTCAGCGGTCAAGCGTTGCACGCCCAGGCACCGGGTCAGCCGTCCCTGGCCACATGTGCCAGTTGATAACGTCGTGTCAGGAATTTCCCGGTTATATCGGGAAATTCCGTACCTTGATTTTGTGAACCCGTCCATGCCAACAAAACGGCTCTAATTTTCCGGTAAAACAAGAACAAACTGTTCCATAAGTGTTGATGTTTCTTGTCTATCATCAGTGCGTCACTGGTTCGGGCGCACTGCTATGGGACAACTCGGCAAGCTGATCAGAACCAAGCTGATCAGAACAAAATTGGTCAATGGGACAGTTGTACTGCTGTTATCGCTTTTTCTGGTCACGCAGCTGCTCGCTCGGGATCGCAAAGAACTGAATAATGGCGTGGTTATCGCTGCCAACTGGCAGGAGTACTCCGGGGAGTATGCGGCTTATCTGTACCAGAGTTTCAACGGTGCCAGCGACCAACTTCCCAGGCAGATTGCCGCTGTCCCAGCGGGCAAAAAACCAGCCATCATTACCGATATTGACGACACCCTGATTCCGGCGACGCACTACTTTGCCAGCCTGGTGGACACCGATGGCACAAACAGCGCTGAACCGCCTCGGCGTCAGCCTGCCAAAGCCCTCCCCGGTGCTGTCGCTTTTTTGCAGCAAGCCAATGCCCTGGGCGTAGAGATATTCTACGTCAGTCGTCGTTCTAATAAGACGAAAGCCGTTACCATCAAAGCATTACAACAATTGGGGTATCCGGTACTCAGCGAGCAACACGTCTTGTTACAGGAGCCAGCTCTTCCTCCTGGCAAACAGGATAAACGACAAAGTATTATCGATAAGGGCTATCATCCGGTCATGTTACTGGGCGATCAGCTTGAAGACTTGCATGACGTAAACAGCGATAGACAACAGTGGGTCGATCATTACCGAAACCACTTTGGTAGGCAGTGGTTTATCTTGCCCAACAGCGTCTATGGCCTCTGGGCCGAAGATATTGTCGCTGACGAACAAAACACCAAAGCCACCACCTACCCCGTTGCACCGGCAAAACAGTATCAGCAACATATTGCTACGGCGGAATTATGGATGAGCCAATCGGCGGATTTCGCTGCCACCACCCTGCAAGCCTATAATCTGGCTAGTCGGGCACTGGCAACACCGGAAAACAGCCAGGCAGAAAACCGCGCTGTAGTTGTCGATATTGACGGCACGCTGATCAATTACCCACCCATCCACATAGACCCACCCTTTTGCCGCACACTGCCTAACTCAGAGGAAAAAATGAAAAGCTACGAACGCCAGCTCGGCGTATCGGCGATTCCCGGAGCCAAGGCATTTCTGGATCGGGCGGTGGCCCTCGGCTATAAAATCTTTTATCTCACGGCCAGGGAGCAATCTTCTGGTCGGGCCGGCTTTCCCGGTGATATTGAGGAACTCACGTTGCAGCAACTGAACAGCTATGGCTTTCCCAACGTCACCTCGGTCACTCTGCTCAACCGTGCCAAATATTGCCCAGCGAGGCGCAAAAGCTGCGGCAAGGAGTACCAGCGTCAGGCCATTGCCTCGGGCAAGGTTGACGGCAAGCGTTACGATATCCGGCTTTATGTGGGCGATCTGCTCGATGACTTTGATCTGAAAGAACGCGGGCTGTCGCCATTTGACCGATCTTCTGTGGAGACCACGCGGGACGACTATGGACGAAAATACTTTGTTATTCCCAATCCGCTGAACAAGACCTGGATGTGGCACCACTACTCCAGATTTGCCCGGCAAGACATTTGTCAGATGAGTGACCGGGAGCGCTCGGAAATTCGCAAAAAACTGGTGCGCGAAGCTGCGATCAGGAATTAGCCGTTAGCAACCAATAACAGACAAAGTTTTTCCAGACACTTTTTTTTACGCCATGACACAGGTAAGCTTCTGCCCGTAAGTAAACGTATTGAACAAACAATCAGCTCCTTTCCCGCTATTCTAAGCTACATTTACCGGATGATTGTCGTGTTGCTTCCTTCCTGATCAGGTCACTCGTTGAGCAGTGTCCGCAATTATACGGCGGCCGTTTTATGCTAGTAATCACTGATGCTGACATCCTCATGGACCAGTCGGCACCGGACAAAAAAACAGCCATTACCACCCTGGCCACACTATTGGCAGAGCGTGGTGTGGTGCGCCCCAGCTACTTGACCGGCATGCTGGCCCGGGAACAACAGCAGTCGACCTACCTGGGTAACGGCATTGCTATTCCCCATGGCACAGTAGATACCCGGGACGATGTTATAGAGACCGCCTTGCAGGTAATTCAATTTCCGGCAGGTGTCGTCTGGGGCGATGAAGGTGAACGGGCCTATATTGCCATTGGCATTGCCGCTAAAAGCGACGAACACCTGGCAATACTGCAACAGCTCACCCGCGTACTGGCGGTGGCCGGGCTGGAAGAACGTCTACGCGATGCGCGTAGCGCCCAGGAAATCATCGACCTGCTCAATGGCAAAACCGGCACGCTGGCATTTGATCCTGCCTTGGTGGCTACCGGTTTGCCGGTGGACAACATGGCGGAGCTGCTGTCGCTTGCCGCTGGCAAGTTGTACCACCGTGAGGCAGTGACGGCGGAATTTGTGGCTATGTTATTGCAGCGATCACCGACCTACGTTACCCACGGCCTATGGCTGGTTGCCGGTAATCAGGGCGTACACCAGTCAGCCTGCACCATAATGATAGTGGCCACGCCTTTTCAATACGACGGTAGGCAGGTATCTGCGCTGCTGGTCGTTGCCGGTAAAGACCAGACTTACCTACCCTTGCTGGATCGGTTGGCAACCATCGTCTTTAACGGGCAAACCGAACAACTGCTGCACGCCAATGCCAGCGCCATCGTCGCCCAATTGACCCACGTAGAAGCAGCCGATGGGGCGCGGGGCACCTTCACCATTAAAAATGCCCATGGCCTGCACGCGCGCCCAAGCGCTATCTTGCTCAATGCCATCAAGCCCTTTACCAATCCGGTATGGGTGGAAAAACCCTCGGGCGAAACCGTTGATGCCCGGGTCTTGGCCAACCTGATGGGGCTGGGAGTTCACTCTGGCGACAAGGTGACATTTATCGTGGAAGGCGACGACAGCCAGGCGGTGCTCAAGGCCATTGAAACCATTATTGATGCGGGGCTTGGAGAACAGCTGTGATCGGACCGGTGCTGACGGTAACCCTGAACCCGGCGCTGGATGTGACTGCTCAGCTGGCCATGCTGGAGCGGGGAGAAGTCAATCTGATTGACAGCAGTAGCGTTCACGCGGCAGGCAAAGGGATCAATGTGGCCCGGGTGCTCAACGACCTGGGTCATTCAGTCACCGTCACCGGACTGCTGGGTAGCGAAAATCAGGATCGTTTCGTGGAACTGTTTGTCAGTCAGGGAATTACTGATGCTTTTGTCCGCGTGCCCGGTACCAATCGCCAGAACATCAAGTTGGTGGAGCAATCCCGACGGGTAACCGACCTCAACTTTCCGGGGATTTACGCTACTGCCGAAGCGGTTAACCGTTTTACTGCTCAGCTGAACTCCCTGGCCCAGACCCATGAACTGATTGTGGTATCCGGCAGTCTACCCCGGGGATTATCCCCCGACATCTTCAGACAATGGCTCCAGACATTGCGTGATCAGCAGAAGAAGGTGGTGCTCGATACCAGCGGCGCTGCGTTGGCTGCCGGATTGGCTGCCCGTCCCTGGCTGATTAAGCCTAACCAGGATGAGTTGTCCCAGTGGGCCGGCAGCGTACTGACTACCGAGGCGGAACTGATGAGCGCCGGTGATCGCCTGGCTGCCAGTGGCATTGACCATGTGGTGATTTCCCGGGGTGAACAAGGCGTGCTTTGGTATCACCATCGCTGCTGGTATCGGGCCACGCCGCCAAGCGTACCAGTGGTCAGTACAGTGGGTGCTGGTGATACGCTGGTTGCTGGTATGTGCCACGGCCTGAGTCTGGGCCTACCTCCCATTGATACCCTGGCGCTGGCCACAGCACTGTCAGCCCTGGCGGTCAGCCGTACCGATGTGGGCGTGCCGGATCGACAGCAGGTTGACGATATGACGGCACAAATCCCGGCAGAACTGCTCGGGGCTTCTTTGTAAACCCGGATAGCAATAAAAGGCATAACTGTGAAAATTGTGATTGTGACCGCATGCCCTTCGGGCGTGGCCAATTGTGTGCTGGCCTACGGCGTTCTTACCAGGGCGGCAGAAGCGCTGAAACTCGATGCCACTTTTGAGTGCCAAAGCATTGTCAAAACGACACCGGAGCTGGATCAGGCTACCCTCGACCAGGCCGAAGTCGCCATTCTTATTGGCCCAGTCAGCGGTGCCAGCCGGTTCAACGGCAAGCGCGTCTACCAGGGCGAACCGGGGGATTGTTACCAGGACCCGAAAGGTTTTCTCACTCGCGCCATAGCCGAGGCTTCAGTACTGAATACGCTGGTAGACACCGTCGCCAGTGCCGAGCCGGCAGCAGCGAGCCAGCGCATTGTCGCCGTTACCGCCTGCCCTACCGGAGTCGCCCATACTTTCATGGCAGCAGAGGCTCTGGAGGCAGAGGCGCAGCGTCTCGGCTACCAGATCAAAGTGGAAACCCGGGGCTCAGTAGGAGCCGGCAATCCGTTAACCGCCGAAGATATTGCCCAGGCCGATGTAGTGATTGTGGCGACCGATATTGAGGTGGATCTGTCTCGCTTTCACGGCAAAAAACTGTACCGGACCAGCACCGGTGCCGCTCTGAAAAAAACCACCCAAGAGATGGCCCGGGCGTTGTCCGATGGCCAAATCTACCAGGGGTCCGGCAAATCAGCGCACACTGAGCAGAAAGAGGAACGAACCGGTATCTATAAACACCTGATGACCGGTGTCTCCTACATGCTGCCGTTCGTGGTGGCCGGCGGCCTGGCGGTAGCGCTCTCCTTTGTCTTTGGCATTGAGGCGTTCAAACAGCCAGGCACATTGCCGGCAGCCTTGATGCGGATCGGTGGCGATAGTGCCTTTGCCCTGATGGTCCCTGTCCTGGCTGGCTTTATTGCTTTTTCCATCGCCGACCGACCAGGCCTGGCGCCGGGCATGATCGGCGGTATACTGGCCACTGCCACCAACGCCGGCTTTCTCGGCGGGATTGTGGCGGGCTTTCTGGGCGGTTACAGCTCGCAGCTAATTGCTACCCGATTGCCGGTGCCAGCATCCATGCAAGCACTGAAACCCATTTTGATCATTCCGTTACTCGCCAGCCTGATCACCGGGCTGATCATGATCTATATAGTGGGTGGGCCAGTGTCAGCCCTGATGGGCAGTTTGACCACGTTCCTGAACAATATGGGCACAGCCAACGCCGTGTTGCTTGGGGCTCTCCTCGGTGCCATGATGTGCTTTGACTTGGGTGGCCCAGTCAACAAAGTTGCCTATACCTTCGGCGTCGGCCTACTCGGTTCACAAACCTATATGCCCATGGCAGCGGTGATGGCTGCCGGCATGGTGCCCCCACTAGGCATGGGGTTGGCCACATTCATTGCCCGTAATCGTTTCACTCTGGCGCAACAGGAGGCAGGTAAGGCTGCCGTGGTGCTGGGAATGTGTTTTATCACTGAAGGGGCCATTCCCTTTGCTGCCCGTGATCCCCTGCGAGTTATTCCTTCCTGCGTTTTCGGTGGCGCGCTCACCGGCGCGTTGTCCATGCTGTTTTCGGTCAAACTGCTGGCTCCGCATGGGGGTCTGTTTGTCCTGCTGATTCCCAATGCCGTTTCTCCCGTTCTGCCCTACCTGCTGGCAATTATTGTGGGCACAGCAGCGACTGGAATTACTTACGGCATGCTGAAACGCCTGACGCCCCTGGCGGAAGAACCGGCTGAATTGCCGGAATAGCATAGCGTTCCTCGCCCTTCCTCAAAAAAACAGGAAACCTGTTAACCAAACGGGTTTCCTGTTTCGATACACCTGCCTCAGCGGATTTTGTCGTTAAGATTTTTTGCTCCGTTTAAGGATAATTAACGCGCAAAACGAGTCTAATGAGACACGCATTCCGGCATTAGTCGATAAACATTAGTGGATGTATATGTCGATATATATAAAGGTCGATATATATAAAGAATGTATAAAGAGGGGCTGATGAACTCACTCGCCATCAATTCACCCCCATCTCCCGCACCAAAAAGCAATTGCCCGATCTGCCGAGACGACCTGCACGGCACCAACAAACCGGTGGCCATAGCGTTACCGTGTTACCACCGCTTTCACGCTGAATGCATCCATCGTTGGAATGCTGAACATCTCACCTGCCCTCTAGGGCGCCGAGTCATTACTCGGCTACAGCTGGAGGTTCCGCTACCGCGCGATTGGCAAATGCAGATGGTTAATGCTGCCCGCCGTGGCGAACTCGAGCAGGTCAAGGCTCTGCTGTTGCGCGGTGCTCATGTGGATGCCGAGCGCACATCCGGACAGACCCCTTTTGCCCAGGCAGCCAGAAACAAACATATTGCCCTGGCGGAACTACTGGCTAGTCAGGGCGCTACTGATCCTTGGGGCCAGTTCTATGTGGCTGAGATATACCTTACAGGTACTGTCGTACCTAAAGATATGCACCGCGCGCAGTCGTGGTACCTGCAAGCTGCAAACCAGAATCTCAGTGAAGCTCAGTCAGCCCTTGGCTATATGTACTTTTACGGCTACGGAGTGCCCAAGTGCAAGGAGCAGGGGTTTGACTGGCTGAAAAAGGCGGCCGCCCAAAACAATACCAAAGCCCAGGGATTGCTTGGTTGTCTCTACTTTGACAGTGATGCCTCAACAAGAGACATCCCCCAGGCTCTTGATTTGCTGCACAAGGCGGCAGAAAAGGGCATGCCGCTGGCCCAGTGCAAGCTCGGTGCCTTATATTGGCAGGGTCTTCATGTGACAATGGACTTATCCAGGGCGCACAACTTGTTGCAGCAAGCCGCCAATTGTCAACTCGCCGCAGCCCAGGTAACACTGGCGCTCTTTTATCTCAAATCTGAAGACGCAGCACAGGCAACACAAATGAGGCCGCGGGCCATAGCGCTGTTACAACAAGCTGCAGACCGAAGCAATAATATTGATGCCATGCTTATATTGGCCCAGATTTTCTGGGATGAACAAAAGGACACTCGCAAAGCTGTGGAAATGTTGAGCAGAGCCGCAGGGTTCGGGGACGCCAGGGCTTGTTTGCGACTGGCCCATATTTACAACAGTGGTTGCCAGGGGGTAGAAAAAAACGTTGGCATGACCATGCATTACTACCAGAAGGCTGCCAAAAAAGACTGCTATAAAGCCCATTACCAGCTGGGCATCAAGTATCAATCTGACGAGCAAGTACGTGACTTTGCCAAGGCGCGACACCATTTTGAAAAAGCAGCCGAACAAGGACTCCCTGATGCCCAATTCAAACTTGGCGACATGTACTGGCAAGGTCAGGGCACACCCATGGATTTGGTTAAGGCTCAGGAATGGTTTGGCAAGGCAGCGCAACAAGGACACCAGCAAGCGAAAGAAAGCATGGCCAAATGCCGGGAGCAGTCCATTAGAAACGCCCAGTGTGGGATCAAGCTTCCAGTGTCTGACGAGCAATCGGCCAAACCACTGGAGCCGCCACGGAAACGATCCAGACCGATACACCACAGTGTTTCACTGACGCCATAAAGTGAGCTTCTGATGCAAGTCTCTTACTTTGCCCACTTTAAGAGAAAGTCTCAGGATTGGTGTCAGCTTCAGCGCTGTGCTGCCAGCGGATTAACAAACCATCCTCAGCATCGGATTGGTACCCTTCACAGACCCAGAGTCCGGGAGCAGCCACCATGTGCTCCTGATCAAAAACAAAGGGCAGCGACTCGCGCAACCAGGGTGGCACCTGGTACTCCTGCAACCACTTTTTCAGTGGCTTACGCCCCTGTCGCCCAGCGATGGCGAACTTGTTGTCGGCCGCTATATGGCAGCGACGCTTCAGCATCAGTGGTGTTGCTGGCAAGCGCACTGCAGAGCCCTGGGCGCTACTCTCCAGAGCACTACTCCCCCGAGAGCACGACAGGCTCCAGTCACCAAGCTGCAGCCGTGGTTCGCGCTGCCAGTTCCATGTCATGGGTGCGAATAACGGCCAGTTGCTACGGTCATCAAGCACCACCAACATCTGTTTGAAGCGGGTGAGTGTGTGATGACGGGAAATAGCAAGTCGAGGCTCCGCATCTGGCCGTGCTGCTACGACTTCCTGAAAGATTAATCCCAGCGTTGTCCGGGAGGGCGAGGCAATGTTTTGCTGCTTCAGCCAGTGACGTAGCACTAACCTTTGATAATAGCTATCAAGCTGCTGCAAGGCGCAACAGTCGATCAGTGGTTGTCGGCCCAGTAGCCACTGAGGGCGATAGCCAACACAGGATGCCAGACGGGTATCAATCTCAAGCTGCTCCCGCAACTCCCCTGCTTCCTGGGCAAATGCCACCAGCCGTGCCGAGGCACCGGGCCAGCGCTCCTCCACCATGGGCAGCAAGCGCTGGCGCAGAAAGTTACGGGAAAATCGTTCATCGCTGTTACTGTCGTCTTCAATAAAGCTCAGATGGTGGACTTGGGCGTAGGCATTGATGGCTGCACGCGACCTGCTGAGCAGTGGCCTCAGTAACTGGCCATTACCCAACGGACGCTGTTCGGGAATGCCGCGCACACCATCAATCCCGGTGCCTCGAAACAGCCGCAGCAACACCGTTTCAGCCTGATCATCGCGATGATGCCCTTGAAGCAGATAACCACCACCTTGCACAGCGGCAACAAAAACCCGGTAACGGGCCTCGCGCGCTGCCTGTTCCAGACCAAAGCCATTGTTGTCCGGGACGACGCGGGCAATGGTCAAAGGCACTTCCCATCGGTCACAGACTGACTGACAATGCCCCGCCCATTGATCGGCATAACGGCTGAGCCCGTGGTGAACGTGTACGGCGCGTACCGTTGCGATGTTACCTTGATCCCGTAACTGCACCAGCAAATGCAACAGTACCGTGGAGTCAACTCCACCACTGAACGCTACTATCCATGGACAATCAGACAATGGACGATCGGACAATGGGCAATCAGACATTGGACAATCGGATAAATTAACCCGGGTTGTTAGCTGCTCCAGGAGCCAGCAGGCATCGAGCACCGTGGTCAAAACGCGCCAAAGTCCCTGATTTTACGATAACGGTTGGCCAGCAAGGTCTCTTTATCCAGCGTCGACAGTTGTTGTAACTGTGCCACCAGCACGCCTTTCAAACTGGCAGCCGCCGCTTTGGGATCCCGGTGAGCACCGCCAAGCGGCTCACTCACCAGGCTGTCCACCAGCCCCAGTTCCAACAGACGATCGGCTGTTACGCCCATGGCCTCGGCTGCCGTGGCGGCGTATTCGGCTTTTTTCCAGAGGATGGAAGCACAACCTTCCGGGGAGATAACTGAATAAGTGGAGTAACCCATCATCACCAGATGATCACAAACGCCAATGGCTAAAGCGCCGCCTGAGCCGCCCTCACCAATGACGGTGGAAATGATCGGGACTTGCAGACGGGACATTACTGCCAGGTTGTAGGCAATGGCCTCACTTTGACCCCGTTCTTCAGCACCGATACCAGGATAAGCGCCCGGCGTATCGATAAAGGTCAGAATGGGCATATTAAAACGTTCCGCCATCTCCATCAGACGACAGGCTTTGCGATACCCTTCCGGTTTGGGCATCCCGAAATTGCGTCGTACTTTCTCGGCAATTTCCCGGCCTTTCTGATGCCCGATAACCATCACCGGCTGACCGTCAAGTCGGGCTATACCGCCCACAATGGAAGCGTCATCAGCGAACTGACGATCGCCGTGCAACTCATCGAACTCGCTGAAAATATATGGAATGTAATCCAGTGTGTAGGGCCGTTTCGGGTGCCTGGCCAGCTGAGCTACCTGCCAGGGAGTCAGTTTGCTGAAAATATCCTCCGTCAAGGAGCAGCACTTCTTCTGAAGTGTGGCAATCTCTTCGGTAATATTCAGTTCCGCATCACAGCTGACCAGCCGAAGCTCTTCGATCTTTGCTTCCAGTTCGGCAATGGGCTGCTCAAAATCCAGGTAATTAGGGTTCATGAAATCCACTTATCATGGTCGTGAAATAGGCTCAAAAATACGTAACCACAGACAGAAAGTCGAGTTAAAAAGCGTAATCTCCTGTAAAGTACCGGCTCCTCTGAACCACCAACGACGAGTAGGCTTACACCAACTTAACCATGGTAATAATCTGCTGCTGATACCACGGGTGTTGCAGCTACCGCGCAAAGCGCAAATTCTTACCCTGGAGCAACGAGAACGGTTTTACGTTTAGCGCCGCTTTTGGTATCCTGATTTCCCATCTTGAGACTCTCTTTTTTCTCACCCCGCTCTAAATCTTTATTTCACAGCAGGTAAGCATGACGCGTTATATTTTCGTCACCGGCGGTGTCGTTTCTTCGTTAGGCAAAGGCATCGCATCGGCATCACTGGCCGCCATTCTTGAAGCTCGCGGTCTTAAGGTGACGATGCTCAAGCTGGACCCTTATATCAATGTTGACCCGGGCACCATGAGTCCTTTTCAGCATGGGGAGGTTTTCGTTACCGAAGATGGGGCTGAGACTGATCTGGATCTCGGTCATTACGAACGCTTTATCCGCACCACCATGAAGCAGGGCAACAATTTTACCTCTGGCCGGATTTATCAGGATGTGTTGCGCAAAGAGCGTCGTGGCGACTACCTGGGCGGCACTGTGCAGGTGATTCCGCACATTACCGACGAAATCAAGCGACGCGTGGTTACCGGTGCGGGTGATGCTGACATTGCTCTGGTGGAAGTGGGCGGTACGGTGGGGGATATCGAGTCGCAGCCTTTCCTGGAGGCGATCCGTCAGTTAAAGGTTGAGCTGGGTTCCCAGCGGGCCATGCTGATGCACCTGACGCTGGTGCCCTACATCAAAACAGCCGGTGAAACCAAAACCAAACCAACCCAGCATTCCGTCAAGGAGCTGCGCTCCATCGGCCTGCAGCCAGACATCCTGGTATGTCGCAGCGAGCAGTACATCGACGCCCCGGCCAGACGCAAAATTTCCCTGTTCACCAACGTGGAAGAACGGGCGGTTATCTCCCTGGAAGACGCGGACAGTATTTACAAAATTCCACGTATGCTGCACGAGCAAGGGCTGGATCAGATCATTGTGGAGCGCTTCAATCTCGGCTGTCAGGCAGCGGACCTGTCTGAGTGGGATGACGTGGTGGATCGTGAGTTCAATTATGACGAAGAGATCACCATCGCCATGGTGGGCAAGTACATGGAGCTGCTTGATGCCTACAAATCGCTGATTGAGGCGATCAAGCATGCCGGCCTGAAAACCCGCACCAAGGTGAACATCCGCTACATCGACTCCGAAATTATTGAGCGGGACGGGTTTGCCGTGCTCGAAGGCGTCAGTGCCATTTTGGTGCCTGGCGGCTTTGGCCATCGCGGCGTGGAGGGCAAAATTGCCACCGTACGCTATGCCCGGGAAAACAAGATTCCGTTTTTGGGCATCTGCCTGGGTATGCAGGTGGCGGTTATTGAGTACGCTCGTCATGTGGCTGGCCTGGATGGGGCTAACAGCACCGAATTTGACCGTCAGACCGCGCACCCGGTGGTGGGTCTGATCACCGAATGGATTGATGCCCAAGGCATGGTGGAAACCCGCGACGAAGCTTCTGACCTTGGCGGCACCATGCGCCTGGGCGCGCAAAACTGCTATCTGAAACCTGACACACTTTCCCATGCAGCCTACGGTAAAGATATAATTACCGAGCGCCATCGTCACCGCTATGAAGTGAATAACCATTATCTGCCAGCGCTGGAAAAAGCTGGTCTGGTCATTGCCGGACGCTCCGAAAGTGACTCAGAGGCCAATGCCCTGGTGGAGATGGTGGAAGTGCCGGATCATCCATGGTTTGTTGCCTGTCAGTTCCATCCGGAGTTCACCTCGACGCCCCGTGATGGACATGGTTTGTTCACGGCATTCATCAATGCGGCACAAGCTTTCAAGCACGCATCCCAATAATTTCCAGTGACACCCTGAAAAACACCATTATGAATAAAACTGTTGACGTGAATGGCATTCGGGTTGCCAATGACCAGCCATTTGTTCTATTTGCCGGCATGAACGTGCTGGAATCCCGCGACCTGGCCATGAAAGTGGCCGAAGAGTTTGTCCGGGTCACCGACAAACTGGGCATTCCCTACATCTTCAAGGCTTCGTTTGACAAAGCCAATCGCTCCTCCATTGCTTCTTATCGTGGCCCCGGAATTGATGAAGGATTGCGAATATTTCAGGAGATCAAGGCAACCTTTGGCTGCCCGGTGATTACCGATGTCCACGAGCCGCACCAGTGCCAGTCGGTGGCCGAGGTGGCGGATGTGATCCAGCTACCTGCGTTTCTGGCTCGTCAGACTGATCTGGTGGAGGCGATGGCGAAAACCGGTGCCGCCATCAATATCAAAAAGCCCCAGTTCCTGAGTCCCGGTCAGATGGGCAATATCACCGACAAGTTCCGCGAAGCCGGCAATGATCGTCTGATTCTCTGCGAACGGGGCGTCAACTTTGGCTACGACAATCTGGTGGTGGATATGCTTGGTTTCCACACCATGAAGCAGGTCAGCAATGGCGCGCCGGTTATCTTTGACGTCACCCACTCCCTGCAGTGCCGGGACCCTATGGGAGCAGCCTCCGGTGGCCGTCGCCATCAGGTAACCGAACTGGCTCGGGCTGGCATGGCGGTGGGTTTGGCCGGCCTGTTTCTGGAAGCGCATCCGGACCCCGACAGCGCCCGTTGCGATGGCCCGTCGGCACTGCGTTTGTCCACACTTGAGCAATTCCTGACGCAGATGAAAGCACTGGATGAGCTGGTAAAATCCTTCACACTGTTAGACACCCACTAGACTCCTATCAAATCAGCAACAGCAAATCAGCAACAGCGCAAACCGTCACAATGGTGTGACGGTTTGCGCCAATTGCCCAGCAAGCGCGTTTAACAAAACTCACGAAATTCTCCAGCCGTAACTGACGCATTGCATACGTGGCAACTTTTGTTGGGTGGAGTGAAATAAGCAATTGGCAAAGAGTTGTCTCTGTTCCCAACTAACCTTTACTTCAATCTTTGCTATTCTTCCCGTGCCGACTTGCCGGGACACAGCAGATTCATAAGTAAGTAAAGGGTTCTCCTATAGATATTCTGGCCAGCGCAGGTTTTATAGCGAGAGGTCGCAGAAATTATTTATGCAAAGCAATAAAGTTAAGTCCCTTGTCATCTCTGACTGCTATGGTACTGGCTATGGATTAGCCGCCTCAAATACAGAGCAGCCTGAAAACAAACGCAGCCGGATTAAAGACCTTAAACTGCTTTTTTCCGATTCCAGCTCTGCAGAGATAAACTCCCAATCATCGTCATCAAAAGGCATTGATCAATATTCAATCCACTCCACAGACTCGGTTGACTCCGGTCAGGTGTCAATGTCGGAAAACCTGGAGTGTGTTAAACAGATTGGCCGGGGTGGACATAGCGAAGTCTGGCTAGTCAGGATTGACGATGCCGTGAATGGGGACGCGTGGAAAGTTCCCTTTAATCAACACAAGCTGACAGCCGAACTGGAGAAATTAAATCGCGTAGGTCAGCAACGTAATATTGTCAGCTGCCTGGGCATTGCCGAGATTGGTGGGCGACATGGCCTGTTGATGGAATACATACCCGGGATGGACTTGTCAGGCTATCTGCCAGAGATGGTAAATCAGTATTTATGTAACACTCTGTCACATACTGATTTCTGGAGTGCTATTCAGTACATCATCAAGGAAATACTGACGGGTATTGTTTTTTTGGAAGAAAACGGTTACGTCCACCAGGATATCAAACCGGGAAACATAAGAATCCATCGGGACAAGCTATTGCCGATCATTGTCGATTTTGGTAATTCGGCAAACTTTGGCGAAGCGCACACCATTGGAACCGAACTCTACTCACCGCCAGAGTCACTGGCGAATTCTGGGCATATTGCTGTATCCGACAAGTTTGACACCTACTCCGTCGGCCAAATCGTTTATACGCTGCTTGCCATGGTCACCGATTCCGGGGTTGAGCATCTTTTTGCCGCCGGTGCCGGGCATGACGACATTATTGCCTGCGAAAGAGCCGGTTTACTGCTGCGTTTACGCCAGGCCATGCAACATTATCAAATGCTGGACGCTACCGGTCAGTACCATAAAGCACTAACCCCTATTACCGCCGAAGCGTTACAGAAGCAGTTACGGAATGTTTTAACTGGACACGACAAACTGACCAGGGAATTGCTTGCGGCCTATTCCAGACCTGGTAATGCTTCTATCCCGCTCGACCTGATGCTGACCAGAAAGCTGCCAAAAATTATTGCCAGCAGAATCAGCGTCGGGCGCTACCGGGCTGGCTATGAATCTAGCCTGGTCAAGTTCATCAACGCAGCACTGCATCCAGCGCCCGACATGCGGCTAAATGCCAAATCGGCATTACAGCAACCTTTTCTCAGTGATCCGCTGTATGACGATGAGCTGGCGGCTAAAAACGTTCTGAATCGTATTTTTATCCAACAGGAACTGACTATTGTTGAATCCCACTGTGTTTCTGCCGAATCAGCCAAGTCAGCGACAAGCGCCTGCGAGTACTTTCCAGTTAAACCGTGGACTCCCCTGCCAGGTTGACATTGAGCAAAGCGCTCACCGCGTCTGTCTCAAGACCCTGAGAATACAAGTGGTGCAGTTTACAGAACATGGCTTCGGGAGTCGTGTCCAGACCACTGACAACACCGGTACGGGCCAAGGCTGAGCCAGCGGCATAGCTGTCTTGCTGCACACTTCCCTTAAGGCATTGGGTCAGGTTAACGATTAATTTGCCTTGATCTGTGGCTCTGGCCAGCGTGGCCAGCAGTTCCGGATCACCGTCCGGACCATTGCCCGTACCATAGGTTTGCAGGATAAAAGCGTCCATGGCCTGATTCAAGGCGGCTTCTACCCACTGGGCAGTAATGCCTGGAAACAGCGGCACAATACCAACATGGCTTTGTGGGTCACACTGCAACTGAAATTGCTCCGCCCCTTTGGGTTGCCATAACAGCGACTCATTCAGTGCAATATGAATATCGGCTCGTCCCAGCCAGGGATAGTTGGGCGAGTCGAAGGCATCAAACTGGCTGGCGTGTAACTTACGCACTCGATTGCCCCGCAACAGACGACCGCTAAAGTACAAACACACCTCGTTGATGCGTTCATCCGTCGCCAGGGTGAGGGCGCCAATAACGTTTTCCAGAGCATCGGTTCTGGCTTCGCACAGGGGAATCTGCGAACCCGTGAAAATAACCGGCTTATGCAGGTTTTGCAGCATAAAAGAAACCATGGCGCAGGAGTAGGCCATGGTATCGGTACCGTGCAGCACCACAAAGCCATCAAACTGGTGGTAATGCTGGGCAATATCAGTGGCAATCTGCTGCCAGTTCTGCGGGCGGACGTTGCTGGAGTCAATGAGCTGTGGGTACTCATACAGCTCAAATTCCGGCAAGCTCGTCAGGACATCGGTCGACAACTTTTGCGACAACAACCCCAGCAGGTTATCCCCCGGAGCATAACCGGAATCAGAAGGACGCATACCGATGGTCCCACCGGTGTAAGCAATATAGATTTTCTTGCGCATGAGTTGTTCCGTTGTCGAGACGCTACCAGTATTTTCTTTACTGGCCAATATAAACGGCGATTGTCTTTAGGTAGACAATATTTATCAAGTCTGGCACTCACGACAAGGGAAGAACGCTCTTGATAATCAATACTCCTGGGCGCGGTAGTAAAGATAAGACGAAACCCCACCCCAGGCGACCACGTTGACAATAAATGCTCGCAGGACGTTAAAGCCGGTCAGCGGCAACGCTTTAAAAACAAACAATGTCACCAAGCTGGCCAGAAAGCCAACAATCGCGCCCCGGGCAATCCAGTTGTGCTCCAGCACGTCGCACAAATACGCCAGTCCCCACAAACCACCCCAAAAAATCTGCCGGTAAATAAAGTTTTTATCAAAGTGAAACGTCCCTAAACCGGCGTTAATACCCCACACCGCGAGGACATTGACCAGCCCACCAATAAAACCCGCACCGAGCCCGCAAAGCAATTTATTAATCATATGGTGAATCTCCTGATACATCCGGGCTGGTTGATCATGTTTATTTGCCAGCCCAGAAATTAAACAGAAACCCTTAATTTTCTTGCTCTTGACTTAATTTTCTTGCTCTTAAGTAGTAGTGGGCATCATCGTAAACGAACAATTGCCGTTGCTGAATTGTGGGCAATCCCTAGAGCCATCAGTTTGCTAAATAACAATGCGTGCTAGCGCTGATCTTTTAAACAAGAAATATCCATATCGCGATCAGCAGCTGAACAACCATAACGAATAATTATTGGTTGACCTGCGAAACAGTGAGGTAAAAAAATTTTACTGATGGGTATACAAAGGGGAGAGTACAGACAGGCCGACAAAAAGACCAATAAAAAGAGCGCTGCAATGCATGGCACTTTTCTTTAGTTTTTAGTGATTTCTTTTTTAGTGACTTCTCTAACGACAAGTTTGGCAACAAAAGAAAACCCCGGAAGCCGACGATTGCTCAAAGCCTCAGGAGTTAATTTGGCGCACCCGGCAGGATTCGAACCTGCGACCATCCGCTTAGAAGGCGGATGCTCTATCCGACTGAGCTACGGGCGCTGAAATGACTGGTCGGGGTAGAGAGATTCGAACTCCCGACATCCTGCTCCCAAAGCAGGCGCGCTACCAGACTGCGCTATACCCCGAATTAGCTCAACTTCGCGATAAAACCGGAATGTTGTCTTTGCTAACGGCGTCGAATACTACCCACAAGCAATGCTCCCGTCAATTATCATCGACGCTTTTGCGCAAAATTCACCCGACTGGACTTTATAATTATCAAGTCCAACAAGGCATTGATTGGTTTATCAACAGCTCGTTGTGTCAACAGGGTCGTAGCACTGGTGACATACTCCCACCACTAAGCAGCTAGGCGGCTATAGTGGGGGCTTCTTGCGACCCATGCTGAGAACACTCAACACTTTTCGCTGTAGAACCTGCGCTGACAGGGCAATCTACAGGGGAACTCTTTATGCAATCGCTGTGTCCCAGCGAATCAGCTAAACTCATATCTCTTATATTCCGGGCGGCGTTTATGTCCCTGTCGTTCATCATATGACAACCTGGGCACTCCCATTCACGGATTGATAACGGCATGGAATCCATTTTGTAGCCACAGCAATTACACAGTTTTGAGCTTGGCTGGAACCTTCCTATACGAATCAGGTTTTTGCCATTCCAACGGCACTTGTAGTCCAGTGTCGTTAGAAACATACCCCACCCGGCATCCTGTATTGCTCTTGCCAGTTTTCGGTTCCTGACCATGCCGTTGATATTCAGGTCTTCTACTGCAAACGTGGTTGCGTGGTTTTTGTCAGCCAGCTGTGCAGTTACCTGATGAATGAAATCACGACGGCGGTTAGCCACCTTTTCATGAATGGTGGCGACTATTCGTTTCTGTTTTGCCCTGCTCCCAGAGCCTTTTTTCTTTCTGGATAATTTCTTTTGCTCAATGGCAAGCCGAGCCAATGATGCCTTTAGTAATTTGGGGTTGTCTGTTTTGTGTCCCTCACTGTCGATCAAAAACGAGGTCAGCCCAACATCGAGGCCAACGGTATGCTCAGGCTCAATCAATACCGGTACTGGAACGATGGCAGCATCTTCTACCAAAACACTGGCAAAGTACTTTCCAGAGGGAGAACGCTTGATCGTGACTGTTTTTACCTTGCCAACAAAAGGTCTGTGCAATTTCGCCTTGATTCCCTTGAGTTTTGGCAAATTAATTTGACCTTGTTGGAAATCAACGGTCACATGCTGCGGGCATTGGAACGACTGCCAACCGGCGTATTTTGATTTGAACCGTGGGAATTTCGCCCGACCTTGAAAAAAATTAGTGAATGCAGTTTCCAAGTTAGCCAGTGAAGCCAACAGGCTTTGGCTATTCACTTCCGTCAGCCACTCCTTATCAGCTTTTTTGCTGGCCACCACCATATCCTGAATCTGACGCTTTGACAGGCTTTTCCCGGTTTCCTTGTAGTGTTTGTCCTTTTCAGACAAGGCCCAGTTATAGACATGCCTGGCACAACCGAAGTGCTTGGCAATCAGCACTTTCTGTTCTGCGTTCGGATAGAGTCTATATTTGTAGGCTTTCATGATGCTATGATAGAAAAAACATCATTAGTGTCAATACATGAAATCTCATTATCACTGTTTCTAAAAACTAAAATCTCACTTAGTGTTAGTAACAAAGTACCGGAAAAAATGTTTTACATCTCAGATGCTGGACAGGCTGGAAGTCATCTGTCGTGAATTGTGCGATAAGTGGGAGGTAGGTCTGGATCAGTTTAGTGGAGAAGCTGACCATATCCATCTCATGCTGGATATGCATCCAAACATAATGCCCAGCAAGTTCATCAACAACTTGAAAACGGTCACCAGTCGGCTTATCAGGAAAGAGTTTTCGCAACACCTGAAAGCGTACTACCAGGAGTCGGTACTCTGGACAAGGGCATATTGTCTAATCACCGCTGACGGTGCGCCATTAGAGGTGCTTAAAGAATATATCCAGAAACAGGAAAAGCCGGAGAAATAGCAGACCTCTACGGTCTGCCGGCTATCCATCTCCATCCAAACGCTTCGCGCTATGGATGGAGAATTTCGCAGGTTTCGTTAAACTATGCGACGTTTTTTCTTTTCACCATCACTCAATGTCCAACGGTTGGCAGCAATAGGCCTCATTATTTATGACCGCGAAGATTATTGATGGCAAAGCCATTGCCCTGCAACTGACCGATACCATTGCTGAACAGGTCAGCCAACGAATAACGCAAGGTCTCAGAGTGCCGGGCCTAGCGGTTATTTTGCTGGGCGACGATCCGGCCTCACGGGTTTACGTGGCAAAAAAAAGACAGGACTGCGCGCGCGTGGGCTTCAAATCCGTCGCCTACGATTTGCCGACAAGCACCAGTGAGCAACACCTGCTTGAGCTGATCGATCAACTCAACCAGGATCCGGAAATTGATGGCATCCTGGTGCAACTGCCACTGCCTGAGCACATCAACTGCGAGCAGGTGATCGAACGCATTCGCCCGGACAAAGACGTGGACGGCTTTCATCCCTACAATATTGGCCGACTGGTGCAGCGCATTCCGTTACTGCGCCCCTGTACGCCAAGGGGGGTGATGACCCTGCTGGAAAGCACTGGTGAGCCCATTCGCGGCAAAAATGCGGTGATTGTCGGTGCATCCAATATTGTTGGCCGCCCTATGACCATGGAGCTGCTGCTGGCCGGTTGTACCACCACCACCACCCATCGTTTTACGGCTGATCTTGCGGCGCAGGTGGCCAGAGCCGACATTCTGGTAGTAGGTGCTGGCAAGCCGGGCCTGATTAAGGGTAAGTGGATCAAGCCCGGCGCTGTGGCCATTGATATCGGCATTAACCGCACGGCAGACGGTCGCCTGACCGGGGATATTGAGTTTGACGAAGCCAGAAAACGCGCTGGCTGGATCACCCCGGTACCTGGCGGCGTTGGCCCAATGACGGTAGCCACATTATTGGAAAACACACTGTACGCTGCTATACATTTACATGACTGATGCGTCAGCTGTTGAACGTGGGGTTGGTTTTGCCACAAGCCCGCGACGAGCGCTGACCATAAATGCTTAATGATGGCGAGCATTAATGGATCGCCACCAGATCGGAGCAGCCACATGCATGCAAGCGCGCCATCCATATCCCGCAGATCGTTGTTGACGCAGCCATCACGCAATCCCAAACCTGTGGTTGCTAGCGGTTACCGCACTCGGCAGCAAGCCAGGGTAAGCGCATCCCACGCAGCGAATCGCACCGTCGGTATGCGCACCAGAGCTTCCCTTAACCCGCACTACAAAACCATGCTGGAGCGCCGCATACGTAACAAGGAGCACGCCAAGAGAAGTAGAGATAGACAGCGCGCCAGGATGCACGCCCTGAAACAACAGGTATCAGAATTGCTGGTCGAGAAAAAGCAACTGAGCAACAGTAATGAGGCCATGCAAAAAGAACTGCAGCAGCTACAGTCAAAAAAAATCATATTGCAAACCCTGCTGCAATTTAGTGGTAATCACACAAATACTCCATATACGCCACTGCTCAAGGACGATAAGATTTTTTGGGGCGTAGCGCTACCTGCCAGCGAAGAGGTAGCCCTTAACGCCGCGCAAAAACTGGAGCAAATTGTTGCTTTTTTGTGAGGCAAACAAACGAAGTCAGAAACAAAACGATCACAGGATTTGCAGATTGGTTGGCCTGTTTGGGATCACAGGCCTGGCAGGTAAGGTTCAGTCAAAAACAATTCGACTCTTGTTTTTTTCCAGTATGGTGGCACCGACAAATTTCACCTTGTCCAAATCATCAAGACTCTGATAAGGACCGTGCTGATCGCGGTGCTTGACGATCTCCATGGCAATTCGCGGGCCAACCCCCAGCAACCCTTTATCGAGCTCCTCAAAGCTTGCTTGATTGACATTGACCTGCACCCTGCCTTGCCGATCTGCCGCCATGGTCGCAACGCTGAGAAAAGCGGTAGCCAAAAAGGCAATGATTTTTTTGTTCATATTCGCAACTCCTTTGCCCGAAAATTTTGTCGCGGCAGAATTCCGCCCTGCCCCTGTCACCATTCAAGGCGACCCACCTGATAATCGCAAGGTAAAAATGCGCCGATGGACGAATGGAGCATCCGGCATCGTCAGCGGAATTGCTGTACCTGTACTCGATGCGCTCGTTTATTACCCACTTGAAGACAACAGTGAAAACACGACACATTGTCAGTAAACTGTCACAGGTTCACTGATAAAGATCTGCTCTGCCTGGGACAGGTCAAGGATTAACGCGAGGGCTCGCCAGTCCCGGAGGCCGACCCGGCCTATCTCATCCATACTTAACCGGCTGACCATTGAAATTACCGGATAAGACTCAAAATAGGTTGGTAAGAATGTTAGCGCCCAGGCCGGACATCCCGACCAGCCACGCAATTGCAACCAGACTTTCTCTCAAAACCAGTTATTGCGGACAGACCATGACAGATCAGGACATAGACAACCCCGAAATACTGACCGACGGTGAAGACGAGCAAAACGCCAGTACTGGCCTGGTTCTCCCCCACCAGGCGCTGCCTGATAAACTGTATCTGATTCCCGTTTCCAACCGTCCCTTTTTCCCGGCTCAGGTGCAGCCCTTGGTGTTCAGCACCCAGGAGTGGGGTGAAACACTGCACCGCGTGGGCCAAAGCCCGCACAAAGTGCTCGGCTTGAGCTTTGTTGGCCGAGTGCCCGGCGACGAGGTAACTCCGGAGGACTTCCCCGCTATAGGCTGTGTAGTCAAAATCCACAATATTATTTCTGACAACGACCAGGTGCAGTTTATTGCCCTTGGTATGCAACGCTTCAAAATACGACAGTGGCTACGTCGTCGGCCGCCTTACCTGGTACAGGTGGACTACCTGGAACCCTACGACGACAACAGCGATGAAGTAAAAGCCTATGCCTTGGCACTGATTCAAGCCATTAAAGAACTGATCCCACTGAACCCGCTATACAGCGAGGAGTTAAAAAATTACCTCAATCGCTTTAGCCCCAAAGACCCCTCACCTCTGGCCGACTTTGCCGCCGCCATCACCACGGCGCCTGGTCAGGAATTGCAGGAAGTGCTGGAGACTATCCCGGTACTGCGACGGATGGAAAAAGTGCTGGTGCTGATCCGCAAAGAGCAAGAGGTGGCTCGCCTGCAAAGCGAAATCAATGAGGAGGTCAATCGCAAGATCAGCAATCATCAGCGGGAATTTTTCCTGAAAGAGCAGTTGAAAGTCATCCAGAAAGAGCTGGGTATCTCCAAGGACGACCGCACTGCGGAAATTGAGCAGTTTCAACAGCGGTTAGCCAAGTTGAACGTGCCTGAGGCAGCCAAACGCAAAATTGATGATGAACTGCAAAAGTTCTCCATCCTGGAGACGGGTTCTCCGGAATACGCTGTTTCTCGCAATTATCTCGACTGGGCGACGTCTGTCCCTTGGGGCATCTTCTCTAAAGATAAGCTGGATTTGCACCACGCCAGAAAAGTACTCAGTCGTGACCACGATGGTCTGGACGACGTGAAAAATCGCATTATTGAGTTTCTGGCCGTGGGTGCCTACCGCAAGGAAATCGCTGGCTCGATTATGCTGTTGGTGGGGCCGCCGGGAGTTGGCAAAACCTCCATTGGCAAATCCGTGGCCAAAGCGCTCGGTCGCAAGTTCTACCGCTTCAGTCTCGGTGGCATGCGCGATGAAGCCGAAATCAAAGGACACCGACGTACCTATATTGGTGCGCTGCCTGGCAAGCTGGTGCAGGCCTTTAAAGAGGTAGAGGTCTCCAATCCGGTCATCATGCTGGATGAAATTGATAAAATTGGCGCCTCTTTCCGGGGTGATCCGGCCTCTGCATTGCTTGAGGTGCTCGACCCGGAACAGAATGCCGAATTCCTGGACCATTATCTGGACATGCGCATTGACCTGTCCAAGGTATTGTTTATCTGCACCGCCAATCAGCTGGATACAATTCCCGGCCCACTGCTTGACCGCATGGATATGATCCGACTTTCGGGTTACATCACCGAAGAGAAAGTAGCCATTGCCAAAAACCATCTGTGGCCCAAACAGCTAAGAAAAGCCGGACTGACGAAAAGCCAGCTACGCATTTCCGATAATGTGCTGCGCAAAATCGTCGACGGTTACGCTCGTGAGTCCGGCGTTCGTCATCTGGAAAAACTGCTGCAGAAAATCATTCGCAAAGTGGTGGTCAGATTCCTGGAAAACGACGAAAGCAAGCTAACCATTACCACGAAAAACCTTGAGGAATTCCTGGGTGCGCCCTACTTCCGGCCGGAAAAAACCATGGCTGGCGTAGGTGTGGTAACCGGTCTGGCGTGGACCGCCATGGGCGGCGCGACACTGCCTGTCGAGGCGTGTCTTATCCACCAGCAAAAACCCGGTTTCAAGCTGACCGGCAAGTTAGGTGAGGTGATGAAAGAGTCGGCAGAAATCTCCTACAGCTACGCCATCAGCCACGCGAAAAAATTTGCTCTGCCCGAGGACTTTCTGACCACAGCGTTTATTCACCTGCACGTACCGGAAGGTGCAACGCCTAAAGATGGTCCAAGTGCGGGCGTCACCATGACCACGGCCCTAATCTCTCTGGCTCTGGGCATCAAACCACTGAAAAACCTGGCGATGACTGGTGAGTTAACCCTGACCGGCAAAGTGCTGGCAGTAGGCGGCATTCGGGAGAAAGTCATTGCCGCCCGTCGGCAAGGCATAACGACACTGGTGTTGCCGGAAGATAACCGCAGGGATTTTGATGAACTACCGGAATATCTCCGGGAGGGCATTACTGTCCATTTTGCCCAGCAGTACGAAGATGTTTACAAGGTTGCTTTTCCAAAACTGGACAAACCGCGAAAAAGCCGATAATTCAGCCAATTCCATGGCTATGACGGGTCCATAATAGAACCATAATAGAGAACGCCACCCATTCAGAGTGGCGTTCTCTTCTTATCACTTCTTCAACAATAGCGGGAAGTATTCCCGTTGGGACACGCTCGTGAGCAACCTAATTATGGAACAATCCTGATAAAAATCCATTTTTTAACAGACAGAATCAATCTATCCATTGTGCGAGTTAAAACGGCAACATTAAGATGATTTTGCCAGGTAACTTTTTACCGTAGTAACAATAGCCTGAGTTTGACTGTCTATTTCAAGATTGACCCGATCGCCAATATTGGCACTCCCAAAAGAGGTAATTCTCAGCGTCTCCGGAATCAAATGAACACAAAAACGACCATCAGCAACCGTCTCTCCGATGGTGAGACTACAACCGTTTAGTGACACATATCCTTTGGATAGCAGATAATCCTGCCACTGTGCGGCGAACTGAAAATAGATGGTGACATTATGCTCCTCATGCAGGATGTCACTGATCACCACCGTA
Source organism: Endozoicomonas sp. (assembly GCA_965232255.1). Lineage (GTDB taxonomy): Bacteria > Pseudomonadota > Gammaproteobacteria > Pseudomonadales > Endozoicomonadaceae > Endozoicomonas. The sequence goes on from OZ246962.1 coordinate 3,042,430, forward strand.
TCGTGAATATGACCGGACAACAAATGCCCACCAATTTCATCACCAAAACGCGCCGCCCGTTCAATATTAACTTTATCCCCCTGTTTCAGTTCGCCCAGATTAGTCACCCGTAAGGTTTCTTTCATCACATCAAACGTGGCACTGGTTTGGTCAAAAGCCACCACAGTAAGGCAACAGCCGTTTACCGCAATACTGGCTCCGGTTTCCAGGCCAGCAAGCAAAGTGGACGGCAATAGCACAGTAATTCGATGCAGTTCATTGAATATTTCAATCTGACCAATCGGGAAAAACCCCTTCACAATACCCGTAAACATACGTTACCCGTTATTACCAGAAAACTGGCATATATTAACCAGTTATCGATTTTAGTGATGCATTCGGTTTTGAGCGCCCAGGCAGATGGGCCAGTAACTCTCGAGGTGATTCCAGCCACTTCTTCTGCCCGTCAGGACACAGGGCCGTCATAATAGCAGCTATACACTGCGCCCCAAACCCAACAATCACTGACACGAAAGAAAAAGGCATGCTCCCCACATCACAGATATCCAGCTCCAACCGCGCGGCCTGGTCATAACTTTCGCCCGCGAGCGCCACCGTGCCCTCTTATGAGGTGTCAAGGCTGCCCCCGGCAACACAAAACCGGTACACTAAAACCATGGTCGTAGGGAATCCCACCACCCCAATAACTGAAACTATAATTTTTCTCCTGCGATTTAACACCGTACGTACAATCCGCTGACAGACTGCGTTTAATGACTGTCGTCAGGGAAAGTCAGAAACAATCCTCCAGAGGGAGCATAATGAGTACAACGAACGTCGTCTCCGCAACTGTAAATCCGGTTGGCTCCATGCGTGTGTTATCCAATCGGGAAGTCAGTGCTCTGCAAGACACCACCAATGCCGGCCTGCACCGGCTCTTTCGTCAGTGCGCCCTGGCGGTTTTGAGTAACGAGATGGAAGGCGACTGCGCCGGAGAGCGACTACAGGCGTATGCCGATTTTGATATCTCTATTGTGCAGGAGCACCGGGGCCTGAAGCTGGAACTGATCAATGCACCGGCTTCAGCGTTTGTCGATAACAAACTGATTCGCGGAGTGCGGGAAAACCTGTTTTCGGTACTCCGGGATATTCTCTATGTCTCTTCTTTAATCAACAAAAACCAGTATTTCAGCCAGGAAAGCTCCGCCAACATCACCCATCAAGTCTTTGAAATTCTCAGACACGCCAACGTGTTTATCAGCAAACAGATGCCCAATATTGTGGTGTGCTGGGGCGGCCACTCCATTAGCCGGGAGGAGTACCACTATACCAAGCTGGTAGGCTATCAGCTGGGGCTGCGAAAAATGGATATTTGTACTGGTTGCGGCCCTGGAGCCATGAAAGGCCCGATGAAAGGCGCCTACATCGGTCAGGCCAAGCAGCGCATCACCAATGGTCGTTTTATCGGTTTGACGGAGCCGGGCATCATTGCCGCCGAGTCGCCCAATCCCATCGTCAATGAGCTGGTGATTTTGCCTGACATTGAAAAACGACTGGAAGCCTTTGTGCGCCTGGCTCACGGCGTGATCGTATTTCCGGGTGGTCCTGGCACTTGCGAAGAAATTCTCTACCTGATTGGCATTTTGCTGCATCCGGCCAACAAAGACCTCCCGCTGCCCGTAATCTTCACCGGTCCAGCCGGCTCCGAGGCCTACTTTGAGCAGATCGACCGTTTTATCGGCAATACCCTGGGCAAAGAAGCCCAGGAAAAATATCAAATCATTATTAATGACCCTGTCCAGGTAGCCACCGTTATGGCCCAGGGATTGGAGCAGGTCACGCGCTATCGTCGCCAACACGGGGATGCCTACTACTTTAACTGGCTACTGACCATCGATCCGGAGTTCCAGCGGCCTTTTGAGCCCACCCATGAAAACATGGCCAATCTGGAGCTGGACAGCAGCCTGCCCCCGTACCAGCTGGCGGCAAATCTGCGCCGTGTTATGTCTGGCATTGTTGCTGGGAACATCAAGGAAGAAGGTGTTAACCTTATTCGCCAGCACGGCCCTTACCAACTCACCGGAGAACCGGCGTTAATGGAACAGGTGGATACCCTGTTACAGTCATTTGTTGATCAGCACCGGATGAAATTGCCTGGTAGCCACTATGAGCCCTGTTACGAGATTATCAGCCAACCGTCTGATACCAATGTGAAATAATACCGAGCAGCCACAGGACGACTGTAAGTTTGTAAGTTTGGTTCTCCTGTGGCCCAAACAGGTACTACTGATTCTGAAAAAACCACACACGCCTTGACCACTGCTTAACTTGAAAACCACGTTTCGCTATACTGCCTGCGCCACCGGCGCTTTTATTTGCCGGTGATCTTACTGTCGGACGGACTCCCAAAGCACAGCACTGGTAACGATTTCCTTGGGATATCTGACCTGCCGCAAAGGTTGTCGAAGGATCGCCCGGGAGCCTGCCACACGAATGATGAGGGTAGAACTCGTGTTAGAAGCCTATAGGAAACACGTCGAAGAGCGTGCCAGAGAAGGTATCCCCCCCAAGCCACTAAACGCCGAACAAGTTTCCGGCCTGGTCGAACTGCTAAAAAATCCACCGACCGGCGAGGAAGATTATCTGCTGGACTTGCTCACCAATCGTGTTCCTCCTGGCGTGGACGAAGCCGCTTATGTCAAGGCCGGCTTTCTCTCTGCCATTGTGGATGGTGATACCCAATCCCCACTGATTGACCGCAAACACGCTGTTGAACTGCTCGGCATGATGCACGGTGGTTATAATATTGAACCTTTGGTTGCCCTGTTGGACAGCACTGAGCTGGGCGCCCTAGCCGCCGAGCAGCTGAAATACACCCTACTGGTTTTCGATGCTTTCCACGATGTCGAGGAACGGGCCAGGGCTGGCAATACCAATGCCGTTGCCGTACTTAAATCCTGGGCCGAGGCCGAGTGGTTTACCCGCCGACCTAAAGTGCCGGAAAGCATCAAGGCGGCCGTATTCAAAGTGACCGGAGAAACCAACACCGACGATCTGTCTCCGGCCCCCGATGCCTGGTCGCGTCCAGACATTCCGCTGCACGCCCTGGCTGCCTACAAGATGCCCCGCGCAGGGCTGGAGCCTGAAGAACCCGGCGTTATCGGCCCGCTCAAGCAGATTGAGCAAATCAAAAGCCTTGGTCTGCCAGTAGCTTTTGTCGGCGATGTGGTGGGCACCGGTTCATCACGCAAATCGGCCACTAATTCAGTACTTTGGTTTTTTGGTGAAGATATTCCCGGTGTACCCAACAAACGCGCTGGCGGCATCTGTATTGGCAACAACATTGCCCCGATCTTCTTCAATACTATGGAGGATGCGGGTGCCCTGGCCTTTGAAGCCTCGGTAGACCAGCTCAATATGGGCGATGTGATCGAAATCCGTCCGTACGATGGCCAGATTCTTGCGGAATCCGGCACAGTGTTGGCCGAGTTTGCCCTGAAATCTGAGGTTCTGTTGGATGAAGTGCAGGCTGGCGGGCGCATCAATCTGATCATTGGTCGCGGTCTCACTGACAGAGCTCGGGAAGCCCTGGATTTGGGCCACAGCACCGTCTTTCGCCGACCACAACCACCGAAAGAGTCTACCCACGGCTTTACCCTGGCGCAGAAGATAGTGGGCCGCGCCTGCGGCGTCACTGGTGTACGGCCGGGGCAATACTGTGAGCCTAAAATGACCACCGTTGGCTCCCAGGACACCACGGGCCCCATGACCCGGGACGAACTCAAGGACCTGGCTTGCCTGGGCTTCTCTTCCGACCTGGTAATGCAGTCCTTCTGCCATACTGCCGCCTACCCCAAACCGGTGGATGTGGAAACCCAACACACCTTGCCAGATTTCATCATGAATCGTGGCGGTGTTTCTCTACGCCCGGGCGATGGCATTATTCATAGCTGGTTAAACCGTATGCTGTTGCCGGACACAGCTGGCACCGGCGGTGACTCCCATACTCGCTTCCCGTTGGGCATCTCCTTCCCGGCCGGTTCTGGCCTGGTGGCTTTTGCTGCTGCCACTGGTGTTGTGCCACTGGATATGCCGGAATCGGTGCTCGTGCGCTTTAAAGGAAAAATGCAACCGGGCATAACCTTGCGCGATCTGGTCCACGCCATTCCCCTGTTTGCCATCAAACAAGGTCTGCTAACGGTAGAGAAAAAAGACAAGAAAAATATTTTCTCCGGCCGGATACTGGAGATCGAAGGGCTGGAAAACCTTACCGTGGAGCAGGCCTTTGAGTTGTCCGATGCCTCTGCCGAGCGCTCTGCTGCCGGCTGTACCATTACTTTGTCTGAGGCGTCAGTCACCGAATATCTGAAGTCCAACGTCACCATGCTGCGCTGGATGATCAGCGCGGGTTATGGCGACCCCCGGACGCTGGAGCGCCGTGCACGCAAGATGGAAGAGTGGCTGGCCAACCCTACCTTGATGCGTGCGGATGCTGATGCTGAATATGCTCAAATCATCGATATTGACCTGGCCGACATCAAAGAGCCGATTCTCTGCGCCCCCAATGATCCAGACGATGCCCGTACGTTGTCTGAGGTTGCCGGTGATCGGATAGATGAAGTCTTCCTCGGTTCCTGCATGACCAACATTGGCCACTTCCGGGCAGCGGGTAAATTGCTGGAACAGAACCACGAACCGCTGAAAACCCGCTTCTGGATGGCGCCTCCAACCAAAATGGACAAAGCCCAACTGGAACGGGAAGGTTACTACCATATCTACAACGATAACGGCGTACGCACGGAAATCCCCGGCTGTTCGTTGTGCATGGGCAACCAGGCACGAGTAGAACCGGGTGTTACCGTGCTGTCCACCTCTACTCGCAACTTCCCGAACCGCCTTGGCGATGGCGCTAATGTTTACCTCTGTTCAGCGGAGCTGGCTTCTGTGGGTGCTATTCTGGGCAAAATCCCCACCATGGCCGAGTATATGCAGTTTGCTAATGATCTTGATTCCATGGCAGCGGATATCTACCGCTACCTTAATTTTGACCAGATGGAGTCCTATCAAAAAGCGGCCGCTGAGATCATTGCCAGGGCCAGTTAATAGCTCGAAATGGCGTTAAGCTGCAACAATATGCCCCTGAATTCAGGGGCTTTTTCGTAACCCATAGGTCGCTGGGCAGCCCGCGACAAAATCCACAGCGGTTGAGCAATATCCGTTATGATTGCCGTACCCACTTTGTAGCGAACACAGGCTATGTCCCCTACCCTGCTCCTGATTGATGCACTGAACCTGACACCACGCTCAGGTAATCACGCCACCATCCGCCTGAGCTGATCCTACAATCTTACAATTCGCCTTCGTTGTGCAGATCAATGATATCGCCATCAGCCTGGCGACTGGTGTTATTTCGACTGCTGGCCAGCTGTTCCAGGTAACGCTCATCAATATTACCCGCCACATAGTGACCATCAAACACTGAGCAATCAAAATCCTCGATGGCCGGATTGAGCGATGACACGGCCTTTTTCAAATCACTTAGCTCCTGAAAAATCAGTTTGTCAGCACCGATCAGCCGACAGACTTCTTCATCACTGCGACCGTGGGCAATCAGTTCTGCCCGGGTGGGCATATCGATGCCATAGACATTGGGGTAACGAATCGCCGGTGCCGCAGAACAGAAATACACCTTGTTGGCCCCGGCATCCCTGGCCATCTGGATAATCTGCTCACAAGTAGTACCGCGCACAATGGAGTCATCCACCAGCAGTACGTTCTTGCCAACAAACTCCTGGCCAATGGCGTTAAGTTTCTGGCGTACCGACTTCTCCCGGATTGCCTGCCCCGGCATGATAAAAGTGCGGCCAATATAACGATTTTTCACGAAGCCTTCCCGGTATGGCAGCCCCAGCCGGGTAGCTATTTCCAGGGCAGAGTTGCGACTGGTATCGGGAATGGGCATAACCACATCAATGTCGTGATCGGGCCATTCACGCAGAATTTTATTGGCCAGCGTCTGTCCCATATGCAAGCGCGACTGATAGACAAAAATGCCATCCACACTGGAGTCAGGCCGAGCCAGGTAAACATACTCAAACATACACGGCGTCAACTTGCCCGGCACACACTGGAAGCTGTGCAGCTGGCGTTGCTCATCAATATAAATTGCCTCACCCGGTGCTACATCGCGCACCAACTGAAAATCCAGGGCATCAAGCGCTACCGACTCAGAGGCCAACATATATTCGGTGCCTTGCTGGGTTTCCCGTTTGCCGTATACCAGCGGACGAATACCATTGGGATCACGAAAACCGACCATGCCCAGACCGTTGATCAGGGCAACCACCGCAAAGCCGCCTTCACAACGGCGGTACACGCCGGTCACAGCAGTAAAAATATCTTCTGCCCGGGGTATATGCTTGCCTGCCTTGGCCAGCTCATGGGCAAACACATTGAGCAAGACTTCTGAGTCGGAGTGGGTATTGATATGACGCAAGTCGCTGGCAAACAGGGACTGCTTGATGCTATCGGCATTAGTCAGATTACCGTTGTGAGCCAGGACAATACCGTAGGGCGAGTTAACATAAAACGGCTGCGCCTCCGCCGAACTGGCCGATCCGGCCGTTGGGTAACGGACATGGCCGAGACCCGAGCAACCATGTAACCGGCGCATATGCCGAGTACGAAACACATCCTTAACCAGGCCATTATCTTTACGCAGGAAAAAGCGTCCCTGCTCGAGCGTCACCATACCTGCGGCATCCTGCCCCCTGTGTTGCAGCACAGTCAGCGCATCGAACAACAGCTGGTTCACATTCACCGTTGCCGAAATACCGACAATTCCACACATGTAGCCATCCTCAGGATTGATCAGCGAATAGAGTGCCCGGAGGCTGCCCGGAAAGTGGTTAACTGTGCCTGTCAGACACTTGAGTAACCGCGATGCCCGCTCACCCAGGTGCTGGCATCATACGCCAAATGCCGGAATGACGAAAACAGCCAACCACTTTGTGACCGGCAAACGGGGGAAAAGTTTTGCCGCGACCAACCTGGCTGGCGCAAATTGTGACTGCCTATTTTTGCATTAACGGACTCATTAACTCCATAACCGTATCCTTGGACCAGTCAGCCAGCAACAGAAAATGGGGGACCAGTACCGAGTGCTGCCAGGCCGGGTCTTGATCCATGGGAGCCAGCGTCAGCAAACCAATGATGACAGTAACCAATAAACAGCCACGCAACCCACCAAAAACCATACCCAGAACCCGATCGGTACCGGAGAGGCCGGTCATTTGAATCAGGCTGCCAATCAACCGGCTGACCAACGCGCCCACAAATAAGGTGGCAACAAATAGTAAGGCATAGGCAACCATGGCACGCACGGAGGGTGTCTCGAAGTACGGGGTCAGGTGGACCGCCAACGCGCCACCAAACGACCAGGCCACAAAAACCGCGGCTATCCAGGTTACCAGCGAGAGTACTTCTCTAAAAAAGCCACGTCGCAAACTGACCAGCGCAGAGATAACGATAACACCGGCAATCAGCCAGTCGATCCAGGTAAAAGACAACGCCAACTCCTTAACAGTAAACAAGCACATTGTATTGGTTTTGCCAGACAGCATACGAGATTTCAGCCGACGATCAATACGTGATCACGTCTCCCATTGCCATGTTATTGGCAAGGCTGACAGTTTCGCAGAGAAGGTCCATTTCCAGCTTGATGCCCTGAGCGCTTTTTTACTATCCGGACGTACTTGCAGGCGGGTTACTGGTTTCGCTCATAACCTCCCCCTATAATCAGCAACTCGATTAACTGCATGGCTCGGTCGTTCTCCCTTTTATGCTGAACAATATTCGCATTATCCTTATCAACACGTTCCATCCTGGCAACATCGGTTCTGCCGCACGGGCCATGAAAACCATGGGGCTGAGCGACTTGTGTCTGGTCACGCCCAGAGCCTTTCCGGCGCCTGAGGCTGAGGCCATGGCTGCGGGTGCTTTGGATGTACTGGCTGACGCCCGGGTGTTCACCTCTCTTGATGAGGCTATTGCCGATTGTTCCCTGGTGATTGGCACCAGCGCCAGGACGCGTACCCACTCCTTTTCGCGTCCTATGCTCAGTGCAGAACAGTGTGCTACTGAACTGCTGTCGCAGGCACAACAATCGCCGGTGGCTTTGGTGTTTGGTCAGGAAACCATGGGGCTAACCAACAGTGAACTGGAAAAGTGTCACTTTCATACCTGCATTGATGCCAACCCTGAGTACCCGGTGCTTAACGTGGCTTCGGCCATTCAGATTCTCTGTTATGAAGTGTTCAAGGCATCCCGACAAACAGACCACCCACGCCCGGAGCAGGAATATCCGCTCAACCGAGAACTGGAGCAATTTTATCAGCACCTTGAAATCATGCTGACGGATATTGATTTTATTGTCCGCCAGCATCCTGGGCTGGTAATGACCCGGCTACGCCGCTTATTCAACCGTGCCCGGCCAGAAACCAAAGAGCTGAATATGCTGCGGGGCATTCTCGGTGCTGCTCAAAAAGCTGCCCAAAAAGGTGCAAAAGTGCCCGCGAACAAAAACTCATCGTGAAAAAAAGAAGCGACAGGGATAGTAGATCAACTGTATGGATACCAAAAACGGTATCTCTGGCGGATTCAGAAATACCCGGGCGAGCCGTCCACACACTCAGCTCACTGTACTATTTGCATTGCTGCCAATACGCTTCCATCTCATCCAGAGTCAGCTGGGTAAATTGCTGCTCGTTATCTGTGGCTCTGGCTTCCATCTTTTTGAAGCGTTCGGCAAATTTATGGCTGGCCTTGCGTAAGGCCATATCGCTGTCAACACCAAGATGCCGGGCCAAATTGACGCAGGCAAACAGCAGGTCACCAACCTCTTCGGCTAGCCGCTCCTGGCTTTCTTCCCTGGCAGCACGAACTTCGTCGAGTTCTTCATAAATCTTGTCAAATACCGGCTCAGCATTGGGCCAGTCAAACCCGACTCGGGCCGCAGCCACCTGAATTTTTTCCGCACGTTGCAAGGTGGGTAATGCCTTGGGCAGATTATCCGGCATGGCCGAGCCATTATGACCTTTCGCCTTTTTTTCGCTGGCCTTGATCTCGTCCCATTTGACCAGCACTTGCTCGGCAGATAACGCTGAAGGCGCAAAACCGTCTTCCGGCTCAAGTTGGCCGTTGGGGAAAACATGAGGATGGCGGCGAATCAGTTTGCTCAGCAACGCCTGGCTGACATCGGTAAAATCAAAATACCCGGCTTCGCTGGCCATCTGGGCGTGGAAAATCACTTGCAACAGCAAGTCGCCAAGTTCCTCGCGCAGATTATCGTAATCTTCCTGTTCGATCGCCTCCACTACTTCGCAAGCCTCTTCCAGGGTGTGCGGCGCGATGGTGGCGAAAGTCTGTTTAATATCCCACGGACAGCCACGTTCAGGATCACGCAGTCTGGCCATCAGGGTAAGCAGGTTGTCAAGGGGATGGGACACTACGGACTCCTGGATAATAAAAAAACGCTGGCTTTGCCTGTTAACCCGTCGGGCGATGACGGGCGGCACCAATCACATTAGGCAACTGGTTAACCCTAGCCAGAACACGCCCCAGGCTGTCGAGGCTGGGGACTTCTACCGTCAGCAGGATACTGGCCAGGTATTCATCCTTGCTGATCTGGGTGTGCATGGACAACACATTGACCTTATCGTTGGCCAGCACCACAGTGATGTCCCGTAACAGGCCGGGCCGGTCGTAGGCCGAGATCATCACATCCACCGGATAGCTGTAATTGGGCCGGCCACCCCAGCTCACTTCAATCAGGCGCTCGGGCTCGCGACTGCTGAGCGCCGTGGCCGTATTACAGTCCTGACGATGGATGGTGACGCCGCGCCCGACGGTGATGTACCCGACAATGGCATCTCCCGGTACCGGCTGACAGCAACCGGCCATATGGGTCAACAAGTTACCGACCCCATCGATATTGATGGTGCTGTCAGAGCCACGATCCTGCGGTGCCTTGGTACGAATGGTAAATATCTTCTCTGGCTCGGGGACCAGCTGCTTTTGCGCCAGCGACAGCACCTGTTGCAGTTTGACATCACCGGCACCGATGGCGGCGAACAGATCTTCAAGGCATATAAAGTTCGCTGCTTTGGCCAGCTTGTCGAGATCCACCGCTTGCAGGCCCTGGCGTTTCAGGGCTTGTTCAAGCTGAGTCTGACCATCAATGATATTGCCATCGCGATCCTGGCGTTTAAACCAACTGGTAATTTTGGCTCTGGCTCGACTGGTGACCACATAACCGAGTTCCGGATTGAGCCAGTCCCGACTCGGGTGTCCTTTGGTTGCGGTCAGGATTTCTACCTGATCGCCAGTCTTGAGCTGGTGATTTAACGGCACGATACGACCAGCCACCTTGGCGCCCCGACAACGGTTGCCCACCTCAGAGTGAATCCGATAGGCAAAATCGATGGGCGTGGCGCGCACCGGTAAATCCACCACATGGCCATCTTTGGTGAACACGTAGATACGATCCGGTTCCACTGCGGAGCTCCAGGGCTCACCGGACTCATCACAGGCACCGATATCGTTATGCCACTCCATAACCTGACGCAGCCAGGACAGCTTTGCCTCGTAGCTGTCGCTGCGGCTGTTTACGTCGGTGCCTTTGTATTTCCAGTGGGCACAAACGCCCAGCTCGGCCTCTTCGTGCATGTTCCAGGTGCGTATCTGCACCTCCAGAGTTTTACCTTCGGGGCCAAAAATAGCGGTGTGCAGTGAGCGATAACCGTTCTCTTTCGGGGTGGCAATGTAGTCATCAAACTCTGTGGGAATCTGTTCCCAAAGGGAATGGACAACGCCAAGGGCGGCGTAACAGTCGCGCACCTTATGGGTGAGAATACGCACGGCACGGATATCGTACAGGTCATGAAAGTCGAGGTTTTTGCGGCTCATCTTGCGCCAGATGCTGTAGATATGCTTTATCCGGCCATTCACTTCACAGGTAATACCTGCCTTGTTCAGGGCTGCCTTAAGGGTCTCGACAACATCGCTGATAAACTGCTGTCGCTCAAGGCGCTTGCCATCGAGCAGTTTGGCGATTTTCTTGTAATCGTGAGGTTTGAGATAACGAAACGAGAGGTCTTCCAGCTCCCATTTGATGTAACCAATACCCAAACGGTGAGCCAGTGGCGCGTAGATTTCAAACACTTCACGGGCTACCCGCTGACGCTTCTCTTTGCTGGCATGACGCACGGCCCGAATGACACAGGTGCGCTCGGCCAGTTTGATCAGGGCAACCCGCACATCATCAATAATGGACACCAGCATTTTACGCATCTTTTCCAGCTGGTCCTGATGATGATTGAGCAAATGGCGCCTTGGGTTCTGGACAGTGCTGATAGTAGCCATGCCCTGGACTCCCTGGATCAGATTGACTACAGCTTGGCCAAACTGGTTCTCCACCTGCACCAGGGAGAGCTTGTTTTCCCGGACTGTCCGGTAGAGCACCGCTGCCACCAGCGTATCCCGGTCCTGCTTCAGTTCGGCGAGAATTTCAGCCATGTCCAGGCCGGTGCGAAAACAACCCTTACCACCCGGCCAGTCATGGTCATCTCCCTTACTCACCCCAAAACGGTAATGCAAAGCCTGTAATTCAGCCTTGCGGGCCAGCTCACAGGCCGCTTTCAGGCTGTCGGTATCAGCTACACCGAAACACCCTTGCAGGCGTCCCAGCCAGGCACTCAGGTCGACGCTGCCGTCGAACAGCCTGGGTTGATCCTCTCTGACCTTGACCATTGGTTCCATTCCATCTCGTAACTATGAAAATGCGGCTCTTATTGGCTCTTTAGCCATTTTTCACACTTCAAAGCGAGCTGCATCTGGTTCGTTCAGCGGGTAAACAACGCCATCGACTCCACATGTGCAGTTTGTGGAAACATATCCATCACTCCCAGCCTGAGCAGCTTGTATCCCTGCGCTGCCAGAGCCTGAGTATCGCGCGCCAGTGTCGCCGGATTGCAGGAAATATACAACAGGCGCGGCGGTAATAAACTGACAAGTCGGGTAATCATAAAATCAGCACCGGCCCTTGGTGGGTCGAGCAGGAGCATATCGTAATGCTCTCGGGCCCAGGGCTGCCCGGTAAAGTCACCAGCCAGGTTGGCGCAGTGGAAGCTGACATTATCCAGACCATTGACCGCGGCATTCTTGCTGGCCTGGTCAACGGAACTCTGGGAGCCCTCAACACCGGTAACATGATGACACCGGCGCGCCATAGGTAAAGAGAAATTACCCAGGCCACAGAATAAATCCAGCACCTTGTCAGTCGGTTTGGGTGCCAGCCAGTCCATAGCCTGTTCGACCATGGCCTGATTAATCAGCCAGTTGACCTGAGTGAAATCCTGCGGTCGAAAGTACAGCTTCAGATCACCAAGACCGTAATGCATTTCGTTTGCATCCGCAGATAACCGTTCAATGTGTTCCGGACTGCCTTGCAAATAGAGAAACAACTTATGGGTCACGGCAAAATCCAACAAACGCTGCCGGTCATCATTACCTAACGGGCGAAGATGGCGCAGCAATACCCCACGGCCGTTGTCGGCCAAAAAGCACTCGGCATGGGAGATAGCTTCACGGGCACTTAACGTTAGCAATAGTGCTGGCAACAGCCGGGGAATTTCCCGCAGGGATTCCGCCAGCACTGGGCAGTCGTCAATTTCGCAGATGGCATTGCTGGCTTTCTGTCGCAGACCAAACTGTAATTGACCTTTGTGCCAGCGCAAGGCAAAACGACAGCGGTAACGATAGCCATAAGGCGGAGACATCAGCGGTTTGGCCACCTCAAGCGGCGTTACTCCGGCAAAGCGACGTAACTGATCAAGGACAATCTGTTCTTTGCCCGCCAGTTGCCCATCGTGGGACCAGTACTGCAACGAGCAGCCACCGCAGCGGTCAAAGTAGCGGCAAACAGGCGCGCAACGCTCAGGAGATGACGCTAGCACTTGCGTTGCCCGGGCATTCATAAAACGACGTTTGTCTTCAAACACCTGCACTCGCACAGTTTCACCGGGCAACGCACCCGCGACAAACAACGTTTTCCCTTTGTAGCGGGCAATTCCTCGACCATCGTGGGAGAGCCCATCTACACTGACATCGTCGTTCAAAAAAAATGCGGCGCTGCCAGCGCGTTTAAAACCCATAGCGTACTTCCATTATTGATCAGCGCTCGAGCACAACAAACGCCAGAGCATTATCCTGCTCGTCGGACAAACTAATGTGCAGATGCCGCACGCCTCTGTCGTGCTGCAATTTTAGCCCGTAGTCGTATAACCGCAGCTGTGGTGCTCCTACAGCGTCGTTAAGCACCTCGATATGTTGAAAAGAGAGCTTGCCAATCCCGGTGCCAAACGCCTTGGCCACGGCTTCTTTGGCGGCAAACCGTTTAGCCAGCCAGGGCGCGGGAAAGGAGCGCTGTTGAAACTGCAACAACTCATCCGGGGTCAGCACCCGTCGGGCAAAAGCAATGCCGGTACGCTCAAGCGCCCCGGCGATCCGCTCAATGCGGACAATATCGGTACCAATGCCGACTATCACTTAAAATGCCTGCATGGATGCAGCCAGCATTAGCGCCTTCATCTCCCGAACGGCCGATTGCAGGCCAGTGAACAGGGCTCGGGCAATAATGGCATGGCCAATATTGAGTTCATGAAGACCGGCAATCATGGCCACCGGTTCAACGTTCTGATAATTCAGGCCGTGCCCAGCGTTAACCGTCAGCCCTAACTCCCGGGCAAAGGCAACACTGCGGCGCAAGCGCTCCAGCTCTTTGGCCATGGCCTCGGGCGTTTTGGCGTTGGCATAGGCCCCAGTGTGCAGTTCAATGACCGGTGCGCCCGCTTCCACAGCAGCCGCAATCTGATCTGATTCCGGGTCAATAAACAGCGATACCTCAATCCCTGCACGGCCAAGACGCTCGCAAGCAGGCGCAACACTAGCCATCAACCCCTTAACATCCAGACCACCCTCGGTGGTCACTTCCTGGCGACGCTCCGGCACGAAACAGACGTGCTCAGGACAGAGCTTTTCGGCAATGGCCACTATCTTTTCAGTGACCGCCATCTCCAGGTTCATGCGCGTTTGCAGTACCTCGTGAATGCGCCTGATGTCATGCTCCTGAATATGGCGGCGATCTTCGCGCAAATGCACTGTTATGCCGTCAGCACCCGCCTGTTCAGCCTCAATAGCAGCTTGCACCGGGTCAGGATAACGAATTCCCCGCGCTTGTCTGATGGTGGCGACATGGTCAATATTTACACCCAGCAAAATACGTCGATGGGGAATCATAAGTTCTCTCCTGCCGTTGTATAAGTCGATTCTGAAGGGCTGAAATGCATCGATTGACCAGACAAGTATTAATCGTCCGCCACTGTACGCCAGCCATTGAAAGGCATGTTATTTTCCACTAATGCTTTCTGCCCTGACAAGCTCAGGTTCAGTTTTCCTGGCAAACAACATGCGACTTTGCAGCGGCCGTTCGCCAATCAGGGTTGTCAGGGCCTGGCGAAGCAATTGTTTATAGCCCGGATAATACTCTGGGTTGGTGAAATCCCGTTCGGCCAGCGCCCGGAGCAGCTGCGCCGGATAGCAAAAGCTGGCAGTCCGTTCACCGACCAGAATCAGACCGCGCTCCGGAACAAACCGGTACAGCGCGCCGTCTTGCAGAGCATTACCGTTAATCTCCCAAGTCAGGGGCGCAGCGTAGCCGCACAGTTCCAGCAAGTCCAGCTCAAAGGCACGCAGCAGTGGCTCAAGGGGAGTATTTTGTTGCAGTTCCAGCAAGGTGGATTGGTACAGCTCCGTCATCCCCTCCACCAACTGGCCCGGAACCATGGCGCGCAGCAACAGCTCATTGACGTAGAACCCGCAATAGAGACGTTCACCGGTTAAAAAGGTATGCCGCTCAGGTTCCAGAGCTACCAGGATTTTTAACTCACCGCGCCCGCGCCAGCGCACCAGCACCTGGTGAAAAGGCTGTAACGACGCCGCCAACCGGGAGCGGTTCTGACGTACGCCATGCACCACCATGGCCATGATCCCATGTCCTTCCACCAGAAACCGGGCGATGACCGAGCGCTCTTTATAGGGACGCTGATGCAGTAGCCAAGCTTTGTGGAAGTCCAGGTCACTCACAGGTTGTGATCGTAGCCAAGGCTTTTCAGAGCGCGCTCGTCATCGGCCCAGCCAGCCTTGACCTTGACCCAGAGATTGAGCATCACTTTGGAGCCGAACATCTGTTCCATATCCTTGCGCGCCTCCTGCCCGATCTTTTTCAGCCGAGCTCCGTGCTCCCCGATCACGATAGCCTTCTGGCCATCGCGCTCCACCAGGATCAGGGCGCTGATGGTCAGCAGTGGACCTTTCGGACGCATCTCCTGTTTGAACTCTTCGATCTCCACGGTGATTTCATAGGGCAGCTCGTCACCAAGCTGGCGCATCACTTTCTCCCGTACCAGCTCAGCGGCCAGAAAGCGTGAGCTGCGGTCAGTGAGTTGGTCTTCCGGGAAGTGGTGTACACCTTTGGGAATCAGCTGGTCAATCAGCTCTTCAAGCTCCTTCAGGTTATGACCGTATTGAGCAGAGATGGGTACTACAGCGTAGAAGTTCATTTTGGTCGCCAACATTTCCAGATGGGGAATTAGTTGGCTTTTGTCTTTGATTTTATCCACCTTATTGACGACCAGGATAACCGGACAGTGGGCGTCTCGCACTTTGTCGAGCACCATTTGGTCTTCTTCGGTCCAGGTAAGACGATCAACCACGAATATAATGGCATCAATGCCAGCCAGCGCACTAGTGGCCGCCTTGTTCATATAGCGGTTGATGGCTTTTTTCTGCACTTTGTGCATGCCCGGAGTATCCACATACACAATCTGCACACCATGCTCAGTCTTGATGCCCAACACCTGGTGGCGAGTAGTCTGGGGACGACGAGAGGTAATGGACAGCTTCTGCCCCAGCAAATGGTTCAACAAGGTTGATTTGCCCACGTTGGGTCGGCCGACAATGGCTACATAGCCACAGCGGCTGGTGTCGTCCAGTTTATGAGGGAGATTTACATCGGATGTCATTTTTGCTCTCACTGCGTACCAACACGCTTAATGGTCAACGCCTAACATCTTCAAGGCATTGCGGGCCGCCTGCTGTTCTGCGCCGCGACGACTGGATCCTTCCCCGGCAGCAGACTGACTCAGACAATCAACGGTACAAATCACCGTGAACTGCTGTTCGTGGGCCTCTCCCTGAATGGAGCTGACCTGATACTTGGGCAACGACTGCTGGCGAGCCTGCAAAAACTCCTGCAAGCGGGTTTTCGGGTCTTTGTTTTGCTCGTCCGTGGTCGTCAACTGTGCCAGACGGCTGGCGAACCAGCTACGGATACGATCATGACAAACGCCCATGCCGGCATCAAGATAAATAGCACCGATAATGGCTTCAACCGCATCGGCAAGAATGGATTCACGACGAAAACCGCCGCTTTTCAATTCGCCGGAACCGAGCCGGAGAAAATCTCCCAGCTCAAACTCGCGTCCCAGTTCCGCCAAAGTAGCACCGCGCACCATACGGGCACGCAAACGGCTTAACTGACCTTCGCGGGCATCGGCAAAACGCTCATAAAGCGCCTCGGCGATAACGAAATTGACGATGGAATCACCAAGAAACTCCAGGCGTTCATTGTTGCGACTGCCAAAGCTGCGATGAGTCAGTGCCAGCTCTAACAGTTTTGGGTCGGAAAATTCATGCCCCAGCTTTTTTTGTAGCCGGGCAAGTTGACAGTTTTTCACTGAGTACCAGCTTTCCAGTTATGTCCAAACGTCAATACCAGATCAACGTTGTAGAAAAAGTTAATTCGCCGCTCGTAGTTGATCATCACGGCCACTACGCCGTAATCACGGCCAACTATAATGGCATCGTCGTCGAGCTTGATCTTGCTCTGGCGCAGGCCGTGCTCAACCCACTCCCGTACTTCAGCCACAGTGGCGGTGTCGGAACCAACCCGTTCAGACAGTGACGAAACCACACTCTGGACAGCTCGATCATCCAGATAGTGTGGTGCCAGTTTGACCGCAAACGAGAACAGCAGACCGATAATCAGCAGGTTAAATAACCAGCCTACGACACCATTGCCTTGCTGTCGTTTTTTCATGCCGTGCATAAGATTCCCTCCCTGGAATCGTTGTCAGAATTTACTTGATTGCTCCATTATTCTTGAATCCCGGCAGCTGTGTCCAGTTAGGCCAGTGCATCCAGATGTAAACCGCCTTGCCGACGATATTTTCTTGCGGCACAAAGCCCCAGTAACGGCTGTCGTTGCTGCGGTCGCGGTTATCGCCCATCACGAAGTACATGCCCGCAGGCACTACCCACTCGCCTTCTGCCCGATAATCGTGGCTGTTCAGCTCCTTGCGTACCTGATAAACCTTATCCTCTGCCCCTTCGTTGTAGAGGCGATAGGTGGATTGACCGTCGCTGAGCTGGGCCACGAATTCCTCAGGCACAGGCTGGCCATTTACGGTCAGTTGTTTGTCTACGTAACGTACCACATCACCGGGCAGGCCAATCACTCGCTTGATAAAGTTAATATGCTCCTGACCGGGCTGCTTGAACACCATGACATCGCCGCGCTCTGGCTCACCAACAGCGAGAATTTTGGTGCCAGTCACTGGCAGACGCAGACCGTAGTCGTATTTGTTCACCAGAATAAAATCACCAACTTCCAGCGTCGGGATCATGGAGCCCGAAGGAATCTGAAACGGCTCAAACAGAAACGAGCGAATGACCAGCACAAACAGCAGCACTGGAAAAATCGACTTGGATGTTTCGACGATAGATGGCTCTTTAATCACCTTGGCCACCATTTCTTCATCCGCAGTATCAGCAAGACGAGCGACAGCCGCCTTACGTCTGGGCAACAGAAACAGTCGATCAATCAGAGCAATAATGCCGGTGATAAACACCGCCAGTACCAGTAGCAGTGGAAAGTTAAAATCCATGGCTGTGTTCCTGAAACCTGTTTTATTACTTGTCGACCTTCAGAACGGCCAGGAAAGCCTCTTGTGGAATTTCCACGCGCCCCACCTGTTTCATCCGTTTCTTACCGGCTTTCTGTTTTTCCAACAACTTGCGCTTACGACTGACGTCGCCACCGTAACATTTGGCGGTCACGTTCTTTCTCAGCGCCTTGACTGTAGTCCGGGCAATGATCTGACCGCCGATGGCAGCCTGAATGGCCACATCAAACATCTGACGATGGATGATCTCTTTCATCTTCTCAGTCAGCACCCGACCACGGGAAACGGAGTGATCCTTATGGACAATCACGGCCAGGGCATCAACCTTCTCACCGTTGATCAGAATATCCACCCGCACCATTTTGGCCGCTTCAAAGCGATCAAACGAGTAATCGAGTGATGCAAATCCCCTGCTCACCGACTTCAGACGGTCGAAGAAATCCAGGACCACTTCATTCATGGGGATATCATAGGTCAGCGCGACCTGCCCACCGGTGAACTGCATGTCTTTCTGTACGCCACGCTTTTCGACACACAAAGAGATGACATTACCAAGGTATTCCTGCGGCACCAGAATATTGGCCCGGGCAATGGGCTCACGGATTTCATTGACGCCGGCTGGATCAGGCAAACGAGAGGGGTTGTCTACCTCCACCACAGTGCCGTTTTTCATATGACACTCATAAATTACCGTCGGCGCAGTGGTGATCAGGTCAAGATCATACTCACGCTCCAATCGTTCCTGAATGATCTCCATGTGCAGCATGCCCAAAAAGCCGCAGCGAAAACCGAAGCCCAATGCGTCACTGCTCTCAGGCTCGTAAAACAGTGAGGCATCGTTCAGGCTTAGCTTTTCCAGGGCATCGCGGAAATCTTCAAAATCATCGGCACTGACCGGGAACAGCCCGGCATACACTTGCGGCTTGACGTGTTTGAAACCAGGCAGCGGGTCCACGTCACGGGTTTTCAGATGTGTCAGGGTATCGCCGACGGGCGCACCATGAATGTCCTTGATGCCGGCTACCACATAACCGACTTCGCCTGCCTTGAGAGTACCGGTCGGCGTGCGTTTGGGGGTGAATATACCCACATCGTCCACTACATAAGATTGCCCGGTGGATTTAACGACAATCTTCTCACCTTTTTTCAAGGTGCCGTTTTTCACCCGTACCAGGGAGATAACACCGAGGTAGTTGTCGAACCAGGAGTCGATGATCAATGCCTGCAACGGGTCATCCACATTGCCTTCCGGTGCCGGAATGGTGGTCACCAGTCGTTCAAGAACATCCTCGATGCCCAGGCCACTCTTGGCTGAGCAGCGCACGGCGTCAGTGGCGTCAATGCCGATGATCTCCTCAATTTCCTGGGCGACACGATCGGGTTCAGCCTGGGGCAGATCCATCTTGTTCAGCACCGGCATTACCTCAAGACCCTGCTCGATGGCGGTGTAGCAGTTAGCCACCGACTGCGCCTCAACACCCTGGGCAGCGTCCACCACCAGCAACGCGCCTTCGCAGGCGGCCAGAGAGCGGGATACTTCGTAGGAGAAGTCGACATGCCCTGGAGTGTCGATGAAATTCAGCTGATAGATGGTGCCGTCTTTGGCGTGGTAATCCAGAGTGACGCTTTGAGCCTTGATGGTGATTCCACGCTCGCGTTCAAGCTCCATGGAATCAAGCACCTGAGCCTGCATTTCACGATCACTGAGGCCACCGCAGGTTTGAATAAAACGATCCGCCAGGGTCGATTTGCCATGGTCAATATGGGCAATGATGGAAAAATTCCTGATTCGACGAAGGTCACTCACGATAGCATCACTATTAATCGTACTACGAAAAAAAATGTCCCCGCATTAAGCGGGGACCGTCTTGGCCTGAAGAGTTGGCCGGCAGATCAAACCGACTCCAGATCGGCATGGGTTGTGCCCACGCAACTTGTGAACATTTTTCGTTAGCGGCTCACAAGTGTCTGATCTGCTGCAAATAATTGCACTCCATTCTATATCATGTGCGCACAGTACTCCATTACCACATACCTCGACAATGGATTACCCCGGCAGACGGAAGGTAATGTAGCCTGAGTTACCACCACGAATTACTCGCATGGCGATGGAACGTCCCTTGGGCAACTTGGCAACCACACTGTTGAATTCCGCCACAGACGTCACTCGACGGTTATCCAGATCAGTGATCACATCGCCCTGGCGCAGACCGATGGAACGCCCGGTACCGCGATCGACACCAATCACCACCAACCCCTCAACATCTTGATCAAGGCGCAGTTTGTTGCGGTAGTTATCATCCAGTACTGCCACCTGTACGCCCAGAGGGTTTTTGTCATCAATGACATTGGAACTGCCTCTTTCTGTCGTTGAACCCTCATCCGGTAACTGACCGACCACCACGGTGGTCGTCATCTGCTTGCCATCGCGAATATACTCCACGGTGGCTTTTTCACCAGGCGCCACAACACCCACTGTCATGGGCAACATGCCCGATCTGTCAATTACCGTGTTGTTGAAGCGAATGATGATGTCGCCCGGGTGCAACTTGGCTTTATCCGCCGGGCCACCGGGAACGACGCTACTGATCAGGGCACCCATGGGCTTTTTCAAACCGAACGATTCGGCCAGGTCACGGTCAACATCCTGAATAGACACGCCGAGCCAACCCCGGGTAACGTGGCCTTTCTCTTTCAGTTGTTCTACGGCCCAGGCGGCGTGCTCCACCGGGATGGCGAACGATAATCCCATAAAGCCGCCGGAACGGGTAAAAATCTGCGAATTAATTCCGATCACCTCGCCATCCATATTCAGCAATGGGCCTCCGGAATTACCCGGATTTATGGGAACATCGGTCTGAATAAAGGGCACATAAGAGTCGCTGGGCAGACTGCGATTCAGCGCACTGACAATCCCCTTGGTGATGGAGTATTCAAAATTGAACGGAGAACCGATGGCAGCCACCCATTGGCCCGGTTCAACGTTGCTTGTATCGGCGAGTTTTACCACCGGCAATGGGTGGTTACTTTCGATCTTCAGCAACGCCAGGTCGGAACGTTTGTCCGCACCCACCACTTTGGCCGGCAATTCGCTGCGATCAAAGAGTCTGACAATGATCTGATCAGCGCCATCAATAACATGGTTATTGGTTAGAATGTAACCATCTTTGGAAATAATAAAGCCGGAGCCGAGGGACATTGGCCGGGCGCGACCGCCGCTGCCGTCGTCTTCTGGCAGCGGTATGCCAAAGTAGCGACGAAATATCTCAGGCAATTCCTCACCGCCAGGCCCATAGATTTGCTGTCGACCCTGGGGCTTTGCCAGCGTACTGATATTGACCACCGCCGGGGAAACCTGTTTGAACAACCCGGTAAAGTTGGGCAAACCTACCTCGTCGGCTACTGCATTGGCCACCGTCATGTAAAACAAAAACAGGGAGAATCCGACGCTATAAAAAGACTTTTGGCAAAGAAAAAGTACCCTACTCATAAAGATGATCACTCCTGTTTCTGATCATTGATAGATGAGAAGACGCTTTCAGACGGTAATACACTTACCACTTCAACACGACACATATCAGCGGATTTTTTGCTGATCACACGTACCACAACGAAACCACCGAATAGCAATAGCGCTGCTGCCAAAAAAAGTAACCAGTCAGGAGCACCCACCAGCGACAACAGCCAAATGCCGGTCATCATCAACAAAAGGGGAACAAGATAAATCAGAAAAGAAGCTTTCAATAATGAGCTTTCGGCCACACCAAGAACTACCCGATCGCCTTTGTGCAACATCCGGGAGCTGGCCACCTTGATGTATGCAAGGGATGGATCACGACGGGCCGAATGGTACTGTTCAACAAGACGTTGACCACAACCACTCTTACCAGCACAACTTGAGCAAGCGGACTGCCGGAGGGTTTCTACCCAGGCGCCGTCGTGCTCAACAGCAACCACCCGCCCCTGCTCTTTTATCATATTCCTACAAACCTGATGTCCATCGGTAAAGAAATAATAAAAGAGATTCCAGCCTGCTCGTCCAGTAATATTACTTGATCATTACATCAAGATGCCGTCGGCAGGGGCCTGACGGAAATCGCTACACGTTCGGCCGTACCGAGAGGAATATCACCCACCACAGTGACATGGAAGTACTGATCACCTTCCCGATAAATTTTGGCCACGGCAGACAGTGCACCGATTTTTTCCGAGGCCTGATTGAGCACGCCTGTTTCGTCAGGTTCGACGAACACAGTGAAACTGGCGATACCATCGGAGAATGTCAGGGAGTCAACGGCGGCTTTGCTAACCGGCGATAGGCGAACAGCCCTGTTTTGCTGAACAAACCCTTCGGGCAACCAGCCCGTCTCCCACTGCGGAGCGGCTGGCTCTGGTTGACTACTGACCGCAGGAGGGGCAGCAGTAGTGGTATCAGTCGGTCGCTGCGCGAGCAGCGCCTGGGTATCATCAGACAACTGACCAACATCCAAAGAGGTAAACTGCAAACGCTCAATAATCTTGCCCTGATTGTCAACCAGCTCAGACTTGAGCAACAGCGACGACTGTCGGTCCAGCCATAGCTGGTAGCCATAACGGAACCTGTCTTTGGGCAGCACCAGCAGCAGGAATGCTTCGCGCCCGGCAACGCGGTCAATGCCAACAAGCTTCAGATCGTAATAATCGCCCGATACACCCGACTGGAACCGATCCACAACCGGCATAAGCGGACTATGCTGGAACTGGGTAACATCTCCGTCATGACGGGAGAGAAGTAGCTCGTTGCCGGCGCGGATAACTTCGCGGGGAGCACCGTCAAGATAGGCAATCCGTTCACTCTCAGGTCGATCCTGCTCGCCGGCCTGGTGGATGACGCTCAATGTCTCGAGCCGGCCACCCTGCTGATAGACAAACTCTCCCTGATAGTTGAGACCCTGGGCTGAATCGGCCATTTGTGCCAACAGGCTCTGGGCATCTGGCGAATTCGCTGCCGACAAGGCGCCGCTGGCAAACAGACTAAGCGCCAGCCATTTTCCGGTAATCCATTGCATTGGTTTCATACGCTTACTGGTTATCAAAACTGGTCAATCGAGCGAATGACAAAATACTCTGAGCACCACCCATGGCGGACAGTTCGGCATGCTGGAGGGCGTAAGCCCGAAAACGCTCCTGAGTTGCCCGGTTGGCCAAACTCTGGGCATAGGCCAGCTGCTCTGGGGTAATATTATCGCGCGACCCGGTATGGTTACTGGCACGAATACCGGCGGCACCGTAGCCGCTCGACCCCGTCTGTGCCAACTGAACTGGCTGGGTCAATACGGCCGGTTCATGCACCGCCACCAGCGGTGCTTCCTGAGTCAGGTTGCTGGTGCGCACGCCTATAATGACCGCCGCAGCGACGGAGGCAGCCAGCGCCATTTTGCCCAACGAAGCCCAGAAGCGCTGGGCAAAGTGGCCAGAGCGGGTGCCTGCGGCGTCTTTTGATTGTGCTGGCTGTGCTAGCTGCGTCGGAGCACTCGCCTCCTGCTCGTCCTGCTCAATGGCAGCCATGACGCCTCGGGAAATATCAACACCGGCGTACTTGTTGGTTTTGCCGCGCACGGCATCACCAATCAGCTGGTAGCGCCCGGCCAGTGAACGCAAAGACTTATCGTTGTTGATACCCGCCAGCACACGGCGCAACTCCAGGTCGCTGGCCTGGCCGTCCAGAGCCACTGACAGCGACTCTTTCAACTGTTCCCTGGCACTCTTATCACTCATAGCGAAACCTATCACTCATAGCGAAACCCCTGCTGATCACGCCGACGACAAATGACGTTCATAAAATCTTGTTTAACTGCGTCCCAGCAGTGGCCTGATCTCACGATCAATGGCTTCCCGTGCCCGGAAAATTCTGGACCGGACCGTGCCCACCGGACAATCCATAACATCGGCAATCTCTTCATAGCTCAACCCGTCGAACTCCCTTAGCATCACCGCTGTGCGCAACTCATCAGGCAGTCGCTGAATAACATCGTGGATGACTTGTTCAATTTGATCACAGTAAAGATTACGTTCGGGGGTATCAACAACTCTTAACGTTGTTGCCGTTTCCAGAAAATCGGCATCGTGAACATCAATGTCCGACTCTGGCAGTCTACGCCCCTTTGATACCAAATGGTTTTTGGCAGTGTTGACCGCAATGCGATACAGCCAGGTATAGAAAGAACTGTCACCACGAAACTTGTCTAATGCCCGAAAGGCTTTTATAAAAGCCTCCTGCGTAACATCCTGAACTTCCTGAAAGTCATTGATGTAACCACCGACAAGACCCAGAATGCGATGCTGGTATTTGATAACCAGAACATCGTAGGCTCTCTTGTCACCCTGCTTTACACGATCAACCAACTGCTGATCTGAGTCTGGACTATCGACCATTCAGGTATCTCCAGCCGGGACAGGCAGGAGCGCCCGAAAAAGTACGTTGGTGCAACATAAGATATAAATCAGTCACTATTCGTTTGACCATCAAAATGAAAAAAAGTTCCTGAAATTTTCAATTTTTGCTTTTAAAAGTATCTGTCCACTGTAACCCAGTGCATCCGGGTTCTGTCGTTATGTTTAGTGACTACCGCGCCAACCCCGGCGCCACTTCGCACCAGCAGGTATCGCTAATACGTCATCGAATCATTCTGTTTTCATAAGCCAAACCAACAACGTGTTACATCATAATGTGGATCAATTAATCAGTTGTCACCAAAAAGATCACCGCTACGACTACAGCTGAGATCGACCTGAAAAATAGCGGCTTTAACATCAAGCCGTTGTTATACATTGCCCTGACTCGATCGGGTTTATGCCTGCCAGTTCCTGGCGCCAGCTGTGGATACCAGAACAACAGGCTAGCACATTAATCCATATTACAATCATTTTCTTATGCATTACCCACTGACGATTTTGTTCAGAGTCCGGGGGGAAATTCCATGCCACAGCGACTTAACTACGATGTGATCATTATCGGTTCTGGCGCTGCCGGCCTGACCGTCGCCCTGCGTCTGCCAACTACAGTACGTATTGCCTTAATCAGCAAAGATTTGCCGGACACCGGGGCTACCTGTTGGGCACAAGGTGGTGTGGCAGCAGTGTTGGATCACAACGATCATATTGACCAGCATGTTCAGGACACCCTGAGCGCAGGTGTCGGACTCTGCGACCCAGCGGTGGTTCGGGATATAGTTAGCCACGGTCGTGAAAGTATCGAATGGTTGATTGAGCAAGGCGTGCCTTTTACTGCTGATACCACCGGCAAGCATTCCTCGGGTTACCACCTCACTCAGGAGGGGGGACACAGTTCGCGGCGCATTATCCATGTTGCCGATGCCACGGGCAGAGCCATCTCAGATACGCTCTTGCGGCAGATTATCCGCAGAAACAATATCACCATGTTCAGCCACCACCTGGCCATTGACCTGCTCACTGCTGACAGTCGTTGTCTGGGGATCTATGTGCTTGACCTGAAATATCGGCGAATTCGTCTGTTCAGCAGCTGCTTTACCGTTCTTGCCTGTGGCGGAGCCAGTAGTGCCTACCTGTTTAACAGCAACGGCGATGGGGCTTCTGGCGACGGTATTGCCATGGCTTGGCGGGCGGGTTGTCGGGTAGCGAATCTGGAATTCAATCAATTCCATCCCACCTGCCTGTACCATTCTGAGGAGCGTCCAATGTTGATTTCAGAGGCATTAAGGGGGGAAGGTGGCCTATTGAAACGCCCCGATGGCAGTCGTTTTATGCCAGCGTATGATCCGCACGCAGAACTCGCCCCACGAGATATTGTGGCGCGAGCCATGGACAGTGAAATGAAGCGCCTGGGCGCCCGTTGCCTCTATCTGGATATCAGCCACAAACCGGCTGCTTTTATTCACCAGCACTTTCCAACCATTTACCAGCACTGTTTGCGCTGCGGTATCGATATCGTCACTGAGCCCATTCCTGTGGTGCCAGCGGCTCATTACACCTGCGGTGGCATTGTTGTCGACCCGCACGGACAAACCGACATCCAGGGTCTGTTTGCTGTCGGCGAGTGTAGTTTTACCGGCTTGCACGGGGCTAACCGACTGGCCAGCAATTCCTTATTGGAGTGCTTTGTCTCGGCCCGAACTTGTGCTCGGCAAATTGCCACAGCGCTGGTGCAATATCCCGATTTGTCGCCTGCGCCCGAGTGGCATAAAAATCAGGAAACCAACCACAGTGACGATGGAATCGTTGCCCACCATATAATTGCCCATCATATAAAAGTCTTACGTCGTTTAAT
This sequence comes from Endozoicomonas sp., assembly GCA_965232255.1. Lineage (GTDB taxonomy): Bacteria > Pseudomonadota > Gammaproteobacteria > Pseudomonadales > Endozoicomonadaceae > Endozoicomonas. The sequence continues at coordinate 3,068,776 of OZ246962.1, forward strand.
GTGGGATGATGTTGGCATCGTGCGTACCACTCAGGTTCTGCAAAGGGCGATGGCACAAGTCAAGTTGTTGCAATCGACAAGCCAGAGGCTTTACCGGGATTACACAATCAGCAAGAGTCTGATTGAACTGCGTAACCTTACCCTGATAGCGGAACTGATTATCCGCTGCGCCCTGGCCAGAAAAGAGTCTCGTGGGCTGCACTATTCGCTGGACTATCCCAACCGCAGCAACGTGGCAAAAAACACTATTCTGACTCCGAGGAACTACGAGTGCCAAAAAGCGTAGCTGACTCGAGCAACAGCCTGAGCCGAAATGCGTGTAACTCGTCAGGATCGGCACTATCGGGAAAAAGCATCAACCACGCAGGACGACGCTGGTCTTCAACCCTGAGCCGAAAGCTAATCAGCAGCCCAGTAACCACCGCCTCGCCGTCAGGCCATGCCCGAAACCAGCGTGTGCCAAGCTGGACTCGCCACTGCTCATCCAGCAGACGAACGGCATTGATGCTTAACGGGTGAGCCCGGACAATAAAGCGCTGGTAATAACGGCGCCCATGGCAGAGCACCAGCGCGCTCAGGACAACCTTGACCAAAAGCGCAACGCCACACAGCCACAGTGCCAGCAAAGCCGCACTATGACTCGACACTGCCAACCCCAGATGGTAGGCGGAGTATCGCACATTGACCTCACACAGGCTCGCCCTTGTACCGTCCACGCTCCAGCACCTTGTCAACCATGGCACTGAGGTGGCGGTCTGCAGGTCTGGCACCACTCATAAACCAGCTGAACAGATCCGGGTCTTCGCAGTCCAGCAGACGAATATAGGTCTGCTGCTCTGCCTCGCTTAAATCAGCCAGCGCTTCCCGGGTAAATGGTTCCAGCAACACATCCAGTTCCAGCATGCCCCGACGACTGCGCCACTGCAGTGCTTTTAATTCGTTGTCATCCAGCATTTAAAGATAACTCCAACGGTTCATTTTTGCAGGGCATTATATCCGCGACGTACTGCTACCACCAAACTGTCTGGCGGTTGTAGCGCATCTTGCAATCTGCAAAGCCATGGTGAATCAGGCAGATGGCAATACTGAATATGGCAAAAAGAAGGCAGTGATTCTTGTCGCACTGCTGCTACTGGCGGTTAACTCCATCAAGGGGAGCATGAGTCGAACGGCCAGCTCAGTCTGTGCCAATGCAATACAAACCCACTGTCTTTTATAGTACGATAGGCCCGTGTTTTATTTCTCGCCTACCCGCGCCAATTCCTTCTATGGCTATCTTTACTTTCTTCACTTTCCCAAGAAGCCCATCGCCGAGCCGCCGCAAAAAGCTCTGTCGACACTCTCTGGGGGTGTCCTCGTATTTTCGGTCGTTTCGCGGTAACAAACCAAAAGACGATGGCTCTGATGAGTGTTGGTGGGCGATTTGGCAATAAATACCGTAGCAATGTTATTGTACGAGTGGACGAGCAGATTACAGTTAAATACCGGGAGAACAGGCAAGTGAGGATAGAGTCGCTGACGATTAAAAACTACCGGGTTTTTCAGCATGTGGAACTGAAAAAAATGCCGGGGCTTTGTGTCTTTGTCGGTGCCAATGGCAGTGGCAAAAGCACTCTGTTTGATGTGTTTGGTTTCCTCAAAGATGCCCTAATCGGTAATGTCCGCCAGGCTCTGCAAAAACGAGGTGGATTCAAGGAGGTGGCCACCCGTGGACATACCGATCAGCCTATCGAGTTCACCTTGCAATTTCGCATGGAGATCAGTAGCGTCGAGCGGCTGGTGACTTACCATCTTGCCATTGATATGGATATGTATAACCGACCCACAATAAAAAGAGAGTATCTGCGTTACAAGCGTGGTAGTCACGGTTCCCCCTTTCATTTTCTCAATTTTAGCCGTGGCAAAGGTTACGCCATTCTCAATGAAGAAGATTTTAACAAGCCGGATTCAGAGTTGGGCCGCGAGGAGCAAACCCTGGACAGCCCGGATATTCTGGCGGTTAAAGGGTTGGGGCAATTTCAGCGCTTCAAGGCGGCCAGTGCATTTCGCCAGCTGATTGAGAACTGGCATGTGTCGGACTTCCATATTGGCGAAGCGCGCCCTTCCGCAGAGGCCGGTTATGCTGAGCATCTCTCTTCTCGCGGGGATAATACAGCGCTGGTCGCACAATATCTGTTTGAGCAGCACCGGGACGTATTCAATACCGTGCTACAGAAAATGAAACAGCGAGTGCCAGGTATTGAGAGTGTCGAGGCAGTGGAAACCGACGACGGACGCATTGTATTAAAGTTTCAGGATGGCAGCTTTAAGGACCCGTTTGTGGCCCGTTATGTTTCTGACGGCACCATAAAAATGTTTGCCTATTTACTTTTGCTGCACGATCCTGCACCACATCCCTTGCTGTGCGTGGAAGAACCAGAAAACCAGCTCTATCCAAGCTTGATGGCGGAATTGGCGGAAGAGTTCAGGGATTACGCTGAACGCGGCGGCCAAGTCATGGTTTCCAGCCACTCCCCGGATATGCTCAACCACATTCAGCTCGATGAGATTTTCTGGCTGAAAAAGTGCCGTGGCGTAACCGTGATTGAACGGGCGGCAGAAAATGAACTGCTGGTGAGTCTGGTCAAAGGTGGGGATCTTCCGGGAGCACTGTGGAAACAGGGGTTGTTTGATGGAGTCAATCCCTGATGATTAATCTGGTATTTCTCCTTGAAGAACCCTCGGCAAAAGAAACGTTGGATCGCCTGTTACCCAGAATTTTGCCAGCAAATATTCCATTTCTGTGCATTCCCCATGAAGGCAAGCAGGATTTGGAAAAGTCCATCCCGGTCAAACTGCGTCACTGGACGGTACCTGATACCTGGTTTGTGGTAATTCGGGATAAGGATCAGGAGGATTGTGCCCAGCTTAAGTACAGGCTCCAGACTCTCTGTGAAGCCTGCGGTCGCCCGAAGACGCTGATCCGCATTGCGGTGCATGAGTTGGAAAGCTGGTTCCTTGGCGACCTCGCGGCGGTAGGCAAAGCATATAACATGCCTAACCTTGGCAAAAAGCAGAGCGGAAAAAAGTATCGTGATCCGGATGTCCTCGCGAATGCCCAGGAAGAGTTGAAAAAGCTGGTAAAAGGCTACCAGAAAATGGCCGGAGCAAGAGCCATTGCGCCGCACCTCTGCCTTGAAAGCAATACCTCAACCAGCTTTCAACAGTTGTTGAGCGGTTTACGTAACTACCTGGAGACCATCTCTGCCACTTGAGGTTGTGCCACAAAACCTGCGGAATCCGTTAAATTTCCTGCCAGAATCCTCTATCATGCCAGCGTTTGTTCCATTCACGACAAGGTATTCAGATGGTCACTGACTGGCAGGCCTATTTAATGACTCAGGGCGCTGTTTTCGACGCAGGGCAGTTGCCGGGGTTTTCACAGCCACCTCCGGCGCAATTGGACGCTGATACCGTCTGTGTATTGTCCAGACAGGGCTTGATCAGTGTTGCAGGCGTTGATCGGCAGAAGTTTTTGCAAGGGCAGATTTCTACCCATATGACGCAGCTGGAGGCTCTGCATCATGGCACCGGCGTTGCCTGCTCGCCCAAAGGACGTATGTACACCACCTTCAGGATATTGGATACCGGCGAACGTTATCTGTTGGCCATGAATGCAGGTCTTATCCAATCGACCATTGAGACACTGAAAAAATACGCGGTGTTTTTCCAGGTCAGTCTCACCCCGCAGCCGGACTATCTGATTCTTGGTCTGTCCGGAGCGACCATTGAAGCCGTTCTGAATACCGTGTTCCCAGCGGTATCCCTGCCGGCAAACGATGAGGTTGTCCAGGTTGCTGATGGCTGTTATCTGCTGCAAGTCCCAGGCCGTCGCACTCGCTATGAGCTGTGGCTGCCCCAGGATGACCTGCCAAAATGGTGGCCTGAATTGACCAAAGCACTGACGCCTGCCACAGATGAGTTCTGGCAATTACTCGATATAGAGTCGGTCATTCCCCAACTGACCCCGGAAACCGTGGACAAGTACATCCCGCAACAGCTGAACCAGCCCTCTCTTGGCGCCGTCAGTTTCAAAAAGGGCTGTTACACCGGTCAGGAGATTGTTACCCGCACGCAAAACCTGGGACAGGCAAAAAGCCATTGCTACCACTTGAGCCTACCGGGTTCAACGCTTCCGGCGATCAATACCCGTCTGTATAACGGTGATGGCAAGGCAGTAGGAGAGATTATTGCCAGTGCCCGCAATGCAGCAAACGACACCGTTGAGCTACTGGCGATTGTTCGCACTGAGGCGGCTGCGGCTAATGATGTCTTTCTCGACTCCGACAAAAAGCAGCCCTTGCAGGTTTATGAGATGCCCTACCCCATTAACCCCAAAGCAGAACTGCAACACTGAGGTTAAATGCTAACCGAGCCGTCGGTTAGCGTTTGGTGCCCAGATTCTTGCGGACACTGCCCAGCATGTCCCGCGCTTCGTCGAAATCGTAACGGACAATAGCATCACGAAAGAACTTTAACTGCTTCTGGTCGATTTGGTCTTGCAAGCCGCGAACCAGCGTGGGCAAGCTCGACACGACATCCACATCGCCTTCACTGAGCTTTTCCTCCACTTCATCAATCAGGTCATATAACTGCTCAACCTCGATGGTTCCCTCCCCGGCAGGTTCCAGGTTTTCCTTGACCGGCGGCAATTGTTCCAGCCCGTCCATAACCTGTTCAAAAGCCTGGGCAAACAGTTCCATCAATGCAGCATCGGGCATCTGTGACTGACTATTCAGCGCCTTCTCAAGCGCTGTGGCGAACTGGTGCAACCGGGTAGCTCCCAGGTTGCCAGCCACACCGCGCAGGGTATGCAGCAGCTGACTGGCATCTTGCCATTTACCCGCCTCAAGCAATCCTTGCAGGTGTACCAGGTCTTCTTTTTGCTGCTGGTAAAAATCAGCCAGCAGTTTTTCATACAGCGGTTGATTCCCTTGCAAACGCTGCAAGGCGGCATCCACATCCATTCCGGGTAACTGCAAGGAGGATGAATTGGCGCCAGTCGGCGCAATGGTTATGTATTGGTGCACATCGGTTTCGCCGACTTGCAGCCAATGGCGTACCATCTGCTTAAGCTCTTCAGGGCTAAGCGGTTTGGCAATATGATCATTCATCCCGGCCTGCAAGCACCGTTCGCGGTCACCAGCCATAGCATGGGCAGTCATGGCAATAATAATTAGTTTGTCCTTATGCAGGCTGTCCCGGATTACCCGGGTCGCCTGGTAGCCGTCCATTTCAGGCATCTGGATATCCATAAACACCAGGTCATAATCTTCTTTTCTGAGGATTTTCACCGCTTCTGCCCCATTGGTGGCCATGACCACCTCAAGTCCCATACGCTCCAGCAACTCACGGGCGACCTGACGGTTAATTTCATTGTCTTCAACCAGTAATACCCGTCCCTTGGGTATGGTAACCAGCAGCGACTCACCAGCCATCATTGTTGTTTTGGGGGCCTCCTCCCGAGGCTTAACCAAACGGGCAATTGTATCTATCAGCACAGACGAACTCACCGGCTTGATCAAAAAGGCATCCACGGTGGCGCTGGCTCTGGCCATCACTTCTTCGCGACCGTAGGCTGAGACCATGACCAGTTTCGGCACCATGGCCAGCTTGAGTTGCAGAATTTTCTCTGCCAGCTCAATGCCTTCGATTTCTGACATACGCCAATCCAGCAGAACCAGGTCAATGGCCTGCTCCTTGCCACTGTTTTTCTCCTGCAACAAGGCCAGCACCTCGTTGGCATGCTCCCGCTCCCAGGTCAGACATTTGGCCTTTTGCAACTGGCTGACCAGCACTTGCCGGTCATTGGCATCATCATCCACCACCAAGACTGACAGCCCGTCCAGAGACTGTTTTGGCTGCCAGTCGTGTTGGCCAGCGCCCAGCTCAACGGTAAACTGGAAAGTACTGCCCAACCCCAATTCAGAATCCACAGAAATATCCCCATGCATCAACTGCACCAGGTTCTTGCAAATGGCCAGCCCCAGTCCGGTGCCACCAAACTTGCGCGTTGTTGAGCCATCAACCTGGGAAAATGACTGGAACAGTTTGGTTTGCTGCTGCTTGCTGATGCCAATGCCGGTATCGGTCACAGTGAACTTCAACCGGACTACATCATGCTTATTGCTGAGCAGCGCCACTTTGATGTTGACTTCGCCTTCACTGGTGAACTTCAGGGCATTGTGGGTCAGATTAATGAGTATCTGCCCAAGGCGCAGCGGGTCGCCTTTCAGTTGTCTTGGAACATCTGGCTGGATGTCGTAAGTCAACGTCAGCCCTTTTTCCCGAGCCTTGATAATGCCCAGGTTGTAGACATTTTCAAAAACGCCTTCCAAATCGAATTCAATGCTCTCCATGGTCAGCTTGCCGGCCTCAATCTTGGAGAAATCAAGAATGTCATTGATGATGCCCAGCAGATCATGGGCCGAGATCTGAATCTTACTGATGTAATCTCTTTGCTGATGGGTCAGGCGCGTCTCCTGAACCAGGTAACTCAGACCAATAATAGCGTTCATTGGCGTGCGAATCTCATGGCTCATATTGGCCAGAAAATTACTTTTCGCCTGGTTGGCCTGGTCTGCCAGCTCTTTGGCCTTGTGTAAGGTATCTTCGCTCTGTTTACGATCGGTAATATTACGCCCCGAGGCGAACAGGTAACCATCGCCTTCGTACTCCATGTAGTTGGCCGTGACTTCCACAGGGAACACAGTACCATCTGAAGTCTTGCGCAGCGTTTCATAGGTCATCCCCTTTCTCACTTTGAGCTGCTCCCAGAGCTTGCCCCAGGAACTGGGGGTGATGGCCGGATTAATGTCCATGATGGACATGGCCATCAGTTCGTCCTGAGAGTATCCCAGCGCCTTGCAGGCAGACTCATTGACGTACTTGTGATAGCCGTCACGGCGGAACCAGTGAATATGGTCACCGGCACTGTCCAGGGAAAAGCGGGCCATGGACAGCTCGCGCTCCCGCTCAATCTGTTGGGTAATATCAACCGTGGTACCGATAACCCGCATGGGTTTGCCCTGCTCATCCCGGAACACCACCTTGCCTTTGCTGCGAACCGTGGCGTAGCTGCCATCCTTGCAGCGCATGCGATAAACAAACTGGAATGATTCATCAGAGCTGGCCAGTTGCTGCTCCCAGAACTCAATGGCCATCTCCTTGTCTTGTGGATGCAGCAGCTGGCGCCAGACGCTGATGGTATGCAACAACTCGCCCGGCTGATAGCCGAGCATAATCTGGTAACGCGGGCTCAGATACATCAAGTCCCTAGGCACATCCCAGTCCCAGAGACCATCGGAGGCGGCATCCATGGCCAGCTGATAACGCTCTTCACTCTGGCGCAGGGCGTCTTCTGCTTTTTGCCGGTCCCTGGCCACTGCCACCAGCTCTCCCACCCGACGCAACAAGTCCATCTCCTGAACGTAGACCTGATATCTGTCGGGAATATTGATCAGGCCAATGCCACCCACCACCCGACCAAACAACATGATGGGGGCAAACAAAGCCTTGGTAATGGCCAGCCGATCCAGAATAGCCGCTCCTTCATGATCCCCTTTGCGCCACACTTCATCACGCACCAGCACATTCAACTGGTCTTTTTTGATCTTGCCGCAAGCCTTGGAAAAATCATGATTAAACAGCGCCTCACACCCTTGCGGATCACAGGTTTTACGGCACGTCCAGTAGTGCTCAATGCGAACGGTGGACGTCCAGGAAAAAATGCAGGCGGACTCAGCTTGCAGGTAATTGCCTAGCTGACTGAGCAGATACTCACTGGCTTCGTGTACTGGCTGATCCACAAAGTGTTTGGACGTATCGCTTAGCAGCCGATCCAGTTCGGAGCGAACACGCAGCCCCTCCTCTGCCCTTTCCCGGTCGTTAATCTCCATGGTCAAACGACGGTTCCAGTAGACAATCATGATCAGGATCACCAGGATCAGCACAAGCGCGATGAACACTTCTTTGTTAGGTTGCCACCATGTGTTTCCCTGGTATTTCAGCCAGGTGCTCTCGACTATCGCCCGATCTTCCGGAGTGATGCTGGCCACTGCCTTGGCCAGGATGGTCGCCAATACTGGCCAGTCGTTACGCGAGGCAATACTGAACTGATAGTCAAAACCCGCTTCCCCAATAATGTGCAAACTGGTGATTTTCAGCTCATCGATGGTGTGACTGGCCGAAGCCAGGTTGGCCACCATGGCGTCCAGACCACCACTGGCCACCTGCTGCAAGCCCTCGGCGACATTGTGAACGGGCACAAAATGAATGGCCGGGTACTTTTGCCGTAACATGGTGTAGTCCACGTAACCGGTGACAAAACCGACGCTTTTGTCTTGTAAATGGCTAACATTGCGAATGGCTCGCTCAGAACTGCGCGTCAGAACAACGGCAGGCACGCTGACTAACGGCGGGGTAAACTCCAGAAAATTATGACGGACCGATGTGGGTTGCAGCATACCGACAATATCCACCTCGTGGCGATAAGCCTTGGCCAGACCATCGGACCAAGGGTCTGCCTCGATGAACGTAAAGGTAACTCCCAGCCGGTCACCGATCAGACGCAGGTAATCCACCGTCATGCCGCGCAGTTGCCCGCGCCGCCCATTGGTGAACGAAAACGGCGCTTTGTTGGCATCAATAAGTACATCAAGTTTTGGGTGGTCATTCAGCCATTCGCGCTCTTCCGGCGTCAGCTCCACGGCAGCCAGGTTTTTGTTGAAGTAGCGCTCCTCGGCCCTGGCAATCCAGTGCTCCTCAACTTCCCAGTATTCCTGCAACGAGATATCGCGAAAGCCTTTATTGATCAAAGGCAGCAGCCAGTCTTCATTACGGCGCAAGATCGCCGCAGCGATTTGCTCATTGAGCACAAACTGGTCACTGACAACAATCTCACCATCAAGCTCACCGCGACTGATATCAGCCTGGGCAACGCCGGACTCGGACAGAAACGCGTCAATTTCACCACTAATCAACCCTGCCATCATTTTTGATGGGCTGTCGTAGCTGACGCCGACGGTATCGTGCAAGTGCTCGGCCACAAACTCTTGCTGACTGGAAGCCACCATCCCGCCAACGCGCTTGTTGGCCAGGTTCGATGCCGGATCAACGGGGTTATCAGCCCGATAATACAGATGCGTTTTCAGGCGGTAATAAGGATCGGAAAAAACCAGGTGTTGCTTGCGCAGGTTGGTTGGCGTCAGTGACGCAATAATATCGATTTTGCCGAGCTTGAGGTTCTCAATGTTTTCCTCTGTGGAGCCGGGCACAAAACGAATGGGCCGCCCGGTCTTTTCTGACCACAGTCGCCAGATATCAGCAAACAGTCCGGAAGGCTTACCCATGGCATTGAAAAATGACAGCGGGTAAAGATCGGTGTTCATCCCCAACACCAGACGGGTTTCTTCAGAAAAGGCGGTCTGTATCCAGTGGGCAACAACGCCGTTTCGCTCCCAGTCAACCATTCTGAACAGGCTGCTGCGGATCATCTCCAGCCGCTCTTCCTGCCCCGGAGCCACCAGGGAACATATTTTCAGCGGTTCCACAGGCACTTTCAGCAAATGGTAAGAGTGTTCGTGACCGGCCCGCTGGATCACCTCATGCAAGCTGACATCACCACCAACAATGGCGTCCAGCTCGCCCGCTTCAAACAACCGGATCATGTCCGGGTAAGAATCGAAGCCGACCAAATTAACCGTGGCATTGAAGCGTTGCAGCGTCGTGGGAATACCCAGACCGCGAATATAGCCAATCTTCAGTTGACCGACCATCTGCTCAAAGGAATCATGCTCATACTTTTTCTGTACCAGCATCCAGAGGGAGTAGGCATAGAGCGAAACTGAATCAAACCCGGTGTATTGTCTGGCCTCGGAGGGTGGCAGGTAGGCGAGCACATCTACCGCACCACTGCGCAATTTCCCCTTGATGTCGCGCATCGAAGCGGGAACAAACTCAATCGGCACCCCATTCTTCTCAGACCAGTAGCTCCACAGATCATAAACCAGTCCCTCTGGCTTACCGAAATCGTTGGCGTACATCCACGGAGCCTGGTCGGCAAGGTAGGCAATTTTAATGACTTGTTTTGGCTGCCCGGAGGTCTCAGTCGCCTCTGCTGGCGCAAGGAAAACCAGCATGGTGATAATAAGGAGCAAAAGTACAGAAAAACGATTCAGCATTGACCTGCATGAATCAAAGCTCGGAAAAAAAAGCATAATAATTTTTTAAATCGGGCAACTGCGAGGCTCGGTTATCTTAACCTGAATTCAGGTAATCACCTATACACAAAAGATAAATTTCGGTTTTTTGCTAGAATAATCAGGATAAATAACTATAAGGTCAACGGATATGGAAATCGAAAATCTCATTAGCCAACACGTCACTGCAAACAAGGAACTCATCGCCCAGGCCAGGTCGTTAATAGTCGCCATGAAAACCCTGAAAAAAAAGCTGCACCTCCACGAGGGCTGCGGTCAGCGCTTCCTGCAAAAGACCAGTCCTGACCTGACACAACTGCAACAGGCCGAACAAGAAATCGCCGCATCCTACAGTGGCAAGCCATCAAAAAGCCGACAAGACAACGCGAAAACCAGCGCCAAACTGCTGAACAACATGGTCCGCCGCGGACAGGCCTGAACCAGCACATCAGGCCCCGGAGCCTGATTTCTCCCATTCGCTATATCTTCAGCATCTTCGACCTCATCCCATCTTCCTCTGCCAGATATCTTCTGGCACTTTTTTATACAGTTGACAGCGCAACCAATTGCACCGACAGTGGCAGCACTAATTACAGCCACTGACGACGCTTCCCTGTGCTGACCATTTATCATTCCAACCATCTGGATGTCCTGAAAGATCTTCTGGTGGTGTTATTACGCCAAAGTCCGCCAGCCAATCCATTGGCCGATGAGCAAATCCTGGTACAAAGCCCTGGCATGGCCCAATGGTTGCGCCTGGCCCTGGCTCAAGGTCTGGGTATCGCGGCCGGCATCAGTTTTCCGTTGCCAGCCAGTTTCCTCTGGCAGATATACACTGAGGTGTTGCCAGACGTCCCTCGTCGTTCAGCTTTCAACAAAGAGTCCATGACCTGGAAGCTGATGGACTTGCTGGACGTTCTGAAGCACGATCCGGATTTTTCCGCCCTTGGCCAGTATCTCGCTGACGATGCAGACGACGTCCGCAAATTCCAGCTGTCCGGCAAAATCGCCGACATCTTCGATCAGTACCTGGTGTACCGGCCGGACTGGATTAATCACTGGGAACAGGAGCTCGACCCTACCGGCATCGCCAGCGACCAACCCTGGCAACCCAAACTGTGGCGCGCACTGGTGGCCAGAACCGCCGAACTGGGTCAATCTCCCTGGCATCGGGCCAATATGCACCAGCGCTTTTTGCGGGCCATAGCTGAAGACGACAATCACTTCCGATTGCCGCAACGGTTGTTTGTCTTTGGTATCTCTGCCCTGCCACCCCACTTTGTTGAATCGCTGGAGGCGCTGGCCAGCCGCTGCGATGTCCATCTGATGGTCACCAACCCTTGCCAGCACTACTGGGGCGATGAACGGGACCCAAAGTATTTGCGCAAACTGGCAGCACGCAAACTATTGGACCAACAACGCAACGACAAAAACGGCAAAAACTGGTTTGCCAGGAAAGGCCTTAACCCTGAGGCCCTGGGCGCGTTTGACGACCTGGACACCATTGGCAACCCACTGCTTGGCTCCATGGGCAAACTGGGCCGCGACTACTTCCACCAGCTGCATAGCCTGGACGCAGTTGATATTGACGTGTTCGTCAACGATCACCAAGACAATCTGCTCGGTGCCATCCAGAACGATATTTTTGACCTGCATGATCGAACCACGCAGCCAACGACCAAAGAGCCGGACCCATCGTTACAGTTTCACAGCTGTCACAGCCCGCTGCGGGAAGTAGAGGTACTCTACGATCACCTACTGGCCATGTTCGAACAGAACCCGACGCTCACGCCCAAGGATATCGTCGTCATGCTGCCGGACATCGATAGCTACGCGCCGTGGATTCAGGCGGTGTTTGGCAGCATTGATGACCAGCGCCGTATTCCCTATGCCATTTCCGATATCAGCGCCAAAAGCGAGCACCCGGTTCTGGCCGCCCTCTTGAAACTGCTGGAACTGGACAAAAGCCGCTGCTCGGCCCCGGAGTTGATGGAACTGCTTGAAGTACCGGCCATTCAACAACGCTTCAAACTCGATGCCAAGGAGTTGGACACCTTGCGCCAGTGGACCCACGAGGCCGGCATCCGCTGGGGCCTGACTCCCGAACATCAAAGCCAGTTTGATTTGCCGAGATTGGAGACCAACTCCTGGTTGTTTGGCATTCGGCGCATGCTGCTCGGCTATGCCATGCCTGAAAGCGCGGGCGTCTATAACTGTACGCTGCCGCTGGATGCCGTCCAGGGCATGACGGCTGTGCTGGCTGGCAACCTGGCCAGCTTTATCGACGACGCTGAACAGCTACTCACTGAGCTGGATGTGAGCCGTACCATTGACCAGTGGACTGCCTTTACCGGGCAACTGCTGGAACGCTTTTTCCTCCCTGAATCAGAGGAGGACGAAGCGGCCCTGGGGCTGGTTCGGGACACCGTCGCCCAACTTTATGAGCAGTTGCACGACGCCGGTTTTGCGCAGCCGCTGTCCCGCAGCGTGTTTATCAGTTACCTGAACGAACGCCTGACCTTGCAGCGCAGCAGCCAGCGCTTTTTGGCCGGCCAAGTCAATTTCTGCACGCTGATGCCCATGCGTTCCATTCCCTTCAAAGTGGTCTGTCTGCTGGGCATGAACGATGGCGCCTATCCGCGCAGCATCGCTCCGGCTGGTTTCGACCTGATCGCCCGGCACAGCCGTCGCGGCGACCGTTCGCGCCGGGTGGATGACCGTTACCTGTTTCTCGAAGCCCTGCTTTCAGCCCAGGACACGCTGTATATCAGCTTTGTCGGGCGACGGATTCAGGACAACAGCGAGCGAATTCCCTCGGTGCTGGTCACCGAACTGCTCAACTACTGCGAACAAGGCTTTGGCCTGACACCCAAGCAACTGATCAATGAACACCCACTGCAACCGTTCAGCCGACGCAACTTCCTGTCCAATACATCAGGCAGTTTTATCAGGGAGTGGCTACCGGCTGCTGCTCGCCACAGTGATCCACCCGGATCTTTTGTCAATAAACCGTTGCCAGATCAGGAAGGTGTTAACCCTGGTGAAGTGGAGCTGGCCGAACTGTTGCGTTTCTACGCCAACCCATGTCGCTACTTTTTCAATCGCCGGTTAAAAGTCTACTTCTCCAGTCAGGACCTGACTCTGGAAGAGACAGAAACTTTCGCCCTGGACGCACTGGCTAACTACCAGCTAAAAAACCAGTTATTGGCCGCCCTGATCGACCAGGAGGAGCCCGATCAGCTAAACCAGCGCCTGCAATCCACCGGCGAGTTGCCTCATCGCGCCTTTGGTCAGTTGCTGCTGGATGAGCAGATCGCCGTCTTGCAACCGCTTGCCGATATTTTACGCCCACAACTGGCCACGGCTACGGCAGACCGCGAGGTCAACCTCACCATCAGTTATCCAGAGCTTCCCGAGGGCAAAGTACAACTGACTGGCTGGTTAAAAGGCTTCTGTCAAGTCGGCTTGCTACGCTACCGTCCGGCCAGCTTCAAAGGCAAAGACCTGATCAAAAACTGGCTGGAACATCTCTGCCAATGCCTGGGCGACCAGCCGAGGATGACCTGTATCTACGATCTGAAACAGCACTGGCTCTTGCCCGTGGTGCCAAAACCCCGAGCTGAAAAATACTTGGCCACCTTGATTTCTTATTACCATCTGGGACAAAACCTTCCGCTGCCCTGGTTTGCTCAGACCGCTTACAGCTGGCTCAGTGCCAACCCAGCTGACGATCCGGGCAAAGCCGCAAATGCCGCCAACAAAGCCTTTGCCGGCGATGGTTTTCACATCAGTGGCGAGAACAGCGACGACTACATCCAACGGGTCTATCCGGAGCTGGGGCCGGTATTTACTGAAATGACCAGTCTGACCGGTGACATCCTGGCACCGGCCTGGGACTGCCTGCAGGAGATGAAGTCATGACACCCCAGACTCTCGACCCGCGCGCGCTGCCCCTGCACGGCGTGCGCCTGATTGAAGCCAGTGCCGGTACCGGCAAAACCTACACCATCGCCAATCTCTACCTGCGCATACTGTTGGGCCATGGGAGCGACCAGACGCGCCACGAAACCCCACTGACCGTTGACCAGATTCTGGTGGTGACCTTTACCGATGCCGCCACCGGCGAGCTGCGCGACCGTATCCGCAAACGAATTCATGAAACCCGAAATGCCTTCAACACCGGCCAGTCCGATGACTCGTTCATCCAACGGCTGATCGACGATATGGACCAGCCGCAACAATGCCAGGCTCTGCTGCTGGCAGCGGAGCAACAAATGGACGAAGCCGCTATCTTCACCATTCACGGCTTCTGCCAGCGCATGCTCAAACAGCACGCCTTTGAAAGTGGCACCCTGTTCTCCAGCGAGCTGGTTACCGATACCGAGCCGATGTTGCAACTGTGCGCCGCCGACTACTGGCGGCGCAATTTCTATCCGTTGGATAAACCGTTGGCCAAACTGATTAAAGCGCTATGGAAAACACCCAACGATCTGCTGGGCACGGTACGCAGCTGGCTGCCGCTGTCCAACCTGCAAATGGATGACCAGTCACTGCCAGCCTCGCTGGCGGATTTCATGGCGCAATATCTGGGGCCTGCCGCCGAGCTGAAGGCGCTGTGGCGCGCCGATCAAGACACTATCGAACAGCAGTTGCTTGATTGCGGCTTGCGTAAAGATCGCAAACCCCTGAAACGCCTGTCGGCAATGACCGAATTTCTCGCCAGCGAAGACCTGATCCCAAATCTGGATAACGACAGCTGGGAAATTTATGGCACAGCAATTCTGCAAAAAAGCCTGTTAAAGACCGGCAAACTGCCCGACCATCCCATCTTCGAAAAAATCGATGCCTTTCTTCAACTGCCCCTGGAACTAAGCGAGGCGCTTAAAGGCGTCGTTACCCGCGATGCCCTGAGCCATATCAAAACTCAGTTCAACCAACTGAAATCCAGTCGCCACCAGCTCTCGTTTGACGACCTGCTGGCCAACCTGGCCACCGCTCTGTTCGCTGACCAGCCGGGCTGCGATAACGATGGTGAACTGCTGGCCCAGGCCATTCGCAGCCAGTACCGCGTTGCCATGATCGATGAGTTCCAGGACACGGACCCGCTGCAATACCAGACCTTCCATACCATTTACATGAACGGTGGCGATCCGACCGTTGGCCTGTTTATGATCGGTGATCCCAAACAGGCCATCTATGGCTTTCGCGGCGCCGATATCTTCACCTATATGCAGGCACGGGAACAGGTGCATAGCCACTACACCCTCGACACCAACTGGCGCTCCAGCGATGCCATGGTGGGCGCCATCAACAGCGTATTTCGCAACTCGCCAGAACCGTTTATCTACAACGACAGTATTCCCTTTGAGCCGGTGCACCCGGCGCCAGGAGCCGCGGGCAAACGCCTGTACTATCAAGGCCAACCGCTGCCGGCCATGACGCTCTGGCTGCAACCGGCGCCTGACGAAGTGACGGTCAATACTGAGCGCTATCAAAATGCCATGAGCCTCGCCACAGCCACCGAGATCAACCGCTTGCTCTCAGCGGCCGACCGGGGAGAGTGCATGGTTTGCAATGGCGACAAACAGATGCCACTACAGCCTGGCGACATTGCTGTCCTGGTGCGTACTGGCCACCACGCCAGTTTGGTGCGCCAGGCACTGGCCGAGCAGAACATTGCCAGCATCTACCTGAGCAACCGGGATTCGGTTTTTACTGCCAGAGAAGCCCTGGACCTGGAAAAAGTGTTGCAAGCCTGCCTCCATCCCACCAGCGAGCGCATGCTCAGGGCAGCCCTGGCCACCTCGTTGCTGCATCTTGACGCCAGCACACTCAATGCCCTCAATACCGATGAGCTGCAGTGGGAGCGGACGGTTGAGGAGTTCAGCCATTACCACGAGCTGTGGCAACGCAAAGGCATTCTGCCCATGTTGCGCCAGCTTGTCTTCCAGCGTCGGCTGGCCGAACAACTGCTGGCCAGTCCTGACGGTGAGCGTCGCCTGACCGATCTGTTACACCTGGGCGAACTGCTGGCTGCGGCCAGCCTGGAGCAGCAAGGCCCATCAGCTCTGGTGCGCTGGTTTGCCGAGCAGATCGCGCACCCCAACAACAATGCCGATGATCAGCAGCTGCACCTTGAGAGCGAGCGCAACCTGGTAAAGATCGTTACCATCCATAAATCCAAGGGGCTCGAGTACAACGTGGTGTTTTGTCCCTTTGTCTGTCATCTGAGTAGCAAAACCTCCCAGCTGTACCACGACCCACACACCAGCGAGCCCTGGCTGGCTCTGACACCATCGGCACAAGCGACAACGCTGGCCGAGCAGGAACGACTGGCCGAGGATTTACGGCTGCTCTACGTTGCGCTGACCCGCTCGGTTTATTGCTGCTACCTGGGCTTGGCTCCTTATAAATCCGGCCGCGCATCGCAAGATGGCAAAACCGACCTGCACCGTACGGCCATTGGTTATCTGCTAAATGAAGGGCAGGAAATTACCACCACCACCCTCCCCGCGTTGCTGACGCAGCTTGAGGCACAGTGCCCCAATCAGCAGATTGTGGTTACCCCGCCACCGGTCGATACCCTGGACACCTACGCTGCGGTGGTTTCTCAAGAAGATGCACTAAGTGCCCGAAATTTCAGCGGAAAAATTGAAAGGAACTGGTGGACCACCAGCTACTCAGCCCTCTCGCGTCACCATACAACTGAAGCTGATGCCAGCAATGAGACTCCGGGCCTTGATAGCGAGGTTATCCACCAACAGCAAGAGGCCAGCGCAGAAACCAGCGATGATCCCTTCAGTCTGTTCCACTTCCCCAAAGGCGCGCAACCGGGCACCTTTATGCACAGTCTGTTTGAAGACCTGGACATGAACACGCTGCGCTCAGATGACACGTATCTTGATCGTTTTGTGCAAGAGAGTCTGACTCGCGCTGGCTACGAGGCTCACTGGCTACCTGCCATTAAGGGCATGCTGCACAACTGCCTGAACGCGCCGCTCGATGGCGACCGTATGCGCCTGCTGGATCTGCCCGATAGCGCCCGTCGGGTGGAAATGGAATTCTATCTGCCCATTGAACAGCTGGACCCGGAACAGCTGAACCAGCTTATCGCTCACCATGATCCGCTAAGTGCCAGAGCCGGCAAGCTACAGTTCCACCGCATGAAAGGCATGCTCAAGGGTTTTATCGACCTGACCTTTGAGTACGCCGGACGCTGGTATGTGCTCGATTACAAGTCCAACTGGCTGGGCGGGGACGCCAGCCATTACTCTCGCGAGGTCATGGGCGAGGTCATGGTGGAGCACCGTTATGACTTGCAATACCAGCTCTACTCGCTAGCACTGCATCGGCTACTACAGCAGCGCCTGGTGGATTATCAGTTTGACCAACACTTTGGCGGGGTCATCTACCTGTTTTTACGCGGTGTGCAGCCCGGTGACCCAAACCGCCATGGCATTTTCAGCCACAAACCGAGCTTTGAACTGGTGGACGGTCTCGACCGGCTTTTTTCTGGCAATCCTTTTTACAGCAATGACACAGAGGCACGCAGGGCATGTTAAATCTGCTGCAACAACTGGAACAGCAAGGCGTGATCCGCCCCCTGGATTATCAATTCGCCCGCCTGCTGCACACCATGCACCCAAACCCGCTGGTTACTCTGCTAGCGGCCAACGTTAGCCATGAGCTGGGGCGCGGGAACGTGTGTATGTCGCTACAAAGCACGCTGTTCGGCCTGGACAGTGACACCAGTCAACCACTGGCACGCCGTACAGGCATTGTCAGGGAACAGTGGCCCGACCAGCTCAATGCTTGCGCGTTGGTGGGTGATGGCAGCCAGCCAACGCCTCTCGTGCTGGATAATAATCGACTCTACCTCTATCGCTACTGGCAATATGAATGCAATGTTGCCCGCTTCCTCAAGCAGCAACAGGATGAGGCCCTCGACAGCCAGCAAGCCCGTACTATTTTGCAACGCTTGTTCCAGCGCGATTACCACTTTGTCGCCAGGCAATGCGCCGAACAAACGCCGGCACAACAGCAAGTCACCATTATCAAGTGGCTGGATATTGAAGCCACGGAAGCACTGGACTGGCCAGCCATTATTACCGCCATCAATCAACCGACGCCGGATGCCGACGCGCTGGATCGGTTAATACCTGAGTCTGCCTGTCTGAACTGGCAGAAAATCGCCGCTGCACTGGCGGCAAGCCGGTCATTTTCAGTGATCAGCGGCGGTCCGGGGACCGGTAAAACCACCACAGTTACCCGGCTACTGGCCCTGTTGACCGAGCTGGGATTACAACGGGGCGCTGCTCCTGATATCAAACTGGTCGCCCCCACCGGCAAGGCCGCCGCCCGACTCACCGAGTCCATTGGCAGTGCCCTGACGCGCATCAACTGTAGCGATGCAGTCAAAGAAAAAATACCAACCCAGGCTGGCACCGTGCATCGGCTATTGGGTGTCATCTCCGGCAAACATGGCTTTATCCATAATCAAAACAACCGCTTACACCTGGATATTCTGGTAGTGGATGAAGCGTCCATGATCGACCTGCCACTGATGAGCCAGTTATTGGCAGCGCTGCCTGATCATGCCCGGTTAATTCTGCTGGGCGACCGGGACCAATTATCGTCAGTGGAGGCTGGCAGCGTGCTGGGGGATATTTGTCGTGCGGCCGGTTCTGGCTACTCACCTCAACAGGTCAGGCTGCTGGAAACATTGACCGATCATTCCTTGCAAAATATCGCAGGGGCACTCTCTACCGCCAATCACAAACCTGCTGCCAACCACAATGTCTCCGACAGCCTCTGCCTGCTACGCAAAAGCTATCGCTTTGACGCTCAATCGGGCATCGGTTGCCTGGCCAAAGCCGTGAACGGCCCAGACCTTAAAGCGCTGGCGTCGGTATTTAATAGCAACTTTACCGACATTGCTCTGCTGCCCATGGCAGAGCAGCCTGACTATCGACGGTTAATTCAGCACTGTGTGCACAGCTACCGTCCGTACTTGGAGCTGCTGCAACAGCAAGCAGAGCCAGCAGCCATACTGGACGCTTTCAATAACTTTCAACTGCTGTGCGCCCTGCGTGCAGGCGCTTTTGGTGTCACCGGTTTGAATGAAGCCATTGAAAAAGCATTGCAACAGCAAGGACTGATCAATATCAGCAACCGTTGGTACCAGGGGCGCCCAGTACTGATCACTCGCAACGATCACGGCCTCGGTCTGTACAACGGCGATATCGGCATGACAATGCAGGTGGGGGGGCGCCTCAGAGTGGCCTTCCAACTGCCGGACAAACAACTAAGACTGCTTCTCCCCAGTCGGCTACCGGAACATGAAACCGTTTATGCCATGACCATTCATAAAAGCCAGGGCTCGGAGTTTACCAATGTCGCCATGGTGCTGCCGGACAAAGACAACCCGGTCATCACTAGGGAACTGGTTTACACCGGCATTACCAGAGCCAAATCCACCCTGAGCATTTTTTCCGGTATAAATATGCTGATTAAAGCCGCCAAGTCCCCAACGCAAAGGGAATCAGGTCTCTATCAGCGATTAATTTAAAACTACGCGCCAAGGCTAGAAAATCAGGAAGCCGCAGTATATACGTACTGTTTTCCATGGAGGCCAGCCTCGATTGCAGGGAGCAAGTAAAAAGGGACACCTGATTAAGCCGCTTTCGTAAATTTCTGCTGTTCAAAATCCACAGGACTCATGTAGCCAAGATAAGAGTGAAGCTTGTGGTTCTTGTGGTTGTTGCAGAACAAAATACAATCAATCATCTGGATAACAGGAACATTCCGGCTACCCAGTCCGAGCCGTGGCCCCGATAATGGTGGGCGGCACCGGCCGCACGTCGTAAACGGCAGTGACCGCCTCGGCGATCCACGGGTTTTTCATAGTAAGTCACGGTCAGGTGGTCAATCGTCAGTCCCAGGTCCGTGGCCACCCGGACAGTGCTCTTGCCATTTACGGTGGTTTCCAGAAAGTCTTTGTGGAAGGCATTTCTAAGCTACCTGTGCGGCAGTTCACTTTCTTCTTCTTGAAGAGAGAGCTCCCTTTAGTTTCTAAGCTGCCTGTGCGGCAGTTCACTGTGTGATTAACGATGGTGTAATACTGATTGATTTCTAAGCTGCCTGTGCGGTAGTTCACGGCGGTTTTGAACGAGTTATCTATACCCTCATGTTTCTAAGCTGCCTGTGCGGCAGTGAACAGAGTGAATATCGACCCACTGAATATTTGCAAGTTTCTAAGCTGCCTGTGCGGCAGTGAACGTTTCCACACAGCAGTTGAAGTGCTTGATGAATTTCTAAGCTGCCTGTGCGGCAGTGAACTGGAAAGAACATGGGATACCGGGTAACTGGTTTTTCTAAGCTGCCTGTGCGGCAGTGAACTGGAATTTTAAGCGAAAAAAACCAAGGGTAACAGCGGCTTACTCAAGAAAAGAGCGTTTTACCCTTTCTTTTTGGCCTCTTCACAACTAATTGATTTTAATTACATTTTTAAAGAGCGTTATTTTTTTGTTAAAAATAGGGTAGCGAACCTTCCATTTCACTTATGGCTAACCCATAAAGTGTAAATTCCAATCCTTGGGATCGCTTTCCCACCTCCTGCTGGATAAACAGCCGGAAGTGCTCACCGCTACTCAAGCTCTTTACCCAGATATAAGGAGCACTGGTGAGCTGTGTTTGCGTGTTCCTGTGCTGCGTTCTAGCCTCTTCGAGACTGATGTTCTGCCTGTGGGCCGCACGGCGAATCAGTCGTTCCACATTAGACTTAGTCTGCAGACGGCTGGTACGTACTGTGACTTCACTTGTATCTGGCACCTGACAGAATACCTTCTCCCAAAGAAAGTGATGACCAATATCATCGCCGGGTAACAGGGTTATATCTCTGTATACCTGCATTAGTGTTAGTCCTTATCACTTTCCCCAAACACTCCCCCCCGAATCAATACGGCCATAACGAAATGCTTCTCCTCTGCTGAGTGTAGTGGTCAAGTAAAAATGGACACCTGATTAAGCTGCTTTCCTGAATTCCTGTCGCTCAAAGTCCACTGGACTCATGTAATCGAGATAGGAGTGAAGTCTGTGGTTGTTGTAGAACAAAATGTAATCAATAACCGTTGCTTCAACATCAGCCCTCGTCTCGAAAATATAATGGTTAGTCCTTTCTCTTTTGAGACTTCCAAAAAAACGTTCCGTCACCGCATTGTCCCAGCAGTCCCCCTTACGACTCATGCTGCATATCATGCCGTATTCTCTGAGTTGAGCCTGGTAGTCAAGAGAAGCATACTGGCTCCCCCGGTCTGAGTGGTGAAGCACTCCCGAGCTTGGTTTACGACTCCACCAGGCCATTTTCAAGGCCTCTAATGGCAACTCCGTCTTTATACGACTGCTCATGGACCAACCTACGATTTTCCTTGAATACAAATCCATAACCACAGCCAAGTACAGCCAGCCTTCGCGGGTCCAAAGGTAGGTAATATCTGTCGTATAGACTTTATTTGCCTCTGTGACAGCAAATTCTCTGTTCAAGAGATTTTCCGCAACAGGCAGTTTATGCCTGCTATTTGTTGTCACCTTAAATTTTTTTGCACATTTCACTACCAGTCCTAGCCGTTTCATCAGTGTTGCTGCCTGATAGCGACCTACGTTGTAGCCCTTTTTACACAGTGCCTCTGCCATTCTTCGGCTGCCATATGAACGATCAGAGTCTGCAAAAATCTGTTGTGCATCAGCTTCCAGGCGAAACTGCTGCGCCGTTATGTTTTTCTGTTGAGCCCGTTGCTTTTGCCAGTGATAAAAGCCGCTGCGACCCACTTGCATTACTTTACAGAGCACCCGAGTCGGGTAGACCTCCTTCTCCTGCTGTATGAATGCAAACCTTACAACAGCTCTTTCGCGAAGAAGGCCGTCGCCTTTTTTAAGATTTCCTGCTCCATTTTCAATTGCCGATTTTCAGCTTCCAGCTCTTTTATCCGTCGCTGATCCGGCGTTAAAGCCTGTTGTCCTTTGCCAGGAAAGGACATTTCCTTTTTTTCATCCTGCTCCCGCACCCAGCGTCTGAGGTTGCCAACATCAATATCAAGACTTCTGGCAACCTCTGCTGCAGCCTGTCCCTGCTCAACCACCATAGCAATGGCTTTACGCTTAAATTCTGGAGAATAATTCTTACGCTGCTTTGTCACTTTCTACCTCGTCATCAACTGCACTATTGTGCTTAACGAGGTGTCCAAAGTCATTAGACCACTACATGGGAAAGTGGCAGGTCGTAAGCGACATGGCATTAAAAGCGCGAAGGAATTGAAGGAACGGATCGAAGAAAATCTGCCCGAAGCACTTTTAGGACAGGTCGACGTGTTTGTACTGGATGTTTCTTTCTGATGTTTGTCAAGCAGGCGCCGTCTAAGGTGGGTTTTTAGTAGATTGAAGTAGTTATAGTTTTGCGGACACACAGACTTGAGTAATATCAAAATCCCTTAAGGTGTGTCCAAATGTCAGAAAAGAAAGTCAAAACCAATACAGCAGAGTTCAAGAAATCAGCTGTAAAACTGGCGCTAGAATTCGATCAGTCAGTAACTGGTACTGCCAGGGATCTTGGTTACTACAGTTGCAGGAGTCAATATGCGTACAACCATTCGCCTGTCCCCTGGCAGAGCCGATTCCAACTCGCCACCGCCACCTCCCCCGCCTGGTGGCGACGGAGATAATGCCGCTGCGGGTCCAAGTAATCCCGAACCGAGCGAGTTTGATGTCAGTCGGGCAACGGTGGCACGGGTACAGGCAGCAGGCGCAGGACGCGGGAAAAAAAGGAAAAAAACCTCGTCGCAAGAAGCAATCGAACAGGCACGGATGATACTTCAGGCGCAGGATAATCGTGAACTGGAACGACTCAAGACAGTTTGTCATGACAAGGGTATCGACTTTAAAGACGGCATGTATCCGCTGATATTGGCGT
Organism: Endozoicomonas sp.; assembly: GCA_965232255.1. Lineage (GTDB taxonomy): Bacteria > Pseudomonadota > Gammaproteobacteria > Pseudomonadales > Endozoicomonadaceae > Endozoicomonas. The sequence goes on from OZ246962.1 coordinate 3,091,978, forward strand.
GTCCCAGGTCACACAGACCGTTGTTTATCCGTAAGCTGACCTACTTCTTTAAATACGCCTTCGCGGTTGATAGCACTGACGCAATAACCAGAATGTTTGGCGCGGAGCCAACACCACAAAAATGGCAACATTTTCTCAATATGCGTGAGGAAGACATTGTTGCCGTGGCACGAACCGGTCAGGCATCGGCTATAGCAACCATGTGCAAAAATAGGGGGTTCCCGGCTGCGGGCGCAGTTCAGGCGCTACTAGCGTGCGAGAGTTTGTCGCCCGGTGGTCAGTTAGATCAGGAGTTATTAGATGCCGTGGCGGCCATGTGTCGTGGTAAAGGGGTGCCAGCGGCGGCGGCGGTGAACGCATTGTTGGGACTTCCGGCGTTCAAAACCGGTGATGCATTAGACAAAACACTGCTTAAAACCGTTGCGACAGCCCACACCGGTAAAGGTATCCCTACCGAAGATGCTGTAAAAGCATGCCTCTCATCGGATACGCCCAGCGCGACAGACGAGCAGGCAGCAAGCGCTACATCAAGCTCCGCTGCTGCCGACGCCGCGACTCCTGGTCCAAGTGGTCTCGGTGTCGGAGCAGCACAAGGTGCAAGTTCAAGGCGTGCACAGAAAAGAAAAGCACTGGCAGCAGCCCGTAGCAAGGAATCTGCTCGTGAGGTTTTGATGCATCCGGATGCCGCTACGCATGAGGCCATGCAGGCATTGGAAAAGATTTGTCGGGAACGGCATATCCACATCGGAGCCAGCCTCTACGACCTGATTAACTCCTGCCCGCATAATGTGCAAGTGCCATTTATCCAAAAGTGCACCCACTACTTTACCCTGGCCAAAGGAATTAAAAACACCAGTTCGCTGATCAACATGTTTGAGCGAGACTCCATTCGGCAACGCACTCTTTTCAGTGCCATGTCGGATGCCAATATTGCCCGTGTTGCCCAATACGGGCACGTGCAGGCTGTGGCTGCCATGAGCAAGAACAAGGGATTCCCAAGCGCAGGGGCGGTCAGAAAATTGCTCACCCACCCAAGCCTGACCGCCAGTGGTCAGCTGGATGTGGAGCTGTTGAAATCCATAAGCATCATGTATGCCCGAAAAGGCATTCCCTCAGCAGAAGCCGTGACCGAGCTGCTGGCCATGAACGCTTTCAAAATTGAGGGAGCGTTTAATCTCAAGCTGTTCCAGACCATTACGACCATGTACGCTGGCAAACGCTTTCCCACTGAGGGAGACGTTGCAGCTTTTCTGGCTCTGGATTGCCTTAAGACCAGTGAGGGGACACTGGATTGGCACAAACTCAATGGCCTTGCCATCATGTCTCGGGAAAGAGGCTTGCCACACAAAGACGCGATCACCAAGCTGTTGACAATGTCGTGCTTTCAGACAGGGGGGCGATTCAGCGCAACGTTGTTTGGCTCCATTGCCACTATATGTGACCGCAAAGGTTTACCCACTCCTGAGCAAGTAACAGACTTTTTAACCTTAAAAGCACTGCAGAAAAACGACAGTATCGATCCAACGTTGCTCGCGTGCGTTTCATCAATTAACAGGGGCCGTGGTCTCCCAACGCAAGAGCAAGTCGAGAGCTTACTCGGCATACCTGATCTTGAGGTAAGCCGAGGCAGAGGTTATCCACTGTTACGTAGCATTTCCTCAATGTGCGGCTGTCGGGGATTTCCACCTACGCGTGACGTACAGGGCCTATTGGCTGTTCCCGGCATGAAAATCGGTGACCGGGTTGATGAAAGCGTACTCAAATCCATCTCGCACATGCAGCACTACAGAGGCTTGCCCCAGGCAGAAACGGTAAGAGAGCTGTTGTCACTGCTTAGTTCGCAATCCGGGAGCACACCGAGTCTGGATCTGCTGAAAAGTATCAGCAGCCTGTACGGGAGGCTGGGGGTACCAGCCATCACCGAGGCACGTAGCCTGTTGTCGCTGCCCGGTTTAATGGTTGCTGGTCGCCTTGATGCCCGGCTACTGCGCCAAGTGGCGAAAATAAATGCCGGCAAAGGCTTTCCTGATCAACGCGTCATAGAACAGGTCAGGGCAGGCTTTGTTCAGGGTACGCAACAGAGCACGGTTTCAGGAGGAACGACGGCAGAAGCACCCGGACCATCATCGTCCGAACGCAGTCATACGCCACCACTGGTCGGCAGCCCAAGAAGTTTTCTGGCGAAACGCCCACGAAAAGAGTGATCTGGTGTGATTGTCGATGCCACCCAATGAACCCGCTGACATCAACAATCTGCACTTACCAAACGACCACCCGTGCCTCAGCATGCTCAACAAACTGACCAATTGCCGTCAGTGCCAGACCTTCACGCTCTGCGACAGCCAGAAAGGTACTTTCGGCCTCCGGACGCACCGCCACCAACAAACCACCGCTAGTCTGCGGATCAAGCAGAATCTGCACGTCCCGCTCACTAAGGATCCCAAGCTGCTGCGAGTAACTGTCGTAGTTACGACGGCTGCCACCGGGCGCACAGCCCAAAGCCAGGTAGCGGTCCACATCCGGCAGCAACGGCACGGCATCGCGAAAGACCTCGGCACACAAGCCACTGCCAGCACACATCTCCAGTAAATGCCCGAGCAGACCAAAGCCAGTAACGTCGGTCATGGCCGTTACACCCGACAAGGCAGCAAAAGCAGCACCGGGCTTATTCAGACGACACATTGTTTCCGTCACCAGTGCTTCATGGTCAGCCGAACAATGGCCTTTTTTGATGGCCGTAGTCAGCACACCAATACCCAATGGTTTGGTCAGGTAAAGGCGATCACCAATTTGCGCGCCATCATTGCGCTTTAAGTGCTCAACAGCTACACGACCATTGACCGATAATCCGAAAATTGGCTCCGGCGCATCAATACTGTGCCCACCTGCCAGCGGCATACCGGCATCCCGACAAGCATCACGACCACCGCGCAATACCTCCCGCGCCACTGTCGCAGACAGGGTATTGACCGGCCACCCCAGAACAGCCAGCGCCATCATCGGTATGCCGCCCATGGCATAGACGTCACTGATAGCATTGGCGGCAGCTATACGTCCGAAGTCGTATGGATTATCAACAATGGGCATAAAGAAATCGGTGGTGCTGATGATGGCCTCGCCATTGCCCAGCGCATAAACGGCCGCGTCATCGGCCTTGTCGTTGCCCACCAGCAACGAAGGATGCCCGCTGTTATCGGACAACCCGTCCAGCATCGTTCCCAGGACCCCTGGGGCAATTTTGCAGCCTCAGCCACCGCCATGCGAGTAACGGGTCAGGCGTACCTGTTCCATGGTTTCATCAGCACGCACCGGGCGAATGTCCAGGTTTGCTTCACTCATAATTTGATACTCCACAACTGCTTGAATAAGAGCCAACGGAACGGTATGAATCTGACTGGGAAAAATTTATATCAGTATCGGTGGCAACGCTCTGGTCAGCGCCGGATCGATGGATTCCAGCCCTGACTTAAGCAATTGATAATCAATCAGCTGAAAATCCTGTAAAGTCTGCTCATCATAGGATCGCTGCCTGGCACCGGCCATCAAGGTATTAAACCGGTCAATAGCGCCTTCGATTACCTCCAAAGAGCGCATGTCCAACGCCCCATCCCGGTCATCCACCGCCACCGAGCGATAGGGCGACTCACCCGGTTTAACACTGCCTGCCAACGGATGGGTGAGCAACAGGGCACCGGCGTGTATCCGGTTACGAACTTGATGCAATACCTGCTGATAATCCTCACAGTCGCACTGGCTGACGGCAGAAAACATTACCTTTACGCGGGGATTATTGCTAATGATCAGTAATTTTTGCGCCATATTATGCCGCCTTATCCTGTCCTTGTTCGGCCGTTGTCGGCAGTTTGATAACTATACGATCGGTGTCGTCTCGACGCACCCAGCGATCCAGCTCCATCCGGTTCAGCAGCGGAATGATGTATTTGCGACTCAGTCCGGTGCGCTCCCGGGCCAGGTTAATAGTGAAACGCTCACCTACGGCCAGACCAGCCAGAATCGCAGTCAACAACTGCTGGTACAACTCAGTGCTGTAATAGATACGCCCTTCCAGGGCAACCACAAAGCCAAGACGCACCAGGTTACGCAATAGTTTCTGGGCACCGGGAATTTTCTCTTTATCCGCCTCAAGGCCATCTTTGCCAGCGGCGCGAATATGAGTCAATAACTGCTGTCCGTCGTGTCCCAGGTCATCTTCCGAAGCACCGCTGCCGGCCATCCAGGCATCCCGGCTCATACGCAGTTTGTCGTCTGCCTTTAATTGCAGCAATACCTGCTCCACCACGGCTGGCAACACTGTCAGGCGGGTGCTTAATTCCAGCAGCGTCATGGCAATGCCTTCGCCAGCAAGCAACTGCAAAATCTGCTGTTGCAGGGTCTGGTTAAAGGCGACACTCATCACCCAATCACCGGCTGCCCGGTAGTGTTCCTGATCCGCCAGCAATGACTGCGTGGCCAGTACCGCCGGCACATAACCTTCAAGCTCCAGGCTCAGGCGCAATTGATCCCCGGCGGTAAAGGCTTCGGGCAACGCATCAAGCAATACCTGCAAGCGCTTGCGCTGATGCACCGCCACATCCCGCGTCCAGACGATACGTCCGCTGTGGATCAGTTCACTGCCACCGTGGCGAATCATGACCACTGGCTGTCCCCAGAAACAGGGCACAGGCTGATCCAGTTTCAACAACGCCAGTCGGGTATCTTTGATATAGACAATGCGCGCCAACCCATTCCAGGTACCAAGCGCTACTTCCACCTCACGATTGCGCTGTCCGCCACTCTGCTCTTGTTCTAGACGGACAAATAACCGCTTAGTTACCTGACAGGGCGCATCACGGCTGACCAGACAGTGCCCACGCTCCAACTCCTTGCGGGTAATGCCCTTCAAGCCCACCGCCACTCGGGAAACCGGCTGCGCCTGCTCCAGATTGTGATAGTAGGACTGCAAGCTACGCACTTGCACCTCTTTGCCGCCCGGATACACTTTTAACCGATCACCGACGTTTATTGGCGCATCGGCCAAACTACCGGTAACCACGGTGCCAATGCCATTTACGGAAAACACCCGGTCAATATACAAATGCGGGCAAGTAGACAACGAATGACGTTCAATCTGAGACAACTTGCGTAAAATCAGTGCACGCAAAACATCAATGTTCTGCCCAGTCAAAGCGGACACCGCGATAGAATCGGGAATTTCATTGGTAATGGCCAGGCACTGCTCCAGGGCATCCTCTTCCACCAGCGCCAGGGTTTCTTCGTCCACGGCATCGGCCTTATTGATACAGACGATAATATCGCACACCCCCATGGCGTGGGCGACGCGCAAATGATCGGTGGTCATGGGCATCCAGCCCTCATCGGCGGCAATCACCAGCAATACCAGGTCCAGGCTCCACACCCCTGCCACCATGTTACGAATAAAACGTTCATGGCCCGGTACATCGATTACGCCGACGGTGGCACCCGAACCGGCAAAAGTGTCGTCACTGAAATGGGCAAACCCCAAATCCAGCGTCATACCGCGCGCCTGCTCCTCTTGCCGGGCCGTGGTAATGCCGGTCAACGCTTTAATCAACGCTGTTTTGCCATGATCCACATGGCCTGCCGTACCAATCACCGCCTTCATAAACCAAGGTAACTCCTGAGTTGCTCTGTCAATACCGCTAACTCCCGAGGCAGAACCGCTGCCATATTCAACTGCACACGATCATTGCGAATCACCCCGATCACCGGCAAAGGCATGGCGCGCAGGTCGGCCAACACTTGCTCTGAAGACGTGCTCACTAGCAATTCCACGGACCAGGAAGGGAAAAATTCATCGGGCAATGTACCACCACCGACCACCATCTGCGAAGGAACCAAACGACTATAATCGTTTAATTCTGCCACCAGTCCGCGCGCCCGGTGCTCGATATCTTCCTGACCGGTAGCGCATTTTTCGGCCACACCCTGTCCTTGCGGTGTACGGTTAAGTTTGCGTACCAGCAGTTCTTCGAGCAGGGAGTAGACAATACGCCCAGGGCGAAATGCGCGCATCAGCGGATTTTTCTCCAACTGTTGCAACAGGGCTCGGCGCCCACAAATTATACCTGCCTGCGGGCCTCCGAGAATCTTGTCACCGGAAAAGCAGACCAGATCAGCCCCGGCGCGAATGTACTGATTCATAGGTGTTTCGTTGGCGGCAAACTTCTCCGTTGACAGGCCGGATCCTTGATCCACCGCCAGTATCACCGACTCCGGCAAGCGGCGAGCCACCTCACGAATATCTGCCGACTCGGTAAAGCCACGTACGACAAAGTTAGAACAGTGCACCATCAGCACCATGGCAGTGTTTTCTGTGACGGCTCTAATGTAATCATCAGCCGTAGTGATATTGGTGGTGCCGACTTCCACCAGTTTGGCGCCGGAGAGCGCCAGGATATCGGGAATACGAAAACCACCGCCAATCTGAATCTGCTCGCCCCGCGAGACAATCACTTCTTTGCCTTTGGCCAACTCATTAAGCAACAAATAGACGGAAGCGGCATTATTATTAACCACCATGCCTTCCTCGGCCCCGGTCAGACTGGCCAGCAACTGACTGACGATCCCCTTGCGCTGGCCGCGCTTGCCATCGCTGAGCTTGATCTCAAGATTGCAGTAGCCGGTATTCACCTCGGCCACTGCATCCCACAACGCCGGATCAATGGGTGAACGACCAAGATTGGTATGCACTACTGTCCCGGTGGCATTAATCACCCGGGTATGACGCTGGTTAAGTAATGTTTGACAAGCACTGACCAGACGCTGATGCAGCATCTCATCGGTTATCTCTGACATGGAAGTAGCAATATCTTGTCGTACGACAGACAGCGTATGGCGCACCACGTCGGTCACCAGCGGTCGGCTGAGCTGGCGGATATAGGGAGCGAGGACTGGTTCCTGAAGCAGCTGTTCCACTTGCGGCAGACGAACGAATCCCTTCGGGCCTGGACTCATGACTGAGAACCCTGTGTTCAGATTTCTGGTAAAGGAGATAAAAAAAGATGGCGGAAGGAGCAGGAATCGAACCTACCAGAGCCTTCTCGGCTCGCATTGGTTTTGAAGACCAGGGGGACCACCAGATCCCATCCACTTCCTTGGTTTGGCTGGATTATTACCACTCATTTCACGAAATCCTATTTCGGTTTTCCGCAGACACTCAACGAATAAGCATTTTATTGAGCTTCGTCAATTTTATGCTGGCGTAGGACGATCCATGGAACTTTCATGGTTGGGCAGTGTCTCAGGGGTTAGGTTTTTTTTGCTCGGAGGTGGCGCGTGACACCACGAACACTGGAAACCAGGTCAACTGGCGCTGGATCAAGCGACGTTCCTCCTTCCACGTCATCGATCAGTAACGCATCTTTCAAACAGTTCAAGGTATCCGGCGCACTGGCAGAACGGCGACTGGAAACAAAACCACCCGAGATGAACATTGCCGATTTTTACCGCCATCACGGTTACAAAAGTCTGAAGCATCATTGTATCCATTGGGAGAATGCCGTCTCAATTCTGAAAACCGGCAACCTTGCCCCGTTTGGTAGTTACCAGGATCAACTTCCCGGTTGTGCCAGCCACGGTAACCCCACCTTTGTTTATTTCCGGGCAACTTCTCTGGAACAATCTCCGGACTCAATACAGTTCCACAGCTGCAGCTGGAGTAAATATGGCAAAGATGGCGGTAAAGAGTGGGGAGACTTGAATCAAATCTCTTTTGTTCATGATTTGTCAGTGCTCGATTGTCAGCCGTTTTACACCGGTTCAATGTACGGTGAGCCTACTGCTGATACATTCTCCACGGTGTTCTTTCGCCCCTACGACAACCCGCTAACCGCAAAAATAACCCATCGCGAAATCCTGGTACTGGGCAAGGTATCCAATCGTTCACTGACGGCGATCTGGGTACACCACTCTCGTCGCGATGAGTTTCTGGCCAGATTCAGGGAGGCAGGTGTGGAGACTATCGATGGACGACCACTGGCCGAGTTCATCAATCCAGTCAAACCGTTACCCAGCAGGCTCAGCCCAGACGAGAAATCACTGGCGTTAAATCCCATGCTCACGCTTGCCTTCAAACAAGCATCAGCAGGCCTTGTTACTACGGGCGACCACAGCCTGTCGGTCACGGGCGACCAGCTCAGCAGGTCTGGCTCGCCAGAACAGAATGACACTTAATACCACCGTTAATGCCTCTGCAGCAGGCAGGGCGATAAACGCCCCCTCAAGACCAAACATGCGCCAAAACAGCAGAATGAACGTCAAGGGCAGTATCAATGAACGACTGAGGGCAACAACAGCAGACTGCGTGCCACAATGCATGCCGGTGAAATAGCCCGAAATGGTGATGTTAATGCCATTAAATAAAAAAATAGGCCAGATTACCCTGATAATGCTCAGAGTCATGGCCAGGGTTGCGCTCTCATTGCCATTGAGAAAAGCACTTGCCAGCACTTGAGGATAGAGCAGCAGCACCGTGACAAAGGCGATTCCGATAATCACGCTCATACCGATAGCCAGCACCATAAACCGGGCAATGCGCTCCGGCTTACCAGCACCAAAGTTAACACTGACCAGTGGTCCCAGGGCTTCGGCAATGCCATAACCAATGGTGGTGCTGAGCCACAAGCCGTAATTGACGATAGTAAATGCGGCGACGCCAGTGGTGCCGGCCTCATAGATCAGGACCCAGTTTATGGTGAACATCAACAATCCGGCAGACATTTCATTAATTAACTCGGACAACCCGTTATAAGCTGCACGCAACAGCCCGAGCCAGGAACCATAGGGCTTGACCAGACGAATTTGCGCCGTTTTGCCGAACAGCCGCAAAAAGAAAAACACCGCGCCAACCACATAGGCACACCCGCTGGCGAGGGCAGCACCACCTATCCCCCAGTTCCAATGCAGAATAAATATGGCATCAAGCACTATATTGGTCAGGGCGGTTATAACCAGGCCGATCAGGGCATAATTCGGTGCATTGTCGACTCGGGCAAAATAAGACAGTGAATACGTTATGCCCATAAACAATAAAAAAGGCGACAATATTTGTATATATGCTATGGCCAGGACAAGAGAGTCGCCGCTTGCACCAAGAAACACTGCCAGTTCTGCGGCATAAAACCAGGCAAGACTGGCCGTGATGACTGAGTAGAGGGTAATGATGATCAACGACTTGGTGAAAATATTTGATACCTGACGTTTATTACCTGCTCCTTTTGCTTTGCCGGCAACAACCCCACTGCCCACCATAATCATCACGCACAAGCCAAAAAAGACCGAGTACAATGGCACCACCAGGTTCACCGATGCCAGCGCGGTTGCACCAACATAGTTACCGACAAAAATCCCGTCCACGATCCCTGCCGACGAGATAGCCAACAGACCTAAAACCGATGGCACAACAAACCGAAAAAAGTCGGTGGTAGTACTTCCCGTCGTCATGCCCACATCGGCGGACTGAACTGTCATATGCATATCCCCCAGGCAAATCACTATTTATTTTATGAACGTTAGTTCAAATTGGACACATGTTCATTTGTTTTTTATGCTATGTCAATCTACTTCACCTGTAACCTTGCGTCACCGGAAATTAAATGCTTATGAGCTATCTGCCCAAAGAAGAAAAACGTCAGGCAATTCTTGATGCTGCCTTGTCCCTTGTGGTCTCCGGTGGCTTTGCCAGCGTTACTGCCCGCAACGTTGCCAGGCAAATGGGCGCAGCAACGGGCACCATTCACCACCATTTTTCATCCCTGTCAGAACTGAAAAGCGAGGTGCTGCGCTACGCTGTTGGTGCCGCCATTAAAGCCGACCGGGCAGCCGTTAAAAACTTGTCCCCTTACGAATCCCTGCTGCAACTGCTGCTGCCCTCCAACTATGCAGACCGCGAGCATGAGAATCGCGTATGGGTGAGTGCAGCGGACGAAATGTCACGCAATGAGGCATTGAAAGGCGTATACCGTGAGGCTATGGCCGAGCTGATTGATGAGATTGAGGGCGTAATCCTGCAGGGGCAAAGTGCAGGTATATTTCACCCCAAGGGAAATATACGACAATGCGCGTGGAAACTGATAGCAACCGCATTCAACTTGGCCAGTTACCTTCATCTGGATGACGACTGCCTTGATATGCAGGCAATTGATGAACTGGTTACGGCGGACATTCAACTGACACTGGGCGTACAAATGGATATACCAACAGGAAAACCCGCCGACGCCCGGCAATAGCATCACTGATTTTCCCGGAAAGAAAATAGTCCCTACGTACAACACATGGGTCAGACGTAGCCAACAATAATTTCAGTCATGGGATCGTCCTGACCAGACTCACTTTTGTCTGCTGAGCGCCAGCGCGCGTGATAGTATTGCCACCACTGCCAGTTAATTGGGCCGCATTGAGGACTATTCAGCACACAGGCGCATTAACAAGCTCCGCAAGCGCTTCACAGTCCCGATACAATCAGCCTTTAATACCATCAGCCAATATCTTGATTTAATGGACAACAGCAATTTTTCCAACCATACGCCGATGATGCAGCAATATTTACGCATCAAACAGCAGCACCGGGACCAACTGGTTTTTTACCGCATGGGCGATTTTTACGAGCTGTTCTACGACGATGCCAAAAAAGCTGCCCAACTGCTGGATATCACTCTGACCAAACGAGGGCAGTCCGGTGGCGAACCGATTCCCATGGCCGGCATTCCCTATCACGCAGTGGAGGGTTACCTGGCACGGCTGCTGCGCTTGCGTCAGTCGGTGGCCATCGCTGAACAGATTGGTGATCCGGCCACCAGCAAGGGACCGGTAGAGCGCAAGGTGGTGCGTATTCTTACGCCAGGTACTGTCAGTGACGAAGCTCTGCTTGATGAGCGCCAGGATAATATTTTGCTGGCCGTCAACCAGCGCAACAATCAATTCGGGTTGGCGTTTCTCGATATCAGCAGCGGTCGTTTTCACGTTCTGGAAGTGACCGGTGAAGAAGCGTTGATCTCTGAGATTGAACGGTTAAGCCCGGCAGAACTGTTACTGAATGATGAGCATAACTGGCCTGAAGGGTTGGTGCGCCGACCCGGTAGCAGCAAACGGGCGCCCTGGGATTTCGACCATGAAAGCGCCATTGATCAGTTGACTCGCCAGTTCCAGACGCAAAGTCTTGACGGTTTTGGCTGTGGCCATCTGTCGCTGGCCATTGAGGCAGCCGGCTGTCTGTTGCAATACGCAAGAGAAACCCAGCGTACTGCCCTGCCCCATATTCGTGGGCTGTCGCTGGAAAGCCGTGAAGATAGCGTGGTGCTTGATGCCGCCAGCCGCAAAAATCTGGAGCTGACTGTCAATATGAATGGTGGTCGGGAGCACACCGTCGCGGCCGTGCTGGACCGAACGGCCACCGCTATGGGCAGTCGGCTGCTGGGACGCTGGATTAACCGGCCATTGCGCAATATTGAGAAACTGCTGGCCCGACAATCGACAATCACTGCCATCAAAGATGGGTTCCACTTTGAAGAGCTTTATCCCATCCTTAAGCAGATTGGCGACATTGAACGTATATTGGCACGAGTGGCCCTGAAGTCAGCTCGTCCCAGGGACTTGGCTCGGTTGCGTGATGCTCTGCAAGAATTACCAGCGTTGCAACAACAGCTGGCAGCTATTGCTTGCCCGAATATACAGATGTTGGCCACAGCTATCAGTGAGTATCCGCAGCTGTCTGACTTGCTGAGTCGGGCAATTATTGACAATCCGCCAGTGGTCATCCGCGATGGGGGCGTCATCGGTTGCGGTTATGACGCCGAACTGGATGAATTGCGCTCCCTTAGTGAAAATGCCGGCGACTATCTGGTACAACTGGAGTTACGCGAACGGGAGCGAACGGGCCTGTCCAGTCTGAAAGTGGGCTATAACCGGGTGCATGGCTACTACATTGAGTTGAGCCGCCGGGAATCGGACCATGTTCCTGTAGACTACATACGTCGTCAAACCCTGAAAAGCACCGAGCGTTTTATCACTCCGGAATTAAAAACGTTTGAAGATAAGGCACTCTCGAGCAAGAGTCGGGCGTTGGCCCGGGAAAAGCTACTCTATGACCAGCTGCTGGATACCCTGGCAGAACAACTCGGGCCACTGCAAGAGTGTGCCATGGCCCTGTCAGAACTGGATGTGTTGAGCAACCTGGCCGAGCGAGCGGAAACCCTGAACTTCTGTCGACCAGACATTCTGCCTACCCCGGGCATCGAGATTGTTGCAGGCCGACATCCGGTAGTTGAACAGGTACTGGAAGACCCGTTTGTGGCCAACAGTGTTAATTTTAACGACCAACGTCGTATGATGATTATCACCGGACCGAATATGGGTGGTAAATCCACCTATATGCGCCAGACGGCACTGATCGTCTTGCTGGCCCATATAGGCAGTTTTGTGCCTGCCACCAGTGCTCGCATTGGTTTGGTCGACCGGATTTTTACCCGCATCGGTTCCTCTGATGATCTGGCCGGTGGTCGTTCAACCTTTATGGTGGAGATGACTGAAACGGCCAATATTCTCCATAATGCCACCAGCGAGAGCCTGGTGCTGATGGATGAGATTGGCCGGGGCACCAGCACTTTTGATGGTCTGTCTCTGGCCTGGGCGTGCGCCCAACACCTGGCTGATACGGTGCGAGCCTTTACTCTGTTTGCCACCCACTACTTTGAACTGACCCATCTGCCGGAGCAGTGCAATACGGTGGTGAATGTGCATCTTAATGCCACAGAACACGACGATCGCATTGTATTTTTGCACGCGGTGCAAGAAGGCGCGGCTAGCCAGAGTTATGGTTTGCAGGTGGCGCAACTGGCCGGTGTGCCACGCCAGGTGATCCAGCAAGCGCGGCAGAAGCTGGCCATGCTGGAACAACCGACTCCCGCATCCATGCCGACGGTTACCGTTCAGGCCGACCTGTTTGCCAACGCTGAACCACATCCGGCCGTTGAGCTGCTCCAGTCCACCGATGCGGACAATATGACGCCCCGACAAGCCATGGAGTTGCTCTATACTCTCAAAGGGTTGGCCCGGTAGGATGATTTACCCGCAAGATAACATGCTCCCGGCTACCCACCGGGTTTCCAACTCTGGTAAACTTGGCCGAATTTTTTCCTCAAAAACAAATGGAGTTTAACCACCATGGCTTTCGTAGTGGGTGAAAACTGCATCAAGTGCAAATACACCGATTGCGTGGAAGTCTGTCCTGTGGACTGCTTCTATGAAGGACCAAACTTCCTGGTAATTCATCCGGACGAATGCATCGACTGTGCTCTTTGTGAGCCAGAATGCCCGGCTAACGCAATTTTTTCTGAAGATGAAGTGCCTGAGGATCAGCAGGAGTTCATTGAGCTGAATGCTGTGCTCGCTGATGTATGGGAGAATATTACCGAGAAGAAAGCTCCGCTGCCGGATGCAGACGAATGGAACGGCGTAAAAGGAAAGCTGGCTCTGCTGGAACGTTGAAAAGGTAGCAAATCATGCTCCGGTTCCGGAGCATGACGAGTATCAGTTAAATAGCGAATCGCCAGACAAACCCTGTTTTTCCAAAATGGAACGAAGCCTTTTTAATGCCTCTACCTGAATCTGTCGAACGCGCTCGCGAGTGAGGCCAATCTCCTTGCCAACTTCCTCAAGCGTGCTGGTTTCGTAGCCTCTCAAGCCAAAACGCCGTGCCACCACTTCCCGCTGTTTCTCCGACAATTCACCGAGCCAGCGATCAAGACTGTCGTTTAAGTCCAGATCTTGCAACAGCTCTGCCGGATCGGCGCCCTTCTCATCTGAGATGGTATCAAGAATGGATTTGTCGGAATCCGGCCCTAACGGTGTATCTACCGAAGTAACCCGCTCATTAAGACCGAGCATCCGCTTGACATCAGCCACCGGTTTATCGAGCAGCTTGGCAATCTCCTCCGGGCTGGGATCATGATCAAGCTTCTGGGTCAGCTCCCGGGCAGCGCGCAGATAGACATTAAGCTCCTTAACCACATGAATGGGCAGACGGATCGTTCGCGTCTGGTTCATAATGGCTCGCTCAATGGTCTGGCGAATCCACCAGGTGGCGTAGGTTGAGAAGCGAAACCCACGTTCGGGATCAAACTTCTCAACAGCGCGAATCAAACCAAGGTTACCCTCTTCGATCAAATCAAGCAGCGTCAGACCACGGTTGACGTAACGCCGGGAAATCTTGACCACAAGGCGCAGATTGCTTTCAATCATACGACGCCTGCCTGCTTCTACGCCCTTTCGGGCCAGCCGGGCGTAATGCACCTCTTCTTCCGGCGTCAACAGCGGCGAGAAACCAATTTCGTTCAGATAAAGTTGCGTTGCATCAATGGACTTGTAAAATCCATCGTCGTCTTTTCGACGACTGCTACTGATGGGCGACACAGCCGTTGGCTGTGCTTTGTCGATATCGTCATTGTCGTCAACTACGTCTTCTATCAGCTCACCGGAATTTTCATCCGGATTCAGTTCATCCTGTCCCTGGATTACATCGTCAGCATAACTGCTTAGCTCTGCGTCATCCCTCTTCGATGCCATAAGAGTTAGTCCTATCCGAAAGTCCCACTCTATGTCGAGCAACTACCACTGAATAAATAGAAGCTGCACCAACACCCGTGAGATCCCTCTACTACAACAGCCACTGACCTTCGTCATCGGCGCCGCGGCAGGTATCCCATAGGGTCGACCGGTTTGCCATCACGGCGAATTTCGAAGTGCAGCTTAGGCTCCGTCGTTCCTGTAGAACCTATTTCGGCTATCTTCTGGCCCGCTTTAACTGAGTCTCCCTCGTTGACAAATAGTTCCCTGTTATGCGCATACGCGCTCAGATAGCTGCCGTTATGCTTCAGAATGATCAGCCGGCCATAACCGGAAAGATCACTCCCGGCGTACACCACCTCACCACTGGCTGCGGCTGCAACAGGCTCTCCTAATTTGCCACTAATATCAATCCCCTTGTTGACTGGCACCTTGAGTGAATAGCCGGAAATAACCCGACCGTTTACCGGCCATTGCCAGCCTGAAGATGAGGTAACTGCTGGTTTTTTTGTCGGCGTCGGCGCTGGCTGTTTTTTGACCGATGTGTTGTTTTTACGTTCGCTAACCACCTTTTGGGGCTTGCTCACAGCTTTTGCCGGTGTCTTTGGTGGTTTACTCACTACTGGCTGAGGTTTCTTGACCGTCGGGGGGATGTACGGTCGAACGGCAACAGGTCGGCGAACGGTCAGGCTGATTTTCTGCCCTGGATAAATGGTATATGGGGCGACAATGCCATTGCTGGCCGCCAGCTCCTTGAAGTCTCTGTTGTACATCCAGGCAATGGAGTACAGCGTTTCACCACGCTTGACAATGTGTTGCCCGGAGGAAAAAGTAGCGCGCCCCGATGTCCGCAGGTCAGTAATGGGCACGCGAGAAGGATCATGACTGCAACTGGCAAGCAACAGGCAACTTGCCAAAAAAAGTATTTTTTTTGAGCAATCACTCATATTAATCAGAGCGTTTTTCAGAAAATCCAACACTCTCCCAGCTCCATTATCGAAGACTACCGCGACAATTTTTTATCGAATAATGAAATATAAAAACACATTGATTATTTAAAATATTATAAATAGATGGGCAACATCGCCCACCTACGGCAAAAAATTAGTGCTTTTTACTGCCCAGCCACTCAATCATAACCACCAAGGCAATGGCAAAAATCATCAGTGCGACGGATTCAACCAGATAAGCAGGTTGTCCGGTAATCACTTCGTAATCAAAAGGTGAGACATTAACCTGGATCAAGGGAACCTGTTCTCCGGCACTGTTTATCCGGCTTTCCAGCGTCTCTTTCCATGGCCAGACTTTGCCGAGCGCGCCCAGCATCAGGCCAGTCAACAAGGAGATGGCCAGATCGCGGTGCTTTTTCAACAGCCACGACAAAACATGGGAAAAGCTCAACAGGCCACCAATACAGCCCACACCAAATATGGCCAGCACGCCAAGATCAAGATTCTTAACAGCGTCAATCACCGGGGTATAGAGCCCCATCATCAGCAAGATAAAACTGCCAGAGATACCCGGCAAAATCATGGCACAGATGGCAATCGCCCCGGCAAAAAACAGCGTTAGCGGTTTAGGCTCAAGGCTGGTAGGACTCAACACGCCCACGGCATAGGCAATCACCATACCGACCACAAGTATCAGGATGGTGTTGACATCCCACTGATGAACCTGGCGGATCATGTGCAGTCCTGACACCAGAATCAGCCCAAAAAAGAAGGCCCACAACATCTCCGGATAGGTAGCCAGAAGCCAGGTAATAACATGAGCAAACAGCAGAATACTGGTAAGAATCCCACCAAACACACAGAGCAAAAAGGCACCATCAATGCGTTGCCAGACGCCGCCGATGCCAGCGTTACGGAACACTTTTAACAACGACGGATTAACACTTTTCAAAGCATTCAGCAGCCGGTCGTAAATACCGGTAATAAAAGCGATGGTTCCTCCGGATACGCCCGGCACCACATCGGCGCCCCCCATGGCCACTCCCTTGGCGACAAGCGCAAAATAGGAAGAAAATTTCGACATGTCCTGACCTTTAGAACAGAGATTAATCAAGCAGAAGACGACGAATGTCATCAGTCATCCCAGGCTGAGACAAACCGTCATACTCATTTATATAAGACATTTGCCAGAAAAGACGCTAGCTTATAACGCCAGCAAGCAATGGCACAAATCGCACCATTTCCAGCACCTTACGCTGATAGTCATTACCGTAACGGGTGACAAGTACCAGCTCCTGCACTGCGCCGGCCCCCACAGGGCTCACCAGCCGTCCGCCATCGGGCGATAACTGGTTGAGCAGTTCCTGGGGAATTTCATCCGGCGCCGCCGTGACCATAATGCCTGCGAATGGACTTTCCTCAGGCCAGCCCATTCCGCCGTCGGTGTGGCGCAAACGCACATTATGCAAAGATAATCGGCTCAAACGCTGACGAGCTTTGATTTGTAACGGGCGAATGCGCTCAACTGAGAACACCTTGCGCACCAAAGAAGCCAGCACCGCCGTCTGATAACCTGAACCTGTGCCAATTTCCAGCACCTTATCCGGCTCCCCACGCGCCAGCAGTACTTCGGTCATTTTGGCCACAATGTAGGGCTGGGACAGCGTTTGATTGTGTCCAATCGGCAGCGCGGTGTCTTCATAGGCTCTATGGGCCAGTGCTTCATCAACAAACAGATGTCGGGGTACTTGTCGCATAACTTCCAACACGTGCCTGGATTGAATGCCCTGGGCCAGCAGGCGCTGAATCATTCGCTCCCGGGTTCGGCGCGACGTCATACCGATTCCGTCAATTTCCAGGTCCCTCATACACTGGCTCCAAGCCAATCCTCCAACAGCGATAGTGTGGCGTGTCCGGTCTTGTCGTACTGCAGTGGCGTAATGGAGACATAACCGGCGCCGACGGCGTGAAAATCAGTGCCCTCCTCAGCAACCATGGGATCACCAACCCCACCGATCCACCACACCTTGTGACCCCGGGGATCAGTCATGGCGATGGGCGAATCGGGCCGCGTGCGATGGCCAAGCCGGGTTATCTTCATTCCCTTGATCTGCTCGTAGTCGCAGGCTGGCACATTGACGTTTAAAATAATACCTTCTGGCAAGGTCACCTGATCCAGGCGCACCATCAAGTCGTGCAACACCCTGGCACTGACGGCAAGATGGTGATCCTCTTTACCGCAAGAGGAGATAGCGATGGCAGTTTTGGCCAACATGCGCCCTTCCATAGCCGCTGCCACAGTGCCCGAATAGAGTACATCGTCGCCTAAGTTGGCGCAGTTGTTAATGCCGGACACTATCCGTTCAGGCTGGCGGCCAAACAGACCGCTGGCAGCCAGATTGACACAATCGGCCGGAGTGCCATTGACACTGAAAAAACCGTTGGCATGCTCTTTCATGCGTAAAGGACGATCCAGCGTTAACGAGTGCCCCTTACCAGAGCAGTCATTATCAGGGGCTACTACCCAGCACTGTCCATGGGCCTGCAAGGCAGCGTACGAGTGCGCCAGTCCCTTAGCGGTAACGCCATCGTCGTTAGACAGCAATATGGTCATAATCCATCAGTCCTGAGTTGTTCCAAGTTATCCTGCACGGTAAAAAAGCCATCTTTTTCACTTAGTGCAGTCCATTTTCAGCTGTTGCTGCCAACGACACGCGTCGGTTATCTTCATGATGGCGCTCGGGTTCACTGCAGATAAACAGTTCCCGAAGTAGTGACGTGGCAAAGCACCCTTTGCCCAGACGAAAGCGCAGTTCCAGCGTCGTCCCATCATCTCCCCATGACCAGCTTATATCAGCGGGAATCAGTCGGTTTATCCGACGCTCCTGATTAAGTCCGACTCTTTCCAGACCAGCGCATAGCGGCTGATATTCAGCCAAAGTCATCTGCTCTAACCCCAGAGCCTGATCAGTCACCCCTGGGCGACCACGCCCCCATAAAGACGACGTTGGACTCAATTGTCCCAGGGCAACACGAGCCAGCATGGCCTCATCCGGTACGGCAAAAATAAGACTGCTATTATCTGGAAAGCCGAGCACATCGCCGGGCAGATATTGATTCCAGACACCGGCAGCCACCCGCTCAGACAGCACCTGGTTAAACAGCCACGAACGCGCCGCCGAAAGATACATGGAACGTTTGTTACGCTGTACCCGACATTTTCCTGCCAGCATATCAGTCGCTCTGGCAATATTACGGCCCTGATGACCAAAGCGCTGCTCACCAAAATAATTGGGTACACCCTCACGAGCCAGCAACGCCAGGCGGCCATCGACCAAGGCAGAGTCTACGGTAATATCGCGTAACGTGATGACAAAATCGTTGGCTCTGAGCGCTCCGGTTTTCAGTTTTTTCCGGTGTCTGGCCTGAGAGATAATCCTGATAGTGTCACTTTCCAGGCCACTCCAGTTTGGATCGGCTCTGCCTGGCAAGGAAACACAAAACCATTGACGTGTAATTCCATGGCGATCCTTACGCCCGGCATAACTGACCGACTGTCGTTCAACTCCGGCGTACCGGGCAAGCAATCCGGCTACCCAGTCGGTATTTTCACCTTTTTTTTCTACCAGTAAGAACAAGTGTTCGCCGTCGCCTTCAGGCTCAAACGGCAACACTTCGCTAACCAGGAAATCTTCATGACGGGACTTAAAGCGACAACTGCCCAACGGTCCACCATGGGCGTAATGCCAATCAACAGGATAATCGACAGGCATCGATACATCAGCTTCCATGATGTGCACTCAACTAAAAAAACTAACCTTAGACAATACCGCGATTTTTTCGCTGGTTAAATGGTCACAACAGAAAATAACTGCATAGCGCCCCTGTCATATCAGGCCGACTCAGCCAGCAAAACAACCGCATAAGCGGCAATCCCCTCCCCTCTGCCGATAAAACCAAGCTTCTCGGTGGTGGTCGCCTTGACGTTCACCCGCGTCCGATCAATACCCAAATCCTCACTGATGTTCAGACACATACGTTCAATATACGGAGCCATTTTCGGTGCCTGGGCGACAATGGTGCTGTCGATATTAAGCAGCACCAGGTTACGCTCACACAGTAAAGCCACTACATGACGCAGCAACTTACGGCTATCGATTCCGGCATAACGGGGATCCGTATCCGGGAAATGCTGACCAATATCACCAAGCCCAGCCGCTCCTAACAACGCATCACTTAAAGCATGCAGCAACACATCACCATCGGAATGAGCCACCAGAGCACGCGGATAAGGTATCTCTACTCCCCCCAGCACAATAAAGTTGTCTTCACATTCCTCGTCGGTAAAACGGTGAACATCAAATCCATGACCAGTACGCATTAAGAAACCTCAATCAGTTTCGATTGTTGTTCGATGTACAGAGAAGCCAGGGCTAAATCAGTCCCTCGCGTCACCTTGATATTATCAGCGTGCCCTTCGACCAGTACCGGCTGTCTGCCAGAATACTCAATGGCACTGGCTTCATCGGTCACCGGCAGCTCGTTGGCAATGGCTGCGGCCAGGGCATCGTGCAGCAAACCAAGACGGAACATCTGTGGCGTCAGGGCATGCCACAGCCCTTGACGCGCTACTGTCTTGAGCACTGCACCGTCAGTAGCGGCGCGTTTGATGGTATCGGTCACCGGCGTGGCCAACAGACCACCGACCGAGTGGTCGTGCAATCGCTCCACCAGCCAATCCAGGTCGGCGCGACGAATACAGGGACGCGCTACATCATGTACCATTACCCAGTCGTCTACATCAGCAATATCCAGC
Source organism: Endozoicomonas sp. (assembly GCA_965232255.1). Taxonomy (GTDB): domain Bacteria; phylum Pseudomonadota; class Gammaproteobacteria; order Pseudomonadales; family Endozoicomonadaceae; genus Endozoicomonas. The sequence goes on from OZ246962.1 coordinate 3,112,345, forward strand.
AGCACCCGCAAACCGTTGAGCACCGACTGGCTGCGCTCTGCACCACCATTGGCCAGGCGAATGCGGGGATCGCGCAGCAAGTCAATGGCCGGGTAGTGCTCATCGTCCTGATCAAGCACCACTACGATTTTCTCCAGTCGGGGGAAATCCAACAGCCGCTCCAGGGTATGCACCATCAGTGGTTTTCCCCTGATCTCCAGGTACTGTTTGGGAATATCCACATTCATGCGGCGCCCGGCACCCGCAGCGGGAACGACAGCCCAGTAACGAACAGGGTTCACGGCTTCAGCACTACTCACTCTGATACCTTTGCAAATGGACAGGACAAACACAACACCAGTCCCACCACCGTGAGAATCTGGTCTACTATTCAGAATTGATCTTGCTGGTCAATCATAGGTAAGAAAGAACGTTTCATCACGACGAATCATGCCCAGTTCTTGACGTGCACTCTCTTCGACGGTTTCCATTCCCTGCTGCAGCTCCACGACCTCTCGGGCCAGCTGTTGATTTCTCTGGTATAAACGCTCATTTTCCAATCCGAAGCGTTCCAACTGCTCCTGCTGCGCCAGCAACTCAACCAGACCACCTTCGCCTACCCAAAGCCGAATTTGCAAATAAATTACCACCAGGGAGAGAACAGTGATCACCAGTTTTTTCATGGTCAGGCCAGAGCAGTTGTTGCCAAATTGTTGATTATCCATCAATTACGCCTGACAAGGCAAAAACCATAAAAAAAGGGGAAGCATTACACTTCCCCTTTGTTTACCACAACAGCTTATCGCAACAGCAATGAATTATTTAGCGTGCTTGAATTCCGCAATGCCGAGATAAGGTGCTTTGCTACCAAGCTGCTCTTCGATACGAAGCAGGCGGTTGTACTTGGCAACGCGGTCAGAACGACACAGAGAACCAGTCTTGATCTGACCGGCACAAGTACCAACAGCCAGGTCAGCGATGGACGTGTCTTCAGTTTCACCGGAGCGATGCGAGATAATCACGCCGTAACCAGCATCCTTGGCCATCTTGATTGCGTCCAGCGTTTCGCTCAGCGTACCGATCTGGTTGAACTTGATCAGGATAGCGTTGGCAATGCCTTTCTCGATGCCTTCTTTGAGGATCTTGGTGTTGGTGACGAACAGGTCGTCGCCAACGATCTGGATTTTATCGCCCAGAAGTTTAGTCTGGTAGGCGAAACCTTCCCAGTCAGACTCGTCCAGACCATCTTCAATAGAGATGATCGGGTACTGCTCAGTCAGGCTTTTCAGGTAGTCAGAGAACTCATGGGAAGTGAAGACTTTGTCTTCGCCTTTCAGGTAGTACCGGCCATCCTTGTAGAATTCAGAAGCAGCGCAGTCCATGGCCAGATCGATGTCGGTGCCCAGATTGTAACCGGCTGCAACAACAGCTTCCTTGATTACCGCCAGGGCTTCAGCGTTGGAAGCCAGGTTTGGCGCAAAGCCGCCTTCGTCACCTACAGCGGTGCTCATACCCTTGTCAGACAGCACTTTTTTCAGGGCATGGAACACTTCAGCGCCCATACGCAGAGCTTCAGCAAAGGTTTTGGCGCCAACTGGCAGAATCATGAACTCCTGGATATCAATGTTGTTGTCTGCGTGCTCACCACCGTTGAGAATGTTCATCATCGGTACAGGCATGGTGTACTGACCAGGAGTACCGTAAAGTTCCGCAATGTGAGCATACAGCTGCACACCTTTGTCTGCAGCAGCAGCCCTGGCAGCTGCCAGTGATACAGCCAGGATAGCGTTGGCGCCCAGCTTGGCTTTGTTATCAGTACCGTCCAGATCGATCATCTTCTGATCCAGGCCGCGCTGGTCGTTAGCGTCAAAGCCCAGCAGTGCTTCACGGATTGGACCGTTTACATTAGCAACGGCTTTGAGAACGCCTTTGCCCAGGTAGCGGGACTTGTCGCCATCGCGCAGTTCCAGGGCTTCGCGTGAACCTGTGGAGGCACCGCTGGGAGCATAGGCAGTACCGAAGGCACCAGACTCAAGAATGACATCAGCTTCAACGGTAGGATTACCACGAGAATCGAGGACTTCGCGAGCCTTGATTTCCTTGATAGCGGTCATGAGATACTCCGGGTGAAGAATTCGGAAAATTCAAATGAGAAGTAGGAAAACCGAACAGCCGTCAGGCATTGTTACGGAAGCGGCAACTATACCATCGGAAAGTTACGTGTCAAAGCCTTACGATCAGAGCAGACCCCGCACCACGCCTGACTCACGTTAATGTTTGCGCCTTCTTGCGCACCATCGTTGCCAGCACGTTAACATCTGTTACGCAACTACCAATGGCGCTTTTCGTGGTGCCGATTCACCACCATAACTCTCAATACCTCTCACCAGGAAGTCAGGCTATTTCAGGCTATTTATTTATAGATGCTCGTTATAGACGCCCGAACGAATGCTCCGCGCCAGTCAATTCAGAGAACCATTCAAAGAACAATAATGGATCGGGAATTAACGCTCACCGGGAGGCTGCTGATAAGTCACTGCGTTGCCCTGCTGAGTTGACGAAGCATCAGAATTGCTATTGGGCGGTATTTGAGCATTAACAGATGGAAACACAACAGGCGTCAGCGGCATGCAAGGCACCATCGGAAACGACATTAACGGGAGCGTCGAACTGGTAGAGACACACTCTCCACTTGGTGAGTCGGCCACATCGGGTTGTGCCTGTTCTGGAGTCAACGGCCGTTGGCAAAACTGCGGCTGCTGATAATCGGCACTAGCGGTGACCGAAACGGCCAGTCCCTGCAGCTCGCGAGCCATGATACCGGCCAGACCATCAATCCTGTGTGCACCACTGAGCAGCTGCTCATTCAGCCAAGCCGCTGCTGCTATTCGAGACGTTCTTAATGCCACCCGTTGACCCTCACTGGTCTGGTACTCCTGCAGCTGTATATCCAAACCAACCAGGGAGGTCAGTTCCAGTAAGGCAATGGCGAACAGGGGACGCCCACCAATATACCAGGAAAACGTCTGCTCTCCGAGCGGCCCGGCACTAACACCACATAGCAATGAGCTGTCAGCCAGCTTCTCCTGGCGCAGCAACCAATCCATTACCGGCACCATGCTGCTCATTCCGCGAGGTACAGCTATGTGCATCACAAGACAGTCAAGCAGCTGCTCAGCCTTGATGGCAGTGAACCCTACAGCGCCAGAAAGCATATTAACTTCTCGCTGGCACTGGCGTCTGCACGCCTGGGCAAAAGCCCCGGCAAACAGCGGAAAACCAGACTGGCGCCCGGCAACGGAAAGATGCCAGACAATCTGATCAATCAGTTTTTTACGCAATTCCGTGGTTTGATCACTTGGCACATCAGGACGCACTGCGGCCACTGGCTGATGACTGGACACAGGCTGGACGTGGCGTTGATCAATAGTCATCGGCCGAACCACGGGGGCGCCACCAGCGGCCATATAAACCGGACGGCTCGCCACAGACATTCCCTGATGCCAGTCACACAGTTGCGCTGCACCAGAGTTAACACTATTGACCTGCATGCTTCCAACCCTGAGAAAAGAGCCGACCATTTGGAGTGATACGCAGTGGTTAAGTTCATTTTTTCCTGCCAGATGACCCCCACAAGAATAAATAGTTATGAACCCAAAAAAGCCAATCGAAAGAAGATACCCAGCCTGACAGACAGAAAAAAAGTGTAAAGATGTCACTCTACGACAGCATACAAGAAATATTTTTGTAACAATTGCGCTCTATTCTTGCACTACTTCATGATTCTTAGTGTTCAAAGGAAAGGAATATGATGTTCTTAAAGTCGGTTGTCGTATCCTCGATTTTGGTGACAACGGCGTTCTCAACCGCGCTTAGCGCCGAGACCATTAACGGCGCCGGAGCTAGTTTCCCACACCCAATCTATGCCAAGTGGGCAGAGGAATACAACAAGGAAACCGGTGTTCGCATCAACTACCAGGCCATCGGTTCCGGTGGCGGTATCCGTCAGATCACCGCAAAAACTGTGGACTTTGGTGCAACTGATGCTCCACTTGATGCGCAAAAGTTGGCCGAACTGGGCATGATCCAGTTCCCTATGGTGATGGGAGCCATTGTCCCGGTGGTTAATATTCCAGGCATTAAGCCAGGGGATTTGAAACTGACCGGCGAACTGCTGGCTGACATTTATCTGGGCAAGATCAAAAAATGGAATGACCCGCGCATTGTTGCCATTAACCCTGGACTGAAAATCCCCAACCAGTCGATCTATGTCGTCCATCGCTCTGACGGTTCCGGCACCACCTACAACTTTACCGACTATCTGAGTCAGGTTAGCCCCGACTGGAAAAAAGACGTCGGCACCAATACCGATATCACCTGGCCAAGAAAAGCCACCACCATTGGCGCTAACGGTAACGCTGGAGTCGCTAATTTTGTCCGCCGTACCCGCGGCGCCATCGGCTACGTGGAGTACGCCTTTGCCAAGCAGAGTAATCTGAGTCATACCCAGCTGGCCAGTGCTGAGGGCAAATTCCTGCAACCTTCCATGGAGACCTTCCAGGCTGCGGCGCAAAATGCCGACTGGAAAAATGCTCCTGGTTTTCGCCTGTTACTGAACAACCAGCCCGGCGCCGACTCCTGGCCCATGACCGCTGCCACCTTTATCCTGATGCACAAGGAGCAGGCCAGCGCAGAAAAAGCCCGACAGATTGTTGAGTTCTTCGACTGGAGCTACGACAATGGCGCAGATATGGCCAAGGCTTTGGACTTTATTCCCATGCCAGAAAGTGTTGTTGACCTGGTAGAAAACACTTGGGAAACCCAGCTAACGCACAACGGTACGCCAGTTATCGATTAATACGCCAATGGACACCGGCCAATAATTTAAATTTCAGAGGTAGGAACTTCGGGTGGTGAGCAGCGCTTCATCGCCCTCCTGACAGTTATGCACGCCACATCACTCTCTCTGCGCCCCGGCGCCATCAATGGCGACGGTATTTTCCAGCGCCTCAGCTTTACCAGCGCGATAGTGATTTTGCTGACGTTAATTGGCATTATCCTGTCGCTGATCGATGGTGGCTGGGAAGCCATGGTCAAGTTTGGTCCCGGTTTTATTTTCAGTGATACCTGGAATCCGGTGGACGGTGAGTTTGGTGCTGCCGCTGCCATCTACGGTACGCTGGTCTCGTCGCTTATTGCCATTATTATTGCCATTCCGGTGGGTTTAGGTACCGCTATTTTTCTGGCTGAGCTGGCTCCTGCGTGGCTGAGCCGTCCGGTGGGAATGGCGATTGAGCTGCTGGCAGCAGTGCCCAGCATTATTTATGGCATGTGGGGCCTGTTTGTCTTTGCTCCGTGGTTTGCTGAAGGTTTTCAACTCTGGGCACTGGATCACCTGGTGAGTCTGCCATTAATCGGCCCTTGGTTTGATGGACCGCCCATCGGTATTGGCCTGTTGACGGCGGGGATTATTCTGTCGTTTATGATCCTGCCCATCATTACTGCCCTGACCCGCGACGCCCTGAGAACCATCCCCAACGTTGTGCGCGAAGCCGCTTACGGCATTGGCGCCACCCCTTTTGAAGTCATCACCCGGGTGCTGCTGCCCACCATTAAAAATGCTACCGTTGGTGCTGGCATTCTTGGCCTTGGCCGAGCCCTGGGCGAAACCATGGCGGTGGCTTTTGTTATTGGCGGCGCTAACCGCATTGAAACCTCGCTGTTTATGCCAGCAAGCTCCATCTCCTCCACCATTGCCCAGCAGTTTAACGAGGCCACCAATCCACTGCATATTTCCTCGTTGATCTACCTGGGACTGGTGCTGTTTATCCTCACCTTTGTGGTGATGGGTGCTGCGCGCCTGTTGTTGAAAAAACGCTAAGGACTCGATGATGACCCTGAGAAAAGTGAAAAACCAGGCCTTTATCGGGTTCTGCCTACTCTCGGCCCTGTTTGGCCTGATGGTGCTGTCCAGCGTACTGTACAGCTTGATTGGTAATGGCCTGGCAGGCATGAAGCTTGATCTGTTCACCGAACTGACTCCTGGCCCTGGCAGCCCCGGTGGCCTGAAAAACGCCATTGTCGGCAGCTTGATTCTCACCGGTCTGGGCATTGTTATTGCCACTCCGCTGGGCGTGCTGGCGGGGACCTGGCTTTCGGAATCCAGCCATAGCTCCAAGGCGGCAGAGACCCTGCGCTTTCTCAACGGTATGTTGATGAGCGCCCCATCCATTCTGATTGGCTTGTTTGTCTACAAACTAGTGGTGGTCACCACCGGTACCTTCTCCGGTATGGCTGGTGCCGTCGCGCTAGCCATTCTGGCGTTACCGGTTATCGTCAGCACCACCGAAGAGATGCTGCGCCTGGTGCCCACCACCCTCAAAGAAGCAGGCAGCGGCCTGGGAGCGCCACGCTGGCGGGTGATCACCAAACTGTGCTATCGCGCTGCCGGCCCGGGCATTATCACCGGTATTTTGCTGGCCATGGCCCGTATCGCCGGCGAAACAGCACCATTGCTGTTTACCGCCTTAAACAGTAACTACATGACTACCGACTTAAGCCAGCCCATGGCCAACCTGCCGGTGACCATTTACCAGTACGCCATGAGCCCATATGAAGACTGGAACCAACTGGCCTGGTCTGGCGCGTTACTGATTACCACCTTTATTTTGATAATTAATATTCTGGCCACCGCATTACCCCGCTGGCTGAAAGCAAGAAAGGCAGCGAAAAAATCATGAGTGAACACGCAGAAACAGTCCTCGGCGCACACACTGCCAACAGCCCGCAAGTCAATGCCACCATCACCGAACTGAACAGCGGCACGATGCCACGCATGGAAGTAAAAAACCTGAATTTTTACTACAGCAAAGATGCCGAACCGGCACTGAAAGACATCAACATGCCCATCTACAATAACCGAGTGACGGCGCTGATTGGCCCATCCGGTTGTGGCAAGTCCACTCTGTTGCGCACCATGAACCGGATTTATGACCTGTACGGCACCCAACACGCCGAAGGTGAAATCCTGCTTGATGGGGAAGACATCTTCCAGAAAAATGTCGATCTCAACCTGCTGCGCTCTAAAGTTGGGATGGTGTTCCAAAAGCCTACACCCTTCCCCATGTCGATCTACGACAACATCACCTTTGGCCTGAAAATGCAGGGCAAACTCTCAGCCCCACAAATGGCGGTACGAGCAAAAAAAGCGCTGAAGCGCGCCCATCTGTGGAAAGAGGTCAAAGACAAACTCAATGCCGATGCCAGCGGTCTTTCCGGTGGTCAGCAGCAGCGTCTGTGCATCGCCCGTACCATCGCCCTGAAACCCGAAGTGATTTTGATGGACGAGCCAACTTCCGCCTTGGACCCATTGGCCACAGCCGCCATCGAAGAGTTGATTACTGAGCTGCGAGAGAAGTACACCATCGTTATTGTTACTCATAATATGCAACAGGCGATGCGTATCTCCGACTACACCGGCTTTATGTATCTTGGCGAGCTGATGGAGTTTGGTCCGACGGATAAAATTTTCCATCGCGCTGACCACCAGAAAACCCGCGACTACATTGCTGGCAATTTTGGGTGACGTACTCCCACCACCAAACCTGATGGTTATGGATGGGGGCTTCGTTCGACCCATGTTGAATATTATCAACATCTCTCGCTACAGAACCTGCGCTGACAGGACTTTCTGTAGGCGAACCCTTTACGAATCTGCTGTGTCCCAGCAAGTCAACTTTGGCATAGTAGCAAAGATTAGTGGAGCAGGAGAGGAAAAGACGCAACCCTGCACGGGTTGCCCTCTATCCCTCGCCACCCAAACCGGCAAAGGTCGCTTTGCTCCTTTCATGGCTTTATGCCCTCGGGTGCTGTGGATGCAATGCGTCAGTTATGGCTGGAAAATTACGTGGGATTTGTTAAACGCCGGACTTACCACTGTCAAACCAGCACAGGACTGTGCTGGCTTACCAAAAAACCATTCGCAGCCTGATTCCTTATGCCATGTCCGGTTTTTCAGTCACCGATCCCATTCCTAGCTGTTCTGATAATTCTTTGATGTAACGGGTCGCCATCCTTAACACCCGAATTCTGCTTACTCTGGTATTCTGATGACTCAAACGTAAATAGTGGCTCGGTATGCGCTTTCTCAGCACATCAAATGCGTCCTTTATCGTGGAGGAACGCGCCCTCTCTTTTGTGGCGCGGAACTTGCGGTACTCGCATTGTTCGGTCTTACTAACGCATGTGGATTTTCTGTTACGGCGTTTTGTGCTCCGTTTGCCATTTTGGGTAGTGCAGGTTGGGGATGCCGATTTGCCATTGTCGTAAAATTTTGTTTTCGCCAATTCTGCCCCACCAAGATACTTATCGAGGGATGGGTCATACGCCGATAACTGAAAATCCGGGTGATAAAAATTCGGTAATCCAAAATCCGGCAACTCCATATCTGCCAACTCGAACCTCGATAATCCGGCATCTGATAACCTGAACTCCGATAATTCTATATCTGGCAACCTGAACTTCGATAATCCGGCATCTGATAATCTGAACTCCGATAATCCGGTCTCTGGCAACCCGAAGTCACACGACAACGAATCATCAATTTCACCTCGCAGCAATAACTGAAAAAACCCAGGCTTGCGGTACTCATCAGAAAAAATCTGACTATCGAACCGGGCAGGCTGCAAGCTCGGCAGCGATGATTCCATCAACGGGTTGACTTGACTGACGTCCCGAGGAAAGTAGCCCTGCTTCGGCAAGTGGACGTTAGCGTCATCATCACAACCAGAGTTTGTAAGCTGTCCATGGTCAACATCATTGGTGACGGACTGTTCGGAAATAGCAAAGGGGACCATCTTAACCTCACGAGAAGCCTGGTGTTTTTTTTGCACGGGGCGACTTGTCCTGAAACACGTGCGTTCATAATGGGCCGAACAGTGCATGCATTCTCTTTCTTCAACCAGCAGTTTGCGTGCCTGGCTATCTGACGGCAGTTCCGCAGTTTAGCAGCCCCCGGTCAGTTGTCTCGTTTTGCAGCGCCGCCAGACGTATATTTCCTCGCAGCCAAAATAACCCAGGTAGGAACCAAACGAATGTTTTATTGGTCTGAAACAAAAAAATGGAAGATTCCGACCATGCCCATTGCCAGCAACATATCACTCGGGATAACACTCAAAAAATACCCGTCCTCTGACCAGCATCAAGCTCCAGAGCACCCGGCAGCAAGGTTTCATGGTCACCCTATCCAAATCAGCAATCCAGCCGGTCATCAGGTGACTACCAGCGGTACTGTCAGCGATAGTATCCAGACATCCCGGAACTGGCACGTGGACCGCCTGGGCAAGTACACGGACCTGTTGGTTCGATTTGTCAACGGCGATATTTACCGGAGTGATTACCAGCAACTCTACGCACTCGGGCTGTTGTCATTCCGGGATATTCTTGAACTTATCCAGCCTGCCACGGTTGATACGTTGTCAGACCACTTTTTGTCACAAGTTTTTGGTAGCGCGCCCAGCGATCTCGATAACTTCAAGGTAATACCACAATCGCAGTTAACCCAGAGTATCTGTGACAGAATCTTTCGACTGAACAAAGGCATTTTTCGGCTTATTCCAGATTGCTTCAAAACACCCGCCATGTGTGCCGAAGCGATTACATATCTCCACACGCTATTTAGATACATACCCGGTGGCATGGTGACGGAATCCCTGGTGGAGCTGCTTCCACAAGGTCTTTCGTATCTTTCTTTCGATCCTGCTTCCATGTCTAGTCAGATTTTAGATCGGCTAAGAAAACAAATGTCTCCCGCGGCACTAATGCGCTCGACGCACCCTCTGATTATGAGAATGCCAGCTAAAAGAGACTATCAATACTACCTGCGAGCCTGTGAAGAATCCTGGCTTTCCTTGAAATTGGTCCCTGACGAACTGTTAACTGACGAAATAATCCTGGCAGCAATCAATAACAGATATTACGCCCTCTCTCTCGTGTCTGAAGAAAGGCGAAAAGCAACACTATGCGATGCAGCATTCAGTCAGTCCGTGCGTAGTTTGGAATTCATACCTCAACACTTGGTCACAGAGCACCATCGGGATACCCTGATCACCGAGTGCGCCACTGATGACTCATCTGTGCTTTTGCCACTATTTCATTACATTCCTGAAAAACTCAGAACGTCGGATTACTATCAGGCATTTGTGGATTATTGTCTTAAACACCACTACTGTTTCTGCGAGCTAGCCGAGTTCTCGCAACCATTTTTGCACACCATCCTGCCGGGGTTGCTGCATGGCCTGAAAACCCAGGCAGCCCCGCTGACCTACCACCTGCAATCATTGCTGCTGGCAGCGCACGCAGCGCCGCCATCGCAGACTAAGGAAGAGCTGATTGATTTCATTAAAAAGATTATGCTCAACCGCGCTCGGGGCATAACCATCACCCAAACAGATTTTTTTTCCTGGCTGGCCATTCCAGGACTGGAAAAAGAGTTTAAGCTGGGGCTGTTACATGAAGTAAACCGCAGTAATCAGGGGGGGACGTAAAAAATGGCCGCTTGCTATTTATAATCTTGATAGCGAGATTAACCGGGTTTGCTGCCAAGATTATCCATGCATTGAGCCAGCGTATAGGTCACGGAACTCTACCCTGAAGGACGAGATTTGAAAAAGTCGCCAATTCAGGGAGAAACGTAGTCAGATCAAGCCATTTCAGATGGGCACTTTCTGCACCTGTTTTCTCTGCCCGATAGCAAGCTTGACCATAAATCCAGCCAGTGCCAACACACCTACTGCAAAAATAATATCTCCCACCATCCTCAACCAGACCAGCGTGTGGATAATGGGTTGGTGAATGAACTCTGGAGAACGGGCATACCAGTAACCCTCACTAACGCTGGCAATTCCCTGTAATACCCCGATGGGCAGCAATGTGGTTAAGGCCATGGCTGCCAAGCCGCCATTCAGACAGTAAAACACCCATTTTAACCATCGGTCATCCCAGCAATCCTCATGGGATAACCGTCTCATGCAGGTCAAGAGCAAACCGATGCCCAGCATGCCATAGACGCCAAACAGAGCCGTGTGCCCATGCAGAGGAGTGGTATTAAGCCCCTGGATATAGTAAAGCGAGATAGGAGGATTAATCAGGAAGCCAAAAACCCCTGCGCCTACTAAGTTCCAGAATGCAGTGGCAACAAAGAAAAGAATGGGCCACTGATAGGCTTTTACCCACGTTGCGGCTTTGCGGAGCCGGTAATTCTCATAAGCTTCCAGACCAATTAAACATAAAGGCACAACTTCCAGGGCGGAAAAACTGGCTCCCCAAGCGATGACTGAAGTGGGTACACCGGAAAAATAGAGGTGGTGTAAAGTCCCAATGATACCGCCCAGCAGAAAAATGGTGGTGGCAAAAACAACTGCACTGTTGGCTGATTTGGTTCGCACTAGTCCCAGCCGGACGAACAGCAGGGCGATCACTGCGGTGGCGAACACTTCAAAAAATGCCTCAACCCACAGGTGCACTACCCACCAGCGCCAATACTCGGCCAGCGCCAAGTGCGTGTGTTTACCCATAAACAGGCCAGCCCCATAAAAAAGGCCGATGGCCACAGATGAGAGAAAAAATACCCAGAGCACCTGCTTGTCGCCAGCGTTTCCGTGCAATGCCGGAACAATTGCCCGAGAGATCAGGGTTAACCATAAGAGCAGTCCGCTGAACAGGGCAATTTGCCAGATTTTGCCCAGGTCAACATACTCGTATCCTTGATGGCCAAACCAGAAATTCATATCCGGAGTGAAATATTGTTGCACTCCCAGCCACTCCCCGGCCATTGAGCCGGCGACCACCAGCAACAAGGCTCCGTAAAGCAGATTCACGCCCCATTTTTGCCAGCGTGGTTCGACACTGGACAGTAAAGGAGCAAAATAGAGCCCGGTTCCCAACCACGTTGTGGCAATCCAGAACAACCCCAGCTGGGTATGCCAGGTACGGGAAATGGCGTAGGGCAGGATGTCACTGAGATTGATGCCATAAAACTCCTGCCCTTCCACCGCGTAGTGTGCGGTTACGCCCCCCATGGTGATCTGGAGTAAGAAAAGCGCGATGGCAGTAAAGAAAAATTTACGGGTGGCCACCATGGAAGGCGTCACTACGGATTGAGCCAGAGGGTCACTGGCAGGGAGTGGCGGCAAGTTTTCTTGCCTGACGGTAGCGGCATGATGCCATGCCATGGCACCAATACCGGCAATCAGCAACACAATACTGAAAATTGACCACCCCAGTAGCGCAGCTCCGGGTGTGTTATCAATCAAAGGTTCGTGGGGCCAGTTGCTGGTATAAGTCACATCGCTGCCCGGACGCTGTGTGGATGTTGCCCAGGTAGTCCAGAACAAAAAGGCTGTCAGCTGTCTTCTGTGATGAGCATCTTCTAGCGGATTTTCCCGAATGGCGTATTGTTCTCTGAGATGTTGAAATTCCGGATTGTCACTGAACAGTTGCTGATAGTAATACGACAATGACTCAGTAATTTCGGCGCGCTCAGGCGATAACGTAATAACGCCGGTTTCCGGGTTCAGGGTGTTCGCTTTTATTGCTTGCCTGGTTTTTGTTTTTACTGCCGCCTGAAGATGCTCAGGCAGTGCCTGATAGGACTGGTTAAAATCCTTAAAGGCAAAAACATCCAATAGTCGCAATGACTCACGGTGTAGCCAGTCTGCATTCCAGTCCGGAGCCACATAACTGCCATGTCCCCAAATGGAACCCGTCTCATGGCCACCAATGGAGCGCCAGATCAGTTGCCCTTGCATAATATCTTCTTTGGTAAACAGAAGCTGTCCTTGAGGGGTGACTACTTTTTCTGGTATTGGCGGAGCGTGACGGTAAATTGTTTGCCCCTGCCACAACAAGATGGCAAACGAAACCGTAAAGATGATACCCAGCATTTTCCAGGCTTTGCTATCCACTTTAGACATGCCACCACCTCTACGCATTGCGATCATTTCTGCGACTTAATTGTAGCATTTAAAATGCATGTTATTGTTTCGCTGCAGAAGATCGAAGCTGGACTCGGCGGACCCGTAAACCCAACAGAGAGATACTCAAACAAGTTTACCGACTTTCTTCTATTTTGCCTGGCGCCAGTGGTTGAATACGAACGACATGGGTAATTGAAAAATTTTGCTGGGGAAAACTGTAACCGCTTCACTGCTATCAAGGTTCTGTCAGGAGCCTCTTTGGGGCACGAACATGCGGTGAACTTTATCGCAACAGACAGGTCAGAGTTCTGGAGCGGTCGCGCCACCAGTTCTGCAACGGTTGGCGAGTCTCTCAAGCAATAACAACGGGTAATAACAATCAGCAACAACAACCGGCACCAACAACCAAAAACACTATGTATTTTTCCCAGGTACGCGTTGCTCCCGGCTTTACTTTGGCCGAGCAAAACAAGATAGCTGGCGCTTCCTCGTCTGAGGTCGTGAACAGAAGAAAGCGTTCCCATGAGAGCGCCAGTAATAGCAGTTCAGTCGTGCAACCTACACAACACGACAAATGTCTTTTATCCGCCAGCGCAGTGCCAGAGTCGCCGAACAGTCTGCCAATCAAACAACGAATCATCAGCACCTCATGGGACTCCGTGACGACAAACTCACCGCCAGTGAGTCGTTTAAGCACTCCTCCCTCTTTCGTTCTCTCAGCCGAACAGATGCAAGCAGCCACCTCGGATGCCAGACTGATCATGACGATTGCCAAGTTCCCTCCGGTAATGCAAGGGAGATTGCAAACGTTTCGACACAACGAGAACATCAAGGCTATCCTGATCAACGCTTCTGTCTTTCTCGAAACACTCAGCGCACGTGACATTGAACTGTCGCTGCGACGCAAGGCACCCCACGCTCCCCTCCTGTTTGACACCAAGTGCAATCCGGAGACTGAACATTGGCTGCTCAGCAGTTTTTTTCACAAGGCTACGGTGTTTTTCTCCTCTGTAGATAGAGAAAAAATCTGGACTACCGGCTGCCTGTCCAACATGTTGCACCACAAAAAACATATACAGGCATTTGCCAATATGCGCGATGAAGACATTCAGCGTGTTGCCATGAGTCCCAATCTAAAGCGTCTGGGAACCCTCCACAGAGGCAAAGGTCTACCCGATGTTAACAATCTGAAATTATCCAAGGCTGGAGCTCACGTAGGGCGCCTGAACGCTAAGCGTGACACAAAAACGGTCCTGAGCAAGTTTTGCCTCGCTCACCAGCGCCATCTGCGAGACCATCGGAGCGATGAACGCGCGCAGGCGCTATTAGACGACGGCGCAACACTGATTGGCATGCTGGAGCAACGAGGCATCCAGTTAACCCTCAACCATCGGCGGCGTAACCCTTCTGCTCGCTTGTTTGACGCCTTGGCTCCCCTGGATGCGGTTAAGGATCATCAGGTAATTTCATCGTTTTTTCGCAAGGCCATGGTATTTTTTAATGCTGTCGATAGCACACGTATTGAAAGTACCGAATGTCTGTGCGCCATGTTGCAGCATCGACTGCACATAGAAATGTTTACGGTTATGGACGACGCGGACATCGCCATGGTTGGCCGCCACCCCCTCCTGTTGCAGCTAGCCTGGCATCAGTACGGCAAAGGTCTGCCTTCTGTCGAGCGAATCCAGCACATTACCAGTCCCACAGACATTAAGAGACTGGACGAAACGCACAGCCCATCGGCCAATGCCACATTTGAGGCCGCTATCAGGCACTTCGTACCAGCACAGCAGTCAGCGTTGCGACAGCACCTGCACATCGAAAACATCCAGACCTTGCTTAACAACGCAGCAAAGGTAATGCACACTGTGGCAAAACGCGGAATCAGATTATCCCTGAATCGTCTCGATCCTCCTTCCGCCACACTGTTTGCTACCCTGAAATCGTACAATGTGCTCGATGACTATCAGCTTATGAGCGCTTATTTTCGCAAGGTTGAGGTATTTTTTTCGGCGGTAAACGCCGCAGAAATTCGCAGTACTTGTTGTCTTTCCAGCATAATAAAATACAAAGTTCACATACGCGCCCTGACGGATATGAGCGATGACAAGGTACGCGAGTTCGCCCGCACCCCGTGCCTGAAGCAGCTGTGTACTGTGTATCGCTACAAGGATTTAACCGACCTCAACCGCATTAATGATATTGTCAGGCTAGAAAAGCTTCGCAGCGAGCGAGGAGCACTGTCTTGCATTACCACCATGTGTTACAACCAGGAGATGCCCAGCGCAGACAAGGCGCGCGATTTTATTCAACTTTTTCAAGGCCAGGATCGCACACTTATTTCCACTATCGCCGCTATGTGCAAGGGTCGGGGTCTACCCGACGCTGACCTGGTTACTGATTTTCTCACTCTACAGCAAGTCCAAAAAAAGGAGCGAGTATTCACTACCCTGGCTGTTGTTTGTCACGCTTTGGGCATTCCTTCTGCCAGCAGGGTTCGCGACTTTTTACAATGGCTGCCCGCAGGACAAACCACAATCTACCTGAACCTGCTCGATCGATTCTTCCGTGGCGCGGGCATACCCGAGCTGTTTGTGCTGAACCAACACGAGCAGGCACTTGAGAAAATTTTCCAGCAACACCTGCCACCACAGCCAGGGTTCGAAGACAGTCCGCTGTGCGAAGATCGATTCAAACCGTTTGCCCTTTTTTGTCTTAACCCTAACGAATGGCGTCTGAATGTGCCGGAGTTCAGGGATTTTTTGCAGGCAGCCTATTTTTCTTCCAGACGCGCTGCTCTGGCCACAATGCAAGGCATTGTGCTCAATCTGGGTGGAGCTGGTGTGCGTTTATGGCTGGCTAAATTCAATGACAATACCTCAGACATGAACATCGTCACAGAAGCTTTGCTGGTGCCGGCCTCGCTGGATATTATCAGTTTTGCCCTATCGCAGCTGACCGTATCGCACTGGCTCCCTTACATCAAACTGTGCAAAAACCTCGTCCCGATCCCAGACAGGCAGCAGTGGGAATCTCTGGTGGCATCCATGAAAAAGATAGATGCCAGGTTCCCGCTAAGCACGAATCAAAAGCGAATGCTGCTGGAAATCCTCTGGAGTCAGAGCAATCGTCAAGTGTATGAAACCCATATTGACCGTCTTTTCCGGACCGTACCCACCGTCAGGCAGCTGTACTATGTGCATCGTCAGGTCGACAGACAGAAAATGAAAGCCTTTCTTGATGCCTGCGTGGCCTGGCAACCGACGAAAAGCAATCCACCCGGATTGCCTGTGATCGAAGCGCTAATGGACGGATTATTACTGGCGCACTATCCCATTGATTGTCCGGGCAATATTCCCGATCACTGTTTTTCCCAAATCAGCATGAACAACCTGAAGATGGGTATCATGATCGATGGCGCAGCAGTCATGACAGGCAACGAACGGCTCTGGCATTTTGTCGTCGCTATGCTAATGGAACTCAATCGAGTGGGTTATCGCCATATTAATATTAGCACGTTGTCGTTTACCTCCCCGTCGAACAATACCGTCTATTTGCCCAGACCCAGATTCACCTTAACCAAAACAGGTTTTGTGATTAACAACTGGGCTATGGCACATCTGCAGGCATTTTTTCTGGCCACAGACTTTGAACATCACAATGCACACCCAAACATCTGTCAAAAGCTGGCCTCGGAACACATCAAAAAGGCGGTCGAGGAAGAGAAACAGGAAATTACCTTCTGGCAACCAGCAACGGACCAATCTGCAGCAGTACGTGCTGAACAGGACAGCGGAGCCGAAGCGTTTGAGAATATGATGCCAAAAGACTTAGGCGACCTTACAGAACCAGCAGAGTTCGGCTGGCTGCCAGAGTTGTCTGATTTTTCGGAGGATTGGCTACAACTGGAACCCGATAATATGAGTGTGGAACAAATACTGGCATTTATGGAATCGGATCCTGACTCATCATCATGACCAAATGAGTGACGGCTGCTGGTACTTCGTTCGTCCTGGGCTACGAGTAGCACCAGGACAAACGAAAGTCTGGCTTACTATGGCGCAGTTGCAGTTATTGGTGAAGTTATTGCCAGCCGGCAATGGCGCTCCCTTTAAACAGTTCATTCGCTTTTGCTACTACAGCATCACTCTGGTATGCCTTGACCAGAGCCAGCACGCGTGGGTCGTCCTTGTTATCTTCACGGGCGACAATCAAATTGACGTAGGGTGAGTCTTTATCTTCTACCAACAAAGCGTCCTGCGTTGGCGTGTAGCCCGCAGGCACAGCGTAGGTGTTGTTGATAAAGGCCAGCTCTACATCGTCCAGAGCGCGGGGCAGTAGCGCCGCATCAAGTTCCACAAACTGGAAGTTATGCGGATTCTCCACAATGTCTGCCGGCGTAGCGGCCAGATTATTCACATCCTTCAGTTTGATAAAACCGCGCTGGTGCAACAGGATCAGCGTTCGACCTTCATTGCTGGGATCATTGGGAATGGCAATTCGGGCACCAGCTTGCAGTTCACTGATGTCTTTAAGCTTTTTCGAGTACGCCGCGATGGGATAGACAAACGTATTGCCCACGGCCACCAGCGTAAAGCCCCGATCACGCACGATATTGTCCAGGTAGGGTTGATGCTGCATGGCATTGGCATCGATACTGCCGTCAGACAGAGCAATATTGGGTGAAAGGTAATCGGAAAATTCCACCAGCTCCACATCAACCTGATGATCCTGACGGGCAATATCCGCCGCCACTTTCATCACGTCCGCCTCCGGGCCAGCCATCACCCCCACTTTCAGCGGTCCGCTGCTATCGTTGCTTTGGCCGCAAGCGGTCAGCAAGGCAAACAGTGCCGAACAGCCCAGAATTTTTGCCATGGTTAACCATTTACTCATTATCTCTCTCCTGAACGATTCCACACTTAATGACTGCGATTGTAATGCTGCTGCAGGCGATCACCGACCATTTGCAACAGTTGCACCAGAGCAATCAGTACCACCACTGTTGCCAACATAACAACCGCATCAAAACGCTGATAACCATAGCGAATGCCCAGGTCGCCCAGCCCGCCCCCCCCGATGGCACCGGCCATGGCAGAATAATTGACCAGCGTTACCAGGGTAATGGTCATGCCATTAATCAGTCCCGCCCCGGCCTCAGGCAACAGCACGCGGGTAATGATCTGCATTGGGCTGGCCCCCATGGCCTGGGCAGCTTCCACCAGCCCGGTGGGCACCTCCTGCAATGCGCCTTCGGCAATACGGGCAACAAAAGGAATAGCGGCAACAGACAATGGCACGATGGCTGCCGTGGTACCGATGGAAGTACCCATCAATAGTCGTGTAAAAGGAATGATGGCCACCATCAGAATAATAAACGGAATGGAGCGCCCGGCATTAACCAGTAAGCCCAGCACTCGATTGGTGACGGTGTTTTCCAGAATACGCCCGGCACGGGTAACATAAAGCAGCACGCCCAGGGGAATACCAAGGGCAAAACTGATTATCCCGGAGCTGGCTACCATGTAGAGGGTTTCCCACAGTGCTTTTAACAACAGCGCCCACGTATCAGCTGACATAACCAATCACCTCCACCTGGACGGTACTGCCGTTTGGCCCATCGGGTGTACCGCGCAAAAACTGCAATGACTGATCAATAGCGCCGGGTTCGCCCATAATCTCCACCATCAAAAAACCCATTGCCTTCTCATTAACCGTTTCGATATCGGCCTGCAGGATGTTGAAATCGGTATTAAACTGCCGGGCCGCACGGGTGATCAGCGGCTGCACTACGTCCTGGCCAACAAAAGTAAGGCGTACCACCGGCCGGGCACCGGCTGACGGTTTAGCCTGAAAGCGCGCTTCAATTTCTGTCACCGGCTTCTCATGAATAGCGCTGCGTACGAACTCTTTGGCCAGCTCAGTACGCGGGTTGAGAAAGAACTGCTCCACATCGTTTTCCTCGATAACCTTGCCATGGCTCATAATCGCCACCCGGTCACAAATGCTTTTCACTACCTCCATTTCGTGGGTGATGATGAGGATGGTGATCTTCAGTCGCCGATTAATATCCTTGAGCAGTGCCAGAATGGACCGGGTGGTTTGCGGGTCCAGGGCGGAAGTGGCTTCGTCACACAACAACACCTGAGGTTTGCTGGCCAGCGCTCGGGCAATGGCCACTCGCTGTTTCTGTCCGCCAGATAACTGGGCTGGGTAACTGTTTCTTTTGTCAGCCAGCCCAGTCATTTCCAGCAAGGGTTGTACAGCCTGCTCGATCTCTTGTCGATTGGCACCGGCCAGTTCCAGTGGTAAAGCAACATTGTCGTATACTGTGCGGCTGGAAAGCAGATTGAAGTGCTGAAAAATCATGCCAATGGAACGGCGCGCCTGACGCAGGGCTTTCTCCTCCAGAGCAGTCAAATCTCGCCCCCCCACCAGCACTTGGCCAGCGGTGGGCCGTTCCAACAGGTTGACGCAGCGAATCAGCGTGCTCTTGCCGGCACCACTGGAGCCAATAACACCATATATAGTGCCTTCAGACACAGTGAGGTTCACCCCGTCAATGGCTTTGACCCCACCGGGATCAAACACTTTAGTCAGGTTTTTCAGTTCGATCATCACAGCTCCTGCCTGTCAATACACCGGGCGGTTCTTGACGTTTCTTCTGCGCTGTCGGTTACAACTGTTAAAGTATTCACCAGCCGCTCCCAATTCAACAGGCACAAAAAAACCACTCAGCGCTAACGGAGTGGTTTCAACAAATTCTTCACGGAAACCCTTCTTTTAGCGGAATTTTTAAAGCGCTCGCAAGCCAAGATCAAATCAGCGCAGTGTCAGCGATTATTCCCTATCCTGCGCACCATCGTCAACCCACAACACCGGCAACCATTGCTCCACGATTTCCCGCGCCTGCGCCAAGCGGCAAAACCTTTCATGACCAGTGTCGCCTATTTTGTCTGGATGCACCTGCCGGGCCTGCTGGCGAAAATTCTGCATAAAATCTCCGTAACTCATCGCCGACAGGGACTCCTGACTCACGCCCAGAATTGTCAGTGCCTCGCTCACATGGTCAGGAATCTGAGAGTCAGCAACATAGTTGGTGAAGTACTCCGGGTAATAGTCAAGCAGCTGAACGTTCGCATACAGGCAACAGTTCTGAGTTAAATACTCATAAAGGGCGGACGGACTCTGAAACTCAAACTGCATCCCCGTGGACAGGTAAACCGAAAACTTTGCCGAACTGGGGGAATCCCCAACAAACAGGTACTGCTCAAACCCCAAACCATAGAACCCGGGCTCCAGAGTCGCTAATTTTTCCACTTCAGATGGTATGGCTCCAGGCTGCTCCCAGCTTTTGGGCATCATTACCCTGACCGGCTCCCTGCGAGATAAGTACCGACTCCAGGGTGGGCACAGCGGGTTCAGGAAGCGTACTGGGCGGCGGCTGTGCGTCGCATCCCTGGGTACGTCTGCAGGTCTATTACTACTCGAGGATTCATATCCAACCAAGGATGCATCACTGGCGGATGGCGCCTTGTCGACTGGCGGCTTACCTGCTGAGTGGGCAGCACGAAATAAATAGCCATAACGCCGGGCCAGACACGACATTACTTCAGAATCTTCCCACGGTCTGGCTCCCAATGATGCCGACAGCTCCGAGATGTTAGCGTGTTCCCCTTGCCAGAGACACAGCCGCAAATCAAGAACAGCCTCAAACAGCATCTCGACAGAAATCGCGCCGGATTTGTCCAGTGAACTCTCAAAGATGCCTTGAACACAAACCTGGTCCATCATCTGCATATACCAACTGAAATGCTCCCTGGTTTGCTGCAGATCAGCACCATGCTTAAGTGCTGTGACGGCATCCCTGAGGAGAATGGCAACGTATCTGCGTGGCAACTGCGGTTCGCCAGCACTGTTTCGTAGCCAGTCAACAAACGACGCAGGCAACACATTCAGAAGATTTCGCGCGCCATCACGGTGTTTAAGGTATTCTCGCACCGCCCCGACGTATGCCTTCTTGTCCAACGCTGTCAGCAGTTCGTCAAGCTTGGCGACAAATTCCTGAACTGAAACATCTTCTTGTTCAACAACCCGGCCGACCTTGCGATCTTGCACACTAATCCCAGCGACGCCAGACTCGTCAGCACCACTGAAATAACCAGCGGGCGCACCATCGGCACTGGCGGCCCTTCCAGTCAACTCATCGGACAGCAACGCAGACAGTTGCGTAGGCCACGCCAAACCATCCATAACCCCTCCTTGCTGACAGTTTGTGCACTTTAATTATGATAATTATTGGGACAGTCAAAGACGGGACAAAGTTTCACGCAGGCCGCAATCTGTCCCGGCCACAATCTGCCCAGAGTGTCAGGCGCGGCATCAGAACGCGGAAATTATGGCAGTCACGCCGGACAGACTGCATAGTACCAGCATGATCTGGCGAATCCGCTCCTTTTCCACCTGTTCGGCCACTTTGCTGGCCACCTTGTGGCCAATAAAAACCGGTAGCAAAAGCAGTGAGCCATATCCCAGCTGTGTCAGCGACAGCAGGCCGTTAAGAGATAGCACAACCAGCGAAATAAAACTGCCAACCACGAAAAACATCGACAAGTTGGCCCTGATGCGGTTACCACTTTCATTTTGCAGCAGCAGCGCCATGGGCGGCCCACCAATGGAGGCAGCAGTCCCCATTACGCCTGAGCAGAAACCGGCACTAAACAGAGCGGTTGGCGTAGCATTGAGTTTGTATGGTGACAGACTGCCGAGTACTGCCAATAGCACCGAACCGCCAAGCAGTAAGTTCAGGTGCTGACCGCTGACCAGCGTCAGAATAAATACACCCAACAGTGATCCAGGTAGTCGTCCCATCAGGGAATAACCCAGAATTGAAACATCAATTTCGCTGGCATAGCGCCAGGCTGATAGCGCACCGATGGCCATACCGGAAAAGATCAGCGGCCCGGGCACTAATAGCGGATCTATCTGGTAAAGAAAAGGCGCAGCCACCACCGCCATACCGAAGCCAATGGTACCCTGTACCACAGCCCCGAAACCCACAACCACCATGGCCGCAACCAATTGCAACAGCGACAATTCCATTAAAAGCCTTCCATTAAGAGCCTTCCATTATACGACACTTACCATATAAAACAGGCCTTGGACAGCGCATCCGGCTCTGTTGTACTGTAACTTCTGTTGAAAATCCGTCGGCGATTATAGATAAAAGCCGTGGAAAACACATTTGCTGGTAATTTTCCACCTGAATGCTTTTATGGGCTGGACAAAAGACTTTCGTCTTATTTAATAGATACTGTGGGTAATCATCGGTGACCGTCATCTGCAACCATCGTTGCCTGCCAGATAATAAATGACAAATGTCGTCAGATAGCCTGACCACATTCAGCATTTTGCCAATAACCAGATACGCATCGACAGGAGTCGTCATGGAGTGCTTTGTTCAAGACTTTATTTTACTCTGGTCAACCATCGATCCGGTTGGCACTCTGGCCCTGTTCACCGGCCTGACGGCCCGTCTATCGCAATCACACAAGCGCCGGATAGCGCTCAAGGCCACCGCCTACGCGTTTGTTATTCTGCTGGTCGCCCTGGTGCTTGGACAGATTATTTTGAAAGCCATGGATATTCAGTTAATCTCCCTGCAACTGGCCGGAGGCATCATCCTGTTTCTGTTCGGTCTGCAAATGATTTTTTCCGACCCGGAGCAGGGTGGCGGTTCGCGCGAGCCTGGCCATCAGCTGGCGGTGTTCCCGCTGGCGGTACCATCCATTGCTAGCCCAGGGGCGATCATGGCAGTGATTGTCCTGACCGACAACCACGTTAAAACTCTCTCTCAACAAGCCATGACCGCCGTGGCCATGACCATAGTACTGCTGATTACCTGCGGTTTGATGCTGATTGCCGATCGCATTTTCCGGGTGATTGGTCACAACGGCTCAGCCATTATTATCCGCGTAATGGGTATGATCCTGGCAGCCCTGTCAGTGGAACTGGTGATGACAGCCCTGGGCGTTCAGCGCTGGATGACCCTGACCTGATCTACAACCCCATCAACGCCTTGTAATGCCGACGGCACACAGAAAGATAACTGTCGTTGCCGCCAATCTGCACCTGACTGCCGCTTTTCACTGGATTGCCATCGCTGTCCAGACGCAGCTGCATATTGGCTTTTTTTTCACAACGCTTGCAGATACTTTTCAGCTCGGTCAGCTCATCGGCGATACTCAGCAGCACCTCGCTGCCGGCAAACGCCTTGCCGAAGGCGTCGGTGCGCAAGCCAAAACACAAGACCGGCACGCGCAGCACATCCACCACATCGGACAACTGCCACACCTGTTCGGGTGTCAGGAACTGGGCTTCGTCCACCATCACGCAAGCAATGTACTCCTGATCGTATTCCCTGGCTACCAGCGCCTGCAGGTCATCTTCACGGGAGATGGCCACAGCATCGCTTTGCAGGCCAATCCGGGAGGTGATTTTACCCACGCCAAAGCGATCATCAATCATCGGTGCCAGCAATAGCACTCGCTTATTGGCACTCTGGTAGTTGTGTGCCGATTGCAGCAGATAGGTACTTTTGCCCGAATCCATGGACGAGTAGTAAAAATACAGGGAGGCCATAGCGCTTTGATCCTGAAAATAAATCGCCGAATTATTCCGCGATTGTCGTTTTATCGCCATAGAAATTTTCACCAGCCAGACAGTTGCCTGCTTTGTCCGTCACGATTTTTTTGCTAGCCTTCCTGCTCTTCACTTGCGCGCTCACCCAATGAAACTGACACCACAGCAACAAGCGGTTGCCGACCATCATGAGGGCCACGCCCTGTGCATTGCCGTCGCCGGCTCCGGCAAAACCACCACGTTGGCACAACTGGTGAATAATCTGCTGGACCGGGGCGTTGAGCCGCGCCGCCTGATGGTGATGATGTTCAACAAAGCGGCGCAAATCGACTTTACCCGCAAACTCAGCAGCACTGCTCACCCGGTGTTGCCAGAAATCCGCACCTACCACGCCACCGGCCTGAAACTACTGCGGACACTGGAGAGTTGGCAGGTACGCGAGCCTTATAATAAACGACCGTTGTCTGAAAAAATGGTGGAGTTGCAGGTGCGCGCGCTGATCCTGCAACTGGCCCCAGAAGCCATCAAAGACCGGATGCGCTCTGACGCTGCCCGGTTGATTGAACATGCCATCGGCTTTATCGAATCGGTAAAGGCTCACCTGGTCAGCCCAGCGCAATGGTTCGAGCAGAGCGGCCAGAGCGATGAACATCGCTATTTGCTCAAGCTGTTCCACCAGTTTGAGCAATGGCGTCACCAGCAGCGGGCCATAACTTTTACCGATATGCTCTACGACCCGGTCATGCTTATCGAGGCCCGACCCGAACTGCTGCCCAAAGTTACCAATAAAATGGATTTTATTGTGGTGGATGAGTATCAGGACACTTCCACCTTGCAGCATCGCTTTACCCGGCTGATTGCCGGGGAGCGCGCCCGCGTGGTGGCGGTGGGCGACCCGGACCAGACCATCTACGAATTTGCCGGTGCCAATATTGATAATATTCTCAGGCACTTTCAGCACGATTATGGTCGTACCGCTGCCGTGCAGGAACTGACTCTGCCCCACACGTTCCGTTATGGCCACAGCATTGCCCTGGCCGCCAGCCACTTGATTAGCCATAATCAGGCGCGCAAGGATGTGCTGTGCATTGCTCACCCTGACAACCCGCCGTCGCTGATTCGCATTAGCCAACTGGCATCGGACGACAGTCGTTCTGTGGTTGCCACACTGATGGACTACCTGGCCTCTGGTACCCCGGCGGAAGAACTGGCCATTCTGGTGCGGGTATGGGCCCAGTCGGTGCCCATTGAACTGAACCTGCTGGAGATGGGCATTGGCTATAGCAGCGATGGTCCGTCGCCATTCCAACGCCCGGAAATCACCACCCTGATGGACGCCATGACCCTGGCCACTGGCGGTTTTGCCGGACTAGCCCCGGACTTGCGCCAGCAGCAACTGTACCGCTTGCTGACGCTGCCACACGTCGGCATCAAGCATCATCATATAGACTGGCTGTGTCAGCAGTTACAGCACAGCGAACAAAACATTGGCCAAACCCTTGGCAAACTGGCCAGACAAATAACCGACATCAGCAACTTTCAGGCTGGCAAACTGGCCAAACGCGCCGAGCTTTGGTCATGGTTGGAACAAAGCGGTGCCGAACACCCGGCACATACCCTGATGAGCGATTATATCCAGCGTTCCGATCTATACGACAGTCTTCGTTCGATGAGTCTGAATGACCAGCGCACCCAGGAGCAGATTCTGGCAATAAAGGGCTTTGTACGTTTTCTCAGGCAGCTCAATCTGCCCACGGGCCAATGCTGCCAGCATATTGTCGATCTGGTTGCCCGACGGCAACAACGCCAACACGCGCGCAGCGGTATTACGCTCAGCTCCTGCCATCGCGCCAAAGGACTGGAGTGGCCGGTGGTGTTGATTCCCGGCCTGACCAGGCAGTATTGGCCTTTTTGGCAGGAAGATGAGCCAGATGGTGGTTCCACCACCATAGAGTCGGAGCGGCGTCTGCTCTATGTGGCCATGACCCGGGCAAGACGGCAATTACACCTGTTTACTGCCAAGGGCGACCTGGCTCGCACCGGTAAATCCCGAGATGGCATTAGCCCTTTTGTACCGGAGATGAACTTGCCCCATGTGCTCCCTTTGGGTGAGCTGTTGCATAAGGAATCAGACGAAGCGCTGGCCGTCGCCATTGAGGAAACCGGGCTAACGCCGTTAGCAAAACGCTATATCGGTTCGGCGCGGCCACAGCTGGCAGAGCAGTTGCAAAAAGTGCCAACGGCGCAAATCTCGCCCGGCAAACCATCGACGAAGCGTCGTTCTTCACCAAAGTGTTCCTCACAAAGCAACGACGATGGGCCATGGCAACTGAAGACGGTGATTGACCATGCCATCTTTGGGCGCGGGCAGGTGATTGAGGTTAATGACAGCAACTTTTCCATTCGCTTTGATAACCAGCAGCACGGTGTAAAGCGCTTTGCTCGCATAGCGGAAATTCGTCATCTGTTTCGCTTAGCGCAAGAATAAATACCCCAGTTGTGCTACCGCTAACTAAACGACACTGGCAATTTGTCCTGGCTTTCTTAACATTTTATCAATGTCGCCTATATGCATTTCTTCTTCAGCGATCAGGCGGCGGGCGTACTCTTCCACGTATACCAGCCCCGCCTTTTCCGCCAGCGCCAACAAATCGTAATAGTACTCTATGCCCTGGCGCTCAAAGTCCAGCGATTCCAGCATAATATCGTGGATATCGTGTTTGTGGGTCTCCAACAAGCCACCGATCCCTAACGACGGGTGTTCACCAAAGTGGGTAATCATCTCCCCTGCTTCGTGGGCGTGGGCCAGTGTTTCTGTTGCTGCCGAACGAAACCAGCCGACAATGGGAATTCTGCTATAACCAAAAACCATAAAGCTGTAGTGCGTGTAGCGGACTACTCCCGCCAGCTCGTGTTCGAGAATCTGATTCAACTTGATCACAATGGCCTGCTGCTCGGCGGACATAAACACCTCATCTCAATGATTCATTTGCGTACGCAAGTATAGTCACGAATCATGGGAGTAACCGGTTCGCAGGCGCGTGGGCTCTGGGAAAATCAAGGAGTTATGGTTAGCTGGATTTTAATGGCATTTGTCGTTTATCACCGGTATTGGCAATTAAACATAAAAAAACCGAAGCGCGGTTAACACTCCGGTTTCTTGTTGGTCGCTTTATCACAACCGTATCACAACAGCGTCACCACGGTGCCAGTAAAACCCAAAATGGCTGACCGTGGCGAAACAAGCTTATTTCAGGCCGACTCATGGGCAACTAGCTTCAGGCGTTGGCATCCTCGTGCGTTCTACTCTCTTGATAGAACTCATCAACAGTGGCTCGCAATGCCTCCAGCGCTTCGGTAGCAACTATTCCTCCGTGACCAATATCCCGTACAACTATTCCGTCAGGATTGCTGCTGTCTAATTCCAGCACGAAGGCGCCCGTCACCGGCGTAGCGGTAATACTATCGCCAGCCCTGGTTACCAATTGGTTAAACTCATCTGAAGTCAGTACATCACCAACCGCCTCAAGGGTGAAATCATCCATCATCGCCCGTGTCAAGAAGAGCAATTGGATAACATCGCCACCAGCAGTCACATCACTAATAACTGGCCCAGAGGCAGTTTCCCGCAGACTTCCGGTGGCACCATCACCATCCTCAAAGTAGAACACCCTGTACCCGGTTATATCCTCCACGGTTACAAACTTCAGATTTTCAGGTCGGAAAAGCTGATCTTGCGCCAACCTCTGTAGACTGACCCCACCGACTGCACCGGCTTCATCAGCGGCAGCTGGCTGGTCAGCCGCACCAGGCTGCAACAGGACTGGACGTTGCGCCATTGGTGGCGTACCCGGTCTTACTGGCGAAGCAGGTGCTGGCGGCTGATCACTTGGCGCGCCTGGTTGTGGCTCCTCCTGAGGAGCAGCATCCTCTGGTTGTCCGGCGTCAACGGGTGCCGGATCATCGGCAAGCTGTTGCTGCTCACCGCCTGCTCCCTGTGGCTCAAGAGCCGCTCCAGCCGGTCCTGCCGCCTGGGGTTCACCTTCCCCTGCTAACTCGTACAATGGCATTGCCTGGGCGGCAACAATTGGCTCTTCAACGCCGTCTGCGGGCACCGGCTCATCACTTGCTTCAGCCTGCTCAGCCCCACCTATAGCGCCTTGACCTTCATCTTGCGCCCCGGCCTCATTTACGGCCGGATCGTCTTGCATTACAGGAGCTTGTGCTGCGCCATTGCCGCCAACATCCAGAATTATTCCTTGCGCTCGGGCCGCTCGCAGTAGTCGAGCTATGCCAATACTATCTTCCTGCTGAAGCAGTACCCGTAATTGCTCACGTAATTCTTCTTCGGTGAAACCAACAGGCTGAGGTATCTGAACCTGGGCCGCGCCCGGGATGTGGTCATCCAATCCTGCCCGAATGTCCGCTTCCTCTTCCGAATCGCTGGAATCTGGCGCGCCGAGTGGATCCATGGTCTCTGGAATTGCGCCTGGTCCGAGCAGAGGCTGCTCTTCCAGCACCACTTCCTCTGCGTCGTCCCCGAGTACGGGACCACCTAAAGCGCCTTGCTCCACTTCACCATTGTTCTGTGGTTGATTGTTCTCTGGCTGATTGGCTTCGTCTTGCTGCTGAACGTCTTGTTGCTGAACGTCCTGTTGCTGAACGTCCTGTTGCTGAACGTCTTGCGGTTGGACATTCTGTTGATTGTCAGCTGCCTGATTTGCGCCCTGCATGGCAACTGCTGGTGCCAGTACTGGTGCTTGTGCTGGACCTGCTACTGGCGCTGGTGCCGGTACGGGGACTGGTGCCGGTACTGGACCTCCCACTGGCCCCTGAACTGGTACTGGTCCCGGTACTGGACCTGCCACTGGCCCTTGAGCTGGTCCTGGTCCTGGAGCTTGGGCCGCATTGTTGACAGCCGCTCCATTGTTTGCACCATGCTGTCGAGCCATTCTCAACAACTGAGCTACTGCGACAACGTCTTCTGCATCAATCTGCTCTTGCAGTGCTGCGCCCATACCACCGGGAGGTACAACTGGCTCAGGCACCTGGACTTGGGCCTCCCCAGGAATATGATCATCTAATCCTTCCAAAATATCTGGTTCCACCTCTTCTTCATCATCCATCACACCGAGTTCTGGCATATCGGGTATCTCAATCGGGAGCATACCGCGCCTCGCTGCAACTGTGTTGAATGCAGCCACTGCGACCAGCCATCTTGCTCTCAGCTCTGGTGTCTGGGGAACAAGAACCGGCCCATAACCAACAGCAGCAGCCCTGGCGCCTGGGGCGCCAGCACTAGCAGCATCAGGCCCACCATGTGCACCGGCTTCCAGAACGCCATTTCCACCTGCGGCCACGTTGCCGTGGGCGCCACCCAGTCCATCCTCATCGCTACTGTTGCTGTCGCGACGCAATGCACCACGGCGCTGGAACGCCCCAAGCGCTAAATCGTCTTCTTCTTCGTTGCTGTCATCACCAATGTCATGGAAGTCATCAAGATTTGCCAGCTCTGTAGACTCGCTGCCTGTTGTTACGGTCTCCCACGAGTCACTGTCATCACCGACGCGGTCAACGCCTGCACCACCAACTGCGCCAGCATTATTACCATCATCGCCAACAACTGATTCGCTAGCGCCACCGGGATGACTTACACCGTGTGAACGCCTGCTACTGCCAGCGACTGAGCCGCGTCCATGGCCACTTCCCGCAGACTGCGAACGACCATCATTGGAACGTGGTTGCTGCTCGCGACCGCGCAAACGATTCCAGAACCTCTGGAACCGCTGGCGCCACGGTGCGCTTGGTCTTCGGTTTGAACCGGCGGATCCTGGCCGTTCAACCTCGTTGACCGGTGAATCACCGCGCACTGGGCCCGACGCATGGCTGGCGGCATCGTCATCGCCTGGCGTCCCTGCCCGAGAGGGCGACTGGCTACGAACCGATACGCTTCTTACAGAAGCTCCAGACGCTCCGCCTGCGTGGCTGCCAGCGCCACTTCTGAGACTGGCCCGATCGTCTTCTGCCCCAACAGGATCACCTGCATGGCTATCAACTGGCCCACCTGCAACAGACCCACTGGGACTGCCTGGTGAATGACTGTCAACGTGCGAACGTCTGCTGCCAACCAGGGAGCCTGAAGCTTGAGTGCCTGCTGGCCCGTGCGGACGACGACCACTGGAACGAGGCTCCCAGGAGCGGCCTCTGAAACGACTCCAAAAACGGCCGAATGCCGTGCGCCAACCTGGCCTTTTTCTTCTGTTTGAACCGGATGCTGGCGGTGTCGTTGGATCACCTGCTGGGCCGGATGTCTCGCTGCCTGCGTGGCTGACCGTATCTGCCGCTTGTCCAGGCCCCGTTCCGGAAGCGCCCTGGCTTGCGCCGTCATTAGCCGCACCACCTGCTTGTCCAGCACGCGAGCCATAACCACCATGCAGGAAACTCCGTGAAGCGTTGCCGCGTGGCGGCGGCGGAGGTGGTCGGCGCGCAGGACGCGGTGGCTGCCCAGGCGCACTTGCGCCACCGCCAGTGTTGGCCGGGTGCACGAGTGAGTTGGCCGCTTGCATGGGGCCGCCCGCCAGAGGGCCCGGTACCGGTAAATTTGTCGCACTACCACCACCAAGGGCACTGGGCGCCGCGGCAGCAGCATCTACACCGCCATTGCCAGCGCCACGACGCTCCTCTGTACTGCCAGTGCTGGACGTACTGGACGAACTGCTACTGCGGACAACATTTACCATGCACCATTCTTCCTGTTACACGCAGATGTTTACACTGAACAACTCTGCTTTTTTTCAATAAAAATTGACTGTAGAGAACCCACAACTAACGACACATAACAACCTTACAATGAGTCAGCGCCCTTCGCAGTTCCTGTTTGTCCACAGGTCTTCTGCGAAAAGATGCTCCACCCTTGCACCAACGGTTGATACTACGCCTTGGCAACTCGTTAGCCATCTCTGTGTGTATGTGAGCGTCATCTGGCCACTCCAGCAGCACATTCAGTCTGTGCAGCGAGCAAAAAGCGGCAGGTTCCGGTTGGTAAAACGCCGTTAACAACCTTCACATTTCTTCTTCGAGGCGCATCTTACGTCAATGATCTTTACGAATCAGTCTTTGAACTTACGTATGGGCATGCGGCTTTCATCAACCCATCGGGCGAATCCGCCGCCAGTTAAACACCTGATAAGGTATTTCCGCATTAAAAACAAATACCGTCGTATATTTGCCAACTCCGGCAAGCATCAATACAGCTTTTTTATTGGAAGAAGTGTCAGGGAAAGTTTATTGGAAGAAGTGTCCGGGAAAGCGTCGGCCATAGTTCACCAAAACGCCAAACTTGACTCCTCGCTGCCACTCGCAGCCTTGTCGTGCTCAATCAGCGCTCTGACAATCGATTGATGATTGTGCTTCAGGGCCAGGAACATCGGCGTAACGCCAGTTTGGGTGCGTACGGCATCTTTTTGTGCGCCGTACATTAACAGTAATTTCAGCACCGCTGTGTGCCCGTGGCGAGCAGCAAACATCAGCGCCGTCCAGCCGTTATTTTCCCCGGCCGCGTCCATAAACGCATCCAGTCGGGCGTTGTTATCGAGCAACAATCTGGCTATATCGTCATAACCTTCCTGGGCGGCCAACATCAGGGGAGTACGACCACTATTCTCGCCTGCGTTGTAGGTAGCAGCATTTACCTGCGCCCCATGTTCGATCAACACTCTGACAGCATCAACAGATCCCTGGTAAGTCGCCGCCATCAGTGGCGTCCAGCCGTTACGCTTGCCAGCATTGCCCTGCTCCTGGTTCACCTCAGCACCAGACGCCAGCAACACTCTGATTGCTTGACAATTGCCACTCAAGACAGCAGACATCAACGCCGTCCAGCCATTGCGTTCGCCAGCGTCGTGCTGTGCGTCATCCACGGGCGCTCCGGCGCCCAGCAGCTGCTTTATAACCTCGATGTGGCCGCTATGACAAGCAGCCATCAGCGGCGTCCAGCCGGTGTTGGTTCCAGCAGCAACCAGACCCTGGTTGATCTTGGCTCCTTTGGCCAATAGCAAACCTACAACCTCTTTATGACCCTTAAAGGCGGCCAGCGTCAATGCTGTGAGGCCAGAACACTGGCCAGCATTGCTTTGTGCCTGATTGACGTGAGCACCATATTCAAGCAGTCGCTGAACCACTGCGGTGTGTCCCTTTTCAGCAGCGCACATCAGGGCGGTCCTGCCATTGTTGGGGCCGGCATCATCCTGTTGGGCATTGACGCTCGCACCGAGTTGGAGCATGTTTCTGACCGCTATGGCATGACCTTTCTCGGCCGCCGCCATTAACGGGGTAAAGCCATTATAATGACCGGCATTGGTCTGGGCGTAGAGTAGCGATGCGCCATGACTTAACAGCGCTCTAAGCACCGGCATATGGCCACCCGCAGCTGCACTCATCAAAGGCGTCCAGCCGTTGCGCTCGCCAGCGTCACGATGGCCGCTATGCAACCATGCCCCACGGCTCAGCAACAGGTGGACAACCGCCAAATGGCCATTGCTGGCAGCCATATTCAACGCGCTCCGACCAGTGTTCAGACCGGCATCCAACTGCATCAGGTTTATCTTGGCACCAAACTTCAGCAGCACCTTGATCACTTCCAGACGCCCATATCGGGCAGCCAGCATCAAGGCGGTGTTGCCGCTCTCTTCTTCTGCATGAAGCTGGGTAGCATTCACCTTTGCCCCAGCACGCAGCAACACCCTGACCATCTCGACACGCCCTGCCTTGGCGGCAATCATTAACGGCGTCAAACCCGTTCTTTTGCCAGCATCATTGAGTGCATGGTTAACGTTGGCCCCAAACAGTATCAATAATCCGGGTAACGCGTTATGACCATTTACGGCCGCTGACATTAGCGGTGTCCAGCCAGTACTCTCACCAAAATTCACCAGGGCAGCGTCCACCTGCGCTCCCTTTTGCAACAGTAATCGCGCGATGTTGAGATGGCCGTCACGGGTAGCACAGTGCAGCGCTGTCCAACCAATGTTGCAACGTGTGTTGTACAATGTCCCGTTCACCTCGGCACCCAACTCAAGCAATAGGGAAACAATCTCCCGGTTTCCTTGATGGACGGCGAACATCAGGGGTGACCAGCCGGCAAAACGACCGACACTGGTCTGACATCCGTTCACACCCGCGCCGTTTTCCAACAACAACCTGACCAACGCCGAATTGGCATTTTTGATGGCAAACATCAGCGCTGTCCAACCATTTTCCAGACCTGCATTGCACAACGTGAAGTGTGTGGACGCTCCGTTAGCGAGCAACAGTCGGACAATATCAATATGCCCGCTTTGGGTTGCCACCATTAGAGGAGAGACAAAAAATCCGCTTTTTGGATCGCGAATAGCTTTTGTGGCGAGCGTTGGGTCTAACTGCAATATATCTTGCAACTCTGCCACGTTGCCCGTATTGCAGACGGTCTGCATACGACTTATGACGTACGAATTCAGCTCGTTCAGGCGCGGGCCCGCAGGACGCATCAACGGCAGAGCGTCAGCTTGGCAGTGGGTGCACTTTCGGGTCGGAAGTGGTTGACTGTCGAGCGCATTGGTAATGCAGGAAAGGTGAAATACGTGCAAACAAGAGGTGACAACGACGTCCACAATTTGCATTGCCTGGTGACAGATGCAGCACTGTGTTTGCATGTTAACAGGTCGGGTCGCTGGATTGGCAGGAGGAGGTATTCCGACAACAGTATTCACCTGGACCTCGCGAGCAACGCAGTGCTTTTAACACTATTTAACCGCCATGCAACTTAACCGCTATGCAACATTTAACCACCATGCAACTTAATCATCATACAATCAACCACTATACGACGGAGTTCTACCACTACCGCAGCGTTCTACACACTGTTATGACCCTCTTGGCGACGGGCTCTTTGGCCATTGCTCTTGTGTATGTGCATCCACATTACTGTAAATGTCGTTCCTGCCAGTCTGAGCGCAAATAGAGAGCAGGAATTGAATGAACTGGTATTTAACCTTGGCAATTTTCTCATCCACTTTCTCATCCAGCACGGATGATTCTTGCACAGAAAATGACTCCACCGAGCATTTTTCACCCATCACAGGCAACGCAGATGGAACGATAACGCCAAATACCTTGTCCTGAAAGAAACTCATGGCCGTAATAACCAGCTTGGCATTAAGGTCTAAATAAGAGTCGTCAGGAAGTAGCGATATTCGTTTGCAGCCTCTCATACCCAAGGTAGTCATCGCTTTTTGCACAGGGTCGTTTATGACAGGATTGCCGTGTGACCTGCAATCCCCCATCGCTTCGACAAACCGGGCAAAATCAACGCCATATTGCTGGCTCAACATATCTAATGTCCGCCGGTATTCGGCGCTCACCACAGCGCCTGGAATATCGTCGAGGCAAAGGTCTGAGAGCCGCAGGTGCCCAGATACAGCAACCAGACCTTCAAGCTCATCGCGCAGGTTGCCATGATTAACCAGAAAAGCGTCGATATCATTTCGGATCTTCTGGGGACCATCTGCCTGCAACCGGACGAAAAACTCTTTTCGGATCAACGATGCAGACGGCGGTTTAAGCCCGGTACAGTTTGTCACTGCAGTGGCCAGCAGCGCTTTTTGCTCAAGCATGAACATAGTGGCGATAAAAGCCAGCCTGTTTTTATCCGTTCGCCCTTCAGTACTTCGCTCTGCGGCGATGTATAACTTTTCCAGACGTGCTGCCAGGGTGCGCAATTGCGCATTTTCTGCGCTGCGACCTTCACGGATCACGTCCAGGGTCATTTTCCTTATCCCATCGCGAATGCAAAAGGTGTTCGGAAACTGGAGCCTGGCGGCCAGTTCTGCAAAGTCAAGATCATACGCTTCTGTCAACCGCGTCAGGCAATCTGCGTGGCTGGGGTTGGAATTAGCTATGGCAGAGCATTGAACAGTCCCCCTGGCAAACGAGGTGTAAGCCGGTGGTGGAACATCGGTCAAGGATTCATAAGCAGGCGGGAGCGCCGTGGGCGGGGTGGCCGCGCTGACATCGCGGGAAAAAGCATTCGCGCGCTCTTGCTCCAATTGATCTGACAAGTGACCTGACAAGTGACCTGACGTTGAGGAGCAAGATGGCAAGCCAAATGATGAGGTGTTTAGTGGAGCGTTTGGCAGAGCTTTTCCGGATGTATCCATTTAAACAACCTATAGCGTAGCGGTGATTCGACCTATAGTTGGATACTTTTTTAGAGGAATAGTTCCCTACGCATGACCAATAGTGGCATTAACCACCAACAGCCGCACAGTGTACCAGAGAGTGCAACCTGGGCAGATGCAACTCGCAGTAATTATGGCGATCGCAATTATTAATGAAACCTGCGGAATTCTCCATTCATATGGCAACTTTTAATAATTGACAGTGTCAAAAAGACTAAAGTCCCAAATTAGACAGTCAGCTTTAGCGCAGGCTTCGTTTCCGACCGTGTTTGCCAATGGTACCTGGCAACGCTGTTTACCGGCATAGACGATGTTTACCAACATAGACACAGTTGCCTATAGCCGGCTGCGGGAGCTGTCTTCTGGTGATTTGCTGTTTCCATTCACCCTGAGGGCCACTGACCCCAATCACGCAAGAATCACGCAAGAATCACGCAAGTGAACTCACAGGAGGTGATCGTCATGTTACGTAAACTATTCGACAAACTTGTAGCGTTATCCCCGGCAACAGTATTGCTTGTGGGCTTTCTTGTTTCACCATTTATCCTGGCAATCCCGACAATTCCCGGCTTTCCGCCATCCTTGCAAAGCTTTCTGCCTCATCAATTGCTCAATCTTACGGCCTATTCGGTGGCCCAACGACAGTCGCCCTGGTTCAAAAATCTCCTGATCCGCAACTTCATTGCCAGACATGATATCGACATGGGCGAGGCTCTCTACGAAAACCCTGAAGATTATGCCTCCTTCAACGATTTCTTTGCCCGACCACTGAAACGTGGCATGCGCCCACAACCTGAAGACCCCAACCTGATCAGTAGTCCGGTGGATGGCACCATCAGTCAACTGGGCAGAATCGACGGTGGTCAGATTATCCAGGCCAAACAACACCAATACAGCCTCAAGGCACTACTGGCTGGCAGTGATGAACTGGCCGAACGCTTCAGCAATGGTCTGTTCAGTACCATTTACCTGTCACCGTCCAACTACCATCGGGTTCATATGCCCACCGCCGGGACACTGCAAGAGATGATCTACGTTCCGGGCTCACTTTACTCCGTCAACGCCAAGGCAACCGAAAGCATCCCGGGGCTGCACGCTCGCAACGAACGGGTAATCAGCATTTTCACCACCGACTACGGTGATATGGCAGTGATTATGATAGGTGCCATGGCTGTGGGCAGCATGGAAACGGTATGGGGCGGACGCATCAATCCAGGGCGAGAAACCTCATTATTGGTCAGCCATGGTCTGATTAAAACTGATCCGCGCACAACCACCCGAAAAACCTACGAAGACGATACTATTTACTTGCAGCGCGGCGATGAAATGGGGCTATTCAAGCTTGGCTCCACCGTGATTGTACTGCTTGCCAATCCTGCCATGAATTGGCTGTATCAGAACCAGCCCGGTAACAAAATCAGAGTGGGCGACGCACTCGGATCAAACGAAAGCAGTTTTTAACAGCAAGGATATCTTCATGTGGTGGTATCTTTTTTGATTAATTCAGTAACTATTTACCGACCGGGAAAGCGCGATGCGTTCACAACTTGGCAAGGTTTCAAACATTGCCTGCACAGCTGCAAACAAAACAGTGCTCGATGTCTGAGCTACGTTGGTAGATGCCACGTTTTATCATTTTGGGCGCTTTCGAATTTTAGCGGGAGGCGACAGGACCGACGACGCCCTGTCTTGCCCCTTGTTATTTTTTGTCTGCGTACTTCATGGAGTCCAGTGCCACGGCGAAAATGATAATGCCGCCCTTGATAATGAACTGCCAGTAAGGATTAATGCCAATGTAGGTCATGCCGTAGTTGATAATGGTGAAGATCAGCACGCCTGTGACCACACCCATAATACTACCGACCCCACCGGCAAAAGAGACGCCCCCCACCACACAGGCGGCAATGGCATCAAGCTCGTACAAAAACCCCAGGTTATTGGTGGCGGAACCGATCCGCCCCGCTTCCAGCAAGCCGGCAAAGGCGTAGAAAACACCGGAAAGCGCATAGACCTTCAGCAGAGTCATTGGCACATTTACTCCGGAGACTTTCGCTGCCTCAGGGTTACCGCCAATGGCAAAAATGTTTTTGCCAAAGACGGTTTTGTTCCACAATACCCAGCTGAAAATGATGGCAATAACCGCATAGAACGTAATGTACGAAAGCCGGAAATCCCCCAGGCGAATAAAGCCCTGGGTAAATTCCGAAAACTGCTCAGCAAAGCCAGCCACTGGCGAAGCACCGACGTAATCGTAATACAACGAGTTAATACCATAGACAATAATCATGGAGCCCATGGTGGCAATAAAGGGCGTTACCTTCATATAAGCGATCACTAGCCCATTCACCATACCGATCAGGGCACCGATAACACAAACCAGCAAGAGCACCGCCGGAATCGGCAAAGGGCTGATTTCCGGAAAGACGCGGTTAACATTATCCAGCGCCTGCAACAGCGTTGCCGAAATAACTGCCGACAATCCCACCTGGCGACCGGCAGAGAGATCCGTTCCCTGGGTGACAATCAAACTGGCTACCCCCAGGGCAATAATAATCCTCACTGACGACTGCGTAAGAATATTGCCCAGGTTACGCAAACTAACAAACGACGGTTCTTGTATGATAATTACCGCCAGAAGAATCAGCAGTACTGCGTAAATACCACCTTCTTTAATCAAGCGCAGAATGCTTAACTGCTTTCCGGCCATTGGACTGCTAGCAACCCCCATGGCAGTTTCTCCCCTGTTATTAGTATTAAATCGTGCCAGGCGTTACAAATAGCGCGCTGCCAGCTCAAGAATTTCGGTCTGGCTGGTTTCACGAGTATTGACAATACCGGCCACCCGACCATTACTCATGACCAGGATACGATCGGTGACGCCGAGCAATTCCGGCATTTCCGACGAGATCATGATGATGCCCTTGTCTTTTTTTGCCAGGTCGAGAATCAACTGGTAAATCTCGAATTTGGCACCCACATCAATGCCCCGGGTCGGCTCATCAAGCATCAGGATTTCTGGCTCAGTCAGCAGCCAGCGACCAATCACCACCTTTTGCTGATTACCGCCAGAAAGCGAACCAATACGAGTTTTATGGCCTGGCGTTTTCACTTTCATGGCATCAATCACCCATTTGGTATCGGACCCCATGGCGTGACCACTGAGCAAACCAAAACGCTGTTTGTATTTTTCGATATTGGCGATCAGTGAGTTAAAGGTGATATCCAGAGTTGCGTAAATACCCGTCGCCCGTCGTTCTTCAGTTACCAGGGAAAAGCCGTTCTGAATAGCCTGATAAGCGTCTTTGTTATCCAATAGCTTATCGTGCAAGCGGATAGTACCGGCGCTTTTCTCCCGAATGCCAAACAGGGTTTCTACCACATCGGTACGCCGCGCCCCCACCAGACCGGCAATACCTAATACCTCCCCTTTGCGTAGCTCAAAGCTGACATCCTGGATTGATGGCTGGTTTTTAGCGGTCAGATTCTCCACCTGGAGAATCACTTCTTTTGGCTGATGATCCCGGTGGGGAAATCGCTGGGTTAGCTCGCGACCTACCATCAGGCTGATGATCCGATCCATATCCAGCTCTGCCAAAGGTTCGGTGGTGACCCACTGCCCGTCACGCAAAATGGTAATGTCATCACAAATGGCAAAAATTTCTTCCATCTTGTGCGAGATATAAACAATGCCGCAGCCACGCGCTTTCAGTTTTTTGATAATAGTAAACAGATGTCGTACTTCTTTTTCTGACAGTGACGACGTTGGCTCATCCATAATGACGATCTTGGCGTGGTAGGAAAACGCTTTGGCAATTTCCACCATTTGTCGTTTGGATACCGACAGGTCAGCTACTTTCTCTTTTGGATCAACATCAATATCCAGTTCAGCAAAAATCTGCTGCGTCTGTTCATACATGGTCTTATGGTCAATAAAACCATTTTTTTTCGGGTAACGACCGAGCCAGACATTATCCATAACACTCGACTGCAACACCTGGTTCAGCTCCTGATGCACCATGGAAACACCATGATCAAGCGCTTCTTTTGAGGAACTGAACTCAATCGGTTGTCCCTGAAAATAAATACTACCAGCGTCTTTTTGATAGATGCCAAACAGGCATTTAAGGAGAGTGGATTTACCGGCACCGTTTTCTCCCATCAGGGCATGAACGGAGTATGGACGAACTTTCAGATTAACCCTGTCCAGGGCTTTGACTCCGGGAAACGACTTGCTGATGCCGGTCATCTCCAGAAGCCATTCACAATGGTTACTGGTTTCCATGGCCTGTTCTTTTTATGGCAGGTTCTCGGGTTGATTGAGGCGCCCCCCGCCGGCAAAGATTGACACTTGCTACCGGCGGCTTAGCCTATCACAGCGGATTTACAGGTCTGCTTTATCAACACCGACGTAAGGCACGCGCACCACTTTATTTTCGATTTTCCAGTTGGTGCCCTCACCTGCTGCTTTGCCTTTGGCCAGATTATTGGCCAGTTCAAACGCTGCCCTGGCCTGGTTATTGGCATCGTTAAGCACTGTACCCTGCATCTGGCCATCCTTGATCAGTGCCAGCGCTTCAGTCAGTGCATCAACACCAAATACCGGCACAGTGGACTTGTCTGCGGCTTTCAGGGATTCAATAGCGCCCATGGCCATGGCGTCATTATTGGCAATCACCACTTCGATCTTGTCGGCGTTCGGACCGGAGATCCAGGCATCCACCTTATCCTTGGCCATGGCCGTATCCCACATAGCCGTGTCCATATGCAGTTCTTCGGTCTTATAACCTTTGTCGTTCAAAGTGGAGACGACGTAGGACGTTCTGGCTTCAGCGTCCGGATGGCCGGGCTCGCCCTTGAGCAAAACAAACTGCACCACGCCGTCCTTGTTCAGATCCCATTGTGGATTTTTCGCCCAGTGCTCGGCGATCAGCTCGCCCTGGATAATGCCGGATTCTTTGGAATCCGTGCCTACATAATAAGCGAACTCATAGCTGGCCAGGGCTTCAGGGGTAGGTTCTTTGTTGTAGAAGACGATGGGCACATCATCCATTTTGGCTTTCTGGATGATCACCGGTGCTGCTGCCGGGTCTACCAGGTTAATGGCCAGGGCATCGACGCCTTTGGCCAGCATGACGTCCACCTGATCATTCTGTTTGGACTGGTCATTTTGCGAGTCGTTCATTAACAGGCGCACGTTGTCAACTTTGCCCGCTTCCGCT
This sequence comes from Endozoicomonas sp., assembly GCA_965232255.1. Taxonomy (GTDB): domain Bacteria; phylum Pseudomonadota; class Gammaproteobacteria; order Pseudomonadales; family Endozoicomonadaceae; genus Endozoicomonas. Next base: position 3,152,371 of record OZ246962.1, read on the forward strand.
TCGATGGCCCGGCGCACGGAAGCCATAAAGTTATCATCGTATTTATAAACAGTAACCCCTAACGTAGTGCTGGCCTGGGCAGCAGCGGCAAGTGTCATGGTGGCCATAACGGCAGCCAGAGCGCTGATTTTTTTCATCATTATTCTTATCCTGCGTTTTTCTGTTTATTGATGATATTTGTGCCCTGATGGTGCACTGGTTTTTCAGCCAGACAAAATGTAACAAACTCTTAAATACGTCGAAAGCCGTTTATATTGCCAAGGGTCAATACTTTGGCGAATTATTCATCATCGACCTGGCTGGCATAGGGCATCAGATGTCAGCAGCGTGGCTCTGCGAACTTTACCTCTGCAGTCACATCATCAACTGATTGGCACAAAAAAAGTGAGCACAAAAAAAGTGAGCACAAAAAAAGTGGCGGCAATGAGCAGGTCATTGGGACGAAGTACCAATGTTGAACTAATGGATAAGTTAACTGTCATAAAGCGGGTGATAACTAATTATTATTATGAAGCCATCATGAATTCAGATAGTGCCTATTCCGATTACAATAGTTCTGTTACCAACAGTCCGGCTTTTCAAACCATCTGGCTACCTCCGCCAGTGCATCTGACCAGTAACCATCGTCAAGCCAGTCAGGTATCGGCGCTGCCGATGTTGCCAAGTCCCGGAGCAAGCCCCGAAGACCGGCACGGCCAATGCCCTGAAGGCCTGGGCCATTTCTTTACCGGGCTTGTCAGGATTGATGAGATTGCGCAAAAGATGACCGCCATGTCACCCCAGGAGATACGCACCTTTTTGACTCACGGCGATCCGCACGTAGACGAACAGGTCTTGAATACCCTGTTTGATATCATGCAAGGCATTGAGAACCGCTTCTTTAACTTGCGCACTCTGATCTTTCCTTTCGCCCTGGCAACGCCTGAGGAGACTAACCCCACTCCAGAGAGAACCATTTCCGCATACGAATCTTCTGACGATAATAATGATGACCTTCCTGCGACGCTTGCGGCCGCCCCATGCACCTCTCCCACGACAAATAACACGACAGGTAACGCCTGCCATCCGGTGACTGACATCACCAGCGGTATTGTCCAGTTGGAGTCTACAAAACTTCCCGCCGGAGCAGTTCTCGTGCCCTGCAAGCAGTGCAGAGAGAATTCAGAAGCTCGACGGCAAGATAATGAAACCCGACGGCAAGATAATAATGCAGATACCAGTACTGACAGAGACAATCAGCCAAGCGCTGCCTCCGTTAACGAGCCAGCCCCGGCGCATGTCAGGCGGCCACAGCCAGCCAACAGGAAACTGAGTCCCCTGAACCGGGAATTACACATTCCCGAAAGCCTGTCCCTGGTGCTTGACGCCACTATTTCCGGCATTGCCAGTCAACGGGATCGGCTCGGTCACCAGGAGGACATAATCTCTTGCTACAACGGGCTTACCACCAGCCAGTCTGGTCAGGAGATTAAGGAATTTTTGCAAGCAGTTCTGTTGCAGGGGACTGAAGCACAGGCATGCGCCGCCCTTTCAGCATTGCAACAACGCACTGATCTTGATGAACAACCAATAACCATTACTCAACTGAGGGACTTACAGCACTATTTGGCGTCACAGGTATTCAATGGCAAAAAGGTTAACTTTACCCTGAGCGACATGACACATCTTCTCAGCCTGCACGCCACACCCACATTTATCAGTCAACTACCACCGTCATTGGCTCAGTTGGTCAGTTATTTGGTCGAAACGACGCTGGTCTTGCGTACTAAAGAGGGGGTAGCGCTGAAAAAACGGGTTTTCCTTAACCATGTACAGCAGTGTGACAGAAGCAAGCTACTGGTTGAGCTGCTCGGTGCACTGGCTACCACTGCGCCGAACTACGAAATTATCCAAAAAGTACAAACTGAAATAAACGCCGCAAACGAAGGCCACCCTGACGATCCAGCGGTCACGGCAGCGCTGATTGACAAGTTAAAAAACTACCTTGATGAACACTTTTTTGATGCCTGGTTATTTGCTTTTGATGTAGCCGAGCTAAGTACTGATGCAGACAAAGCAGCACCACGAAAGGCCACGGGTAAGGTGCAACAACGGCGAATGACGGCCCGAACCGGCTACTACTTTGATCCGCCTTATAACAAGCATCGCAAATGGTCGCGTCATTGACATAAGGCGTAACTCTGTTGAAAACAGTCGTTTATTTCGGTTGAACGGTTCGGTCGCCCGACGGTTTAAACAGGCGCAATCGGTTAGCATTGGTTACCACCGTAACCGAGGATAACGCCATGGCTCCTCCGGCGATCACCGGACTAAGCAGCATACCTGTCCACGGAAACAGGACACCCGCTGCGATGGGAATACCCAAAGTGTTGTAGACAAACGCCCCGAACAGATTTTGTTTGATATTGCCGATCGTTGCCTTTGACAACTCAATGGCATCCACCACGCCGTACAAAGAGGCGCCCAGCAAGGTGACGTCCGCCGATTCGATGGCGATATCCGTTCCCGTACCAATGGCGAAGCCGACATCCGCCTGCGCCAGGGCCGGAGCGTCGTTAATGCCGTCACCGACCATACCTACTTTTTGTCCCTGTCGTTGCAGCTGTTCTACATGCCCGGCTTTATCCGCTGGCAGGACGTCACCATAAAACTCATCAATACCGACTTGTCGGGCAACCGCGGCTGCTGTCAGCTGATTATCGCCAGTCAGCATTACCACCCGAATGCCCAGCTTGTGCAGCTGCTGGATAGCTGCGCGGGAATCACTGCGAATCGGGTCGGAAACGGCAATCAAGCCGGCAAGCTGTCCGTCAACGGCGATAAACATGGGTGTCTGCCCCTGTTGTGCCAGTTGCTCCGCTACGGGAGTGAGCGCTGCGGTATCGACGCCATTGCCAGTCATCAGCTTGTCGTTACCCAACAGCACCAGATGTTGTTCAACTTGGCCAGAAACACCTTGTCCGGCTACGGCGTGAAAATCACTAACCGGCATCAATAAGCACTGTTGCTCTTTGCCGTGTTGCACAATGGCCTCGGCCAGGGGATGCTCAGAAGCTTGCTCCAGGCTGGCGACCAGGGTCAACAACGCCATCTCGGTATACGGCTCCCGGACCACCAGACGGGTAACAGCAGGTCGCCCTTCGGTGATGGTGCCGGTCTTATCCAAAACCAGTGTCGTTAGTTTGCTGGCATTTTGCAGAGCATCGCCCTGGCGAATCAAAATACCCAACTCAGCGGCCTTGCCCACCCCCACCATGACCGACATAGGTGTCGCCAGCCCGAGAGCGCAGGGGCAGGCAATAATCAGCACGGTGATCGCCACCACCAACATATGAATGATTTTCGGTTCCGGACCGACCAGGTACCAGACCACGGCAGCAACAATGGCAATCAGGATTACGCCTGGCACAAACACCGCAGAAATGCGGTCAGCCAGACGAGCAATGGGCATTTTGGTGCTCTGCGCTTTTTTCACCAGGGCGATAATTTGTGCCAGCGCTGTTTCACTGCCGACCTTTTCTGCCCGAAACAGCAGTGTGCCGTTTTTATTCAGAGTGCCGGCAGTCACCCAGTCGCCGACGGTCTTACTAACTGCCAGCGGTTCACCGGTCAGCATGGATTCATCGACATAACTGCTGCCTTCAAGCACCTGGCCATCCACGGGAATCTTCTCGCCGGGGCGCACCCGTATAATGTCGCCTTTGACTACCTGTCCAACGGGAATATCCAACTCGTGCCCATTGCGAACGACACGTGCCGTTTTTGCCTGCAATCCCAACAATCGTTTTACCGCCTCACTGGTTTTCCCCCTGGCGCGCAGCTCCAGGGCATTACCCAGATTGATCAGGCCGATAATCATGGCCGACGCTTCAAAATAGATGTGCCGGGCATTGGCAGGTAACCAGCCGGGAAACAGTACCACAATCATGGAGAACAGCCACGCTGAGCCAGTGCCAAGCGCCACCAGGGTATCCATATTGGTACTGCCGTGTTTTAGGGCATTCCAGGCACCGGAGAAGTAGTGATCGCCGGAAAACACCAAAATCAGCCCGGTTAATATTCCCACTATTCCCCAAGCCAGTTGTTCCTGAATGGTGTTAACCTGCGTGGCACCCGTTACCATGCCCCAAATCATCAGCAATACCCCAAAACCCAGGGCAATAGCCGTATGAATCAGCAGATGACGATAACGACGATGGTCTTCTATCGTCTGTTGTTCCAGTTGCTCGTCAGCGGCAGCAAGTGTCGATGCGTGGTCGCCGGCAACTATTTTGGCACCGTAACCGACCGCCTCGACCGCATTGAGCAGCTCTCTCGTGGAGGCAGTACCAGCCACCCGTGCAGTGCGATCGGCCAGGTTTACACTCGCTGCGGTGACACCGGTGACAGAGGACAGGGCTTTTTCCACCTTGGCCACGCAGCTGGCGCAATGCAAACCAGTGAGCGTCAGCTCTGTCTCTTTGGCGGTCATGACTAATACTCCAGGGTTATGCAGCTAATGTACGACAAGAATAACGTATTCATTGCCGGAAAGTTAAAGAGGATTTATGTTGGCACAGAACCCAGAGACAGGTTGAACGACTTTGCACCAGTAGTGCATAACAAATCACCAAAAGAATCAACCTGCCTATTTACAATGCCGGTCACAATGCTTGATCAAATTCCGTATGTATCACGAAAAGCTCAAAGCAGACTTCTCCAGTTAGCGATGTTTCCTGACAAATTGTCGCAATTGCCATTTTGAACATCAAACGTCACAAAAATATTGACAAAAAAGCAGAAAAACCACCAAAAATAAGCAATTATACGTTCTACTCAACATCAGAAACATTAATTATCCTCGCAATCATGCGGAATTTATGAAGTGGCGCAGAAACAACCGCAATGAAAATAAAAAATGCCATATTGTTTTTTATGGCACTTTTTTATGGGACGGTTTTTTTATTGCAATAGCCGGTAACAAATTCTGAGTCATTGAGCCAGTGAATAAACGCTATTGCGCTCAACCAAAGCCAGACCTGAATAGTAACAGATTTTCCTCTGCAGACTTGCGCCCCTAACGGGCGATGGCACACTTCTTTCGGGCTTGCACAATTGAATTATTTTCAACAACAGTCCGCCTGATGTTCGCCAGTCTTCGACCAAAAGGAAAAGCAGCCGGGTATTTACCCAGTGGATTTCACGCGACTGGCGCTAGCAATTGCAAAAAAGCTACGCCTGTTCGTCACTTGCAAAAGGGGAAAATGTTTTAGCATGTTTAGTGCGTTTAGCGGAGCCTTGCAATCAGCAAGTCGTGTAAGCAGGACGGCGAGTTCCAGTGCCAACGCAGCTTCTTTGGCTGTTCGCAATGCCCGTGCAAGTCGTTTTCTGGAGGAAAACAACAATGGCCAAGGAGGTGCCGGGCTACCCAATCCACAACCAGTGGCCGGCGCCCCCATGCGAGGTGCGGTCAGCCGTCTGGTTGCGGGCTTTACCGGGCCGTCCAACAGCCCTTTTGTTCCTCCACGCAACCAACCTGCCGGGCTAGCGGGCAGCAGCGGTTATGCAACAGTTGAACCGGGCAGTATCAGCAGTCGTGTGCTTGCTGCAGGCATTAGCTCCGCAAATGGCCTTTTTATTCCTCCACCAAACCAGGATGGCAGTCAGACTACGCCCGATCAGAGTGCTAGCCCTCAGCTTGCTGCTGGCTTTAATACTCCACCAAATGGCTTGTTTGTCCCTCCTCCTATGGCGCAAGGTCAGAGTAATGCCGCTGCCGAATCCGGTGGTGCAATAGGAGGGTCACCTGTCAAGGGCATACTGAAGAGAAAAGAGCTGTGGGACAGGCAGCTTAATCTGCGGTGGCAACCTGCCAATAAAGAACCTCGTAAGCATGTTGCCTTCTCAGATGATGTAAAGGGGCACCATTCAGCGTCAGGAGATAACGAACCACCCACTGGCACCACGCAAAAAACTGTGCGCTCGAATCCAGAGCGGTTGTCGCCAGCAATGGTCAGGGCAACGGCAATGGCGATAAATTCCCAGCCGCCATCAACAAAAGTTAATACTCTGCTCAATAAAATGGGAATGATGACTAGAGAAGGCACAAAGTTGCGACAATTTTGGGCGCAAGGCGGTAAAGGCGGAACACTTCCTGCGACAATAGCTGAAGGTGCCAATAACTTCAGTCCCATATCGGCGTCCGCCGCTTTACGCATGCAATTGCGACCTGCATTAGCATCCCCGGTAGGATCGCTCACCGCTCAGCAGCTGTTACCGCATAGTGGTTCGAGTGACACCGCAGCCGGTACTGGTGCTCCTGCTCCGTCTCCTTTAGTAGCCGCAAGGACAGTTTTCTTCAGCCGCAAGGGCGATGGCGGCCTGACCCAGATCTCGCCACCGATCAAAAAAAGAACGCTTTTCTTGAGTCGAGAGGGTGATAGTGCCCTGACCCAGATCTCGCCACCGATCAAAAAAAGAACGGTTTTCTTCAGTCGAGAGGGCGATGGTGGGCTGACCCAGATCACTCCTCCTGAGGCGTCAGCGACATCTGAAACGTCCGAAACATCTGCCGGAACCGGACAAAATACCAAGTCTTGAGTAATGGTCAAACCGCAACAAAAGCAACCATCCAGTGGTGAACCCAGTGGATGGTTTTTCCGGTAATAGCCCAGCGTTTCCAAACAATCTGCACCAGCAACGCCAAAACGCGAAACGCGAAACGCGCACAAAAAATAAGATCAGGAACCAACCTGCTCAGAGCTGCTGATCAAATTATGCGTACCTCCCGGTATATTGCGAAAAACTCAAATAAAGCTTATCCAGCTGTCGATTTTCCCTAATAAAACGTCGCAATTACCACCACCAACACCAAAAATCACAAAAACACCACTAAAAAAGCAGAAACTCCACCAAAAAAATAAGCAGTTATACGTTCTACCTATCACAAGGGACATTAATTATCCTCGCAATCATTCACAACTTGCGGAATGATTCAGAAATAACCGCAATGAAAATAAAAAATGCCATGCCATTTTTACGGCAATAACCGGTAATAAATCCTGAATCATCGGATAAGCGAATAAACGCTGCCATGTTCGGTCAAGGGCTGAATAGCAGCCGGTTTTCCGCCGCAAAACCATGCCCACACCAGGAGTCCGCAAACTTCTTTCGGGGCACGGTAAATGAATTGTTTTTGTCAATGGTCGAGATGATTGTCGCAGGTCCTCCGACAAAAAAGGGCAATCAAGCGAAGTTTCGGGAGCACAGAAACGCCATACCCGGTAGATTCATGCTGCTGCGCGGCGGCAATTAAACGAAACCCTGGGAGCATAATAAAAGACTATGTGATCAGGGTGGCGAATACAGCCAACAAAGTAGCAACCTGAAGGCGATGGGTATATCTCTGATCAGAGATAACCATCGCCTTCTTCGTAGGGACCGCAGCTCATTGTCACGGATGGCTTTTGATTTTATGGAAGTAAGGCAAGCGTTGATTTTTCAGTGATGCAAGGTTTTCAAGCGGTTTTCAAGTGTGGCAGCGACTCATATTGTCGGGATGTGCGCCAAACCCAAAGCGTGACAAGAAAGACTACGCCCGTTCATTACTTCTGAAAGGAGAAATGTTTTAGTATGTACGGTATTTTTCGATCAGCAGCCAACGCAGGTCGCAGTACGGTGAGTGCTGGTGCCAACGCCGCTACTTCGGGTGTGCGTAATGCCCAAGCCAGCCGTTCTTTGGGCAGAATCACCGGCTCCCAGGGAGGATCAGGTGCGGGGCTGCCCACTCCAACACCATTGGACGGTGGCCCCATGCGAGGTGCTACCAGTCGTCTGGTTGCTGCCTTCACTAATCCTGGCCCGTCAAATGGCGCTCTTATACCTCGTGCTAACCACAGTGCCGGCCAGCCAGGTGGCAGAGGTCATGCTGGCAGAAGTCACACGCCCGGCGGACCGGGTGAAATTAGCCGGCGTGTGCTTGCTGAAGGTATTGGCCCGTCAAATGGCATGTTTGTCCCACCAAAAAGCCAGGGTGCCGGGCACAAAAGTAGTGGTAGCCGCGCTACTGCCAAAGGTGCCGGTAGCGGCAGTCGTCCCAGTAGCCCGAACAGTAACAGCAGTCGTCCCGGTAGCCCGAGCAGTAGCAGCAGTCGTCCCGGCAGCCCGAGTCGCAGCAGTCATGCCGCTACCCAGGGCGGCAGTAGCGGAAATCCTGTCATGCCAGGTCCAATGGGTGGCCGCCGTCTTGCTACCGGCTTTTCTACTCCGCCAAATGGCCTGTTTGTCCCCCCTCCTCCAGAGCAATGTCACAGCAATGCTGCCACCAAATCAGGTGGTGCAACAGGCGTGACATCTCTCAAAGGCATACTCAAGAAACCGGGCGGCGAACAGGGCCACAATTTGCTGCGAAAACCCGTTACCTTTTACGGCAAAGCGACAGTGCACCCCGTAGGGAAGGAAGACCGTACTCCCACCCCCGGCGAGTCGGAAAACCTTTCGCCAGGAAAGTATGCCCGGGCCATGGCGGAGGCTCGACGCGCCCAGTCTGCTGAAACAAAAGCCAACACCGCCGCGAATAGTGGCGAGGCGAACACAAAAAAAGGCGATAGGGTAAGGAGACGACTTGAGCGGCAAGCTGCCTCGGCTGCGACACCCTTCAAGATTCCGCGTCCGCAAGTGACAACTCAGTCGAACGGACCTTTCACTATTCCACGCCCGAAAGTGACAACAACTGCGCCTGGCCCAGCGTCGGGTACAACTCAATCTCTTGCCGCTTCAGGCATCGGCTTGCCGGGTAGTACGGGTAAACAACCACCGGTGGCAGCGCCCAGAGTACCCAAACCGTCGTCACCTTCAGCGCCTCCACCGGTACTGGCAAGAACAATTTTCTACCAGCGAAACGCGGATGGTTCAGTGACGCCCCCAGAAAATAACACAGATAACAGCTCCTCATCCTCAACTACCACTGCCGCTATGGGCGCTGAAGCCGCTGGAAGCCCTGAGGAATCCACTCAACTGTGACATACTCCCACCACCAAGCCGCCAAGCGGCTATGGTGGGAGCTTCTGGCGACCCATGCCGAGCATAACTAATCTGCCCCGCGAGTGCGGGGATCATGGATGGAAGCTTGAGCATACTTTCTGTCTTTCTGTGGTTTTTCACGATCCATCACGGCTTGAAGCCAGCATAGAATAACCAAACCCTTCAGCGGTCAATTCCTCCAGCGGTTAAGAAAGGAGCGTGTAGCATGTTAAGTGTTGAACAAGTGAAACGTTTTAAAGAGAACGCTGACATCACTGCTGACCTGTACGATAAAACACTGGCGATTACCAATCACTATTTTAATACGATCAGTCTTGAGCTTAGTGGTGACATTTTTGCCGACAGTGAAAAGGCAGCATTTATCTTTGCCAATCTTATTCCAGCACTGATTGATGGTATTGTTCTCAACAGTGAGGGGACCAAGATTCTGCTTAACGATGAGTTATTCGACAGCAGTACCGATAAATTGCACGTCACAGTACCACTATCAACTTTCTTCCCACAATTAAGAGAGGAGATGAGAGCAATCTTTGTTGAGATGATTATTACGTATCTCTGGCGGAGTTTTCCAGAGTTGTTCTCTAAGGAAGCCGCCGAAAAGTACAAGTCGTTGTACGGCGATTAGTCATTGAATGTGACAGGAATGTGCAAAAATTCCAAGCTGGCCAAACATATTGCGGATGCCAACTGAGGCGAGCGTGTCAGACAACTGAATTATAAGCATGCATTCGAGGATATAGAGGATATAAAGGCCGATCGTATTCTGGTTAGAATAGAGCGATTCTTCCCTATACCCGCGAGTGCACAAAAAAATAATAAAAAGCACCAAACTCCCCATGCGAAACACCGATCAAATTCTGTGCATATCGCGAAAGCTCCAATAAGGTCTGTGTGAGCATCGATTTTCCCCAATAAACCGTCGTAACTACCACCAAAAATATCAAAAGCCACAAAAACCCTGGCAAAAAACCTGAACAACCACGAAAAAATAAGCAGTTATACGTTCTACCTAACATTGGGGACATTAATTACCCTCGTAATCATTCAGAGTTTGTGAAATGGTGCGAACATCACCGCAATATGCATAAAAAATGCCACACCATTTCTTATGGCAATAGCCGGTAATAAATCCTGAGCCAGTGGGTAAGCGAAGAAACGTTGCTGCGCTTGATCAGCACCTGAATAACAGGTTGTCGAAGTTTGAGCCGAACCCGAAGCGTGGAAAGGTGGCAAGCAAAACTACACCTGTCCGTTACTTTCAACGGGAGAAAATAGTTTAGTATGTACGGTATATTCAGTAGGCTTTTTCAATCGACCAGCCGCGCAAGCAGGGCGGCAAGTTCCGGTGCCAACGCAGCCGCGGGTATTCGTCATGCCCAGACCAGTCGTTTTTTGGGCGAGCACACTGGTCCTCAGGGCGCTGGCAGCATGCCCACTCCTAACCCATTAGGCCAAAGTCCCATGCGAGCCGCTGCCAGTCGTCTGTTGATTAGGGCTTCTGGCTCGTCAAATAGTCCTTTTATTCCCTCACCCATTCCTGGTATTGGTGGCAGAGGCGGTGCTGCTAATGCGTCAGGTGGTATCCGCAGCCGTGTGCTTGCTGCTGGCCTTGGGCCGGGCAATGGCGTTTTTGTTCCTCCCTCAAACCAAAATGGCAGGCGAGCGAGCGGCGGAAGTAGCGTTGCTGCACATAGTAGTGGCCGAAGCAGCAGAAGTGGCCGAAGCAGCAGAAGTGACAGAAGCAGTGGTGCTTCTGGACACGGAAGCGGCAGTAGAGTCAATAGGCCTCCTACGGAACAAGGAAACAGCAGAAGTGACAGAAGCAGCAGAAGAGCAGGCAGCCCAGCCAGTAGTAGTGGTACTCGTGGTGCCACCGCCGCAGAACAGAGGCGTGCAGCATCGTCACCCCCTAAAGGCATACTAAAGACATCACCTCGCTCGTCTGATTACAACGGTGGTCGACACATACACTTCTCACGCGAAGTAGAGGTGCGTACTCACGAGCATTCAAGTCGGCCCTTTGATGAGAACGAGAAAGGCGCAAATAATAATGGTGGGGTGGATTTCCAGAGTTTCAGCACAAAGTACCAAGCCTTGAAAAGCGGCGCTCCTGTGACCCCCACACCATCCTCTGGGTTGCCAATCCCCAAGGTAGCCTATATGAATCCCCCGCTCCCCAGGCAACGGCAACCGATTCCAAGGCCATTCTATGAGGCTTCTCCAGCACAAATGCCAGGCAGTTCGGGAGGGGCAAATAACCAACCGGTCTTTCCCTCTCCAAGAAGAGCCGGCCAATGGCTCCCGCTAGCCCGCAGAGCCGTTTTCCTTGACCGTAGCGGCGGTAATAATAATGGAGCTACGCAGCAGTCTCCCGCTGCACCGCCGAATGAATTTGAAGTCACTGAACTTTAGGTGTTTACCAAATTGAGCCAAAGGTGAGCCAAAAACAGCCATCCGGTGGAGCCCCACCGGATGAGCCCTGCTGGCAATAACCCTAACTGTGCACTTCCTCTCCTTTTCTGTCGCTTCCTGCACTTTCTTCTGACACGAGTCATTGCCAGTGCCACAGCCACGGTCAAAACGCCTGCCAACCAGAGTACTAGAGGCTCTTGGTCACTACCTCAAAAACATCGGCAGATAATCCCGGTGCAGCCTTGATTCGCTCCAGCGCCTTACGCATCCGCTCGCGGCTGCCAGGCTCAAACTTGCGCCAGCGAGTCAATGGCGTCAGTAGTCGTGCAGCAATTTGCGGATTTTTCTTGTCCAGAATCAGCAACTGATCGATCAGAAACTCATAGCCCTGACCATCAATGCAGTGAAACTGCTTCATATTGCTGGCAAAACCACCCAATACGGAGCGCAGTTTGTTGGGGCTGCTGGCATCAAACACCTCGTGCTGCATCAGCGATAGGATATGTTCCAGAGTACCCAGTGTCGGGCTGGCTGCCTGCACCAACAACCACTGATCCATCACATTGGTATCGTCACGATAACGGGCCAGAAAGTCAGCCAACACTCGTGCGACAAGAGCACGATCCTGATGGCCAGCATTGACAATAGACGACAGCGCAGAGAAACGGTCGGTCATATTGCCAGCGTCATCGTATTGCTGTTCTGCCAGGCTTAGCAGCGCCTTGTCGTCCAGACCAGAGAGGTAAGAGAGGCAGATATTTTTCAGCGCGCGCTCGGCAATATCGTCCGCTTCGGGGCGGTACGGTTTATCGGTATCCAGAGATTGCCACAGCGCTACCAGCGCCTGGCGATGAGCTGAAGCAATGGCGTGCTTCACTTGCTGACGTGCCTGGTGAATAAACTGCGGATACACTTCCACAGCCTGTTCTGCCAGCGCAGCCTCAGAGGGCAATACCAGCATTTTGGCCTTGACGGCCAGGTCTATGGTGGTATCACTGATGATGGTGCCAAAGGCGTGGATCAAGCGCTCATCGGGAGTGCACTCGCGCCCCTGCTCCATGGCTGCCACCATCTCGTCGATAACGCCACTGGCCAGACGCTGGCAGGCGTCCCAACGGTTAAAGTGGTCACTGTCGTGTTCCATCAAAAACAGCAGGTCATCACGAGTGTAGTTGTACTTCACTCGCACCGGGGCTGAGAAACCACGCAGTAAAGATGGCAATGGTCGTTCTTCTATGGAGTCGAAAACAAAGGTTTCCTGCACTTTGGTAACATCCAACACCTGTTCAGTATCGCCGGCACCATTGAGCACCATATCCTCCCCTTCTGCGTCAAGCAGGCCAATACGCAGCGGAATATGAAATGGCAGCTTCTCTTTCTGGCCCGGTGTGGCCGGACAAGACTGCTCAACTGTGAGACGATACTGCTTCTGTTGTTCATCGTACTCATCACTGATCGTCAACACCGGCGTACCAGCCTGACTATACCAGCGGCGAAACTGTTGCAGGTCGCGTCCGGAGGCATCTTCCATGGCTTTGATAAAGTCTTCGCAGGTGACCGCCTGGCCATCATGACGCTCAAAGTACAGGTCAGAACCTTGGCGAAAATCCTCTGCCCCAAGCAAGCCGTGGATCATCCGCACCACTTCAGCGCCTTTTTCATAGACGGTCACAGTGTAAAAGTTAGCTATCTCAATAAACGACTCAGGACGTACAGGGTGTGCCATGGGGCCAGCATCTTCAGCAAACTGGGCAGTACGCAAAACCGTAACATCTTCGATGCGTTTGACGCCTCGGGAGTTCATGTCAGCGGAAAACTCTGAGTCACGAAATACCGTGAACCCCTCTTTCAGACTGAGCTGGAACCAGTCCCGACAAGTGACCCGGTTGCCAGACCAGTTATGGAAGTATTCGTGGGCGACAATGGCCTCCACGCGCTGAAAACGGTCATCGGTGGCAGTTGCCGGGCTGGCCAGTACGCAGGCGGAGTTAAAGATATTCAGCCCTTTGTTTTCCATGGCCCCCATATTGAAGTGGTCCACGGCGACAATCATGAAAATATCCAGGTCGTATTCGCGCCCATAAACCTCTTCATCCCAGCGCATGGACTTTTTCAGGGAGTTCATGGCGTGGTCGCACTGGTCAATGTTGTGCGCCTCGGTAAAGATACGCAACGTCACCTGACGACCACTCATGGTGATGAAGTGATCTTCCACATATTGCAAATCACCGGCCACCAGAGCAAACAAGTAGCTGGGCTTTTTGAATGGGTCTTCCCAGGTAACAAAATGACGACCGTCGTCCAGCTCGCCGCGCTCGACATCGTTACCGTTGGAGAGCAACACCGGATAGGCAGACTTGTCAGCAGTAATGCGCGTGGTAAAGCGGGACATCACATCCGGGCGGTCCAGATACCAGGTGATCTTGCGAAAGCCTTCTGCCTCGCACTGGGTACAAAACATGCCGTTGGACTTATATAACCCTTCCAGCGAGGTGTTGTCCTGGGGGCGAATACGACTTACGGTTTTCAGCACGAAATTCTGACCAGGTGCCGTTAATGTCAGCTGGCCATTAACCAGCTGAAAATCGGCAAAAGGCTGATTGTCCAGTTCAACCGCCAACAACTCCAAGTCATCTCCCACCAGCACCAGCTCGGGCAAATCAGTTGACGGATGGTCGGGATTGTGCCGGATACTGAGTGTGCCAGTTACCAGGGCATGGTCTTCGTAGAGATCCACGTTAAGGTCGGTGTGGTCAATCCAGTAGTCTGGTGCCCGGTAATCTTTCAGGTAGATGGCTTTGGGTTGGGAGTCTTGCATGGTATGGATCCTGATATTGTTTGTTGCGAATCAGTAAGCTGTCACTCGCACCTGGTAGGCGGAGTGTTTGCGAATATTGATGACGCCGGTATCCAGCAACAGGTATTGACCTTTAATGCCCAGGAGCGTGCCCTCGATCAATGCCTGTTTGTCAAACGATTGAGAGATGACCTTGACCGGGTATTCCAGCACCGGGTAGTCAATCGCCAGCACAGTTCTGGTTTCATCCGGCTGAATGGCCTGGATACCAAACTGCTCTTGCAGTTCGGTTATACGACTGGCGTTCATGGCCAGCAACTCCTGGGCACTGGCCGGCAAATCCAGCGGTTCTGCCGGCCCCTTGAGCATGGCGCGCCAGTTGGTCCGGTCGTTGATAAATTCCTTGAACAACACTTCCAGCAAACCGGACTGCTGTCGGGTAGCAACGCGGATAAAAGCCATAGCCTGGCTCGCACCCTGGTCAATCCAGCGGGTGGGCACCTGCGTAGCGCGGGTAATGCCCACTTTCAAGCCCGATGAGTTGGCGAGATAGACGACGTGTTCCGTCATACAGAATTGCTCACCCCAGGCAGGGTCGCGACACGTGCCCTGATGGTAATGGCATTTCTCTGGGCTGACGATACAGCTATCGCACTGGGGCAGTTTGCGAAAGCAAGGATAACAGTAGCCCTGATTGAAACTTTTTTTGGTTTTGCGCCCGCAGTGACAACAGTGGATCTCACCGAGGTATTCCATGGATAACCGACGACCGAGCAATTCATTCAGCGGCAACAACTGCTCACCGACGGGCAACTGGTAGCTGACCGGCTGGTCGCTCGACAGTTGCGCATGCATTTTGCCCAGCGCTCCGGTTAGAGCACTTGTAGATTGGATATGTTCAGTCACAGCAGCACTCTTGAATCAGCGTTGTGAATATATACGACATTAGTATTGTAAATATGGTATTCATTTTTTGCAGCGAAAGATGGTGGCTGCGCTATCAGCAGTGTCTTTTACTGACGACGGGCATTTGGCTGGCATAAACCCAACTCGCTCAGACTCCGGCAAGTTGTCGTGTTCGTAGACGATCACTGCCTGCAAACTGGCTTCGCGCTCCTGATTAGTCAGCGGACGGCCATCAGGCCATTTGCCAATTTCCAGCGCCGTTCGCAGAGTCTGATGGATAGTCGGCGTCATGTGCTGCAAAAAGGTATCAAGCCGCATGGTCTTTTCTCCCTGACAGCCCGGCCACGGCCCCGAGCAGAGCGCCAGCCAGCAGACCCCCGACATGGGCGGCATTGGCCATATTGCCAAAACCGATGCTGCCCAGCACGCCGGTGAAACCAATAACCAGCCACGCCAGCATCACGCCGTAATATATGGACGGCAGACCAAATTGCCAGTGACGATCAACTTTTTCCCGTACCATGCAATAACCCATCAGACCATAAACGACACCGGAAAAACCACCAAAAATCGCCACATTGCCGCCCCAGAAATACTGGGATAAGTTGGAGACCACAGCAGTAAACAAAATGATAACCAACAGGTTCCAACTGCCCTGATATTGCTCCAGACGCCCACCGAAAATATAAAGACCGAGCATATTAAAGGCCAGGTGAGACAGGCCAAAATGCAGCAGGACCGGACTCAGCACACGCCAGTACTGCCCATGCTCCATCCCTAAGGTGAAATTGCCAAAATAGATGTAACCATCGACCACCTCAAATGGCACAAAGGAGAACCAGGCTGTGGTCTGCCAGTCATCGCCGCCCCGGGTGATCAGCGCCACCAGCAAACAGGCAAAAATAGACAACGTGGTGACTGGCATCTGTCGCCAGGGGATATGGCGGAGCATCCCGCCGGGATCCAGGCCACGGCGCGGCGGCGCAGTGGGGAGATCCAGCGTGCCAGCAGACCACTGTTGATAAAGATTAACGATGATGTCTGACTCCTCGGCACTGATGGTCCAAAGTACCTGTTTGCCCGACTCTTCGGTAATCCTGTGGGGAATGCCCCGCCTATGCAAAAACCAGGAAAAATCGCTCAGATCGACATTCCCGGGTAGTTCCAGTGCCCTGTGCATAGCGTGTAATAAAGTCCTTTCTCTGGTAATTAACAGCGCTCTTCCTGGTAATTCCAACGCAGTTTGGAGCGACAGGATTCGTAAAAATTATGATTCAGCGGGTGCAGCAGCTTCAGGCTGCGAGACTTTTTATGGATGGTGATTTCATCGCCGGGCGCAGAGGTGATGTGAATCTGTCCGTCACAGCTCACCTGCGGACAAATGGTGTTTTCCGGGCGAATCACCAGCTTCAGCTCACTGTCACCATCCACCACCAGCGGGCGATTGGTGAGCATGTGCGGGTACATGGGCACCAGCACAATGGCATCAAGCCTGGGGTGCATGATCGGGCCGCCGCCGGAGAGCGCATAGGCCGTGGAGCCGGTGGGTGTGGCAATGATCAGGCCGTCCGCCCGTTGTTGGTAAACAAATTGCCCGTCAATGTAGAGTTCAAACTCGATAATGCGGGTGGACTGCCCGGGATGCAGCACCACATCGTTGAGTGCATCGCCCTGCCCGATCACTTTGCCCTGGCGCCGGACTCTGGCTTCCAGTAAAAAACGACTCTCGGCCAGATAACGTCCGTCGAGCACTTCGGTTAATTGCTCTTCCAGTTCATCCGGTGAGATATCGGTGAGAAAACCCAGGCGGCCGCGATTGATGCCAATCACCGGAATGTTGTGCTGCGCCAGCATTCTTGCAGCGCCAAGCATGCTGCCATCGCCACCGACGACTATCAGCAGATCACACTGCGGACCCATCTGTTCAAGGTTGACTCGGGCGAATGAATGCTCGGGCAGCAGGTTGTCCAGCTGTTCATCGAGCAGGACAGTGATACCCCGCTGCTGCAAAAAAGTGGCCAGATGCGCCAGAGTATCCACCACCTGGGCGCGTCCCTGGCGGCCAGTTACTCCGACGGTTTTGAAGTGTTCCATAAACTCAGTGTTGTCGCCTTGGATTGTGGGTTAGTATAAGCCAGTCATAGCCGGATTATTACACCAGAGCGTGCACCACATTGCATCACCAGTGCAACAAACAAAAGACATTGCAGCAGGCGCTGTTGTGGATTCAGAACAATCCGCCACTGTTTCAGCGCCAGGCGAACCCATTGTGTTTAGACCATCCCTTGCCAGCAAATACTCAACCGGTGCCCACTGACAACCTACCATTGGCCAGTCTGATTGCCCGAATTCAAGAGAAAAATAATCCGCTGCTGGGCATTTTTTATGAAACCCTGTGGCAGTTCCTATTGAACCAACTGGAGCAAACCCGTGTGCTGGCTGCCAACTTGCAGGTTAATAACGATCAGCAGGTGACAGTAGGCGAATATGATCTGCTGTATCAATGCTATGGGCAGATTTTTCACCGCGAATTGGCGGTGAAATTTTACCTGGGCGTGCCGGGATGTGATCACCACCCCGATGCCTGGTGTCAGTGGGTTGGCCCCGGACTGAGAGACCGGCTGGACTGGAAAATGACGCGCCTGCTGCATCACCAGGCCATTCTGAGCGATACCAGTGCCGGGCGAAAAACGCTACAGGCACAGGGCATTCGCTGGCCGGTCAAGAAAGAAATTCTGCTTCAGGGACGACTGTTCTATCCGCTATTAAACGACAATAGACGTTTGATACTGAACGACATTGATCATCTCGATTGGACAAACCCGTTTCCAGCACCGCAAGGCTGCAATCCCCACCATTGGCGCGGCCACTGGCTGACCACCAGCCAACTGGTGGCAAGCACCCGAAACACGACACTGAGCTACCAGATTCCCGATAAATGCCAATGGCTGAACCACTGGCCTGACAGCCCCTATATTAATCGGGAAAATCTGTTGCAACGCCTTACCAGTCAACCGGTATACATTCGGACACTGGATGAAGCGGGTAAACAGTTGCACTTGT
Source organism: Endozoicomonas sp. (assembly GCA_965232255.1). Classification (GTDB taxonomy): domain Bacteria; phylum Pseudomonadota; class Gammaproteobacteria; order Pseudomonadales; family Endozoicomonadaceae; genus Endozoicomonas. The sequence goes on from OZ246962.1 coordinate 3,170,570, forward strand.
TTGTGGTGCCGGATGACTGGCCTGACAGAGCATTACAAGTTGCTCGACAAAGCCGCTAAATGGGACGTTCTTGGAGTCCGGGCAAAATGACGGCATAATACGTCCCCCGCAAATTGGTATTCCCCCCATGACAACCGAACAGAATTTGCTGCAGCGCAGCGGCGCACATTGCGAACTGTGCAGCGCCACAGACGATCTGCATGTTTTTGCCGTAGCTCCAGCCAGTGATACTAGCGACCCTGACCAGTGCGTCTTGATCTGCCAGCAATGCCATGGCCAGATCACTCAATCCCATACCGTCAATGCCAACCACTGGCGCTGCCTGAACGACAGCATGTGGAGCCAGGTGCCTGCCGTGCAGGTGATGGCCTTTCGGATGCTGAGCCGTCTGACCAGCGAAGACTGGGCGCGGGACTTGCTCGACATGATGTATCTGGACGATGAAACACGACAATGGGCAGATGCTGGTGTGGATGCTGGGATAGAAAGCAGCGACGAATCTGACGCTCCGACGCTGGACAGCAATGGCAGTGTGCTGAGCACTGGCGATACCGTAACGCTGATCAAGGACTTGCCGGTAAAAGGCGCAGGCTTTACCGCCAAGCGTGGCACAGCGGTGCGTAACATCGCCCTGACCAGCAATCCTGAACAGATTGAAGGTCGAGTGAACGGTGTGCGTATTGTCCTGTTGACCAAATATCTGAAAAAAGCCTGAAAAAAGCCTGATGATTGTCGTACGACAGTTTTCTTAGATAGCCATTCCCCGTCGTCCTTGCAGGCCGCCGGTATGCACCATCAACAGGCGTTTTGCCCGATAAGCAGCAGCATTTGTCCTGAGCGAATCTTTCAGGGCAAACAGCACTTTGCCGGTATACACCGGGTCCAGGAGGATGCCGGTTTCCTGCTCGAACGAGGTGATCAATAACCGCAGCTCCCCGGTTGTTCGGGCATAGCCGCCATGGTGATAGTCGCTCAGCAACGTCCAGTTTGCTAATGCCTGCTGCGTGTGCCGGTCAATATCAGCACGCAGAAAATCGGCTCCCTTGAGAACTGCCACGCCTTTGATCACTTTTTTAGCTGGCGTGTCGGGCATCATTTCCGACGCCGTCAGGGCAATGCCTGCCAACGTAGCCCCAGTGCCACAGGCCAGCCAGATTTCATCATAATCTGTGGGCGATACGGCACCGGCGCCCAGAATATCCCGACAGCCAGCCACTCCTAGGAGATTACTGCCGCCTTCGGGCACAATGTGCACCTGCTCTGCCGACAGACCAGACTCTGCCAGCAATCGGGCGATCAGCTCAGGATCATTTTTGCGTCGATAGTCAGCTCTGCTCAGGTATTGCAACTGCATGCCCCACCGTTGGGCATCAGTTAATGTGGCTGTCAGTCCGGCAGACGGTTCACCACGAATCACCCCGACGGTGGCCATGCCAAAGCGCGGCCCTGCTGCGGCCAGGGCGTGAATATGGTTGGACCAGGCACCGCCAAAACTGAGAACGGTTGTTTTGCCTTGGGCCTGCGCGTGAACAAGATTGTGCTTGAGTTTGTACCACTTGTTGCCACTGATCTCAGCGTCCAGCTCATCCAGGCGCAGCATATCCAGCGTGACACCGGCCCGGGTCAGCCACTCAGTGTGGACTGGCTGGACGGGCACCGGCCGCTCCAGCGACGAAATAGATTCAACGACCATTTTCAATAACTATCCAGATTCATTGGGTCTTTATTGGGAGGTTCTTCTACACTTTTTCGTTACCCAAGTCATTAGGTGGGGTTGTCATGAACCATCATCCACTCTCCCTGAATCACTACCAACGCCCGACCCTGACTACGCCTGACCATACTGACAAGGTGTTGCTGCACTCCTGCTGTGCGCCATGTGCGGGCGAAGTGATGGAGGCCATCAAAGCGTCAGGCATTGAACAGACGGTGTTTTTTTATAACCCCAATATTCACCCGACTGAAGAGTATGAGCTGCGCAAGGAGGAAAACAAACGCTTCTGCGACAAACTTGCTTTGCCTTTTATTGATGCCGACTATGACACGGATAACTGGTTTGCCCGCACCAAAGGACTGGAAAACGAGCCGGAACGTGGGCAACGCTGCACAGTCTGCTTTGATATGCGCTTTGAGCGCACAGCACTGTACGCCTTTGAGCACGGTTTTTCGGTGATTTCCAGCACGCTGGGCATCTCCCGCTGGAAGGACATGAACCAGATCAATGACTGCGGTGTACGCGCCGCTGATCATTACCAGGGTGTCGTTTACTGGACGTATAACTGGCGCAAGTGCGGTGGTAGCCAGAGGATGATCGAACTGGCTCGGCAGGAAGCGTTTTATCAGCAAGAGTACTGCGGCTGCGTGTACAGCTTGCGCGATACCAATCGTCACCGCATGGCCTGTGGACGGCCGCGCGTCAAGCGACTGGTGAACTTTTATGGTCAAAATCAGGACATTATTGTTCGCACTTCTTAGGCGAGTCAGGCGCGGCGGCGCAATTTAACAAACTCAGTGGTGGTACACATCTGTGGCTGTGAATACACCTTCAGCTATTCGCTTAGTCGTCTGGATCACTGAGTCCAAACCTTCCAGTAAGCCGTTATTGATTTAGCCTTTCTGCCAGCTCTGGACGCCATTCCTGGGCATAGCGTTCGCTTTTCCTCAAGATCGAGGAACCGGGTTATGTAGAACTCTTTGGTATTTTGATTGACCGAACTCGCTTTTAATGCCGCTGGATAACCGCAGTTTTTGCGATTACTATTCCCGCTGGTCGACTGGCGCTCTTGGAGAGCCTGCAAGCCATACGACCTACACGAAACTGTGATGTACGCCTGCCGCCCTTGTGGGTCTTTTCGAGCATCAGCGGTCGGTAATTCACAGTACACTTGGTATTGGTTCAGCAATACCGAATCCGGGTTCAGGTAGCAAACCGGAGTTCTTCCGGATAAGCACCTGACCGGCCTGTTGTCTCTGTCTCGTTTGCCAGCCGGGCCGATAGTAGCTGGAGATGAGCACACCCTCTCAATATTTGACACCGTTATCGGGCTACAAACTATGACACGTTTTGCAGCGCCACTGTCTGGCATGTTTATTTTCGCTTTGGCCAGTGGCTACCTGACGACGCTGGTTCCTTTGCGAATCAACGCGGTAGATGGCAATGACTTTTTAGCCGGCCTGATGGGTACTGTGTATTACCTGGGTTTGCTGGCCGGCTCTTTTCGCTCTGAAAGCATTGTGGTCCGGGTTGGTCATATTCGCTCATTTGCCTGCTTTATGGCCCTGCTGTGTGCCACTGTGCTAAGCCTTGCCCTGTCGGAAAACACCACCAGCTGGCTGATATTGCGCTTTTTAAATGGCATGGCAGTGGCCGGTATTTTTGTGGTGGTTGAATCCTGGCTGTTGTGTGAGAGCGATGCCACCAACCGGGGTCGGGTACTCTCTTTTTATATGGTGTCGCTGTACGGTGCCAACGCCATTGGCCAGCTATTTGTTGGCTTTCTCGACAGCACCAGCATGACCCCATTCATTCTGATTGGCATTTTGCTCTCGTTATCGATTTTTCCACCGGCCATGACGCGCATCCCTACGCCGGAAATCCAGGTAGCTTCCACCCTGGGTTTTCGCAAACTGTTGCAGCTGACCCCATCCGGGGTACTTGGTTGTTTTGCCGGTGGTCTGGTTCTTGGTGGCCTGTACTCCATGTTGCCCATTTATCTGGCCGACCTCAGTAACAACGATGACCACATCGTTTCCCTGTTTCTGGCCGTTACCATGATTGGCGGCATGGCATTGCAATTTCCGGTGGGTTACCTGTCGGACATTGTTGATCGGCGCAAAATGCTTATTCTGGTGACGCTGGCTGGTTGTGCTGTGTGCTTTGGCCTGATCGTTACCGCCCACAACAGCTGGTTGTATTACCCGCTGCTGTTTCTGTTTGGCGGTGCTACCTTCACCCTCTACCCACTGGCCATCAGCCATGGCTGCGACCATATGCACCCGGACGATATCATCGCTGGTACCCAGGGGCTGCTGCTGGCCTACAGCTTTGGCGCCTGTATCGGTCCGGTCATCGCTTCGCTGTTTATGGAGCATATTGATGAAGGGCTGATGTTTTACTTCATCACTATTATGGGAGCCACGAGTCTGTTCTTCCTGATTCGTATGGCTTACCGGCCGGCCATCTACACCAGCGATGAGCAACCCTTTATTCCGGTACCACGCACCACGCCCGTCGTGGCTCAAATCGATCCCCGGGCCGATGCCGAGGAGTTGCTGAATACTGACGAGCCCGACAGCTGAAAACGGGCTACCTTTCAGGTGCTTTGGTCTAGAAAGGCCAGCACCTGCCTACCGGCTTCATCTGGCGCAGTAGTTACCGGAATAGCCAGGTAACGCTTCAGCTCGCCCCGATCCAACAGCCCGGATAGCATCCCCTGAAAGCCACGGCGCAGCCGATCTACGGCAAACCACAGGTTCAGTTGCTGCTCATCGCGCCAGGCGATAATTTCCAGCTCCTTCCAGCGTCCCAGAAATGTTCCGGATACTGGCACAAACTCAAACTCCTGGACAAACGGCAAGGCAAAACCCTGGGCCGCTTCACACTCCACGTAACGCAATTGCAAACCGGCCTGCGTCATGGCTTCAAACAAGCCGGCCATCATGGCATCAGGCCTGACCACCAGCAGGTCAGTATCGAACGGGTCGATGGCAAACTGGATATCCAGTCCGGTTTTCAGCCAGACCTTGCCTTCCCCCAGGCTAATGGGGGTGTTGTAGGGCAGCACGAAACTGGCATTGAAGATGCGCTCCTCATCAGGCGCAATAATGAACATGTCAGGGAGGGCCCAATGGATCAGCGGGTAGACGTGTTTCACCTTTTCAGTGGCTTCTCCGTCTTCCCCCCTGGGCTTTTCTCGCTCGGCAAAATACTGGCAACAGATACTGAGGTAGATATTGTCAATCTGTTGCGCGGCAGCCCCACCCTTGACCCGAATGGTAAAATCCACCCGTTGGCCAGGCACCAGTTCCGGTTGTTCCAAAACGGCATCTACCGTGGCAGCACCGATGGACAGTGACGCCATTGCTTTTTTGAGTAAAGACATAAGTATGTGACCGCAAAACAGCCCTGCCATAACCAGGATTGGCTGGCATGGAACTGATCATTAAAAAGTATTAAAAAGTGATCACTCTGGCCAGCGCAGCTGGCCGTCGACCACCATCACACAATCCATGTCTGCTGCCGTGGCCGCCTGGCGACCAATTTCGGTATCTTCAAATACCAGGCAACGTTCGGGTGCCACTCCTAACCGGGCGGCAGCCGTCAAAAAGGTTTGTGGGTGGGGCTTACCGTACTCAACGTCAGTGGCACTGACCAGCGTATCGAGCCGATCAAGCAAGCCAACAAAAGCAAGTTGCTCCTCGGCATGCGTCCGGGTGGCACCGGTACCTACTGCCAGCTTTTTATGCCCTTCACACTGCTGGAACACGTCATACGTGGCATCAATCAATACCGGGCCATCATAAAGGTCGTGCCACAGCTGGCTCTTGGTCCGAGCCACGGTGGCAGGGTCCAGTGCCAGCTGGTAGCGTTCGTTGATCAACTCAACCGTGCGCATGGTGGAGACACCGCCTAATGAGTGATGCCACGGCCGGTCATAGGGAAAGCCGTATTGCTCCGAGGTCTTTTGCCATGCGTCAAGATGGCTGGGCATGGAGTCGATTAGCGTGCCATCCATATCGAAAATAATGGCATCGTAGGGGGCAAGTTTTTCTCGCATGGAACCTGTAATCTCGTTGAAAATCCCTGGCAATAGCCGGGAGAACTGAAGGTGGACAAAAAAACGGCAACACCTGCCATGCTGACTTTCACAAACGTTAACAATCGGCTCTCATGATTGAACTGCGCTAAATCAAAAAAACGTAAGATCGATTGTGGTATCAATTATGGCGCTTCAGTGTAACCACTAATAACAGCAATATTTTGGTTATTTTTTATCTTTTCAAGGGAAAGCTACTTACTGATCAAATATTGTCCAGTTGCTATTATGGGAAAAATTTTTACCAGCAGTTTTTTCCATCATTACCCATAGCGGAGGCATATATTTTTTCTTTCGGCAAGCATCTAGGCACCTGGTAATGACTACTTACCACGTGTGGGAGGATTCATGAGTATTTCGTTTATTGTACTTGGCATTTTATTTTTTGCCTTTTATGCACTGCTGAACCGCTTCAAGAAGCAGAAAAAAAGCTTTAACTTCCGGGTGCTCAGTGCATTGGGCGGCGGTCTGGCTTTTGGCGGTGCTATCCAGCTGTTCTTTGGTTTCCAAAGCCCTGATACCGCCGCTTTTGCCGAACTGATTTCAGTCTTTGGCAAAGGCTATGTGCGCCTGTTGCAGATGATCGTTATCCCGCTGGTGTTTGCTGCCATGACGGCATCCATCATGAATGTTGATGGCGGCGGGGGTGCCTTGTCGAAAATCGCCCCCAAAGTCATCGGTCTGCTGCTCTTGACCGTTGCTATCTCTGCCGTTGTTGGTATTGCTGCCATTTATCTGTTTGGTGTTGATGCCAATGCGCTGGTCAACTCTGCCGGCTCTGGCGGTGCAGTAGCGGCCAGAGACCAGGCAGTGTTGTCCACGCAGGCGAGCATGCAGAGCCAGGGCTTCGCTGGTATGGCTTTGTCGATCATTCCCACCAATGTCTTCGACATGCTAACCGGTGCCCAGAGAACGTCAACGCTCTCCACCGTGCTGTTCGGCATGTTCCTGGGCTACAGCATCTTGCAGGTCAAGCGCCGCAAGCCTGAGAAGGTCAAGTCCCTGATCGACTTCATCAATGCCGCTAAAGAAGCGGTGCTGTCCATGGTGCGGGAAATCCTCAAGCTGACTCCCTACGGCGTGTTCGCCCTGATGACCAGCTTTATGATGAGCAATGATCTGTTTGCCCTGGCTCATATGGGTCGGTTTATTGTGGCCAGCTATGTTGCCATCGGCGTGATGTTTGTGGTGCACTTTACCATGGTCGGGCTGTTTGGTCTGTCTCCGGTCAAGTTCATGAAAAAGATCCTGCCAGTACTGATCTTTGGTTTTGGCTCACGCTCCAGTATGGCGGCTATTCCGCTGAATGTGGAAACCCAGACTTGCCAAATGGGCGTGGATGAAGAGACTGCCAATATGGCGGCCACCTTTGGTACCAGCATTGGTCAAAACGGCTGTGCCGGCATCTATCCGGCCATGCTGGCCATCATGGCGGCCCAAGTGATGGGCGTACCGGTAGACCTTAGCTTTATTGCCCAACTGGTTGCGGTGATTGCCATCGCCTCCTTCGGCATTGCCGGCGTCGGTGGGGGTGCCACCTTTGCCGCCGTGGCCGTGCTGACCATTATGGGTCTGGACATCACTGTAGTGGCAATTCTGGTCTCCATTGAAGCCTTGATCGATATGGCCCGTACCGCATTAAATATCTCCGACTCCATGCTCTCCGGCGTGGTGACGGCCAAGATGAACGGCACCCTGAACAGTCAGCAATACAATGCTGATGTGGCCACTAACGCCGCAAAGGAAGCTGAGCTGGCTCTTTAGGCACTTTTTTCGGGCATCCCGAGTGATGCCCTTTCCAGGGGATTGACATGAAAGTTGTTGTCATAGGCGCAAATGCAGCGGGAATGAGTTTTGCCGCGAAGTATAAGCGCAATCAGCCTGCCGAGACCATCACTGTTATCGAAAGGCGTAGCTACATCTCCTTTGGCAGCTGTGGGCTGCCCTATTTCGTTGGTGGCCTGTTCGATGACTTCGATCGGATGATCTCCAGAACGCCGGAGCAGGCCATCGAATCCGGCCTCGACCTGCGTCTGGAAACGGAGGTGATCGCCGTTGACCGCAATGAGCAATTTGTTACCGTGCGCCATCGCGGTCAGGAAAGCCAGATTCCCTACGACCGGTTGATCATCTGCACCGGTGCTCGCCCTGTGGTACCGAATTTTGGCCAATACAACTCCGACCACGTCTTTACCCTGACCAGTCTGGAAGACGGCCTGGCGCTGAGGACTGCCCTGAACGATCCCGATAAACGACAGGTTTGCATTATTGGCGCAGGTTTTATCGGGCTGGAGGTGTTTGATAGCGCTCACCTGCTGGGCAAACAAATCACTTTGATTGAACGCGAACCTCATATAATGAGCCGTCAGTTCAGTCCGGAAATAATCGAGGTGGTGGAACAGGCCATTCGCGCATCCGATACGGACCTGCGTACCGATTGTAGTGTCAGCGCCATCCGTGACCGGGAACAGGGCGGTTACTGCGTCGAGACGGACAAAGGCACCATGGAGGCAGACATCGTTGTGCTTGCCCTGGGTTTTCGTCCTAATACCGAACTGTTCGACCTGGCAAAAGCCGATAATGGCGCCCTGCTGGCCGACCCGTTTGGTGCTACCCAAGACCCGAATGTCTTCACTGCCGGTGACTGTGCCGTTGCCCACAATCTCGTTCTCGACAAGCCGGTCTACCTACCCCTGGCCACCGTAGCCAACAAGCAAGGCCGTATGCTAGCCGATAAACTGGCCGGCAAGGAAACTTATCTGAAAGGCTTCCTTGGTTCGTCCTGTCTGAAAGTGCTCGACTATGATCTGGCTTGCACCGGCATTAGTGAACAAACGGCCAAAAACTATGGCGTGCCGGCAAAATCCTCCATCATTCATGACAAAAACCAGACCGATTATTATCCCGGTCAGGAAGACATTACCATCAAACTCACTTACCACGCGGATACCCATGTGCTGCTGGGCGGTGAAATTCTCGGCAAAAAAGGCGTCGTGGGTCGGGCTGATGCCCTGGCCGTGGCCATTTCAGCGGGTATGACCACTGAACAGTTGGGTTACCTGGATTTCTGTTATGCCCCACCGTTTGCCCGAACCTGGGATGCGCTGAATGTTGCTGGCAACGTGGCTAAATAGAAACGTAACTGAATAAATGCGGTCCAACTGCTGTGAAACAGTGTCGTTTCACAGTGGTTAAAGATTCCTGGTCAATAACATAACTTGCTATTTTGCTTACCTTTTTTGAATACAGAATAAACAAATAAAGCCAAAAAACTTTTTAGGAGAAAAAGCCAAACAAACCTGATATTCAACACATAAAACCACGAAAAATAATGTTAAATATTGTTATAAACCACGTTGATGTAATCACGGAGTAACATATGCGGATAGGTATTCCCAAGGAAATAAAAAATCATGAGTACCGTGTTGGCCTGACGCCAGCAGCAGTAAAAGAGCTGGTACAAAACGGCCATGAAGTATTTGTTCAGACGCAGGCTGGCAGCGGCGTTGACTTTTATGATGAGGACTACCTCGCAGCCGGTGCCACTGTGCTACCCACGGCTGCGGAGGTTTTTGCAGTCGCCGAGCTGATTGTCAAAGTCAAGGAACCCCAGGCTGTTGAGCGCGCCATGCTCAAGCCGCACCATACCCTGTTCACCTATCTGCACCTGGCACCGGATGCACCACAGACCCGGGATCTGATCGATTCCGGCGCTATCTGTATCGCCTATGAAACAGTGACCGATGCCCAGGGACGCCTGCCTCTGTTGGCCCCCATGTCGGAAGTGGCTGGACGTATGTCCATCCAGGCCGGTGCCCGCTGTCTGGAAAAATCCCTGGCCGGTCGCGGTATTCTGCTCGGTGGCGTACCGGGAGTGGAACCTGCCAAAGTGGTCATTATTGGTGCGGGCGTGGTGGGTCAGAACGCCACAGCCATGGCTGTTGGCATGGGCGCCGATGTGCTGGTGCTTGATCGTTCCGTAGATGCCCTGCGTCGTCTGGATGCCCAATACGGCAACCGCATTCGCACGGTTTATTCCACCTTGCAGGCCATTGAGCAGCACGTTGCTACTGCTGACCTGGTGATTGGTGGCGTATTGTTACCCGGTGCTGCGGCACCCAAACTGATCACCCGCGAGCTGGTCAGCCGGATGAAGCCTGGCTCAGTGATCGTCGATGTGGCGATTGATCAGGGCGGTTGTGCTGAAACCTCAGTGGCCACCACCCACGCCGAACCGACGTTTATTGTTGATGATGTGGTGCACTACTGCGTGGCCAATATGCCTGGTGCTGTTGCTCGCACATCTACTCTGGCACTGAACAACGCCACGCTGCCCTATGTGCTGCAAATCGCCAACAAAGGCACGCGCAAGGCACTTGAGGAGAATCCATACCTGCTGGAAGGACTCAACGTTTGCCGGGGTCTTCTGACTTGTGAGTGCGTCGCCCAGGCACAGAACTTGCCGTTTACACCCGCAGCCCTGGCAATCACTGAAATCTGAAGTCGTTTTCTTTTCATAGCCAATGCAGTTGCCACATTCGAGTGGCAACTGCTTCAGCGCCAGCAACACTCAATCAATCAACTGATGACCATTGACCAGTTGCGTTGTCTTGTTCATAAGTGCCGCGCCAATATCGGTGGATATTTTGTACGCACGCAATAACCTGCAAACGTAAGAGTCGTTGTCAGAGTCGCTCTGATGCTCCTGACCATGGCCTGATGAACCGTAATGGTAATGGTTGGTTTTTCCCGCATCCACGTAGATAAACGTACCACAGGGGCCAGAACCTTCTGACATGGCCACAATCGCTAACCCAACCACAACACCAACGGTGACCCCGAGAAAGATTTTTTCCGAAGCGTGTTCCGGTAACTCATGGTAAAGGCGAGAGATGAAGTTATAAGTCTTTTTGGCTGGTGAAATAACGTACTCAGACAAACTTTTGCCAGGGTTGTTCCCGGTCGCATGATTCACCGCAATTCTCACAGGAGCAGCCAAGGCACTCCCAGTAAGCACCAGTCCGGAAACAGCTATGGTCGAAACATAATATGCACTAAAAATACCGGCATTGACTGCCGTGGATGCAGTACGAAACGGAAACGCGAGCGCCTTGCCAGCAACACGGCCAATATCTGACCAAATGGACCGGTGAGCATTTCTCGCAGAGTCTCCAGCAACGGTTGGTTGGGCTATTATTGGATTACTCATAAATTACATCCCTTTATTCGAGCAGCTGCCAAACTTATTACTTTTTATTATTTTGCCAGCTATTATTTTGCCAGCCACTCAGTGGCAGAGTATTTCTAGGTCGTTCGAAGTTACCAATAATCACTGCCCGAACCACTAACCAACTGGTTAACCATTCTGGTTTGTACCCGTGACCTGTCTCGGTGTTCTATTTATTGCTACGAGCCTGTATTGCTATGGGCCTGCTGTCAAAAATCAGTCTTACCAAAGTCGCCAGAAGAAATCTGCAAAACCACCGAAGTGCAGCAAGTCGCCACCACTATACTCAGTAAAAAAATACACTCAGTAAAAAAACTGCCCGGTTCGGGCATTGAACTCAATCATCACCACGGATGGAACTCACCATGCTCAGGCAACTTCCCGCAGTCTTGGCCACCGTCGTTCTGTTGAGCGGCTGTGGCGTTATGCAATCCAGCGAAGAGCTGGTTCAATCTCCATGGCCCACCTCATCAATGCCAACAAACGATATAGCTGTTGAAGTCTCTCCTCCCAAGTACACGAAGGACAACCGAAAACACACCGACGTTTATTTTGATCTTCTGGCTGAAGCAACCGGCAATGACACCACCAGCAAAAGCGTTAAGAGCAAATTTGCAGACACTCCCCTGATCGAAAGTGACGATAATAAGCCTGTAGATATTGCCATGCTGGAAAGTGACGGCAACATCATGGACAACCCCTCAGACAATATCCTCGCCGACAATGTGACCATGAACGCCAAGCAGCCCTACCCTGTCACGGAGCCTGTGCCAGATACCGTTTTCTTTGAATTTGGTTCCAATGAACTGAATATGAACGGAAAAGTATTGCTGGATAATTTTGTTGAACAGCTAGGTAGCTCAGACCTGATCGAACTGACCGGTTATACCTGCAACATCGGTTCGGACGACGTGAACCAGTATCTGTCCAATAACCGTGCCCAGACAGTAAAAGCCTATCTGATGTACAGGGGAGTTGATGAAGATCGCATTGTGGCTGAAGGAAGAGGTATGCAGAGTCCTGCGGCCAGCAACAACGACAAGGAAAGCCGCATGATCAACCGTCGAGTGGAAATGAAAGTTTCGCCGTGACCCCAATAAATGGCTGTGCAGCTTGCACAGCCATTACGTTTTGCCCACTGTCAGAGCGTCATCACCTTCAACAGATCAAGTGCACTGATAATTCCTTTCAAACTTTGTCCATCAGTCACCATAACCCGATGAATTCGCCCCTTGACCATGGCTTCTGCCACCTGAAACAGCGGGGTCTCCGGCGATACCTCAAACACCATGGGCGTCATGATGTCATTCACCAGCACTGACTGATCCACCAGGGTATGAAAAGCCAGTTGTTCCTCTGGGGACAACGCCTCATCGATTACTTCGCTGTAAAACGTCTCATCCCGTTTGGACAAGTCCATCAAGTCAGTGCCGGCCTGACGCACAATATCTGAAAGCGAGACCACGCCAACCAGCTGCCCAGCGTTATTGACCACTGGTGCACCAGAGATGGATTTATCAGTAAGAAAACGGGCCAACCGCTCCACAGACCAATCCGACGGTACAGTAATAACGTTCCGGCACATGATCTGTTCAGCGGTTGTGTTCATCAGGGGGTTGTCATGACTCATATCCCGGGCTCCTAATGCTATTGCAAGCAGTATGCCCATTGCCTCACGGGGAAATGTTGACTTGGATCAAAAAATTCAGCGAGCAACTGAAGTGATCAACGCCACAACCGATCCAGTTGCAGCGATTTGTAGAAGTGCCAAGCTCCCTTTCACTGGCTAGCTGCCCATAATCAGTCATCCACAATCGACAAAGACGGAACAGTCGGCGCCTGTTGCTGTCGCAGCCACAGCCGGGCAGCCATATGCCGGGCCATATCGCGATAGATCATGGCAACGTCAGATTCGGGTTCGGCAATCACCGTCGGCGTCCCGCCATCGGCCTGCTCACGAATCGTCATAGACAGCGGCAATGAACCGAGCAGGTCAATCTCAAACTGCTTCGCAATACGACTACCGCCACCTTCTCCGAACAGATGTTCGCTATGGCCGCAGTTGGAGCAGATATGAACGGCCATGTTTTCCACCACTCCCAGCACTGGCACTCCCACTTTCAGGAACATCTCCACCCCTTTGCGGGCATCGATCAGCGCCAGGTCTTGCGGTGTAGTCACCACCACACTGCCAGAAACCGGAATCTTCTGGGCCAGCGTCAGTTGAATATCGCCGGTACCCGGTGGCAGATCGATCACCAGGTAATCCAGGTCATGCCACATGGTTTGCGTTAACAGCTGGATTAAGGCACCACTGACCATCGGGCCACGCCATACTACCGGTGTATCTTCCGTAACCAGAAATGCCATGGACATCACCTGAATGCCGTGAGCGTCAATGGGCACAAAAAATCGGTCATTTTTCACTTCCGGATACGTGCCATCGGCAATACCAAACATCTGCCCCATACTCGGGCCGTAGATGTCAGCATCCAGAATACCTACCCGCGCCCCATCAGTCGCCAAGGCCAGAGCCAGATTGGCTGCTGTGGTGGATTTGCCCACGCCGCCCTTACCCGAAGCAACAGCAATAATATTGCGTACTCCGGCCATGGCTTCCAACTCACCCTGTACAGGTGCCGGTTCAACCCGCCAACTGACATCCACATTGACAGCCCGAACGCCAGCAACTTTTTCAATATTACCAGCCAATAACTGGCCAATGCTCGCACACAGGCCTTTAGCCGGATAACCGAGCACTACACGGACATTAACCCGACCATCATCAATGGTCAGTGATTCAAGGCAGCCAGCATCAAGCAGGTTATTGTTCAGATAAGGGTCCTGATAGCTGCGGATAGCCGCTTCCACATCAGCTCGGCCTGGATTCATGACCGCTCTCCATAGGGCAAAAAACAGTGCCAGTCTCAATAAGGGTTCACAACAGGGAATTCAAGTCGCAGGCAGCGCAATGACCGCTAAATAACGAAACCGGCATAAAAGTAAATGCCACCAGCCATGGCCGCGTCCATCAGAAAACTCAGGGCATTGCCCACCCAGATTGCCGGGTTTTTGTGATAAAAGCCGTAGACCGTCCACAACAAGGTAATCAGTGCATACAGCACCCATGTGACCAGGGATAGCCCGGCAGCGTGTTGCGTGTGGGAAAAAAACAGCTTGTAGAGTTGGGGCAGTGTGGCCATAGGACTGATGATCCCCATGACCAACATCAATGGCTCTAAAATCTTTCCAAGTCGCTGCAGGCGTACCAACATCGCGCAACCTATCCACACTCAAAAAATGCGCAAGACGCGCAAGAAAAGAAGAGAGATAGAAAGAGGATAGACCAGCAATAAAGCCTTTCGAAAAAGCCTTTCGAAATCAGATTAATTGTGTCGTATTAACAGGTTCCGCAAAACCCGGAAGTTGGTACGACGGATAAGAAGCAGGAAACGGTGTCGTCGTACCACTAAAGACCATGGGTTTGTGTTACTACCGCTACTCAAGCGGACGGTGTGCTGACAACAGTTTATTAATCAATTCAGGAGTGCCAAGCTGCGTCCCTGGCAAACTGGCAGTGGCAGCACCACAGGCAGCCCCAAAGCGCACCGCATCAGTCAGGCTGTCGCCCTGACTCAGACGATACACCAGGCCAGCCACCAGTGAATCACCGGCACCGGTGGGATTTTTTTCAATAATTTCCGGGCTGGGAATAATTCCCTGATGGTCGCGATCTCCAAACGCCACGCCCTCTTTGCCCAGCGAGAGCACTACCTGCTGCGGGCCCAAGGCAAGTATCTGGGTAATGCACTGAGCAAACGACAGATCACTACTATCTAGCAATTCACGAGCTTCTTCCAGATTGGGTTTAACCACCGTCGGCCCGGCAGTACAACCGAGGCGCAATGCCTCACCGCTGGCATCGAGCAAAGTGTGGCCGCCAGCGCTGTGAATGATATCAATCAGTCGCGCGTAGCAATCGCTGCTGATGCCTCTGGGCAAACTGCCAGCCAACACCCACCAGTCACCGGGTGACAACCGCGCCTTGATCTGCGCCAGCAGTGCCTCGAACTTCTGCACTGTGACTACCGGTCCTGGGTCGTTTACCTTGATGTACTTGCTGTGGTCATCGGTGGCCAAAACCACATTGGTGCGGGTCTCACCAGCAATGGTTGTGAACTGGGTAGATACACCCTGAGCCTGCATTTGCTCAGCAATCCACTCACCATTTTTGCCGCCGACAAAGCCCATAGCGGTGCTGGTCGCCCCCAGTTGTGCCAGCATACGTGAGACATTCAAGCCCTTGCCACCGCAGTCTCTACGACTGCTGGTCGCACGGTTAACCTCATTCATGCACAGTTGGCCGGTGGACAATTCAAGGTCTACGGCCGGGTTGAGCGTCAATGTATAGATCATCTGGTTACCTCGCTAAATACTCCCGGCAAAATTAGCGGGGAGAGGAATGCGACCATTCTATAAGGCTGGACAACTAATTTCTTTTGTCATTCGCACATTCGGTATCTGGATAAAAAGGGAATGGTGCATACGCGCCACGGCGCAGCAAGTCAACGCGGGACGAATAGCTAAGAAAGATGGTGGTAAAAGCTGGTTGAGACTTCTTGAGAAAAGAGGTTGAGAATAGAGGCAACCCTGCGATCTCCACCCAAACCAGCAAAGGTCGCTACGCTGCCATTGCATCAGCTATGGATGGAGAATTACGCGAGTTTCGTTAAAAGGATTAACGAGCATTGGTCGGCGCAGTAAGCACCGCTTTACCCAAAGCGTGTTGCATAATGTAGTAGCCAGCCAGGGCTGGGGATGAATTAGCGCCGATATCCAGATTGGGCACATCCAGCGCATAGACCGTGATGTGGTAATTATGCGGCTCAGAGTTAGGGGGTGGGCAGGCGCCACCGTAGCCCTTGTAGCCAAAATCATTACGCAACATACTGGCACCGGCCGGCAAATTCTGACCGCCCTCCGCCCCGGCATTAAGCGGTAATTGTCTTATGTTTGCAGGAATATTGATTACCACCCAGTGCCACCAGCCGCTGCCCGTGGGCGCGTCAGGGTCGTACTCGGTTACCGCAAAGCTTTTGGTACCAGGGGGAACATTGGACCATCTCAGTTCCGGGGAAACGTTCTCGCCGGTACAGCCCCAGGAATTGAACAGCTGCTGTCGCTGAAAAGACTGCCCATTGACGACCTGGTTACTTTTCAGTGTCATCGGTTGGTTATCATATGTATTGTTCATGCCCATACTGCAAGCAGAAAGCACCAGTGTTAATAACCCTGTGCCGGCCAGAAAAACGCCATGTTTCATCGTCTCGTTACCTCGCTGGATACCCCAGCGAACTGGCTGGGGAGGGAATACGACCAGCCTGACAAGGCTAGCCAACTGACTTTTTTTGCTGCTCTTCGCACATTCGGTAGCGCCTGGTATTACAGTTAAAAGAATCGCTGCTGGTACTATCAATCTGTCTTTGCAGAGCTGCCTCCGCACTCAAGGACATAAAAGCTAGAGAAATGTTAAGCCTGCGCAGTGCGTGTGAGGCTTGGGGAACATGGATTGATTCGCCATCGTACTTATGCCCTTTGGACAAAAACTCCCGACGTGGAACTTTTGCACGATAACCAAGTCCATTCTCTGAGTAACGAATGTGCCCTGAGTAACGAACGATGAAACAGGAAACCTCCCAAGGCATGACTAATAGGCATTCCACCGCGAAATTAGCCGACAGAGGCTGTCAATCAACCCTTGTCCTCTTTTAAATAAGAATCTGCCAGTTCGTTCAGAGAAGCAGCAGGCAGATTTATGCTGCGTTTACCCTGTGCCTGCCGAAGTGCGCTACCCGAATCTCTCGACGAGCCAGAGATGAATAAATAACAGAGATGAATAATAGAGATAGATAATAGAGGGTTTGGTGGTATTTTTTTGTCCACCAAGACCGGTGAACTTTTTTCTGAAATAACCTCTCTGAATTTGTCTACCCAAACCAAAATGAGCAGCGCCAGGCGCGCTAATAAACTCTGATGACCACTGCGAACCATTCTGTGCCAGATGGGCATCGGCAACAAGTGCGACTGAAGACTTTATTCCGAAAAAGAAGTGCCACGATTACTTACTGTAATTGTTAACGGGCATCTGCCGCAGGGCCGAACACTCATCACTGCTTATACATTGTCCGGGATATTTTGTCTCGTGTGTGTCCAAAAACTTCTGATGACCTGTGCTGCATTGCGAGTAAATGTGTATCCCGCCATCGAGCCCAGTGCGTTAAACAGTCCGCCCTGAACCACAGCAGCTGCCAGAAAGCTCTTACTGACCACTGACCTGACAAAGACTTTTGCGGAACCATCTGGCACCATTGGCTCAATATATTGCAGATAGACGTGTTCACCAAGGCCCAGTGCCAACCCAACATTTCCCCCAAAAAGAAATCCCCGGCCACTGTTGTACAACCAAGTGTACCTGGTTGGCAACGGTGTAAAGGAGAATAGCTCGTCCATCAATCCCGTCACCGCCCCGTATCTAAAGCCCATTCTGGACTGATCAAATAGGGAGAAATCTTGAGAACTTGTCGGTTCTTGCCTATCGGTGCAGTCGAGTTGCCAGGACGGGTCCAGTTGAAAAAAGGCCGTCGCATTGCCAAGCAGCATATCGGCATGCTCTTTACCGAGCGCCAGAGTCGTTCTTGGAGCAGGGTTGCCTGGTGAATTCTGAAATATCCTGAAATTAGCTTCTGTGGCCCGGAAATCCCAGTCCTGTAACGGTGAACTAAACAACGTTAGCAGTTTATCAGTGACGTTTTGATGGAATAAAACGTCGTAGTTGTAGTCCTTCTCGTTGTCTCCTCCTATTAGCGGGATAATAGAAAATTCACGACTACTTCTGACTGATTGTAGGCACTGAGTATGATCAAGAGCATTCCTGCATATTTCGGGTGTGGCCAATTTCGCGCCCGCACCACAACATAAATGAATGGTCGCGGTGGCTGATAATTTACCAATATCATCAACCAGTGATTGCAGAGCTATCCGCAACAGCGGCTCCAGCACCAATCCCGACATGATGCTTTGTAACTCATATAAACTGAGCGCGCACCCCATGACGACAGGGCAAACCAAAACGTCTACTCGTTGCAAGTCGTAACAGTGTTGGAAGCAAATCACTTCTGCTGGGCGGACCAGACCATGCGCCAGGTTTTTCACGCCGACCGCTGCCCCAATGAATTGATCACCCTCGGCAAGATGACGCCCTCGGGCAAGGAAGTTTTTTGCTGTGTCCCCAGCCATGGCTAGCCAGGGCAAACCCTGCAAGTGGTTAATGATCCGGATAACACCCCGAGTCAACGCCTCAGCCAGAGCCCCTGAACCAAACTCGTTGAACGATTGATGGAGCCCGGAAGAAAAAGAAAAACTGCGAATGAACTCTGACACACGTAGATCCGTGCCAAGTCGTTTGAGCAACGTCAAGATAAATTCGCTGTCTGCGTAGATGCCAGGAACAGGTGTTCTGAAAGTACAGCCATTGATGGTATTTAGCTGAAACATCATACGCAAATTGATGAAAACCGCTGATCTGACAGCCGCTGGCGTGCTCGGCTGAATGGGTATCAGGCTGTCAGCATCAACCACAGCGAGCCGATGTAACCGTTTATCTCGGGAAAAGGCGTAGTCCGGGCACAGCAATTTGAGAATATTGGCTCTAAGCAAGCTATCCAGACTGCTTTTTTCGCTGTTAGCAAAAGACAACTCCCATAAGTTGCGCAGCAATTCCGGTATGGGGTTAGCGCCATATTTCTTGTGGACAAACTTCATGATGGCTTTAGAAGACACAAACCTAACGTTTCTGTCTGCCAGTCGTTGGTAAAGTGTGCTGTTACCACTGACAAAGCGTTGCAGCGCAGTCCTGGAGTTATCATCAACAATAATGATGCTGCTGCTGGTTTTCGTCGCCCGGGTACTTTTGCTAACGGCAAATTTATCTAGGCTTTTTTCCAGCCAGACAAAGGAGTCTTGACTCTTTCCCACTACCGGCATGCACAGTGCCCTTTGCACCGGCTTGTGGCCGGATCGTGTGTCGTACAAAGTGCCAACCATCGCGTCCTGCGGTTGTCGACTGGTTACTTGCATTTATTTTCTCCCCGGTCGATTGTTTTTTGCCAAACTGATGTTTTTTGCCGAACCACTATAGCTCTTCAGTCAAATATCGCCTGATGATTTGTTGGTTGGTACATCATTGGGAGCGAATATTAAGTTCTGTCAATGGCAACGCAAAAGTGTGACTCGCAGTTCTGTAACAAGCGGTTCTGTGACAAGTAGTTTTGTGACAAGAGCACCCGCAAACCAGTGGCAGCAGATTAGCCAGTCACCACCAGTTCATGTTCATGTGTCCAGTGTCGTTCAAACAACGGATGTTGAAATCTGCTACCGACCGGCACGGTGTTATCAGGTTGTCAAAAGGGTACGGGATATTGGCGGAAAACAGCATTAATGTCCGCCACGGCCTCGGCAGAAAGGGGCGAGCGATAAGCGTCAATATCTTCTTTGAGTTGCGCTAAAGAGGTAGCGCCAATAATAGTAGAGGTCACTCCTGCGGTCTGATAAACCCAGCCAAGAGCCAACTGCACTAGTGATATACCGTGGCGTTCGGCCACGGCCAAATACGCCTCAATAGCTTCATGGGTCGTCGGCGTATTCCGCAGCAAACCGTTGCGCTGGCGGATCGACCATCGGGAGCCCGGAGGCAGCTGGCCATTTCGGTATTTGCCGGTTAATACCCCACCAGCCAGCGGTGACCAGGGCAAATAAGCGACATCGTTAAGCACACAAGATTCCAGCAGGTAGGGAGAGTCCTTGGCATGAAGCAGGCTAAACTCGTTCTGGATTGATACTACCCGAGGTAAGTTGTGACGCTCGCTGAGACGAATATACTCACCAATGCCCCAGGGCGTATCATCCGATAAACCAAAGTAACGAATCTTGCCCGCTGCCATGCACTGCTCCAGGATCCGGAGAATATCCACCATCTCTGCTTCCTGGCGGCCACGGTCCATTTGGGTGGTGGGCACCATACCGGGCCAGTGTCGGCCAAAGTGTGGCGACACCCGGTTAGGCCAGTGCAGCTGATAAAGATCAATACAGTCAGTGTGCAGACGCTTAAGTGACTCGTCCACCGCCTTTTTAATGGTCGCACCGCTGATCGGACTGCCATCGCGAATCCAGGATAAACCGCCGCCGGCGATTTTGGTCGCCAGCACCAGCTGACCGCGCCGACTCGGATTGGCTTTCAGCCAGGCGCCGATGCATCGCTCGGTTTCACCTGCGGTTTCGGCATCAGGAGGGACCGGGTACATTTCGGCGGTATCAATAAAATTCACCCCCTGGTCCAGGGCGTAGTCAATCTGCTCAAACGCCTCGGTTTGCGTGTTCTGTCGCCCCCAGGTCATGGAACCCAGACAAATCCGCGTTACTTCCAGATCGCTGCATCCCAGTTTGATTTTTTCCACAGTCTCACTCCTGCATGGTGAAAATAGCTTCGACCAGATAGAAAAACACAGCCAGGGAAATTAGCAAATAAGGAAATGACTTTGCCTGCTACTGCCCGGCAATCCGGTACAAATGTTTGATGAATGTTTCAGCATCGCCCCGGTCAGCAGACTCAAGCCCGAACTTATTGTGGAAATAGATATTCAGACAACACTGGCGATTACGCAGTACCACCGTATAACCATCATCCAGAGACTGAGCCGTAATCCCCTCCAGATGATAACCATCTTCCGCTTTTTCGCCTTTTTCCAGGATAGAGGCAAAGGCTCGCAGGCATTTTGCTATGTCGATGTGATGGTCCATGAACGTGCTCCCGTGCAATGCTCAAGGTTTACGCTCTTATTGTGGCTGCTCTCCAGCCTATCGGGCAAGGCTCCCAATCCGAATATTTCATAAACGTTGCTACAGCGCAAATGACTGAGGTTTTTTTAGACGCGGCGCTCGCAGTGCAATGTATGATGAAGCAGGTGTATTCCCGACCCACACGTTCTGTTTCCAATAGCCAAGCTGTGATGGCCTGACGCCGTTTTGTCGGCCCCAGGCCTTTTGGCTCAGTCTGCCGTCATGCCATGCTTCGACTCGTTGCGGCCATTGTGCTTTAGTGGTTTTTGGATTGGTCATCAGACGCTGTAGGGGACAAAACTTTTGGGGGACAGACAGGATGGACAAGCTACTCGGACTTTTGTCCATTGCATTCACGTGGTGCTTGACCATTGGCCACTGGAAGCATAGAGACATAGCGATGCTACCCTTGAATAAGCACTATCGACCAGCCAAAAGTCTATTCAGACTGAGGTTGGATATGCTCAGGCAGGTATTGAAAAACCAGTGCACAAAGAGCGATGAGAGCACCTTTCAGATTTTGCTGGATGTTTTGTCTCCTATATAGCTCAATCATATTGATCAAAGTCAATTGAGCTCGGAGATTTATTCGGAAGATGAGGTAGCGCAAAAGAATAGAACGGATTTTTACAACCTCAATGGTCGACTTAATCTCGGTGCATACAATGTCACATTTCCATTACTTTCACTGATGAACGGCCTGATCCGTATGGTGATCCGTGTACCGATGACGGATGGTGGAAGAACGTATTGATTGCGCCCTTTTCCAACATCGTATCCTTTGCGGGGAAAACACAGGAAAATTTTTATGATACCAACCACGTCCGTCCAGACCACACATTGCAAGGTAACCAGCGAACCAACGGACACACCTGATGATTTAAAAAAAGACCAAGGCCAGTCAATGCCGCAGGTCTCGACAAAAGTCAGAAAACCTGGCCATAAGAGACCTATGGAACCACAAACATGGAGTGCAACGAATGACATCAAAAAACGTAAGCTGGTGCCAGTTAATGAACGGTCTTATATTCCTGCCGCCCATCCTGTATGCCTGCAACCATCGATACATGGTCGTTTGGATCCGCAATTGAAAGCCTGCTTAATTCGATATGTCGAAACAAGCTCCCGAAATGAGCCTGTTCCGGTGGAAGATTATAAAACATTATTTAACTATTTCCGTTACCCGCTACCTAACATGGATATCTCATTGCTAGACACTGAAGATCTTGAACATTTATGCGAACAAGGTTTCTTGCTAGAGAAAATACCAGCTAAAAGAATCACCAGAAATCTTTGTCTGCTAGCCTGCACTCGTAATGGCGTGAATCTGAAAGATGTGCCTCCGACCTTAAAAGATTTTGATATTTGTAAAATTGCCTGTATAAAAAAATCAGGCATGATAACAGAGGTCCCGGAAAACATACTCTCCATGTGGAAACGCAGTGGCTTTCTGGAAAAGCTATGTTCAATCGATAAATATATCATCTATTACATGTCTAGAGCTGATATCACATATCCGATGATTGTGGAGGGGTGTAAAGCAGGCCTCCTTGCGTATAAATTTATTGCAGAAGATCACCCCAAAAGAAATGAGTTGATAAAGATTACCTTTGAGCGCAATCTTGTGGCTCTCGGGGACTTTTCTGCTGAAATGCAAACCCCTGAGATTTTCCGTTGCGCCTGTGAGCGACGTGGTGCTGCACTTCAATATGTTCCTGTTAAGAACAGAGACTTTGATCTTTGTAAGATCGCCGTTGAAAATGATGCGACCGCTCTTCGCTATCTTAATCCGCTATTAACCGATAAAGAGCGTGAACAGATTTATTGGATTGCTTGTACCAATAGTGCCGAATCACTGAGGTACATTCCCCAATCCGCTTTAAACTATGCTTTATGCAAGCAAGCATGCCTGAATCCGGATATTCGAGCCACTTTTATATATCTACCGCATCATCTGAGCAATATTGAAAAGAAAGATCTTTATTACACCGCCTTTTCATCCACCAAGGGTAAAATACTTATTAATCCTGATCCATCTATCATAGCCATGATAAAATGGCATGATGATATCT
Organism: Endozoicomonas sp.; assembly: GCA_965232255.1. Classification (GTDB taxonomy): domain Bacteria; phylum Pseudomonadota; class Gammaproteobacteria; order Pseudomonadales; family Endozoicomonadaceae; genus Endozoicomonas. The sequence continues at coordinate 3,193,579 of OZ246962.1, forward strand.
ATCATCATGCTTATCATTTTTGGGAAAATGCCATAAAAAAAGATGCCTTGGCCTATTTCGACATACCTCCGACGTTCAGAACAGCTGATCATTGGAATCTTGCTTTAAAATCAGAACTATCCCCGGAATTTCTTGAGGCAGTTAATGATCTGAAAAGCTTATCCAGGTTACCTTATATATCGATTTCCAAGCAGCACTATTTCCTGAGCCACTCAAAAAAAAGCATCGATGAAAAGATACAATTTATTGAGTTAGTCGATGGCAATGGACTGCAACCGTGCACATCATCATCGGCAAAAAGCCTTATTACCACCACGTCACCTTTACACACTGACGTCAGAAACCCGTTTCTGATGGATTTGATCATAACAGCCTATAACAGTGTGGGTTTTGAACCCGCAAATCTTTGGCTGGGTAAACAGATCGATAGCGATGTAAAAAACAATGTCGCAGTCTTTCCGATCATTGACATTCCGGAACCACTATTGGCTGAAAATCACCAATATCAGGAAATCGTGGGAGGGCGAACCATTCAGTTCATGGCGCAGAAGAAAACCGAAAACTGTACCTACTTTAAATTTCGGCGCGAAGGCGAACCATTACAGGAGTTGGCCCGAGAAGGGCTGTTGTATCAATACCTCGACCGTCACCCTGAAATAAAAATGCAGTTTAAAAGCCAATTGCCCTCACTGTCCGGATTTATGAAAATACCTTTGGACGAACACCTGGAAACGACCCTCAAAACATTCCCAGACCCAGTGGAAATCATCGAAGAAAATGGGCAACGGTTTGTTCACGTATTTTCTTACACGGCTTCAAAAGACTATGCAAAATACGCTTATGTGGCTGATTCAGATCCGGACAAGCCGTGCAATAAACCGGAACAGGCTATACTGGATGCCTGTGACGATTGGAGTAAAATGGCCGGCATGGGGCTGGTTCTCACCAACATGGTACCCGCTTTTCATGACACCAAATCTGGGCGCCGCTGGGTTGCACTGTTCAGTGTTTTTAACGTGAACAACAAGGCGACACATCCCGGAACATTCGGTGCCTGGAACACCGACGCTACCTGCAAGCCGGATATTGGACACTCGGGTATCCGGGATATCGGCGACTATGAGTTTTTTGGCCAAATCAAAAGCTGCCTGCAGCAAAAAGACACTCAGGACTCGATACATCCCTGGTCAGTCTCACAAAGACTGGCGCTGGCTAATGCCATGAGTGAAATGATTCTGACTGCGGTATTGCTTCGGTCACGATTGCGCCAATCGTTTGCAGAGTACCACTACCAAAACCCGGAGGCTGTTGCAGAGACAGCAAGTTTCATTGAGTGCGCCTGCAATAAGTTGCTGGCCGGATTCAACACATCAAACGCTTCAGAGGAGCAGCCGGATCACCTGTTGCAGGCAACGCTCCGGTGTTCAGACGCGGAGTATCAACAATGGCTACACCGGGCCGCACAAGAGGTAGTGTACTGGACTGCGCTGCAACCCGGTGAAGAGCAATACGAACAGTTGCAGCAGAGCCGATTTGATCACTCCCAGTGCTACCTTAATCATTTCTCCAGTCAGAGAAAACTAAGCTTGGAGCTTTATCCTGAGGCAACGCAAAAGAATAAGAAAGATGCGCATTTTTACAACATCAATGGACGACTGAATCTCGGAATAAATAATGGCACATTTCCATTCATTTCACTGATGAACGGCCTGACTCGTATGGTGACCGGAGTCCTGATGACGGATGGTGGAAGAATATATTGATTGCGCCCTTTTCTCGACATCGCACCCTTTGCGGGGAAAACATAGGAAAAATTTTATGATACCAACCACACCCGTCCAGACCACACACTGCTGGGTAACCAGCGAACCAATGGACACACCTGATAATTTAAAAAAAGACCTCGGCCAGTCAATGCCCTCGGCCTCAGCAAAAGTTAGAAAACCTGGCCATAAGAGACCTATGGAACCACAAACATGGGGTGCAACGAACGACATCAAAAAACGTAAGCTGCTGCCAGTTAATGAACGGTCTTATATTGCGGCAGCACATCCTGTAGGACCGCAACCATCGATACATGGTCGTTTAGATCCGCAATTAAAAGCCTGTTTAATTCGATATGTCGAAACAAGCTCCCGAAATGAGCCTGTTCCGGTGGAAGATTATAAAACATTATTTAACTATTTCCGTTACCCGCTACCCAACATGGATCTCTCATTGCTGGACACTGAAGATCTTGAACATTTATGTGAACAGGGGTTCTCTCTGGGGCAAATACCAGCTAAAAGAATCACCAGAAATCTTTGTCTGCTAGCCTGCTCTCGTGATAGCGCGAATCTGGACCATGTGCCCCTGGTCTTAAAAGACTCCGAAGTTTGTAAAGTTGCATGTACACAAAATCCACACAAGATAAACAAAGTTCCTGACAACGTACTCTCAGCGTGGAGACGCAGTGGTTTTCTGGAAAAGCTATTTTCAATGGATAAATATATCATCTATCGCATGTCTAGAGCTGATATCACATATCCGATGATTGTGGATGGGTGTAAAGCGGGCGTTCTCGCGTATAAATTCATCGCAGAAGATCATCCCAAAAGAAATGAGTTGCTAAAGATTACCTTTGAGCGCAATCTTTTGGCTCTCAAGCATTTTCCTGCTGAAATGCAAACTCCCGATATTTTCCGTCTTGCCTGTGAGCGCAGCGGTGATGCCATTCAATACGTCCCTGAAAAAGACAGAGACTTTGATCTTTGTAAGATCGCCGTTGGAAATAACCCGGTTGCTCTTCGCTATCTTAATCCGAGATTAACCGATCAAGAGCGTGAACAGATTTATTGGATTGCTTGTACCCATAGTGCCGAATCACTGAGATACGTTCCCCAATCCTATTTAAACTATGCTTTATTCAAGCAAGCATGCCTGAATCCAAAAATTGAATACTACTTTGAATATCTACCGCAGCATTTTAGCCATATAGAAAAGAAAGCTCTTTTTTACACAGCTTTTACATCTACCAAGGGTAAAATAGTCCTTTGTAAATCTGACAAAACTGTCATAGCCATGATAGAGGAATTCGATGATATATATCAGCTCGCCTGTCATGTTTGGGAAAATGCCATAAAAAAAGATGCCTTGGCCTATTTCGACATACCCCCACTGTTCAGAACAGCTGATCATTGGAATCTTGCTTTAAAATCAGAACTATGCCCGGATTTTTTTGAGGCAGTTAATGATCTGAAAAGCTTATCCAGGCTACCTTATATACCGGTTTCCAAACAGCACTCTTTCCTGAGCAACTCAAAAAAAAGCCTCGATGAAAAGATACGATTCATTGAGTTAGTTGATGGCAATGGATTGCAACCTGGCAAACCACCATCAGCAAAAAACCTTGTGACAACCACATCACCTTTACACAATGAAGTCAGAAACCCGTTTCTGATGGATTTGATCACAACAGCCTATAACTGCGCGGGTTTTGAACCCGCCAATCTTTGGCTGGGTAAACAGATCCATAGCGATGTAAAAAACAATGCCACTGTCTTTCCGATCACTGACATTCCGGAACCACTATTGGCTGAAAATTACCAATATCAGGAAATCGTGGGAGGGCGAACCATTCAGTTCATAGCGCAGGAGAAAAGCGAAAACAGTATCTACTTTAAATTCCGGCGAAAGGGCGAACCGTTACAGGAGTTGGCCGGAGAAGGACTGTTGTATCAATACCTCGACCGTCACCCTGAAATCAAAATGCAGTTTAAAAGCCAATTGCCCTCACTGTCCGGATTTATGAAAATACCTTTGGACGAACATCTGAAAACGACCCTCAAAACATTCCCCGACCCAGTGGAAATCATCGAAGAAAATGGGCAACAGTTTGTTCACGTATTTTCTTACACGGCTGCAACAGAGTATGCAAAATACGCTTATGTGGCTGATTCAGACCCAGGCAAGCCGTTCAATAAATCGGAACAGGCTATACTGGATGCCTGTGACGATTGGAGTAAAATGGCCCGCATGGGACTGGTTCTCACCGGCATGTTACCCGCTTTCCATGACACCCTATCTGCCCGTCGATGGGTCGCACTGTTCGGTGTTTTTAACGTGAACAATAAGGCGACACATCCCGGAACATTCGGTGCCTGGAACACCGATGCTACCTGCAAGCCGGATGTTGGACACTCAGGTATTCGGGATATCGGCGACTATGAGTTGTTTGGCCAAATCAAAAGCTGCCTGCAGCAACATGATACTCAGGACTCGATACATCCCTGGTCAGTCTCACAAAGACTGGCGCTGGCTAATGCCATGAGTGAAATGATTCTGACTGCGGTATTGCTTCGGTCACGATTGCGCCAACCGTTTGCAGAGTACCACTACCAAAACCCGGAGGCTGTCGCAGAGACAGCAAGTTTCATTGAATGCGCCTGCAATAAGTTGCTGGCCGGATTCAACGCATCAAACGCTTCAGAAGAGCAAACGAGCACCCTGTTGCAGGCAACGCTCCGATGTTCAGACGCGGAGTATCAACAATGGCTACACCGGGCGGCACAAGAGGTAGTGTATTGGACTGCGCTGCAACCCGGTGAAGAGCAATACGAACAGTTGCCACAGAGTCGGTTTGATCACGCCCAGTGCTACCTTAACCATGCCACCGGTCAGAGAAAATTAAGCCCGGAGCTTTATCCGGAAGCTGAGGCAACGCAAAAGAAAGAAGTAGATTTTTACAACATCAATGGACGACTGAATCTCGGAGTAAATAATGGCACATTTCCCTTCATTTCACTGATGAACGGCCTGACTCGCATGGTGACCGGAGTCCTGATGACGGGTGGTGGAAGGACGCAATAAAGAAAAAAACCCGAAAAAAGACGAAAAAAGGACACCCACTTTTTTTCAGTTGAGAGATTTATGGGTGTCCTATTCTTCTTTTGCGCGAAGCGTTCCGGACGAAAATGGCCAAGCTGGAATATGAGGAAAAAACCGGCATCCTGACCGATGCAGTAATAGTCAGGTAGGAGGCGTTTAAGGCAGGGCGGATTATCCGCAATGAATTGCTGGCCATTCCTGATCGAATGGCCGATGTGCTGGTGGTAGAGGATGATCCGGCCACGGTACGACGGATCATATGCGATGAGTTGGAGTTGGTGTTGCGTCGTCTCGGCGACTGATGTTTACGGCAAACACTGGCGCGCCGTCGTGTAAACATCGCCCCTTTCCCGTTTACCCACACTGATGACGAATACTACCACAACGTCGTCCAATACTTGATAAACCAGCTGGTAACCGGCATTTCTCAACTTGATTTTGTAGCAGTCTTTCTGGCCGGATAACTTGTCCTTGGCGACTCTTGAATGGTTCAGACACTCACGCAACTTGTTCCTGAACTGCTCTCATACCGTGGAGTTGAGCTTTTCCCACTCTTTCAGCGCCTGTACTGAGAACTCCAGCTCATAGGTCATCAATGTTTACCCGGACTCGCTGGTCGTTTTTGCGCTCTTCAACAATAGCGGCCAGCTCCAGGTCTTCCAGAGCATCTATCATGGCTTCGTAGACATGCGCCGGTACGGCATAAAACACCGGCTGGTTGCGGTTCAGGATAGCCACGGTCTCACCGTTGGCCTCTTTCATGACCGCCATGGGGTTCTTCTTTAGTTCAGATATGCCAGCACTGACGTCGGCCAGGATCGGATGGACTGAGGCCATGACAAGCTCCTTCAAGCGATTAACAGACCAAATAATAGACCTGTTATTCGTCTTGTTCAAAGACTATTTATATGATCGATAGCTTCGTAAAGGAAAGCTCATATCTTGATGGCTTCTTCAGCGAGAAAAAAGCGAGAAAAGCGAAACGAGAAAAGCGAAAAAAGGAAACCCACTTTTTTCAGTTGAGAGATTTATGGGTGGCCTATTCTGTTGATTCTTCTTCACTATCGTCCTCTCTGGTAATGGCGAGGCGGCTTGGGTGTCGTGGCTGACGGTGAAAGATCTGTATGTCCTGTCCAAGATGGCCAACAAAACCATGCATCTGACACTACCCGATGGCAGGCAGTTTTCCGTGAGCTTTGACCGGGCAAACGAGGCTGCGCTGGAAACACGACAGCTTATTTCGTTCGCTTATCCCGATGAGGACGACCTCTATCTTATTAATCTACGGCTGATCATGGTGTAAGCGTCGATCGACGTATTAAAACAGCTCGCTATGGCTGCCGATTCGGGCCAGTTGCAGTTTCCCGTCATGAATGCGGTAGATCAAGACCAGGTCCGGCTTTATATGACAGTCACGAAAGCTCAGCCAGTCCCCGACCAGAGCGTGATCCACATGACGGGCATCCAGCACTTTACCCCGTTGCAAGGTGCCAATCACATGCCCTACGGCAACAATATCAGCGATGGGCAGTTTGGTGATTTTTTTGCAGTCCTTCTTGAACTGGCTGGCGTACTCAAGACTGTACATCGCTTACTTTGCCATCGGTCAACTCATGCATTAACGCACTGACGGATTCAGCACGCTCCCCCCTCCCTTCATCCAGCTCTTTCATTGCGGCAATGGATACTTGATTCGGTTGCTGGATGCGCACTTCAAACGGAATGCCACCGTGATTGATCACGGCTTTGGCAAAGAGCTTGATCGCCTGGGAGGTGCTTAAACCCACAGCTTCACAGATATGGGTAAAGGCGGCCTTGGTGTCGTGGTCAATACGGGCGCTGAGCATTTCCTGCTTCATACATCACTCTCCATTAGCTGAATATGTCATACAATGTAGCACAATGTATAACAAAATAAAGCTATCTCCCTTTGGCTAGAGAAAAGAAAAACCGATGGCCATTAACAACAATGACGTTAATCTCTTCGAAAGGAAGCACCTCGCTGATGAGGAAAACGGCGACAGTCGTTTAATCGGCCGACACGTCATTGATGGCAACGTCAACAATCTGTTTCAGGACATTTCCCGAATCGACTGCACCGTGGGTGACGTGGCGCTGCGCAAGGCGTTTGTCGGCATCAACATAGACAATAACGATACCTACCTGGGCAGCCACTTGATCCTGACTGAACAGAAAAAAAGAGAAAAAAAAAGGAAAAAAAAGAGGAAAAAAAAGGACATCCACTTTTTTCAGAAAGGAAAAAAAAGGACATCCACTTTTTTCAGTGGAGAGATTTATGGGAGAGATTTATGGGTGTCCTATTCTCTTTGATCCTGACTATGGGTGTCCTATTCTCTTCTGCGCCTTAAGCGCGAAGTTATTGATAGATGCCAATGCTATGCAAATTATCGGCTCCTCATAAGCCCAGTAGAATAGGTATCTGCGAGAGAGTATTGGGTTGCTGCATACCATCGGCTCACATCAATATGACAGAGTAATTGAGAGATAGCTCTATAGTGCATTTATTGTTAATAAGTGTATCCTGTTCTCATCTTGGCTTTTTATGTATGTTTATCAATGTCCATGAAGTTATTAAACACCTACGACACCCGGGAAGAAGGCGAAGCCGCCGAACAAAAGCTAGTCGGTGAACGGCGCCTTGCGAGCGAACGGGATGGCACCGAGACCATCTACAACCTGTTCGGCACCCCATCCTGGTCCAACTTCTACCGCCTGGGCATGTATGACCTGGACCAGCTACAACAAATCGTTGAGCAGAAAAAAAACAACCAGCCCTACGATCAGGCCAGGCATCAGGAAATTCTCAAGCTATTAAACGTAGTCGCAAAAAACTACGAGCTGAAAATTCCTGAACACTGGCTTTAACTGTAATCCACTTCCAGCTCTGGCGAACGATTCAACAGAGCTGAAAACCTCTCACAGTAAACAGAACCCACAGCTGGCAATCCGGGAAAACATTTTCTCAAGATAGCTGTCGCCACCGTCCTCCATAAAAAGAATGTGTCGATCTTCCAGCGCCTGCTTTTTGATCTTATGGCCTACATTAAGCAGGTCAGCGTACTTGGTAGGCGATAAGACAAAAGCATTCAAGATCAGTGCAGGCTCTGTCGGTTGAGCCTGCCTGGCCAAATCTGCCTCAATGTTTTTGATCTCTTTATAAAGCCCCAGTTTGGGGTGGTTCAGGTCCATCTGGCGGATACCTTTCGGATCAACAAAAGAGAGCCACTGCTCACCAGTCCTGTCATCTACCAGCCACAACAGGAAATCCGGGTAAAAATTGCCGGCTGTCGCAAAGCCAATCCCCTTATCTTTGGAATCCGCATTACGCAGCAGGTAAAGGCTTTTTTCACCAATGGCAGTCTTCCCGCGAGGTGAGTCATAGAACGCCTTTAAATCCTGCACAAACTGGATTTCACTGGGTGCATCAAAAGCCATGGGCCGCATTTTTAAGGGCACCGCATCCTTATCCTCCAGAGAGATCAGCGGATAAAACAGGTGCTTATCAAAACTGATAGCCACCATATGGGGAGCGTTCCATTTGCTGGCTTCTCCCAGTTTGCCCTCTGCAACCAGTTCTTTCAGTGTTTCCAGCTTATCCAGGTATTCACGGCCATCATCACTGTCGTTAATTTCAAACTGATAGAGCTTGAGCATGGAGCTGTGGTCATTATGTATGCTGACCACTTCGTAGAACTGACCTTCGTAGCCCGTCTTCAACGCTTTATAAAAACGGTCTGTATAGTCGCAAAGCAACCGGACCAGAATATCTTCCTGCCGTTTAATATCACTGAAGGTATGAACATCAAACTCCGGTCTTGGCATATACAGGGTATACCAGTCCTGGGAGCCCATGCAGAAGTTAATTAACCGTTGCTTGTCGAGCCGCAAATTACTCCAGCTGCGCTGGTGCTTGAAGTTCTGCAACGTCAGATAGATACGGTCAAAATCAAAGAGCGCATAATGGGTCTGGTTTAATTTGCCCTGATGGCGAACTTCAGCTTTGGTTGGTTTCCCGTCACCCGTGCTGCTCAGTGCCTCAATGCGAGGGTATAAATCCAGCATCACATGGGGCGTTTTTATTTTGCCCTGAAACTCTACCGGAATTTCATATAACCATGGGAAGTGGGTTCGTTTAAAGCCGAGCTTCTGGTTGTCCTTGTAGCCATCCTTCAATGCCAGGGTTTTCAGCTTATTGGCAGGCAGGTTGGAACGGGTAGGGAAATCCAGCTCCAGAATTTCATCACTAGGGGTAATGCCTTCTTCCTTCAGATAATCTTTGAAGGTGGCCATATAACTGGCACGAACACCAAAAATATTCAGGGTTTCCAGCTTATCAAGATGCAAACCCCGGGGACGCAAGTTAGGCTCGGTTCGCTTCAAAGAGTACTCTTTACCCTTCAGACGAACTCCCCGGCCAAACAGCTGAATGATCTGAGAACCTTCTCCCTGTCCCATATTCAGCAGGCCCATGGTAGAAACCCGCCAGCTGCTCCAGCCCTCAGTAAACTTCCGGGAGCCGATCAGCACGTTCAGCTGACTGCCTTTGGTGTTGAGGGTATGGAACAGAGCGCCGCCAAACTCATCAGACTCACTATCAAAATCATCTAACTCATCAGCGGTTTTGTAAAAGCCCTGATCATCACCAATAGAGATAAGGCCAAACGGGTCAGCACCGCCTACCCGCAGAGCTAGTTCCCCTTTACTGTTTTTAATATTGACCAGCTTCAGCCGTTGTTTGGCATTAGCATTAAACAGCTTGTGTAAAATATCGCTGTACAGAGCATCAATATCATCAGTGAAGTTCATCAGGGGCGTAAAGCGGCCCTTAAAAATATTATTGCCTTTGGCATCCAGCAGCTGTGCCTTATCAGTAATTAGCTCCTTCAGCCAGATTTTGATAGTACTTTCTTCATTGAGGAAGTAAGCCAGAAAGCGCACCACTTCGAGAATGTCAGAATCTTCACCGGATACTGTGTTACCAACAAACACCCAAAGGGGTTTTTCAATATTAAAATCGCTCAACTTGTCGTGGTTTTTCTGCCAAAGCCAAGTTTGCTGGTAAAAGCTCAGTAGACAGGCGGTGAAGTATTTTTCGGCATTGTCGGCGGTTTCATAGGCATCACCGTTCATATTCAGAATCAGCGATTCTTTGCCATAACCATCGTCATAAAAATATTTGTATGAGTAGTCAAACAAAACACATTTGGCGTAAATCTCTCGGGTAGCGGTAATCCGTGCGGAACGCTGTTCATCACTGGTCAGAGCTATTTGTGCCAGTTTGGATTTGTCCAGCTTTTTAAGCGCCGTTGTTTCAAAGTACGTTTTTGCTTTCTTTTTCAGGATTTCTTCTTGAGCCTTGGCGACGGTATTTCCCTTAGAAACCGCCTGACCAAAGGTAGCCGAATATTCAAAAGCAAAACCGTCACTGATCAGTGCTTCACGGCGCTGCATCCAGGCTCCAGCAGCAGTGCCGGTACCCCGATGCCCTTCATCGACCAGTACTAGATTATTGCCCTGAAAAGCTTCCACAGCAACAGTCTTATCTCCCATGTTGTCACCGAGCTTATTAATATCGATGACTTCAATGGTGCCCTTGAAAGCGCGGGTCTTGTTTTTATCAAACAGTCGGCTAAAGCTGAATCCGGAAAGATCAAGCTCCTGAAGGTGCTGTTTGGATAACCCTTCGTTGGGTGTCAGCAGGATGATTTTGTCTGGATAAATGTGGCTGTTGCCCTGCTGGAAATAGTGCAGATACTGCTTGATATTGACGTGCAGCAGCAGCGTCTTACCACTGCCGGTGGCATTCCAGAACGCTATCTTGTTCAGGTCATCCGCAATATAGGACTGGAATGTTTCCGAACCCTGTTCTTTGCTGTAGCGTTGCAACTCTTGATTCAAACCATCCACTAAGGCTTGTGGCTTGTTGAAGTACCAGTCCAGATAGATTTCGGTAAATAACAGCGAAAGATACTGGAAGTACTTCATGTTCAGAACATGCCCTTCCAGCTTATTCCGTTGCTCGGTAATTTCCTGCCAGTATCGAACAATGTTCAGATCATAGCGGCGCAGGTCGGCTTCACTGATCCAGTCCACTTCAAAAAGATTACGTGTCAGCTCATGGAAGAACAGCGTCTGACCATCGTCGTCAATTCCTTCATGCTGGTTATCGCCGAGGCGTAACTTTAATGCTGCCAGTTCATTGCCTTTAAAAAAACGCATGACCCAGCGGTTTAACACTAGGTCCTTGTGAAAGCTGCGTCTTTGAGTTCGGCGTATTGGGGTTGTGCTGCGTGGGGCCATTATTCGTCCTCCACAGCAAACATACGCTCCAGGAATTCTGGTTCAATCTGGCGTAGCTTCAGGGTTTTGGTTTCACCACCTTCTTCTGCGGTTTGGACTAATACTGTAGGGATATTATGATCGCCATTGATATACACAACATCAAACTCATTATCCGATGGATTAATCGCCAGTCGGTCACAGAGCCTGTTCAAACCTTCATAATTAATACGCTCACAGTCGCGCCAGAGTATCAATGTTTTCTCCCCAGAAGGCATAGTACCGGTTACTGTAACAAAGCCACGCTCAGGTTGAGCATCAATTTGATTAACGGTTAAGCCAATCAGGTAGTTGAATGTTTCAACTAAATCTATTTTTTTCTCTTTATAGGCACCAGCTGAATCTACCGCAATATTCATGGTGTAGTCGAAAGGTTTTCTAAAGTCATCTGTTGAAAGTAGAGAGGTTTTACTTTCAGTCCCCAGCATGTATTTTAGAATGTACTCATCTTTCAAATTTTGATTGTCATTAAATAGAGAGCTTTTTGGCTGTTTTAGCCAAATATTATTTAATGTATCTTCATAACTTTCTAGCCTTTGGAACTTCAAGCATAGGCTCAATCCATCATGTGATACTGGCTTACCATTTCTCCATTTTGATGCAAAGGTGGTTTTCTTTATTCTTGGTAGAATCGTTGTATCTATATAGGAGTTAGACTCCATTAATATAAATTTTCGATTTAATTCATCGGTTCTGTTGCACTCAATAACAGCACCGGCAGTGCTACCAGATCCGCCAAAAATGTCCAGTACGTAGCTTTCTTTTGCTGTTGCCTGACGAATAAATTTGCTGACAAACCCCGTATGTTTGGGGGCTAGAAAAACACCTTTTCGACCAAATAAATTGGAAGTTTCCTTTTCGCCATCTGAATAGTCAACAATGATACTTTTTCCAACATTTGTATCTACTTCATGTAAGAACTTTTTTTGCCTAGGAACTTTTTTCTCGGTAGGTCCACATGCAATTCGGTGATCATCCATCAAAGACTCCCATGAATTTCTTTGTGGCTTTTGGGGATCAATAAATTGAGTACCTTTCCAACCTCTTGATGGCATTGCACAGGGTTTACCTGTTATTGGGTGTATAGGTTGATAGTACCGATAATTCGGATGATTAGGATCCTTGGTTGTACCAGACTGTTTTTGATCAGACTCCATGATTGTCCAATCACTTTCTGAATAAATCCAGATTTTTGCGTTTAATTCTTTTGCATGCTCTAGATTGATATATTTCCCATTAGCATCTCGATATTCTGCAAATTTATAGGCATATGTCCCTTTCCATGGGTTGTTTCTTTTTTCTTGCTCCCAGTCCCAGCCTTGTTTTTCAACCATGTTCTTATATTTTTTATGATGGTCATCGTATATTTTTTTCAGAGATGCTTCTATTGTTGTAATGTCTGGATAGTCTGGATTGATTTCAGCTATCAAATGCATTATTTCTTCAAAACCAGGCTTAGGCTCTCGAAAAAGTGAGTAATCTTCTTCGGCAGCAGTGATATTTTTTGAGTAGACCTCGATATATTCATGATTTGTAGAAAAAGTTTTGGCTCGCCCATCGTTAGTATTTTGAACCCAGATTAGCTCTTCAACTTTATTCTCTTTTCCAAATGCAAAGTCCAGTGCTCCTACCAGAGAATCTCTTTCATTTTTATCGATACTTACATAGCATGCCGATGCTTCGCACATGGTTTTTTCAATTAAAGCCAATCGATCAGCCATCATGGTTGCCCAAGAAGAATGACGATAATTATTTTTGTATGGAATCGCACTGACTTCTGTGTTGTATGGGGGATCAAGATAAACGCATTTTACTTTGTTAGAAAATTTATTTTGAATTAACCGTAATCCCTGGTAATTATCAGTATGAAATAAATAGCCTCCTATTTGGCTTTCCAGATTTTCCAAATTGCCTAATAAGCTATTTTTGAATTCTTCACCAAAATGAGTGGTGTCAAGAACTAAGTATTTATTCTTATGTAAAAATTCAGTGGTGAGTTCTTCGCTAAAGCCATTGAGGTCTTCTATGGCATATAGTGATTTCCATTCAGATATTTGACGCTTGTTTTTTGCTATTTCGGCGTATAACTGCTCTGGAACAATATCTAACGTGATGCAATAGTTAGTTTCTGTAATAAATTTTCGTTTGGTCCAAAGCTTTTTTTGAAAATTTTCCAGTTGAGATAGAAAATTGATCAAATCAACCGCAATACTACGAAAACACTGAATCATCCGCAGGTTTTTTTCTATATCAGAAAATGATTCGGCACTCTGTAGGTCATCCAGATGCATAACTTCATTTTTAATGTAAAAATCCAATTCTCGTCGTAGGAATGATCCTAAATCTTTATGGATAAAATAATCAGAAGTATTTTTAGTCGTATAGTTGTTTAGTTGCTTTTCCAGATAGGTACGCTTCGGATTTTTTCCAGTGGGTGCCCGCTTGCTTAAATCTACCCAACGAGTCTTCACATCACTATTAGCCAGAATCGCTTTAACTGCCTCATCAACCAGCTTGTCCTGCTTACTGCCTTTGGGCATCGCCTTGTACTCAAAGCGAATGACCAGTTCTTCACTCTCGTTACCCAGTGAATTTTTAACAGTAATCGTTTCTACCGGCAGAATTACATCATCATATTCTTCGCCATCTTCATCCATTCGGATAATGGTTTTGTGCTCAGCCAAAACAAAGCGACGTTCCTTATCGTTATCCTTTCGATTATCCTTGGCGGTATCAGCAGCGACTAGGCGAAAATGTACGGTACGACCATCGTCCAGTTTAAAGGAATAGTTCGAGAAATTTTCACCACTTTTAATGTAATACTGGTCTTTATTGGCCCAGTGCAGCATAACCTCTTCGCCCGCATAGGGGATAGCGTAGGTATCGCCTTTATAGCGGCGCTGGCTAATAAAGTCGCCGTTGTCGTAATAACGGGAAAAGAAAGTCAGCAGATGGCTGAATACCGCATTTTCATGCTCGACACTGCCGTTCATGGTTTCTTTTATTTTGGCCTTTAACTCACGCACTCTAGGGATGTCATCTGCTGGCATACCTAGTTCCTGTGCCTTTTTTTCTGCCTCTGCCAGCTCGGTCTGCAATTGCTCAATACTGGCGGCACTGCCAGAAGCTAATGCAGCCTCTACCTTTTCTTTCAGGCGTTTTTCCAGATACTCATTAATTTCATCAGCCCGGGCATTGATGATGCGATAAATGCCAAAGTCCAGGTCAGGACGATCAATCTGAAAAATCTCACGCAGCTTGGCGACCAGGTCGTTAAACTTGCTCATTAACTTTCTCGCTTGGGGAGTGATTAAATGGGAAAAGGAGGGATTACTGGACTTGCCAGCGAATAGTGAACAGCGGCTGGGTTACCGTGGTTTGCTTGAGCCGGGACTCAAGTGAGGTAATGAGCTCATCACGTTTTTCCATAATGTCGTCTTCCACGTTAAAGATTTCCTGTCTTTGGCGGCGTTGCAGTCTTTCCAGATCACGCAGGGCTTTTTGAGCATCCTGCTGTTCTTCAAGGGTTTGAGCCTGTCGGCTGTCACGCTTAATCGCTTTGATTTTGCTTTTGGTATCGTGCAGAGCCTGCTCTGCGGCTAATACCTTGTCGTCTGCCCACTTTTCTAGCTTGTCCCTTTCCTGCTGGAAAAAGACATTGTTAGCTTCCAATGCTTTGGAGAGGGTGGCATCCACCTGCCGCTGATTCTGTTGTAGCAGACGTTCGGGAATGGGTGTGACGCTGTCGTCTGATTGCCGAGCGGGGAGATTGAATAGCTTTTGGCAGACTTCACTTTCTATCATCTGACCATTGTCGTTAAGACCGGTAAATATCAGGTACTGTTCCGTCTGCAATGATTTAATGGTTAACAGCGTCAGGGTTAACCATCCGGATTGGCTTTGCATCTGTTCAGCTATGGCTACTTTGGCATTGTGTGCTTGGTAATCGAAGATCAGGCTGCTGGTAGGCAGTTCCAGTTTGCAGGCACTTTCTACCACATACTCGCCCAATGGATGGGTCAGACGGTAGGCGTGGCTGTGGTGGCTGATTTCCCGTTTCTCACCATTGGCCCTTAGCAGTTCATAAATACCGGCCGGTGCATTGTCGGCAGCAGTTTTGATCGGTTTGGATAGCGTAAAGCGATGGTTGGCAAGATCAAATTCAGCCTGATTGTGTAACTGGTATTGCGTGACGGTCCAGAACCAACGGCTGATTTTATCAAGACGCTGTTCTGCCTGATTTAGCTGGATTTTCAGCAGGTCGTGAATATCTTCATCAAAGTTTTCCAGCAGCAGTTGTTGAGTGTCTTTCAACCTGCCCTTGATCTCTTCTTCCAGCTGCTTTTGCAGGGCATCAAAGGCGGCGGAAATTTCCTCGGGGGTGCGGCAGCTTTCGTAGATAAACTGAATGCGTTTTTCAAAATCCACACCGGACTCAATGGAACCCAGAACATCGTCGGAAGCACCAAATACACCATCGAACAGGTTAAATTTTTCGGTGAGCAGTTCCAGCACACGCTGATCGGCATAGTTGCGCTGGTTAATAAAGTTGATGACCACCACATCGTGCTTCTGGCCATAACGATGGCATCGGCCAATCCGTTGCTCAACCCGTTGAGGATTCCAGGGCAGGTCGTAGTTTATTAGTAACGAACAGAATTGCAGATTAACCCCTTCTGCGGCGGCCTCGGTGGCAATCATGATCTGTGCATGTTCGCTGAAGTGGTCGATCAGAGCGGTACGGCGATCAACGGCGGGGGAGCCGGTAATTTTGTTAGAACCCTGATTTTCAGTTAACCACTGCTGATAGATTTTTGTGGTTTCTGGAGTGTTGTTGGTTCCACTGAAGGTGACGATTTTATTGCCATAACCGTTTGCTGCCAGATAATGAGCAATGTATTCCTGAGTTTTCTTGGATTCAGTGAAAATAATGGCTTTGTTTTCGGCGTTCATGGCCGCCATTTGTTCAAAGCCGGTTTTCAATGCTTTTAGCAGAGCTTTTAGCTTGCTGTCCGAGGTAATGCTTTTGGCCTGATTGATATAGCCATTAATTTCCAGAATTTCAGCATCGAGCAGACGTGGATCAGGCTCATGGTTATCGGGTTGATCGATTTCATTGGTGCTGCCTTCGCTATCCAGCTCATCCAAGTATTCGGATTCCAGATCTTCATCATCGAGAATATCCGCAATGATATTGGTGTCTAATTTCTGGTCACGAAGGTTTTCCAGCCGATGATTGATGATTTGCAGCGTACTGAGAACTGCATGGGAGCTTGATGCCAGCAGCTTTCTCAGTATCAATCCGGTCAGGTGGCGTTGTTGCTTGGGCAAGGCATAGCTTTCTTCACGTTCTAGCAGTGCGGAGACACCATCATAGAGGGCCTGCTCAGCATCACTGGGAGTAAAGGGAATGGTGATGGTTTTACGTTCGGTATAACGAATGTATTCTAAAACCTGCTTTCTCAGGGTTCTTTTGACAAAGCTGCTGAGCCGGGCTTTCAAATCTGGCAGATCGGCACTGCTGGACATAAACTGCTTGCGGAAAGTCGTGTGGTCACCAAATAGATGCTCATCAATTATGGTGGACAGCCCATACAGTTCCATCAATGAGTTCTGTAATGGCGTTGCCGTCAATAGCAACTTCTGGCGTCCATTAAGAGCCCGTTTAAGTGCTTGCCCCATCTTGTTGCTTTCTCGATGGGCGTTACGCAGCTTGTGAGCTTCGTCGATAACCACCAGATTCCATGGTTCTGCTAGCAGCTTTTCTTCCAGTCGTGCCGCGTAATGGTAAGAGCAAATGACGATCTGTTTATTGTTAAGCGGGTTATAGATCCCGTCCCCTTGCAGGGTAGCCCAAGTGCGGGCATCCAATACTACAGAGGGTAGGTTGAATTTTTCCTTTAACTCCTGAGCCCACTGGAGGCGGAGTGATGCAGGGCAGATGATCAACAGCCTCCGCTTATGTTCTGCCCATAGCTGGCAAAGCACTAATCCTGCTTCAATAGTTTTTCCCAAACCGACTTCATCCGCTAGAACTACGCCTTTGGTCAATGGATTATTCAGGGCAAACAGAGCTGCCTCAATTTGATGAGGATTCAGGTCTACACTGGCATCGAATAGTGATTGTGATAGGCGATCAACACCGCTGTTGGCATGGCGGATACTGAGTTCGTATGCGTAGTATTTTGCGTGGTATGGGGTGATTTGCATGTGGTACAAGCAGCCGGGCACGCTACCGCCCACAGCTTGTACCGTTGCCTTTTATTGACACAGGGGAGCATGGGGCCAGATAGCTCAGAGGAGGTTTTAAGGAAGGGATTGATTGTACGACCAAATATATTTAAGGCGATAGTTGTATATTAGCAGAACGAGTGTTTCAAAATAGGAACGCACATTGGCTCAGAAAAGAGATTTCTGATTATCGCTGATGAAGTACGACTCGGTAGGAGTCGTCGGACTGTCAGTAAAAAGCTTCCTGAGAACCATCCCACACCCAAAACGCCACAAAAAAACGGCACCATTCTACCAGTACGAATTTCACCGCAAAATGCGCTGAAGGTACAGGTTGGTACCGTTTTTAAGGCTTAGGTTACAATCAAATTGTAACCCAAATTCCAATTCAATCTTTTAAGTTATTCATTTCATTATCATAATGGTCGCTGTGAAATTCATACCACATAACATTAGTCAGATGTTGTTTAGAACGTAAGTTATTGATATTTATTGTCTTTACATGCTCCTTTTATAACAATTCGGCATCATTTAGTATCATATAGCAACGTGATTTGTGACCTAAATTGAAACCTGACGAAAAAGAACAAAAAATATACGGAAGTTGTTGTATGACTATTGCATGCCAAAAAAGGAAGCGCAAAAGCGGTAATGTATATCGCTATGTGGTGACTGTTCGCAAGAAATATTTTTCCGCCACCGAGAGCCTGACCTTTCCCGACAAGGCATCCGGCCGGGCCTGGGCCAAGGCGGTGGAACAGGACATGCTGGAGCAGTCGGTCAATGCCGAGCAGGAGACGCTTCGCTATGAGTCGGCCAAATCCCGCTCCGGTGATATTACCCTGAACCAGTACCTCGAAGCCTACTGCCGGAAAATGGCATCGCTGCGCAAGGAGAGCCAGATCAGCTACCGGGATATGCAGGCCATCAAGTTCTGGCAGCGGTCATGGTTGGCGGAGAAGCGCTCAAAGGAGATCACCAGTGAAATGCTGATCGATCTGCTGGATGAACGTCTGGAAAAAGTTACGCCGGCCACCAACCATCTTTATGTATCCGTCCTGCGTCGTGCGCTGGATTTCCAGAAGCGGGTTGGTTTGTTTTTCAGGCGTTTTATCACCGATGAGCTGATGAAAGAGCTGTGGAAGCTGAAACTGGTGGGCAAGTCGAAAGAGGACGACACCCGTCCAACGGAGCATCAGGTTTACTTGCTCTACAAAGCGTTCCTGGGCAGTTACAACACGCCCCATTCCAAAGTCCCATACCACCATATGATGCTGTTCAGCATTTACAGCGCTTTCCGCGAAGGTGAGATTTGCAACATTCGCTACAGCGATCTGGATATGGCCCACGGCGAGGTGATTATCAGGGACCGGAAAGACCCCAAGAAAAAATACGGCAATCACCAGAAAGTGCCGCTGTGTCCGGTCTGTCTGGAGATCATTGCCATGCAGCCCCGGGTCGAAGGCGAAGACAGGATTTTCCCGTTCAAGGCGCAGACAGTTTCTACCAAATTTTCAGAGAGAACCAAGGCTCTGGGTTTCCCGGAATTGCGGTTCCACTCCTTCCGCCATGAAGGGATCTCCCGCTTTTTCGAGCAGAAGATGAGCATCCCGGAGGTGGCCATCCGCAGTGGTCACAAGACCTGGGACAATCTGCGTCGGTACACGCACCTGATCCATCGCAACCCGCCGGATTTCTGGGCGAGCTGTGTGCAGATTGAGAAGGAATATTGGGCCAGCAATGAGTGCCAGAACGCTCGTTGGAGCAAGCAACGGTAAAAGAGCCTGAGCAAAATGCAGATATCATTGAGCGTTATCGCTGATGGGTCTACCATCTGGAGCAAACCCCTCCCGCTTCCCATCAGCTCAGCGCACCGCGAGGGGTTACTCACACCAACCTGAGTTCCAGTCGCTTCCCCATCACTTCAGCTGCATGAGATAAGGTTCTAAGATTCAGGCTGGTGTTGTCCGGATCAAGCAGACGATCCAGCTGCGAGCGACTGGTTCCGAGCAGCTTGGCAAAAGCGGACTTGTTCACACCTTCCCTTTTCAGGTACTCGTCAATCTGCCAGGCAATGACCCGTTTCATGGCCTCAGCCTGACATTCAGCCAACAGGCCATCTTCTGCCAGAAAATCATCAAAGCTACTGCCAATGTGTGGGTTGCTCATTGTTGACTCCTTTTATCTTCCAATAAACCATCGTGTCTCAACTTCACGAAGTCCAGATCAATGGTTGGGTTGGGCTACCGGCAGAATAATTGCCTTCAAGACCGGATCAAGGATGCTAAGCGGGCTCAAAGCTGATTTTGAGTTTGTAACCAATGGCTTTGGCGTACTCTTCAATGGTTGACAACCGTGGCGAGCTATCAGAATTAACATTCTCAAGCCGGGAGATATTGCTTTTCTGCGTGCACAAAATCCCGGCAAGCTCCTCCTGACTGAGACCGGCCTCTTTGCGCAAGGCAATCAGCTTTTTCCTCAGTTCAAATGCCAGTTCCTGCTTTTCGTACTCCTCACGCACTGCCGGCCTGGACAGCGCCTTCTTCTTGAAATCTTCAAATGATGGTCTGCTCATCGGGTCACCTCTTTCATGCGTCGTTTGGCAAGTTCCAACTCCTTTCTGGGTGTCTTTTGCGTCTTTTTTATAAAGGAGTGCAGGATGATGATTTCCTGCCCCTTTACCATGCAATATAAAGAACGGCCAATGCCTTCCCTGCCCCTGGCCCGAATCTCAAAAAGACCGTCACCCATTGGCGCGGTGTAAGGTTTACCCAAGGCTGGGCCAAACTCTTTAATCATCTCGGCAATACGGATGAAATTAGCCAATACCCCATCAGGAAAGGCATAAGTCGCTTCTTCTACTTTTTCGTTATAAAACGTAATTTGCCAATTCATACCCTAATGTTATCTTATTTGATAACTTTTGCCAGCAGAATTCATCACTAACCTACAACACCCCCTGCACTTTCTCCCACGTCTTGCGATACTTCTCATGCTGGGCATCGATGTAAACCGCCAGGTCCGAGAGCTTCACCATCCACGGGGATTTCTGGCTGTTCATGGTGCGCACCACCGGCACTGGCAGCTTTTGCGAGGCGGCGGCGATTTTGGCGCGTTTTTCGCACATGCCAAAATACTCCATGCAGATGTCTTCCAGCGGAACGTAGGGTTTTTCATAGCGGGCAAAAAGCATCAGTTCGGTGTTCATGGGCTGTCTCCTCAATGGCCATTGCTGGCACAGGCGTCCGTGGCCGTTGATCTGGTTGCTACCGGGTTTTGCGTGAAATCGAAGGTCTTGATGCGATGCCAGCGGCCTTCTTGCAGCACTTCGATACGACAAGGCGCTTTGGCATCGTGGTGTTGGTTCAGGTAGTGGTAGGCGTCCACGGTCAGTTGGGGCACCGGAGTTTGGGCCACCCGTTTCAGCCACCACATCACCGCTTTTTGTCGGGCATAGCCGCCGTGCTGGAAGCAGACCCATTCGCGCACAATCTCGATGCCACAGCGGTAGGTAACTTGCAGCGATGGCGGTTTGCCGAACTTTTCATGGATGCTGTAGAGCACTTCGTCCACCGCCAGCCAGTGCGGTTCGATCTGCCTGGTCAGCAGGGCTGCTTCAGAAGCTACAGCGTCGTGTTTTTCTTTTTCCGGGAACTTGTGATGGCAGACCGGGCAAATCCGCAGGCCAGCAGGGATCAGCTCACAACACTCGGGGCACTCCTTCACCGGCGGTTCTCCCCTGCCCTGCCCGGCCTTGATGTGATCGACGGTAATCCGGTCTATCGGACCGTGCCGTTCAACGTTGCCCCCGTAGTCCAGTACCAGGCAGTCCGTTTTGCCCGTGGTGGGGCTAATTCGTAGCCCACGGCCAAGGATTTGCACGTAAAGGCCGGGTGACTTGGTGGCACGTAGCAAGGCGATCAGGTCGGTGAGTGGCGCGTCGAAGCCGGTGGTCAATACGCCCTGGCTGGTCAGGGCCTGGATCTTTCCGGCCTTGTAGTCGGCCAATATACGGGCGCGGTCATCTTTCGGGGTTTCGCCGGTAACGCACTCGGCCTCGATGCCTTCAGCGATCAGCAGTGCTTTTACCTGCCGCGCATGGGCAACACTGACGCAGAAAATCAGCCAGGCTTTGCGGTCCTGGCCGTACTGGATAATTTCCGCCACCGCCTTTTCAGTGACGTCGTTCTTGTTGACCGCTTCCTCCATATCGCGGGTCAGGTAATCGCCTTGGCGAGTCCTGACGCCATTGAGGTCAATCTTCTCCTTGCCGGCCTTGGAACGCAGTGGTGATAGATAGCCATCGTCAATCAACTGCTGGATGTCGGTCTCGTAGATGATCTGGTCAAACAGCGGGTGCTTGCCCTCGGTCAGCAACCCTTGTTTCATCCGGTACGGCGTGGCGGTGAAGCCGACGATTTTCAGGGCCGGGTTAATGGCCCGCAGACCGGCAATCAGCCGGGAATACATCGTTTCCGAGTTTTCGCTGTTGAGCAGGTGGCACTCGTCCATCACCAGCAGGTCAAAGTGGCCTAACTGCCTTGCCCGTTTGTGTACGCTCTGGATACTGGCAAACAGTATCCGGGCGTCGGTATTGCGGGAGTTCATGGCCGCCGAATAAATGCCCGTTGGCGCCTCAGGCCACTGGGCGACGATCTTCTCATGGTTCTGCTCGATGATCTCCTTCACATGGGAGAGGATCAGGAAGCGCTGCTCTGGCCAGTGCCGCATAACGCCGTGGATAAAGTCAGCAATGATCACCGACTTGCCACCGCCGGTGCTGACGCACACCAGCGGGTTACCATTGGCGTTGGCAAAATAGCGATAAATGGCGTCAATGGCCTCTTGCTGATACCCGCGCAGTTCAAAAGCCATCACCGCCTCGCTTCATATCGGCGATGATCTGGTTGGCGATGCGCTCTACTTGCTTCCGGTCAATGGGGCTGATTTTCTCGGTGTTGGCTTCGTACCGTCTGCATTCGTGGAATTGTTGGGCAACCCGGTGCATCAGCACCAGAGTCAGCTCCTGGATGAACGACACAGTGTTGATTTTTGCGTCATCGAAAAATTGGATACCCAGTATATCCTGCTCCTGTTGACCGGCTTCGATGATCGAAACGATGTGAGCCATCTGGTTGTCGGTGCTGCGCAGGTGAACGGTCACGTCCTTATTGTTTTTCATGGCTAATCTCTCTCGCTTTGATCATCTTGTCCGCAACGGCGTAGGAAAGATTCACTGCCTGCTCGATGGTGGTGCCCCGGTTGGCGCTAAACTCACCGACCAGGGCGGCAATGGCAAACAGGTCCCGTAGCTGGATGGTCTGGTTTTGCCATTGCTCTAGCTGTTGCTCCAGGTTGTTGATGGTTTCATCGCAAGCGGCCTTTGCGTAGCAGTCAAACTTGTCGCTGTCGTCTATCAAATAGTGGGTGACGGGTGGGTAAAAATTCCCCTGCTGGTAATCGGTGATGCACAGCCCGTTATCCCATTGGAGGCCAATCAGCTCGAACTGATCCTTGCCCGGCGGGTTGTCTGCGGAGATGAAACGATAGCGTTTGGTCAGGTTCATTCGTGGTGATCCTCAATGGTGCCATCAAACCGGTCTTTTAATTGCGCCAGCTTGTCGTCGGTTAACAGACCTTTGTGGTCTACTGCCCTGATTTCTTGGGACGACCACTGGCCGGACTGGTCGCCGGTGATAAATTCCTTGCCGTCTGCCTTGAGCCGGTATCTGATCCAGTACTCGCCGCTGTCCACCGGTTCGGCAAACTGCTCCAGCAGGTAGGGGTTATAGAGGTGTGCGTCGCAACCGTTTTTCTGCACCGACAGCGGGATCTCCATATCGTGCCGGGCGCAATGCCATTCACCCTCTTCGATGGGGGTGCTGTGCAGGCAGGTACGACAGTTCACCGCCGGGGCTGTTTGCCCGTGGCAGATGGCGTGGTGGTCGCAGAACTTGCACAGATACCAGCTCGGGTCATCGCTGATTTTGTTTGTTGGCCATTCACTGTCGATGATGGCGCTGGCGCGATCCAGGCAGGCTTTGCCAATGGCAGGATCAAGGCGAACCCGCTCGCCATAGAGTTCATCGGTGTTCTTGTTGACCGCAATATAAAAGGCGCGGGTCAGTTGTGGGTTGGCCAGGTACATATAGACCTGCATCTGGGCAAAGTGCTCCGGCTTGGCTTCCTGTACGCCCTTCTTGACCAGATTGTTGAAGGATTTTTCGTTGTGGGTTTTCATCTCGATCAGGTGCCAGGTCCTGGGCGCTTCGATAAAGCCCTGACCCACCCCGTCAAAGGAGCCGCCAAAGTGCCCGTTGCAGGCAGAGACCCGGAACTGCCCGCCGGTGGCTGGATCGGTTTCAAAGACCGTGATGCCGACACTGCGCAGGTCAGCCACAAACCGTTCCTCGGCCAGATGGCCAGTCTGAAACAGTCGCAGCAATTGGCCACTGTGCCTGACCGTCGTGCACCAGTGGAAAGTGTACCAGAGCGCTCGGTCGCAGGGTCTGCCGATCAG
This sequence comes from Endozoicomonas sp., assembly GCA_965232255.1. Classification (GTDB taxonomy): domain Bacteria; phylum Pseudomonadota; class Gammaproteobacteria; order Pseudomonadales; family Endozoicomonadaceae; genus Endozoicomonas. Next base: position 3,217,556 of record OZ246962.1, read on the forward strand.
TGAGCCGCCAAGGTGTGCACGAAGGCCGTCGTCCTGATGGTTCTCATAATGCCGGACGATGGCCTTGATGGTGGTGTTGTCGGGTTCGGGGATGTTCACCATGGTTAACTTTCCCTGAGTAAAGGGTGGGCAAACCACCCTTTGCGTTTGAACGAATTACTTCTGTCCCCACGGTGGTGCCGAGTACTGCGCGGCGGGATGACCGACCGGCGGTTGTTGGGTTGCGGATTGTTGCTGGTGTGTAGGCTGTTGTTGGGCTTGAGGTTGTTGCGCTTGCTGTGCCGGCGCGGACTGGTGATAAGCCGGTGCCTGCTGTTGTGGCGTGTATTGCATCGGCTGGCCACCGACGTTGATCCATTTTTTCACTTCGTTCTTTGGCCCGTAACCGGGATCGTTTTTAATGACGATGCGGATTCGTACCACCTGGTTCAACAGTTGCTCTGTATCGCTGATCATGGGCTGGCCAATGGCGTGGGCGATGCGGCTTAACTCTTTGCGGCCGATTTCCTCCGCCTTCGGGCTGCTGTTGACGATGTTGTGCTGAGACCACAACTTCCGGCTTTCGTATTGGCCTTCCATGATGGTGTAGGTCAGCTTCACCATACGACCACCGGTTTTGGTGTTTTCCAGGGACGATTCGGTGATCATGGTCAGGTATTCTCCGGCAGGCAGCGGTTCAAACTCGTCGGTGGGATCGTAGTCGCCTGCTGTAAAACCAAGCTGGGCCATAGGAGTTCTCCTTATTGTTGGCTGTTGGGTTTGCTCAGGGCGTCACTGAATGCCTGCCAGCACAGCGGCAGCTCGGGGGGCAAGCCGTAACGGTTCTTGGCGATGAAGCTGGGGCGGGCTTCGGGGTAGAGGTAACGCTGGCCGGTACTGATGCCCCGGGATTTGGTTTTGTTGAAACCAGCTTCTTCTTTCTCGATGACCGTCTTGTAATCCGCGAACATCACACAATCGACGGACTCCTGCACAAGATCGCTGGCCCGCTTGTGCAGCTTGATCTGGTAGCGGTCGTAGCTGTCGGTCATGGGACTTTCAAAGCGCTTGATCTCCGAGTGGGCAATCAGGATAAACGCCATGCTCCGGTCATTGCGCAGGTCAAACAAGGCAGACAACAACTGTCGCCATAAATCGAGAGCCAGCATGTAGCCCTTGCCAAAACCAAAGTCCTCGATGGATTGGTAACGCTCGCCTTTTGGCCCGACGTAGCGATCACACAGATGGGTCCAGAGCAGCGGTTCCAGATGATCCAGGCTGTCCAGAACCACTGTCTGGTAGTTGTGCTGCGAGGTGTGCAGAATGTTCAGGGCATCGAGCACGTCCTGAAACGTCTGCATCAACGGAAAGGCGTCCACTTCCAGTTTGCCCAGGCCATCCTCGGTCTGGATAAAGATGGGGTTCGGCGCACTGGAACCGAGCGTGGTTTTGCCGACACCGGCCGGGCCATGCAGCACGATCCGTGGTGCCTTGATGCCGGTGGATCGGCTGATGGATTCCAGGGAGATGGCCATTACTTCACCTCCAGGCGCTTGAATGTCACCGCCACTTTTTTCGGTTTGGTGGTGACCGCCTCGGCCACGATGTGGTAAGCAGCCGGGTCAAGCCCTTGCAGGCTTTTCAGTTGGCGGGTGTCGATTTCCAGCCGGGTTCGGATCACTTTGGATGCCACAGCAGGCAAAACCCGGTGTTTGATTTCTTCCCACTTTTTCGCGTCCAGGGTACGGGTAAAACCGGCGGTGGTGGTGACCTTGTAATAACTGCCCCTGGTCGTATGGCTCCCCTCGTCCTTGACCCCGACCAGTTCACTCAACAGCTGTTCGATGTGCAGACGATGGTTGCGGGCAGCAGCTTCACTATCCTTGGCTTTCTCCAACTCGTAGGCGAGTTCATCCAGCCGTGAAGCATTATTGCTTTCGGTCATGGCGTTTTCCTTGTTGTTGTGGCGGAGTTTGAGTGGTTAGTCGTCAGTACCTTGTCTGGCACCTGGATTGATCGTTCGCTTGGGAGCCCTGCGGATTTGAATGGTTCGCTGTTGGATGTGAGTCAAGTCAATCAAAAAGCCGTTAACGGTAAAGCGTGTCGGCAAAACCGTAGGCATTGATGTTTGGAGCGTGTTGATTTGTTCGTAAAGAATGGTTTGCAACAACTCGATACGGTCGCTGGTTGCTTTGCTTCTCTGATCCCGAGATTGTTCCTTGAGGGAGAACATGTCTTTTGCCGTTAAGCCAATCGCTTTTCCCAGAATGAATAGGTTATTCATGAACAATTATCCGTTTACATTTTATGTTTATTTTTTTTAACCTAGCCTGCCTTGAGAGTGATTTTCTGTCAACAAAATATATTAACTCTTGACAGGCGGGAGGGTTCCTCCCCGCACTGGCAGGAGCGGCAAGACCAAAAACGATGATCTTCAGCTGGCAGGGAGAGTGGAGAAGCTCACCTCCCGGACGGAGAGTACACTGGAGAAAGATTATCCAAAGTACTGAAAGCTACCGATGGCACGACCAATATAGCGATCTCTCTCAACTTCCAGATTCAGGAAACGGGCATTGGAAAACACCAGGAATGACTTGCCATTTGCCTCTTCGTAAATGCCGGCCACCGGGGATTGATCTTGAAATAGGCTGAGTTTGCCAAACTCCAGGGGAATTTGCGGATCGATAAACAACACGCTGCCGTGAGGCAAGGAAGGCAGATTCTGCATCTGGGTATCCATCGCGGAGCCGATCAACGAAAAGGAAAATGATTTTTCGCTGCAATCAACCGGACAGGTTGACCATTCTGTCTTCTCAGAAGCGATGCCGGAAGTGAGCCAGTCAACAATATCCCGGTAAGTCGTCAGATGTGGGACAGAACGACCCCGAGGGTCATCCTGACTGACGCCCGTTATCAGGTATGCAGGCGAGACATTCAGGATAGCTGCAATCTGATATTGCAACCTTGTCGTATTTTTTTTAGACAATGCCCGGTCGCCCTTCAGCCAGACCGATACTGCTGCCTTGGTCACACCGATGGCCTTGGCCAGGTCAGCCTGCGACATATCTTTTTTGGCCAGCAATGTTTTCGTGCGCTCTTTCCAGTCCATCGACTCATATTTCCTGATTTTTCTTATATCGCCAGAATAAGGGGCACCGGAGGTAACCGCCGGAATCGATTGTCAGACACCATTCACCCACCTCTTGTTTCAGCGGCAACATGGCTCACCCCAATGTACTCAGGTACACAATGTACACAATGTACACCAATAGACCAACCCAATGCATTTAAGGCTTGGAATCAGGACAAATGGTTAAACGATAATCGGATCATTATTGAATGATGAATAAAATTAGTAAATCAAAATGCTTTACTAGTAAAAATTAGTCAATTTTTTTTGTTGACTTATTAGAGCTGCCGCTGTTAGTGGTTTTAGTCACTTTCCCAAGTCCTGCCTGACTCGGCTATGAAGCCCTGACACCAGCTTTGGAAAGAAAGACAACAACAAGACAGGAAGCAAGCGTTATGGAAGAGAACTTACCTGATACCACCGTCAACGCCTGGCAACTGAACGAAGCCGGTTTGTCCATCGTCCCGCTCGGCTCACCGTTTGAGCAACCGCCGGCCTGGTTCGTCGATGGCCGCTGTTCCGGCGACCAGGAAAAGGCGAAGGCCGAATGGCCAAAAGCCCCGCGCTTCCGCTGGAAGCAATACCAGGACAAAGCGCCGAATGACGGCCAGATCGAGCAATGGACGACACAGTTCCCCCATACCAACTGGGCAATCATCACCGGCCACAAGGTGGTGGTGGTCGATGCCGACAGCGCTGAGGCGGTGCAATTCATCGAGGACGGCGGTATTACCCGGACACCACTGTGCGCCATAACCAGCAAGGGCAAGCACTACTACTTCCGGGCCAACCCAGACTATCCGGTGCACAACTCCGTGCGCAAGAACCGGATCGACCTGCGTGGCATTGGTGGCTACGTGGTAGCCCCCGGCAGCACCCACGCCGACGGTACGCTCTACCGCTGGGAGGTTGACGGGTCTATGGACATCCGTGACCTGCACGACCTGCCCGTGCTCTCCCCGGACGACGTTGCCGCCATCAACGGTTTCAATGGCCAGTCGGCACAGGAGAAACCCGTCGGTGACCTGGGCTTCTCCACCGATCAGTACCCGCTGCCCCACGACGGCAGTAACCTGTCTGAAGGACAGGGCCGCAATAATGCTGCTGCAAGCATGGCCGGCCAGTTGTTGCGCCAGAACCATTCGTTGCGCGAGGTCAAAGTCATTCTTGATCGGTGGAACCAGTCAAATACACCACCACTGTCCGATGCTGAACTGAACACCACCATTGCCAGCATCGTTCGCACCCACAGCAGCAACAATCCCAGTGCAGCGATACGGGTTGAGCCACTGCCCGATAACCCGCCAAAGTTTGTCTTCAGTCACGTCAAGGAACTGGTCAAGGGAGTAAAACCCATCAACTGGCTGATCAAGGGCTTTCTGGAAATGGACAGCCTGTCGTTGATGTTCGGCGAGCCGGCCTGCGGCAAGTCATTTTCCGCCATCGACCTGGCCTGTTGCGTGGCCACCGGCAAGGACTGGCACGGCAAGCCGGTCAAACGTCCGGGACCGGTATTCTACATCGCCGGGGAAGGCTTCAACGGCCTCTCCCGTCGCCTGATGGCCTGGCAGGTGTCGTATGGGCACAACCTGCGCAATGTGCCGATCTATATCAGCCAGAGCGCCGCGTCGCTCACCGACCTGGCCAACGCCCGACTGGTCAGTGCCAGCATTGAGGAAATTGTTGAAGAGACCGGCGGCAAGGCACCTTCCATGATTGTTATTGACACCCTGGCGCGCAATTTTGGCCCTGCTGATGAAAACTCAACGCGGGAAATGAGCACCTTCATCGGTCACATTGACGGGTATTTACGCTCGAAATATCGCTGCAACGTGCTGATCGTGCACCACACCGGGGTTGGCTCAAAAGACCGGGCACGAGGCAACAGTGCGCTCAAGGGCGCTTTGGACGCTGAGTATGCCGTAGTCAAATCAGACGACGAGGTAACTATAACCGCAAAAAAAATGAAGGACGCTGACGAGCCGGACCCCATGAACTTCCTGTTCAACCCTGTGCGACTGCCGTTTATGGATGAAGAAGGCGAGCCGCAGTACAGCTGTATTCTGAAGCATTACGACCCGAATATGGCCGATGAACTCAAACCGAAAAACACCCCGGAAAACCGCCTTGGAGAGCGCCAGGTCAAAATTATTGAAACCCTCAACAACCTGATCGAAAACGCCCAGAAGATCCTGCGCAACAGTGGTCGTGATCCACTCAATGCCCGGATAGAACTGAAAAACCTCAAGGATGATTGCTACGAGCAGGGTTTTATCTGTTCCAAGCACTGGCGGAGAACCATCGATACGATGATTTACCGGGGCTTTTTAGCGGTTGATGCGCCTTTTGTTACGGTCACAAACAAGGGTCAGGAGGCACTCAAAAATGGCTGACTCAATCGGTCAAATTTTGATCAAAATAACACCCCCCACTGGTGTTTTTTTGCTGACCTCGATTTTTAACCCCCTCCATTCCCCTAGAGCCCTCTATTTTCAAGGCCTACAGACAGGTTGATGCCTTTAGCCGACCCACACCCCCCACCCCGCTCTCTCCTTTAGGAGAGCGGAGGTATAGGGGGAGGGGCGAGGGAAGCATGGCAAAAGCACAAGGGCGCGAGGTTTAAGGACAGTTTAAAGGACAAGGAGTGAAAAGAAAAAGACATGAAAAAAATAATCATAGGAATAGACCCCGGGCTGACGGGAGGTATTGCGGTACTGGACAGCAAAAGCAAGGAACTGATCAGTTTGGCGGATATGCCGGTGATCCCGGAAGGTGGTCGAAAAAAAGTCAGTGGCCATGGACTGGCAACGATCATTGGCGGCTATGGCCGTCAACAGGTGGCCATGGTCTACCTGGAGAAGGTCGGGGCAAGGCCGGGACAGGGTGTTGTCTCCATGTTCAACTTCGGTCGATCCTATGGCGCCGTAGAGGCCACTATCGCCGTTTTGGGATTACCCCTTACCTACGTAGCACCCCAGTCCTGGAAACGCGCTGCCGGGCTTTTACGGGCCGATAAAGACGCATCCCGGGGAAGGGTTCTCGACCTTTACCCAAACGCTGACGTCCATCGCAAGAAAGACACTGGTCGTGCCGATGCGGTGCTCATTGCCTTGTTTGGAGGCTCACTATGAAACTGCGCTCGGCAAGACAGGCGATACACGACGCTTACGCACTGCACCTGACCGGCAAGAGTACCGGCATTGACCCGAGAGAATTCTGGCAGGAAGGTTCAAAAAAACCGGACAACAACCGGCAGGTCTGTGATGCGGTGGAAGCCGGGATGATCATCGCGGCGGTGGAGAGACTGGAGGAACCGTACTGCTCCTGGGCAAAATGGGCGTACGGGCCACGGGTTGAACAGATCCTGCCGGAGCAGGCGCGGTTTTTCCACTGGCTGGAACAGGATGTAACTTGTCGTTTTGATAGCATGGAACGAAATTACCGCCAGGCAACCCGTGACAAGATCAGGGACGTGGTGGCGTATACCGTGCTGGACTATCGCAGCTATGCGGTCACTGAACGGCACCGGTATCCGGTGAAGCGGATTATCAAGCGCTGCAAAATCCATCGGGGCAACTGGCCACGGGATTTTCAGCCCTGGCACGACCACTACTGGACTCTCTGTGACCGGCAACTGGACCGGACGGTACTGATTCCGGTGGCCCGGGTCGTCCATCGCCTGCGCCATGGCCGTGAAAAAACGGCAACTGACGATTAATTCCCGACCAATCGTTGCCAATGAGAACAGAATCGGGTAGTTTTTAACAACACTCAGAAACCTCGGCCAGCAATGGTTCGAGGTTTTTTTTCACCCGAAATTCTCCCCTGTGCAGGACGCACTCATGCCCGACCTTTCAGACCGGCTGGATCGTATTGACATCAAGCTGGACAAACTGAGCGAGGCCATTTCCCAGCTGGCCAGGATCGAGGAACGGATTTCCCACCAGAACGACAACATGAACCAGGTGGACGCCAGACTCAGCGATCTGGAAGCACGGATCAGGACGCTGGAGCTCCAGGGCAGCTCCCGTGGTGTGGTCATTGGCGGCATTGAACGGTTTGGCTGGATCGCTGTCTCGGCCCTGATTGGCGTGGTCGCCTATTTTTTCCGCACATAGTTTTCAGGACGTGACACCATGATTCCAAGGACGGACACCAACTACCTGGTCATCCACTGCTCGGCGACCCGGGCAGATCAGGAGATTACCGCTGAGCATATCCGGCGCTGGCATGTGGACGACAATGGCTGGTCAGATATCGGCTACCACTGGGTCATTGAGCGTGATGGCAAGCTCCAGCATGGCCGGCATGCACAGGCTCAGGGTGCCCATGTTCTCGGTCATAACCATGAATCCATCGGCATCTGCCTGATCGGTGGCATTGACCAACACGGTCACCCGGAAGACAACTTCACGCCTGAACAATGGCTGGTACTGGAAATGCTCATCGAGGTTTTACAGGTTCGCTACCCGCAAGCCCGGGTGGTTGGCCATTACCATTTCACGCCCTACAAGACCTGCCCGAACTTTGTCGTGGAACACTGGCAGGAGTCCATCGAATGAGTTGGGTCGCGGCCATCCCTCTCCTGGGCAAGCTAGTTGAGCGTCTTATTCCCGATCCCGATCAGGCAGCAAAAGCCAAAAACCAACTGGTGGATATGGCGGTCAGGGGCGAACTGGATGAACTGGCGCAACGGGCCGGTGTGATCAAGGCAGAAGCACAAGGCGATGGCTGGTTACAGCTTACAGCGTTCCTGGCGTCCCATTGTGATGCTGGTGTTTACCGCCCTGATTGTTGCTCGCTGGCTAGGCTGGTCGGCACCGGACTTGTCCGAGGCGGTTGAGCTAAAACTGTTTTCCATCGTGCAGCTTGGGCTTGGCGGCTACATCGCCAGCCGGGGCATTGAAAAAGTGGCAGATAAAATCAGGCGTTAAGGCATGGCAGCGAAAAAATACCCAATGGTGGATCGCAAGGTCAGCGACCTGATCCCGTACGTAAACAACTCGCGGATGCACAGCGAGGAACAGGTCATCCAGATTTGCTCGTCCATCAAGGAGTTCGGTTTTACCAACCCGGTGCTGATTGACGAGGACAACGGCATTATCGCTGGCCATGGTCGTTTGCTGGCGGCAAAGAAACTGAAGCTGAAAACCGTTTCCTGTATCGTGCTGGCGGGTTTGTCGGAGGCCCAGAAAAAGGCTTACGTGATAAGTGACAATAGCATTGCCCTGAACGCAAGCTGGAATATGGAAAAGCTGGCTCTCGAAGTGGAAGCCCTGCAGGCGGAAGACTTTGATCTGAACCTGCTCGGGTTCGACGACGATTTCATGGTATCGCTGTTCGATGACCCGGCCCCGGAACCTGAACCGGAGCAACCGCCCAACGGCGAGGACTACCACGAGGTGTTCAATATCCTGGTGGCCTGCGATGACGAAAACCATCAGCAGGAAATCTACGACGAACTGACACAGAAGGGACTGAAATGCCGAGTGCAAAGTTTGTAGTGGAATCACCGATCAAGCCGTCCTTTCGCACCGAGAAGGTCAAGGGCATGTTTGATATCGATGTCCAGTCGGTGAAGAAGGAATTCGACGTTGCCATTCCCATTGAGGACAAGCCGTGGAATATCGGACTGATTGTCGGGGCCAGTGGGTCTGGCAAGACGACCATTGCCCGGGAAGTGTTCAGGGATTTTGAGCTGTTCTCCGGTTTTGACTGGTCCGACCGCTCGGTGGTGGATGATTTCAGGGATGACCTGAGTGCCAAGCAGATTACCGAATCGTTGAGCAAGGTGGGATTCTCTTCACCGCCCGACTGGCTGAAGCCGTTTGCGGTGCTCTCCAATGGCCAGAAAATGCGGGCGGAACTGGCGCGTTTGATCCTGGAATCGGACAAGCCGGTGATATACGACGAGTTCACTTCGGTGGTTGACCGACAGGTGGCCAGGATCGGCAGTGCTGCCATCCAGAAGTTTATCCGCAAGGAGGACAAGCAGTTCATCGCCGTCAGTTGCCATTACGATATTGTCGAGTGGCTGCAACCGGACTGGGTGTACGACTGCAACCAGCACACCTTCAAACGGAGGCGTCTTCGGCGACCGGACATCCGCCTCGATGTGCGCAAGGCCGACCAGTCGGAATGGGAATTATTTAGGCCATTTCACTATCTGAGCAGTGTCCACAACCGCTCTGCCCACAAGTACATTGCCGAGATCAACGGCGAACCGGTGGCCTGGTGCAGCGTATTGCACTTCCCCCACCCGAGCAACCCGAAGCTGAAACGGCTGCACAGAACCGTTGTTTTACCCGACTATCAGGGGCTGGGCATTGGCTTCCAGTTGCGCTGTTACGTCTGCGAGCGCTACCGCCAACAGGGCTACAAGGTAAATACCGTCACCACCTCCCCTGCCCTGATCCATGCCATGAATAAATCCGACCGCTGGATCATGACGCGCAAACCGGGACGGGTGGGTATGCCTGCCCAATCAATCCTGAGCAAACATTCGTTCGATCGGTTGACCTGTTCGTTTCAATACGTGGGCAGTGATTAACCCGTGCGCCAGAACGATTCTACGACGATCTGGCAATGTTTTTGACGCAGGCAATACGATCGCATACCCCCATGACAAACGTCGCGTGGTGACGATTTACCGGCGTCTGGTGATGATCCGATGGTGCATGAATAATCGACGCACTCAAAAAAGCAGGCATCGTCGCCTGCTCCATGGTGGGTTCAGTGTGAGGTTAAATGCGGAACGTCTCTTCGTCCTTTTTGCCGCCGTTTTCAAAGCATTGTGCCACTTCATCAACGGCGTTTTTCAGGGCCGTGAGAATGGCCACGGTTTGCTCGTCGGTGTAGTCGTACCGTTCTGCATCGGCCAGGGTTGAAATGGATTTCAGAATCCGCAGGGCTTTGGGTACCCGGACGTTGGCCAGTTCGGCGAATTTTTTACCATCGGTCTTTTTGTTGTTTTTTTCACCGTTTTTTGCGGTATTTTTGTTGTTGGCCATGGTGTTTCTCCTTCGTGTTGTTTATTGTTTTTACACTTTCACTATGGGTGAGCTGGCATGGATCTCAAACTTTATTCCGCTTTTTCAGGCACTATAACCGGTTGATATGACAGTGGTTTTCCCCGTAGGTGATGGCTTGCGAATGGTCAAATAAAAAAGCATCGTGGGTCCCTGCGGTTTATATTTTCTTGCGGGTATGAGGGCTCGCGGTTTTGCGTTAGTGACAGGCCCGAAAACGAGGTATACTTTTGGTATACACTTTCAACCTAACCGGTTGATCTACAACAGGAAAAAGCGGTTTCAGGAGGTATACTTTCAGGTATACTTTTGCCGTTCGAGGTATACTTTTTTTGCCATCCCTGGCAAACACCCGATTACTGCTTTTTCAGCCACTCCTCAATGGCCAACTCCCTGGGAATACGCTCGGCAATCCAGTCATCTATCAGCCGCTCTGCCAATGTCCGGAACCGGTTGTCATCCGGAAAATCCCACGGCTCAAATTCCGGATTCTGTTCACACAGGGCAACCCACAGTTGTGCTGCCAGTTGCTCAGAGACCTCGTAATCGAACACGCCGGGAAATCCCGCCTCATCGTTTTTGCGGTGCTCAATCTCGCTGACAATCTGGCTGTAGTGGCAGAGATTCTGCACCAGCTCCAACTCCCCATCACCAAACAGTTCGGCCGGTGAACGGCTGCCGACGCTTAACCGGTCAATCACCCCGGTGCAGAAGTAGTAATGGGTGATCAACTGCGCTTCACGGTTCATGGCTCTCCCCCCTGATCAATAGTCAATGGCCGGCATGATGGTCAGTACCCGGACGGTCTTGCTCAAATCCGTGGCATCTTCCGAGCCGTGCGCCATATCCGGCGCGTAATAGTCGAACTTGGCAATGATCCATTCACCGTCAAACTGAAAGCGGAAACAGTCGTGTTCACCGTAGGGATCGTTGTCTGCATTGAACTGGTCAAACTGCGCAACGGCGTAAAGCAAACCCACCTTGTCGTTAATGGTGTTTTGCAGGTTGGCGGTGAGCATGATTTTGTACTGGCAGTTGATCGCGGCGAGGCTGTTTTTCACCTCCAGATTCACCAGGGACTTTCGTACGGCATCATTTAACGTGGCAATTTCATTCATGGTTACATCCTTTGTTGCTGCATTTTTTTGTTGTTGCAGTAGCTCTATAGGGGATGGCCACGATAAGTCGAGAAATTTCAAGACGAATGTCCACATTGCCTGAAACGGCCACAGGTATGAGCTCCCATGGCGCTGATGTCACAAGCGGAATTTGCCCGGCAACAGGGATTTACCAAGGGTTACGTCACCAAACTGATCAAAAAAGGCATTGTGAAGCTGAAAAATGGCAAGGTGGATTCCCATCAGGCGCAGCAAGCCATGAAAGCCAATGCTGACCCGGTGTCGCTTATCCGATCTGATCAAACGACTGAGCTTGCCCCACCACAACCGGGTGCCGTTGATTTTGTTACTGCCCGCACCATGCGCGAAGCATTCCGGGCGAAAATGGCCAAGCTGGAGTACGAGGAAAAAAGCGGCACCCTGACTGATGCTGCCAAGGTCAAACAGGATGCGTTCAAGGCAGGGCGGATTATCCGCGATGAACTGCTGGCCATTCCCGACCGGCTGGCCGATGTGCTGGCGGCAGAGGATGATCCGGCCACGGTACGGCGGATCGTATGCGATGAGCTGGAGTTGGTGTTGCGTCGTCTCAGTGGCTGATGTTTACGGCAAACGCTTGTGCGCCGTCTTGTAAACATCACCCCGTTCCCGCTTACCCACACTGATGACGAATACCACCACAACGTCGTCCAATACCTGATAAACCAGTCGGTAACCGGCATTTCTCAACTTGATTTTGTAGCAGTCTTTCTGGCCGGATAGCTTGTCCTTGGGAACTCTTGGATGGTTCAGACGCTGACGCAGCTTGTTCCTGAACTGTTCACGCACTGTGAAGTTCAGCTTTTCCCACTCTTTCAGCGCCTGCACCGAGAACTCCAGCTCATAGGTCATCAATGTTTACCCGGACTCGCTGGTCGTTCTTGCGCTCTTCAACAATAGCGGCCAGTTCCAGGTCTTCCAGGGCATCCATCATGGCTTCGTAGATGTGCGCCGGAACGGCATAAAACACCGGCTGGTTGCGGTTCAGGATAGCCACGGTCTCACCATTGGCCTCTTTCATGACTGCCATGGGGTTCTTCTTGAGTTCAGATATGCCGGCACTGACATCGGCCAGGATCGGATGGACTGAGGCCATAACAAGCTCCTTCAAGCGATTAACAGACCGAATAATAGACCTGTTATTCGTCTTGTTCAAAGACTATTTATATGACCGATAGCTTCGTAAAGGAAAGCCCGTATCTTGATGGCTTCTTCAAGGGACTAAAGCCCGATACCCGTCTGACCGTTTCCCAATGGGCTGACCAGAAGCGGATTCTGCCGGCCAAGGCCACCAAGGAAGCTGGCCGCTGGCGCACGGCCAGGACACCCTACCTGCAAGAGATCATGGATTGCCTCTCCCCGTCATCGCCGGTGGAACAGGTGGTATTCATGAAAGGCGCACAGGTGGGCGGCACCGAATGTGGCAATAACTGGCTGGGCTACGTTATCGACCACACACCAGGCCCGATGATGTACGTGCTGCCGACGCTGGATATGGCCAAGCGAACCTCGAAGCAGCGCATAGCGCCCATGATCGACGAGATGCCGGACTTGCGGGAGAAAGTGAAAGATCCCAGAAGCCGGGACAGTGGCAATACCCTGCTGACCAAGGAGTTCCCCAATGGGGTGCTGATCTTTACCGGGGCCAATTCAGCCGCCGGACTACGCTCCATGCCTGCCCGGTTCCTGTTTATGGATGAAGTGGATGCCTACGACGATGACGTGGATGGCGAAGGCAGTCCGATCAACCTGGCCATCAAGCGGACGGCGACGTTCAGTCGTAACCGCAAAATCCTCATGGTCAGCACACCCAACATCGCCGAGACCAGCAAGATTGAAGCGGCCTATGAGTCCAGCGATAAACGACGCTATCTGGTTCCCTGCAATGGCTGTGGCCACTGCCAGCCAATTGTCTGGGCACAGATCGTCTTTGACGACGACGATCCAACGACCACTCGCTTTGAATGCGTCCAGTGCGGTCACCAGCATTTTGAAAAGGACAAACCCAGACTGCTCGGCCATGGGTACTGGCAGGCGGAAGATGAAAAGAGCAACAAGGTGGCCGGCTTCCACCTGAGTTCACTTTACAGTCCGAACGGCTGGTACAGCTGGCAAAATGCCGTTGAGGATTTCCTGGCAGCGCAAAAGAACCCAGTGCAGTTGAAGGACTGGACCAATACCGTGCTGGGGGAAATCTGGACAGAAAAAGGTGAAACGGTGGAACACGCCCTGCTCTACCAGCGCCGGGAGCATTACCCGGCCGAGGTGCCGTGGTGGGTAGAGATCATCACAGTCGGCTGCGATGTGCAGGACGACCGGGTTGAGTTCGAAGTGACCGGCTGGGGCGCTGGCGAGGAAAGCTGGGCCATTGATTACGTGCGGCTTTACGGCGACCTGTCGCGACAAGGTATCTGGGACGCTCTGGCGGATAGGCTGCGCAAGACCTATTCCCGTCAGGATGGCACCCGTATGAACGTGGCGCAGGTCTGTATCGATTCGGGTGGTCACTACACTGACGAGGTGTACGCCTTCTGTCGTAAGCAAGGGGCAGACTGGGCTATCCCGGTCAAGGGTTCCTCCCAGGCTGGCAAGCCCATTGCTACCTTCCCCAAAACCAAAAACAAGAAAGGCGTTTACCTGACACTGGTGGGCACCGATACCGCCAAGGAGTTGATCTACCAACGCTACCGGGTACTGGAACCGGGACAGGGTTACTGCCACTGGCCCATCTGGGACTGCTTTGATGAGGACTATTTCAGGCAAGCCACGGCGGAAGAGAAGATCAAGAAATACCGCCTGGGTGTGCCTTACTTCTCCTGGGATGCCAAGAACCGGCGCAACGAAGCACTGGATTGCCGGGTCTACTCCCTGGCCGCCATCCGGATTTTGCAACAGCACCGGGGAATCAATCTGGAATTGTTGGCCAGCAGCCGCCCTGCCCCTGATAACGCCACGGACGCCGATGCAGACAATGAACAAAACAACCACCGTCGTTCAGTCCGACGCTCGTCAAAAAGTGCCTACCTTCAGGGATAAAACCCCATGATCACCGATGAAGAATACCAAGCGTTGAAACGGGCGGTGCTGCTGCGTGAAACCCGTACCGTGGAATTTGAAGGACGAAAAGTGGAATACAGCAGCTTTGCCGAAATGGAACGGCGCCTGCAGGCCATTGAACGGGAGCTGGTCAAACAGCAGAAACGCCCGAAGCAGTATGGCATCTATTCGTCCCGGGGCCTGTGAGCATGTGGTTCAGCAACCTTGTCCGGCGTTTCAGGAACTCCGCCTATACTGCTGCCGGTATGGGACGGCGGGCCAAAAGCTGGTATGCGCCGGCACTGTCGCCCAATACGGCCCTGACCACTGACCTGTCCAAGCTCATTAACCGCTCCCGGGCAGCCATCCGTAATGATCCCTGGGCCAGCAGTGGTCTGGAAAAGCTGGTCAGCAATGTCATTGGCCGGGGCATTACCCCCAAATCACTGGTGAATGATGACGCTTTGCGGGAACAATTACAGTCGCTGTTTCTTGAGTGGTCGAGTGAGTCTGATGCCGATGGCCTGTTGAGTTTTACCGGACAACAGTCGTTGATTACCCGGGCGATGTTTGAAGGCGGTGAGTGTTTTGTTCGCTTGCGCCCACGCCTGCCACAAGATCGTTTATCCGTTCCCCTGCAATTACAAGTGCTGGAATCCGAGTATGTCCCCATCAGCTACAACGAGACACTGGACAATGGCCATGTGATCAGGGCCGGTATTGAGTTTAACAAGCTGGGCCAACGGGTAGCCTACCATTTCCACCGGGAACACCCTGCCGAGTTTGCCTTTGACAGTACCAAGCTGGTCAGGGTAAAGGCCGAAAACGTCCTGCATGTTTTCGAAGCCCTGCGCCCCGGACAGATTCGCGGCCAGCCGTTACTGACTCAGGTGCTGGTCAGGCTCTATCACCTGGACAAGTTTGACGACGCTACCCTGCTCCGCCAGGAAATCGCCAACCTGTTCACCGGCTTTATCAAGAAGCCATCACCCGAACAGGACCCCATTGATCCACTGACCGGTAAACCCTTGGTGTTTGGCGACAATGGTCTACCAATGGTCGCTATGGAACCGGGCACCATGCAGGAACTGGCACCGGGGGAAGAAGTGGAATTCAACAATCCGCCGGGCACTGCTGCTGATTATCCCAACTTTATGAAACAGCAGCTGATGGCCATCGCTGCCGGCATCGGCCTGCCCTATGAACTGCTCTCCGGCGATATGGCCGGCGTCAGCGACCGGGCACTGCGGCTGATCATTAACGAGTTTCGCCGACGTATCCAGCAGATTCAGCACAACCAGATCATTTTTCAGTTCTGCCGCCCGGTATGGAACCGCTGGCTGGATATGGCGGTGCTCAATGGTTCGGTCACGATTCCCGACTATGGCGACAATCCCAGAGCCTATCGCCGGGTCAAGTGGATTGCCCACGGCTGGCCATACATGCACCCGGTTCAGGATATGCAGGCGCAGAAAATGGCAGTTCGTTCGGGCTTCAAGTCCCGTTCTGAAGTGGTCAGCGAGCTGGGGTACGACAGTGAGCAGATGGACGGAGAAATTGCCGCCGACAATCGTCGGGCAGACAGCCACGAACTGAAATACGACAGCGACGGCCGCGACCTGCTGAACAGCGAAACCAATCAACCAGAAAAGGACAACCGGGATGAGCCATAACCGACCGTGGTACACCTTGAAAAACCAGGCCAACCAGATACCGGAGCTGTACATTTTTGACGATATTGACGACTGGTACGGTGTGTCTGCCCAGAGCGTGGTGGACCAGATCAGGAACCTGGATGCCACGGATATCAATGTCCGACTGAATAGCCGGGGCGGCATGGTGTTTGAAGGCATCGCCATTTATAACGCCCTGCGCCTGCACAAGGCCAATATCAATGTAACCATTGAAGGACTGGCGGCCAGTATTGCCAGTGTCATCGCCATGGCGGGCGATACCGTGACCATTGCGGAAAACGCCATGATCATGATCCACAATCCCTACGGCTGGGCACAGGGCGATGCCGAAGCCATGCGCAAGACCGCCGAGGTGATGGATAAGATTGCCGACAGTATCGCGGTGTCGTATACCGCCCGCACGGGCAAGACCATCGAGGATATGAAAGCGCTGATGGAATCGGAGACCTGGTTCACGGCACAGGAAGCTCTGGCAATCGGTCTGGTGGATCAGGTTGATGAGCCGGTGAAGGCCGCTGCCCGTTTTGATTTGTCCCGTTTCACCAATGCCCCTGCCGGGTTTGGCCAACAGCCGGAAAACCGGCAAGACGCCGGGCCACCAGTGCCAGAAGTTCCTGAGGCTTCAGTCATTAACGCCGTAGCCATTGCCGATCTGTGCAGCCGGGCCGGTTACCCGGAAAAAACCGCTGCGCTCCTGAAAGCAAACCTGTCGCAGGATGAGGTCAAGGCACGCCTGGCCGACTACGACCAGATCAGAAACCTGTGCAAAACCGCAGGTTTCCCCGATAAGGCCACAGCTTTTATCAACGACGACTGTTCGTTATCCGATGTGCAGAACAGTTTGCTGACTCTGCTGACCGCCGACCATGAACTGATCAACAATGCCCTGACGCCGAAACAGCAGGGCCTGAAACCAACCACATGCGCCATTGATACCCAGGCCATCTACAGCCGCCGTAACCGGCCATAACCCTCTCCCACTCTCCCAGTAAAAAAAGGATTTCCCATGAACGTAAAAACGGAATCGGTCTACACCGGTGAATTTCTGGTGTCCGAAGGCAATAACACCATCAGCCGTGAGCAGGTGCCTTTGGCCGCCAATCTGACGATGGAACCTGGCACCGTGGTCGGCAAAGCTTCCGCCGATGGTGTCTACAGTCCTCTCGATCCAACGGCTTCAGATGGCACCGAAGTTGCTGCCGGCATTCTCTATGCCGGCAAGACAACGGATGCTTCGGGCGGTGACGGTGTGATCATCGCCCGATTGGCCGAAGTGGTGGACAGCTTGCTGATCTGGCCCGTTGGCATCACCGATGAACAAAAAACAGCCGCCGTCGATCAACTGGCCGGGCTGGATATCATTCTGCGCACTGAATAACCCCCATTTTCTCCATACTCCCGCTATCAAGGAGCGATACCATGCTGGACATTTTTAACGACGATGCCTTCAGCCTGACCAGTCTGACCGCCACCATCAACCAGATGGATTACAAGCCCGGTCGTCTTGGGCAACTGGGGCTGTTCCAGGAGAGCGGCATCAATACCACGACGGTGGTCGTGGAAAGCATCAATGGTGAGCTGCGCTTACTGCCTTCGACAGAGCGTGGTGCACCGGCAACCCAGGCCATTGGTGACAAGCGTCAGCTACGCAGTTTTGTGGTGCCGCACATTCCCCACGACAGCACCATTCTCGCCGCCGAAGTGCAGAATGTCCGTCAGTTTGGCAGTGAAGACGCCATGCAGGGCGTTCAGGCGGTGGTCAACCAGCGGCTGCAGAAGATGAATGCCAACCATGAGGTAACGCTGGAATTTCTGCGTATGGGCGCACTCAAAGGGGAAATTCTCGACGGCGATGGCAGCACCATTCTCTACAACCTGTTTGATGAGTTTGGCGTTACCCAGCAGAGTCATGATTTCAAATTCAGCAGCACGACCATCGACGTTCGTGCTCAGGGCGTCAAAGCCCGTCGTCTGGTGGATGATGCCCTGGGTGCCCTGCCCTACAATGGCTTGCACGCTTTTTGTGGCTCAGAGTTCTTTGACGCTCTGGTGGGCCACAAGTCCGTCAAGGAAGCTTACCAGCGCTGGCAGGATGGCGAGGCACTGCGCAACGATCCCATGGGCCGGTTCCGCTTTGCCGATATTGATTGGGAAGAGTACCGGGGATCGGTCGGCGGCAATGATTTTGTTGCCGCCAATGAAGCGTATCTCTACCCCACTGGCGCGGATATCTTCAGGACCTGGTTTGCTCCGGCGGACTTCGTGGAGACAGTCAACACCATCGGCCTGCCCCGCTACGCCAAGCAGAAGGTGATGGATTTTGAAAAGGGCGTGATCATCCATACTCAGTCCAACCCGCTGCCCATCAACCTGCGACCACGGGCGGTTATCAAACTGACCATGAGTTAACCACAAAAGGCTGCCCTCATGGACGACGCTTTTAAAGCAATGGATCACACCATTCTCGCCACCTTCGGGCAGCCGGTTTTGCTCACGCTGTCCGATCAGCCATCGCTGGAAACCCAGGGCATGATCAGCAAGGAACTGGTGCCACTGGGTCAATACGACGCGGTGCAGGGTGAACTGACCGTTCTCACGCTGGACAGTGCTATCCGGCTGAAGCGTGGGGATACCGTGCAGGCCGATGGCAGGATGTATGCAGTGGATCGCAAACTGAAAGACGATGGCTACCTGACCAGGTGGAATATCCATGCTCATTGAACAGGAAATCAATGGCGATATTGAGCAATTGACCCAATTGTTCAAGGACTCGCCGCAAAAGACCGAAAAAGCCATCCAGCGGGCACTGGCCAAGGTCAGCCGCTGGGCCGAACGGCAGGTGCTTCGTGACCTGTCCCGGCAGTTGAATGTCTCGCAAAAACAGCTCGACGAGTTGAACCGTATTCACGTTCGCCGCACGAAAACACCGAATGAAAAATTCTACCTGTCCGTCTGGATCGGCACCAACCCGGTGGCTGCCCATCGCTTTGGCACACCCCGACAGACCCGTGACGGAGTGCGGGCTGGCAAGCGTTTCTGGCGCGGTGCCTTTTTACTGCAACCGCACAACAACGACAAAACACTGGTATTTCAGCGCAAGGCAAACTGGCAACACCGATACCAGCGCTCCAGACGCTCAGGCCGGATGATGTGGATGGGCCTACCACTGGAAAAGCAAACCGTACCCATCGAAGCTCAAGCCGAAGCGTCGTTGCAAAAACTCAGTACGGCATTGCTGGAGCGCTTTACCGATTTGCTGCATCAGGAGCTGAACTATGCTTTCAAGATCGCCCTCAACATCGAGTCCTGAACGACAGATTATTGCTAACCTGATCACCCATCTGAAGCAAGTTGCCGACAATACCCTGCTCGGCTATTCCGCCACCGGTCAGGAGCAGGATTTGGATCTCCCGGCCATCCTGGTGCAACTGGAATCGATCAGCGAAGAACAGCGCCAGGGGCTAAAAGCCAAGTACCGAATGGCACTCGGTATCAGCGTTGTAGCCAGAACCAACAAGGACACCACCTATACCCTGCTGGATTTAACCCACGCCATCCGCGAGATGTTTGCCACCGGCCAACGCTTTACGCCAGAAGCCCGGAACATATCAATCAGTGAAACCCGGTTCGATATTGCGCCGAGTAACGCCCACCTGTCGTTTGCTGATGTGCAACTGCATATTGAAGTCGTTCTCTAACTCTCATCGTCCTGATCAGGAGATCACCCCATGTCTACAACGGATCGTAGCTTTATCGGTGCTGGCAGCATCTACATCAAGCCTGCGGATAATTCAGCTCCACTGCTGCCGGTGGGCAACGTCAGCCAGTTCCAGTTCAGCTTTGAGGAAGATAAAAAGGAGCTGAAAAATTACCTGGGCGGTGGCGGCAACCGCAATACCCTCAGCCGTATTTCATCGATCTCGGCCAGCCTGACGGCGCACGATTTTACCGCCGAGAACCTGGCCATGGCATTGCGTGGCTCGGCTAAAGCGGGTTCTACCACGGCCATCACCGATGAACAACACACGTCGTTTGGTGTTGCCGGTGAACTGATCCCGTTCGCCAGGATGCCTGACCTGAGCAAGACCGTCACGGTCAAGGATAGCCTGGATACCTCACTGGTCGAAGGCGATGACTACACACTGACCAAGGCCGGGATCAAGGTAGTCGATGGCGCCGGCATCGATGATCAGGGGGTGCAAGTGAGCTACACGCCACTGGCCGCCAACATGGTGCAAGCCCTGATCGAATCCGGTAAGGAGTTCGTGCTGTTCATGGAGGGCCTCAACGATGCCCAGGACGGCAAGGCGTTTAATATCCGGGTGCACCGGGTGAAGTTCTCGCCAGTGCAGAACCTCGATTTTATCTCAGATGATTTTGCCAGCATCCCGCTGGAACTGGACGTGCTGGCGGATACGTCAATCACCGGCTCCGGTCTCAGTACCTTTATGCAGATTGATCTTGCCCAGTAGCAGCAAGAGCAGCTTGCTTCCCCCACTTTGCCCTGCCATCCGGCGGGGCTTTTTTTGTGGATAAAAGACCATGGCCTCACTGAAACAGTCCGCTATCCAGTTGGTCCTGAAGGCGAAAGATGCGCTGTCGGGCACAGTAAAAAAGTCGGCAGCGTCTCTGGATCACCTGAAAGGCGAAGCGGCAGAGCTGAAGGATCAACTGGATACGCTGAACAATCAAAAGGCTCTGTTGTCGTCTTTTCAACAGCAGACCAAAGCCACCTTTGAGGCCAGCAAAGCCTTTCGCGCTGCTCAGGCCAACGTTGAGTTACTGGCCAGAGAGTTCGATCAAACCGCAAAACCCACCCGAGCAATGACGGCGGCGTTGAACAAAGCCCGAAAAGAGGTCAGGAAAAGTAATACAG
This sequence comes from Endozoicomonas sp., assembly GCA_965232255.1. Lineage (GTDB taxonomy): Bacteria > Pseudomonadota > Gammaproteobacteria > Pseudomonadales > Endozoicomonadaceae > Endozoicomonas. Next base: position 3,238,456 of record OZ246962.1, read on the forward strand.
CGTACGAACGCCAGCGGGAAACTCTAGCCAGAATGCGGGAACAATTGACGAAGGCAGGACTGTCCAGCAGCAAACTGGCACAGCAACAGCAAAAACTCAGCGAGGAAATAGAGCAAACCGGCAACGCCTTCGACAAGGCCAGCCGCAAAGCAAAAGCCGCTAACCGGGCGTTAAAACAGGACGCACTGAAAAAAGTGGCCAGAGATGCTAATCAGGCGTCGGCGTCTGTGGGCATCTTTGCCCGCCGGTTTACCGGTCTGGTAGGTGCGGCTACCGGTCTTTACGCGATCAAGCGTGGCATTCAATCCATCCTGACCACGGGCGACCAGTTTGAGCGCCTCAGTGTGCAACTTGAGGCCATCATGGGCTCCATGGCCGAGGGTGAACGGGCACTGTCGTGGATCAAGGAGTTCACCCGCAACACGCCGTTTCAACTGGAGGAAGTGTCGGAAGCCTTTGTTCGCCTGAAAGCCTTTGGCCTTGACCCGATGGATGGCACCATGCAGGCCATTGTCGATCAGGCATCAAAGCTCGGCGGCGGCATGGAACGGCTGAACGGGATCACCCTGGCGGTTGGTCAGGCGTGGGCGAAACAGAAACTCCAGGGCGAGGAAATCCTGCAACTGGTGGAGCGTGGCGTCCCGGTGTGGGAATTGCTGGAAAAAGCCACCGGCAAGAATGTGCAGGAGCTGCAAAAACTGTCCACGGCTGGAAAGCTGGGGCGGGATACCATTGCCTTGCTGGTTGCGGAAATTGGCAACAGTGCTCAAGGTGCTGCGGCGAAAAACATGAGTTTGCTGTCCGGTTATGTCAGCAATCTGAAGGACAGTTGGCAGCAATTCCTCGCGGCTATTGCGGACAGCGGTGCACTGGATTACACCAGGGACGTGCTTGGCAATATTGCCCGGCGCATCGAGGTGATGAACCAGGACGGTCGCTTGCAAGCCCTGGCGCAAAAAGTCAGCGATGCTTTTGTGGCCATGGGTAACGCCATCCAAACAGCACTGTCCCGGTTGTCGTTTGATGAGGTAGTGGCCCGGTTGCAAGCTGGCTTCAGCGTCGTTAACTCCGCACTCAATAAGCTGTCATCGACGTTTACCATAACCGGTAACACGATCAGTTTCTTTTTCAACAGCTTCAGCGTGGCTGTGAAAGGCTTTGCCATCGGCTTTCTCTACACCATCGGGGAAATCATCAGCGGCTGGGGCAAGCTCGCTGAAGTGGTTGGTGCTGACAGCATTGCCCAACAGATGCAGCAAGCAACAAACTACCTGCGCTCCCTTGGTTATGAATTTGCCCGGCAAACCGCCGAAGATGCCAACACCGTCAGGGATTCTCTGGTCGGCATTTATGATGTGTTGGCCAACCAGCATGAGCAGTCACAAAAAACCATTCGTCGTGACAGTAAACGAACTGCTGACCAGATCAAAAACGATCAGGAGCAACAGCAACAAGCTATCGAACAAACGGGCAAAACTGGTGAGCAGGCAGCTGCAAAAATTAAAACCGCTTTTACCGATGCAGCGGACGCCATCAGGCAAATCAATGGCGCTGAAACCCGAACCGAACTGGCCAGTCTCGGCGTTGCGTTGGTCGAGTCCTTGCGGGCCGGGGTGATCTCCCAGGAGGAGTATTATCAGGCCACAGAAGCGAGCAGGACAAAGCTGGCGGAGTTTAATAAAGAGGCGGAGAAAACCGGCAAGGCAATAGGCAAGGCAATAAAGGACACTGGTGACACCGCCGAGGAAGCCGGTAAGCAACAAACCGAAGCCATGGAGGGTGCTTCGTCGGTTGCTGAGGCAATGGCTGGCCATTACAACGCCATTATCGCCGAGCTTCAGGGCCTGAGCAGTGCTGCCCATGATTCGTTTATCGCCATGCAACGGGGACTTGGCTCTGTCGATACCCGCGAGGCCAGAGGCAGTATCGGCGATCTGAAAAATGAACTTGAGGAAGCGAACCAAAAACTGAGCGACTTGCGCCACGCCTCCCATGTTTTTGATGCCACTGGCATACGACGTTGGTTTCAAGAAACCGCAACCGACGCTGCCTACGTCAAGCGGGCGTTCCTTGAACAAAAAATTACCCTTGAACAACTGCTGGAGCAGTACGAACAAGGCGACGTGAGTTACCAGAATTTTGTCCGGCAAGGAAAAGACGCTGCCCGAACCCTGAACCTGCTTAACCAGCAAGACCTGGACAAACTCAACAACGCCATCGCCTCGGCAGAGCAAAGCATGGCCAGTTTAGGCGACAGTTCCCGTAATACCCTAAACAGCCTGCAAGACGAGCTGGATCAACTGCAAGGGCGTCAGGCGGATATTGAACAGCGTCGTTACCAGAACCAGCGAAATGACCTGAAAGCGCAAAGAGCGGAAGCCACCGCCAGGGGGGATCAGGATGCCATTAAAAACCTGACCTCGGCAATGCGCCTCAGTGAGCAGATTTACAGCGAGCGGGTGCGCCAGGCCAACAATGAGAAGGCCAAGGCAGTGCGGGAACAAGGCTCAACAGCACCTCGGGTTCAACAGCAATCACCGCAAAAAATTATCCGTCTGGAGTATCCTGGCGGTGACGTTAATGTGGGCATAGCGCCGAATGATGAAACCAAACTCCTGGAAGCCCTGAAAAACGCCGGCATGAGGACAATCTGATGACATTGGATGACATTACCCTGCCGGACGATCTGCTCTGGATTAACGAGTTTGACTGGAACCCGGTAGCGCAAACCACCGAGCGCAGTCTGAGTGGGGCGCTATTGGTGCAGGAGGGCCAGTTAAGCCATGGGCGCTCTGTCGTACTTTCTGGCAATGGCGAGGCGGGTTGGGTATCGCGGCGGACGGTGAAAAGCCTGTATGCCCTGTCCAAGGAGGCCAATAAAACCATGAGCCTGACACTGCCCGATGGCAGGCAATTCAGCGTGATCTTTGACCGGGCAAACGGCTCCGGGCTGGAAACACGACAACTTATCCCGTTCGCCTATCCCGACGACGATGACCTTTACCTTGTTACCCTGCGGCTGATCACGGTGTAAGCGTCGATCGACGTATTAAAACAGCTCGCTATGGCTGCCGATTCGGGCCAGTTGCAGTTTCCCGTCATGAATACGGTAGATCAACACCAGGTCCGGCTTTACATGACAGTCACGAAAGCCCAGCCAGTCGCCGACTAGGGCGTGATCCACATGACGGGCGTCCAGCACTTCGCCCCGTTGCAAGGTGCCAATCACATGCCCCACGGCAACAATATCAGCGATGGCCAGTTTGGTGATTTTTTTGAAGTCCTTCTTGAACTGGCTGGCGTACTCAAGGTTATACATCGCTCACCTTGCCATCGGTCAATTCATGCATTAGCGCACTGACGGACCCGGCACGCTGCCCCCTGCCTTCATCCAGCTCTTTCATCGCGGCAATGGATGCCTGATTCGGTTGCTGAACGCGCACTTCAAACGGGATACCACCGTGATTGATCACGGCCTTGGCAAAGAGCTTGATCGCCTGGGAGGTGCTTAAACCCACGGCTTCACAGATATGGGTAAAAGCGGCCTTGGTGTCGTGGTCGATACGGGCGCTGAGCATTTCCTGCTTCATGCTTCACTCTCCATTAGCTGAATATGTCATACAATGTAGCACAATGTATAACAAAATAAAGCTGTCTCCCCTTGGCTAGAGAAAAGGAAAACCGATGGCCATTAACAATAACGACGTAAAGCTCTTTGAAAGCCAGTGCCTCACCGACGAGGAAGACGGCGGAGGTCGGGTAACAGGCCGTGAGGTCATGGATGGCAACGTCAACAATCTGTTTCAGGACATTTCCCGGATTGACCGCACCGTGGGCGACGTGGCGCTGCGCAAGGCGTTTATCGGCATCAGCACCGACAATAACGATACCTACCTAGGCAGCCATCTGATCCTGACCGATCCGCCCAAGGATAAAAACGTCAGCGTCCTGCTGTTCAATACCGACAGTCAGACCGATGAGCGCAACGATGCCCGAGACCGGATCGAGGGCTACGTGGTGCCGAGCATCCGGGCCTCGTGGGAACTGGTGGGAGATCAGTTAAAGGGACAGCGAGCCATTGTCGGTTATCAGCGAGAGGAACTGCCTGTTCCTGAAATTGGCGAGGTTTACAAACTCAATGCGCCCGATGGCCAGACCAGCCAGTTTGTGCGCCTCACCTCGGTGGCGCATTCGGTGGTGACGTTCACCTACAACAACGGCTCGGAGTACGTGGATTTTGACCGGCGCAAGGTTGAGATGCAGATCAGTGCGCCATTGATCGAGACTTTTCCCGGCGAACAACCCGTACCCGGTGTGCCGGGCGACAGTGCCAGCGTGGTACAGACGACACAGGTGGCGGATTCATCCCGCTATTACAGCATCCAGCCGGTCAGCGCCAACATTACCGCCGGGGATCTCACCATCAAGGCCGAGAGTGTTTACGCGCCCTTGGTGCCGAGCGCCAAGGTGGAAAGCCCGTTGCTGGATCAGGCCGGGGGCTATGCCGGTAAAACCATGGTGGCCACAGCCAATGGCAATCGGTCGGTCAGTTGTCGTTTTGTTCATATCAGCGGCAACCAGAGCCGGATCTATGTGCAGCGCGGTGTATTGCCGAAAACCCTGAGCCTGTCATTGGATGGCGGCACCTTTGAAGATGACGGGGCCGGTCATCTGCTCCATACCGGCGGCAGCAACAATTACAGCAAGCTGACCATTGACTATGCCCTGGGTGAGATCAACGTCTGGCGCTCCAGCAGTTACACGACAGCCAGCGCCAATGCCAGCTACCGGCCTGCGGTGGCCATGACCGGTTCCAGTATTTCCGGCGCTATCGAAATCACCAACCAGAACCGGGGCTTCAATTACACGCTCAATATGGCCGAGGCCAAACCCAGACCGGGAACACTGGTGATCAGCTATATCGCCCTGGGCAAATGGCAGGATATTCGCGACACCGGGGCGGCCCAGATGGATGGGGCCGGATCAGGGACGATCATTTTTGCCACCGGCTCGGCGGCGATTACTCTGGACGCCATGCCCGACCCGGACAGCGCCATTGTCTTCAGCTACCTGACGCAAAACGACGATGAGGTAACTATCCGTACCGGCGTGGTGCCAGTGGATGATATGACCTTCAGGCATACCGTGGAAAAACCCGGCATCAAGCCGGGCAGTATGACGGTGACGTATGTTTCTTCCGGTGAGGACAAAACCCTGACCGATCAGGGCAACGGGTTATTGTCCGGCGATGGTAACGGCGTGATTCATTACGCGCCAGGCGAGTTGAGTTTCGCGCTCGATGCGCTGCCCGACAGCAATACCGAAATCCAGATGAGCTACGAGCAGGGCAGCACGGCCGGTGGTGAGGTAGTGATTGCAATGGATGGTCAGGGCATCATGAGCGGCACCATTCCCGGTGCTCCCCTGCTACCCGGCTCAATTCAGTTGCAGTTTGTCGTGGAACAGCTGGCCAACGTGCCGAGCACCTCCCGCAAGGAAGATAACTGGACGACTTATGAAACCATCCGCAAGGTGGCCAAACAGGTCAGCGACGATACTGCAGGAGGCTGGCGCGGCACGACGGGGACCATTGATTACCAGACCGGCGAGTTCACCATGCTGGCCCTAGAGCAATACAGCTACCCTGAGTACACCATCAAAAGTGCCAGTGACAGCGGCAAGATTTACCGGCTGGACATCACCCATACATTGATGACCCAGACGTTCAATGGCAACGCCATCACCGCCATTGCCCAGGAAAATACCCTCAGCCATACACCGCACAGCGAAAGCATCACCTCGCCCGAACTGACCATTGATTTGCTGCCACAGATGAACGACACCGTTTTACTGCCCGGCAGCGTGGTGTTTGAATGGAATGGCGAGACCTATTACGACCGGGACGGCTCCCTGTATAAAAACCTGAGCACCGAGACCAACGCCGGGGTGCAGGTGGGCAAGATTGATTACAGCGGTGGTAAGGCGACCTTGGTCAGTTATCCATCCGGCTCGCTCAATACCGCCACCATTCAGGCAGCAGCCACCGTCGGGGTGGGTTTTCAGGTAAACGCCGTGGCCTTTCGCACACCTGGTGCTCCCGTTCGCCAGGGCAGCTTGCAATTGACCGCAATCCGGGTAGATAACGGCGACATTATTACCGCCACGGCCAACGTTAACGGGGAGTTTGCCACCGACGAAGTGCAGGGAAAGATAGACGTCACCACCGGCTGGTGTGACATTCGCTTTGTTGATGGCAGCCAGGAAGAAGAAACACCGATCTACGTCATCCCGCAAAGCGTCCGTTACAACTGCGTGGTGGAAACCAGCCTGCCACTGGATGCAGAGTTGATCGGTCTTGATCCGGTGCGCCTGCCGCCCGATGGCCAGGTGCCGGTCTACCGGGCCGGGGATATTGTCGTGATCAGCCATACCGACAGCACCGATGTGGGTACACCGTATGCCGGTATGGGCGTAGCGTTGGCCAGAGATCATCAGGCAGAGATTGTCGTGCAAGACAGCACCGGGGCTTTGCTGGCCAGTGAGCAATACACCACTGACCGGGAGGCCGGCACCATAACCTTTGCCGATCCGCTGAGTTTGGTGGATGCTGACGGCGGTTCACTGGCTGCACCGTTCACCATCAAAGACCGGGTGGAGCACATGAGTGTGCTGAGCGATGTGCAGATCAACGGTGACCTGTCGGTTATCTCCCCGGTGCCCTGGGATCTCCCGGCCAGCGAAACCACGGTGAGCAGCGCGGTCGTTTATGGTGACCTGCAGGCGAGAGTTAAAAACTTTTTCAGCCAGAAAGTATGGGATAACGGCGACCCGAACTGGACGGATATCAGGGAAGGTGATCAGACGACAGCGCAATACAACACCATCAATTACCCGGTGGAAGTGACCAACAAGGGAGCCATTTACGGCAAGTGGGCGCTTATTTTCACCAGCAGCACCGCCTTCCAGGTGGTTGAGGAAAAGCTCGGCATTATCGCCAACGGCAGTACCACCACCGACACCGCACCGATCAACCCGGAGGTGGGCGTGCCCTATTTCACGCTACGGGCCGATGGCTGGGGTTCCGGCTGGGCGGTGGGTAATGCTGTTCGGTTTAACACCGACGGTTGTCTGGCTCCGGTGTGGATTTGCCGGACGGTGCTCTCCGGGCAAGGCACCGAGACCAACGACGACTTTACGCTACAGATTCGGGGGGATGCTGACTGATGGCCATTCAATATTACACGTCCAGGGATGCCGGCGCTCCGCAAATCGAAGTGACCCGTTCTGAATCCAACAATATGCAGTGCAGCATCACTGCCGTGCTCGACGCTATTCTGGTGACCGGTTACGGGTCAAAGCCGGGTTTTGGCTGGACAAAAGTGATGGCCTCGGAAGTTGAAGGCAGCGACCGGACGGTGTACCAGAACCGGTCAGCTCATGGCGAAAACATGAATCTGATTGTCCAGAGCCATAAAAAAAGAACCAACGGCTTTATGCTGCAAATGGCGGACGTCATCAATTCGCCAGAATCCTATGAGCATTACAGCGATGTGGTGGCCATTCATCCATCAAGGTCAGGGCAAACGTATTGGTACGCCGTGGGTGATGAAAGAACGCTTATCTTTATTTATTCCAATCACTACATCGAAAACAATGATGGCGGGAGTATCGGCAATTGGGATAGCTACTACCCAGGCAGCTTTTATGCCGGTGACCTGGACGATCCAGATGGGAATTATCCGAAAGCATGGTGCTTGCTGGGCAGTGCCATGTACAACGGCACTCTGGACGAGGTTGAAGAGGCCAATCAATCGCATGCTTCGGGGCTTTTTGGTCTGAACTCTAACCATAACGCCGTATACAAAGCCTGGCGTCCGGTAACGCAAGTGCCGGGCGAGGATTGGGCGGCAGCGGACTGCTTTTTCTTCATGATGACGCTGGAGCAATCGCGCTACTTCAGCAATAACAACAATTATCAGATACGAACCCCGGAACAGTTCACCAGTAATGCCCGGATAAAATCACCGTGGTTTTTCATTCTGAACCAGAGTTATGTATTCAAATTACGCGGTGTGTACAGCATTTACCCATGGATAACCAACAGCTCTGACTATAATTCAAGCAGCAGAAACTGGTTAAAGCCGCTGGATGCTTTTGATGATCAGTTTCTGGCGTTTTCCAAGGATATATACAAGGCAGATGACTATTATTCGCCCATGGAAGTCTATATACAGATCAGTGGGGAGTGGCAATGATCGCCAATTTTATCACCGTCTACCCGCTGCCCGACCAAGGCTACCCCAGCAGTGTTAAATGCAATCTCACTGTGGACGGGGTGCCGTTTACCGGTAACGTGTTGATGGTCGGCAAGGGAAAGGCTATCTACCACTTCGGGCGTTCTGTCAGCAACGGCAGCTTTGTCGCTACCTTTTTGCCGCAACACCAAAGCAACTTTGAGCAAAGCCTGCTGATTTTCAGGGAAGGCCGGATTTACAGCAGCGAACTGGTGCGGCCTGACAATGTGACCGTTTACGAGCTGGCCATTAGCACGACCGGTGGAGGTGGCGAGCCTACCGGAGATCCGGCGACCATTACCGGCAAGGTTGAGCGAGTACTGGACAACCAGGCACAACCGGCGGCCCGGCAACTGGTGGCGGTCGAGCACAAACCCGATGGCTCCTGGGCAGTCATTGGCAATACCACCAGTAACGCCGATACCGGCAGCTATACCCTGGACGTGCTGACAGAGGGTGGCGACGCCTTTGTCCTGGCCATGGACGACTATGGAATACCGTTCACAGCGACGGCCAACGTCGTTCAGGGCGACCTGATCCATCCCACCGTACCCAATGGCCATGTTTACCGGGTTGAAGCCGGCGGCACCTTGCCAGCCGCCGAACCGACGTGGTGGATTGATACCGGCACCAACCACACACGCACCATCGAGGGCGATATTACCTTACGCGCCATTGCGTTTTACCGGCCACTGGCGCACGGCCCGGTCAAACCGGAACGGTTGCCATGAGCTACGAGGTGCCCACCGACAGCGCGGACTTCCGGTTTAGCGGCGCTCCTTATGGGGTGCCTTCGTCGCCTGTTGCGGATTTTTTATTCGATGGCAGACCGCCGGTCTATTTTGCCCCGGCTCCCGGTGTGGTGCGCCCTTACCAGAGCGACTGGCAGACGGCCACTGACCGGCAACAGGTGTACGCTACGGCCTATGCCACGAGTCGGCCTGTCAATACCTCTCGGACGCAAACCAGCCACCAGGCGCAACAACAGCCTGCGACAAGCCTTGCTCTGTATTGGGGATCAGTGGCAAAAAAAGAGACTATGGTCAGTGTCAATCACGGCCAGAGTCAGGAGAAACAAACGACAACCGGCGACCAGTGGCGGCAACCAGACAGCAAAGAGATCCACGAACAAATCCGCTGGGATAACAGCATAGAGGCGCAGGATCAGGGGCAAGCCCTACCCTGGAATCAGCCACCGGAGCGTGACCGCCAGATTGCCGAAGGGATGCAGAGCGTTAACCAGTTTGGCGACAACGAGCGCAAAAGTCAGGCTTACCGGCATCCGCAGTCACCACTGAATTTCACCTTCCAGGAACGCGAATATCAGCCGCAGACCAATGGCCCGGTCTATTTCCAGCTTGGCGAGTTTGAGGAAAGGATGGCTGCCGTTCCGGTGGATAGCCGACGACGGTTCACCTTCCAGAGCAACCGCAACGAAGATCAGCCGGTTATCGTGCCGTGGGGCTTTGGTCAGAAGGCACTGGACGAAACGGTTAAGGGAAAGTACGGCGGCGAGAAAGACCCGGACATCATCGAAAAGCCGGAGCCGGAACAGCCAGAGATCAGGGAGAGTTATCTGCTGATGAACATTATCACCACCATGGTATTGCCCGAGCGGACACCACTGGAACTGCCATCAATGGAGATCAGCCTGGACATAGACAGCTTTTCCTGGAGCTTTACCGGGCAACTGTTCGGTGCCTCCAACATTGCCCTGGTGCAACCGGACGAGAATGGGCCGAAGCAGATCGAAGTGGATATCAACGGCTGGAAATGGGTATTCATCATCGAACGTTACAGCACCAACCGGCGCTTTGGTGATGAACGATACACCCTTTATGGCAGCAGCCGGACCCAACTGCTGGCGGCACCTTATGCACCCCTGCGCAGCAAGAGCAACACCAGCGCGTTGAATGCCAAGCAAGCCATTACCGAGGAACTCGTCAACACGGGTTTTACCGCCACCTATCCTGACCTGAACGACTACAGCACACCGGATTGGGTGATGCCCGGTGGCTCATTCAGTTACCAGAGCCAAACCGCCATGCAGGTGGTGGCCAGAATCGCGGGAACGGCAGGATCGGTGGTTATCCCGAGCCGTGATGCTGATCAACTGAATATCCAGCCAAGGTATCCAGCCAGCCCCTGGGCATGGAGTACCGCCACCATGGACAGGATTGTCCCGGCCAGTATGGTCATCAGCCTGAGCGCCAACTGGCGACCAGAGCAGGCTTACAATGCCGTTTATGTGTCCGGCACCAGTGCAGGCGTAGCGGTGAATGTTAAACGGTCAGGAAGTTCTGGGGATAACCCGGCTCCCGATATTCTCGAAGACTGGCTCACCGAAACCCAGGTCAATACCGAACGTGGCCGCAATGAACTGGCCAAGGGTGGCCACCAGAGCATTACCACCATTGAGTTACCGCTGACCGACCGCAACACAGCACCCGGGTTGATTGAGCCGGGGATGTTGGTTGAAATTCAAGATATAACGAGAGATTGGCAAGGGCTATGTCTGGCCACAAGCATTAGTGCCGGAGGTGGGGGAAGCGTTATCCAACGCATTGAATTAGAGAGGCACTATTGATGGCCACGACAAACATCTGGCAGCAGTTCAAAGCACTGATACCCGACGGTGTACGAGTAGTCGCCACCATCATAGCCAACAATGGCAACGGTACAAGTCAGGCTGAGCTTAGGGATGGTTCAGTAATTACAGTTAAGGGGGAGTCAGTAGGTGTTGGAGGGAGGGCGTTTATTCAGGATGGGGAGATAAAAGGGGCTGCGCCTGATTTGGCGCAGTATGAAGTAGAAGTGTGAGACAATCAGATCAAGACTTGATCACGGTTTTCTGCACATGATTCACCACCTTCGGGAGCCGCTCGGTGCGGTTCCGCAAGCTGGGTGGAGGGTGCTGGAGGTTAGAGGACTCCGGCTGCTCGATTTAATCCTCTTCTACAGGGCCGCAAGAATAGCAGAGCAAATTGACGCAACACTACCAAGAGCAGGCAACGTAGCTAACAGCTTTGAGATCACTGATTTTTTGGGACTCTCTGCTAAAGCTAGATCCTTACAAGTTTCAATGGTTTCTATATGATCTTTTACTTCATCACTATCACTTAATGAACTTTTAACTTCACTGACCAAAGATGAAAACAACTTTTCTAACTCATTAGTTTCATTGCGAATATCTGCAACTTGAGAGTTGTTGTTACCTATAGCATTTTGCTGAATTACATTTTCAGCATGCTGGATTATTTGAAAAACGTGGGCACCCACTTCTTCTTTATTATTTTCTGGCAATTCTTCTTGAATATCTTCCAGTCTGTATGCCAACTCCCGAAATAATGGTTCGGAAATAGCCTGGTTAAAAGCACAAATATAGCCATCATACCTAGAAGAGTCGACAACAAAAAACAAACTACAAAACCCAAAAAACTCAATGCGCTCTTTTTCGATATTACAGAGAAGCTGATACATTAAAGATAATCTATTATCCAAATCAGTAGGGAATCGTAAATCACCGCTACCAACCATTCCACCTACTGTAGATCTTATCTCTTCATACCAACTATCAAAATCAACATTTGAATATTTAGTCAACTGGTTATGAATACTTTCAAAAAGCTCATCATTTTCAAAATACTTAATCAACAAGCTAAGCCTATCATCAAAAGTATTCATATCAGCTGCTAATAGATCATTAGCGAAATCAGCAAATCGCTGAATACTTCGACGAACTTTTCCCGCTTTCATTTTGTACTCCCTTGTTTAGAACTCTGAGGGCTAACGCACACATTTGCGGCTGGTTTGGAGCACAGCGGAAAACCAGTCCGACAAAATGCACTTGGTACGCCCAGCATGGGCATGAACTTATCAGCAATTCCCGCTCAACCTGAAAGCCATTGATATCAAAGGACTGTAGCTGAGTTTAGTGTTGAGATAAGTTGTAGACTTTTTTGTCTGCTATTGATTAGAAAAGCCATCTTTTTTATGAAAGTTACTGCCCATCAGGGGTGCAGCACCTTCGAAAATTCAGCAAAAAATGCACAATTAAAACCAGCGGGAATTACTGAGACTGGATCGCCACTGCATATTCTGGCCAGTCGCTACTGCCCTTGTGCTAATTTTGCTGTATTCCATGCGAGAAACCGATCAACACCGAGTCGCCTGAACATCCGGTAGCCTTGATCGCCCCACTTCTCAGATTTCATGACTTGCTGGAGCCCTTGAAATACAGGCATATATTACGATAGTACTGCATAAAAAGTACAACTTTTTGAGCAGGTACATAATTCACTTCCTTGACATATACCCAAAGGATTTCAAGTTGCTTCGAGGCGGCAAATGAGCGAAGCCCCGGGAGCATAGAAGTACTATGTGACCGGGGTGAGCGAATATCCTAAAGGACATAAATGCAGCCAACAAAGTAGCAACTTGAAAGGCGACGGGTATAAGACGCAGCAGGCTCAGCTAACAATCTGCTTCAAAGCCTGCTGCATACTGCTCTTAAAAGCTGGATCGGTAGCAAGAAGACGATACAGTTCCATATCCTTCTGCCGGTTCTGGCGCATAACCACATCAAAAATTTTGCCAAATGCCAGATCCTGGTTGTAGCTATCTGGGTTGTCTTTAAACTTTCGCTCAAAATCAGGGTGAGTTTGAATATCTTCAATAAACGACAAGAATTTTTCCCGTTGCTGCTCAGGCGTCGCTCCCCAGCTCTGGAACCAACGCTCATTAAATATTCGGATGATCTCATCCAATGGGTCCATCTCCTCATCCCCTCCATGCGTACCACGAGGGTTAGGGTTCTGGGGATCAATTTCCGCTTCACTGTCATCCAGGCTGATCGTGTGGCTCAGCTTGGTACGCTCCAGTCCATAAGAGGATAGGTCTACCGCTGCCAGCAGTTCATCAATCTGTTCAGCTACAGGGTCTTTTACAATCAGCTTGGGTATCAGGAACTTGAGGAACCAGAACAGTTTTTCCCACTCGACGATCTCATAGGGCATGATTGCCGCCATCTGCCCATAGATTTTCACAAACTGTTTCGCCTTGATCTTAAAATCGGCCTTATCGGCATCCTCCAACGCCAGCTCCCGGTTAAACCGATCCGCAGCCACATCAATAATCGGACTTAACTGCTGGGCATCGGCACTATTCCAGTACAAATTGTTGAACTGTTCAACTTCATCCCACTCATACACGCCAGCCTCGCCCAAGACATCCTTGAGTTCATGGAGGACATTGACATCGGTCGCACCAGAGAGGCTAGTCGAGGTATAGAAGGGATCAAAGGCGCTCTTGATATCATCAACACTGTTGAAGAAGTCGAGAACAAAGAGATCTTCAGTTTTCTTCCCCAGTTTCGGGGCTGACCGATTCAGGCGGGATAGCGCCTGAACAGCCAACACACCCTGTAGCTTCTTGTCCACATACATAGCGGTCAGTTTGGGCTGATCAAAACCCGTTAGGTACTTGTTAGCAACAATCAGTAACCGGTATTCGTCTTGATCAAAAAAGTCCTTGGTCTCACTCTCAGGAAAGCCATTCACATCCTGTTCTGTGTACTCAATACCATCAACCGCTTTCGTACCAGAAAAGGCTATGGCGACCTTGAATGGATTGTCCCGCTTGGTCAGCTCATCCGTTATCGCCCGGTAGTAACGAATGGCGGTCTCTATATTTTGCGTGACCACCATCCCTTTCGCCTTCCCCTTCAACTTCCTGCTGTTGACGATATTAGGGATAAAATGGTTAAGAATAACTTCGGCCTTGGCAGCAATGGTGTGCTGATTGCGCTCCACGTAGGCACGTAACTTCTTTTGTGCCCGCTTGGCATCGAACAAGGGATTATCCTCGATCGACTTCAAAATCTCGTAGTAGCTTTTGTAAGTGGTGTAATTGGTCAGCACATCGAGGATAAAGCCTTCCTCAATCGCCTGCTTCATGGAGTAGAGGTGGAATGGGCAAAAACTGCCATCTGGCTGTTTAACCCCAAACTTCTCCAGCGTTGTATTTTTGGGTGTCGCCGTAAAGGCAAAATAGGAGGCATTACCTCGCATCTTGCGAGACTGCATAGCCTTGATGATTTTATCCTGGGCATCCTCTTCACCATCGGGCGTATCTTCGAGATTACCCATGGCACGGTTCATATTGTCGTGTGCGGAACCACTCTGAGAGCTATGTGCCTCATCAATAATCACCGCAAATTTTTTATCACTCAGATCAGCGATGCCGTCGATAATAAATGGAAATTTCTGAATCGTGGTGATAATGATTTTCTTGCCCTGCTCCAGAGCGCTCTTTAGCTCAGAAGATTTGAACGCCGGGGCAATAATATTTTTCACCTCAGAGAACTCTTTGATGTTATCCCGAAGCTGCTTATCCAGCAGACGACGGTCGGTAACAACAATGACAGAGTCAAACAGCGGATGATCCAATCCTCTCGCACCGGGTATATCCAAGTTTTTCGGATAGGCTTCGATCAACTGATAGGCGCCCCAGGTGATCGAGTTGGATTTGCCGGAGCCTGCCGAATGCTGGATCAGATAGGTTTGCCCAATACCCTTTTCACTCACATGGTCAACCAGTTTGCGCACCACATCCATCTGGTGATAGCGAGGGAAGAACAGAGTACGTTTGTTGAGTGCATCTTTTTTAGAACCATCGAGCCGTACAAAATGTTGAATAATGTTGGCGATACTGGTTTTGCTAAACACCTCTTCCCAAAGATAAGCTGTCTTGTGGCCATTGGGGTTGAGCGGATTGCCTGCACCAAAGTCATGCCCCTTATTAAACGGCAGAAAGAAGGTATTTTTACCAGCCAGTTTGGTGGTCATATAGACCTCATCCGTGTCCACAGCCATATGAACCAGACAACGACCAAACTGCAACAGAGGCTGAGTATTGTCCCGGTCGTTGCGGTACTGTTTCTGGCCATGGTAGCGGGCAGTCTGGCCTGTCCATGGGTTCTTCAGTTCTAGGGTGGCGAATGGCAGGCCGTTGATAAACAGCACCATATCAATTTCCTGAAGGGTGTTTGCCAGCGAGTAGCGCACCTGCCGAGTGCTGCTAAAAATATTGGCGGCAAAACGGGTTTTGGTCTTTTCTGAACTGCTGGCCAGAGGGGCAGGATACATCAGGGTCAGGTGAGCGTTATCAACGCTCAAGCCCTTTTTCAGCAGGTGCAGCAGACCGTACTTTTTTACCAGCCGGTCAAACCGTTCGAGCACCTTGAGTTGCCAATCGCTGCCAGCTTTACGTAGCTTTTCCAGCTCACTATCCTGAGTTGCCTCCAAAAAGGCCCAGAACTGTTTGGTATCCATGGCATAGCGTGCGTTAAAATCTGCCGGATAGCCCAGTACATAGCCATTATTTATGCTCGTGACTGTTTGAACACTAGCGTCGGCAACTTGATTGAGTTCCTCCAGGCAAGTGCCGGTAAGTTGTCGTTCAATAGCAGCCTCAAGAGCCTGCTCGTTGGTTTGACTGACCATTTGCAAATTCTCCTTTTCCTACCTTCCCTACACTACCTTCACTTTTCCAGTCACAACGCTGTTAATCATCGTGGCTCGATACTCTTTGAGTCGGTCGATTTGCTGCTCTTGCAGGGCTATGGCTTTATTGAACTTTTCTGATTCTTTCTCAACAAACGCTAAGATCGAAAGCTGCTCTGTCTTAGGTGGAATCGCCATAGCGATATTAAACAGATCGCTGGTATATAGACGAGTCAGTCCTTCTACAATGCCTGTTGCACGAATCACAAACTGACCAATATATGCAGGATGACGAAAAAGTAATTCGAGATACTTTAGGTCTGTAATTACTCCTTTGGATTTATATACCGCATAATCTGGGCTGACAGAGCCAACAAATTCAATATTGCTCTTAAAAAAGACACCAAGGTGCGCCTTGAGCTTGTTGAAAACAAGATCATGCTTGTACACCAATTTGTTATCTACATTACTTTGGGCCACTTCAGCTTTTTCATGAAATTCAGATCTTACGACGAGTCCGTGAACTTGGCTCATCATAAAAAGTGGTTCCTCGCCAGTCTTTGAGCGATCACTTCGTTCATCAAGAACATACTTCAATCGCTTCACTTCCCAATGCACCGGTATCTCCCCAATCCACTCCACACCAGAATTACGAGTTGGCGCATCTGGATTAAGGCCACGGGTTACGGCGTTTTGGATCAGAATTTGCCGACGCTCTTTTAGCAGCTCAATCTGCTTTTGCTTGGTAGCGATGGCTTGGTCTATTTGGGTGGTTTTGGCGTCTAGAAACGCGATTATGAGCCTTCTCTCTTTTGCTGGAGGATAAGCTATTACGTGATTATTCAAATCAAACTGTGTCATACTCGGCAGCGCGGTAGACGTGGAGTAATAGCTAAATGGAATAGTTGTAGACAAATAATAAATAAACTTAGTGTCTTCTTTATTTCTGCAAATGGCACAGAACATTGTATCAACTGTCCAAAACTTACCATTGACATACAATGGCTTGTCTATAGTGCCTTTTCTACCAAGTAAGATTGCCTCTCCATCATAAAGATATGTATTGGCATAGGCAAAAACGCCTCCAGACCCATAAACTGGATAACCTGATTCGGATTCTACACTTTTATAATCTAAACCATTGTTTATCCGTGCGAGATGTTTGATCTTTTTGATCTCCCAGTGCTTAGGGATGTTACCCAACCTCGCAACCCCAGAATCCTTATACACCTCATACCGAGGCATAGCCGCTAAACCACTCATGCTTCCACCCCCGATACTGCCGCCACATCAATACCCAAAATCTCGGCAATCAACCCTTCCGCCTGCTGTTCCAGTGCAATAATATCGGCACCCACTTCAGTCATGGAGCGCAGCGGTTTGTGCTGGTAGAAGTATTTGTTAAAGCTGATTTCGTAGCCGATTTTGGTGGAGTTAAGATTGATCCACGCTTCATCCACATGGGGTTTCACTTCCGCCAGGAAGTAATCGTGAATGCTCTCTTTTAGCGGGATAGACTCACTATCACGCAGGTCGGTACTGGTCTCGTAAAGATAGTATTCGTCAGCTTTATCAGTTGGGTAGTAACCAAAGTCTGGCAGTTGCTCTTTGGTGCAGCTCAGGTGGTTTAACAGGCTGTCCAAATCCTTACCGGCCAGCTTAATGGTTTTGCCAATGACTTTGGCGGCATTTTCGTCATACCAGCTTACAGCATTGAGGATGGCGTTTTTTTCGGCGGCGGCCAGCTTGGTTTTATCGTCTTTCAGTTGTTTATCCACCTGTTTGCGGAACAGATTAAAATCATCGTAGGTTTCACCACCAACGGTATCCATCAGGCCACTGGCAATATCAAACAGTCTGCGGGCTTTGATCCAAGTGTTTAGATCAAGCAGCTTTTTACGATTTTTAGTGGTCAGATTCAGTTCGTTCTTTTCACACCAATCAACGATCTCCTGTTCATGACTGGCAACGGTTTCCTGTTCATAAACGGCATCGCTCCACTCGCTATAAATCCACTCCATGGCTTCACGCAGAGTTTTATCAAAACGGAGCGAAGCAATACGGTCGGCGGTAAACTGAGCCTTACGACGGTCTGGGCGTTCAATAGTGACCTTGTAGTAACCAAAGTCACTGTTATCGAATACCTTGGCGGCAAGTAGCTGCTTGCTCTCTTCATTCCGTTCGACAGCAGCCAGAGTAAGATAGTTTTTGGTGATCTGGGCAATATGCTCTGGGTCAAACTTGCAGTTCTTATTGCCAAGGTTTTTGCGGAGTTTAGAGTAGAGCTGGCTGGCATCAATCAATTGCACCTTGCCCTTGCGGTTTTCTGCCTTATTGTTGGAAAGCAACCAGATATATGTGATGATGCCGGTGTTGTAGAACAGGTTATTGGGCAGCTGGATAATCGCTTCCAACATGTCGTTCTCGATAATGAAACGACGAATATTGCTCTCACCACCGCCAGCATCGCCGGTAAACAGACTAGATCCGTTGTGTACAGAGGCGATTCGTGCTCCCAGACTATCGGCAGAGCCACCTTGAGCGGCGGCCTTCTTCATTTTGTCCACCATCTCCATCAGGAACAGCAGCTGACCATCGCTGGAGCGCGGGGTCGCATCTTCCGCATTCCGGTTGCCCCAGTAGTCGTTCAGAAAGACCTGGAAACGTGGGTCAATAATGTCGGAGCCATCTTTGATCGCCTTCAGATCACTGGCCCAGCTTTTACCGTAGGGCGGGTTGGAGAGCATAAAATCAAAGCGAATACCGGAGAACTCATCGGTAGCCAGTGTTGAGCCTTCCCGGATATTCTGCGGATCATTGCCCTTAATCATCATATCGGACTTACAGATAGCGTAAGTCTCATCGTTGATCTCTTTGCCATAGAGGTAGATATCCCGGCTGCCATCCTCAACAGGGTATTTCTGCTCAATAAAGTTCTGGGCTTCGGTGAGCATGCCACCGCTACCACAGGCAGGGTCGTAGACGTGGATTTGCAAAGGAAGTGTGCTTTTAATCGGATCAAAGACCAGATGCGTCATTAGCTCGATCACTTCCCGTGGAGTAAAGTGCTCACCGGCTTCTTCGTTGTTCTCTTCGTTAAACTTGCGAATCAGCTCCTCAAATACATAACCCATGCCCAGATTACTGAGTGCAGGTAGTTTGCGGCCATCTGGGTCAGTGGCTTCGTTGGGAGTCAGGTTGATCAGTGGTGAGGTAAACTTCTCCAACACATCCAGCAGAACATGCTTGCGGGCCATATGCTTAATCTGCGCTTCCAGATCAAAACAGCGGATAATCTCTTTAACGTTTTCACTAAAGCCGTTCAGATACTCTTCCATGTTGTCCAGCAGCAGTGCTTCATTATTGACCGCTGTCTCACAAATTTTGTTCAGCGTCCACTTGCTGGTGTTGTAAAACACGTAGCCAGAGGCAGCTTGAAGATCCGCCTCAATCAGCTCGGTCACACCCAACTCATTTTTCTGGAGATGGACCTCCTCCAATACGGCATCTTTGGTGGTTTCCAGCAGTGTATCCAAGCGACGGAGAACGACCATTGGCAGGATCACATCCCGGTATTTGCCACGAACGTAAACATCTCGCAGACAGTCATCGGCTATTGACCAAATAAATGAGACAAGTTTGTTGTGGGTACTCTGTTCCATATTTTTTTTACTCCTATAGTTCGGGGGCTTAAGATCCAGCCAATTTTTTGGTGACGTTATTAAGTGCACTCTCAAAAGTTGCACGGGCCTGCTCGTAATCCTTATGTGCCTGAACAATGTCGTCAGCAATATCTTCAAGCGGACGAAGTTGAACGTCTATTGGCTTCTGAACATAGCGAGAGACATCCAGATCAAACCGGTTTTTGCGAATATCATTGAAGCTAATAAATGCGCTGTAACCTTCGACCTCTTTGTTCTGGTGATAGATGTCCACAATTTCCGCAATACTATCGGAAGAGAGCGCCTTACGGTTACGGCCATAAGTCAAAGGTTCAACATTGCTGTCTGCATCGATAAATTGCACTTTGTACTGCCGAGCAGAAGCTTTGTTCTTGTTAAGAATCAGGCAAACTGTTTTGATGGCCGTGTGCTGAAAAAGTCCTGCTGGCAGAGAGATAACGGCATCAACAATATCGTTTTCTAGTAGTCCTTTACGAAGTTCTAATTCGCTCCCGCCAACAAAAAGAACCGACGGCGTTATCAGCAAAACAGCTTTCCCTTTGTCGTTTAATCGGGCTAGTGTGTTTTGGATAAACAGCCATTCCGAGGAACTTTTTCTGGGTAAAGCATCCTGTCGGAAGCGTTTGAATTTATCTTCAGTAATACACTTTTCTTTGTACGCTATACCAAATGGATGAACTGAGACAGCAGCATCGAAGTGTTTGAGAGAGCCATCCTTATTATTCAGGAAAACATCGTTGCCTAAGGTATCCGTATTAAGAAAGGTAGCTGGCTGGTCATAAAGCCGAGACAGCCGGATAGCTGTACTGATCGCATTGGTATTAATATCCTCACCATACAATTTCAAGCCACTCGGAACCTCATCCAAACAAGCCGCTAATGTACTACCAGTGCCGCAGGTGCAGTCAATCACAGACACTTCTGATTGAGGAGCAAGCAGTTTTACTAACAAGGTATTGATGGTGGCAGGTGTTACATGCTCCATCATGCCATCCAAACGTTCCATCATCTGTTGCCAGTCATTACGCTGAATGTCAGCCGGCATGGCGCAACAATCTACAAGATCATGAAGTTCATCATTACTCAGCGCATTGAAGCGGGTAGCGGCTATCGCATTCTTTAATGGTTCATCACTCATGCCTTGGATGGCATCGACAATCACCTCCTGCTTGCCAGGTGCATGAACGATCTTTTCCCAAAGCGGCGAATATTTTTTTAGGCACTGAAGGCTGAGCAAGGCATCGGCCATAGTCATGGTGTCAGTCGGTGACTTGCCTCGTAGTTTGTCCAAGGTCCGTCTCAGCTTATCGACATTCGTGATGGTCATACTGCGTCCTCCTGCTCAACAAAAAGATGTTCAATAGCGTCGTGTGCTGCGCCGAGGCTGCACTGTGCTAACCGGAGGCACTTTTCGTAGTAATTACGTGACTCAAAATAGAGCTGCCCGATGGCCTCCATCTGTTCATTGGTAAGGCGTGGAAACGGTATCTCTGACACTTGTTTAGGGTTGATGGAATAGAGCATTGAAGCTGCCCGACCTGAGCGACGAAGCTGCTCTAAACCAATAGTGCTGCTGAGATAGGCCGCTATCGCACCTGCGTTAACACCAGGCAGCGGTCGGATAATAAGAACGTTGGCATCAGCAATGGCTCCGGCTGCCTCTTCACCAACAACACCGATCTTGATAAACCCCTCCCGACCACGGGCAGAAATAAGTACATCGCCTTCTTCAAGAATCACGGCATCCAGACGTTTGCCTGGATCAGCTGAAATGTTGCTTTCCGGTGCGGTGATCCAGCCACCGTGCTCGGGAATATTGGTCATTTTCACCAGCCCGTATGGCTGGGCGTTACCAGTGAGAACCGCTTTCTCCAGAACCGAGGGGGCGACTCCCGTTCTGATGGATTGGGTCAGGTCTCTTAGCGTCATACATCCTCCATAACAATAATTTCACAATGCTTTCATTTAGAACGGATTAAATCATAACATTGTTATGGCGTATACATTTTTATTGTTACCTTGCAGGGAGTACCTTTTGGAGCACTATCGATTCATATATAGAGTAAGCCTTGATGATGGCAATACGAATAAAATCAATGAGGTATAACTCGAGAGTCGAGTTTAATGGGATATGGTGGAAATTTTAAGGGCAGCTGTACCCCAGACAGCTTAATGCAGGTCAGTGGAATGCAGATAGATGGTGATGGCTTTGAAAAATGGAAAATACTTCTCTGATCGCCCCTCAAAGGGCTTTGATCACTGTACACGACAATTTTCATGAGATCCGCTCCCGCTTGACCTCAAACAACAATGCCACTGCCTCACATATTTCTTTCAGCCATGTATCAGCGTGATTAAGAATCCTGGCAAGATAATCCAGCCTTACCCGAAAGATGGTAAATTCACGCCCTTTACGAACCCGTTGTGGTTGGCTGAGAGCCCTCCATTGTGCACTGAGCAAATGTCGCGGCGAAGCGACCTACCTTAAGGTTCCATATAGACGAGCTCCCATGTCTAATGCGCCACTCGGCCTTATCTCCTTATTCGAAAAACCCAAGCAATGAAAAGAAGCTTTATCTTTTAATGACTCTATTAAGCCCAATGATTTTATGTTTATAGATAAGCAAATTATATGAATGGGATGGGTGTAAAAATCCGGTATTTTTTTTAATACTTCTTTAATGGTATTTCCGGTATCTATAACCGAGTCTATTATTATTAATGGCTTATCAAGATCAAACTCCCCCTTGGTGATTGATAAATCATTTAGTGTTAGAAGGCAACCATCAAATTTAGATGCGAATCCATTTGTTATAAAATTCCCTGACCGCGGTATGGATAAGATCTGACAATTGTTTTGCGAAATTTTTGACTTTGTGATAAATGGCTTAATGATCATTTTGCCAATATTGTAGTGGCATCTGCGAAGCTTTGATGGTGATAGCTTCTGATTAAACTGGCCTATATATTTAGTTCTTAACTTTTCATCGTGTGAAAGGTAGTAATTATTGAGATATCGTACAGAATTGTAGCCACGCTTACATTTATCAAAATTATCTATTACCCCAAATTTTAACTTATTTTTTATGCAGTAATCCTCCGAAGCTTGAAACTCCTCTTCCGAAAGCTCCATCAATTTATTTAGCTCTAACTCTTTCCTCTTTCGGAGGCCAGCAGCATTGTCATATTTAATATTCTCCAAAATGAGTCTGGCAGGAGTATTAAGAAAAATTATGCCAGTAGTTATACCTTTGTTTTTCGATGGCATTGCATTCACACTCATTCCTGTTATTGAATTGTTGACCCACATATGTCCATCTAAGAAAGTGTATAGGTTAGTTGACTTTTCATGTAAAAATTCATGATGGAGTCCATTGATTAACAATTCGCGCTCATCATATGGAATGGAATCTAAAGATACTATATCCTTGACCCCTTTTTTCTTGATGTAATCCTTGAATCTAGCTGACGTATTTATTGCCACTGATCTTTGGAGATTTTCAGCAAGCTGTTTGCAAACTGTTGTTTTTCCAGATCCCGCTATACCAACCAGATAATAAAGTTCATTATTATCCATTTGTAACTACCTTTTGCATAAAGAGTTCAGCTTTTGAAGCGATTTTGTCGAGATTGCTATTCATCTGCTCGGCTACTGGAAGCCGAGAAAAGTTTCCTACAGTAGCACATGAATAACATGCCTCTTTTGGCTGATAGGAAAGTAAGTAGTTTTTTATGTCTTCAAGTGAAGTATTTGAATCTATTGATAGTCCTTGGTGGTCAAGATTTTTTTTGGCAATGCGTGAACATGAAAATAAGCGTCCTCGTTCTAGAGTGACATCATAATTTCTATAAAAACACTTTTTCCAATGCATTATGGTTTCTTCACGAAGATTACCAACTTCACTAAACAAATCATCCCATGCCTCTTTTCGACGAAAAGTAATATCACCTTCGAATTCAAAAAAAGATAAGTATTGCCTCCATAAATATTCAAATTTGTCTGAGCATATGTAATCACTAATAACGACACTATCCAATAATTTTAAAACTTGGCTAGTGATCCCTTGAGGATATAAACCATTGGTTACCAGTTCTATCTTGTCGCTAATACCGACAGAAATAATATTTTTTATATGGGCACTAAGCCCCTTTGCCAGGGCAACTTCACCACCTACCATTACGATTTTCCCTGCTGACAGGCCAATTGATTTAAGTATTTTTAGAGATTTTATGTGCTGATCTATTCCATTTCCAGCAACGGCTGGAATTTGATTAGGAACATTAAAGCCACAGCCTTTACAGGTTAGGTTACATTTATTTGTTACAGTTATTTCTAACTCTCGTAATTTTGTACTGCTTCGGTTAGCAAAAGGGCTGGCTAGTGATTTATTTCTTGATTCTGAATTATTAGCTAAGCTGTTAATAGGTTTTATTTGTCTCATTTTTAATTTCTTTGGCTTTCTGTTCTATTGATAGGTGTCAATGTAGTTCTGTTGCATCTATTTTCAAAAGCAGATTGCGCCCTTCCTACGGGCACAACCATCCCGGTAATGAGTAAAAGTACTGCCAGACACTGGTAGATTTATCCTGATCATGTTGGATGAAGTTAACTCAAAAGCCAGGGAAAGTAGAGAAGTAATCAACTCAGCCGGTTACGGATTATTCCGTACAAACGCTGATGCAACAGAACCTAAAACGGGGCACCGAGTATGTACTGTTTAAAATCCCAGCCATCCACAGCCCCTCGCATGTCATTGGCAATTTGCCAGATTTGCCAATGCAAATCTTTCCTTTGCTGCGTGCTTTTCATGGCATTGATCCTGTTTTGAAAAATGTGTGCGAGAAAATTTTGGGACGCTACCGCCCATAGCTTGTACCAAGGTCTTTTATTGGCGTTGGGAGCGTGGGGCCAGATAGCTCAGAGGTGGAATTTTGGGAAGGCAGCAATTGTACGCTTGTCGGATGTTAGACGGTAGTCGGGTATCGCCAAAGTGGTACAAAAATATGGAATTACTGATGACGGGAAAGGAGTGAGATTTTGCGACAGTAGGCAAGACTGCCGTAACAGCCGCCCTACCCCAACAAGAAACAAAAAACGGCACCATTTCACCAGTACGAATTTCACCGCAAAATGCGCTGAAGGTACAGGTTGGCACCGTTTTTAAGGCTCAGGTTACAATAAAATTGTAACCCAAATTCCAATTCAATCTTTTAAGTTATTCATTTCATTATCATAATGGTCGCTGTGAAATTCATACCACATGACATTAATAATACCGAACGCGCAAGCCAGCAGTACGCCGAGTATCCAGGCAAAATACCACATTGTTTAACCTCCTAAATCAATAAAGCGAATGACTGTCTTGTTCAACTTGCGCGGCGGTCATGCGACCCCACATCTTGTAAAAACACCAGATGGTGTAGCCGAGGACGATGGGTACGAATACCACTGCAATGCCAGTCATAATGGCCAAAGTCAGGAAGCTGGACGTAGCATCCCAAAGGGTCAGGCTGTAAGACGGGTCGGTACTGGAAGTCAGCACAAACGGGAACAGACTGAAACCGGCGGTCATGATAATGCCGGCCTGGGCTAATGATGAGCAGGTAAAGGTCAGGCCACCCTGTTTGCTGTTAGCCAACAGCAACACACCAAGTGCCCCAAGAAAGCCGAGTATCGGCGCGATCATCATGGCCGGGTAACGACTGTAGTTATCCAGCCACGCACCCGTGCTTAATACTACGGTTTTGCCCAGCGGGTTGGATGGTCCATTGGTGTCCACGATACTGGTCATTTCATGGCCGTTAATCTGGGATACCCAGATACCAGCCAGGGCAAAGGCGACAATGGTCACGATGGCACTGTAGCGAGCGACAATAATCGCACGATGACGAATTGGCTCACCAGCGCGCATCTTTTGCCATACTGCACCCTGCATCGTCAGCATGGCAACACTGACTACGCCGCATAACAGCGAGAACGGATTGAGCAAGTCAAAGAAGTTGCCAGTAAAACTCGAACGCATGAAGCCGTTCAGCTCGTACTCGAAGCCAACGAAGAGGTTGCCAAAGCCGACACCGAACACCAGTGAGGGCACAATACCACTGATAAACAGGCCCCAGTCCCAGGCATCACGCCAGCGTGGATCGGCCACCTTGGAGCGATAATCGAAAGCCATGGGACGAATCAATAGCGCAAAAAGTACCAATATCATGGCCCAATAAAAGCCGGAAAAGGCAATGGCGTAAACCGTGGGCCACGCTGCAAACAGAGCGCCCCCGGCGGTGATCAGCCAGACCTGGTTGCCATCCCAGTGAGGAGCAATGGCGTTGATCATAATGCGCCGTTCGATGTCGTTTTTACCCATAAACGGCAACAGGTTGGCGGTTCCCAAATCGTAGCCGTCCATGATGGCAAAGCCAATAAACAGCACACCGATCAGCACCCACCAGATAAATCGGAGTATTTCATAATCCATGGTTATTGCTCCTTATACTTTGCCCTGGAGGGGTGAATTCTTGCCTTTGACCGGCCCATCGGGCGTTCCGTTAGCCATGGCCTGCTGTCGTTCAAAGTAGTAGCGGCCAGTGTGGAGACTGCTCGGACCCAGACGGGCAAACTTGATCAACAACCACATTTCGACGACGGCGAACACACCATAAAACAGGGTAAAACCGATAATGCTCAAGTAAAGGTCGGTGACCGTAAGACTTGAAGCCGACAGATAGACAGGCAAAATACCGGATACGGACCACGGCTGTCGTCCATATTCAGCAACGAACCAGCCCATTTCGTTGGCGATCCACGGCAGCGGCAGCGCCCACAGACAGAGCTTCAGGAAGAAACGACTTTTGTACTCATTGCGTCGCGCCGTCTTGACAAACGCCGTTACCAACAGGATCAGCATCAATATGCCCAAGCCCACCATGATGCGGAAGGCAAAGAACAGTGGCCAGACGGTAGGAATGGCATCTTCTGCGGCCTGGCGCACCATGGCATCAGTGGCGGAAGGAATGTCATCGGTATAGCGAGTCAGCAGCAAACCGTAACCAAGGTCGCCTACCACTTCAAGGAAAGCGGCACGATTCTCCGGTGTATCCTCCCCGTTTTTCAGTTTTTCCAGCAGTTCATAGGCGACCATGCCACTTTTAATACGCACCACATCCTGTTCAATCAGCTCTTTGATGCCAGTGACTTCTTCATCCAGAGAGTGGGTAGCGATGATGCCCAGCGCGTAGGGAACCCGAATAGCGTATTCGGTCTCCATTTTTTCCTGTTCAGGGATACCGATAACGGTAAAACCGGCCGGCGCAGGCTGAGTTTCCCATTCCGCTTCAATAGCAGCCAGTTTCACCTGTTGTACCTCACCGAGTTCATAACCGGATGAATCGCCAAGCAGCAGAACTGATAAAACGGAAGCCACACCGAAGCCGGAGGCCACGGCAAAAGAGCGACGGGCGAAGCCGACATCGCGGTGATTCAGCAAATAGTAAGCAGAGATAGACAGCACAAAAATAGCACTTGTCGTATAACCAGCGGCGACAGTGTGAACGAATTTCACTTGCGCTACCGGGTTAAACACCAGCTCGGCAAAGCTGGTCATCTCCATACGCATGGTTTCAAAATCAAACTCTGCCCCTATGGGATTTTGCATCCAGGCGTTAGCAATCAGAATCCACATGGCCGAAAGATTCGAGCCAATAGCCATCAGCCACGTGGCTGCCAAATGCTGCACTTTGCTCAGGCGGTTCCAACCAAAGAAGAACATACCGACAAAAGTAGATTCCAGGAAGAAAGCCACCAAGGCTTCAATGGCCAGTGGCGCCCCGAAGATATCGCCTACGTAGTGGGAGTAGTAAGACCAGTTGGTACCAAACTGGAACTCCATGGTCAGGCCGGTGGCCACACCTACAGCGAAGTTGATGCCGAACAGTTTACCCCAGAATTTGGTCATATCCTGGTAAACCTGTTTGCCCGTCATTACGTAGACGGACTCCATAATCGCCAGGATAAAAGCCAACCCCAGAGTCAGTGGCACAAACAGAAAGTGATACAGCGCGGTGATCGCGAATTGAAAGCGCGAGAGATCTATGACTTCGTCCAGAATCATAAAACTCCTCCACAGATGAGTTAAGGGGAAAAAGCTGGTTACCGTTTTAGACTTAATTTCTGGTTTCAGCGAGTATCACAGCCGGGAGGCACGGCGTATCAACGCAGCTCGTGTTACTGTATAAGTTTTAATACCGAATCAGACTGTCTAATGCGTACACCATGCCAAATGAAATAGGGAGACATATTACGCTTGTTACGTATATGGGTACAGTTCGGTTTGCCACAACCAGCCGTGAAATCAGTAGTCTATGGAACTTAGCCGGTTGATGGTCTTTTTGGCGTTGTACAGATCCACCTGCCAGCTCTCTTTGGCCTGGGGCACTTCGATGGTCGGCACATCTTCCTGAAAATGGGAGGCACTGAGCGGGGTTTCGTAACGGGCAATAAATTGCAACCGCTCCAGACTGGCGTTGTAGGTTGCTACCAAAAAATTGATGGTCTGGTCGCTCAGGGGTACCCGGTAATATCGAATCAGGTTTTGCGCCAGCTTCTCCGCGCTGGCCGCCAGATTTTTCTCCACCGCACCAGCCATAGCTTCACCCCAGGCGGCTTTGGTGCGAGCACTCATGCCAGGTTCGATATTGGCCAGGCTGATGGCATTGGCATTTTCAATAGCTCGCTGGATTTGCGGATCGTGCAGGCAGATATACGGGTCGAGAATGGTGGCAATCTCAATGGCCATTTCCCGAGCCTGAGACTCGCTCAAACCATATCCGTTATCGGTGAGTCCCTGATAACGCTCAGCCTCTTCTGCTGTCGTAGCGTCCGGGCGTGGCGTCTCGGTCAGCTCACGCAAGTACCGGCGAATACGCCGGGTAATTTCCGCCTTGTCTTCATCATCAAGAAAGATGCTCTGCTCCGAGATAGTCAGGCTGCGTTTAAGACTCTCCTTATTCTGGTGCTGATACTTGCTGGACAATTTCTGCCAGTTTTTCAGCGCTCTTTTCAGCAACAGACTGTCGCGCCCCTGCTTCAGGTAGGCCCGGTGACTTTCGTTGTATATTTGCAGGGCTTTTTCCAACTGCTGGCTTTTGCTGTTGAGGATCGACAGGTACTTTTTAGCCCACTTTTTCGGGGTCTTTTTCTCCATGGATTTTTGCTGTATCGACAACATCAGCTGCCTGGCTTCACGTACCTGTAAGCTCAATGCGTCCAGCGACTTGGTGGCCACAGCCAACAGTTTGTGGGTGCTCAAACCGTTACCGCTGCCAATCTCCGAGGGAATACCAATACTGTTCAGGTAGGTGGTCAGTGCCTTGAGGCGGGAATAAACCCTGGCCCGGCTGATGCGCAGGTCGTTACGTTCCTCTTCCAGCTTGTCCAAAGCCCTGGCCAAGTCCCAATGGCCGGTGTACTCAATTTTCAGGTAGGCGATTTCCCGACCGCAAATCAGCTCAAAACAGAGCGTCAGCATCTCCTCCACATCGTGCAGGGTCATCAGGTTTTCATTGCTTTCTTCAATGGCGGAAAGTATGCGCTCGATAAACAGCGGTTCCCGAGCTTGCCCATCGTGGGGACGGGCGACAATGCCATTCAGGCGGTTTTTCAGGGCTTGTGCCGTGCGCGGGTGGTTTTCGTTAAGCATTTGCCAGGCTTTTTCCGTCTCTTCCCTACCCTCTGCGATCACATCGCGCATGCGGCTGAACAGTCCGGCCCGGCGAAAAATCTCAATGCGCTCGGCCTGTCTGGCCAACTGCTGATTACCGGTCAAATCCTCAATGGCAGTCGCCACCCATTCCGGCCCAAGATCAAGCTTACGCAACAAAATGCCTGCCGAGTGGATACGACGTTGCTCTTCGGTCATATTGACTTGACCCAAATCACGCACCTGGTAAATCAACTCGGGGATCTGGTCAATCAGACTTAATTGGTCCAGGCGATCACGAATCTTCCGTCGGCCATGGGTCATGTTTTGGAACAATCGATAACCAACACCCAGGGCCACGGCAATAACGGAATAACCCAGAAAATAGAACGCCCGTTCGGCTGGCATCAGTTCGCCATAAGCAAAGTAGTAGCCGAAGTAGGCCGCCATCAGGGTGACGGGGCCGGCAGTCCAGGCAAATTGCAGAACGGTAACACTCCAGGGCTCCTGCTGCGGTGCCCTGGCTACCTTTTCAAGCCAGCGAAGTTCGCGCTCTTCAAGCTTGAGGTCGATGTTTGACAGCTTTTTTTTCGGCTGCTCTTTATTGCCGGAATGACCTGAAACAGTGGCGTGAAGGTCGTTTCCTTGCGACATTTTCCGGGAAACCTGGTGGGGGAGATTAATCGGCCCGATTATAAATCAGCCTCACTTTTTACAACCATATGTAAATCTACGTTCGTGAAATACCATCTACTGACAATTGCACGAGCACAATAACCCAACAATATTTCAGCCAATTGGTGGCAAAGTCAGAAAAAGCTGCTTCAATGGAGCGCTCTGCCATTTGCCGTTAATTGCCATGCACACAATAACAGACGCGCGACCGACACCTGTACCATCATCGTGTGCCGCCATCGCCGGGAAGGCGGAGGCAAGCCTCGCAGTAACAACCGCCACCATAACACCAGCAACATCAACCGCCACAGCCACTAGTGCAATGCCAACACCATTGGCAAAACGTCAGTGTTGTCCGGTAAAAACACTGGTGCCTGTCCCAGACAAATTGTGGCAAGACCTGAATAATCAAACGTCACCCATCAATGAGCACACCTGGCACTGGTGGCTGCCCACAGACGACGCTTTGTTCCAATGGCCGGATGATGACCTGACCACTGCCGCCCTGGCAGCAATCACGGGTGATCTGCCTTTGCTGGCTCATATGCACGAACAACATATCGATATCCATGAGCGCACACCACACGGTAATTCACTGTTAACCCTGGCAGCCATGGGTGGCCAGCTGGAAGTCATACGCTGGCTTTATGCCTTGGGACTGGACATTCATCACAGCAATGCTGTAGGCACGAATGCCTTGATGTACGCCGCGGCTTACGGCCATCTGGACGTTATTGAGTGGCTTATTGACAACGGCGTTAGCATTGCCTTTTTAACCCAGCACACTGACGACATGGGCAACGATGCCCTTATGTATGCCGCGCGCCACGGGCAGTTTGGCGCGTCCCGATTGCTGATTGCCCTTGGTGCCCAAGCGGACTCGCGCAACCACGACAAAGTGAATACCCTGATGCTGGCTGCTAACAGCGGCTGCTACCCACTGGTTAAATTGCTATCCAAAGAGTGCAATGTGCACGACAACGACGAGTTTGGGAACTCTGTCGTTTATTTTGCTGCCGGTGGTGGGCATCTGGATATTATCAAACTGTTGTACCAATACGGCGCAGACATTGCAGCGACCAATTCATGGGGTAATAACGCCTACTCCCTGGCCGCAGCGTCTGGTTCCCTTGAGACCATGCAATGGTTATATGAGCACGCCAGTGTCTTTCACAATAACGAAGTTAAAGAGAGCGCCCTGGCTACGGCCGCCCAGGCTGGCCATTTGCATATTATCAAGCACCTGCTTCAGGACAATGCGGACAGCAATAACTGTGTGGCCAGCTGCACAGCCGCGCTTATGCAGGCTGCCAGGGAGGGTCATCTTGACTGCGTGCAATACTTGTACGCACAAGGCGCGCTGCTCGGCGATGACCGCGACGGCTATATCGTCTCGCTCGCTGCCAGCGGCGGCCACCTGGATCTGTTGCAGTGGGCTGACCAGGAAGATGCCAACTTGCATAAAAGCAATACAATCGGGCGCAATGCCGCATTTCTCGCCGCCCATAGCGGCCATTTGGTCACACTACAGTGGCTCCACACCAGGGGTGTTGATATTCACTTAAGGGACAATTTCGGGAGAAACGCGCTTGACGCAGCGGCTTTGTGTGGCCACTTTGATGTGGTCAGCTGGTTGCACGGCAAAAACGTCGATATGACTAGCAAGGCGGACATCCTTTTCAACGCGGTCAGATTTGCCCAATTAAGTGCCATACAGTGGCTGTCAGACATTGTGGATTTGCAGAGCCTTGATCATGCCGGTCGCAACTGCCTGACGTTCGCAGTCTTGTCCAACAATGACCAGACCCCGAAGATGATTGCCGTGATTCGCTGGCTCTATCAGCAGGGGTTGAGTATATCCTGGCAGCATTTGCATGATTTTCTGTCCACGGATTTTTTCTCGGACGCTGAACAATTGGCTGGCGCTTATACGACAAAGATAACTTACTTTTACCGCAAAAAGCTGACTGAAATGCTCACATATGAAGATGCCTGGGATCTGAAAAACCGGATCACGGTAGCTGATAAGAAAAATTTGCTACGCATCTTTAATATTGATTGCGCAGCTTTTGATGAGGACCAGCTAGATAAAAAACTTTTGTCGTTTAAAAGAGCTGCGTAAATCAAGCAAAAAAAACCCCACCAACCTGCTGGCGGGGATATTCGGGCAGTTTGATCAGGCAAAACCCATCAAGTGCGCCCCGACCACGACAACACTGGCAATCACAAACAGCAACAGCATAAAGCGCCAGACAAAGCGTAACCAGTCACCCCAATCAATACGACAGACGCCCAGGGTTGCCATCAGTGGAGCAGACGTTGGTACGATGATATTGGTAAAGCCATCGCCTAGCTGAAAGGCCAGTACCGAAACCTGACGGGTTACACCAACCATATCTGACAGGGGCGCCAACAATGGCATCGTTAGTACTGCCTGACCGGAACCGGAGGTGACAAAGAAATTAAACACCGACTGGAACACGTACATCAGCCACGCTGCCAGTACGTCGGGCAGCCCGCTAATGGCAGAGCCGGCACTGTGGAGAATACTGTTCAATACACTGGGCTCGTCAATATTGCCACCACCGATCAGCATCAATACACCCTTGGCAAAACCAACCAGCAGAGCCGGCGCTAGCATGACCCCGGCACCCTCTTTGAAGGACAGCGCAATATCATTAAAAGTCATGTCGTTCAGCCGGAACGCCACACCAATCAAACCAGCGATCAGACCCATGGTAAAGAACTGGGAGGCAATTTCCGCAATGTACCAGGAATGCAGCACCACGCCCCAGATCACCCAGATCACTGCGGCCAGCAAGACCAACAAGACCAGCGTATCGCCCAGATTCCAGCGGGTCTCAACACTCTTGCGGACTTGCTGGCGAAAATAGTCGTCACTGGCATAGCTGTAAGAACGCTTGGGATCTTTTTTGACCGAGGCCGCGTAATACATAGTGAAAGCGATACCAACAAGGGTAAAGCCTATCCACATAATAATGCGAAAGGTCATGCCAGAGAGCACCGGGATACCAGCGATCCCCTGGGCAATAGCCACCGAGAACGGATTCATCCAGGAGGTGGCAAAGCCGATCTGCGTGGCAATATAAGTTACCATCACCGTGGTGATACCGTCATAGCCCAGGCGCACCATCAGCGGAACAATGACAATAGCAAAGGCGACCGCTTCTTCGCCCATGCCAAACACGGCCCCACCGAGCGAGAACAGGAAAAACAGTACCGGAATAAAGAGCGATTCGCTGCCTTTGGTCATGTCAATCAGGCGCAAGATGCCGTTATCAACCGTACCGGTGCGCATAACCACCCCGAAGGCACCCCCGATCACCAGCATAAACATAATGACACTAACGGCAGAACCAGAGGTCAGGCCAGCAAAGGGAAAGTTCATGACCCCGGGTTCGTCACCCACGGCAAAAAAGCGTACGGCATTGTAGGTCAGCTCACCATTGTCGTTAGTGGCATAGGCAAACGACTGTGGATCAATGACCGTACGCACCATCTCCACGCCGTCCACCAGGTAGCGGATCTGCTCAGTGGCAAAATTACCGACCGGAATGAAATAGCTCAGCAGCGCAGCCACCAGACCAACGACAAAAATAAGGAGCAGAGTATCGGGCATCTGCCAGCTTTTGGCTGTTGCCTGATGATCGGATTGAGAGACTGTTTCGGTCATAAATATGCCATGAACCAGAAAAAATGGTCATAAAATATCAATTAAACCGCATAGAAAGTCAATTGCATTGCCAAGCCAGTTGACGAAAAAAAGGCCGGATCTTATTCAGACCGGCCTTTTTTATATAGCTTAAGAGTGGCTTAACCGCCGAAATCATCCAGCAGAATGTTCTCTTTCTCGACGCCCTGATCTTCTAGCATTTTAATCACTGCGGCGTTCATCATAGGCGGTCCGCACATGTAGAACTCGCAATCTTCCGGAGCCGGATGATCTTTCAGATAGTTGTCGTATAACACCTGATGGATAAAGCCGGTATAGCCAGTCCAGTGATCTTCCGGTAATGGGTCAGACAGGGCCAGGTGCCAGGTAAAGTTCTCGTTTTCTTTGGCCAGCTGATCAAACTCGTCCACATAGAACGCTTCGCGCAAAGAACGGGCACCGTACCAGAAAGTCATCTTGCGTTTGGTGTGCAGGCGCTTGAGCTGATCAAAGATCAGGGAGCGCATTGGTGCCATACCAGCACCACCGCCAACAAAGACCATCTCATTGTCGGTGAATTTGGCGAAGAACTCACCAAACGGACCGTATACAGTCATCTTGTCACCCGGCTTCAGGTTAAAGACGTAAGAGGACATTTTACCTGGTGGGAAGTCAGTATTTGGCGGTGGTGTCGCCACACGGATATTGAACTTCAGCAGCCCCTTTTCTTCGGGATAGTTGGCCATAGAGTAAGCACGAATGGTCTCTTCATTCACCTTGGAGACATACTGCCACAGATTAAACTTGTCCCAGTCCTCACGGTACTCTGGCTGAATGTCGAAGTTCTTGTACTCAACGGTGTGGGGCGGGCATTCGAGCTGCACGTAACCACCGGCACGG
This sequence comes from Endozoicomonas sp., assembly GCA_965232255.1. Taxonomy (GTDB): domain Bacteria; phylum Pseudomonadota; class Gammaproteobacteria; order Pseudomonadales; family Endozoicomonadaceae; genus Endozoicomonas. The sequence continues at coordinate 3,272,878 of OZ246962.1, forward strand.
AAGTTTACGTATTCGCCTTCAGGCAATTTCAATACCAGCTCTTTGATGAACGTGGCCACGTTCTCGTTGGAGACAACTTCGCACTCCCACTTCTTGACGCCGAAGAGTTCTTCTTCAACTTCAATTTCCATGTCCTGCTTTACTGCCACCTGACAAGAAAGGCGCCAGCCCTCCCTTTCTTCACGCTTGGTGAAGTGGACGCGTTCCGTGGGCAGCATCTCACCGCCACCGAAGAACACTTTACACTTGCACTGGGCACAAGTACCCCCACCGCCGCAGGCAGACGGCAGAAAGATACCGGCAGTGGACAACGTATTCAGCAACTTGCCACCGGCAGCCGTGGTGATGCTTTTCGTCGGGTCTTCGTTGATCCCGATGACGACGTCACCGGTGCTAACCAGCTTCGAGCGGGCGGCCAGGATTACCAGCACAAGCACCAGCACGATTATGGTGAACATCGCCACGCCATAGATAATATTCAGATCCATTTATTGCAATCCCCTTACAGCTGTACGCCTGAGAACGACAGGAAGCCCAGAGACATCAGACCAACAGTAATGAAGGTGATGCCAAGGCCTCGCAGCCCCGCAGGTACGTCACTGTACTTAAGCTTTTCCCGGATGCCGGCCAGCGCCGCAATGGCCAGTGCCCAACCTAACCCGGCCCCCAGACCATAAACCACGGACTCACCAAAGTCGTAGTCCCGCTGCACCATGAACAGCGAAGCACCCATGATGGCGCAGTTTACGGTGATCAGTGGCAAGAACACGCCCAGGGCGTTGTAGAGCGATGGCACGAATTTATCCAGAAACATTTCCAGAATCTGCACCAGCGCAGCAATAACACCGATGTAGGTGATCAGTCCCAGGAAGCTCAGGTCAACGCCGGGCAGCAGGGCACCATCCTTGAGAATACCCTGGTAGATGACGTTGTTAATGGGCACGGTGATGGTCAGTACGGCAACAACGGCAATCCCAAGACCTATCGCCGTCTTCACCTGCTTGGACACAGCCAGAAAGGTACACATGCCCAGGAAGAAAGCGAGTGCCATGTTCTCCACGAACACCGCTTTCACAAACAGCGAAATTAACTGTTCCATGATTTAGTGCGCCTCACTGAATTTGGTGTTGGGAGCAATCTTGAACTCAGACTGTTCCACCTGTGCAGGGTTCCAGCTGCGAAGTACCCAGATCAGCAACCCGATCAGGAAGAACGCGCTGGGTGCCAGCAACATCAGGCCATTGGGAATGTACCAACCACCGTTGTTAACGGTGTGCAGGATTTGCACACCAAACAGATTGCCAGCGCCGAACAGTTCGCGGAAAAAGGCCACAACCAAAAGTACCACGCCATAGCCCAGACCATTGCCAAAGCCGTCAAGCGCTGACAAGGTCGGACCATTTTTCATGGCAAACGCTTCAGCGCGTCCCATAACGATACAGTTGGTGATAATCAGGCCCACAAATACCGACAACTGCTTGGAAATATCAAAGGCGTAGGCCTTGAGGATCTGGTCAACCACGATAACCAGCGAGGCAATAACCGTCATCTGACAGATAATACGGATGCTGTTGGGAATGTGATGCCGGATCAGCGATACCGACAGGTTGGAACCGGCGGTAACACCTATAACTGCCAGCGCCATAACGAGGCTGACCTGCATGCTGGTAGTTACCGCCAGGGCTGAACAGATGCCCAGAATCTGTAACGTAATGGGGTTATTTTTAACCACCGGATCCAGCAGAATATCTGTTGTCTTCATAGACATTATGCATTCCCCGCTTGCAGATTATTCAGGAACGTCTTGAAACCTGTCTCAGATAACCAGAACTTGATCAGGTTGCTGACACCGTTAGCAGTCAGGGTTGCGCCGGCCAAACCATCAATCTGGTTCAGGGCACCGGGGCTAGTGGGGTCAACACCGCCCTTGATCACCTTAAGCGCAACCTGGCCGTCAATGCCGTATATTTCTTTGCCTTGCCAGCGAGATACCCATACCGGATTGCTGACTTCACCACCCAGTCCGGGAGTTTCTGCCTGCTCAAAGAAACCGAAGCCTTTGACAGTATTCAGATTACTTTCCAGCGCCAGAAAACCGTACATGGTGGACCACAGACCATAGCCGTGTACTGGCAAAATCAGGGTTTGCATCTTGCCGTCCTGCTCCACCAGGTAGACCTTGGCTACATCAGCCTGACGTTTGATACCGGCGATATCTTCAGCACCGTTCAGTGCTTTGGAAGCGTTTGGATCTTTAGCTGCAGTACGCTGATCGTACTGATCAGCCGACTGACCACTGGCTGTTTCGTCAATAAACTTACCGGTCTTCAGATCCACCAGACGTGGCTGAATGCGCTTGTACAACTGCTGAATCTGGGCGGCGCTCAATGCCTGGGCATCATCGGTCAGGCCGGAGATGGCTAGGATATTACGCTGCACGTCCAGCTTGACGTTCTCCGCCTGCACCGGCTTCAGAAAGACAGCTGCCGCAGAAACCAGCACAGAACAGACCAGCGACAGTACCACTGTGACCAGCAGAGTCTTTTTAATTGTATCGTTGCCCATCAGATACGAGCCTCCCGACGCTGGATATTGGCCTCTACCACAAAATGGTCGATCAGCGGCGCAAACAGGTTGGCAAACAAGATAGCCAGCATCATCCCCTCTGGATATGCCGGGTTTACCACCCGAACCAGGATCACCATAACCCCGATCAGAACACCATAGAACCAGCGACCGGTATTGGTCATGGAAGCGGAAACCGGGTCCGTGGTCATGAAGATCAGACCAAACGCAAAACCGCCAAGAACCAGGTGCCAGTACCAGGGAACCTGGAACATTGGGTTGGTGTCAGAACCGATAAAGTTGAACAGAGTGGCCAGGGCAATCATACCGATCATGGTGCCGGCCACAATACGCCAGGAAGCGATACCAGTGAACAGCAAGACAGCGCCACCAATAAAGATTGCCAGTGTGGAAGTCTCACCAATGGAGCCTTGCATTATGCCGAAAAAGGCATCCAGCCAGGTGATGGAGTTGTGCAACAGCTCCATACCACCTTGCTGGGCCACGCTCAGCATGGTGGCACCGGAGAAACCGTCAACTGCCGTCCATACCAGATCGCCGGAAATCTGTGCCGGATAAGCGAAGAACAGGAACGCACGACCGGTCAGGGCGGGGTTCAAAAAGTTCTTGCCAGTGCCACCAAATACCTCTTTGCCGACAACGACACCGAAGGAAATGCCAAGGGCTATCTGCCATAGCGGCATGGTGGGCGGGACAATCAGGGCAAACAGGATTGAGGTAACAAAGAAACCCTCGTTCACTTCGTGCTTGCGAATAATGGCAAACAGCACTTCCCAGAAAGCCCCGACAAAAAAGGTGACAGCGTATATCGGCAAGAAGAATACCGCGCCATAAACCATGTTGTCCCAGACGCTAGCCGGATCGTGACCTGCCATCAGGGAGATCAGCATGCCGTGCCAGTCGGTGGGAGCAGCCAGGCCGCCAGCAATGGCCGTATTAGCCTGATAACCGATGTTCCACATACCAAAGAACATGGCTGGAAAAGTACACATCCAGACAATGCCCATCATCCGCTTCAGGTCGATGGCGTCACGCACATGGCTGGTGTTATGGGTTTGCTCAATGGGCGTATAGAGTAGCGTGTCCGCTGCTTCGTATAGCGCGTAGAATGTCTCAAATTTACCGCCTTTGACAAACAAGGGCTCCACTGAGTTAAGGAGATTTCTTAATAGCTTCACCAATTACCCCTCCAGCTCAATACGGGTCAGGTTGTCACGCAGCAATGGACCATATTCGTATTTACCGGCACAAACAAAAGTACACAAGGCCAGGTCGTCCTCCTCCAGCTCCAGAACACCGAGCTTTTGTGCGGTATCGGTATCACCGACAATGATCGCCCGCAACAACTGCGTGGCCAGAATGTCCATCGGCATGACTTTTTCGTAGTCACCCACCGGCACCATAGCCCGCTCGCTTCCGTTGGTAGTGGTGGTGAAATTGAACAGACGGCCCCGATCGAAGCCAGAAGTCAGCACGCGCAGAATCGAGAAGCGATCTACCGTGGGGTTCAACCAGCCGAGGAACAGCCGCTCATCGCTTATCTTCAGAGCCGACACTTGATGGTGGTAGCGGCCCAGGTATGCAAGCGCACCACTTGCCGTGCGTCCGCCGAAAACAGACCCGGAAATAATACGATTGACGTCAGCCTTCAGTTCACCGGCAGTCAGCTCGTCAGTACTTGCGCCCAGACGGGTACGAAGCAGACGCGGTTTTTCAACCTGTGGACCGGCCAGGGCCACCACACGATCGGTGAACAGCTTGCCAGTGGTGAACAGTTTGCCTACGGCAATCACGTCCTGATAGCCCACCTGCCAGACGGTTTTGCTGGCGGATACCGGGTCCAGGTAATGGATGTGTGTGCTGGGCAGACCTGCTGGATGTGGGCCGGCAAACTCTTCACAGTTGGCAATGCCAGCGGGAATATTGGCGCCAGGGGCTTTGCACAGAAAAATCTTGCCGCCACTGAGTTTGCCAAGGATATTGATGCCCTGTTCAAACGCTTCAGGGTACTCCCTGATTACCACTTCGGGGTTGGCCGCCAATGGGTGAGTGTCCATGGCAGTAACGAAAATGGATGCCGGACGCGTGCCCAGCGCCGGCACTTTGCTGAACGGTCGCGTACGCAGGGCCGTCCAGAGTCCGGACTCATTAAGCTGCGCCTCTACCTGTTCAGCGTTCAGGCCAGCCAGCTCTTCGGGTTTAAAGACGGTGAACGTCTCTTCTGACTCCGGGCCATCAATGTCAATCACCACGGATTGCAGTACCCGTTTCTCACCGCGATTAATCGCGGAAACCGTACCGCCGGCCGGGGCGGTGTACCGAACACCCGGTGTTTTCTTATCGGTAAAGAGCAACTGCCCTTTTGTAACTCGATCCCCGACAGCGACCGCCATGGTAGGTTTCATACCCACATAATCAAAGCCAATCACGGCCACAGAGCGCACTGCCCTGCCCTGCGTGATGCTTTGCTCAGGCGATCCTGCAATCGGGAGATCCAGCCCCTGTTTGATTTTGATCATACCTTTCGCCTAATCAATCAAGTTGAGCTCAGAAGTAACCCGTTTCTCCGGCGGTCCGAAATCTTCGGACAGCTTTCTCAGTGAAGGCCTGTGAGCAAAAAACACAACCCAACCCCTGCCAACCAGTCACACGACCAGAACTACCCACGACGGTGAACCAGGGTGGGAACCAGCTACAACAAAACTCTGAAACCGCAGGTATCAAGCTATGCAAGCAATGGCTGGAATATCCCATTTTTCAAGGCTGGCGCACCAAAAAATTTAAATGGTAATCCGTCTAGACGCAGAAAAATTCCGCTTGAACAAGCAGAATTCGTAATGGAAATTCAGACAGACACGCATCGTAATTGAAACTCATGTTCCTTGTTGTTAGACAAAGCGTGGCTGGAAATTCCGTATCTGAGCCTGAATCCGTAACATCACCGGTGAAAATAGTGTGGCGATTATAAATACACTGGGGCTAATATGCCATATGGATTGACAACATATTTTTTGTTCAGCACCGGCGTGAAAAAACCGCTGTGCCACTTAGCCTGAAGGCCTGACGCACTTCGGCTACGCGCAAGATTGGCGCATTATTACTCATACCAGGCAAGACAATGTGAAGATGAAATACTACCAGCGACGTTGATCCAGCAACGCACTTTTCATGCACGTATAATTCGCAACTACTAATTCGCCACCCACTACAAAAACACGCATAAAAAATCAATTGCTGCATTACTCGGAAGAAGAAAATCATCGGGCAGGCCAAAATCGGAATTTATCGATCAACTACCCGTTTCTGCTCCACTAATCTTTGCTACTATGCCAAAGCTGACTTGCCAAAGCTGACTTGCTGGGACACAGCTGGTTCGTGAAGGGTTCCCCTACAGAAAGTCCTGTCAGCGCAGGTTCTGTGGCGAGAGGTGTTGATAATATTCAACATGGGTCGCACGAAGCTTCCATCCATAACCGTCAGGTTTGGTGGTGGGAGTATGTCACTAATGCATTTGAATTTTTGGCAAATGCGCTATTCAGAACTGATCGAATCAGGATGCCCGGGTAAACAGTCGATAGAAGTTTTCTGTCGTTTTTTCGCCGAGCACTTCCGGGCTCACGCCCTTCAATTCAGCAATAAACCGGGCAACTTCAGCAACAAAACGCGGCTCATTGGCTTTGCCACGATGGGGAACTGGTGCCAGATAGGGGGCATCGGTTTCAATAAGCAATCGATCCAGCGGCAGGTACTTCACCACTTCCCTGAGTTCGGCAGCATTGCGAAATGTGACGATGCCAGAAATAGAAATGCAATAATTCATATCCAGCGCCGCCCTGGCCATCTCCAGAGTCTCAGTGAAGCAATGCAACACGCCGGCTGACTCTTTGGAACCGTATTCGCGAATAAAATCCAGAGTGTCTTCACGGGCGTCCCTGGTGTGCACCACCATGGGCAACCCAAGCTCCGCTCCCAGGCGCAGGTGATCAATAAACGACTGGCGCTGAACAGCCTGTGCCCCTTCGGTCTTGATATGGTAATAATCGAGTCCGGTCTCCCCGATAGCGACCACTTTGTTATGTGTTGCCAGTGCACGTATCCTGGCAATATCGGGCACCACTTCAGTGCAATCCGCTGGGTGCACTCCAACAGCGGCGTAAACATCGGCATACTGCTCAGCCAGCGCTACCACCACCGGGGCGTTATCCAGATCAATGCTGATACAAAGCACCCGATCAACACCAGCTTGTCTGGCTGCCGCCAGAGCCAGACCCAGGTCGCCCTGGTAAGCACTCAAATCCAGGCGGTCGAGATGACAATGGGAGTCAATAAACATGACCGTCTCCAATACTTCTTTACATCGTGTTCGTTAGCCGGTCCGAACTCAGTGCACCGGCAATATAGGTTTCAATTTTTGCTTTCACGCTACCGGTCGGATCATTAAACTGAATACCAATACCGGCCTGTCTGCCACCCTGGGCTCCCATGGGCGTTACCCAGACCACCTTGCCCGGCACCGGAATTTTTTCCGGCTCATCCATCAACGTCAGACGGATAAACACATCATCACCTAGGCTATAGTGCTTGTGCGTGGGCACAAACAAACCGCCGCCACTGATGTAGGGCATATAAGCTTCGTATAGCGAAGCCGCATCCCGCACCGTCAGCGACATCAGCCCTTGCATTCCCTTTCCCATAATGAATCACTCCCTGTGATGACCAAACCTGTCAGCGCAGCACCAACTCAAGCAGGTCACTGAACACGCCTTCCAGCAACATTTGGGTGTTCAGATTGGCGCCGTCCAGCAACTGCTGCCGCTGGCTCATAATGCTATCTCTCAACCCCAGCAAATCGGCCGCTGGCGCTTTGCTGGCCAGGTAACCGAGCATACGCAGCTGGTCCTGATTTACGATAAAACTTTCATCGGCGGTCAGTTGCAGTTTTACAGCGTCGTCCAGCCAGCTCCCCAGCCATGCCAGCAACTCCAGCAGGTTGCCAGTATGCCACTCTTTGGCCAGCTCCACGGGAGTGAGATTACCCCGGAATAACTCCGGTAAGGCATTAATCAGACGACCGCGCAGAGCCAGCGTATTGTGGTCAAACATCGCCCTGGCCTTGACCGGCGCACCGGCAGCCAGCACCAAAAGCTGCTCCAGCACCAACGAGTCGGCAATATGGTCAGCCAGCCAGGTCCTGGCTTGAGTAGCATCTGGCACGGGAAATGACGACATCTGACAACGACTGCGAATGGTTGGCAACATATCGCCACTGCGGGCACTGACCAGGAGAAAGAACGTGTCGCCGCCCGGCTCTTCGAGACTTTTGAGCAACGCATTGGCAGCGTTGATGTTCATGGCTTCAGCCGGATTCATAATAATCGCCCGGCGTCCACCCTGCTGGGCCGTTTTACGGGCAAACTCATTCACCCGACGCACCTGATCAATTTTGATTGGCTTGCCAGCTGCCTCCGGCTCAACCACCAGCAGATCAGGATGGGTACCAGCACGGACCAGTTCGCAACTTTTGCACTGGCCACAGGCGTACTCACTCTCAGGCTGATGACACAGCAAACGCATCGCCAGCGCTTGGGCAAACACACTCTTGCCCACCCCCGGTGCTCCTTTGAGCAACAGGGCGTGAGCCAGCGAGCCGCCACGAAGTCGCTGCACCAATGGTTGCCACTGAGCAGCCTGCCAGGGCAGTGGTTTGCGGGGAAAGCTGCTCTCCATAACGCTGCTTTGCATAAAATTGCTCCCCACTAACCCAGGCGAGCCTGCAATGCAGCAACAATTTGTTGCTCGACGTCGGGGAGCGACTGACTGGCATCAATCACCACATACTGCTCAGCAAACGTGGCCGCCCGCTGCAAATAGGTTGCGCGCACCCGCTGGAAGAACTCAAGCGTCTCTTGCTCTATGCGATCCAACTCGTCTCCCTGGGAAATAACACGTCCCCTGACACGAGCCAGACTCACCTGCGGAGCAATATCCAGCAGCAAGGTCATATCTGGACGACGATCGCCCTGTACCAGTTGCTCCAGCACAGCAATGCGCTGCCCATCAATACCACGGCCGCCGCTCTGGTAAGCGTAGGTGGCATCAGTAAAGCGCTCACACACCACCACCTTGCCAGCGGCCAGGGCAGGCTCGATGCGTTCGCTCAGGTTCTGACTGCGGGCAGCAAACATCAGCAACAACTCCGTAGTATCCGCTACCTGCTCCTTGTGCTCTGCCAGCACCAGGGTACGCAACTGCTCCGCCAGCGGAGTGCCACCAGGCTCACGGGTGGTAATAAATTCCCGGCCGCACGCTTGCAGCCAACGCAGCACTACGTCCTTGGCAGTGGTTTTGCCCGCCCCATCAACGCCTTCAATTGTCAGAAAAAAACCCATTAATCTCCCGGCATCATCAGCAAAAATGGCTCCTAGTTGACCGTGGAGCGGTAATCCGCACGACGCTCAGTGATCTGATACTTTCTTACCGCCTGATTATGCTCAGACAACGTAGTGGAAAAATGGTGCGTACCATCTCCTCTGGCCACAAAATAGAGACTTTGGCCATCCGCCGGGTTAAGCGCAGCATGAATTGCCTCGCTGCCAACCGTGGCAATGGGTGTTGGCGGCAGCCCATTGATGACGTAGGTATTGTAGGGCGTGCGCTCACGCAGCATGGCACGATTCAACCCGCCATCATAACGATCCCCCAGGCCGTAAATGACCGTTGGGTCAGTTTGCAAACGCATCTTTTTTGCCATACGACGCACAAATACACCGGCAATATCTGGCCGTTCCGCTGGAACTCCCGTCTCTTTTTCAATAATGGAAGCCATAATCAGCGCCTGATAAGGCGATTGGTAAGGTAGTCCCTCCGACCGATTCTGCCACTCGTTGCTCAGCACAGACTTAAGCTGCCGATGAGCCCGCAGCAAAATATCGCTGACCGGAGTGCCAGCCGGGAAACTATAGGTATCCGCGTAAAAAAGCCCTTCGTAGTTATCGGTTTCAGGCACACCAGCAATATCAGGTTTAATTAAGGCAGGCAGCTCAGCCAGCGCCACCGGGCGTACCAGTTTTGGATGACTGTTCAGTGCAACCAGCAACTCCCGAAGCGTCAAACCTTCCACCAGCGTGGTACTGAAATAGCGCACATCACCGGCAATAAACTTGGCCAGCAGCTGGCTATTGGTAGTGCCCGGAGTGATCAGGTATTCTCCGGCGCGCAGACCGGCCTCATCGCCTTCAACCCGGGCAAACCAGGCAAACATCTCCGGGTGCACCACCAGCTGTGCCGCTGACAAGCGCTCAACCACCCGGTTCAGGGAATCGCCGGGGACAATTATAAATTCAGCATCGTCGGTAATGGTAACAGGCTGATCAGCGTACCAACGCAGCCCATAACAACCACCAGCCACAGCCAACCCAACCAACAACGTGACCACAAGCAGGCCACCGAACAACGTCAGCAGTAACTTTTTAACCATGCAACTTTTCCAAAACACAATCACGAATAAGGGTCGTTACAGGACCAACAGGCCAAACCCGCTTTTCACATTCAACTACAGGCCAGATGCCGTTTACACTGTTACAGAGAAAAACCTCGGCAACATCCAACACCGGCGAAACCGGCTCTTCCCTGACTGCCAGGCCACGAGTGCGGGCCAGGTCAATAATAAACTCACGACAGACTCCGGCTACACCACAAAACGACAGATCTGGTGTAATTAACTCACCCAGGTGATTAACTACAAACAGATTGCTCATGGTACCTTCAATTAAATGTCCACTGTCGTCAGATAGCAAGCCTTCGTGATAATAATCCCCCTGCCATTCATTCCTGGCCAATACCTGCTCCAGACGATTGAGATGTTTCAACCCCGCCAAGGCACTACGCCCCAGACGCAGCTGACATATTTTAACCCGGGCACCGACATAAGCCGGATCCGGCTTATGTTCAGGCAAATGATGGAGCGACAGAATTCGCCGTGGCGAGCAGCATCCCTGCGGATTGTAACCGCGACCACCACTGCCCCGAGTGATAATCACCTTCAAAACGCCAGAACTGACGGCAGACGCTCGTAAAAAAGCAGCTACCTCACCCTGAAGTTGTGCCAGATTCAGAGCAATCCCGAGGCGTTGACAAGAGTCTTGCAGCCGCTGCCAATGATAAGCATCCATTGTCGTTTTTCCACCAGCCACGCGAATGGTTTCAAATAAACCATCGCCGTAAGCCAGACCACGATCAGAAACCGGAATCAGCGTTTGTGCCACACCATCGACCCAAACGTCATTCATAGCGGGAAAAGGCCAGGGTCACATTGGTACCACCAAAACCAAAGGAGTTGGAAAAGACATGATCCATCGCCAACTCCCTGGCTTTATGCGGCACATAGTCGAGGTCACAAGCTGCGTCTGGTTCGTCCAGGTTAATGGTAGGCGGAACCATTGCGTTCACCAGTGACTGAATAGTAAACACCGCTTCCACGGCGCCGGCGGCTCCAAGTAGATGTCCTGTCATGGATTTGGTTGAACTGAGCGCCAGGCGCGGAGCATGGTCACCAAAAACCGTATGCACGGCCCGAGTTTCTGCCACATCCCCAGCGATTGTGCCAGTTCCGTGGGCATTAATATACGACACATCTTCAGGATTCAGGCCGGCATCTTGCAAAGCACAGAGCATGGCCCTGGCAGCGCCACGGCCATTTTCCGGTGGGGATGTCATATGCCAGGCATCGCCGCTCATGCCAATGCCGCTCAGCTCAGCGTAAATATCCGCTCCCCGAGCCAGAGCATGATGATATTCCTCCAACACCAGGATGCCGGCACCATCGCCAAGCACAAAACCATCCCGACTGGTATCCCAGGGACGACAGGCTTTTGCCGGTTCATGGTTGCGGGTCGATAATGCCCGGGCAGCGGCAAAACCGGCAATACCAAGAGCAGAGGAGCCTTTTTCCGCGCCACCGGCCACCATTACATCGGCGTCACCATAAGCAATAGTGCGTGCTGCCAGGGCAATCGCATGGCTGCCCGAAGCACAAGCCGTCGAGGTAGCAAAATTAGGTCCTTGCAGATTGTATTTCATGGAGGCCCAACCAGCGGCCATATTGACGATGGCGGCTGGAATAAAAAACGGTGATATCCGTCTGGGTCCGCCATTAAGCAACGCACTGTGATTTTTCTCAATAGACGTCAAGCCACCAATACCAGAACCAATAACCACACCGTAACGATGAGCATGCTCTTCTTTAAAAACAAGTCCGGCGTCGTTAATTGCTTCAGCGACAGCGGCAATGGCGTATTGAATAAATACATCGACTTTACGAACGTCTTTCTCGCCCATCACCCCGACAGGATCAAACTCTTTCACCACGCCACAGATGCGCACACTGAAAGCGCTGGTATCGAGGTGATTAATAGTATCAATACCGCTATAACCGGCAAGCAAGTTGTCCCAACTATCGCGAACGCTGTTGCCCACGGGAGTGATCGCCCCCATGCCAGTGATAACAACTCGTCTGCGCTTTGATGATTGTGCCGCCCTTTGTTCTCTTATCAAGAATAGCTCTCCTGCTGAGGTCGAACATCGCAGGAATGCCATGTCCACAACACAGTTTTCATTTAGCCGGCACTTATACCGTAGCCATACACCAGAAACAACAAAAGCCGCTGACCTAAGTCATACGGCTTTTGAAACTTGCATTCTACGACGCCTGACTAACGGGACCTCACGGCCACCCGAAAATAGAACGAGGTAGAAGGAAAGCTGCGTGAATCAAGACAGAATCAAGAGTGAGAAACAACGTAGTCAATTGCTTCCTGAACAGTGGTGATCTTCTCCGCCTCTTCATCAGGAATTTCGGTTTCGAATTCCTCTTCCAATGCCATCACCAGTTCAACAGTATCCAGAGAGTCCGCGCCCAGATCCTCTACGAATGACGCACTGTTAGTTACTTCGTCTTCCTTCACGCCAAGCTGTTCGCAAACAATCTTCTTAACGCGCTCTTCAATGGTGCTCATGCCGTGTTGTGCTCCTATCGATATACGGTGCAGCCTGAGGCTACAAGTGATCTAGTGTATATGGTCAATTATAAAAATTTCAAGCCATTAATTCATATACATGCCGCCATTGACATGCAAAGTCTCGCCGGTGATGTAACCCGCTGGCGCACTGGCCAGAAAGGCGACTACAGCAGCAATTTCTTCTGGCTGGCCAAGTCGGGCCAGAGGAATCTGTTCACGCAAAAATGACTGCTGCTGCTCGGGCAGTGCGCGAGTCATATCGGTTTCAATAAAACCGGGGGCCACGGTGTTGACCGTGATGCTTCTGGAGCCCACTTCCCGCGCCAGTGCCCGGGTAAACCCTTCGATACCGGCCTTGGCCGCAGCATAGTTGGCCTGCCCCTGGTTGCCCATGGAGCCAACCACTGAGCTGATGTTAATGATGCGACCCCAGCGCGCCTTGGTCATACCACGCAACACTGCCTTGCTCATGCGAAAGATGGCGCTGAGGTTGGTGTCAATCACATCATTCCACTCATCGTCTTTCATGCGCAGCAAAATGTTATCGCGGGTAATACCGGCATTATTGACCAGAATCAGCGGTGCGCCATATTGTTCGGTGATAATTTTAATCACTTCCTGGCACGACTCGGGTGAGGTCACGTCCAGTACTATTCCCTGCCCTTGCAGTTGTGCCTCACGGATCATGGCGGTGATGGCCTCAGCACCAGCTTCAGTGGTGGCTGTGCCAATGACCGTGGCTCCGGCCCTCCCCAAATCCAGGGCTATAGCGCGGCCAATACCACGGCTGGCACCGGTGACCAGGGCGACCTTGCCGGTAAGTTGCTGTTCAACAGTCATTTCCCGTCCATCCCTTTATCAATCAGCATCTGCCAGCATCTCGGTCATTGCTGCGGGGCAATCCAGCGAGATAACTGGCACTTGTCGTGCAATACGTTTGTTCAGTCCAGCCAAGACCTTGCCCGGACCGCATTCAGCAAAACGACTTATGCCGTCTGCCAACATCACCTCAACCGACTCGACCCAACGAACCGGACTGTATAATTGGGCGACAAGATTCGCCTTTAATTGCGCTGGATCAAAACAAACGCTGGCAGAAACATTCTGGATTACCGCAATTTCCGGTACTTGTATTTCCACACTCGCCAGCTGTTCAGCAAGACGTTCCGCTGCTGGCTTCATCAGGGCGCAGTGGGACGGTACACTGACCGGCAATTCAATAGCACGCTTGGCACCAGCCTCTTTGGCACAGGCAATAGCGCGTTGTACTGCGGCCACCTGTCCGGCAATAACCACCTGACCGGGAGCGTTAAAGTTCACTGCCTCAACCACCTCACCGTCAGCAGCCCTGGCACAGGCAGCCACCACGTCAGCGTCGTCCAGGCCAATAATAGCAGCCATGGCACCGGTTCCCGCAGCTACCGCATCCTGCATAAAGCGCCCACGCGAGCGCACCAGCTTCAGGCCATCAGCAAAGCTTATGGCGCCAGCACAGGTAAGGGCAGAGTATTCGCCCAGACTATGACCAGCCATCATTGCTGGTACCTGACCACCGCGCGCCTGCCATATACGCCAAAGTGCAACACTGGCCGCCAGCAGTGCTGGCTGAGTATTTTCAGTCTGATTAAGCTGCTCCACCGGTCCGGCGCAAATCATCTGCCACAGGTCAAAGCCGAGGGTATCCGCTGCCTCAGCAAACGTTGCCTGAGCCTCGGGCGTAATCGCGTAATCAGCAAGCATCCCCACCTGCTGAGAACCTTGTCCGGGAAAGACAAAAGCAAACTTGTCCGTCATTTTGTTGCGCTCTTCTCTACTGTTCCCTGTCGGAACAGAATTCCAATTCAAATAGTTACCGGGAATTGGTGAATGTCACCTGTCGGTTTGCCGGTCAATCATCGTTGCTAACAGGGCGTCAGACAACAATCGCCACCATGCCCTGGAAAAAAACCGCGGCAATTATAGGAAAAATAGACAACAAGGTAAGTAAATTTATGTTTCCTACTGATAAAAAACAGTGCATCAGCCACGCAGGCTTAATAGACGACAACAGGTTTTATTAATAAAAATCGCTTATACAGAAGGACAAATGAAAAGTTATAACTGCGAAGTAACTACCACAAAAAATTATTTGGTTTTTGCTATACAAACCTCGCCCAAGTACTAGCCTGTCCCTCGAAATTAATTCGGTACCGGGACTGTCGGCGTGCCAACGGGTTCTGGGATGACACTAATAAAACTAAAGCGCTGCCAGGGCAGTGTCAGGGTCGCCATGAATATCGCAACACCATCTGCATCTGCCACGGTGCCGATCGGCGATGCTGGTGTGCAGCCAGCAGCTGGTAGAGAAACCAAAGGGATTTTCGTACCGCGTGCGGGTCCCATCCGACAAATCTGCTGTCGGCACAGTACACGACTACGGAATACGACAAGCCACCCGGCGCCCTCCGCTGATCGGGCTTATGCCAAACCAGTCGACCCACTTATCGTGCCAGAAGTTCAGGGAAACCCCAGGCTGATGTCCTTTCTCGGCTGGCTTAAGCAGGCCCATAGCGCCTCTATTTACCAATTTTTTGGCCAGCAGCTTGCCACCAACCCCGAAACCTTTGCCCGGATAGTCGACAAACAGCCTAATCCGGGTAACTGCGAAGCTATCTTCGAGGCGTTATGTCGGCAAGTGTGGCAGTAAGCGTCACTTAAGGACGGCACAACCAATTATTTCCCAGCAACTATTTCCTAACAACCAAACTCAGGCCAAGCAATGGACAGTCAATCACTCACAGCAAAATCTGCCACTTCTCTTCCCTTACCCAAAGCATCGGCTAACAAAAACAAAGGTAAAACCAGCAAATTCCAGTTCCGCAAAGTAGATTTCCGTGGGCTAAATCAGGCCGGTAATCCGCCCAGCTCTGGTAGCAGCCTACGCGACACCCCTGCGAAAGGCTTAGGCAGCAAAGCGCAACTGATCGAGTGCGAAGCCAGAACAAAGAAACTCACCAAAGAACTCGAAAGGCTGGAAAAAAAGTTAGCAACCTGTTTCCAGCAGCAAAAGAACCGTTGGAGCACAGCATCGACCCAGTCAACGCTGGGTAATCCGGGCACAGAAAGTGGCCCTGGGACGACACCCGGCACACCACTGTCTACCGCAGGCAACAATACGGCAATATTGGCCCCGATCCGGAAACAGAATCCTGTAAACCAAACGACAATAGCGCCGGCTAATGTAACGGTAACCACGGGAGCGATCAGCACATCGCCTGGGTTGACCATAGCTGGGTTGACCATAGTTGAGCCTGCTGCCACAACGACAGCCAACACCACCACGACTGCGTCTACACTCCCTATCGCGATAAACGACACCATTGCTACTAACACCATAGCGGCCAACACCACGGCTGACTCTACACCCGTAGCCTCGACCATCGATGCGACAACAGTATCTCAGCAAGAGCGTAGCAGCGTCATATCTGCAAACCAGACGACAGTTGCAGTTAACCCAATAACAGCGAACACAATAGCAGCGAACAAGACAACGATAACGGTGGAATCATCCAGCTCACTGCCAGAGTTGGTCACAATGACTCCTGTCACCACGGGAGTAGACAACGCCACCACGACGATGTCCCCATTAACTACCGCGATAAATGGCACCAATTTTTCCAATGCCACCACCAATCCGACACCAGTCATCTCAACGATTGCCCGGACGCCACTGCCATCGCTGGAAAGCCTGTTGGCAACTGGCGTGCGATCCACGCTGATTAGCAACCTGCAGCGAACGTTGGTGCAATATCAACAGCAAAATCCAGCAGCCGATCTCTCAGCACTAAGCGCCAACCTTGAGGAAGTGGTTCAGTATTACGAGGTGGTCACTATGGTGATCGGTATTAGCGCCTTCACCAGAACCATAAAAGACAGTCATCCGGATATAGCCAAAATATACGACGCCAAACTGAAAAAAATCACCGATGAAATCCAGCAAGCCATTGACAACGACAAGAGCGATGGCAGCCGGCCCCGCAGAAGTCTGATCCGGCAACTGGTCACAATACTGTTAAATGACCTGTACACCTTCACCAAAGCGCCTATGAATGAGGAGATGCGTGCTTTCTTCAAGGGATTTGAGGCAGAACGAGACCAGTTTGCCCAGATTATGTCCGGCCCGGACGACGTCGGCATGCCACCGCAGTTTCAGCGTCTGTTCCAGCAGATGAAAGACGCTACCAGCGTTATCACAGCCATGGATGAATACGGCGAACAAATCAAGGATTTACTGAACAACGGACAGTTTGCCGAGGTGGGCAAAGTTGCCTTAAGGATCAATATCCTCTATGACGCTGGCAACCGGCTGGTCATGGATGGCCGATTCGATGCTGCACACGGGCTGGCTGATCCATACGGTGATCTTCTGGCTAAATTCCAGCATTTTGAGTTGACGCACCTTGACGCCCTTTCGCGTATCACAGACAGTTCACCAGCATCAGTCCCCCTCAATGAGATCATCGCCTACGGTTATGTTTACGATTCCCTACGCATAGCACGACTGGGCGACTCGTTCGCGGAAGGCTTCTGTTTTGCGGACGTCCTGACTCTGGGGACAGCGGCTGAATATCAAAAAATTGCCGACTCACTGAGCATGATGGCGCAGTCGATCCTGCATGGTGTCGGCTACGGTAAATATGCCCTGCAGGTACGACGAATTTTGCAAGAGCTGTCGTTTGCGGGCAGATTCGATACTATGAAAAATGATGTCCCGGCCTTTGGTGTCAAACAGAAAAGCTTCTACTACCGCAAGATCATTCGTGACGCTATCAATCTACGCAGTAAGCTGCGCCAGAGCTTGCAACAAACCAGTTTTAAATCGCTTGATAAACTTATTGACCATTTCCTGAAGTTATTTAATCCCCTCACCACTCATGTTCAGTTGATGTTCCGACCCACGGAAGGGCACGTTGTTTATATGGAAATCAGGAAGCAACCGGATTTATACAAGTTGACCATTCACGACCTCAGCTCGGGACTGCATATCGTCACCGGCAGCACTCCTGATGAACTCAAGGCGGCAGTTTTCAACCAACTCGCTGAATTCTGCCGCCATTACCAATTACCGCCGCAAAGCACTGGTGCCGCGGTTCCTAATACCGGTTACGCTCGTCTAACCCATGGGCTGCTGGCGCCATTGGAAAAGATGCAGCTGTTTCCCGACTCGGCACTCACCGTTAAAGACATCCTTACCACGCCGCCCGCGCAACTCCAGGCAATCGACACCGCCAACACCCAGACACTGATCGAGCAATACTTGCAAGAGGTCAGCAAAAAGACCAATCAAAAGCTGCTTAAGCAAGATAAAAAAGCATCGAAACCAGTGGAGAGCTCGCCTGACTCAATCACCATCAAGGACCCGATCATCGCCCAAATGAGAGAAGTGCTGGCCGCCTTAAAGGCAGTTGCAGCCGCTCCTGCCAAAACCAAACCCAAGATCCCGCAACAAGTCAAGGAGCTCAATGCACACATCCTGAAAACCATCGATCTTTTTGCCAAACAGACGACCAAGCCAGCACAACAATCGTCGTCTTCAGCCAGCAGCGACCTGCCAGCGCAGGATTGGGCAGCCATGAGTGCCGATGAGCTGATCAAACTGGGCATAAAGCACGATTTTATCAAACTGGTGAACCCGGCGGCTGCCGGACTAAAACTGAGGATCGCCCGTCCGGTTATCCCTGGTGCCCAGATAGACCCGGCACACGACTCTGGGGATGCTCACACATCAAGTGTGGGTGGCAACGTAGCCGGTGGCTTCGCCAGTTTTGCCGCAGCAGTTGGTGGTGCGCTGACGGCGTTCAAGATCACCTGTCCGGGCTGTTTGTCCGATATGCTGTCCAATATGATTGCCAATATGCAAAGCGCTGGCTCAGAAGATCTTCTGCTGGACGAGGTAACCAAAAGTGGTAGCCAGGCATTAAAAGAGGGCGCTAAAGAGACACTGGAAGAAGCTGCCAAAGAGGGAACCAAGGATGCATTGAAAAAAGGCACCGAAGAAGCAGTAGAGGAAGGAACCAAAGACGCTTTGAAAAAGGGTGCGGAAGATACGTTAAAAGCAGGTGCCCGCAAACTGGTCAGGTGCCGACGCTCTGGCGTCTGTGACGCCTCCAGAATGGTAAAAGACCTGTTGGAAGATTCTGCTGACGCCGCCAAGGCAGCGGAGCTGATCGCTACACTGGATGCGGCCTCGGATGCGGCGGATGCTGCTGCCATCGAGGCAAGCAAAAACAAAATCGCCAGCTGGCTGAAAAGCATTTTTTCCACCAACCAGGACAAAGACAAGAATCATAAGCATGATCATGAAATATCAGTGGATCAGTTTATCGAGGCCATGCGCCGGGTGAACCCCACGCCAAAACCGGCAACCCACAAGGCTGAGCCGCCAACACACAAAGCCAACCGACCGACGCACAAGACCAATCCGTTAACACATCCTCGCGATATCGTCAGCTCAGATGCTCGCAACTCACGCACAACACAGGCTACTACCACTGAGCCGCACACGATCGATACGACCACAATACCCGCCACAACACCGGGCTTGATAGCGTCTACAACTGCACCAACAATGCCAGTAACCGCAGCCACTACTGCAATAACAACACCTGCAATAACAACACCGACGACAGCTGTCGGGACAGATACAACAATCGGGGCATTAACCGCCAGGCATTATCAGCCATCAACGACAAACATTTCAGGTGATAGCACGACACCTGCGACTCAATCTCCCGCAACAACATCAATAGCTACTGCCAGGGCCGGCATGACTGCCACCAGCACGTCAGACAGCAAAACTTATCAGCCACCAACGACGGTCATCGTTGCGGACAATAGCACAGCGCCTGTCGCTCAACAGTCGACAAAACTGGCAACTACCGTGAGTACATCAGCCAACAGGACTTTGCAGTCGCCAACGATGGGCACAGTTTCAGGCAATGGCACAATGCCTATGACTCAGCCGCCACCAGCACAAACAATCACTGCTGCGAAAACAAACACAACAATTATTGGCGAAATTACTGCCGGGACTACGCGCTTACCAACGACGGATGCCGTTTTAGGCAACAGCGCAACTTTAGGTAACAGCGCAACTTTAGGCAACAGCGCAACGCCCGCAGTCCAGACAATAACAAAAACCATGCTCGACGCCGCGAATAACGGGAGCGTAAATAACAGGACAACATCCACTCAGCCAGAGTCAAGTGCCGGATCACAGTCGATCACTACCCCGATTGGCCCTCAGGCCACATATTCCCCCACAGCTAAAACAATCAGCGACAATCAGACGACAACGCAGATATCAGTAACAGCAGCTCATCAAACCGCTCCGTCAACCACGACAACGGCGACTCAGATCATTGCTGCATCCGCCAGCGCCCAAAACACCACTGCTGCCACGCCACAAAGCACTACTGAGCAACCACAGGTCTCGCCGATCGAGCTTCTAATCACCAGATCTGACCAATTCAAAAATCAGTTCAGTCGACGCATAGCCGCTATTACTAACCGCGCACTGAACGACATTAGTCAATTAATAGGCATGGATGCCAAAGGCAAAAGCGTGCAAAAACGGATTATTCTCGGCGATGCTCTCAACGCCTTTAACCGGGAAATCACCAAGACATTCTTCAATACCTGGCGCTATGCCCAGTCAACACTCAACGGCGAGCCTAAGATAACTCAAACTGCCGTCACTGACACAATGATCACTGCCTTTGAGAATTTGTATAAAACGCTCGCTACGCAGCGGTTACAGCTATTCGTTGCGGCAGGTTATCTCGACAAGAGTGAACTCAGCCGCGACGAACTGGCACGACTTCAGCCTGGTATTGATAAAAATGGTCAGGAAACGTTTTGTCCAGACAATCTGCTCAAAGCACTGAGCCAATACTCGCGCATGGCTGCTTCGGACAAACTGAATAATTATTTGCACGCGCTCGCTAATTCCCTACGCGCTGAACAATCGCCCGCATTCACCCCCACCAGCCAGCAGAGTTCATCGACCACAGTCGCCAAGACAGCAAATGAAGCCTCCCTGGGTGGCAAACTATTGCTGTTGAACCTGTTCAACTGGGAAAAAGAGCTGTTTATCGCTGACGTCCAACGGCTGCACCTGCAAAACACCGGACACTTTGACGACGAAGTACCTCTGGATAAAGCCGGTGAAGATACCCTCTTTTTGCCGTCTACTTTCCTGGACGTGATTAAAGACCCGGATGCTTATCGAGGCGTTGGCGGTATTGGTGGTCCGAGAAAACGTCGGGATATTAATCAATCCCTGCCGCCAGTAGCCTCCGCAGCCGCCAGGCATCGGGGCATACTGGGCGGCCTCAAAGAGAGTCTCGATGGGCTGTTCTCACCGACCATTGGCAGCGACTCTCAGGCCGACCCGGTCAAGTCGGTTACGCAAAGTGCTCAGTTTGACCGGGTGGGCAACCTGGCCTTAGCCGCTCTCGCGGCTTCGTACTTCAATGATCGGCAGCTAGAGACCCAACGTCTTATGGAGTCACGCACCCAAGACCGGGTTAGCCAGTCGCCTGGCATGGGACTGCTGACCGACAGTCTGGCCATATCCGCCCAGTTGCAAATGGAGGTCAGCGCCTTTGTCGATCAGCTTGCAACCAGCGACCATTCAGTTTCTACCAACTGGAATCTGGATGACCTGGTTAATATGGCCATTTTGCAGATCACACCAAAAACATCCGGCAAAGTGACTGAGACTTTCTTGTGCGAAGTTCTCAAATCCAGCAAAACAGGCATCAATCACCAGCACCCGGGAAATATTTTTGCTGCCGATGGCCGTGTGCGTGGTACCACCGGTCAGGAAATATTCCACGATCCGGCCACTGGCAAAACAACCGCCAGCGGCTCGGGCAGCGATCTGGCACGTTCCATGTTGCAAGCTATGGCCATTGAGCGCCTGGCAAACCACAGCGAGCTCAGCCTGTCTGACGATCTGCGCCGTCAAATCATCAGGCAAGTAGACCAACTGAACGATCGGCAAGATGCCACCTCTGGTCTGTTTGGACTAACGACAGGAGCTGCACATCTCAAGACATCAGTAGCGCAAATAGCTGAGATTATCGATGAACGGCTGACTGCTGAGGTTGCCATTGCCCCGCAAAACATACAGCACGATCCAGTCATCAGCCTCCTTGACCGCGGCCAGCTTACTCAAGCCAGGAAGCTGTTTACGCAGCTAACGCCACAGCAACAACTGGATAGCATTGCTGCCTTGGTCAGTGAACCTGACTATCTCGGGGTGGATAACTCAGCAGAAGCGCTGATGAAATTGCAGGCCAATGTGCAGGCTGACAGCAATGATGCACAGCCCGACCGACTGCCATTTGCCCTGAGCGCACAGGTTTGGGAACTGTTTAGCAATCTTTACGACAGCAAGGTCGCCGCCCCTAAAGAAGCAACCGACCGGATCAAGCTCCAAGCTATGGTCAACCGTCGTGGTATCACGGATACCGCTGAGGCCACCCAACTTGGCAAGCTACTGGTGCAGCAGCTGCCTCGACGAGCCAGCGCCAGTGATTCGATCCTTGACACTCCACAAACTGCTGCTCCTGCACCAGTGCAGTTACATCAGTTTGAACCAAAACGCATTGCCAGCATGATCAATGGTTATAAAGAACTCAAGGCGTTTGTTGATCAGCGCTGTTTTAGCCAGGTATTTGGCAACGAAATCACCGACCCACAATTACGTAACGAGCTGGTCAGCCATGTTACGCGCATCACGCTGGACGCTTTGCGGGGAGATATCACCACCGATGACTGGCAGTCGGTTGCCTTGCAGAATCTGCTGAATGAACACGCCGAGTTTGTCGGCGAACCCAACAAAGGTAAGCAAGCTGATGCTCCACATCTGACTGATGAGTATGCGGCGCTTGTCGGCATACTCGATGAGAGTGCGCCAAGTGATACTGAAGATTTCCCTGACAAGTACCTGAAGTTTGCCGCTGTACCCGAGAACAGTGAGCAAACTGACGCTCGTCGCTAACAAACGACAAATGAAGTATGCATGTGACCACTATTGAATGACTGCCCGACGAGTGCTACACAGTGAGTCTCACTGTCGCTGCTGGAATGTTTTTTTGCGTGGCATTTTGACTCTGCCATACGTTCGACCACGATCCATAAACGCAAGGTGAACGAAATGAGTGAAGAAAATCAACGAGCTTACGAAGCGGTCATGGGTAGCCTGGTGGCTGATGCGGCCTCTTTGGGCTTTCACTGGTTATACGATCAGGAATTAATCGCCCGTTATGGCGGTAAGCACCCGGAATTCCACCAGACCAATCGTGAGGAGTACCAGGACAAAGGCTACTTTGCCCATGCCGGCAAACAGGTCGGCGATTACTCCAATTACGGCGCACAGATGCTGGCCATGCAAGAGGCGATTGCTCTGCATGGCGGTTATGACGAGCTGGCTTATATTAAATCGTTTCGGCACTGGTTCGATTTTGGGGGCAGCTGGCAAGGTTATATCGATCACGCCACCAGAGGTACATTGCTCAACCTGTACCAACTCAAAGCCAACGACAAACCCCTTACGGCCAGCGGTACCGACGATACTGAAAATCCGGCGCTGTCCAAGTTGCCACCGCTGGTGGCGGCCCACTATCAAGACCCGGACCTGATGGCCAAGGTGGTATCGGCGGTACGAGTCACCAACAATAACGATACCTCTGTCGCCTATGGCAAAGCCGCGGCCGTGATGTTGCAAAGTGCTATCACCGGCGCTTCGCTGCAAGAGTGCGTGCAACGAGCCAAGGCCACCGATGCTATTGCCCAGGCTGCCGTTGAAAAAGCCGAGTCCATGATTAAGCAAGACTCGTTATCGGTAGCGGCGGAAGTGGGAATGGACTGCCATCTGAACGCTTCTTTCGTGGTGATCTGTCATCTGTTGCTCAACGCCAAGAGCTATCAGCAGGTCATACGTGACAACATTCTCTGCGGTGGCGATAACTGCGGTCGGGGGATAACGCTCGGTGCCATACTGGCAGCCAGTTTTTACGGTACCGAGGGAGCGATGCCCAGCCTATGGGTCAGCCGGACGCACTTCCCTGCAGCCAAGTGGCGGCTGCCGTCGGCATTGGGTTTGGACGAGAGTTAGGAACTACCGTTTAATCCGTCTCTGCACTTACAAAAGTGACCAGAGCCAGGTCAAACATACCAGCTTGTCGAAGTCCGGTGGCACCTTCTTTCGATACTTCGACAAGCTCAGCACTCACGGTGAACGGAAACCGGGAAATAATTCCGGAACAATTCCATAGTCAAATGCCAGCAGCGTACCACTTACTGATGATCCTCAATGGCATCGTCCATGGCGTAGTACTCTCTTTCCCTGGCGAGGAATTCGCAGTTTTTTTCCAGCACATCGAACAGATTAACTGGCTCTGGTTCCTCATCGTTGCCAAGGAGTAGTTTTAGCGGGTCTGCGTCAAAAACCAGTCTGGAAAAGCAAGTCATGGTTGGTGCCGGACGCTCCCTGTTGAATGAGGGCAGCTCAAAGGTTCGCGGCTCGGTGACAATTTTGAAATCGACCTTAAAATCATGGTATTGCGGCACATGTCTCAGGTTCTCACGAACCTCTGTGGGATCGATGATGCTCAGAGTGTACTTGTGCGCTTGCGGACTTTTACTCAATGCCCATTGACAGCTGGCCACGCTATTAAGGCATTGTCCACCACTGTCAACAAGCTCTGCACTGTGGTCCGCTTTTAGCTCGATCTGGTGCAGGTAATCGTAAATGTGCGGATTGGCGCAGTGGCTACCAATGATTCGTTGCCGGACAGACTCCGGCAGCGAGTCCAGAGGTATTGACTCCTGGGGATCTTGCACCATGGCTTTGCTGTCTGGAGGCGATAAAGTGACTTCCTTGCCAGAAACCATTCCCGACGGACTGGCTGTCGCACCTGGCAACATTTGAGTTGCTGCTGAATTGGGGGAGTTCACAGAATCCACGGCTGCCTTACCTGTCTGACTTATTGGTGAGTCTGGAATGTAGACCAAGTTATCTAATGGGGCTAGCACAGATGAACACTGTCGTTTTACGAGCGATCAATCCAATTCATCCGGCAGAAACAGGTTTTTCAGTTGGCCGACAGCATGGTCGCCACATCCTGCGCCAGGCGCCCGGGAATGTCGTTATCCACTTCACGTACTGCCTCGCAAATAGCACGAAAGAAGCCTGCTTCATCGCTATGGCCGTGGCTTTTTATCACAATGCCCTGCAAGCCGAGAAAACTGGCACCGTTGTAAAATACCGGATCGATGCCTTGATAGAGACTGCGCAGTATCGGTGCCATCAGCAAGGCAAGAAAACGACGCCACAGGGTTTGGGCAAAGGCTTGTCGCAGTTGGCTGCGAATCAGGTTGGCAACACCTTCGCCGGTTTTCAGGGCAATGTTGCCAACAAAGCCATCGCACACCACCACATCTGCCCGGCCAGCAAACACATCGTGACCTTCAACAAAACCGATGTAGTTAAGACGTTGGTCAGACTTTAACAAGCCGTCAGCCTGGCGCACCTGCTCGTTCCCTTTGATGTCTTCGGTGCCGACGTTTAACAGGGCGACCCTGGGTGCAGTTATACCCGCGCTGATCGCCACCCGTCGTGCCCCCATAACGGCAAATTGATAAAGATGTTCCGCAGAGCAATCCACATTGGCCCCAACGTCCAGTAGTTGGACGCTACCGCCGACGCAGGGAACCGTCGCGGCAATGGCCGGACGATCAATACCGGGAAAGGTTTTCAGGGCAAAACGCCCCATGGCCATCAGCGCCCCGGTGTTGCCGGCACTGACGCAAGCGGCAGCATTGCCACACGCCAGCTGATCAAGCGCCAGCCACATGGAGCTGTCCTCCCGGGCCCGCAGGGCAACAGAGGGTTTGTCATCCATCGTGATGATTTTTTCGGCGTGGACCACGGTGATGCGGGAATGAGTCGTGAGATGATCGCTAATCAGTTGCTGATCGCCCACAAGAATAAGATGTAGATCGGGAAAAGTGTCCAGGGCCTTGATGGCAGCCCGGATGCGAGAACGGGGACCTTCGTCCCCGCTCATGATGTCAAGCGCGATGCTCCTTCCTGGAGCTGCTGACCGTCCTGGCAGCAACGGGCTCACTCGCCCAGTTTGCCTTCAAGCACTTTGCGACCACGGTAGAAGCCGTCAGCAGTCATGTGATGACGACGATGGGTTTCGCCGGAAGTGGCATCAACAGACAGCTGAGGGGCAGTCAGACTATCGTGGGAGCGACGCATGTCGCGCTTGGAACGGGTTTTACGGTTTTGCTGAACAGCCATGTGTCAACTCTCCTAAAATACTTGCCTTAATACTTTCTCGCCAGGGACTCGGTTCAAAAGTGGTTTATCTGGAATCGGATTTCAAGCTGGCCAGGACACTGAACGGATTACGACGTTCTTCCTCTGGCTCAGCGGCATCTGTCCCTTCAGGGTCCGTGGTAAAGCTCTGTTCTACCTGACAGACCTCGGAAGGATGGTAGGCCACAATTGGAAGACTCAACAGCAGCTCTTCTTCCAGCAGCGGGATCAACTCCATCGGCTCCTCCTGGAGCATCAGGGGTTCGAAGCCCTCTGGCAGGGATCTGGCCTGTTCGTCAGTCCAAACCCCCATCAGCTTAAATTCGGTGCATACCGGTAAATCAGCGATATCCAGACAGCGCTGGCAGATCATTTTCAGATCAACCTCAACGCGCCCCTCAAGAACGACTCGATGGTCCTCGCTCATATAAAAATGAAGGAAGACTTTCACCTCACCCTGATCATCAGCGATACTGGCTGCCAGCTGTTCAAACTGTTTGAGTGCCAGCGTACCTTCAAACTGTGCATCTTGACGCGCTAACTTACACGGGTCAAAAGTTTTGGGTAATTTCCCTGATAACATAAGCGCGCAATCCTATGGCAATGGCCGTTTTCTGTCAAACGGCATTTTACACGACATGTCAGGTTTTACGACTTTTTGCCCGCATCCAGCCAGGGTCGGTTTTGCTACCGATCTGGCCGGAGTTCACGGTTCGTTCGAGACGCTCCCGGAAGGTGTCCCGATCGGCTACATTAGCTGAAAGCCGTTACCCAACGCCTCAACAAACGTGGCACTGACACCAGCGCCCAGATTACGGGCAAATCGTTCCAGCGGGGAGAGACGGAAGGTGAAATCGACGATATCTTCAGCACCCACCACTTCACGGGCGACGTAACTGGCACTGCCCAGGCCATCCACCAGACCCAGCTCACGAGCCTGCTGGCCAGACCATATCATACCAGAGAAGATGTCCGGATTGTCGGTCAAACGGTCGCCACGTCCGGCCTTTACCGCAGCAATAAACTGCTGATAGATAGTGTCCAGGGAGATTTGCCACTGAGCAACGGCCGGGCGATCCACCGGCTGGAACGGGTCGAGGAACGCCTTGTCTTTGCCAGCGGTGTAAGCCCTGCGAGTGATTCCCAGATTGTCCATCGCCTCGACAAAACCAAAGCCGGCGGAAATCACCCCGATGGAACCCACCAGGCTGGCTTTATCGGCATAAATCTTGTCAGCAGCGGCAGCGATGTAGTAGCCACCGGATGCGCCGATGTCACTGATCACCGCATAAATAGGCTTCTCTTTATGAATGGTGCGCAAACGGCGAATCTCATCATAGATATAGCCGGACTGCACCGGGCTGCCACCTGGACTGTTGATCCGGACAATAACGGCCTGGGTATTGGCGTCGGCAAATGCGGCGCGCAAGCCAGTCACGACGGTGTCAGCATTTACGTCGTTGCCGCCAATCTGACCACTGATGTCCACCAGTGCGGTGTGCTCGCCAGAGCTTTCGTTCAGAGAAACATCACTGATTTGCGTGGCGCTGTAGATGACGGCCACGGAAAAAAACAGCCAGCAAAAAGTCAGTAGCTTAAAGAAAATACCCCAGCGTCTGCTGCGCCGTTGTTCTTGCAAAGCACTTTTGGCCAGAGACTCCACCAGTCCCCAGGCTCGGCTGTCGTTCAGGCTTTCCTGCCCATCCGGTGTGGAATCCTGCCATTTATCTTGCATATCAACCTCTTTATTGTTCAACAAACTCTCCGGGTCCGACCGGCGCTGGCGGCTGATCAAGCAACCAGCATGTTTAAAACATCTGTCGTATTTATGTTTGCGGGTAAATCGTTAGATCGGATTATGCTTTCTGTTCTTTCAAGGCAGTGAGCACTGCCAGCAACTCCGCCGGTAAAGGCGCCTCAACTTTCAGCAAGCGGCCATCGGGTAGGGCAAACTGAATGCTGGCCGCATGCAGGAACAGCCGATTCAGGCCAAACTGTTTCTGCTTCTGGTTGTCATCATCCATGCCATACTTTTCATCCCCGGCAATCGGGTGACCAGCGTGGAGACAGTGAACGCGAATCTGGTGGGTACGCCCGGTGATGGGGTACGCCTCCACCAGCGTCATATTGCCAAAACGCTCCAGCACACGATAAGCGGTACGCGACTGCTTGCCATCCACATGGACGCGCACCATTCGCTCGCCCGATTGCAACACATTCTTCAGCAAGGGCGCATTGACCAGTTGCTTTCTTACCGGCCATTTGCCAACGACCAGGGCGTGGTACAATTTTTCCACGCGTCCTTTTTGCTGCAACTGATTGTGCAGATGGCGCAACATGCTGCGCCGCTTGGCAATTACCAGACAGCCGGAGGTGTCTCGATCAAGGCGATGCACCAGCTCCAACGTGCGGTTTTCCGGGCGCAACTGGCGCAGCGCTTCGATCACACCATACGAAAGACCGCTGCCGCCGTGCACTGCCAACCCCGAGGGTTTATTGATAATCAGCAGCTGATCATCTTCGTAAAGCACCGCCTGTTCTAACTGGTGGATGACGTTGTCCGCAGGGCGCACTGGCGCATCTCTTTGGGCCACGGCAACTGGTGGCACCCGCACCTGGTCGTGTAAGGCAAGACGATAATCAGCGGTTACCCGCTTCTTATTAACCCGTACCTCACCCTTGCGCACGATGCGATAGACTCTGGTTTTGGGGACACCCTTGAGAATTCGCAACAGAAAATTGTCGATGCGCTGCCCGACAGCATCTTCATCAATAGTGATAAAAACGACACCTGTCCCCACTGCGGCAATACCGCTGGCGCAAGAATCGGTTTTTTCCTGCACAACAGCCGGTTTAGTGGCTGGCGATGCTTTGCCAATGGCTTCACTTTTGGTCACACCATCTTTGGCCACAGCACAGACAACCGATGCCTTTCTCTGCGGTGATTGTGAAGTTCCTTTACCGCTTGCCAATCGGTACTTGCCGTTCCTACTGCGCACCTGTTTCAATCGCCTGAATACCTGTCTGAAATTATCTGCCCGCGCTGCACCTGGTTTTTCCTATTACGCGAAATGAAATAAAGAAAGCCCACGGCAGTCGTTGCTCTTTTTGGGGAGCCAATATTATCAGTTTTGTGTCATTTGAAGCACTTACAGATTGCTGATATAGTTGTTGAGCTGTCTGGTTACTATACGAAAGGGCAGTTCGATTTTACGAAGTCTGAGCATAATCTGGCGAGGTAAGGCTCTACCCACACTCCCCTGTACGGCCAAAAAATAATCTGAGATTGTGGTATTTCCCATCACTATCGGGACAAATAATTTCGGCAATAGTGCGCTTAGGCGGATTTCGTGGTAGATGAGCCCGTTGATGTTCTCCCAGAGGGTATCCAACCCTGAAACATTGCTTGACGATTAAAGACCACGGCAACCGCCGTGATAGATGAACAGTGCCACCCATGATCAGAGGTTGCGCGCCCGATACCAGGGATGAGGATAAGCGGACGGGTCATACGCTAATTAGAGACTTGTGGATAGTTGAGGTAACATCACGAGTCGGTCAGAAGCGCCCGATCATCGCGTCTCCCTTTTGCATCCGGGCAACATGCGGATGCGGTTTGATGAATCTTTACAGCCGATGACTACTGGCTGTAAACCTGATAGCTCGTCACTGTCTGGTGACGCAGATATCAGCCTGAGTACCATCGGGTAGCACCGAAAAGTTTGTACTGAAGCTGAAGAAAACCCGTTGTACGACCACCGAGAGCATGTCCGGTGGCGGGATAGAGGCCGGGTTTTCCCAACTAGCGATGGATTGACCCGCGCATCTACCGAAGCGCTGGATTGACCGAAGATCACGAACAACTTTGCGGAAAAACCTCTGAGTAGGGTGGCCATTAGCAAATTGGTACTCTATGAAGAGAATGTTGATCAACGCAACCCAGCAAGAAGAGCTGCGTGTTGCCCTCGTCGATGGCCAACGCCTGTTCGATCTGGACATTGAGTCCGGTGCCCGTGAGCAGAAAAAAGCCAACATCTACCGAGCAAAAATAACCCGCGTTGAACCAAGCCTTGAGGCCGCTTTTGTTGACTTTGGTGCTGATAGACACGGCTTCCTGCCCCTGAAGGAAATCTCCCGGGAATACTTCACTGGCCATACCGGTGGTCGCCCGAACATCAAGGATGTCATCAAGGAAGGCACCGAGGTCATCGTTCAGGTTGATAAAGAAGAGCGTGGCAACAAGGGGGCGGCCCTGACCACACTGGTCAGTCTGGCCGGTCGTTACCTGGTATTGATGCCCAACAACCCGCGTGCCGGCGGTATTTCCCGACGCATTGAAGGTGATGAGCGAACTGAGCTGCGCGAAGTCCTGAGCAAGCTGAACATTCCGGCTGAAATGGGCGTGATTGTCCGCACCGCCGGCCTTGGTCGTAGTGCTGAGGATCTGCAATGGGACCTGGATTACCTGCTGCAACTGTGGCAATCCATCAAAGAAGCAGCAGATAAAAAAGCTGCGCCATTTCTTATTTATCAAGAGAGCAATGTCATTATCCGAGCGATCCGTGATTATCTGCGCCAGGATATCGGTGAAGTGCTGATCGACAAGAGTTCTGTCTATGAAGAGGCCCTGGAGTTTGTCAAGCAGGTCATGCCTCAGTACCAGAACAAGATCAAACTGTACCGGGACAGCGTTCCCCTGTTCAACCGCTTCCAGATCGAGAGCCAGATTGAGACCGCCTTCCAGCGGGAAGTCAAACTGCCTTCCGGCGGCTCCATTGTCATCGACCCAACCGAAGCACTGGTGTCCATCGACATCAACTCAGCTCGCGCTACTCGTGGCGGCGATATCGAAGAGACCGCCTGCAACACCAACCTGGAAGCGGCCGATGAGATCGCTCGGCAGCTACGTCTGCGCGATATCGGTGGCCTGATCGTTATCGATTTTATCGATATGGGCAACAACCGCAACCAGCGGGAGGTGGAAAACCGCATCCGTCAGGCCCTGGCCGTTGATCGCGCCCGGGTGCAAACCGGCCGTATCTCCCGTTTTGGGCTGCTGGAAATGTCCCGCCAGCGTCTGCGCCCATCCCTTGGCGAGACCAGTGGCGTTGTCTGTCCGCGCTGCTCCGGTCAAGGCACCATTCGCGATATCGAGTCGCTGGCACTGTCCATCCTGCGCCTGATGGAAGAAGAGGCCATGAAGGACAAGACCTCCGAAATTCGCGCCCAGGTACCAGTAACCGTTGCCGCCTTCTTGCTCAATGAAAAGCGCAAGATGATCGCCAAAATCGAAAAGCGTCACAATGCCCGCATCATTGTTATACCTAACGCTAATCTGGAAACTCCGCACTACGACGTCCAGCGTCTGCGTGATGGCAATGTGCAGGATCACGAGAGCAGTTACGAAATCATCCTCGAAGGCGAAGACGCGGTTGAAGACCTCACTCAAGTCACCAGAACCCAGCAGCCAAGACAACAGGCAGCCGTGCGCAATGTGGCCCCGGCCCAGCCTGCTCCGGCAATCAAAGCCGCCGAGTCAAGGCCAGGTTTTATCGGTAGCCTGTTGAAGTCCATTGGTAGCCTGTTCAGCTCAGACAACGACGACGATACCTCATCTGAACAGAACAGTGGTACCCAACGGCGCCCATCCAACCGCCGTGACGCCCAACAGTCTGGCCAGGGTAAAAAGAAGCCGCGCAACGAATCCCAACGTCGGGAAAAGCAAGAGCGCGACGGCAGTACTCGTCCGCAAAAAGAACGGAAAAAGAGTGAGCGCAGCGACAATCGTCCTGGTAAGGTCGAACGTCCAGAGAAAGCTGAACGTCCGGAGAAGGCTGAGCGTCCAGAGAAGACCGAGCGTCCGGAGAAGTCCGAACGCCGTTCGCGAGATAAGCAAGAGCCTCAAGAGCGCGAATCGCGTGGTTTCCAGCAGGAAGCAGAACTTGACCCAGCCAACGGTGATCGTCGCCGTCGCCCCGGTTCTGCTCCCCGTCGTCGCAGCAACCGTCAGTCGCAAAGGCATGAGCTGAACGAGCCGCAACTGCAACCACTGCTGCCTGAAAATGGCAAAAGTGAAGTGCCAGTTTCCGCCGACTCTGAAGTGACGGCTCAAGCCCCGGCTAGCCAGTCAGAGACGGCGAACAAGCCCTTGGCTACATCGGAAAAAACCCGTGAAGCGTTGCCAATGGTAGTGAGTGAGCCAGCCGTGGATGCCCAAGAGCAAACCACGCCTGAAGCTGCCGAAGAGGCCAGACCCCGCCGCTCCAGAAGGATCAAGAATGACCCTCGTCGCCTGCGGGAAAAACAGACCTCAGCGGTTATCGCTCTGCAAGCGCCGACGGACGATCATCCTGAGCAAGAACACGCTGCTTCTGCGCAAGAGCACTCTTGCCTGAAGAGCACGCCTGCGATGGATTCTGCACCGCTGGTTGATAGCCACAGCGACGATATTGAGCACGCCGTGACAGTTTCGACCCCAGCAGTGGCCGATGTGCCAGCAAGTCAGGACAACACTGCTGCTGGGGATGAACAACATGCCGTCCACAAAGACGAAAATCGCCCGCAAATGACCAAAATGGCCAAGGCGGTGGCTGCATCTCGCAATCCGGAACAGTCAGCATTTGCACCGCTGCCAACCACTTTTGAGCAACCAGCAACGCCTGAGCTTGAACCACCGGTTGACAGTGATGCGGTCATGACAGCCAGCAAAGCTGAAAAGCTGTTGCAACAGGCACTGAATCAGTCGGAAGAAAAAGAGCACAGCGCTAGCGCAGCGGAAACCTGCACGGCCAAACCTGAAGCCGACCAGGCGCCTGCGCCAATCCAACAGTCAGAAGTTGCTGCAACCAGCACCGCGACAGCAGAAGATGGGTCAGCACCTGTTGAAGAAGCTGTGGTAGCCACTCCTGCTGACGAGCACACGTCGCCAGTTCGTTCGCACCGCCGTCGTCGCAACCGCGCTCATAATGATCCTCGGGCCCGACGCAACAACCAGCGTGCCAGGCCGAACGCGGATAAGACAGCGGAGCAGGCCACTGAAACAACAAGTGCTGCGACAAGCACTGAAGAGAACAATCTCTGAAACCTCGCTCCCTCGCCAGAGGGAGCTGACCCTACCTGATCAGTGGAGCGGTTTACCGCTCCGCTTTTTTTTGTGTACCGTAAAACCGGGGCTCACATTCAAGCTGAACACCGAACTTATCATCAATGGTCCGTTGCACCATAGTGGCAAAATCCAACACATCTCGCCCGGTCGCGCCGCCATGATTAACCAGCACCAGAGCCTGGTTTCGATAAGTCCCCACCGTGCCCTGCTGTAACCCGCGCAAACCTGCCCGATCAATCAGCCAGCCAGCAGCAAGCTTCCACATGACACCTGCGGGATAGGCGACAATATCAGAGTACTCCCTTTTCAGGCGTGCCATTTCCTGCGCAGACACCACTGGGTTTTTGAAAAAACTGCCAGCGTTGCCAATCTCTTGCGGATCCGGCAGCTTATCCCGACGAATATCACAAACCGCCTGACTGATATCAAGCGCCTGCGGGTTGCCGGTCCGTTGCGTCAATATGTCTCTCAGCTGGCCGTAATCCAGCTTTGGCCGCAACTGTGCGTCGAGCTTCAGCGACACTGAGATAATAATGTACTGATCCTGCCAGGCGCCTTTAAACACCGAATCACGGTAGCCAAAGCAGCACGCCGGACCGTCAAAACGGCTTATCGTGCCTGATTCAATATGCATCGCATCCAGCGCAACAAAATAATCCCGCAACTCAACTCCATAGGCACCAATATTCTGAATGGGCGCAGCGCCCACAGTACCCGGAATCAAAGAGAGGTTTTCCAGACCATAGGCCTGGTTGGCCAACGTCCACAGCACAAAATCATGCCAGTTTTCACCGGCTGCGGCTCGTACCAACAGCCCATTCGGTGTGCGCTGTAAAATCTCTTTACCCAGCAGATTGACCCGTACCACCAGGGCATCAAGCATCTCAGCGAGCACCACGTTACTGCCGCCGCCCAAGGGAATCACGGGCAACCGTCGCTGTCGGGCAAAAGCGAGTGCAGCACGTAACTCGGCTGTGGAATTAACCTCGACATAGTAGCGGGCTGTAGACGACAAACCCAATGTATTATGCTGCTGCAGCGAGCAGTTATGAACGATGTTTATAGGGGAATTCATGAATCTTGCAGATACTTGCTTGTCAAATGTTCCAGTAACGCCAAGCCACCAAGCTCAACGAGATTAAGCACCCGGGCAAACCCTTCGCTGCCGCCATAATAAGGATCAGGTACTTCTGCAACCGGCAAGTCAGCAAATTCAAGAAACAGCCGCAGTTTATGGGCATGCTCTGGGGGGCACATTTGCCGCAAACTATCCAGGTTCTCATTATCCATGGCCAGGATCAGGTCTTGTTCGATAAAGTCCTGCCTATTGACCTGCCGCGAGCGAATAAACGACAGATCATAACCATGCTGGGCCGCGTACTGCATGGAACGACGATCAGGACTGGCACCATTATGCCAGCCGCTGGTACCAGCTGAGTCAACCCGAATAAGGTCAGATAATCCGGACTCAGCCACCTGACTGGCAAAGACTCCACAAGCAGTGGGCGAACGACAAATATTGCCCAGGCAGACAAACAGCACCTTGATCATATTTCGACCACTTGCTGAACGCCATCGCCCTGGGCAGCAAACAAAGCACGTACTGCCTGCAAATCCTGTTCGGTATCCACACCGTGGGGAGGGGTGGCCACTGCCTCGGCCACATGAATACGCTGACCGTTGAACATCAGGCGCAACTGTTCCAGAGATTCCAGCTGTTCCACCGGGCTGACGCTCCAGGTAACGTACTGATTAAGTAAGCCGACGCGGTAGGCATAGATACCAATATGTCGCTGAAAGCAGATGCTGGTCGGCAAAGTGCGCTGGTTAGCGGCAAAATCATTGCGGGCCCAGGGAATGGGTGCCCGACTGAAATAGAGCGCATAGCCTTGAGCATCGGACACCACTTTGACCACGTTTGGGTCGAACACCTGGTCAATATTCAGCAACGCACTGGACAGCGTTGCGGCACCAGCCAGCGGGCTGGCCCGCAGATTTGCCGCTACCTGGTTGATGACAGCAGGTGGAATCAACGGCTCATCGCCCTGGACATTAACCACGATTTCATCATTGGCAAGGCCATAAATCCTGGCCACTTCCTGCAAGCGATCAGTGCCGGATGGATGACCGGCCAAGGTCATGCAGACCTCTCCACCAAAATCTTGCACCGCCTTCATGATGCGCTCGTCGTCGGTGGCCACAATCACCTTGCTGGCATTGCTGGCCAGGGCACGCTGATAAACGTGCTGCACCATGGGTTTGCCACCAATGTCGGCCAGCGGCTTACCCGGCAAACGACTGGAGGCAAAGCGCGCCGGAATAACGACGGTAAAATCACTGGCACAAACATCATGGGCCATCAGGAAGCCCCACCGAGACGCTCGTCCACTGTCAGCGTGCGCGCTTCATCTTCAAGCATGACCGGAATATCGTCCCGAATGGGGTAGGCAAGGCCGCATGGTCGGCAAATCAACTCCTGACGATCCTCCGTCAGACAAACGCTGCCCTTGCACAAAGGGCAGGCGAGAATTTCAAACAGTGTTTTATCCATATTATTTCCTTGAGTAGCCTGCCAGCGCAGATCAGCCGGAAGTGGCCGGGGCACGTGCGTCAATCATTGCTACCAGTTGTTCAATACAAGGCTCCGGCACCTGAGCGGTCACTGGCAGATACCAGTGTCGGTCAGTGGCAAAGGCAACGCATTTGACGGCATCCTTAGCGGTCATCAGTACCGGCAGATCGTCGTCAAACGTGATATCTGCCGGGGTAAACGGATGATGGTCAGGGAACGGGTGAGCAATCACCTCATACCCCAGGGTACGCAGTGTATTAAAAAATCGCTCCGGATGACCAATTCCGGCCACAGCATGCACGCGCCCCACAGTTGGCACTGGCTGGGCACTACCACAGACGCTGATTAAATCTGCCGGTTGCAGGGAAAAACCAAACTGTCCGGGCCGCTGTGCCTCAACATCGTCCCACAGTTCGGGCAGCGTTTCGCTACTGCTGTTAACCAGAATCAAGTCCACCTGACCCATTCTTTGCGGCGGCTCGCGCAGCGGACCGGCCGGCAGACACAGGCGATTTCCCAGCAGACGCTCACCATCGAGCACCAACAGCTCAATATGCCGTTGCAGATTATAGTGCTGCAAACCATCATCTGCGATAAGTAGATTGCAGTCGCAACCCGCAAGAAGATACTGGGCCCCTCGGACCCGATCGGCATCCACCACCACTGGCACGCTTAGCTGGCGCGCGAGCATAACTGGCTCATCACCAACCTTGGCCGGATCAGACTCTGAAGTCACCCACACCGGCGCGTCGCCGCCACCGGCACCAAAACCACGGCTGATAATACCTGGTCGATATCCCCTGCCTTGCAATGCCGTTACCAGGGCGGTAACCAGCGGTGTTTTGCCCGTGCCACCAACAGTGATATTACCCACCACCACCACGGGGACGGGAGGCGTCCAACGAGGGTGGTTCAGGTAGCGCTGTTTGCGTTTTGCCGCCAGCAGGACAAACAATCGACTCAGGGGTTTAAGGACCTTAGTCCAGCCACCAGCGGGGTTGTACCAGGAGTCAGTGACCGACACAGTAATACGATGCCAATAACTCATTGCTCTGTTTCAGTCTCCTGCCGGGTGGTCATACTCAGGTTGGCAAAGCCCATCTGTCCGGCAGCATCCATGGCTGTGACCACTGCCTGGTAAGGCGTATTGGCGTCAGCGGTGATGATCACCGGCAGATTACGCTCGCCCTGGCTGGCTTTGCCCAGGGCACGCTTCAACGTCTCCCGCTGGCTATTGATCAGACCCTGACCATCCACGGAAAACTCGCCGCCCTTGCTGATGATGATCTCGATCTGCCGGGGCTGCTGCTCAAGAATAGCGCCTGAGGACTGCGGTAAATCAATGGCCAGGTGAGTCTCCCGGGTAAAGGTGGTGGACACCATAAAAAAAATCAGCAACAGGAAGACCACATCAATCAACGGCGTCAGGTTGACCGATGTGTCATTACTCCCCTCCCCTGCCCGAAAGCGCCGGAAGTTCATTATGCCTTGCCTCCCACAGAACGCTCTCCTTGCAATACCTCGACCAGCTTGATGGCATCTTGTTCCATGGTCACCACCAGCTCATCAATGCGCCGGGTGAAATAACGATGAAAAATCAGTGCCGGAATCGCCACGCTCAAACCGGCAGCCGTGGTAATCAATGCCTTGGAGATGCCGCCGGCCAGAACGCCGGCATTACCAGTCCCTTCTGTCATCAGGACAGTAAAGACATCGATCATTCCGATAACCGTACCCAAAAGACCCAGCAGCGGTGTGACGGCAGCTATGGTGCCCAGGGCATTGAGGTAGCGTCCCAGATCATGAATCACTTTACCGGCTTGTTCTTCTATGCTCTCTTTCATGATTTCCCGGCCATTGCGAGCATTGTTTAATCCTGCAGCCAGAATCTCACCCAGCGGCGAACCAGTTTTTAACTGCTCCAGTTTATGATTGTCGAGGTTATTGTTTTTGATAAGCTTCCAGACTCGCGACAAAGTCGCTTTGGGCGCGATGCGCGAAGGTCTCAACGTCCAGAGTCGCTCGAAGATAATGGCCATGGCGATAATCGAAGACAGCAGGATAGGCACCATCAACCAACCACCGGATTTCACCAGTTCAAACACGATAATTACCTTTGCAATGACAGGTTCACGGTCACCGGACGATAAACTGTGTCCGCATTTGCTTCGAGGCTGCCCAAGAATACCTCATCCTGCCTGACCACTGTTTTTGCCTTGCGCTACCTATTACTTACTGCCTATTACTGCTGCCATTACTTCCATGCGGTCATGCCATTTCCGAACAACCTTTCAGCATGACTGTATCACAGAGGTTGACACCATTTAAGCAGTAACTTGTCACTTGCTGCGCGTGGATTTTTTAACGTTAATTGTCGTTTAATAGCCAGTTTTACCGCCACCAGTAGCGAGCATGGGACTGACGATAGGCAGTTATGTTCAGCCCATCCTGACCCAGCGTGAAAAACACCGAGCCGGCCGTAGCAGTATTAAATATCTGCGCTCCGGTGGTGGCTACCCGATCAAGCACTTGCATCACCGGGTGGCCAAAGCGATTGGCAAAACCGGCGGAAAAAACCACCACCTGTGGCTGGACCGCCTGCAGAAAGTCCATGCTGTTGGAAAATCGGCTCCCGTGATGTGCGGCCAGCAGCACAGTGGCGTGCAGATCAAGTGGCTCCCTTAGCAAGTCCCGCTCCACCCGGTCACTAATGTCACCCGGCAACAATATGCTTTGCTGGCCAGCCGTCACCTTCAGTACGCAGGAGGCATCATTACTGCGCCGATAGTGGCCACCAGAGAGTACCTGAAAATCCACGCCGTCCCAGTGCCAGTGATCACCAGCCTGACAGTTTAGCCTTGGGCCATCATAATCAGGCAGCGACGTACCACTGATCACCACGGCTGCGGGAAACCGGGCCAACAGCGATTGCAGACCACCAGCGTGATCGCGATCACCATGGGAAATCATTATTCGGTCAATCCCCTTGACACCCACGGCCGACAAGGCTGGCAGAATAACGCTTTGGGCGGCCGTCATGCGCGGCGAAAATCGGTCGCCGGTATCGTATACCAGCAGGTGCCGATGGGTTTTTACCAGCACTGACAATCCCTGCCCCACATCCAGAATCGTTACGTCGGCCTGGCCTTCAGGCGTCACTGCTGGCCACGCAAAGAGCAATGGCATCAGTAACGCTGGAGCCAAAATCCGCAAGCGCAGTGAGGCCGGCGCAATCAATAACAACATCCCCAGTCCGGCCAGAATCAGTGCTGACCAGGAAATAGCCTGCTGCAGCGGAATAAGCACCATCCCATCGGCCAGCGAACGTAAACCCCACTGAAAACCCGTCAACAGGTAATCTACCCCGGCAATGATCAAATCCGCTGTCGGTGGCCAGAGAAAATGCATCAGGGCGCTAAACAGCAATAGTGGTACTACAGCCAGACCAATAAACGGGATCGCCACCAGGTTAACCAGGACTGACAACGGCGATACCGGCTGCCCATGAAACAGCAACAAGGGCGTCAACAACAAAAAAACCAGCCACTGCGGCTTGAACATTCTGACCAGCCAGCTGATCTGGCCATAACGCCCCACCATACCCAGCAACAACGCGGCAACGGCAATAAACGAGTACCAGAGCCCGGCACTGGTGATGGCCAGAGGATCCAGCAACAACACCACGGCCAAAGCCAGTAACCACAGTGTTGTTACGCCGGGACGCAAGCCCAGCACTGGTGCCAGCAGTGCAGCAAAGGTCATTACCAGCGCCCGCTGTACTGGAATACCAAAACCTGCCAGGGCCGCATAGCCCCCAGCCAACAGCATGCCGCCCGCTGCCCGGATCATCGGTAGAGGCAGCCGACGCAGTGGTAAAATGCCGGTTCGCGCCAACAATGCAGCCAGAACAAACCCCAGCCACGCCAGCAAACCAATATGCAGACCAGAAATCACCAGCAAATGGGTTGTGCCCGTCACGTTGAACATCTGCCATTGAGCGGTCGTTATACCTGACTTATCTCCCAGCAACAGTGCTGCCAGCAAACCTTGGTTATCCGCAGAAGCTGCCTGCCCTAACCACTGTTTCAACTGTTCACGCAGCCGATGGATGGACCAGGAAACTTCCCCGTCAAGCAAGTGACCCGCTTTGACATAGCCCGTGGCGATAATGCCCTGGCGGAGCGTCCAAGCCTCGTAGTCAAAAGCACCGGGGCTGGCAAACCCGTGGGGACGGCGCAACCTGACCGTCAACTGCCAACGCTCACCAACGTGCAACTGGGGTGCATCGCGCCAGCTAAGGCGCACTTTAGTGCCCAGCAAACCGGTGTCGGCAACAAACTCAAACCGGGTCAGCACACCCTCACTGAGCGGCAGATTGGCAATGTGGCCGCTAATAGCCACATCATCGCCAAGCAACGCCTCATCCAACCGGGTGTCGGCAAAGTGCGTCGCCCAAAGCGCACTGACCAGTGCGCCAGATAACACCGGCAACAACCAACTGTTGACAGAAAATGCACGACCCGACAGCAGCAACCCAACCAAGACCAAAAACAACGGCAGACTAATGGCCATTAATAACCAAAGGGCAAAGACCCACGATGACACAGCGCAAGCCATGACAAACAAAAACAAACCTGTTGCTGGTTTGATGACAATCTGTTTACCAACAATTACCGGCATCGCTACTGTTTCCCTATCGCGTGGCAGATTTTTCACGTTATTATCCACGTAGCCACACCGCCTGTTTCAGTGCATAATTTGGCCAGCCTTAGCCACGCAAGTGCACGTGACGCAGACGTGAACCAGACCCACCCGAGCAGCCCATGAGCTAAAACAGGACAGTGACCGTATTTTGGCAAGTGACCGCTCCCAGCCGATGAAAAACTAGCAAGATTAGATGAATTTCGGGCCGATAGATTGGTTTCATGGTTCCGGGAAACTCCGTCTGCGATGCTTACCCGGAAAAAATGGCGACTCGTACAGAGCATGAACATGAACTAGAGTCATAGCTCAGTACAAAATGAATTGATCGAACGGCATCTGCACCGCCAGCAGCGACCGTCGCGGGAAAAGTGGGACTTTATGGCGAAAAAATTGATTCAAAGGTATTTGCCGGAACCAAAAACAATTAAGGAACACCGCTACCTGAGCTTCCTGGGGTCTGCCCTTAGCAACCCCAATCTTTGGCAACTGAATCGTCGTTCCGCTGCCACCGCTTTTTTTGTTGGCGTATTTGTCGCGTTTATTCCCATGCCGTTTCAGATGGTGCTGGCTGCTTGCCTGGCCATCCTCTTTCGTTGCAATCTGCCTCTTTCAGTAGCGCTGGTCTGGATCACCAACCCGGTGACCATGCCAGTCATATTCTATTTTACATACAAAATTGGCTGCTTTATCCTTCAGACACCGGTCAGCGATGCGCCCACGGATCTTACTGTGCAAGGCCTGGGTGCCGGACTTGTTCGGATATGGAAGCCTCTTTACCTAGGATCGCTGGTGTCGGGTCTGGTGTTAGGCTCCATCAGCTATCTACTGATCCGTGTACTGTG
Organism: Endozoicomonas sp.; assembly: GCA_965232255.1. Lineage (GTDB taxonomy): Bacteria > Pseudomonadota > Gammaproteobacteria > Pseudomonadales > Endozoicomonadaceae > Endozoicomonas. The sequence continues at coordinate 3,314,078 of OZ246962.1, forward strand.
GCGCTGGAACGTGGTCTGTAACTGGCGCCAACGAAAGAAGCGGCGCTCCTGACCCGTTCCATTCAACCAACTGCTTTTTTACCGACACTCTCCAGAGAAAACACCATGCCGAAAAGTTTTCAAAAGCGCCAGCCGAAGCTGGAAGGCCGTGGCCCACTTGAAGCTGTCAGCACCGATGGTCCCCATAACGACTGGCTGGGTATGCCAGACTACTACATCCACACCCTGACCGTATCTGGTCAGGACTACAAATATCTGTCGCCGGATAAAAACCTGGAAGTCAGCGTAGGTGATGCCGTGGTGTTCAGATACCAGGAAATCGGTAAGGCCGAAGAAAAGGAAAAGCGCATCGACAAGCGTTCTCTCGGCCTCTATATAGATCCCAGCCAATACCTCCGGGAAAACTCTTGACATCCTCCACGCACTGTTCAGCTCTGACGCGGTCTGTCAGACACGCTTAGCCGCCAAAATTTCCTACGTCCACCCTCCGCTTGCCGGATGGTGTGGACTTTATTTGACATCTATTTATTATCGGATTGCCGCTGACCAGCTCGGGACAGATATGGACAATGCCGGCAAAAATTCATCTAATGGGCCAACCCAGCGAGCAGTCGAACTCCTGCAGCCAGGCTACTGGAGATAGTAACTGGCAACTGTAGAAGAAACGGTCTTTAATGGCTCCCCATTGCCGTTTGCAGTAGCAATATTCGCGGACGCTGTTTCGGGGCAGCGCCTGACAGGTGCAGGCAGCTAGCCTTTTCCCGGCTAACCATGGAGATGAAGGATGTCTGAACCGTCCATTGAACAACTAAAAAGAACACCGCTGTACGATTTGCACCTGACCCATGGTGCCAAAATGGTTCCCTTTGCCGGCTACGAGATGCCGGTTCAATATCCCACCGGCGTCCGACACGAGCACCTGCACACCCGCAGTCACGCCGGATTGTTTGATGTTTCCCACATGGGGCAACTGCTGCTATCGGGCCCCAGCGCTGACGCATTTCTGGAGTCCCTGCTGCCGGTAGATATTATCAACCTGCCCGTGGGCAAACAGCGCTATGCGCTGCTAACCAACGAGGCCGGCGGCATTATCGACGACTTAATGGTTAGTCGTCATAAAGATTATCTATACATTGTCGTTAATGCCGCGCGCAAAACCGTGGACATCGGCCATATCCTTGCCAGGGCGCCCGCAGGTGTCACCTTGCAAACGCTTGATGACCACGCACTGATCGCCCTGCAAGGCCCGGAGGCGGCGCGGATTTTACAGGAGATCGTGCCAGAAGTGGGGGACATGGTGTTTATGGACGCCTGTGCGCTAACCATTGACGGTGTTCCCTGTCTGGTTAGCCGCTCTGGCTACACCGGCGAAGATGGCTTTGAAATTTCCATTCCGGGCGCTCACGCTCAACAGATCGTCCAGCAGTTGCTGGCTCAGCCGCAGGTGGCTTTGATTGGTCTGGGCGCCAGGGACTCCCTGCGTCTTGAAGCGGGTCTGTGTCTCTACGGACAGGACATTGATGAGCACACCACACCGGTTGAGGCTAGCCTGAGCTGGGCCATCAGCAAAAATCGCCGCAGCGACGGCCCACGAGCTGGCAACTTTCCCGGCGCTGAGATAATCCTGAGGCAACTGGACAGCAAACAAACAGCAACCCGGCGCGTTGGTCTGATTGGTAGCAGCAAGGCGCCGGTTCGTGCTGGCACCGAGTTGGTAGATAGCCAGGGTCAACCGATTGGCCATGTCACTTCCGGCACCTTTGGTCCATCAGCGGGTATCCCCGTTGCCATGGCGCAGATCAAGACGAAATACGCCACTGTTGGCAACGAGATATTCGCCCTGGTTCGGGGCAAAAAACTGCCCATGATCATCAGTAAAATGCCTTTTGTACCGCAACGCTACGTCCGCAGTTAAGGCGACCAAACGCCGATCTCCATTCAATCGATATCCCAGCATCCCTGCGCCAGCAGGGATTCCTGCCCAGCTTTCCATGGTCTTTCCATACGCTTTGCCGTGTCCTGCCCGATGCCAACAACTCCAGCATGCGCTATGACCAGAGACGCGCAAAGCAAATAATTATTTATCAGAGCATCCTGACAACACGGATTTTATATAAATATTTATTGATAAAATATGAATATTTATGCTAAAAATCCCCATCACTTAGTATTACTGCTATTGCGTCTTCCTGGCCGCGTTCACGAGCATCGTAATTAGGGAAGTTGCAACTTTTTCGCTCATACTGTTTTGCACATCATCTGTGCCGGGCTGAGTTTGAGGAGCCAGAATTTTATGAAGCCGTCCACAGTCACGACAACACACTCAACCAGTCTACGTAACTGGTTGATTTTTTTACTGCCATCGCTGCTGGGGCTGGTGCTGTTCGTCACTCCGGTCAAGCTGGAAGGTCAATTTACCATCCCGGTGGCACTGCTGGCCGGTGGCCTGAAAACCCTGTTGGCCGCCCAGCTCACCACGATTGTCACCCTGATCGTCACCTTTACCGGACTGGTAACCATCATTACCAAAATGTTCCAACCCCGGTTTATTACTGACCACCCCTTCCTGTCATCGCTATTTGATATCACGCCATTGTGGGCTCTGGTCAGAGTGGCCGGCACGCTGTTTATCCTGTGCGCCTACTTCCAGGTTGGCCCAGAATCTATCTGGTCCTCAGCCACTGGCGGCATGGTGCTTAACGATCTGATGCCCACCTTGTTCTCGGTATTTATCTTTGCCGGGCTGCTGTTGCCACTGCTGATGAACTTTGGGCTGCTGGAAGTGCTCGGCACCATGATGACCCGAGTCATGCGGCCAATGTTCAACTTGCCAGGGCGCTCGGCCATCGACTGCATTGCCTCATGGCTTGGCGATGGCAGCGTAGGTATCCTGATGACCAGCAAACAGTACGAAACCTCCCACTACACTGAGCGCGAAGCAGCCATTATCGGCACCACCTTTTCCGTGGTTTCCATCACCTTCTCTTTGGTGGTTATTGCCCAGGTTGGGCTGGATCATATGTTTACCCAGTTCTACCTGACGGTCTGTTTTGCCGGACTGGTAGCCGCCCTGATTGTGCCCAAGCTACCGCCGCTGTCGCGCAAGAAAGATGTCTTTATCTGTGGCAAGGTACGTACCGATGACGATGAAGTGATTCCGACCGGCTACAGCGCTTTCGCCTGGGGTCTGCACCTGGCGTTGGACAAGGCAGCCAAAATCACCAATCCGCTGAAAGTACTTGGCGATGGCGGCAAAAATGCCATCGATATGGTGTTCGGCGTTTTGCCGGTGGTGATGGGCATTGGCACGATTGCCCTGATGATTACCGAGTACACTCCGCTCTTTCAATACCTGGGCATGCCATTTGTGCCACTGCTGGAACTGCTGCAAATTCCTGAAGCTCACGCAGCTTCTACCACCATGATGGTGGGCTTTACCGATATGTTCGTGCCGTCGATTCTGGCAGCTGCCATCGATAACGACATGACCCGGTTTGTTATTGCGGCACTGTCGCTGACGCAGTTGATTTACTTGTCCGAAGTCGGCGCCCTGCTGCTCGGTAGTAAGATTCCGGTTACCCTGTTTGAGCTATTTATCATCTTTATCCTGAGAACACTGGTCACGCTGCCGGTCATTGCCGTCATCGCTCATGTTATCTTTTGAGCTGAGAGGCGTACCGACTTCACTTGTGCAAACCAGACTGCCAGACAACGTCTTCTTCCGGTGGCGGAAACCGAATAGCATGAATGGTGTCTGCCACATCGGACGTCCATAATGCCGGAAAAGCCCACGACGTCAGCAAAACCCCGGCCGCCAGGGCAGCCGTCAGCAAATTGCTGTGCCTGACATCAAATCGTCGGGCCACAGCCCACGACGTCGCAGGCGCTCCCAGTAAAACCAATGACGGCACCAGCCAGGAAAACAGTCGACGGGAGGCAAACACAATCACCTCACTTTTTGAGCGCACCGAGGCCTCAGCTGCCTGACAGAGATTTTCGGTATAAATTCTGAAAGTGGTCACGTTAGGCTCGTATCTAATCACTTTTCGCCTTATGGTCCTGGTGCGCTCATGGGGCAGCATCCGGTCACTACGCACGCCCCAGTGGTAGCTTTCAGGATGCTCATAAAAAATCTCCGTCTCCTCCTCGTCCTGCGTATCTTCAACCGCTTTTGCCCCACCTTCATGCAGTAGCACCTCGCAGTAGTTCCACGCCAGAGGAATGGGTCCCATGGAAAAGTAACCTTTGCGCTCAACCCGGACAATCTGACCGCTGCGAAACGAACTGTGCCTGGAAAGCCCCTTGTTCCAATGAAATAAAAAAGTCCGGTCAGACTCTTCATAGCGCCCGGTACGCTGGAAGTACTCAGTGTCCTCAAAATCCACCACCGGGTTCACAGCGGTAACTAACCGCATCGCCGCGTAGTAAAAACGGTAAATTGCAGCGGCCAGAGAACCCTCTTCGTTATACCACTCGATTTTTGGCATAAACGGCTTGACCACATCGACAACCACCAGCTCATTCTGATGGGTTTGCGCTATCTGGTTACCAACGGCTGTGGTCTGTGCCCCAAGACGTGCCTCGGTGACCGGATGATCATGATAGCGACTGTCGCTGATCCCCGGACTGCGTACCTCGGCACCGAGCTTAAAGTCAGCCACGGTATTTTTGACCACCATTCCATACGGCACGCCCACCACAGCATATGGCCAGGTGGTCGTGCCGGTACTTTCGTACAACACATTATCAAACGTGCCGAGCATCACGCTGTCCGTATATCTCAGGTAGTGTTTGCCACGGCGCACCGGGTCGATGACATGATGATTGAACACGTCCAGCAGCGCTTTGGCGTGGGTGATCAAAGGGATAATCAGCGGCTCCACCACTGCATCATTAAAAGACACTTGACTGTTATCCAGCGTCTGCCAGAACTGCTGCGCTAAATCGTCGTCTTCTGGTTGGATCAACTCGCCATAACGCTCTCTCTCCCTGGCCTTTTCCTCTGCCAGCAAATCTGCTGACCCCGGCCGGGCATAAGCTGAAAAGCACAGCACCAGCAGACACAAGACACAAGACAACTTCATTACTGACCCCAACCGCCGCATTGCCATCTACCTGACAACAGGTATGGCAATTTGTTCCGGTTTCGTTTCGTTACAAAGGTCAGAGCTGGTAGTATTTTCGCCAACATAATAAGCAGGCATAAAATCAATGGGCGTTCTCACCCCAGCTCCTTTGTGGCGCAGAGTGGCAGCAATGGTATACGACGCGCTGTTAATCCTGGCGCTGCTGTTTATGGCGGGTTTTCTCAACCTTTTTATTCAGCTGCAAATCTTCGGCAACGAGCGGCTTATGGCCATGACCGAACAGGGCTATAACTTGGGAGGCCCTTTGTTCTATTGTTCGCTGCTGGTCATGATTTACGGTTTTTTCGGGTTTTTCTGGACTCGCTCCGGCCAGACTCTTGGAATGCAGGCCTGGCGCATAAAAATCGTCACGCCGGACAACCAGCTGATTACCCCCTGGCAAAGCATTATTCGCTTTACCACCGCCACCGTCGCCCTTGCCCTGGCGGGCCTCGGGCTACTATGGGCGTTGATCGATCGACAAAAACGCAGTTGGCAGGACGTGGCATCGTCGTCCCGAGTTATTCTGCTGGAAAAGCCGCAGAAAAAACCATCACGCGGCCCGTCGTAATAACACAGTCCCGATCAGCAGACAGATAAAAATGGGAATCAGCACCGACAGCACCGGCGGAAAGCCAAACACCAGGCTCGAGGGTCCCATCAGGTTCTGCACAATCATAAAGACCACCCCGGTAATCACCCCGGCAAAAATGCGCAACCCCATACTGACCGAGCGCAACGGCCCGAACACAAACGAAATGCCCACCAGCACCAGCGACAAAATGGACAACGGCTGCAACAGCTTGGTCCACAGGGCCAGGTCATATTCACCGGCGTCCAGCCCATGGGCACTCAGATAACGGGCATAGGTGAAAAGACCGGTAATGGGCAGCGCCTCAGGCTTGACCACCACAACTTTGAGCAGCGTGGTGGTCAGGCTCGTGTCCCACGGCAATACCTGGTCATACGTAGTGACGAACGAGCCGTTCTCTCGGCTCACGGTGGTTACCTCTTCCAGCAACCAGTGATCGCCCTGGTAAATCCCCCGTTTGGCGAATGAACTCGCCTGCAACTCCATCTGATCGTCAAACACATAGCGACTGACGCCGTAGAGGATGCCATTGGGTTCCACCGCATTGAAGTACATAAACTCCTGCCCTTCCCGATGCCAGAACCCTGCTCCGGAGTAAGAACCGCTGCCAGAGCGGGCAATGGCTCTGCGAGTGTCAGCAATCTGTTCAGTCATGGGTGCCACGTACTCGCCAAATACCAGCCCGATCGTAATCATCACCAGCGTCGGTTTCATCACGCCTGCCAGTATGCGCCACAGTGAGACACCGGCAGCACGCATCACCACCAGCTCACTATTGGAAGCCATAGCACCAAGGCCTGCCAGGCATCCCACCAAAGCCGAAACCGGAATTAACTCATAAAGCCGTTTGGGCATCATCAGCAGGACATAGATCAGGGCATCAACGGTCTGATAATCCCCTTGCACATCTTCAAGCTGTCCAAGGAATGAGAACAGCGCCTCCAGAAAGACCAGCACCAACAGCACCAGTATTGTCGCCCCCAGCACATTGCGGGATATATAACGATCCAGCTTACGCATGGCCAGTCCTCCGACGCATCAGCCAGAGTTTGGCCGGGACCGCCAGATTCAATAGCAGGGCAATCAGCAAAAACAACCCGTGGATGGGCCATAGTCCAATACTGACCGACAGGCGCCCATCTTCCATGGCTCCCCGACCACTGAGTAAAAAAGACAGGTAAAAGAGGTACAGCAAAATAGCCGGCAGCAGCTTCAGATAACGCCCTTGCCGTGGATTAACGCGGGACAGCGGCAGTGCCAGCAATGCCACCACCAGCACCAGTAACGGTAGCGAGATACGCCATTGCAGCTCCGCCTGAGCGCCTGGCGTATCAGTAGCCAGCAACGTGCGAGTGGGGAGCGCCTGCTCTCTGCTGATCTCGTACCCGGCCTGACGCTCTTCCATGCGCAAGCCGTAGCTACCAAATTTGGTTGCGCGCATGGGCAACGCCCCGGGCGTCAGATCGTAACGATACCCCTGATTGAGAATCAGGTAGCGGGGTCCCCCTGTTTCATCACTGGCTTCAAGGCGCGCCTCCCGGGCAAGCACCAGGGTCATGGAGCCCAGGTTGTTGCTATTAGTGTTGTGGTTGGCAATAAACACATCATTCATTTGTTGCTTGTTGTCGGTCAACGACTCGGTATAGGTGACTCGCTGCCCACCAAATGATTGAAAGCGCCCGGCCACCAGGACATCAAACTCGGTCAGTGCACGCTGTTCGGCAAAGATGCGCTCGACTTTCTGAATGCCCATAGGAGCCAGCACCAAACTGAGGAGCGCCACCAGCAAGGCAACCCCAAGCGCCGGAATCATGGTCATTACCAACAGCTGTTTATTGGTCAGACCACAGGCACTGAGTACGGTCATCTCGTTATCCACGTAGAGTCTGCCGTAGGACAGGATAATGCCCAGAAACAGCCCCAGCGGCATAATCATCGTCAGAAATTCCGGAATCCGGTAACCCATGATGGCAAACAGAAAATCCGCTTTCAGCGAACCGGTGGCCGCCTGGGCCAGATAATTGACGAAACGACCACTCATGATGATCAGCAACACCACGGAGGTCACTGCCAGCATTACTTGCAACGTTTGTCGTGATAAGTAGCGAAATATGATCAAAGGTATATCCGGAGAGTGTTACAACGTAGCAATTCAACAGTTGTGCAAATATACGACAACAGACGTAGTAAGCCGAATGATTTTCAACTCTGCTAACATCGTCGTACAATTGCTGCGCCGATGATCAGTCCAATTTGACTATTGTGATGCCAACGCGTCTGGTTGAATCGGCTTAACCGTATTATTATCCATAAAATCGGGTAATTTGTCCCCTGGGAGAGACTATGGAATTCGTTGTTAAGAGTGGCGCCGCAGAGAAGCAAAAAACAGCCTGTCTTGTTGTTGGCGTCCATAAAAAAACTCTGCCCGACTCAGCCGCAGCCATAGACTCACTGACCAATGGCCAGCTAAGCACCATACTCAAACAGGGCGACCTGGACTTCAAACCGGGCCACTCGCTGATGCTGCATTTGGGCAACCCGTTTGAACGTCTGCTGTTGCTGGCCATGGGTGACAGTGACGCCCCACTGAGCGAAGCAGAGCTGAAAAAACTGGCTGCCAATCTGGCCAGTCAACTGCAATCGGTCAATGCTCGCGAAGCAACGATTGCCCTGGAAGATATCACGGTTAAAGACAAATCCTTGGAATGGGTTACCCGTCAGTTGGTAGAAGCCATTGAATATGCCTTTTATCAGTTCAACCAGTTTAAAAACGACACTGATAAAGGCCAGGGTGCCAAAGGCGTTCGAGGCGTGAAAAAGGTGATCCTGCTGGCGGACCGGAAAAATGCCGACGAGGTAAAAGCCGGGCTGACCCTTGGCGAAGCCATCGGCAAGGGCCGCAATATCGCCCGTACGCTGGGCAACCTGCCTGGTAACATTTGCAACCCAACCTACCTGGCTGAAGAAGCCAAAAATCTGGCCAAACAGCACACTAAACTGACTACCAAAATTCTCAATGAAAAGCAGATGGCCGAATTAGGCATGAGCTCTCTGTTGTCAGTCAGTGCCGGTTCCGACCAGGAAGCCCGGTTGATCTGCATGGAGTTCAAAAACGGCAAGCGCGGTGCCAAACCGCTGGTTTTGCTGGGTAAAGGCATCACTTTTGATAGTGGCGGCATCTCCCTGAAGCCCGGTGCCGGCATGGATGAGATGAAGTTCGATATGTGCGGTGCCGCCAGTGTCTTTGGCGTGATGAATGCCATTATCCAGCTGGATTTGCCCGTTAATGTGATCGGTATGGTAGCTGCCGCCGAAAACATGCCCAGTGGCCGGGCCACTCGTCCCGGTGATATCGTCACTTCCATGTCTGGCAAAACCATTGAGATTCTTAATACCGATGCCGAAGGGCGCCTGGTGCTTTGTGACGCGCTGACTTATGCCGAGCGTTACAAGCCTGAAGCAGTAATCGATATTGCCACTCTCACCGGCGCTTGCGTGGTTGCCCTGGGTCATCACACTTCCGGCTTGCTGAGCAATAATGATGAGTTGGCCACCGAACTGCTGAGTGCCTCCCGGGAAGCCATGGACCGTGTCTGGCAACTCCCCATGGGTGACGAGTACACCCAACAACTGGATAGCAATTTTGCTGATATGGCCAACATTGGTGGCCCCGCCGCAGGCACTATCACTGCCGCTTGCTTCCTGGCCAAGTTTGCCGAAGCCTACCCTTGGGCGCACCTGGATATTGCCGGCACAGCCTGGGCATCAGGTAAAGAAAAAGGCGCCACTGGTCGTCCAGTACCAATGCTGGTGCAGTTTTTGCTCGATCGGGCTAATTAGTCGAGCTAATTAATTGCCAAAGGGCAGCCCGAGTGCTGCCCCATAGTCGTTTAATCAGATGCGCCGTCAGCCTGAAGCACCTTCGTCTGAGTGAGAGCAGTAGTCAAAGCACAATCCGATGGTGGACATACCCTGGTACTGCTACTATTCCTGCTGCTGATGCACAGACGAGGCCTCATGACCCAAGTTACCTTCTACCTGCTGGAAAGCCACTCACTCAGTCCTGAGCAGTTTGCCTGTCGCCTCATTGATAAAGCCTGGCGCAGCGGCTTGCCTATGCATATTCACACGGCGGATGAACACAGTTGCCAGTATATGGATCAACTGCTTTGGTCATGGCGCGAATGCAGCTTTTTGCCCCATGGGATCATCAGCGACTCGCCCCGGCAATATCCGATCACCTTGGGATTCAGGCAGCTCGCACTGGAAGCGAAGCCGCTGCTGATCAATCTCAGCCCACAAGTGCCAGATTTTTTCCAGAACTTTTCTCGCGTCTGTGAAATAGTGGTTGCGGATCAGAAAACCATTTCCAGGGCAAAGTTTCGTGCTTATCGTCAGGCCGGAACGGAACCGAAAGTTCACGCCTTGAAAGGTTTATCTCCCCACAGCAATTAGGCAATTGACAATTGGCAACTGCAAAACCGCCCGAGCCGTACATGACATAAACAGACCGTAACTACGACTCAGACAATTCGCCAACATGCCAACACACAATCAATGTCAACACACAATCAATGTCAACACACAAGCTCACCAGAGATGCTTGGATTTTTTCACGGGGGGAGGTGATTCACGGAAAGAGGCAATTTTATACCGGAGGGCTTTTTCAAGCTCTTCGCTGAGATCCCTGCGTTCTAGTTGCTCTAGCGCCACCAGCAGGTCAGTATCACGCCCTCCGCGCTGGGCAAACTCATGCAACATGACCATAACTTTGAATCTATCAGGCTCATTATGGCCTGTCCGTTCAAGGAGCTGTTCATAATCATCAGAGAGGTTAAGCCGCAGGGGTAAGGCCGAGTTAAAGTTCAGTTGTTTCACCACAATCGTAAATACCGTTGGGAAATCAAAGTCTGGATTTATCGACACTGCTGTTGGTGAACCTGGCAAACATTCCACATCAATATTCTCAAGGGCGGTACTAAACTTCCGCAGACGATCCCCTTGTAAAATGTCGCACGACTGAAAAAGATATAAATTCGCAACTCCCTGGTCAGATCCTTTAGTCAGGAAATATTTCTGGAAAAAATCTCTTTTTAATTGTGTCGTACTACGAGTAGTGATCTTAGCCTCACAATATTCCGAGTAAAGTCCGCAGGAAAAGGCAAAAAAACCAACATCCTCCCCAGGAATAAAATCCAGTTTTTCAATCAACCGATCCAACTTGGGGTATTGCAGACTAAAACCCTCGGCATTGGCCAGCAGAACCTGCTCATTCTGGCTTGGCGCATGGGAGTTATGGATCGCAATCACGCGTTCAATAATGCGCTTTTGAATAAATGGAGGCTTGGCAGCAATCAACCCAAGCATACTATTGGCATAATCAACATCGCTCTGCGCCGGCAGCCGATTATTGGGATCGTATTCACAGTAAGGTGGGGGCGCCCCAATGTTCAAACCACTGGGTCCTGGGATGGCGTCCATAGCTGTAGCCTCTTAGTCATTATTGATATTACTGTTATTGGTATTACCGTTGCGCAGACCAACAAAAGAAAGCCGCTATTATTGATCGGTGCAACATTTCTATCTCATTCCTATCTACTGGGACAACAAAGCAATCGCAAAGTTGCACGGCATTATTATTGCCAGCTTGCTACTCCAGTGGCCAAAAGTAATGCCACTTCCCGATTCATATTGACAGTGTATAATTGCCGGTTTATGCAAACCCAGCATCCACTATTATCTGGCAACACTGGCACAGCTACGCTACTGGAACAGCAGTTATGGAAAAGACGTTCAACCCTCAAGCCATCGAACGCACCCTCTATCAGCAATGGGAGGAACAAGGTTACTTTGCCCCTGCCGCTGAGCAACCAGGCCACGCCCCGGCGTACACTATTATGATCCCGCCGCCAAACGTCACTGGCAGTCTACACATGGGTCACGCTTTTCAGGATTCCATTATGGATGCCCTGACCCGCTACCACCGCATGAAAGGCTACAACACTCTGTGGCAAGTGGGCACCGATCACGCCGGTATTGCTACCCAGATGGTGGTTGAACGCAAGATTCTGGCCGAAGAAGGCAAGACTCGTCACGACTACGGTCGCGAAGCCTTTACCGATAAAATCTGGGCATGGAAAGAGGAATCCGGCGACACTATCACTCGCCAGCTGCGCCGCCTGGGTGCTTCGGTGGACTGGGATACCGAACGCTTCACCATGGATAAAGGTTTTTACGCCGCGGTGCAGGAAGTGTTTGTGCGCCTGTACGAAGATGATCTGATCTATCGGGGTAAGCGTCTGGTCAACTGGGACCCGAAACTGCATACCGCCATCTCCGACCTGGAAGTGGAAAACAAGGAAGTCAAAGGTCACATGTGGCACTTGCGTTATCCACTGGCCGACGGTGAGCAAACCGCGGACGGCAAGGATTACATCGTAGTCGCTACCACTCGGCCGGAAACCATGCTCGGTGATACCGGCGTGGCGGTCAATCCGAACGACGAACGCTATCAGGCGCTGATTGGCAAAGAGGTCATCCTGCCGCTGGTCAATCGTCGTATACCCATTGTCGCCGATGAACACGCTGACATGGAAAAAGGCACCGGCTGCGTCAAAATCACTCCGGCCCACGACTTTAATGACCACGAAGTAGGTAAGCGCTGCCAGCTGCCCATGGTCAATGTGATGACCCTGAACGGTGATATCCGCCAACAAGGCGAAGCCTACTACGCTGACGGCACCATTAACAACGACGTTACTACCACTATTCCCGAAGCCTATCGAGGACTGGAACGCTTTGCTGCCCGCAAACAGATTGTGGCTGACTTTGACGCCCTCGGCTTGCTGGAAAAAATAGACGACCATACTCTTATGGTGCCCTACGGCGACCGTTCCGGCGTGGTGATCGAACCACTGCTGACTGATCAGTGGTTTGTCCGCGCCGCACCACTGGCCGCACCGGCCATTGAGGCAGTAGAAGACGGCCGCATTCAGTTTGTGCCCAGACAATACGAGAACATGTACTTCTCCTGGATGCGTGATATCCAGGACTGGTGCATCTCCCGCCAGCTCTGGTGGGGTCACCGCATTCCGGCCTGGTACGATGAACAGGGCAAAGTTTACGTCGGTCGCACTGAAGAGGAAGTGCGTAACAAGTACAATATCCCGTCGCCGGTGGTACTGATTCAGGACGACGATGTACTGGACACCTGGTTCTCCTCCGCCTTGTGGACCTTTGGCACCCTGGGCTGGCCAGCACAGACCGAGCGCCTCACAACCTTTCATCCAACCGATGTACTGGTCACCGGTTTTGACATCATCTTCTTCTGGGTCGCCCGGATGATTATGATGACCATGCACCTTATAAAAGACGACAACGGTCAACCGCAGGTGCCGTTCAAATACGTCTATGTTACCGGTCTGATCCGTGATGAGCATGGCGAGAAGATGTCCAAATCCAAGGGCAACGTGCTTGACCCGCTGGATATGATCGATGGCATCGACCTGGAATCCCTGGTGGCCAAACGTTGTGGCAACATGATGCAGCCCCAACTGGCCGAAAAGATCGAGAAGCGTACCCGCACCACCTTCCCGGACGGTATCGCTGCTCACGGCACCGACGCCTTGCGCTACACGTTGTATTCCCTGGCCTCTACCGGTCGGGACATTAACTGGGATATGAACCGGCTGGAAGGCTACCGCAATTTCTGCAATAAAATCTGGAACGCCGCCAACTATGTGAAAATGCACACCGACGATCAGGACACTGGCCTGAATAACGAGCCGGTGGCACTGACTCTGGCTGATCGCTGGATTATCTCCCGTTTACAGCGAGTTGCGGCACAAGTAGAGAAAAACCTGGCCGAGTTCCGTTTGGACCATGCGTCACAAAACCTCTACGACTTTGTTTGGAATGAATACTGCGCCTGGTATCTGGAGCTGTCCAAACCGGTACTGTGGAGCGATGATGCCCCAGCGGCGCAAAAACGCGGCACTCGTCGTACACTAGTCACAGTGCTGGAAAGCATTGTTCGCTTGATGCATCCGTTTATGCCGTTTATCACCGAAGAAATCTGGCAGAACATCAAGGACAGTGCTGGCGTTACCGGTGACACGTTGATGCTGCAAAGTTACCCGGTGGCTGACCCAACCTTGATTGATGACACTGCCGAGCGCGATATTGAGTGGCTGAAGTCGTTTATTACCGGCATTCGCAATATCCGTGCTGAACTGAACATTGGCCCCGGTAAGCCGCTGAATGTACTGCTGCGCAATGCCTCAGCAGACGACATTGAACGTCTTGACAACAACCTCACGTTCCTGAAATCACTGGCTAAACTGGAGTCGGTTAAGGTTCTGGCGCCCGGTGAAGAAGCTCCCATGGCCACCACACAGTTGGTTGGGGCTATGGAAGTGCTAGTGCCAATGGCCGGTCTGATCGACAAAGCCAAAGAGGAAACACGCCTGAACAAGGAGATTGAGCGTCTGACCAAAGAAATTGCCCGGTTTGCAGGTAAGCTGAACAATGAAAAGTTCATCAGCAAGGCACCGGCCGATGTGGTGACCAAAGAGCAGGCAAAAATGATGGAGGCGCAAGTGGCAAAGACCAAGCTGGAAGAGCAGCTTGAAGCCATCAAAGCACTGTAAAAAACCCGAAAATCCCCGCTCGTCGTGAGCGGAACAAAGTATGATACCGGGCGTCCGCGAACGGAGCCCGGTCTCAAACCGGGGCATCCAGAAGGTTAGCTCCGATCATGCAAAATATGCATCTGCTGCACAGCTGCCTCCAGGAGCAAGCCAACGGGAGGCTCTTTGCTGGATATGGGACACGGAGTGCGTAATATATCGACATCCAGGAATGCAATCATCCGAGGCACCAGACTTTTCGGGCATAAGCGTTTGACGGCCTCGACATTTCTCTCGTTGCGGTAAGCTGTGGGTACGACTTGGTCTGACAGCTTTTTAATAGTGACATCGCTTTTGAAAGCCAATGCCTTTTTCAGTTCAGGCGACAGTTTCGCCAAGTGTGCGCCGCTCTCTGGCATTAAGGGCACCGGTCGTCCACTAGCCTCACCCGACTTTTTCACCATAGTTCCTGAGTTGAGTAGTCTTTTTTCTCCGTATTCGTATTCATCTTGATGCAGGAAAACGCTCCCACCTTTAGCCTTTACGTTAAAGCATTTAGGGACCGGTCTGGATTCAGCGCTGGATGCCACGAAGCTAAAGGTACCACTCACCACTGGAGGCGCAGGCGGTCTTGGTCTTGCACCAATCGAGTCGGTACTGTCTTGCACAAGACCGCCACCTGTGCCTGCTGTATCAAGGAATGTAAAGACAGGTCGAACTTCAGGGGCAGCCCAATCCACACCAAAACCACCCGACATACTATCTACTGCTGGACGTACGAGTGGCGCGACTTGAGGCAAGTCGACATCCTCTGACTCTGCTGTTTCGCTATTGCTGCTGTCTGCTACTAAACCATGCATTCCTCCGGACCAGGATGCAGCAACTACAGCGCCGCTGGCAGACGGGCGCGGGGGACGCGACATTGATTGACTTTTTGTTGTTTCCATCAAGGTAGAAATAATCAGGGCATATTTAACCGAGTTGCTGCGATTCTCCCTGACGCTCTGCCCGGTGGCTTGTTGAATATCCGCTTCTTCTTTACGAGTCATGGTGTCAAGGCCAATCAACTGGTAGTGCCTTGATGCCTCCAACACGATTCGTTTATCAGGCTCAACCTTCTGTATCCCCCAATAGGCCGCTACACCAGGTAGTTTCACACCGTAGATCAAGTAAGTACCCTTTACTCTCTGATAGTCCACGGCAAACAGATCAATCCCTGCCATAGCAATTTTATTTGCCTGAAAAGACAGGGCAACGGGTGCATTGGTGTGCTGCAAAGCGGTAAAAGCGTGGGTGAAAGAAGCACCAGGAAAACTTGATATCCCTACTGAGCGCGCAAGATTTGTGGTCAAAAGCGTCTGAAAGCTATTGGGCATTGAACTCAGGACTGCCGTATCCTGCGGGTTGACTAGTCGGAAGGAGGAAGTGACTGAAGGAAGTTCTTTAAGGTGCCATGAAGAAGCTGCAAGAGCTGACCCACCATCTGTTGCATTGTCCACGGTCTCAAACTGAACGACTCCGACGACAGGCATCTGCTCGCCGGGCGTGACTATAAATATCTGATGCTCACTGTCAATCGATACGTTATGAAGTGGTCCGCTGACTGTCGGATTGTCCAGTAAAAAATCGGCACTCGCCTGTTGTTGGAATTTACCGTCGCCGTCACTTTCGTACAGGATTACCGTTGGCATATTCTCAGCATCCTTACTCAACAGGGCACCCGTGCTGCCATCGTGCTGCTTCAGGTAATTCAAATAAGACTCACGATACTCAGCTTCATTTTGCTCAACCGTTGCCTTGTTTTCTTTGCAATTGACCAAGTGATCACGAATGTCAGCCCTGAGCATGCCGTCATCGCACCCTGGACAGGTGAGCAACTCCGGCTGGAAATAAACCGGCCTTTTCACATTAAGCTGTTCACCCTTACCCCAGCCCTGTAGAGGCTCAAAGCTGTTAAATGAATTTCTGCACAGAGGGCATGCGGCTGGCCTGTGTGATAGAACGTTGGCAATACAGTCTTGACAAAACGAGTGCCAGTTGACGATGCAGTTCTCGTTACTGGGCACGTAGGCCGGAATCGTTAAATTGTTTAAACTGCCTGCGGATTCAGTAAGACATACTGGACAACCGACAGGCGGTTGCACAGCAACCGGCAAGCCTTCAATGTACTCAACCATAATCTTCTGAGGATTATAAGCCACCCTCCCATGCCTGTTGGTGATGGCAGTATCAACAGGTGTACCAGCCATTGGTTCTGTTGATGGCGCCGGTATTTCGGATTGCCGACCAGCAGTGGAAAAAACGCCGGTGCCTTTTTGTCTTTCAAGGTCACTGGCAAAAGCGTCCCTACCCAGTGCGCTGTGTTGGGACTGACTGGACGAGCCAGGCGAGCCCGGATTTATTGAGTGCATAAGACATCCCCGATTTATGTATTATGTTTGCAAGTGTCGCGCTGTTTGTTATTTATTGAACGCATGAGAATAGTACAAAATTCAGGTAACGTGTCTTTTCTTTATTTGTTTGTTTGTTATCAGCAGTGATATGACAAGACTTTTTCGGATAATTTTTGGTTAGATTCCCGAACATTCTGGTTACCGATTCATTCTGTCCATCAGCCTACTCTGCACAATTATGTACTATCCGTGATTATCCGTGATATTCGGAGGATCGATTATCTGTGTGTCCAGGAAAGGACAAAAAAAGGACAAAATATTACAGGGAAGAAATGATGGATATTACCAGCCCGAGGTTAGAAATTTGTACAAATAATTCCACAAAAGTCTTGGATGAACCTGAAAAATACGGTCGTTCAAAATTTAATGACAAGACCATTGAAATAGTCGTTGCTACCCGACAATACCCTTATGGCGGTATTTTTTCCAGGGGGTTTGGTGATATTGTATCCGGGGTAAAGGAGCTGGAATATTTAAGGAATATTTTTCCTGAAGCAAAGTGCTCATTTGTCTTTGAACACTATGCCGACAATACCGGCGAACTGGAAAAATTAATGTTAATTACCACCAGCGAAGACGTAAAAACCTTTATTCTGAATGGTCGGCATAAAACCAATGTCCAATCATCCGATCAGCCCCCATTACTTGGCGTGCATCAAGAGGCCGAACTATGTAGGGGACAAAACATCCAGCAAAATCTGAAAGGTGATCTCATCGCCCTTTGCGCACTGGTTTTTCAATACCCGCCTGAGAATATCCAATCCCAGTCTGAACAGACTTTTGGCTGGTCGACAGTGCTTATTCAAGGGCAGCATCGCCGCGTCTCCATGCTTCCAGTGCCCAACGGTCAAGCACCACGTGAATGCAATGGACAAAAGTCCGAGCAGTTTATCCATTCTGGCATGCTCTGTCATATGCGTTGACTCCATGTCAAACCCCCGCGATTTCAGGCACCCGAACAATGTCTCAATCCCCCAGCGTTTGGCGTAGTCCGTGATCATTGAATCCGGTTTGGTCGTAGCCACAACGATCAACAGACCTTGTATTGTGCGACGAGCTGATATGTAAAGAGGGATACCTGATACTTTTTTCTTGGTATGCCAAGTCACCGTCTGATTCATACCAACGCTCCGGCACAGTTTCCCAATGGGGATACTGACTCCGTCGTGCTCAATAGGAAAGCTCTCTTTCACGCGCAGTCGACATGACAAGTCTTCCTGGTTAAGCCACTCGAACCAGTCTTGACCGATAAACTCTCGGTCAGCAAGCAGAGCGTCAATCCGATCAACCGGAATCAGGCGCAGAACCCGTTTCATGATCGCGATACGCTCTTGAGCGTTCGAGTTACCACCGCTTTTGCCAAGGCACTTCCAGACAATAGGGATCGAGTTCCCCTGCCAGGCAATGGAAACAACCAGATAATTGACGTCTTTCTTGCCATGTTTCCAGTTGGTCCTGTCCATACATAGCGTGTAGCGTTCCATGTCCAGACAACTCAGGATGAATAACCCCAGCTGTTCGTAGCTGTACTCGTAGTCAGCGAAGAAGCGCTTGACTCGCCGGTAACTCGACTCGGCATCTGCCTTAGTCTGAAATTCTTCAGCAACTCGGTAAAGATTGGTGGAGCGCGCGCGGATCAAGGACAGAACAAACTGTGCAATAAAATCAGCGCGGGCTTGATGCGATGGCAAATGGGCTTTAAGCTTCTCGGCTAATGAGCTGACTTCTTCCATGTACGACAAAAGTACTCTATGAGGAGGTTAGAGACCGCATAGATTACCTTACATGGGGAGTCAGCTCATCCCCTCTGACCTCTTGCCAGATCTGATCTCTAGATTTTTTGTCCCGTACATAGGAGGCCGAAGTAGCCAAATTGCTGGAAGAGGCTCATGTTATCTTTCATGGTCCGAGTGGTTTGATAACACCCCTGGCAGCCAGTCACGGTCAATATGCCAACAAAACCCTAAGCGTTACTGAGTATGACGAAAATACTGGAGATTATAATCCCAATGAATGTCATGGAATACCAGTGTTTAATATGGGTTTTCGGTACAACCGTTTATATCTAATGGAGAATCCTTATCTGGAGACTGAGTTCAAGAACGAGTTGCTGCGTTGTTATTGTGCTAATCCAGTGAGTAAAAACAGCGATGAGAGTGACAGAAACGTATTTTATTTTGCCTATGGACATACCTTTGGTTTTATCGCTCAGATGGTAAGAGTTTTAGTACTAATGGAAGGCAGCAATAATAGAGATGTGGTGTTAGTCAGCTCAAAAGATCTCCATCTGGATAAGGACCGCAGGGATTTCGCCGACCTGCTACCACCGTGTTGCCCTTACAAGTCTGGTGACATGCTCCCACCACTAAGCCGCTAGGCGGCTATAGTGGGGGCTTCTTGCGACCCATGCTGAGAACACTCAACACCTTTCGCTGTAGAACCTGCGCTGACACGACAATCTACAGGGGAACTCTTTATGCAACCGCTGTGTCCCAGCGAATCAGCTAAACCCATATCTCTTATATTGCGGGCGGCGTTCACGTCCCTGTCGTTCACCCTATGGCAACCTGGGCACTCCCATTCACGGATTGATAACGGCATGGAATCCATTTTGTAGCCACAGCAATTACACAGTTTTGAGCTTGGCTGGAACCTTCCTATACGAATTAGGTTTTTGCCATTCCAGCGGCACTTGTAGTCCAGTGTCGTTAGAAACATACCCCAACCAGCATCCTGTATTGCTCTGGCCAGCTTCCGGTTCTTGGTCATGCCTTTGATATTCAGGTCTTCAATTGCAAACGTGGTTGCGTGGTTTTTGCCAGCCAGCGTTGCAGTTACCTGATGAATGAAATCAAGACGGCGGTTAGCCACCTTTTCATGAATGGTGGCAACTATCCGTTTCTGTTTTGCCCTGTTACCAGAGCCTTTTTTCCTTCTGGATAATTTCTTTTGCTCAATGGCAAGCCGAGCCAATGATGCCTTTAGCAATTTTGGATTGTTTGTTTTGTTTCCCTCACTGTCGATCAAAAACGAGGTCAGCCCAACATCGAGGCCAACGGTATGCTCAGGTTCAATCAACGACGATATGGGATCAATCGCACCATTATCCACCAAAACACTGGCAAAATATTTGCCGGCAGGAGAGCGCTTGATCGTGACTGTTTTTACCTTGCCAACAAAAAGGCGATGCAATTTCGCCCTGATTCCCTTGAGTTTTGGCAAATTGATTTGACCTTGTTGGAAATCAACAGTTACGTACTGCGGGCATTGGAACGATTGCCAGCCAGAGTATTTTGATTTGAACCGTGGGAACTTCGCCCGACCTCGAAAAAAGTTGGTGAATGCAGTTTCCAGGTTGGCCAGTGAAGCCAACAGGCTTTGGCTATTCACTTCCGTCAGCCACTCCTTATCGGCTTTTTTGCTGGCAACCACCATATCCTGAAGCTGGCGCTTTGACAGGCTTTTCCCGGTTTCCTTGTAGTGTTTGTCCTTTTCAGACAAAGCCCAGTTATAGACAAACCGAGCACAACCGAAGTGCTTGGCAATCAGCACTTTCTGTTCTGCGTTCGGGTAGAGTCTATATTTGTAGGCTTTCATGGTGCTATGATAGAAAAAACATCATCAGTGTCAATACATGAAATCTCATTATCACTGTTTCTACAAACTAAAATATCACTTAGTGTTAGTAACAAAGTACCGGAAAAAATGTTTTACACCTCAAATGCTGGACAGGCTGGAAGTCATCTGTCGTGAATTGTGCAGCAAGTGGGAGGTAGGTCTGGATCAGTTTAGTGGAGAAGCTGATCATCTCCACCTGATGCTGGACATCCACCCAAACATAATACCCAGCAAGTTCATCAACAACTTGAAAACGGTCACAAGTCGGCTTATCAGGAAGGAGTTTTCGCAACACCTGAAAGCGTACTACTGGAAGCCGGTGCTGTGGACAAGGGCATATTGCTTGATCACTGCTGGCGGTGCACCATTGGAAGTGCTCAAGGAATATATCCAGAAACGGGAAAGGTCGGAGAAATAGCAGCCCTCCACGGTCTGCCTGCTATCCATCTCCATCCAAACGCTTCGCGCTATGGATGGAGAATTTCGCAGGTTTCGTTATAAATGCAGGAAGTGTCTGTGCCATATTCCTGGGACAAGTTCGTAACTGTCTCACCGTCCAGCCATTTCTGGATAGCTTCAATACGGATGGCTTCTCGTACGCTATGGGAGACTTTACGACCGTCTATCTTGCTCATGGATACCTCAAACGTTGAGGCAGCATTTTACCATATTGAATGATGCAAATCATTGGCTCACATCAATAAAGTGTTTCAAGTCAACAGTAATGGTGAAAAAATTGAACTCGAAATTTTTAACAATTCGCATGGGCAGGATGAGAAAAATATTCGCATCATCTCACCTGGTCGATTAGAAAATAGCGATGTCCATCTTCTGCAAAAAGGTTCTGAAATAAATTACAGTTCTGGAGATCTCAGTACCTCCGATGTTCTTGCTAAAGGAAAAATCCCAATAGTTGATCCCAATAAAAAAATAACATTGGCCAGAAAGATGCTGGAGAAAGTAAATGAATTTTGTACAATTCCTGGAAATGGGAAATTTTCTGCGTTAATTACGCCATGGCTGCTGGCATCTTCGTCTTTTACTGGTGACGCCTGGATAATATTTTCCCAAACAACACCTGATGAAATAGCCTCATTACAACAACTGCTTAGTCCGCAATGGCAAGCGTTTGAACGTGAATTCACCGCTTGGTTAAAACAGAACAATCAAACCAAATCGTTTATTCAGGAAAAAACAGAAGCTATTATCCGGAAAACTGCACGATAAAAACATGATCAAAAACCAGTCAATCCAAGCATTTTCAACATGTAGTCTTCGTCCCAGCCGCAGTTTTTGCGCTTATTCCTGAGGCCTGCGTTTACCGAGGTATTCAGTTTAAGAAGGTTAAGAGACACTTGTCCTACAATGCCTTGGTTTTTCGCGGCAAAGCCCAATTGTGCTCGGCAACGATCCTGACCCTGCGCAAAAACTGTTCATGTTTTTGTCATGACAAGGGTTCCTAAAATCCAGCAAAATGTCTGTCTGTCAAATTCGGTAATCCCTGATTCGCACGACCCCAAAAAACAACTTATATGTTGCCTGCAATCATATTGTCTTTAGTGCATTCTGTGCACAGCGGCTGCGGTAGAAATCTGTTGGATAATTAACAGGAATTTACCACTATAACCGTTTGCGATTTAGTAAGAGAGAATACCAGTATCAGAAACAGACATTTTTCCAGGGAGACTAAAAAATGAAAACCATGACCGCCAGCAAAATAAGTTCTGATGTTATACGCTCGTTGATGACCGATGATCATAATCATGGCATCGATTTCAATGAGACAGCGTCTATTTTAATAAAATCTTTTGGCGTAAGTGGGTCTGATTTAAATTACTTGCCGCACACGGTAAAAGCACTACTGACCAATAACATAGAACCATTAATTCGTTATCGTCCCATCTACCAACGGTTAAACAGTAATGAGCAGATACTGGTTCGCATTGCTGAGCTGATCGGTACAGCCAATTGGATATATAGCCAAAAGGAGAGTAAATCCCATGTCAAACGTTTGCTACAGGATCTGTTTGCCAACATTGATATGGGCGATGAAAAATTTGATATAGACCAATACGAAGAGATTATTTTTGAACGATTCAAATCAAGACTGGTAAAAATGTACAACAAAATGGCCAAAAACCTGGTAGAGATGAAGCTTGATAACCCACTAAATGGGGAACAAGAAATATGTCGCTGTCTGGGTGACAAGTTTAATACTATTTTTACCACAACCCGAACATTCAAATACAATCGGTATGATTTTGCTACCGCATTCCAATGGATAAAAAAAGGCGTTTCCATTGCAACAACAAAAAACAATCATGCCTCCCTGGCGGATATTATGATTGATACAATTCGATACTTTGTCAGCGATCAATGTAAATCAGCATTGAGTGAGGGTGAGGCTTACGCCATCATTAACCGCATTTATGGCTGGGTGGAAGCTTATCATACCCAGGGAAAACATACCTACGACACCCAGGATGTTGAATTTAATCCGGAAGCATTGAAGTCACTCATTGCCACCCTGTCGGTGGTTAACCAGGTTACCCATACCCTGACTGACTATTACAGTGTGCCGTGCGTGATTCGTATGTTGCAGCGCGTTACCAGAGGTGATCGAGTGTGGGCAGCCAAGCCTTTAAACAGCGCTACCGTATACGACAACTCGATAGTGGAACAGCTGGCTACTTATTGGTTGTTCAAAGCACTCATTGAGGCTCACATCGCCAGTAAAAGCAAGAGAGTGACCGAGTTGAGAACCGCTATAAGAACCGAAGAAATTCCTGTTGCCAGCATGAGTGACGCAATCAAGTCAGCCCTGTTTAGCAAAGGTCAGGATAGCAATCTGTTACTCATGAGATTGGCTACCAATATTTAATGGCATGGGCATGGGCATGGGCATGGGCATGGGCTTGTGCAATACGACGAGCCAAAACAAGATGAGCCGGAAATGTCCCTATATCAACGACAGATGACAGATAAAGCAGATGGCCTCATGACAGTCACGCGGCATTTATAGGCACGTATAGGCAAGTTTTGTCGTTGGTTATCTGCATGCCGACAAAACGGAGGCAGGCAATGCCACAAATACTGCTCATGCTCACTCGTTGGGTAAGCGACAAAGGCCAGCCAATGCATCAGCCAGGAATTGCTGATATGATCGGCCAGCACTTTTCTCCACCCTCTCGCCACTTTTTATCACGACACACGCCAAGAGTTTGATTTGACTATGCCCACTTCAACGACTGCCGCTTCTTTTGCCAGTCTGGATCTGCCTGGTGCCCTTCTGGACAACTTGGGCAGCCTTGGCTACCAGAGCATGACGCCGATTCAGCAGCAAA
The DNA here is from genome assembly GCA_965232255.1 of Endozoicomonas sp. Lineage (GTDB taxonomy): Bacteria > Pseudomonadota > Gammaproteobacteria > Pseudomonadales > Endozoicomonadaceae > Endozoicomonas. The sequence goes on from OZ246962.1 coordinate 3,337,838, forward strand.
GCCTGCCCAGGATACTTGCCGGTCATGATGTAATCGCACGGGCCAAGACCGGCAGCGGTAAAACCGTCGCCTTTGCTATTGGTCTGATCCTGAAGCTGCAGCAACGGGATTTCGGCTGTCAGGCCCTGGTGCTATGTCCGACCCGGGAGCTGGCCACTCAGGTGGCGGTGGAAATTCGTCGGCTGGTTCGTTATCAGCAAAACATTAAAGTGGTGACGTTGTGTGGCGGCCAGCCCATTGGTCCGCAAATTGGCTCATTGGCCCACGGTGCCCACGTCGTGGTGGGCACGCCGGGACGAGTGCAGGATCACCTGCGTAAGGGAACCTTATCACTGGCCAGAGTTAACACACTGGTGCTTGATGAAGCCGACCGTATGCTGGATATGGGCTTTATTGACGCCATTGAACAGATCATCAGCCATCTGCCAGAGCAACGACAAACCCTGCTTTTTTCCGCCACCTACCCTGCTGGCATTCAAAGCCTGAGCGAGCGTTTCCAGCAGCAGCCCGTAACGGTGACCGTCGAGCACACGCACAGTCATGAGCAGATTGAACAGCGTTTTTACCATGCCGAAGCAGCCGACAAGCCAGCCATGCTGATCCGGCTACTGCAACACTATAACCCGCAATCCACGGTCATTTTCTGCAATACCAAACAGAGCTGCAAAGAGGTAGCCACCGGACTTTACGAGGCCGGATATCGCCCCGTAGTATTGCACGGCGATATGGAACAAAAGGAGCGCGACCAAATGCTGGTGCGCTTTGCCAATCAAAGCGCCACGTTGCTATTGGCCACCGATGTGGCGGCTCGCGGGCTGGATATTGCCAACCTTGCAGCGGTGATCAATTATGACCTGAGCCGTGACCCGCAAGTGCATGTGCATCGCATTGGACGTACCGGCCGGGCGGGTCAACAAGGCCTGGCGCTAAGCCTGCACACCCGGCGCGAACAGTACAAGCTTGATGCCATTTGCGACTACCTGAAAACCCCGTTGGTGTTTGGTGATCCGGCACTGCTCGGCGGCAGTCGAGAGCCGCGCCCTGCGCCGATGGTCACGCTGGCCATTGATGGGGGACGCAAAAACAAGATACGCCCCGGTGATATTCTCGGTGCCCTGACCGGCGATGCCGGCATTGGTGGCGATCAGGTGGGGAAAATCAATATTTTTGATTTTGTCGCTTACGTGGCCGTGCGCCGGGAAAGTGCACGCGCAGCGCTTAACTGTCTGGAGCGCGGCAAGATCAAGGGACGTACATTTAAAGTGCGGCGGCTGTGATTGGAGAGTAATGAGAGGCGCGTAATGGCGCGTAATGGTGACACGGCGTAACCGGGTTATACCGCAGAAATACTACTCCGCAGCAATGCAGGGACGCCCTGCCCCACGCACTGTCTCAGTGGAGCCGGGGAACTATCTTTGCAGTACCGGACTCAAAGTGAACAGGTTTATTCATGCAGCGTGTTTACGACAGGAATTGAGTCATGCACAGTGTTTCGTCAGGTTCACCATCGGTTCCCAGCGTGGGGAGCCCGACTCATAATCCGCCCGGTTCTGATTCCAGAGAGCGTGTGAGGCGCTCTTCCACCGGCAGCTACAGTCTCCCCAGTGATTCCGCGCCCAGCTCCCGGATTCCCAGCCGAGCTGACTCTCCTGTTGTAAGTTCGCCTGCTAGACGATCGTCCCTTGATGGTTCAGTAAGCAGTGTTGATTCTGCCACTCACACGCCAGGGATCAGGCCACCCAATACTAAACAACCTGATCTGGATAATATGGATGTTCAGGAGCTGTCCCAACTGGGTAAAGAACGACTTGATGCCGCCAAAAGTGCCTATAAAAAATACGGTGAGATCAACATCGCTCAACAAGCTCAGCAAGCGCTCCAGTCTTTTGTTGGAGCCTGTACTGGCAATAACGACGACCGCGCCGCCATGATCGCTGCCCTCAAGGCCGTCACATTGCCCAGCGGTTCCCCTACTGATCTTTCGGTCGCCATCAAATTTCCCGGCAAGCCAACCGTATCGCTGATTCCACCGGACGACAAACAACTAAGCGATGCCACCCCCGAAGACATCACCAAGTGGTACAAGATGGCCATGCAAGCGATGGGGAACTGGTCACAGGAAAACGCCAAAACAGCGGATGCCCTGGCGGCAGCCAGACAATTGCTTGATGATGCGGTCGCCTCCCTCAAGGCAGTCAGGGAAGCCATTGATCGCAAGACCAGGGAGATAACAAAAATGCCTGGCCAAAGCCAGCTGGAAGTGGAATATCAACGCTTTGTTGACCAAGGCATCACCATTCACTTTGACAGCAATGCCGACTCCATTGAGGCCACTGGTACTCTCAATTCTGCATAGCCGTATCCTGAAAATCGACGCAGGGTTTTATGCACTGCTGGGCATCTCGGCTCCATGGCGCAGCGCAAAATGGCACAACCACGGTTGCAAATTCCCATAACCCGATGGTGTATCCCTCACAGCCTCTTCTATAGTGATACTACCTTTTATTGAGTCCAGCGTGTGGCTCAGAACCCCTCATTGAGTCGCCGTTTCGTGGGGTAACAAGGTTTGACCATGACCTTCTCCATCCGAAAAAAAATCATCTTTTTTACGGTCGTACCGGTCACCCTGCTTTATAACCTGATCTTTGGCATCCACCTCTATTTTTCCCTCAAACAAGCTACCGATGCTGTGGCCAACGGCCTGATCAAGCAGGTGTGGCACAACGCGGTACGCATTGACAACCATATACAACAGTTGATGGCTATGACTTCATTTATGGCCGATATGCTCAGCTGGATGCCGGTGACTGATCAAAGCCTGATTCAGCACTTTCTCAGCGACCTGGTACAACACAACCCTTTGGTGCGAGGTTTCACCTACGCTCGCCTTGGCAGCAGTTTTCGTCATTGGGATGTGTTTCACGCGCATCTTGACGGCAACCAGGTCAAGCTGGACCAGATCGCTGACACAGGCTTGCTGCCAGCGCAGTTCTGGTGGGCCAGCCAGGCGCAGCAGCACAGCGGCTTCTGGACAGCACCTCGGGGCAGCGCTGAAAAAGGCTGGACGGTCAGCTACATTGTGCCGGTCTTTCGTGCCGACCATCTGCATGGCTACTTCTGGATGGACCTCAACCTGTCCGACCTGCGCCACCAACTGGTGGAAAACGCCACAGGCAATGCCAGCTTCTCCATTGTCAACAGCGCCGGCGAGTACCTGCAGACCGACAGCGAGACACCCAGGCGCTATCAACTCAACAGCATTCACCAAAGCCAGTTCTATTACGGCTCACCGGGGCTATGGCACGACCTTGAGGAGCTGATTGCCCGTGGTGAGCCGGCTTTTCGCCACAAGTGGGTGCCGGTACGGCAAAATGAGTACTGGCTGATGGGTGCGCCGATCAAATCGGCATCGTGGTGGATGATCAGCTATGCGCCGCGGGAGACGGTACTGGCTCCGGTGATTGATCAGGCCCAGATCAATGCCTTGCTGATGATGCTCTCGCTGTTGCTGATATTTATCTGTGCCAGCCTGGTTTCGGTGCGCATCACCCGACCCATTATCCGACTGAAACAAGCCATGGACGACTTCACCTATCGCCAGATTGAGCCGGAATTTACCCACGTCAGCCACGATGAAATTGGCAGCTTAACCGCCAGCTTTCAGCAGCTGGTAAGCAAACTGGCCGACCGCGAGCGGGCGCTGCACCAGGCCAGAACCAGCAATATTGGCCATCTTCTGGAACGCTTGCGTGGTAACTACTTCTATTTCAATCTCGATCAGGACGGCTGCATCACCCACGTCAGCCCATCCATCGAAGCCATTTTAGGGTACTCACCCACCGTCTTTCACACCCCCCTGATCGATTATCTGGCCAACGACGACAGCAAGCGTCGTTTTTGCGAGCAGTTTCGCGCAGCACACCGGGGACGCCTGGGCGACACCTTCGAGCTGGACATCCGACACTTGAACGGCAGCGTGCGTCGGCTGGAAATCTTCTGGAGTGATATGGGCGACCAGCGCCAATACCTGGTGGAGGGGTTAGCCAATGATATTACCGATCGGGTCAGCGATACCAAAAAGTTCAAACTGCTGCTCGATAGCGCGCCGGACGCCACCATTATCGCCACGCCTGAAGGCATTATCGGTATGGCCAACAGTCGCACGGAAGATCTGTTCGGCTTTCACCGGGAAGACCTGGTCAATATGCCACTGAGCCTGCTGACGCCACTGGAAAACCGGCCGGGGCATCCACTGCTGGGTGATCTTGAGCAGGCCAGCTGGGAGCAGTTGTGCCTGGCCGGCTACGAGTCCCGAGGCGTTGACCGCCGAGGACGAGTATTCCCGGTAGAGATCACCAGTAATCCGCTGAGAACCGACGATGGTCTGCTGATCTCCATGGTGGTGCGCGATATCACCGAGCGCAAGCGTATTGAGGATGAGTTGATGCGCGCCAAAGAGGAGGCGGAACGGGCTAACCTGGCCAAAGGGCTGTTCCTGTCCAACATGAGCCATGAGTTACGCACGCCGCTCAATGGAGTGCTCGGCAATGCCCAGTTGTTGTTACGTAACCTGTCACTGTCGTCGGCTCAGCGCAAGGGGCTGACCACCATTGAGGCCAGTGGCCAGCACTTGCTTTCTTTAATCAACGACATTCTTGACTTGACCAAAATCGAATCCAGCCAGATTGAATTGCACCCATCGGCGGTCCGGCTGCTGGAATTGCTGCGTGGGGTGCGTAATATCCTGATGGAACGAGCCACCAGCAAGGGCCTGGATCTGCGTCTGCTGCCCATCGAGCCGTTGCCAGAAATCGTCATGGTGGATGAAATTAAAGTGCGTCAGGTATTGCTCAACCTGCTAAGCAACGGGGTTAAGTACACCGTCCGGGGCTGGGTGGAGTGTCGGGTGTCGGTGGTGCGCCGGGACATTGTTTTCGAGGTGCGCGACACCGGAGTCGGTATCGCCCATGAAGATCTGGAAAAGGTATTTGAACCGTTTCGACAAGTTCACCTGGGACTACAAATCGGCGGCTCCGGGCTGGGTCTGGCCATCAGTCGCCGACTGGTCACAGCAATGGGCGGTACGTTGGAAGTGACCAGTGAGCCCGGCAAGGGCAGCCGGTTTGTCTTTACCTTGCCGCTGGTGCGCGGCAGCTTTGAAGCACTCAAAGCACATCAGCGCCTGTTGCCGGGCTCTATTTATGTCCATTTGCAAGAACGATTCAAGGGTATTCGGGTACTGGTAGTGGACGACGTAGAGAGCAACCGGGAGATGATGGCTGGCCTACTGAGTTCTGCTGGCTTCCGGGTGGATATCGCTGCTAACGGTTTGCAGGCACTGGAGGCAGTCAAGCAAATCAACTTTGACCTGATCCTGATGGACATCTCCATGCCAGTGATGGATGGCGTGTCCGCCATTGGCCAGATTCGTAAGCTACCCAAGGTGGGATTGCCCCGACAGACCAACCTGAAGGCCGTAGCCGTCACTGCCAGCGTCAGCCATGAGGCGCGCGAGCGCCTGTTAAGTCAGGGGTTCGATGAGTACATTGGCAAACCTCTGGACGCCGGGCTGATGTTCGACAAAATCCGCTGTCTGCTCGGGGTGGAATTCGTCACTGCCTCGCCGCAGCCGGACTGGAATGAAGACGCCCTGCTGCAGCGACTGAAAAGCCAACAGATGGCGGAGTTTGTTAATGCTATTATCTCTGCCTACGAACAGGGCGATTTGCAGTGTCTTGAGCAGACACTACACACCTTTGTCCGCGACTCCGGACTGACCGATGTGGTTGGTTTTTTGCTGGCACTGACGGCAGATATGGACATTGCCCGACTGGAGAATTTTATCGGGCAGTTACGTGAAGACGGCGGTAGGAAATAAGCTCAAAAGTCCATGTTGTCATCAGGACTACAAAGAGGAGATGGCCGGGTCAACCTTTTTTCTTGCACACCATCCAGTAGTCTAACAACCCCATAAACAAGGCTGAGGCGACAAAGGTCAGGTGGATCAACACAGTCCACATTAACTTGTCATTGGGAATATTTTCCAGATTCATAAAGATCTTAAGCAAATGGATAGACGAGATAGCAACGATGGAGGCAGCAACCTTGGCCTTCAGTGAGTTAACATCCATTTTGCCCAACCAACTCAGTTTTTTCGGCTCCTCATCCAGGTCCATCCGCGAGACATAATTTTCATAGCCAGCATACATAACCATTACAATCATGCCGCCTACCAGGGCAACATCAACCAGCGTCAGTACCTTCAGGATTACCTCTGTCTCACGCATTATGAAAACGTTGAGCAGCATATTAAGCACGCTCTGACAGAACTTGAACAGTAAAGTGAGTAGAACAAAACTCAACCCGATGAAAACCGGAGCAAGTAGCCAGCGTGCTGTGTAGAGTACCTTTTCGAACAGTTTTTCCATAAAAAAGCCCGGACGGTCAGCAAGAATTGAAAAATTTTTACATGATTCCGGCAAAACTTCGACTTGCGGAATTTACTGCAAAATCAGATGTTGCCCACCAGTTCAGCACCAGCATGTCAGAGGCTCAGTAAAGCCAGCAACGATGGCCAGAAACATTATCATAAATCCTGATTTATCAATGCATTACAGCTAACCGCAGCATTTTTTGTATTTCTTGCCGCTGCCACAAGGGCACGGATCATTGCGCCCGACAGTCGCCGTATTAGCCAATGGCATATTGGCAAAGACAAAATACCAGCGGCCAGCGATTTTGCTAAAAGAAGAGCGTTCATGATGAACTTTTTCTGCACTGGATGATTCAGAGTCTTTAAACCAGGCACGAAACTCGACCACGCCATGCTGATCGGTGGCAGTACCGGCTTCGCTGGTAATAATTTCCAGCCTGAGCCAATCGGTGCCAGCCGGTTGTTGATACAGCCCTTGCTGTCGGGCGCGTGTCTGTTGTCCGGGGTGGGTGGTGGCCAGCAGGTAAGCAACGTTGTTCTGTTGATAAGCACAGTAGCGTGAACGCATTAACGTTTCAGCAGTGGGCGCAGGCTGCCCGGCAATAAACGGGCGACAACACTCATTCAGGGTTTTGCCTGAACCGCAAGGACAGAAATCTTCGGGCATGGGGTTACTCGGATAATTCGGATAATTCGGATAATAAAATGATCGCGCAATGGTAACGTTGCCCAGGGCTTTCGCAAAGTCCGCAATAAACTTGTGCCAGCCCATGCAGCCGTGGCAACTACGGCTGTGCAGCCCGGGCAAATCCGATACAATTCAGCCACCGCCCGACAGCCTCGACTGTCCTGCAATTTGACCAGAGCGATTGGCATTGTGCTTGAAGAACCGCAAAAAAAAGCCATCCAGAAAGCCTACAGCGCTTTTCTGGAGAGTAACCAGTTAAAAGCCCGGTCAGGGCAGAAGCAGATGATTGCCGAGATTGCCCGGGCGCTAGGCGCGATCGACACTGACAGCGAAGGCCGACGGATCGGTGACTCGTCAGTTACTGTGATTGAGGCAGGTACCGGCACCGGCAAGACTGTCGGCTACGTGCTGCCAGCGGTAGTCATGGCCCAGGCGGCGGATAAACGACTGGTGATTGCTACTGCCACCGTGACGCTGCAAGAGCAAGTGATCAATAAGGATCTGCCGGATATCATCGCCAAAACCGGGCTGCAGTTTTCCTATACCCTGGCCAAAGGTCGCGGTCGCTACGCTTGCCTGAGCAAGCTCGATCGTCTGTTGCAAGAAGAGGAAGCAAGCGCCTCCTTGATGGATATGTTCGCCGACCAGGGCTTTAGCCAAGCCAACGACCAATCCGCCCGCGAACTGTATCAGAAAATGCTGGACGCTTTTTCTGCCGCCACCTGGGTCGGTGATCGGGACAGCTGGCCCGATGCTCTGGATGATGACCAATGGCGCACCATCACCACCGACCACGCCCAGTGCAGTGGCCGACGTTGCAGCTATTTTCGCAATTGTCCGTTCTATCAGGCTCGGGCAGAATTGGACGACGCTGATGTGGTAGTGGCCAATCATGACCTGGTGCTGGCCGACCTGGCTCTGGGCGGTGGTGCCATTCTGCCCGAACCTCACAATACTATTTATGTGTTTGACGAAGGCCACCATCTACCCGACAAAGCCATTGACCACTTCACCTGCCAGTCCCGGGTGCGCGGCACCGCCAGCTGGCTGGAAAAGGCCGGCCGCCATCTGCACAAAACGCTGAGCCAACAATCACTGCCAGGCACTCTTGGCGAACTGCTGGAGCGGATGCAGCCGGAGTTTGAGCGTCTGGTCAATGACTTGGGCCACAGCCGCCAGATGCTGCACAGCATGGCCCGCTTTGAGCCAAAAACGCAGTTCACTGCCCAGGGCGAAATGCAGGTTGCCTACTATCGCTTTCCCCAAGGCGTTGTGCCGGATGCCTTGCGCCAGCAAGCAGAAAAACTCAAGGCCGGTTTTAGCAAGTGCAGCAGCATGCTGGAAAAAGTAGCCAAAGCGCTGGACGAGGCCATGGACGGTAGTACTGCGGGCATTGATCGCTGGCAGGCCGAGCAGCTCTATCCTGACATCAAAGCCATGCAGGTGCGCATGGAGAGTCATTTTCAGCTGTGGCTTACCTATACCCAGCCCGACCCGGAAGGCGAGCCGCCCTGGGCACGCTGGCTAAAGTGGTCAGAAGGCCCGTTTGGTGAAGAACTGGAGGTGTTCAGTAGCCCCATTATGTCGGCCATGACGCTGTGGCAGACGCTGTGGAACCCGGCCTATGGAGCCATTGTCACCTCCGCGACCCTGGCCGCGCTGGGCAGTTTTGGTCGTTTTCGCATGCGCTCAGGCGTACCGAACGAGTCCCGCTGTGTGGTGGTACCGAGCCCGTTTTTACACCAGCAAGCCGCTACTCTGGTGGTGCCAGCCATGACCTCTGATCCACGCAATGCCGAAGAACACACCAGCGAAATTGTTGAGCTATTACCCGCGTTGTTCGGCACTGAAGAACAACCACGCGGCGTGCTGGTGCTGTTCTCCTCCCGTCGACAGATGAAAGATGTGCACTTTGGCCTGGATGCCCAGTGGCAGGAAAAAATACTGTTACAAGATGACTACTCTCGCCAGGAACTACTGAAACAACATCGCCAACGCATTGATAAGGGCGCGGTGAGCATTCTGTTCGGATTGGCTAGTTTGGCCGAAGGAATTGACCTGCCTGGTCACTACTGTGAGCATGTGATCATTGCCAAGATTCCCTTTGCCGTGCCCGATGATCCGGTAGAAGCCGCCCTCTCAGAGTGGCTTGAAGCCCAGGGACGCAACCCGTTTATGGAAATCACCGTACCGGATGCTGCTATTCGTCTTATACAAGCCTGTGGTCGTTTACTTCGTACGGAACAGGATCGTGGACGAATCACCATTATGGACCGACGGCTGGTGACGGCCCGCTACGGCCAGATGATCATGAACTCTTTGCCGCCATTTCAGCGAGTTATTGAACCGGTTACGGCATCGGTTATACGACAATAGTAGAACAACTGAACACGCCGTAACCATAAGGTTAGGAGCCGTCCGATGACTGGCGCTAGCTACCGCAGATACAGGGATATTCCCTTCTGTTGGGCCAACATATCCAGTTAGAAATACCTAGCTGAAACACCTGGAGCGCTAGCATCAACACTTCCAAACCCGGTACAATGCACAGCTATTCGATAAGTTGTATTCTGAGCTACCTGGAACCATGCTCCCCGACGTTATAAACGACAATGGTATAATCTATGGGCGGTAGCGTCTCAACTTTTGCGCTCTCTTTCATTCAGCGATCTGCCGGGCTCAAAACTGCACGCCCACCCCGATTCAAAACATGCGTGTAAATCATGGTGGTATTCACATTGGCATGACCTAGAAGCTCCTGAACAGTTCTGATATCGTAACCGCGCTCAAGCAGATGCGTTGCAAAACTGTGTCGTAACGTATGACAACTGCCGTGCTTGTTCACACCAGCTGTTTTAATGGCCTGTTTCACGGCCGACTGGATACCGCGCTCGTGGATATGATGTCGACCCCGCTTTCCAGTGCGAGGGTCGATACTGATTTGTGAACTGGCGAATAGATACTGCCAAGACAGCTCTTTTGCGGCATTTGGGTATTTTCTTGCCAAAGCGCCTGGAAGATGGACAAACACTATACCTGATTTCATTGCTGCCAGATGCAATAAGCGGGTTTTATCGATGTGCTGCCAGAGACTCTCAATAGCTACTTTGGGCAGTAATGTGACACGATCTTTACCGCCCTTGCCATCGCGGACAAAAATCTCTTTTCGGTCAAAATCCACATCTTTGACTCGCAGACGGAGCGTTTCTATAAGCCGCAAACCGGCGCCGTACATTAACTGAGCAGCAAGTAACGGTGTTCCATTAAGATGAGAAAGTATCCGATCAACCTCTACCTCAGAGAAAACGACTGGCAACTTTTTCGGCTTGCGTGCATTAAGCCAATCAGAAATTGTAATTTTGTCACGACCCAACACTTTTTTATAAAGAAACACCAAAGCACTGAGAGCCTGCTGCTGCGTACTGACAGAAACGTGTTTCTTCATCACAAGATGATTGAGAAACTTGCCGATATCATCGCCCGCAAGATTCTTTGGATGCTGCATTTTATGAAACTTGATGAAGTCTTTGATCCAACTCCAATAAGATCGCTCGGTTGAAAGGGCGTAGTTAGCGATCCTGATGGCTGTTTGAAATTGCTGTTGTAGGCGCATAACTTTCCGAACACTATTATTTTGTACAGTATTTATAGTTCGTATACGAGATTACGCAATAAACTTTATGGTCGCTCAGAGTTTCGTCCAGAGCTTCGGAGTTTGAAGCATGGGTATTTACTTAGGCGAAAAATATACAAAACATGAAATACGTAGATGTTCCTATGAGTACTTTCGTTCGTATGTCATCTGAAAGGATTGCTTTACAAGACTTGCAGAAATTTTCACATATCGTGCATACAGTTACTTATGTGTAATGGTTACGTATAAGCGTCTGTTATGCGTAGTTAATCAAGTTCTTTCATGCACTCGTCGCATATAGAGCCTCTGCAAAAATCATTACTTTCGGCTTCTTTAAGGGCTACAGATTTTTCAAGCTCATTTCTAAACTTGGTTCTGCATTCGTTCGAGCAAAAATGATAAACGATTCCGGTTGCTTCACTATCTTTGTTCAGCTCAAAAAGTGCGGGGGTCTCGTTTCTCTCCATTGTACTTACCTCTCTTTGGTTTAAGGCTTCCCAGTGATCGCTACATGAATAGCAGCTCCCAGGTATGTGCCTTTGTCGTAAGCATCTTGACGATCTAAGTTTTCATAGGTCATACCCATACTCAACTCGCTGCCCTGTTCTTCTCCGTCAGCAACTCCTTTATAAAAAGCCATGCTTTCAGGGGAATGCTGTTCCAGTTTCATTGCCTTGGCAAATTCATCTATCGCCTGATGAAAATCTTCAAGTTTTAATTTCATTGTTGTTCTCCTTACTTTTAGTCCGTGCCACTCACTACGCATAACAAATCAGTCAACCGGACACTCACTCCGTTCGTGCCGGTTACTTCAAGCGTTAGGCTGCCCTAATCGAAATCAGTGCACATTCCCATTGAGAAAACTTTTGGACTTGGAGTATCAGAACGGAAAAATGGGCATCTTCCCAGGCTGGCGTGAGGGATCAGTGCCAATAAATGATCCAGACCTTGTGCAGTGCCAGCGTTAAGATTTTGCGGGTAAGCTGCCAATGAGCATCGGAGGATGTTCAGAGTGGTCGGCGAATTCAGAGTAAAGTTATGGTTCTGCGTGTGGCAGCGTAAAGCTCACGGTCTGTCATGCCGCCAATGAACTGCGATTAAAGGCTCCGCTATAAAATGTGGCGGCCTCTGGTTCACAGTGTGCGGCCAGTTGAATTGAAGTTGGTGTTTGCTGGCAATCGGCTTCAGTGGGTGCAACGCCAGCGCAGAGATTTTTTCAGTGCCAATCTGTGAGGGGATCATCGTCGTCAAGTTTTTCAGATGGGTGTTGTCGGCTGGTTTCGGAGCTGGAAGTGGCCAGCCTAACAAAAAATTACAGCGGACGCCTACGGCGCCGCTGAATTTGGCGTTATGCGCCTCAATCATCATCGAGTTCAATCTCCTGTGGTGCGCCATCATCGCTGAAGTGCCATACTTGGGAAACGTCACCGGAAATTGATGAAGGGTAAAGTTTGCCAAGCTCCCGATCCTGTGCGATAGCGAGAGCCTGTTCCTGGGTGTCTGCTTCAACTTCTGTCCAGCAGCTAACGGTAACTGAACCTCTGAATTTGAATACAGGCATGGTCAAATCTCCCTGAACAATTTTATTGCGATAACGGCAAAGACAGCGATGAGCAATACCTCAGCCCGGCCAACCGATTCCATATTTTACCTCCGTGCTAATCGGCGCATAACAATAAATTACACCGGACAACTACGCTGCCGGTGAATTTGGCGTTAGGCTGCCCTAATCGAGGTCAGAGTACTTTCCCTCCGAGAAAACTTTTGGACTCGGAGTATCAGAACGGAAAAATGGGCATCTTCCCAGGCTGGCGTGAGAGAACAGTGCCAATAAATGATTCAGACCTTGTGCAGTGCCAGCGTTAAGATTTTGCGGGTAAGCTGCCAATGAGCATCGGAGAACTTTTCAGAGTGGTCGGCGAGTTCAGAGTAAAGTTATGGTTCTGCGTGTGGCAGCGTAAAGCTCACGGTCTGTCATGCCGCCAATGAACTGCGATTAAAGGCTCCGCTATAAAATGTGGCGGCCTTTGGTTCACAGTGCTCGGCAGGTTGAATTGAATTTGGTGTTTGCTGGCAATTGGCTTCAGTGGGTACAACGCCAGCGCAGAGATTTTTTCAGTGCCAATCTGTGAGTGGATCATCGTCGTCGAGTTTTTCAGATGGGTGTTGTTGGCTGGTTTCGGAGCTGGAAGTGGCCAGCCTAACAAAAAATTACAGCGGACGCCTGCGGCGCCGCTGAATTTGGCGTTATAAGCACAAAGAGGGTATGCGCTTGAAATTAGATTTTAAAAACCATACTCATATTGATCACGGATATTTATTAATACCATCTCCAAATAAATTACTGGAGAAGCATCCTGATATCTATGATAGATTTTGTGGTGTTATCTACCTGATCACAAAAATCGATGGAAACTCTGACGTTCACATTGCAAGCAATCTGGCCAAAAGCATGGCTTGTACAAGATCAGCTCTTAGTGAGTTTGTAAGCATTGTAGAATATCTGAAAGAAAACTATCCAAAACTAGCAAACCATAACTATAGAATTTACAGCAGTACAAACCCAATTCTTCACATGATAAAACTTTTAAGGAATTATAATATTCATTTATCTGAAAGTATTCTAAGTGAAAAGAAAATGAGTGTTACAACTGCCATAGATCCAAGCATAGAACATGAACTGACTGTAAAGTATATTTCTAACTTATCAGCACAAGAACTCCGTAAACTTAGAAGTTCAAAAGATTACGATGATAATTGTTTGTCCAGCATGATTGAATGCTTTAATATTGAGCAACATATCTTCGGTGTATCAACTTTACTGATGAAATCAGCACTAGAATATGCAGATCATATTGCAACAATACTCGAGACAGATCGTGCAATGTGCTTATAACAAGGCATTCCAAGGGACGCCTACGGCGCCCCTGAATTTAGCGTTAGGCTCCATATACAATCTCAAATTCAATGCTAATCAATCAACTTATTAGAAAAGATATGACAGATAATTTTTCACAAATGGAATCCCTTATTTCTTCATTAAAGGATAGAGATCTAAATGAAGCTGAAACAAGACATAAAATTATTGATTTTGTGATTCATGATTTTCTATCATGGCCAAGAAATCGGGTCAATGTAGAAGAATATATTAACCCAGGTTTTGCAGATTATATTTTAAAGAAGACCAATGATGAGGATTTGTTATTTATTGAGGCAAAAAAAGAAGGAGTTTATTTTGAATTACCTATACCACACAATAGCAAAGAGACTTCTTGTTATATACCGATAAAAAAACTTATAAGCGATAAGAATATTAAAGAAACAATGGCTCAGGTTCGTCAGTATTGCTTCGATACTGGTTGTGAATATGCATGTATAACTAATGGTCATGAGTGGATTTTATTTAAAACATTCGAAAAAGGAAAGCGTTGGGAAAACCTACAAGCTTTTGTTATAAGAAAACTCGAATTTTTCTTGGCTGAATATACAAAAGCTGTAAACTCTCTTTCATTTATCGCCATAACGGAAAATTCTTCATTACCAAATCTTTTGACGACTTCCTTTCCAAAGGATAGAGGTATATTTTATCCTAAAGAAAAAATTCATACATATGAGCATAAAGTTAATGCTAATCGATTGGCTGGTAAGTTAAGGCCGATAGTACAACATTACTTCGGAGTGATAAGCGACGATGATACCGATTTTATGGATAAGTGTTATGTTTCTCAAAGAGAGTATCAGAGCACATCAGATGGAATGCATAGTGTAATACAAGACTCATTAACGCCTTATTTTGAAAACTTTGGTGTGCAACAATTAGAAGATACAGGAAAAGGTGGAAGACTCGGAGGCAAGCTAACAAAAAATCTTAAAAAAAATAGAAAAGGGGAAGTATTAATTCTATTTGGTGGTAAGGGTTCTGGAAAATCTACCTTTATTAAAAGACTTCTACATCACAACCCTCCTCGATGGTTAAGAGAACATTCAGTCATATCTATTGTTGATCTTCTAAAAGTTCCAGAGGAAAAAGATGTCATAAGAAGCAAAATATGGTCTTCACTTGTAGATCAGCTTGATGTTGATAAGCTCTTACAACAAGAAAGAGGCGTCATTACGGAAACAATATTTAAAGATAGGTTTGAAATAGCAAAAAAACAAAATTTATCAGGCTTACAGAATAAATCAGAAGCGTACAATATTGGGCTTAATCGGCTTGTTACAGAATGGGCCTTAGATAAAATATACTGTGCTAAACGGCTTGTTGAATATTGGAATGAAAAAAATAAAGGAGTAATAGTTGTCGTTGATAATACTGATCAATTTTCTTCAGAAATGCAAGATTTTTGTTTTACATCTGCCCAAGAGATTTCAAATGAACTAAGTTGTGTCACTTTGATTTCTATGCGTGAAGAAAGATTTCATAACTCAAAGATACATGGCCTTCTCGATGCCTTCCAAAATTCTGGCTTTCACATTAGTGCTCCTAAACCATCAGTTGTTTTTCAAAAAAGATTATCTTACACAGTAAATTTATTGGAAAACGAATCTAGACGTGATGATTTTTCAAAAGATTTAGATCAAAGCTTTGTTAAAGACTCAAAGATATATTTAAACATCTTAAAAGGAGAATTTAATAGAGAAAACTCTCCACTTAACAAGTTTCTCACAGCGTGTGCACATGGAGATATACGCCTTGCCTTGGATTTGTTTAGAAGCTTTATATTATCAGGGTATACTAACGTAGATGAAATGATAAATGCCGGCACTTGGGATTTCCAAATACATCAAGTTTTGAAGCCAGTAATGACTCCTGATAGATATTTTTATGATGAAACGCTAAGTGCAATTCCAAATATATTCCAACTACGATCAAAACGACATTCGTCGCACTTTACCTCACTAAGAATTTTAAGAAAAATCTCAAAAGGTGTAGATATCAGAAGTCCATCATATTACGACATTATTGCTTTAAAGGCATATTTCTCAGAAACATTCAATATGAAGGATGACTTTGAAGAAAATATGAATACGTTATTAAAGCATGGTTTTATCGAGGCAAATAATCGACTAGATCAGTTTTCTAGTGAAGTGGACCAAGTTAAAATAACTAACTACGGCCTCTATATGATTCAAGACTTAGCGTATTTCTTCACATATTTGGATTTAATATGCACTGATTGTGGCGTATTTAGTCAAAAATTAAGCAACTATCTCACCGAAGCTGCAAGAAAAGAGTATAGAATGTTTTCTCATGGAGAGCGATTCGATAGAGTTAATGTTCGCTTAGAAAGGGTAGAAGAGTTCCTCAACTACCTTACTGATGAAGAGCAGAGAGAAAAAGAACTTTATTCACTAGATATGCCAGAAACAGAAATGTTTACTTCAAAAGCAAAGGCAAGCTATTACAGTGACAAGTCAAGAGTTCTTGTAAGTGCTAAAAAATATCAATACAAGAATGCAGGATCAATCAAGCAGAATGGTGATAGACGAGGCAAGAGCCTAACAAAAAAATCCAGGTGACTGCGCCTGCGGCGCAGCACCTGATTTTGGCGTTATGCGTAAATTCATTTAACATCGAGTATAGGTAATTAGAGTTGTTTGTTTCTAGTGATTCCACTATTAGATCAATATTTAACAATCAAAGAAAGGTAAATATTCTTGTTGGTAAAAATGGTCAAGGTAAAAGCACAATCTTGAGAGAATTGTGTAGATATTGCATAAGCAAAGATATCCCAACTATCGCAATAGCAAACTCAATATTTGACAAATTTGATACAAGATCAAAGAAAATTAAATCACTGTGTGCTTCATCTGGGATTAAGGTAGTTGAAAAAAGTATAATAAATTCACTTTCTCAACTGATAAACTTGGATAATTCATCCCATATAAATAATCTATCAAACGTTTTTAGATATATTGGTTATAAATCTAGAATTGGAGTACGATTATCTATTGATGAACGGTGGTTAGATGAAAATTTTGATAAAGTATTCTCGCTTGCTAAAAACCACGATCCAGAAAGAATTGTTGCAGGAATTAAGTATTATAGAAACTTAACTTCTCACAATCATGAAGGTGTAGTGTGGATTGATTTTAGTTACAAAGCATACCAAGTGACTGGTATAGACTCATTTACATTTTTAGTAACAAAGGTGAATGAATTAAACAGGGTGGGTATAAATTTAAAGTTTGAATTATATCTAGAGAATGTTTCAAATGGTATTATACCATTATATTATGCAAGTTCAGGTGAGCTACAACAATTATCAATCATGCTTTTCATATCTTCTAATATTGAGTACAAAAGCATGATAATTATTGATGAGCCAGAAAACAGCCTGCATCCACGTTGGCAACGTGACTATGTAGCAATGCTGTTCGATAATTTTGAATATTTTAATCCTAAGGTTGTTTTGGCAACGCACTCGCCTTTGATAGCTGAGTCAGTTTATTTGTCGAGGGTTAGCTCTAGCATATACATCGTAGAAAACAATAATCTGAATTTGCTAGAAAATAAAAGTAATGATATTTCTATTGAGTCAATCTTATGGAAATACTTTGATTATATACCTCCACAAAGTAATCATCTGTCAAGATTGTTGATTCAGGTTGCTAATGATTATAATGAGAATCTTATAAATCAGTTTGAATTAGAAAGAAAAATGGAGTCTCTTAAAAATGCAACTCAAGACACTAGGCAATTAAGGTTAATAGCGCAGCTTTTAGAAGTAATTAAAGGTTAGCTTTAGTGAATTATACAATCGAAGATATATGGAGTATCAAATATGCTCTTAAAGAAAGTGATCCATGGTCTTCTTCATATATTGAAGCTGTGAAGAATAAAATCAAATTGCATTTTAGAGAAAAACAAAGAGAGAGATGCTGTTACTGTTTCAGAAATACACATGGAGAATTTCGTTTTGTATTAGACATAGAACATATACTTCCCAAAAGTATTTTTCGGAATGTGATTTTTGATTTAGAAAATTTGGCGGTTTCTTGCAAAAAATGCAACATGAAAATAAAGAAAAATAGAACTGATTTTGTTTCAGATATAGTGTATTTAAAAACTTTATCAAGGATTGATAAAGATCATTATTTTAAATCAGAAAACTATAAAATTATTCATCCAAATTTAGATGTATTCAGTGAGCATATCAAATATTGTAATGCTGATATTGATGGAATGAGAACTGTAAAATATAAGTATCAGTCAGAAAAAGGTAGATTTACCTATTATTATTTTAAGTTAAATGAATTTGAGATAGACGAGCTTGATAGAGCTCAAGGAATTGACGTAAAAGAAGAAAAGAATGATGATGAAATCATTGATTTATTCAAGTCTATCTACAGAGATAAGATACTAGACAACGCATAAATCGGGTAAAAGCTGGTCTTTCTCCAGCTCTCCCCACACCACCCGGCTTGCGGATCCGCACCGGGCGGTTCACCGAGGATGGTGAAACCTGATCCATAAGTCTTTCAGTGAAACAAGCCCAAGGTTTGCAAGATAACTGTCGTTCAACGCCTGTTGCACCGCATAAGTTTTGCTCACCCGGTAATATCCTTTGCTACTGGCTGCGATCGAAGCGGCTTTGATGCGATCAACGCCTAACATGACCAAATTTCTATAACGGGTTTTCGGCTTACGCCATTGCTTGATAAAGCAGCAACGGATGCGCCGACGTATCCATTGATCCAGCAGCAGTATGGGGCGGTAATATTCGGTTATTCTGAAATAACCCATCCAACCCCGGACATATTCAGCAAGCTTTCTCAGGCGGTAGCCCATCGAGACTCCCCAGCTTCGGCTGGTGAGCTTGAGGATTTTCTGCCTGAAGCGCTTCAGGCTCTTCTCTGACCAACGGATTTTCTTCCTTGTGAAGGTAAAGCCCAGAAACTCAGCTTCAGTTGCTTTTAGCACCTTGCTTTTGCTCTGATTTACCGTCAGTTTCAGCCGACGTTCAAGGTAGCGGGTAATGCTTTCCATGACCCGCTCCCCTGCCCGCTGGCTACCAACCAGTATCACGAAGTCATCACAGTAACGAGCAAAACAGTGTCCCCGGTACTCCAGTTCTTTGTCCAGGTCGTCGAGAAGTACATTAGACAGCAGTGGCGAAAGAGGGCCACGTTGGGGCATACCTACCCGTGTGGGGTAGCATTGCCCATCAATCATGACACCAGCACGGAGGTAGCGGCCAATCAGTTTTAACAGGCGTTTGTCGTTAATCTTGCGGGAGACTCTCGACATGAGCACATCGTGGCTGACCGTATGATCACCATGGAAGGTGGGAAGTCTGGTTTTGCAGGAGCAAAAACCAGCCAAAGAATTTGCTCAGGTCAACGTCAACCGCTTGGTGCAGCCCCTGCTTGATGTAGCCTTTAACCTGCTGTACGGCGTCTTGCGCAGACTTTCCCGGTCTGTAACCAAAACTGCTGGCAGAGAATTCCGGGTCAAGGATCGGTGACAACACTTGCACAATGGCCTGTTGTATTACCCTGTCCATAACCGTTGGAATGCCCAGCAGTCGTTCGCCGCCATCGGGCTTTTCTATCACTGCCCGAAGGACGGGTGATGGCTTGTATGTTCCGTCTAACAAGGCTTGACGTACTTGGGACCAGTGTTGCTTGGCAAAGTCAGGGTAAGCCTCGATCGTGACCCCATCAATACCGGGAGCTCCTTTGTTGCTTCTGACTTGTTTCTCGGCTCTGGCTCCTGCTTCGCCCTACCTCCTGCATCCATGCAGTCGCATGCTTTCAACAGGTTGGCTGGTTCCAGTGCGCAACTTAACAGATCGTGGTTCAAAGCTGGTTAAAGATTCTGTCGCCAGACACAGCGTTTCGCCGGGCGGCTACACTGCACTGAGGGAATCAGTCTCCTCTTTGTCATCGGTGTTCAGTCCTTCGCTGACGACTCCTGTCGTACAGCAAAAAAAAGGGACATCCATAAATTCGATCATCAAAATTGACTAATCGACCATTCAGTCTATGTTTTCTTTTGGTTCATTCCACTGAAGAAAAATAACATGACAATTGCTCGAAAAAATCTCATAGACCCAGCTAGCACGCCTTATTATCACTGCATGGCTCGTTGTGTCCGCAGAGCCTTTCTTTGTGGTAAGGATAAGTTTTCTGGCAAGCAGAAAAAAGGGAAGAAAAAAGGGACACCCATAAATTCGATCATCAAAATTGACTAATCGACCATTCAGTCTATGTTTTCTTTTAGTTCATCCCACTGAAGAAAAATAACATGACAATTGCCCGAAAAAATCTCATAGATCCAGCCAGCACCCCTTATTATCACTGTATGGCTCGCTGTGTCCGCAGAGCCTTCCTTTGTGGCAAGGACAAGTTTTCCGGCAAGAACTATGAGCATCGTCGGCAGTGGGTCGTTGATCGCTTGAAAGAGCTCTCCAGTATTTTTGCCCTGGAAATATGCGCCTACGCCGTAATGTCCAACCATTATCACGTAGTTCTTCATATCAACAAAAAGCAAGCCAAAAGCTGGGAAACCAAGGAAATTCTTTATCGCTGGACTCAGTTGTTTTCTGGTCCGTATTTAGTCCAACGCTACCTGGCAGGCGACGTTTTAGGCACGGCAGAGCTTTTGCATGTTGAAGAGTACGCGACAGAATATCGCAGCCGACTGATGGATATCAGCTGGTTTATGCGCTGTCTCAACGAGTACCTGGCCAGACTTGCCAATAAAGAAGACAACTGCAAAGGTCGCTTTTGGGAGGGGCGCTATAAAAGTCAGGCCCTCCTGGATGAGGCGGCATTACTGACTTGTATGGCCTACGTCGATCTGAACCCCATTCGAGCAAAAACAGCAGTAACGCCAGAAACCTCAAAATACACCTCTATCAAAGACAGAGTTGAAGCTTACCTGGGCACAACTGGTAAAAGGCAAAAAGAGTACTTAATGCCACTAAAAGTGCAGGGTCAGAATCCAGAGCAGGCAATACCATATCCACTCAGCAGTTATATTGCATTGGTTGACTGGTCCGGCAGAGTTATTCGAAAAGGAAAGCGTGGTCGTATAACTGAAAATATTCCACCTATTTTAGAACGTCTGGGCATTGATCCAAATGAATGGCTGGCAACGATGAGTCGGGGCAACTCATTTCGCCGTGCAGTTGGGAAGCTGCTCTCACTGAAGGTTTATGCAGAAAGTTGCGGAAAACATTGGGTTCACGGCATAACTGCGAGCAGTTGCCTTTATCATTCTTCTGCCTGAGAAACCTGTCCCTCACGCCATGACATACCCTTGCTACCAAACCATCAGGTAGCTGTGGCGAGCTCTGCGCAAGCTGGGAATTTCTTGATACCTTTCGTCAAAGTGCCTCTACAGCGAATGAACAGGTGGCTCAATAAGGCAACACTGCGTCCTAGCTAGCGAATCTGCTAAACAGCTATTTTTCTTTATGGGCCAAATTAGCAAGCCATTGAGCTGCATTCGCATTCCAGCCATTCATCAAAGAATACAAAGGATAAAAGATAAAAATGGATGTCCTTTTTCCTCTGCCTTTTTCCTCCCGTTCTAGCTAGCGAATCTGCTAAACAGCTATCTTTCTTTATGGGCCAAATTAGCAATCCATTGAGCTATATTCGCATTCCAGTCATTCATCAAAGAATACAAAGGATAGAACTTAAAAATGGATGTCCTTTTTCTCCTTTCCTTTTTCTCTCCGTTTGATTTTCTTGATTCAATTAAAAGTATTGCACTGCAGTTGAGTCCATTTCATGCCTGGTGTCGAATTCTCACGAAAGCGACCTCATAATTTTTGAAAAATGGTCAGATTATTGCAGCTCAACCATTAATCAGCTCAGGATAAATGCTGGTATAGAGTTCAGTAGTTAGATTCAGGGGTTATCCCTGCAGGCATAGCTCAGGGGTGATCAACTGCTAAATTCAGCTTGAACAAATAGCGTCAGAGACAGTCCTAATAATAACAATAACCGCTGTTCATTGGTGTTGATTGTCTATGGATAATCCGTCCCCTTACCCGATCCCTCATCAATCGCCATCCCTCTCCAATGGAAATCAACACAGAAATGCCCCACCTTACATTCAATACTGCCCGTGGGGGAGGAAATTCTCACAACCAGAAGCACAACCGAGCTCTATGCCCATTTCCACTATGGGAAGATACGATCATAGAGATCACGGACAGCCTCAGGCTTGTCCAGCGCTGTCCCTTCGAAAAACCGTCATCCATCCATCAGGCGGGGGGGATCCACAACACAGTAACAGGAACCGAATAAATGAAGGGTTTAAGTCCTTAAGACGGGCCCCACAACACGCCATCAAAATCGCCGAAGAGATATTAACTCAAGGTTCCAAACTCTCTCAGCGTGACTATCAAAATGCCAGCCTGATACGAGTGAGAGCACTCTTCCAGTTAGGTAACTTTGATCATTGTCTGCAAATAATAGAGCAGATGGGTTCTCCATTGAACAAAGAATTGCTGATGGCAAAAGGCAGAGTGCTTCAGGCCAAAAACCGATGGATGGACGCACTGCCTGTTTTTCTGGATCTGTATGATAATTACTCAACAACAGAAAAAGATAAAAAAGTTAATAGCCTGGCCCTTGGTCGGTATTACGAGAACATGGGCGGCAGGGATAACCTGAAACGGGCGCGGGACATCTTTATCCGGCTGCGTACCGGAGCCGCCTATGGTCAGGCTGACACACCCAGCGACGACAAAGAGATCGAACTGACCCTTGGGCGGCTATATCAGGTCATGGGTGGCAGGGACAACCTGGAACGGGCACGGGATATCTTTATCCGACTGCGTACTCTGGCCGCCTTCGGTCAGGCCGACACCCCCTGCGACGACAAGACGATCGAACTAGCCCTTGGTCGGCTATACCAGGTCATGGGTGGCCGGGACAACCTGGAACGGGCACGGGATATCTTTATCCGGCTGCGTACCCTGGCCGCCTTCGGTCAGGTGGACACCCCCTGCGACGACAAGGCGATCGAACTGGCCCTTGGTCGGCTATACCAGGTCATGGGGGGCACGGACAACCTGGAACGAGCACTGGACATCTTTATCCGGCTGCGTACCCTTGCCGCTTACGGTCAGGCGGACACTCCCTGCGACGATAAGGCGATCGAACTGGCCCTTGGTCGGCTCTACCAGACCATGGGGGGCAGAGACAACCTGGAACGGGCGCTGGACATCTTTATCCGGCTACGTACTCTGGCCGCCTTCGGTCAGGCGGACACCCCCTGCGACGACAAGGCGATCGAACTGACCCTTGGGCGGCATTACCAGATCATGGGTGGCAGAGACAACCTGGAACGGGCGCTGGACATCTTTATCCGGCTGCGTACTCTGGCCGCCTTCGGTCAGGCGGACACCCCCTGCGACGACAAGGCGATCGAACTGACCCTTGGGCGGCATTATCAGATCATGGGTGGCAGGGACAACCTGAAACGGGCGCTGGACATCTTTATCCAGCTGCGTACCCGAGCCGCCTATGGTCAGGCGAACACCCCCTGCGACGACAAAGAGATCGAACTGTCCCTTGGTCGGCTATACCAGACCATGGGTGGCAGAGACAACCTGGAGCGGGCGCGAGACATCTTTATCCGGCTGCGTACCCTGGGCGCCTACGGTCAGGCGGATACCCCCTGCGACGACAAGGCGATCGAACTGGCTCTTGGTCGGCTATACCAGACCATGGGTGGCAGGGACAACCTGAAACGGGCGCTGGACATCTTTATCCGGCTACGTACCCTGGCCGCCTATGGTCAGGCGGACATCCCCAGCGACGACAAAGAGATCGAACTGACCCTCGGTCGGCATTACCAGATCATGGGTGGCAAAGACAACCTGGAACGGGCGCAGGACATCTTTATCCGACTGCGTACCCTGGCCGCCTTCGGTCAGGCGGACACCCCCTGCGACGACAAAGAGATCGAACTGGCCCTTGGTCGGCATTACCAGATCATGGGCGGCACGGACAACCTGGAACGGGCGCGAGACATCTTTATCCGACTGCGTACCCGAGCCGCCTATGGTCAGGTGGACACCCCCTGCGACGACAAGGCGCTCGAACTGACCCTTGGTCGACTATACCAGACCATGGGTGGGAGAGATAACCAGGAATGGGCGCTGGGTATCTTTATCCAGCTGCGTACCCAAGCCACCCATGGTCAGGCGGACACCCCCTGCGACGACAAAGAGATCGAACTGACCCTTGGTCGGCTATACCAGACCATGGGTGGTAGAGATAACCAGGAACGAGCGCTGGACATCTTGATCCAGCTGCGTACCCGAGCCGCCTGTGGTCAGGCGGACACCCCCTGCGACGACAAAGAGATCGAACTGTCCCTTGGTCGGCTATACCAGACCATGGGTGGTAGAGATAACCAAGAACGGGCGCTGGACATCTTTACCCGCCTGCGCGCTCAGACCAACCATGATGGTCAGGCCGACATCCCCTGCGACGACAAAGAGATCGAACTGGCCGTTGCCGATATTTATACCGATTTAATGAACTGGCACCTGTTCGATCAAATGCAGCTTAATAAAAGAGGCTTTACAGGACCAGAAGTGGACTTGTGTATCAGTATCCGTTACTTTCACGAATGCATTTCTGGTACAGAGGATGATATGTCAGGGCTTTTGTCCAAAGCTATTCAATATGCCTGCAATGCAATAGAGGAAAGTCAGTATCTGGATGCTTCATCGTTTAGTCAGTTAGGACACTGCGTTCGTATCGCAGCTTCACTACCGACTGATCAAATACCGGATAGCCTGACCAGGGACGAATTGATCCCTCTTTTTTCTTCATTTTTTAATGAAGCCAATAAGCTGAATCCGAAAAGGCAGGAATTACCTAAGAGTGAAGTTTGGAGAAAAAAAGAGCAGATTTTTTTAACATGGCTCCCGTCGAGATAACCTGCTGCACTCTGTAGACGCCCTTTAAACACATTGACTATTCATCGTTCGTTTGAGTAATCCTGAATCCCATAAGGAGTCTATTACTCGCAGCCCATTATTAATGATCTCAATTAAAGCTCACCGAATCAGGCAATCAAAAGAAAATAAAATTGCCGAATTACAAAGTCAGCTGTGTGCTTGATTCAATTAAAAGTATTGCACTGCAGTTGAGTCCATTTCAGGCATGGTGTCGAATTTTAACGAAAGCGACCTCATAATTTTTGAAAAATGAGCAGGTTATTGCAGCTCAACGATTAATCAGATCAGGGTAAATGCTGGTATAGAGTTCAGTAGTTAGATTCAGAGGTTATCCCGGCCGGCATGGCTCAGGCGTGATCAACTGCTGAATTCAGCTTGAACAAATAGCGCCAGAGACAGTCCTAATAATAACAATAACCGCTGTTCATTGGTGTTGATTGTCTATGGATAATCCGGCCCCTTACCCGATCCCTCATCACTCGCCATCCCTCTCCTATGGAAATCACCACAGAAATGCCCCACCTTACATTCAATACTGCCCGAGGAGGGAGAAAATTCTCACAACCAGAAGCACAACCGAGCTCTATACCCATTTTCACTATGGGAAGATACGATCATAGAGATCACGGACAGCCTCAGGCCTGCCCACCGCTGTCCCTTCGAAAAACCGTCATCCATCCATCAGGCGGGGGAGATCCACAACACAGTAACAGGAACCGAATGGATGAAGGGTTTAAGTCCTTAAGACGGGCCCCACGACATGCCATCAAAATCGCCGAAGAGATATTAACTCAAGGTTCCAAACTCTCTCAGCGTGACTATCAAAATGCCAGCCTGATACGAGTGAGAGCACTCTTCCAGTTAGGTAACTTTGATCATTGTCTGCAAATATTGGAGCAGCTTCGGTCTCCATACAACAAAGGCCTGCTGATGGCAAAAGGTAGAGCGCTTCAGGCCAAAAACAGATTAATGGACGCACTGTCTGTTTTTCAGGACCTGTATAACAATTACTCAACAACAGAGAAAGATAAAAAAATTAATGGACTGGCCCTTGGTCGGCATTACGAGATCATGGGCGGCAGAGACAACCAGGAACGAGCGCTGAACATCTTTATCCAGCTGCGTACCCGAGCCGCCTATGGTCAGGCGGACACCCCCTGCGACGACAAAGAGATCGAACTGGCTCTTGGTCGGCATTACGAGATCATGGGCGGCAGAGACAACCAGGAACGAGCGCTGAACATCTTTATCCAGCTGCGTACCCGAGCCGCCTATGGTCAGGCGGACACCCCCTGCGACGACAAAGAGATCGAACTGGCTCTTGGTCGGCATTACGAGATCATGGGCGGCAGAGACAACCAGGAACGAGCGTTGAACATCTTTATCCAGCTGCGTACCCGAGCCGCCTATGGTCAGGCGGACACCCCCTGCGACGACAAAGAGATTGAACTGACCCTTGGGCGGCATTACGAGATCATGGGCGGCAGGGTCAACCTGAAACGGGCGCTGGACATCTTTATCCAGCTGCGTACCCGAGCCGCCTATGGTCAGGCGGACACCCCCTGCGACGACAAGGTGATCGAACTGACCCTTGGTCGGCATTACCAGATCATGGGTGGCAGAGACAACCTGGAACGAGCGCGGGATATCTTTATCCAGCTGCGTACCGTTGCCGCCTACGGTCAGGACACTCCCTGCGACGACAAGGCGATCGAACTGGCCCTCGGCCGGCTATACCAGGTTATGGGTGGCAAAGATAACCAGAAACGGGCGCTGGACATCTTTATCCGGCTGCGTACCCTGGCCACCCATGGTCAGGCGAACACCCCCTGCGACGACAAAGAGATCGAACTGGCCCTTGGTCGGCATTACGAAATCATGGGCGGCAGGGACAACCTGGAACGGGCGCTGAACATCTTTATCCAGCTGCGTACCCGAGCCGCCTATGGTCAGGCGGACACCCCCTGCGACGACAAAGAGATCGAACTGACCCTTGGTCGCCATTACCAGATCATGGGCGGCAGGGACAACCTGAAACGGGCGCTGGACATCTTTATCCAGCTGCGTACCCGCGCCGCCTATGGTCAGGCGGACACCCCGTGCGACAACAAAGAGATCGAACTGACCCTTGGTCGGCATTACCAGATCATGGGCGGCAGGGACAACCTGAAACGGGCGTTGGACATCTTTACGCAGCTGCGTACCCGAGCCGCCTATGGTCAGGCGGATACCCCTTGCGACGACAAAGAGATCGAACTGACCCTTGGTCGGCATTATGAGATCATGGGCGGCAGTGGCAACCAGGAACGGGCGCTGGACATCTATAACCAGCTGCGTACCCGAGCCACCCATGGTCAGGCGGATACCCCCTGCGACGACAAAGAGATCGAACTGACCCTTGGTCGGCATTATGAGATCATGGGCGGCAGTGGCAACCAGGAACGGGCGCTGGACATCTATAACCAGCTGCGTACCCGAGCCACCCATGGTCAGGCGGATACCCCCTGCGACGACAAAGAGATCGAACTGACCCTTGGTCGGCTATACCAGACCATGGGTGGTAGAGATAACCAGGAACGAGCGCTGGACATCTTTATCCAGCTGCGTACCCGAGCTGCCTATGGTCAGGCGGACACCCCCTGCGACGACAAAGAGATCGAACTGTCCCTTGGTCGCCTATACCAGACCATGGGTGGTAGAGATAACCAGGAACGGGCGCGGGACATCTTTACCCGCCTGCGCACTCAGGGCAGCCGTGGCCAGGCCGACACCTCCTGCGACGACAAGGAGATCGAACTGGCCGTTGCCGATATTTATATCGATTTAATGAACTGGCATCTGTTCGATCAAATGCAACTTGATAAAAGAGGCTTTACAGGATCAGAAGTGGACTTGTGTATCAGTATTCGTTACTTTCACGAATGCATTTCTGGTACAGAGGGTGATATGTCAGAGCATTTGTCCAAAGCTATTCAATATGCCTGCAATGCAATAGAGGAAAGTCAGTATCTGGATGCTTCACCGTTTAGTCAGTTAGGACACTGCGTTCGTATCGCAGCTTCACTACCGTCCGATCAAATACCGGCTAGCCTGACCAGGGACGAATTGATCCCCCTTTTTTCTTCATTTTTTAATGAAGCCAATAAGCTGAATCCGAAAAGGCAGGAATTACCTAAGAGTGAAGTTTGGAGAAAAAAAGAGCAGAGTTTTTTAACAGGGCTCCCGTCGAGATAACCTACTGCACTCTGTAGGCGCCCTTTAAACACATTGACTATTCATCGTTCGTTTGGGTAATCCTGAATCCCACAAGGAGTCTATTACTCGCAGCCCATCATTAATTAGCTCAATTAAATCTCACCGAATCAGGCAATCAAAAGAAAATAAAATTGATAAGCCAGCATCGTTTGATGAATAAAATTTCCGAATTACAAAGTCAGCTGTGTAATTTTCTTGATTCAATTAATTGAATAAGTAACGATCTGATCTGACGGTACAGACGACGATGTGCCGGAAAGTATCAGATCAGATCTTGGTTACTACATCTCAACTCAACCAATTCTATCTATTCGCCCAGTTGCCTATCGACCAGTGTTCAGGAAGTGTCCTGAAATACAAGTCAACTCTCTTTGAGCGCCAACTTAGTTAAATTGGTTGATAATTCATCTTCCCGCGCCGGACTTAAAGGATTGAGTGCTAATGCTGTTTGCCCTAAGTCTTGTTGCTCTTCATCGTTCAATTCCCTAATGGATGCTCCTGCTTTAGCAGTGGTGGTGGGATGGGTCATCCGTTCCCTAATGTTTTCAATAAATGCGTTAATGGTTCTGTACTGTTGAAAACTGCTTGTTGCTGTGGATGATTGTTCACTAAAGTCAGCCTGATACTTCCAGCCACTCCCCCGAACCTCAAGAGAAGCCCGAACCTGAACCGATGGTATACTACTTTCGGCTCCTGTCCTGTCTGCCTTGGCTGCGCCCGCAGATTGAGGCAGCCATGGAGGGTTAGCTCCTGTGGCTGTGGACGCAGGAGTTTCACCGGCCTTCTGTGCACTAAACTCATTAGTGATTGCTTTTTTCAGGCGATCAATCAACTCCACCTGTCTTGAAATCATTTCGATTTTTTTGTCATCCCCTAACAACGGCGTATTGCCTTCCCGGAGTCCCGGGAAATTAAGAGCGATGAATTTCTTACAACACCCCTGGAGTAACAGGGCTTGTCTGTTGATCCCCCACTCCTGCTTCAACCGATTCGATGCCAGGGTATTCTTTTTACTTGGGTTCCTTGGTGCATAGGCCTCACCATTGTTCAGTAGCTGCTGATGATCAATAAGCTGCTCACGCCATCGGGTCAGCAAATGCAACAGATGTCGTGTGTGCTCAGGATATATAGAATAGGTTGAGGCAAGATTATCCGCTCGCTTAAACAAGCGTTTCAGGATTTCCTCTGATCTGCGTAATTCATTGGTGACCCTTTCCCTGACTCGTTCCGGATGGGTCTCACAATGGATGTTGGTACGCCTGACATAAGGCACGTACCTGCTCGCCAGTCGATGGCGTAAATCCGTGGGGGGGGAATACCTGCCGCCACCTCCAACCCGGAAGTGGGGCTCATCAAACGACAATCTTCTGCGAACTGATTTGCCAAACCGGCTTGCCTGTCCGGGTTCACTCTCAACAGCCGCTCTGCCAGCGCCGGACGTTGAAGCACTAGTGCTGGTTACCATAGGAGTGTCCGGAGGCTTCGCCAAGGTGAATGATGCACCAAACATTGTCTATCCCCAGCCCCCATGATGAAATACGCTCGATTTATCCGTCAGCCTGATTGCTATGATTGGTCAGCTGGAAACCAGCGTAGCTGGACTTAGCTGTTTTTCCAGCAAATCAACGGTCCGATGCCGCTATCCTTAATGGATTGGGCAGCTACACCGTGTGCGCTATTGACGTAGTGCCAGAATCAATTTATCAACTGAGAATATGAGTGTCCTTTTTCTCTCTTTTTTCTTCTTCCCTTTTTCTTCCTCCCTTGGTCAGTCAAGCGCTATTCAGATTTTCTTTAGAAGCGGCGTCCCAGGCAACTTTAGGCGTGCGCCAGGCAGGTTTTATGTCAGGACCATACTGGCTGTCTGACCAATCTGCATACTTTAGAGCGCAGTCGTGCAGGTTAGCCATTATTGTGGGAGTAAAGCTACCCATGAAGTTATTCACCAGCCATGCAGGAATGTAACCCTTTGGGTCGGAGTGCGAAATGAAGATTAATTTCGTCCCGCCAGAAGGGATTGGTTTCATATAATACCCAGTCAGAATAGAGTGGGCACGTTCAAACCCTTTCTGCTCAGGACAGTCAGCATGGGTCACACTGTGATTCATGATGATGTACTCACCGTTGGTGAACTCCATCCAGGAACGCATATTGCAAAAATCACGATTTGCGATCATCCAGTGAGGCTTCGCTGCGTAGTATCCTATATCATTGCGTGCATCCAGCTGGCAGATGTTGTACCCGGCGATCATCTTGTCGTCCCATACTTTCCGGTAGTTAGCATCATGCAAACAGTTGAATAGCGTCTCAGGATGAATATCATCCCATTCGATATGGGTTCGAACAATGTTGAACCCAGTGCCTTTCTCACCGGGCTTTAACGCCTCTGGCCTCAACTCCACTAGCAGCTTCTTATTCTTGTCGTTGTGCACGATCCCCCATTTATCATCCTGACTTTCGGCGAAATCACGCAGCTTAATAAAGTCAGGCAGCTGCATCAGCCTGTACTTCTGCCCTTTTGATTCAACAATGACAGGACCCAGCGGGCGCACTGTGTCGTTATCACATAGAGAACTTGTACCATCAACAAGCTGTCCTATGGGATGATTGGCATGCAATATATCATCATCAATATCATCATTGCCGGAACTTGGTGCCATTATGGAATCCATGTCCTGACCAACACCCAACGTTTTCCTGTCTCCCAATGATTTCTCAGAAACGACGGATTGTTCTTGCAAAAAGGCCTGTTGTGGCAAGGCGAGGTTGGAATGAGCTGTATTCTCTTGGGCAGAGACTGAATTACTGCGCCACGATCGGGAAACATCTTGTCGTTGGAAGCTGAAATTATTACTTGCTCCACGGCCTCCATCATATTGGGAAAAATCTTGATAATCACGCATTGAGTAAACCAGTATTCATAACCGTTTCACTTTCACACAGCAATCATCGCTGTACTGCCTATGTTAACCTCAAGACTCAAAGATGGCCTTGAGCCGTGAACGGGCTGACGAGCCATTATCAGGGTCAATCCCCTGGGCTACCATAGCAGCTCTTTGTTGCTGACGGGCCAACTCTTCAGCACGACGGCTGGCTTCTTTACGACGGCCGTCTTCAATACCGACGTGAATGGCGGCTTCCAGGTCTTCCCCGTCCAGCACCCGATTGCACAGAATTTCATAGTTGCGCTCAAACACCGGGAAAACGATGCGCTGCTCCTGGGAACGCAACATGGTCCAGCCGGTTTCTCGCGCCGCCAGATAAACGGCAATGTGCGACCAGGCATGATCCCGGGTCTGCACTGGCGCATAGCAGGCTTCGTAGTAGGCCTGCAAAGGTTCTTTCAGGCCCACCTCGTCGTAACGCAGCTTGCACAGTTTGCGAATATCACCAAGATCCGGAAAGAAGTGGGAGGTGCTCAAGGCTTTTTTGGTCGCCACAAATATACGACGAGGTGAGTATTTTTGCAGGGCGCTGATCCAGACACGTTTGGCCCGCGCCTCCTCTTCCGCCGTGGCAAAGGCACGCTTGAATTTGAGCGGATAAGCATTTTCAAGGAGCATAAAGACCGCGTTCATGGTGTCGGCATACTCAGCACTCACGGACGACATGGTCTTTTCATTGCCGTCAAGATCTTGCCTAATCCCAGTCACCGTCAAGCTGGAGGCCTTCGGCCCAGCTTCGGTCTGTAAGTTTCTCAACTGTTGAACGAGGTGTTCTCTGCCCTGCTTCACTTTGATTACGCTTCCACTGGTAAATGACATGGGACTTGAACCTGTTTTGCCAGGCTTTGCGGGCTTCCCCGGTCTCATGCCAATAAAGTTTGAAATCGACCAACGCCGTGGCGATAAACTCCAGCGGTACGCCCTGATGTACCTGCAGGAATTCCAGAATCTCTCGCGATGGCGCAAAGTCTTCCGGTAATGGTTTCATCCGGGCACCTTCAGACATCGCCTGCTGTGTTTCGTCCGCAGCAAACGCCGAATGCTCAGCCTGGGCACTCTGCTCAACTTGCCAGGGTAATGCGCCGGCATTAAGCCGACGAATATATTCTTTGTTCTCGTCAG
This sequence comes from Endozoicomonas sp., assembly GCA_965232255.1. Lineage (GTDB taxonomy): Bacteria > Pseudomonadota > Gammaproteobacteria > Pseudomonadales > Endozoicomonadaceae > Endozoicomonas. The sequence continues at coordinate 3,369,852 of OZ246962.1, forward strand.
TCATGTAATCAACAATACCCGCCTTACCAACCTTCCCGATTCTGGTCCATATCGCACAATCGTACTTATTACCACCAACAACGCGTTGGCAAATGGCTATATAGTACTTCATTGTCGTCGGCCAAAACCAATGAGTTTGCGACCTTATTCTCTGTCTGACAATGCGTATAAGGCACCAATGACTCTCATGCCGCTGTGCACAAACTTGATATTTTAACGGTGGCGGTGAACAAACATAAATCACATTTCACTCTTAGAAGCGCATTTTTGTCGCCAAAACACAGTAAAAATGTGTCAGCTGATTACAAAATGAACTTAAAGACAGGCGCGCCCCGCCTCCACAACCACGTTCGGAACCATGACCACAACCGATGGGAAAATGTCGATAAATTACCGATTCAGGAAACTTTCTTCAATACTCAATGATCTGATGAAGACGCCTATTTCGTCATCAGGAGAGTCAGAATGAGTGACCCAATTTCCTCGCGCTGCAGGCCACTAAGTGACACCTTTATTCCTACTGCCGCAACTCAGCCCCCGGTACCCCACGGCCAATTCCAGCAATTTACTGCCCAGCCACTGCTCAGTGCCAGCCAGCAGATGCTCACCGCTGCGTCACCAAACGACAATGGTGAGCAAAGTCGTTTACGGGAGCGAAGCGTCAGGCCCTCTATCAAGGATGACTTTATGTCTGACCAGAAGAGCAGGATCAAGACCTCAACAGAACGCCTGAAGGCGAGTCAGCGTCTACTGGAAGCTCACAGAAGCCGCTTTCTCGCCTTGACCATTGGGGGCGCCGGTGAGCGGCCCACCCAAAAGACAACCGTAGCCAGCCCCAGTGAGTCCGTGCCGGATACCAACATACCGGACCATAAACAGCCGGAATCAAGCATCCAAACCGTTTCGGGCGATGAGGTGACAACTGCTCCGCAACAGGCGGAACAGACCATGGCTGCCGCTGTACAAGACGTGCCGGTCAGCCTTGGCGCAGCAAGCTTGAGCCAGCAAGCTATACACGACAGCAAGCAGCTAGCATCCAGCACCACAAGCCAAACTGAGTCGGTTAGCGATGACACAGCTGCACTGCAACAGACAGCACAGACTACGACTTCCGCTGAACAGCTCAGGTCGGAGGAGCTGGCCGAAGCAGACGTGAGCCAGAAAACAAACGACACTGGGCAGAAAGTAGATGGGCAGAAAGGGGACACCCTGAATGACGGAATCATTAAAGTTAGCGCCCAAGTGCGCAGCGATGACAACGTATCGGATACCAAATTAGCCACCACTTCAGTCACTACAAAGACCGTCACTGCCGCGACGACCGCTCACGATTCTACTGAGACAACATCGGCGGTCGATGCTAACCCATCGCTCGAGAGCCTACCCAGGCAAGACGAGGCAGCCTCTGCTGCGGCACTTGATGACTTGCCAAGAACCGGGTCCCAGACCAGTATCGCCACGGCCGATCAAGGCTCTGTCAGCTCTGAGGAATCGGTGGATTATCGGATGACCACCACCATTGGTGACTCGGACGCCCCTGCATCGACCGTGCGCTCTCGCCAGGTGGCCATATTCTACGGCGACAAGAACAAGGTTTATTGCCAGGTTGCCATGGCAGATGGCTCCGGCTTGGACAAGCTGGAGGATCGGGTCGCTGCTGAAATCGACAATTTCCGCAAGGACAAAAAACGCAAGGCCAAAAACAGAAAAATGACCGTGGAAGTCAGTTCCCGCTACAAACGAGGCTGGGAAGAGAAATCACCCATATACATTTCCCATGTGGAGTTGGCACCCCAAGGATTGGTTAAGCGGCAACCGCGCACACCGGCAGCAGAAATAGCCAGGGAAATTACCGGGATACTTGAAAGCAAGGAAAAGGAAAAGGACGCCGCTGATCAGCCTGTCGGGAAGCAAATCAGAAGCAGTGAGACCAGGGACGATCTGACCAAGGATGATCAACCCGAAGAGGGCAAAGCCAAGGTCGATTAGCTATTGGCGATACCCCGGCAATCCTCTGGCACGACTGGAGGGCAATTAGGTATTCGGGCAGACAGTTTGTATAATGGCGAATTCCTGTTTTTCCCTCCACCGCCTAACAGCAAGACTAAATCGAATGAGCCAACGCAAAATACTTGTCACCAGTGCCCTGCCCTACGCCAATGGTCCATTGCATATGGGCCACCTGGTGGAATATATCCAGACCGATATCTGGGTGCGCTTCCAGAAACTTTCTGGCAACGTGTGTACCTACGTCTGCGCCGATGATGCTCACGGCACTGCCATCAGTCTGCACGCCGAGAAACAGGGGATTACGCCAGAAGAGTCGGTGGCGCGCATTAATGTGGAACGGATTCGCGACTTTGGCGACTTCCATGTGGCTTTTGACAACTACCACTCTACCCACTCTGACGAGAATCGTCGTTTATCCGAATCAATCTATCTAACGCTGAAGGCCAATGGCCATATTGTCAGCCGTAACATTGTCCAGGCTTACGATCCGGAAAAACAGATGTTCCTGGCCGATCGCTACATTAAGGGTGACTGTCCAAAATGCGGCGCTGCCGATCAGTACGGCGATAACTGCGAATCCTGCGGTGCCACCTACTCACCCACCGAGCTACGCAACGCCCGTTCAGCCATCTCCGGCGCGACGCCGGTGCCTAGAGAGAGCGAGCACTTCTTTTTCAAACTCGCTGACTTTACCGACTTCCTCAAGCAGTGGACGCGCTCTGGCACCATCTCAGAGGAAATTGCCAATAAGCTGGCCGAATGGCTTGATGTTGGCCTGCAGGACTGGGATATCTCCCGCGATGCCCCCTACTTCGGCTTTGAAATCCCTGGCGAGGCTGGCAAATACTTCTACGTCTGGCTCGATGCGCCTATCGGCTATATGGCCGCTTTTGACAACTTGTGCCAGCGTCGGGACGATCTGGATTTTGCCGAGTACTGGCACAAGGACAGCCAGTGCGAAGTCCACCACTTTATTGGCAAAGACATTGTCAACTTCCACTGCCTGTTCTGGCCAGCCATGTTGCATGGTGCCAACTATCGCACGCCCACACGCGTGAACGTACACGGCTACCTGACCATCAACGGCGAGAAAATGTCCAAGTCGCGTGGCACCTTCATCACTGCCCGCACCTATCTTGAGCATCTGGACCCGGAATACCTGCGTTATTACTACGCCGCTAAACTGTCTAACCGCATTGATGACCTGGATTTAAACACCGACGATCTTATCCAGCGCGTCAACGCCGACCTGGTGGGCAAAGTGGTCAATATTGCCAGCCGCAACGCCGGTTTTATCAAAAAACGCTTCGCTGGTCGGCTCTCGAGCAACAACAGCGCACCAGAGTTGACCGCCGAATTCCAAAATGCCGCCCACCTCATTGCCAGTTACTACGAAGGTCGCGAGTTTGGCAAAGCCATGCGGGAAATCATGGCTCTGGCCGACAAGGCCAATGCCTGGATTGACGAAGTAAAACCGTGGGTGCTGGCCAAGGAAGAAGACAACGCTCAGTTATTACACGACGTATGCAGTACAGGCATCAACCTGTTCCGCTTGTTAATGATTTATCTCAAGCCAGTACTGCCAGCCATGGCGCTTAAGGTCGAGACGTTTTTAAACATCGCCCCACTCACCTGGCAAGATAGCCAGAACTTGCTGTTTGATCATCCGGTTAATACTTTTGAGCCATTGATGACGCGCGTGGATGCCGATAAAGTGGCCGCCATGATGGACGCCAGTAAGGAGGTACTTGCCCGTATGGAACCCAAACAACCAGCATCAACGCTATCACCGTGGCTGGCAAAAGAGCCTGTGGCCGATGAAATCACTTTTGACGATTTTGCCCGGGTGGATCTGCGTATCGCCCGCATTGTCAATGCTGAGTTAGTAGAAGGTGCCGGTAAACTACTGCGCCTGACCCTGGATATTGGTGAGCCTGAGCCGCGCAATGTGTTCGCTGGCATCAAATCTGCCTACGCTCCGGAGGCATTAATCGGCAAACATACGGTCATGGTCGCCAATCTGGCGCCACGCAAAATGAAGTTTGGCGTTAGTGAAGGCATGGTATTGGCCGCTGGACCAGGCGGCAAGGAATTGTGGATTCTGGAACCCCACGAAGGTGCCCAACCGGGTATGCGAGTAATGTGACGCTCGCCGCCCTATGGTATCCGAAAGTATAAGAGCATAAAGGCGAGGCTTTACGACAAATCGAGGTAAAACCGACAAAAGATACGGCAGTTTCCTGTCGTATCTTTGTTGACGACGACAGTCGCAGGACGTGATCGTCACTGTACGCAAGAATGGCATTTCACTGCGACAAAACCAGCCAATGCCTTCTTGCATCCCGATCGGGTTTTCAGCTCACATTTTCTGCTCCCACGCATTTACTGTTGCCAACTCTCTTGGTGCCTAGCCAAGTGTTTCCTTCTATCTACTATCTATCTATATAGCTATATAGGCTATCTACTATCTATATAGCTATATAGGCTATACAGGACAGATCACTATGCCGGGCAGCTTATAAACGTACAGCGCTCGCCACAGCATCGGGCATTTGCTGATGCAAATGAACTTAATGATCAGTCATTATGTCCAAAAAGCAATAAGAGAGCTTATAACGGTCAGGAATAGAGTGAATGCCAAGATGAACGCCCTTTCAGACAACTGCTGCGTTATATGTCTGGAAAGTCTGGATATAACAGGTAATCACGCTGAAACAACACTTAAGTGCGGGCATGTGTTTGGTCGGTCCTGCATCGCTAAATGGGCTGAGGCAAAATTTACCTGTCCTTTGTGCCGGGGCGATCTTACCTGGCGCCAATCAAAAAGATTTCAGGAATTCCGGGAACACGCGGACTGCCCGCTGCATCAAAGATATATTAAATTGGCAGTATTTTCTGCGGCAATGACGATTTCCTGCAGTCCGGGTGGCCATTTCTTTGGCGTAGTAAAATTGGTTAGCGCAATAACACCTTTATTCCTTTATCTCCGAACACTCGATGCGTTAAATGAGTGGCGTAGTGGAGAGGGAGGCTTCCGAGAACTGCTTATTGAGAAATACACTCCTATTGTCGACGCTCTGGGCGGAGTCGCAGCAGGAGTGGTCATCTCCTCGGTAATGCATTTACTATGATCGCCTTGGACGCAGACAAGGATGGCTTGGCAGCCATTCTTTGCTTGCACCGGATTTTCTATGCAAAGAATTGGTCCTGAAAACCGTCAATCAACCGACATTGATATTTACCCGGTTAACGCTCTATACCGAAGCGATTTCATCCTGAGTCAAGTAGCGCCATTGCCCTGCTCCAAGATCAGGATCAAGGCTAATTCCGCCCACCTGCTCCCGGTGCAAGCCCACCACCTTGTTACCAATGGCAGCAAACATACGCTTGACCTGGTGGTACTTGCCTTCGGTAATAGTCAGCAGCACCTCTGTGGGCGTCAGTATCTCCAACGTTGCTGGGCGTGTTAACGACGCCTCGCCCTTCAGGGCAATTCCGTGGGCAAACTTTGCCACCAGCTCAGAGTCTGACGCAGTCAGAGGATCAGCCAGTTGCACCCGGTAACGTTTGGCGCACGCTTTCACCGGGGAGGTTAAACGGTGCGACCATTGGCCATCATCGGTGATCAATACCAGGCCAGTCGTGTCGGCGTCCAGGCGCCCGGCAATGTGCAGCGAGTATGCCTTGGGAACGCCCAGCAACGACAGCACTGAGGGATAAAATTCATCGACGTTGGAACAGAGGGTGTCCTGGGGTTTATTGAGCATGAGGTAACGCAGACCCCGGATCATGACCGGCTCACCGAGCAGGCGCACGTCACACTCAGCAGACACCTTGAAAGCACTGTTGGTCACCACCACACCGTCGCAGGTCACATCGCCGCGGTGCAAGCATTTTTTGACATTGGCGCGGGACAGCTCGGTGCTTTGGCACAAGTATTTATCTAAACGCATGGGGATCAGGCAATAATAAAACGCCGAATAGTAATACGCCCCGTCCTATCGCACCAGAGGGCATAAAGGCGACGGTTTACGACGATTCTGCTACTGGCAAAGCCACAACGCCGCTACTGATATTGGCTTTTGTCCGAATCAGCCATAAAATGACCGGTCATTTGCTTTCCCCATTTTGCCAACGAAGCCCACTGCGGCCGAGGAACTCCCCATTGCTATTTTCTGAGCTGGCTCTTGATGAACGGGTGCAAAAGGCACTGACTGAACTGGGGTTTGAGCAGGCTACTCCGGCACAGACACAGACCCTGCCGCTGGCCATAAGCGGCAAGGACCTGATGGTCAGCGCTGAGACCGGCAGCGGTAAGACCGCCGCCTTCCTGTTGCCCATGCTCAACCATATGCACACCCACAAAGCTGACAATACCAGTACCCGTGGGCTGATCCTGGTGCCCACCCGAGAGCTGGGCCTACAAGTACTCAAAGAGTGTGAAGCGCTGGCGCGCTATACCTGGGTGAAGGCTGGCTTGATTGTCGGCGGTGAGGACTATCGTCACCAGGTCAATACTCTGCGTAAAAACCCGGAAATTCTTATCGCCACGCCCGGGCGCCTGATTGAACACATGAACAACGGCAACCACGACTTCAGCGATCTGGAGTACCTGGTGTTGGATGAAGCTGACCGGATGCTGGATATGGGCTTTGGTCCCGACGTGTTGAGCATTGTTGAAGATTGCCGCCCTGAACGGCAGACCTTGCTCTTCTCAGCCACTCTGAAACCTCGGGCGTTGCAGGAGATGATTGGCCAGGTATTGCGCGACCCGCAACGGCTGATCCTCAATTCAGTCAGGGAACAACACGCCAATATCCGACAGCAGATTCTGCTGGCTGACGACACCGCCCACAAGGAGCGACTGCTGATCTGGCTATTGAAAAACGAAAGCTACGAAAAAGCACTGGTATTTACCAACACCAAGGCTCGGGCTGAGGAGTTTGTCGGCAAAATCCGGGTCAAGGGGCTGAGGGTGGGCATGCTGCACGGTGATATGGATCAGCGTGAGCGCAAGCATGTCATGAACCTGCTCAAAGAAGGCAAAATCAATATCCTGATCGCCACCGACGTTGCCGCCCGCGGGTTGGACATCAAGGGTATTGAGCTGGTCATCAATCTGGAAATGGCGCGCAACGGCGATGACTATGTACACCGGATTGGTCGCACCGGCCGCGCCGGCGAGCAGGGTTTGGCTATTTCGCTGATCGGCCCGGACGAGTGGAATCGCATGTCCGGCATTGAGCGCTACCTGCGCCTGCGCTTTGAGAAACGCACCATCAAGGAACTCAAGGGCAGCTACCAGGGGCCCAAAAAACTGAAAAGTTCGGGCAAAGCTGCCGGTAAGAAAAAGGCAGTCAGCAAAACAGGCCCGGGCAAGAAAAACACTACGGAAAAACAGCGCCACCGGGTGAGTAAAAACGTGGGCAAACGCCGGACATCGACCGGCGACACGCCAGCAACAACCGATGCCGGCTTTGCCCCACCCAAGCGCAGGAAGTAATCAAGAAGTAATCAACATGAGCAATAACACCTCCTTTTCAGCGCTCGGGCTGGACCAGACGCTACTGCAAGCCATTGCCGAAGCCGGCTACCAGCAGCCCACGCCCATTCAGGCCAAAGCCATACCCATGGCGCTGACTGGCCGTGACTTGATGGCCTCAGCCCAGACCGGCACCGGCAAAACCGCCAGTTTCACGCTGCCCATTTTGCAGCGGCTGAGCCAGATGCGTGCCAGCCAAGCCATTCGGGCATTGGTGTTAGTCCCCACCCGGGAGCTGGCCATGCAAGTGCTGGAGAGTTTTCAAACTTATGGTGCCTATACCAGCATCAAGACTGCTGCCATTTACGGCGGCGTTGACGTGCAAAAGCAGTTGCAAACCCTGCAAGCCGGTGTGGATGTCCTGGTGGCTACTCCGGGTCGCCTGATGGATATGCTCAATCGGCGCTATATTCGCCTGGATGGTCTGCGTATCCTGGTGCTGGATGAAGCTGACCGAATGCTGGACCTGGGCTTCCAGGATGATATTGCCCGGATTATGGTCAGCGTACCGGACAAACGCCAGAACCTGCTGTTTTCTGCCACGTTCAGCAAAGAGATCAAACAGCTGGCTCACGACTTTATGCGTCACCCGGTCAAGGTTGAGGTGGAGAACCCCAATTCGACCGCCAACACAGTCAGCCAGTCGTTCTACCCAGTAGACCAACCTGACAAACCTGAGATCCTCAGCTATCTGATTCACGGCGGTCGCTGGTCCAAAGCCCTGGTGTTTGTCCGCACCAAAAAAGCGGCCAACAAAGTGGCCGACCTGCTGGTTGCAGACGGTATCAATGCCCAGGCCATTCACAGTGACAAAAACCAGTATGAGCGCATACGCACCCTGGAAGACTTCAAGGACAACTATTTTGACGTCCTGGTAGCCACCGATGTGGCTGCCCGTGGGCTGGATATTGAACAACTGCCACTGGTGATCAACTACGATTTGCCCAAAGTCCCGCAGGACTACGTACATCGCATTGGGCGTACGGGTCGGGCTGGTCAGAAAGGCCGCGCTATCTCACTGGTGAATCCGGAGGAGAAAAAACTGCTGGCAGCCATCGGGCAACTGATCAAAAAGCCACTGACCATTGAGCCGCTGCCCTATTTTGAAGATGGCGAAGTCAGGGTGGCAGACGTACCAGAGCCACTCGCCCAATGCCACAAGAAAAAATCCAGGGCAACCGCGAAAAAGCGGCAGGCTCGTGGTTACTTGAAATCTGCCGGCCGTCGTTCGCCTGGATCGAGATGAAACGTTGGGTCGCAGCCCCCGGAAGACCGGGCATTTAACGTTGCTTCAGGTACATGTCGATGTTCTTGAGTGTCGGACAGCAGGTATTGATCCAGTATTTTCTGAGTAAGAGGATAGACCTCCTGTCTGGCGGCAAACATCTTCAGATCGCTGCAAAAACCATAAACATCAGCGACCAGACGATTTTCGCCCAGGGCGTTAACCGCGGCGGTGAAATCAAGCGATGTCTCTGGCTGACAAAAATCTTCCAGCGTTGCTTTGAGCAGCTCTCTTGCGCCATCACGAGTGAGCCCCTCGACGGTAACTATTTTCCCGATACGCCCTTGCCTGAGGGCCGCAAGATCAAGCGCGTCAAGACGATTGGTAGTACCCACCACCAGAATACGCTTCTTCTGTGCTGCTTCAATATGACCCAATAGCTCATTGGTACGCTTAATGTTGAAGTGTGCCAGGCCGTGCTGGCGACTAGGCAGCATACTATCAATTTCATCCATCATGATAATGGCACCCTTTTTCTTCTCAGCATCACTAAACATGTCTGCCATATTCCGCTCGCACTCATCAACGTAACAGCTGCCTACCGTGCTGGGGCTCATCTCAAAAAAGGCCAGTTCAGTGAATTCAGCCAGCTGTTTCAGGGCATGGGTTTTACCGGTGCCCGGAGGTCCGGCCAACAGAAACGAGCCAGGGAAGTTCAGTCCGTATCTGGCGAAAATCTCCGGGTTGCACAAGTGTTTGATAACGTGACTTCTGAAGAAGGCGGTCAAAGAGGCCTGACCCGGCAGGACAAAATCCTCCACTCGCCTCTCCAGTTTCTTGAATTGTTTGTCAGCGGGTTTCTTGAGCGATTCCTTAACGGCATCCTGCGAGATTTGACTCTGGCCGTGACTGGCGCAGTAGCACATCAAGTTAGCGAAAAATTCTTCGGCCTTTTTGACACAGACTTTCTTAATCTCGCTTTTCGTAAGTGCTCGACTGGACTCTGGATCTGAGATTATATCCTTGATCAGAGCTTTGATGGCATTTGTCCAGTCAATATTCTCAACATTCTTGTCATGATCAGAACAGCATTTTTTGATTTCATTCAATAAATACCACCTGACCCTCTGCCTGGTGCTGGCTTGTGCCTCTGGATCAAAATCAAAGCGTTTTATATCCGGTGACAACTCGTCAAGCGTGGTGTCGCTTGAACTCATGATCAACACAATGGCACGCAAGCCAGCTCCCATAACTGCTCGCTCAACCGAGCTGAACAACGCTGGAAGCTTGATCTCTGGCTTGAGTAAATCCGCTTCAATGGCCACAACGATGCAATCAAGGCTGACAAATTTGACTTCTGAAAGTACGTTTGCCAGCCAACCTTTGACTGGATCCGTGCCTTTCGCGGTTTCGGCATCAGCTTCCTGTGGCGGCAGCAAGTAAAGAGTGTGTTGCAATGTTGACTGGAGATCTTTGAGCAGCTCTGCACGCTTGGCAACGGTCGATCCGCACAATATGGACGCCATGACGTTATCCAGTAAGCCACAGGCTTGATAGGCCTGCTGATTCTTGAACGGAGTGACCACATTCTCATTCATGAATTTCTGCAGTTCTGTGTTAACTGGAATTAGTAGAGGGTTTATGGTGTCAAGAGCCTCGTTCATCACATCAAAGCGCATCGACGTAATTTGCGTGCAACCATCAAGTTGGCCAGTGATGATGCGCCAGCCATTGGGCGCTTTATGAGCGGTAACGGCACTGGCAATCTCAGTATCTTTGTTCGACTTTCTAGTGGCCATATCATTGAGACCAGTTACCATTTCGGTCTGTAGTTGCAAGGATTTGGTAATGCTTTTCGACTCCTGCAGGCGGTGAAACCAATAGCGCTCTATTTTGTCATTTTGTTCCAGGTCAGATCGTCCCCCATCCTTTTTACTGAATACGATCACAATTGCCTTGTGACCACCGTCTTTGAACTGCTCCTTGATTTCTTGCAACAGATCTGCCGCCAGAACGCCAGGATCGCAACCGTCGATAGCAATCACGCGACAGAATAAGCCATCCGCCTTCGTCTGTTTCAGTAAATCCCAGACCTGTTTCCCACAACCTGACGCATTACCTTCCGTCGCAGATTTTGCTCCCAGCCTGAAAATAGGTTGACCCATTATCACTTCCAGTTGATCGAGAATGACCTGGCCATCGTGCCAACTGCAACCACACAGTTCTAGCGCCATACTCTCGCCAGCAGTCTCAGATGCCTTTAGCCAGTACTGGGATTTAAATGGGGTGATCACTTGTCGATCCAGAAAATGCGACAGCTTCTCATCGTTATTAACTTCCAGGCTGTTTATTTGGTCGAGCTGCTGAATTTTCTCCTCAAGTCGTCGTCGCTTTTCTTCAAAGGTCATACCGAAGACAGCTACCTGTCGTTGCTGAACTCTCGTCGTCAGACACCAACCAGGAGGACTGTGGAATTTCAGTCGTTTTATGGCATTATCCCGATCGTGGTCAGGCTTGGCTCTGATGCGCTTACTAAAAGCCAGCAACGACCGCGCGGCCTGTTGCTGATATCTGTGAAGGGCATCTAACTTTTTTTGTATGTTTTGTACGTCTTGCACATCTTGCACCGCACAATCCGACGCGACAGGCTGTGCGAGTGTAATTGGTCTCATGATACTCCCAATGATTAATTATGCTGGTTGACTTGCTGGTTATTGATAGATAATCCAGTCAAAAGTTCCGAGTACGCTGCTTTTTTTGGGCTGCCGGTCAAAAATCAGCACAAAAGAGGTTGTTCATTGTGGAAGATGTAATTGAAGAACTGCGCGAACGGGCTCTGACTGTTTCGGTCCCACTGGAGTTACCGGACGAAGATCAGCTGGTTGAAGTGGAAGAGCAGATTTTAGTGCCACTGCCCTGGGAGCTGCGGGAATTTCTACTGCAAGTCAGTGATGTTATCTACGGCACCCTGGAGCCGGTGACTGTAACCGACCCACACTCACACACCTATCTGCCAGAAGTGGCGGCGAATGCTTGGGCCATGGGACTGCCTCGGGAATTAATCCCGATCTGTGAAAGTGGGGATGAGTTTTATGGCATTTCTGAAGAGGGTGAAGTGGTGCGCTGGGCGGACGGTGAAGTAACAGACGACAGTTGGCCATCTATTTGGCACTGGGCGCGTGACGTCTGGCTGGAAAGTTAAGAAACTCCGGACCAGCACTGCTGCATCACCTGAAACCTCGCGAGAAGCCCAGTACTTTTAGTGCTGGGAGGGATAGCGACCAGCCTGATAAGGCTGGAAAACTAACTTCTTTTGCCGTCCGCATTTTCGATATCTCCTGATATTGCGGTTAAAAGGGTCACTGCTACTATTCTCTACAAATTTACGACCGCATTGGCAAACAAGCATGCGGCAGTCTTCATTGGCGATGTGAACATCTCCTCAAGACTCAACTGAAATGTAAAGCCATTGGGCGCTCAGTTGTGTATGAAGTCGTCAACGAAGCCTACTCCACCCAGACTTGTTCGTGCTTCGGAGTAACCTCCGACAGCAATCCGAGAGGTAGAACAAGTTTGCGAATAAGAGAATGGACTTGTTCAGAGTACGGAGCTGAACACCTGCGTGATAATAACGCAGAAAAGGCCATTCTTGCGGCGGGGCATCGCCGTCTAGCTGTAGGAATCCCGCTCCTTTAGGAGCGGGAGGATGTCAACGATCTTGCCTTGGAACATTTCTGTTATCTTGTAGTCTGAGAACTCAGGTGAAAACAAGACAGGGATATTAATGCCCTGTTTTTCTGTGTTTGCCGCAATGGTTCGCTGTTTTGATAGGATGCCGTCGATGGACACCCTGCAGACAATTCTTAATGATCTGATCAGACCCACAGGCCAGAAGCAGTACATCCTCAATGATAATAACCAGACATTTGTCACACCTGGTGGACAGGTCGTTACCCTTGCTAATGCTCAGCTTGCTGCGCTGACTGCTCACGAGCCGGATGCCGGTGCCCGACAGGTTTATCAGTATTTCAAATTTATCCGGGACCGCGCAGTGTTGCCGGTGACCGCAACAAACGACAACAGTAAACTATTGAGTGCGCAACAACAGGAGGAAATCATTAAAGAGTGCATTACCAATGCATTCAGCATTCCACTGCAGCCAACGACTTATGAGGTGTTATCGGACAGAATCCACCGTGATTATTCGTTTTATCACCGCAACAATAGCGCCAGATATCCAGCGGATATACGTCAATTGTCGTCAGATGCGCTAAGGGATTTTGTGCGTATAAGAGTCGACGCCTGGAAATACGAAATCGTCCATCACGTCAACAAAGAGGGAACGCTCCCTAACTTCATGCAAGATATGGACAGTTCCCTGGTGGAAACCATTTTCTCCATGCCGCTTGAAGCAAAGGCACAGGAACTGTCTTTGCAAAAGATGTTCAATTCGGGCAAGCTGAAAACAGCTTCTGGCTTGCTGTATCGAGGAGGGTCACTCCATGAGCCTGATAAAGCCAAACGAATAAAAATGGGACAGCCCTGCTTTGATATTCATGTTGTTAACCGAAGTGCCGCTGTGTACGGTCGTGGGCTTTATGTCTCGCCAATGCTATCTGTCGCTACTAAGTACGCATCCCTTGGCACGCTTGGGGTAATACTGGAAATCACCGTAAACCAAGACAGCGAACTCATGTTGTTTCATGATCCTTATGACGTCAAGTTGACCACATCTTTACTGCAAGGTATACAATCCATTAATCCGCCCATTCACTTCGCATCTACACTCGCGCCGCATAATTATTCACTCGGATCAACTCAAGGCCTTCCCAACTCAACCACCGTGTCTTTTTCTTCTGGCGGCAATATCGCGGGTATAAAAGTCAACATTAGCAATGGCACAGTTTCATTTGCTCAACCGTTCATGAGTAATCGTCCCACTTGGTTTGGGTCTGTCCATCCCCACCGTGCCCATATTATTGGCTCTGGGCCATTGCCCATTTTGCCCCTGGGTGGACCTCCAGGCCAACAGCCACCGCCGGCACCGGCTTCTAATGACAGGTCGTCAATTCAGACTAACATTGTTCCAATCATTAACGATGTCCCTCATCCGTTGGTGGGTTGTATAAAATGCGCACATAATATCTATTTGATCGTAAATCCAAGGTTCGTTAAAAAGATAAAAGTCCTGGATAATGAATTAAGGACTAAAATTGACCTCAATTTCTCCGCGCAGGAGATCATCACACACAAACTGGTGCCAAAGCTCACTCCCCCCCCGCATCTGTCGCAACAGAGTCAACAGATAGCCACCCAATTGATCGATCCACTGACATTGCAATCTTCAAATGCAATCGTTTTCCTGGTTGAAAAAAAACTACCCTTTGAGATTGCCAGCCAACGCAACCGGGAAACTGAAGTCAAGTGCTATGTCCAAGCCGAGCCAAATCGGTGGCTTCGGGTAAAACCACAATTTAACCAATACTCAGCTGGCCCTATTAGTAGCAAACCGTTCGTGATTTCTTATACCCGAAGCTCCAGTGCTGCCAAGGTAAGCTCGCAGTAGTGTTGCGTCGTCTTCGTACCTGGCATCAAAACTGATGGTACTTCCTATGGAAAATCATTCCATAAGATTGTTGAACAATAACAATTAGGACGTAACTCGCATTTCAGCCAAACCTTTGATCAGACTTAGTACAGGCGCAAGAGCAATGTTTTTAAAGAGAGTCCAACTACCATTCCGGGAAGATGGGTGTGGTACTTCCAAAACAGGTACATAATTATCTTCTTCCAGTGAATAAGCACGAAGATATTGCCTACCAAAGGAAATCAACCATTGCTGTATCTCTCTATCCTCTGTAATCCCGCCGACAATAGTAATAAGCTCTTCTATCGGTATCTGTGGTGCAGACAAAACGGCAGCAGCCTTTTTACCTTGAGTTACCAAGAGTTGCGGGTTCAACAATTCGATCTCCTTAAGAGCAAAAGGTCGACAGTGAGCATAGAGCTCATCTGGAACCATATCTCTTTTCCCGTCAGCTCCGGAGCATTTGGCTGCATTGATCATTGCATAAAATGGATGTGGAGACGTATTTTCCTCAAGCTGTCCTTTTAGTAAGCCTTGAATCAATTCTGTAGTGCCTTTCATATGTGGATTTAACTGCTTACCCCACAAACATTCGATAATGGTCCGTCTTTGTTCCAAATCCGCTGGCTCGTGTCCAGTATCCAGGGCCACCACTACTATTCTTAACACTTCACCATACTTGGAACCAACGTGTGCTTCCGCACCATGATAGAGTGGTCGTGATTTAGCAGCTTTAATACACTTCTGTTTGTTCGAGCAATTAAATGAATTTACAGCTATGGACTCTCTACTGTAAAAATCCTTCAGTTCAATGGCAGAATACATAGTAAGACTCCCTCTAATACATCGGAATCTATAATAAGACATTTCGAATCTGGTTCCGAGTTCCTACCGGAAAAACGCCTGCGAACCACCGGCGCAATCTCCGGAAAATTTCAAACTAACATACCGATATTGAGATACAAAAAAAGTGGAGGACTAGGAAGGACAAGCTCTTCCATTTTTACTAAGAGAAACAGGGGAAAATAGCTTGTTTGCGGGGAGTGTGAAAACTTCGGTGAAGTGCGTTTAACCCTTTGTTTTAAGGCTCTATAAACGACAAAACCCTTACGACAGTTATCGTAAGGGTTAAAATTTTCGCAATAAATGGCGGACCGGACGGGACTCGAACCCGCGACCTCCGGCGTGACAGGCCGGCATTCTAACCGACTGAACTACCGGTCCGCTATCTGGTTTCCAGTTTCAAGACACCAGTTTCCAGATGGTGGGTGATGACGGGATCGAACCGCCGACCCTCTGCTTGTAAGGCAGATGCTCTCCCAGCTGAGCTAATCACCCAAATAAACGTCACAATAATGCTATCTTCACCAGAAGCAGATTTCACAAGATAAGAAATGCTTCATAAAAATAGTGGCGGACCGGACGGGACTCGAACCCGCGACCTCCGGCGTGACAGGCCGGCATTCTAACCGACTGAACTACCGGTCCGCTGTCTGGCTTCCAGTTTCAAGACACCAGTTTCCAGATGGTGGGTGATGACGGGATCGAACCGCCGACCCTCTGCTTGTAAGGCAGATGCTCTCCCAGCTGAGCTAATCACCCAAATAAACGTCACAATAATACTATCTTCACAAGAATAGTGGCGGACCGGACGGGACTCGAACCCGCGACCTCCGGCGTGACAGGCCGGCATTCTAACCGACTGAACTACCGGTCCGCAAAAGATTTTCGTAAAACCGGTGACGACACCATAAGTACGGGAGGAAGACTCTACCAGAAATTCCTTCGATAGCAAGTCCGCTTGCTATCCGTCACAGAAAATGGCGGACCGGACGGGACTCGAACCCGCGACCTCCGGCGTGACAGGCCGGCATTCTAACCGACTGAACTACCGGTCCGCTGTCTGGTTTCCAGTTTCAAGACACCAGTTTCCAGATGGTGGGTGATGACGGGATCGAACCGCCGACCCTCTGCTTGTAAGGCAGATGCTCTCCCAGCTGAGCTAATCACCCTGCATAGTGAAGCGCTCCTTGTTTTTCAGGGCAGCTCCTCAACAACGCGGCGCATTATAAGCAGCTCGTCTTTTGAGACGCAATAGCCAGCAAATATTTTTTTAAGGCCCAGTGCAGGCGCTATTTCTCCAACGAGTTGCTACCATGTGCTTTTTCCAAAGCAGGATGTCGCAACAACCATGTGGTTTAAAAATCTTATCTTTTATCGCTTTACCCAGCCTTTTAGCACCACGGCCGAAGAACTCGAAGAGCGTTTGCAGCAAAAGTGCTTTCGCGGTTGCAACAGTCAGGACATGAGTTCTTATGGTTGGGTCGCGCCACTGGGCAAACACAGCGAAATGCTGACCCACGCGGGCAATGGCTTCCTTATGGTGGCGGCGCGTAAAGAGGAAAAAATCCTGCCGGCCAGCGTCATCAAAGATGTTCTTGAAGAAAAGATCGAACAGATTGAGTTGGAACAAGACCGTCAGGTATTCGGCAAAGAGAAAAAGACATTAAAAGACGATGTCATTATGGAGTTGCTGCCCAAAGCATTTTCCCGCTGCCAGACCACGTTTGCCTATATTGACCCGAACAAGGGCTGGCTAATTGTTGATGCATCGTCGTTTAAAAAGGCAGAAGAGTTAACTTCCTGCCTGCGCGAATGTCTCGGCAGTCTGCCCATTGCTAATCCACCACTGAAAAACCTGCCTTCCCATGCCATGACGCGCTGGCTGGCCGGAGAGACGCCACTGCCGGATCATCTGGTGCTGGGTGATGAGTGCGAGCTGCGTGAGCCGGGCGACGAAGGAGGACAGGTAAAGGTCAGCAAACAGGAGTTGGTTGGCGAAGAGGTTGATGTGCACCTGCAGGCGGGCAAACAGGTGAGCAAAATGGCTCTGCTCTGGAATGATTCGCTGAGCTTTGTGCTGGGTGATGACTTGGTGATTCGCAAGCTGAAATTTACCGATGCCATTCAGGATCAGCTTGATGAAGTCAATGCTGAAACCGCTGCCGAGCAGTTTGATGCGGACTTTACCTTAATGACACTGACACTACAGCAGATGCTGGAAGAGCTGATGGAGTCACTGGGTGGCTTGAGTGAAGAGGCGCTTTCAGCAGCCAGTGAAAAACTGCCAGAAACCAAATTGGCGTAAACCAGAACAGCGAGGAGCATTGACGCTCCTCGTCGTTTACTTCAGTGCAATAAACCAAACAGTTTGCCCCGGTAGCGCTTGGCGATGGGACTGCCCTGCCCTAACTGGTCAAACACTTGCAACATCAGCTGTCTGGCGCCATCGTCACGAAATGTCCGGTCACGACGTACAATTGATAACAGTTGTTCCAGCGCCTGTTCGGTTTCATCGGCGATAACCATTCGAATGGCGAGTTGATAGCGTGCTTCGTAGTCATCGTTGTTTTCTGCCAGTCGGGCCTCCAGTACATTGCGTGCTGGAGCGTCAGCCACCATCTCATAAAACGACAGCTTGGCCCTGGGTTGAGCGATGCCCGGAGTGTCCTCCGGTAACGTGGCCAGCAACTGACGGGCCTCGTCGATACGGCCCAACTCCAACAACAGGTTAACTTGCAACACCTGTAAGCCGTGATTATCCGGCTCATCTTCCAAAATGCCCTGCAACAGCGTCAATGCCTCTTCTGCCTGGCCTTCAGCCATAAGTGCCGACACTTGCTGACCCACGAGCTCTGCCGGACTCATGGTCAGTGGATCAAGCACTGCGCGCAGAGTATCTTCCGACTGCGGACCGCTGAATACCTCAATTGGTCGCCCGTCGTGCAAAATCACCTGCCCTGGCAATTCTCTGATTTTCAACGAACGAGCCAGCTCTTGGGCCAACATGGGCTCAGCTTCGACAGCCAGTTTGGCCAGGATAAGTTTGCCCTGATAGGCGGATGCCAAGTGCTCAAGGACGCCCAGCTGTGCCTGGCAAGTCGGGTCGCTGTCCATGCCAATGTACAGCAGTACTGGCTGGTCCACAGACTGCTGAAGCACCTCCTGAATATTGGCTTCGGTCACGTCCACCACAATGTTTTGTTCATTCATGACATTACTCACTTTGCAACTTCCCGTATCGATTGAGTCGAGAAATGATAATGATACTTTCACTGTGCAGTAAGGTCTTGGCAGAAATTTTAATTGGTCGTTTATTAACCACCAATACCGCCCAACGTTGCGTAATTGCTCACTTCGCTTCCGTATACCGGTGGATGTGCCGACAGCAAAACAGACCACTTTAATGCGATTCAGTAATTAATCCCCCCACTGGTTAGGGCCAGTTGGGGCAATATTGATTTACCCACAAAATCTGTGGATAAGTTTGTGGATGAACATCGGCAACGAGTCACAAAGACCGATGTTTCCTACCACCTTATCAAACTGGTTATTTTTTAACCAACTAATTCCTCTTATTTTTCATGAACTTATGATAAGAATGCAGAAAATCAGTAACTTATGCGGCGAGTAGAAAATACACGTCAATTACTTGACATTTGTGTATAAAATTTTTTTTATGCTCTCGAAAACCACTTTTCATGCTCGCCAGAGGAAAATATTGCTGGTGATTATTAATAACAAATAGTTATAAAACCCATGACAACGCACCAGGCTTAGCCATCGTTGTGCCCGTGCACAAAACAAGCATTTTTCCTGTACAGTCCGACAAGATTCTTTGCTATGATTCCGAACCGGATTGGTCATATTTGCCGGACGCGCCACAGGCAGGTCATGAACCTACCGTTCAATCGTTCATCGCAGGGGAGTGACAATGCGTCTTGCCGATCAGGTTCTGGCCGTTAATAACGATCTCCCCATTCGCACCAACCTTCCGGTTCATGCAGGCAAAGTCCGCTCGGTCTACTGGCTAGCTGAAAACGACAGTAGACGTTTAATTCAGGAACAACGCTACGACGTTGCTCCCGATGCCCCACTGGCCATTATGGTGATTTCCGACCGCATCAGCGCCTTTGACTGCCTCTGGCACAGCGAAGACGGGCTGAGCGGCATTCCCGGCAAGGGAGCAGCGCTTAACGCCATTTCCAACCACTGGTTTCACTGCTTTAAAGAGCACGGTCTGGCGGACAGCCACATTCTGGATATTCCCCACCCGCTGGTCTGGATTGTGCAAAAAGCACGCCCGGTAATGATTGAAGCCATCGGTCGTCAGTTCATCACCGGCTCCTTATGGCGTGCCTACAGTCAGGGCGAGCACACGTTCTGCGGAATGCAATTGCAGCCAGGACTGGAAAAAAACCAGAAACTACCGGAATTGCTTATTACGCCCTCGACCAAGGGGGTGCTCAAAGGTATTCCGGGAATTCCTGAAGCAGAAGATGTCAACATCACTCGCCACGATCTGCAAACCCACTATCGCGCCTTTCATTTTCGTTGCCCAGAAGATATTGATCGCTACGAGAACTTGCTGCGGGCAGGTTTTCATGTGATCAGCCACGCTTTGACCGAGCTTGACCAAGTGTTTGTTGATACCAAGTTTGAATTTGGTTACGTCACTGACGCCAACGGCCGGGAGAAACTGATTTATATGGATGAGGTGGGCACGCCTGACTCATCGAGAATCTGGGATGGGCCGTCATACCGACGTGGCCAGATTGTCGAAAACTCCAAAGAGAGCTTTCGTCAGTTCCTGCTTAACCACTTTCCAGATCCGGATATTTTACTGAATAAAGACAGGATGTCAGAGCGAATAGCACTGGCCCGTGACCATGCGCTGCCCCGACAGGCATTTATGGAGTTATCTGCCACGTATGTTCGCATGGCAGAAAAAATCACCGACCGCACGCTGACGATTTCGGCCAACCCCAAAGCAGAGATTGTTGCAATATTAAAGGATAAATACGGCCTGATTGATTCGCGCTAGCTGGACTCTCCCAAAGATTGGCTCGTACTGGCGCACGCCAGCACGAGCACTCCCTGGTTAACCCACCCACACCCGAGCATTGCGGAACATACGCATCAGCGGCGCGTCCTCACCCCAATGATCCGGATGCCAGCTGTGCTGCACGCTACGAAATACGCGCTCAGGATGTGGCATCATGATCGTTACCCGACCATCGACGGATGTCAGGCCAGTCACGCCCTGAATTGAACCGTTGGGATTGTAGGGATAACGGACAGTCGGGTGGCCCTGATTGTCCACATATTTCAGCGACACTTGACCACTAGCGGCCAAACACGCCAAGTCAGACAGACCAGCAAACTCAGCACGTCCTTCCCCGTGCGCCACGGCGACAGGCATACGAGCACCGGCCATGCCCTGAAAGAAAATCGAACAATTTTCCTGTACTTCCACCATAACCAACCGCGCCTCAAACTGATCAGACTGATTGCGGACGAAATGCGGCCAGTGTTGTGCACCGGGAATCAGCTCATGCAAGTTAGACAACATCTGACAGCCGTTACAAACGCCCAGAGCAAAACTGTCACGACGATCAAAGAAACTGGCAAACTGTTCCCTGGCCTGCTCGTTAAAGAGAATGGACTTGGCCCAGCCTTCACCAGCACCTAATACATCGCCGTAAGAGAAACCACCACAAGCCACCAAACCTTTGAATTCATCCAGAACACGGCTGCCGGTCAGAATTTCACTCATGTGGACATCGACGGTCCTGAAGCCTGCCCGGTCAAACGCGGCCGCCATCTCCATCTGACCGTTCACACCCTGTTCGCGCAAAATGGCTACGCTCGGGCGCACGCCTGTGTTGATGAAGGGCGCAGCAACGTCCAGCGCAATGTTGTAAGGCAACGAGGCGTGCAGTCCGAGGTCGCCGTCGTCGAGCAAGTTGTCATACTCTTGTTGGGCGCATGTCGGGTTATCTCGCAAAGCCTGAATCTGGTGACTGGTCGCGGACCACCAGCGCTGAAATTTTATCCGACTCTCGCTGATCAGCTCGGTGCCGTTAAAGCGGAAGCTGACTCGCTGACCGGGAGCCAGTTTACCGATGGTGTGCGAACAGGCACCAAGGCCGTGTTGGGCCAGAATATCCTTGACTGTCCCTCGGTCTTTATGACGAATCTGGATCACTGCACCAAGCTCTTCGCTAAACAGTGCTGGCAGCACCATACGACGGTTGTCCGTCAGTTTGTCCAGGTCGATGGCAATGCCAGTGTGGCCGGCGAAGGTCATCTCCATCAAGGTGGTGAACAAACCACCGTCAGAGCGATCGTGGTAGGCCAGTAGCAGGTCTTCGGTAAGCAAATTCTGGATGGCGTTAAAGAAGTCCTTAATATCCTGGGGAGCGTTGACATCTGGAGCTGTGTCACCCATTTGCCCATAAACCTGGGCCAATGCAGAGCCACCCAATCGGTTGTGGCCACGGCCCAGATCAATCAGCAACAGAGCGGTATCGCCCTGATCGGTACGCAATTCAGGCGTTACGGTTTGGCGGATATCCTGAACCGGAGCAAAGGCTGAAACAATCAACGACAGTGGAGCGGTCACACTTTTGTGCTCATCGCCGTCCTGCCACTGGGTTTTCATGGACATGGAATCCTTGCCCACGGGAATGGCAATGCCCAACGCCGGGCACAGTTCCATACCCACCGCTTTAACCGTGTCATACAGATTCTCATCTTCACCCGGATGACCGGCCGCTGCCATCCAGTTGGCAGACAATTTGATGTCATTGAGTTTCTCAATCCGGGTAGCAGCAATATTGGTGATGGCTTCGCCAATGGCCATGCGTCCGGAGGCTGGAGCGTTGATCAATGCCAGTGGCGTGCGCTCACCAATGGCAATCGCCTCGCCGGTATAACCGATAAAGCCGCTGGCGGTCACCGCACAATCAGCCACCGGCACCTGCCACGGGCCTACCATCTGATCCCGACTGACCAAGCCGGTAACGCTGCGATCACCAATGGTAATCAGGAAGTTTTTACTGGCCACCGCGGGCAATTTGAGCACTCGCTCCATGGCGTCGAGCAACTTCACGTCGGTCAGGTCCAGTGGCTCCGGAGTAAAAGACTGACGCTGGATCTCTCGGTGCATTTTGGGTGGCTTGCCCAGCAGTACGTCAAGCGGCATATCCACCGAATGGTTCTTGAAGTGGCTGTCCGCCACCAGCAGATGCTGCATTTGCGTAGCTTCACCCACCACCGAGTAAGGACAGCGCTCCTGTTCGCAGATGGCAGCAAAACGCGGCAGATCGTCTGGCGCTACAGCCAGCACATAACGCTCCTGCGACTCATTACACCACAGCGCCAGCGGCGACATGCCGGGTTCATCATTAGGAATGGCGCGCAACTGGAAGTGTCCGCCGCGCCCACCGTCGTTGACCAGTTCAGGCAGCGCGTTGGACAGACCGCCGGCGCCAACATCGTGAATAAAAGCGATGGGGTTGTGCTCCCCTTGCTGCCAGCATCGGTCAATGACTTCCTGGCAACGTCGCTCCATTTCCGGGTTGCCACGCTGCACACTGGCAAAATCCAGGTCTTCCTGACCCTGACCGGAAGTCATGGAGGAGGCTGCGCCCCCACCCAGACCGATCCGCATGGCTGGGCCGCCAAGCACTATCAGCTGGGCAGCCACCGGAATTTCTGCTTTTTCGATATGCTCTGCCTTGATGTTGCCAAGACCGCCGGCAAGCATTATGGGTTTGTGATAGCCACGCACTTCGTAGCCGGCAACGCCGTTGACGCCAGCTTCAAAAGTGCGGAAGTAACCACAGAGGTTGGGACGACCGAATTCATTATTAAAGGCGGCACTCCCAAGGGGAGCGTCGATCATAATATCCAGCGCGGAAGCAATACGCTCTGGCTTGCCGTAATCATTTTCCCAGGGGTGCTCGAAGCCCGGAATACGCAAATTCGAGACGGTAAATCCAGTCAGCGCAGCCTTGGGTTTTGCTCCCTTGCCGGTAGCCCCTTCATCACGAATTTCCCCACCAGCGCCAGTGGCCGCTCCAGCGTAAGGCGCAATAGCGGTTGGGTGATTGTGCGTTTCCACCTTCATCAGAATATGGATGGCTTCTTCATTAAAACCATACTCGCGGCTGTCGGTTGCCGGATAAAACCGATGTGTCCGGAAGCCTTCAATCACCGAGGCATTATCTTTGTACGCCGACAACACACCTTCGCTGTGCAAGGCATGGGTATTGCGAATCATCTGGAACAATGAGAGATCCTGTCTGGTCCCATCAATGCTCCAGTCAGCATTGAAAATCTTGTGCCGACAGTGCTCTGAGTTGGCTTGGGCAAACATCATCAGCTCCACATCCGTGGGGTCACGTTCCAGCTTGCCGTAATTTTCCAGCAGATAATCAATTTCATCGTCAGCCAGCGCCAGTCCGAGATCGTGATTGGCAGCAACCAGCGCTGCACGTCCTTCTTGCCGCACGGCGATGGTGGTCATGGGTGCTGGTTCAGACTGGACAAACAGAGTGGCAATATCACGCTCACGGCGCAGCACCGCCTGAGTCATCCGGTCGTGCAGCAAGGCAGCAACTTGCGCTTGCTGGGCTGCATCAAGGGCAGCATCGGCGAACACCGTGAAACAGATGCCCCGCTCAATGCGTTGAATTTCAGTCAGACCACAATTGCGGGCGATGTCAGATGCCTTGCTGGACCATGGAGAAATAGTGCCCGGGCGCGGAACCACCCAAAACTGGCCGTGCCAGGGAGCGTCATCGGGTTCAACAGAGGGGATTTTCGGACCGTAGGTCAGCAACCTGGCAAGGATATCGGCCTGTTCGTCCGTCAGCTCGCAATGGGTGTTAACGTAATGCTGGAATTCAGCAACCACACAAGAGATTCCAGGCACCGCGCCTTGCAACCGGGAAAGGAGCTTATGATTACGAAACGGGGAAAGTGCAGGAGCACCACGCAATATCAGCATATTCTGGTCTGTCCTCAGGCCTGATTAAAGCGTTAAACATTGAGGCGCCGGGGCAAGGATTGATCGGCAAATAACGTTAAACACCAGCAGGGCTGCACAGATGACCGCTTCCTGACCGGATTACCAGCCAGCCCTTACGCCGTAGCCTCGCAACTCTGGTAGATGATCAAAAGCCAGTTATCATAATCGAAACCCGCCTCTGGAAACCAGTTGTCGCGGCTTATTTATCAGGCCTGAGCGTCTGAAACACGGCGCGCTGATTCCCTCAGGTGCTCAACGATTAAGCAGAATCAGAGTTGGCCATTGCGCCAACTGCCAGTTTTTTGCGCCCCCGAAAGTGATGCACAAGTCAGCTACAAGCTGCTAAAGAGGTGTTATGAGTCGGTCGGTGCTTCTTATTGCAACTTATTGCAGTGTATTTTTCAGGTTGCGCAGCTGCTGGCGTCGGGCGCGAAAAAAATCGCTGATCATCTCACTGCACCGGTCTTGCAGAACGCCACCAACCACTGCAACGCGATGGTTCATCTGCGGTTGCTCCAGCACTTGGGTGACACTAACCACGGCCCCGGCCTTTGGCTCCAAAGCACCATAAACCAGACGTCGAATACGGCTGTGAACAATGGCACCAGCGCACATGGTACACGGCTCCAGTGTTACGTAGAGATCACAGTCCACCAGACGATAGTTGCCAATAGCTTCGGCTGCCAGTTGCAACGCCAGGATTTCCGCGTGAGCCACCGGGTTACACGAAGAGATCGGTCGATTACAGGCCCGGGCGATCACCTGCCCGTCTCTGACTACCACTGCTCCCACCGGTACTTCGTCCAAATCGCGACCCTTTGCCGCTTCAACCAGGGCTTCTTCCATCCACAAGGCATCATCAATCACAAATCACTTTCCACTTTCTATATATGTACGCTCAAATATGTGTGCGCTCACCGAGCCGACTCATTGACTCTGTCGCAGTGCTCAACATGCCGATGATAACAAGACTATCGCTTCGTATCTTGCCGGCAACGAACTTACTTTTCCCAGTCCAGCCATTCGCTTGCTGGAAAATGATTGCGGCTTTTTATGAAATTCGGGAACACGCCGATTAAATCTATGGATTTTTTCCACGCGCGTAATGTCTGAGCTATATATAGTGTCTAGAGTATGAAGAGATTATCAAAAATAAACTGCTCAATTATGAACAATAAATCAGTGGAGGGAAGGGCCTGATGTCTTTCAAGCAGAATGTAGAACAACATCTACAACACTTTGCCCAGAGCATCGGCCTGGGAGAACTCAAACTCAACGAACACGACGCTTGCGGCCTCTGTTTTGACGATACGCTGATTGTCAATATGGAGTATCTGGAAGACGACGAGGCGCTGGTATTTGTTGCCTCTGTTCGTCCGGTAGATGCCCACGATTCAGCCAAATCTGAGCTGTTTGAAAAAATGCTCGCCATGAATCTGCAACATCACAGTATGCAGGGCGCATTTCTGTCGTTAAATCACGACAAAACTGAAGTCCTGTTGATTCGCTCCGTGCTGGCTTCTTGTGATTACGGCTCGTTTGAATCTACGTTGGAAAAGTTTGTTAATACCCTTGAGTGGTGCGTTAGTGAGCTGGACAAGTCCAAGCAGGACCAGCCACCCACGCCGGTCAACCCGCCGCCACGCCCACAAGGTGGCCCTGGTGGCCCCGGCGACTTGGGAATGATGGTATAGAATTCATAACACCTCCACATTTTTCACCACTTAAGAAGGGTTCTCGCAACCCTTCTTTGCTTTCTGGTCTCTTTGCGCCATTCATTCTCACTTAATTTGGCAACACCGTTTCAGCTCATCCTGTTAAGGCCGAAAAGGTTTTTGAAAGACAGAAGTGGCATCGTTATTTGTAATTGCATCGGGCAAAGAAGAACTATACTCCGTCGCATCTGACTCGTCTCATCTGGATAGATTTCCAGAGTAAGAATAATAATGGAGGCATCAAGTTGGCACACGCGTTTAATTATTTAACCAGCGCGCTTCAGGGAACTGTCGAAGGTGGCAGACTGATTGATATTCGCGGACGTGTCACCGAAGTACAAGGCATGATCATCAAGGCTGCGGTGCCGGGCGTGAAAATCGGTGAGTTGTGTGAGCTGGTGTCGCCGAACAATCCTGAGGGAAGCAAATCCTACGCCGAGGTAGTGGGCTTTCAGGGGCATGAAACCGTGTTATCGCCCTTGGGAGAAATTATGGGTATTTCCTCCACTACCGAAGTCATCCCTACCGGCAAGGTACACCATGTGGCCGTCGGCCCTCACCTGCTTGGGCATGTACTGGATGGTATGGGTTATCCGTTAAATCCCGAAGCGTTCAACGGCATTGAACCAGAGGCACACTATCCGGTTTATGCGGATGCGCCAGACCCACTGACCCGACAGATCATCGACCATCCTATTCCATTAGGCGTTAAAGCCATCGATGGCGTGCTCACCTGCGGTGAAGGCCAGCGCATGGGCATTTTTGCGGCAGCCGGCGGTGGTAAAAGTACGCTGCTTTCCATGCTGGTTAAAGGTGCTGAAGTAGACGTCACCGTACTGGCATTGATTGGTGAGCGGGGCCGGGAGCTGCGGGAATTTATCGAACACGATCTTGGGCCTGAGGGAGTCAAAAAGTCAGTTATCGTGGTGGCGACGTCCGATAAATCCTCCATGGAGCGCTCCAAGGCAGCCTATACCGCTACCGCCGTGGCCGAGTATTTTCGCGATAAAGGCAAGCGAGTGCTGTTACTGATGGACTCCGTTACCCGTTTTGCCCGGGCCCAGCGTGAAATCGGCCTGGCTGCTGGCGAGCCGCCTACCCGTCGAGGTTTTCCGCCTTCGGTTTTTGCCACGTTGCCCAAACTGATGGAACGCTCTGGCATGTCGGACGTGGGTTCGATTACTGCCCTCTACACCGTTCTGGTTGAAGGCGATGATATGACCGAGCCGGTAGCCGATGAAACCCGATCCATTCTGGATGGCCATATCATTCTCTCGCGCAAGCTGGCCGCGTCCGGTCACTTCCCCGCTATTGATGTGCTTGCCAGTGCCAGTCGGGTAATGAACGCCATCACCACCGAAGATCATCGTGCTGCGGTCAACAAAGCCCGGGCGTTAATGTCCAAATACGAAGACATCGAATTGCTGGTCAAAGTCGGTGAATACAAGCAGGGCGCAGACCCACTGGCCGATGAAGCCATTCGCAAAATCGAGTCTATCCGCGCTTTTCTCAAGCAGCGCACAGACGAGCTGGTGCCGTTAAACCAGACCATCGCCCAGCTTCAGCAAATCGTAGGTTACTGACCGTATGCTCCACGATCTGCTGAAGGTAAAAAACATCCGCGAAGAGTCGGCCGAGCGCGAAGTCAGGCGCTGCCAGCACGAACTGGAACTGGCCCAACAGGAGTTGAGACGACGTAAGCAGGAGGTGGAGCGGCGCAAGCAGGAGCTGCAGGATTATGTCCTGTGGCGCAGTCAAGAAGAGCAACGACTCTACGATAACATTATGAACACCAGCGTCCAGCAGCACGACCTGGACCGACTGAAGCAAAAAGTCGCCTTGATGCGCGATAAAGACGTTGCCCTTGAGCAGGCCATTACCGAAGCACAACAATTGGTAATTGTTGCACAACAACAGGTGGCCCAGGCAGAACAGATACTTGAGAGCGCTCGCCAGGCGCACTACAAAGCGAAACAAGCCGTGGAAAAGTTTGAGGAATTCTGCAAGGTGCAGGACGAGGAGGCTGCCAAAGAGGCCAGTCGTCTTGAAGACTTGGAAATGGAAGAGTTTACCGGCAAAGCCAAGGAATAGGAGTCACTATGTCAACCCACGGTGTGAATCACAATAATAGTACCCAATCAGCACCACCTACCCAGCGGCAGGACTTCAACCAGCAGAACCAGCAGCAGAGTCAGAGAGTGTCAGAAAGGCAAGCCGGTGAATTTGCCAAACGTATGACCAAAGAAAAAGAAAAAACCGCTGACGAGAAAAAAGAACAGAGCCTGGAAAGTCTGCTGGCTGAGCGCAACAAATCCTCCAAAGAAATCGTCAAAGGACGCCAGGAGCGAGGCTCTCGGGGCGAAGAAAACAGCGACAACAAGTTTCGTGATACCCGTGAGAGCTCTGAGCATATTGTGCTGAACAACGCTCAAAACCAAATCAAGGCCGATGCCCAGCTGCGTGAAATTCAACAGGTCAACAGCGTTAAAGAAATCGATGCCGCCTTGCAAAAACTGGCAGACCAGATTCAGGTCAGCGCAAAAGATGCCATTAACGGTGCAGAAGTTCGAATCACCCTGAAAGACAGCGTTCTGCCAGGCACCGAGATCCGCATCCAGCGCCAAGGTGGTGAGCTTACTGTGGTGATGAACACGTCGTCTGCCGAAGCGGGTAACTTCCTGGCACAACATGAAGCCAGTTTGCAAAAAATGCTGGCAGAGCGATTTTCCAACGACAGGGTTCAAGTCAATATCAATATGTCCGGCAGCGACAATCAAGACAGCGATGGTCGTTCACGCGATCAGTACGTAGCTGAAGATAATAACGATCAAGACTCCTCATCCAGAAACGACCGGGCATAGGCTGAACCATGGCAGAAGCACGTTTCGATTTTCCCTCCGTCTCGCCAACGCAGTTATTGTTGAGCCAGGTCCTTGGCCAGCGCAGCAGCGAGTTTGCCTTGCAGATTAACGAAGAGCGCTGGGATATCTCTCTTGGCAGCAACACAATAGAAGATATGCCAGCTCACTGTCTGATGTTTGAAATCAATCATCAGCCGGTATCATTGTTTACCGGTGCCGCCCTGATCGACCGAATGATGCCTGCCAGCGTGGACAGCAAGGTACTGCTCAAATTGCCCAAAGAGTTGATGCTGGCAGCACTGGAAGCCAGGTTACAGAAGTTGTTGGAAGGGCTGATGCAAAGCCTGGGCATTGCCATCAAATTTACTGATCTGACCGCTAATGCTGCCCAATCAGAACCCGCTGAACTGGCCATGAATATCCATATTGGCGGTCGAGATTACCCTGTCTACGTACAAAGTACACCCATTGTCGTAGAGTTGCTCAAGCTATTGCCTGCTCAAATTCCCGAGCATACCCCCGATATACCAGTGTGGGCAGCTCTGGAACTTGGCCGCACGAAAGTCTCCAGCGATGATGCCAGCAATCTGGGCGTAAACGACATTGTCTTTTTTGATTATCACGTTACCGGTCAGCAGCTGATTATTCGGGTAGGTCCGGACGCTGCTTTTATCGGTGAAGCAGCAGACTCACAAATTACCATCAAGCACAGGATGGATCCCATGGCGAACGACCAGATGCACCATGACCAGAACCCCATAGACCTGTCGGACATTGAAGTTGACCTGGTCTTTGAAGTAGGCCGACAACAGTTCAGTGCTCAAGAGGTGCAGGCGCTGCAGGCGGGCCATATTTTTGAACTGGATCGGCCAATTGAGCAGCCGGTTCGGGTAAAAGCTGGCGGCAAAGTCATTGCCGAGTGTCAGCTGGTTCAGATTAATAATCGACTGGGCGCACGCATTACCCGCATTGTCGAGTGACCGGGCATCGTTAGGGAGAACCCCTTAACGAGCATGATAAAGACCCGTTGGATCAAAAAGACTCCAGTTCGGCGACTGGCAAAGGGCGACTATGGAAAGCAGCGCGATTACACTCACCAGTCCATTTTATTTGATGATACCGCTAGCGCTGATGGCGCTGATCCCGTTTTTAGCGGTGATGGGTACATCCTTTCTGAAATTGGTGGTGGTATTTTCTATTTTGCGCAACGCCACCGGTCTGCAGCAGATTCCTCCCAACATTGCCATGAACGCCCTGGCTATCATCCTGACGCTGTACATTATGGCGCCAATCGGGTACGAAACGTGGGATATTATCCAGGAGGAGAATATCAGCTTTCAGACCGAAAACAGTGGCGCCCTGATGGAAGATATCCAACTGCTGGCCCAGCCCTATCGGGAGTTTCTGAAAAAGAACACCAACGAACGGGAAAGAAACTTCTTTTTAAAAACCGCCCGCATCCTCTGGCCAAAAGCGTACCAGTCGCAGCTGTCTGCTGATGATTTGGTCGTCCTGATGCCGTCGTATTGTATCAGCGAACTGACTAAAGCCTTTGAAATCGGTTTTCTGCTCTACTTGCCCTTTATCATTATCGATCTGATCGTCTCCAATATCCTGTTGGCCATGGGGATGATGATGGTTTCACCCATGACCATCTCCCTGCCCTTCAAGCTACTGCTGTTTGTACTACTCGACGGCTGGACACGTCTAATCCACGGACTGGTGCTGAGCTATGCATGATCCGCATATTCTGACCCTTACCGCCCAAGCGCTGTGGCTGGTTCTGCTACTGTCAATGCCGCCCATCATTGCTGCCTCAGTGGTGGGTCTGATGATCAGTCTGATTCAGGCACTGACCCAGATTCAGGAGCAGACGCTGCCTTTCGCCTTTAAGCTGGTGGCCGTCATCATCAGTATCTTTTTGACGGCGCGCTGGATCGGTATCGAGATCTACAACTTCTCGCTGGCCATTATGGAAATGTTTCAAAGGCTCTGACTATGATCCTGCCGGTCGACCAGCTCAAAGAGTGGTTTTATATCCTGTCGATGGGCATGCCCCGCATCGTCGCATTGTTCACCGTTCTGCCCATGTTGCACAAACGCAACCTGGGCGGTGCCATGCTCCGCAACGGTATTGCCATGTGCCTGGTGTTATTTATGCACCCGATGCTCGCGGAAAGTAAGCCAGATGTCGTTTTCACCATTTACGACACCGCCGGCATTGTCATCAAAGAGATTTTTATCGGGGCATTGATGGGGTTTTGCCTGGCAATTCCGTTCTGGGCTCTTGAATCCGCCGGTTTTTTTATTGACAACCAGCGTGGTGCTTCCATGGCCAGCACCCTCAACCCATTCTCCGGAGCAGAAACCTCCCCCATGGGTATTTTGTTTACCCAGGCATTTATCGCGCTGTTCATGACCAGTGGTTTATTCCTGTTGATGCTGGAAAGCCTGATGCTTACCTACCAGGCTTGGCCAGTATTCAGCTATTTCCCGCAGATTAATCAAGAGGCCACCTACTTCTTCTTGCGCCAGTTTGACCTGATTATCCAGCTGGCCATGTGGCTATCGGCACCCGTCATTATTGCCATGTTTATTACCGAGTTTGGCATCGCTCTGATCAGCCGGGCAGCACCGCAACTGAACGTCTTTATTCTCGCCATGCCGATTAAATCCGGCGTAGCTGTCGCTGTGCTGGTTGTCTACATTCACACCATTATGGAGTTGTCGCGCAAGCACATGCTGGGCATTCCCCAGCTCTTTGAGTCCTTGGGGGTGCTCTGGCAATGAGTGCAGAAAAAACCGAACAACCCACTCCGAAAAAACTGCGCGATGCTCGCAAAAAGGGTCAGGTAGCTAAAAGTAAAGAGGTTTCGGGCACTTTCGGGTTGATTGCCGTGCTGGCACTGCTGTGGACCATGAGCGATACCTTTATCAGTACCATTATTGAGATGGTGGAGCTGCCCACTACTGTTTACAACGAACCGTTCAGTAAAGCATTCAAGATCGTCGCCCACGGTCTGTTGGAAAAAACCATGGAATTGCTGCTGCCCTTGGTGGCTGTGGCAGCATTTGCGGCTATTATCGGCAATATTATGCAGTTTGGTTTTTTGATTGCCGGTGAGTCGGTGAAGCCGGATATCAAAAAGATCAACCCCGTAGAGGGCTTTAAAAAAATATTCGCCCTGAAAAACCTGGTGGAATTTCTCAAGTCCATTTTCAAGATTCTATTTCTATCCTTTGTCGTTTATTACGTAATCTATTCCAGTATGGGTGACATGGTTAATATTCCCCACTGCGGTCGGGATTGCATTATGCCTGTCACCGGTCACCTGATTAAAAAACTGCTGCTTTACGCCATCGTCGCTTTCATGGTAATCGCAGTGCTTGACTACCTGTTTGAACGCTACAACTTTATGAAGCAAAACCGCATGAGTAAAGATGAAGTCAAGCGGGAACACAAAGAGAGTGAAGGTAGTCCTGAGATCAAGGGCAAGCGTCGTGAGATCCATCAGGAGATTCTTAATCAGGCGGAAAACACCGGTAAATCTGATGTGGTAATCAAAAACCCGACCCATCTGGCCATCGGCCTGCGCTACCGGCAGGGGCAAACGCCACTGCCGGTAGTGACGGTAAAAGGTCGTGGTGGCCATGCTCGGTTTATCATCAAAGTTGCAGAAAAAGAAGGCATCCCGGTGCTGGAAAACGTGCCTTTGGCTCACGCCCTGTTTCACCTGAACATTACCGACTTTATTCCTGGCGAGTTGATCGAGCCGGTGGCCGAAGTATTCCGCTGGGTTCAGGAGGTCAAGGAGCAGGAACAAAACATCGAAGGCGGCGAATAACCCAACCCAGCGTCGCTTTTCTTATCCAAACAAATCCCTTAACATCGATTGGCAGAAATGCGCATAGTTTTGGCCATTTCGCACCATAATAAAAAACGCACCTCTGCCAAACATCAAGAGCCGTGCCTTAAGGGAAATTATAATGAAAAAAATAACTCAGTCCCTGTTTGCACTGTCCACCCTGACATTGGCCGTACAGGCTGGCGCTGCCGGATTTGCCCTGAATGAATCGACAACATCTGCTGCCGGCACCGCCTATGCCGGCCGTGGTTCCAATGCCGAGGATGCTTCGATTATGGCGGCTAATCCCGCAGGGATCGCTCTGTTGGATGAACGCCAGGTGACGTTTGGTAGTGCAATTGTGGTGCCCGATGGCAATTTTACCGGATCAAGCAATACAGCGCCTGTCGCGGCCAGTGAAGACGGCTTCCTGAACACATCAATGATCCCATTTGGTTATTTTTCTCTGCCTATCGATCATCAACTGTCGTTTGGTATGGGTATCTATGCCCCGTTTGGCTCCTCCACTAACTATGATGATAATTGGGCCGGGCGCTACCTGGCGGATGAAACCGATGTGACATTTATCAACCTTCAGCCCACCGTCGCTTATAAATTCAATGACCAGTTCTCCGTCGGCATTGGTGTTTTTGCCACCTATGCAGATGGCGAGTTGAGCCGTTTTGTATACCCACCTTCTGCCACTGATCGGGTCGTCATTCAGGGCGATGACTGGGCATGGGGCTGGAATATTGGCGCCATCTGGCAACCGCTGCCAACAACATCCCTTGGAATCAGTTACCGCTCCAGCGTCGACGTGAAGCTAGGCGGGAACGCCACTGGCACAGGCGCTCTTTTTGGCAACACGACAGTAACCGAAAAAGCCGGGCTTGATATCACATTGCCAGACAATCTGGACCTTAGCCTGACTCACCAGATAGACGACCGCTGGACCATTATGGCTGGAGCCACCTGGACCCGCTGGAGCCATTTCGAGAAATTATTGATCACCTCTGAACAAGGGAGTGGTGGTGTTTCAGATCCTGGCCTGGCACCTCCCTCTGCTGTTCCCGGTGTCATTACCTATGTTCAGGAAAATTGGCAAGATGTCTGGTCTTTTGCCGTCGGTACCAGCTATCGCTACAACGACCGGCTCACGTTAAAAGCCGGTTATGCCTTTGACCAGACGCCCGTTGAAGATACCTATCGCACTGCCCGCATTCCCGACAGTGACCGTAACTGGTTGACCATCGGCGGCAAATACGAGTTGGACCGGGGTTGGACGATTGATGTCGCCTATGTTTATATGTTTGCCTCAAAAGTACCTATAGCCGAGACAAACTACAATGATGACGGCACACTTGCCAACACCTACCTACTTGCAGGCGAATACGACAACAGCGCCCACGTTTTCAGCGCCTCAGTGACTAAACGCTTCTGATAACATAACCCACAAAATACCACAAAACCCGGCACCCGCCGGGTTTTCATACAGTCAGGATCATTGTTAGGCGCAGCAGCTCAACGACAATTAACAATATCTATCAGACTTATTTTTTTAATTAATTTTAACATCCTACAATTTGAGCATAAACTTCACCCTCAATGAACACCCATTATCCAGATCAGTAAGCAACCGTGGATTCCGTAGCTTATCTTTCGTAAGATTCCATGGCGTTCGATTCATCTGCTATCGACGGTTACCAGCTGAATGGGATGTAAACAACGATCCAACACCAAGAGGTAAATCTTTTGACACAGTCACTGATTAACACCGTAGTCAAGCCATTTAAAGCAACCGCTTTCCACAAGGGCGAATTTGTTGATGTTTCTGAGCAAAGCCTGCTGGGCAAGTGGTCTGTCGTGTTCTTCTATCCGGCTGACTTCACTTTCGTGTGCCCTACTGAGCTGGGTGACCTCGCTGATCACTACGCTCAGCTGCAAGAGATGGGTGTAGAGGTATACTCCGTTTCTACTGACACTCACTTCACCCACAAAGCATGGCACGATGGTTCTGATACCATCAAGAAAATCCAGTTTCCAATGATCGGTGATCCAACCGGTGTTATCTCGCGCAATTTTGGCGTGATGATTGAAGATGAGGGCCTGGCGCTGCGCGGTACTTTCATCATCAATCCGGAAGGTGTCATCAAGTCTCTCGAAACCAACGATCTGGGCATTGGCCGCTCTGCCAAAGACCTGATTCGTAAGGTACAGGCTGCTCAGTTTATTGCCACCCATCCAGGGCTGGTATGTCCAGCTGCCTGGCAGCCGGGCGAAGAAACTCTGGCTCCTTCCCTTGAGCTGGTTGGCAAAATCTAAGCCATGAACACTCTGGGCCACTCGTCGTCGTGGCTCAGAGCCCATCGCCAAACACAAGCCACCGCTTCATCTATCTATTATCTATCGCCGAGGCTGTCCAGGAATTGTGGATTGCTCGATTAGCCAACATTCCTGGTCGGCTTTAGCAGGCTCCTGCCAATGCACCGAAAAACGAAAGTATAAAACTGTCGTTTGTTGCATTACTCAGCAATTAAAAAATCTACAGGATAAACCATGCTTGATACCAATATGAAAACCCAGCTACAAAGCTATTTGCAGAACCTGAAATCAAACGTCGAACTCTCTGTATTTCTTGATGACAGCAAAAAGTCTGAAGAACTGGCCTCGTTAGCAGACGACATTGCCAGTTTGTCAGACAAAGTGATCGTCGCTCACGCCACTGATGCTAACGAACGCACACCATCCATGCTGATTCGCTCTACGGCAACCAACAGTGAAATCCGCTTTGCCGGGCTACCGATGGGCCACGAGTTTACTTCGCTGGTACTGGCACTGTTGCACAGCGGCGGCCACCCCGCCAAAGTTGATCCTGCTGTGGCGGAACAAATTAAAGCACTGCCCGGCCAGTATCGCTTTGAAACTTATGTATCCCTAAGCTGCCAGAACTGCCCGGACGTGGTTCAGGCGCTGAACATTATGTCCGCCCTTAATCCAAACATTACCAATGTGATGATCGATGGCGCTCTGTTTCCCATAGAAGTGGATGAGCGCAAAATCATGGCTGTTCCTGCGGTTTACCTCAACGGTGAATTATTTACCCAGGGTCGTATTTCGCTGCAAGAGATTCTCAACAAACTCGATACTGGTGCAGTCAAGCGTCAGGCTGCGGCCATCTCTGAGAAAGAGCCATTTGAAGTATTGGTTATTGGCGGTGGGCCGGCCGGTGCTGCAGCTGCAATTTACAGTGCTCGCAAGGGTATTCGTACCGGCATTGTTGCTGACCGCTTTGGTGGTCAGGTGATGGACACTGTTGGCATTGAAAACTTTATCTCGGTAAAAGCCACTGAAGGCCCAAAACTGGCAGCCAATCTGGAAGAACACGTTCGGGACTACGATGTAGACATTATGACCGAGCAACGCGCTAGCCGTGTTATCGCTGCCGAACAGACCGGCGATCTGATTCAGATAGAACTGGAAAGTGGCGCAGTCCTGAAAAGCCGTTCACTAGTTATTGCCACCGGCGCTCGCTGGAGAGAGATGAATGTACCGGGTGAACAAGAGTATCGCGGTAAAGGTGTCGCCTATTGCCCACACTGCGATGGCCCGCTATTTAAAGGCAAAAAAGTTGCCGTCATTGGTGGCGGTAATTCCGGCATTGAGGCCGCTATTGATCTGGCTGGCATTGTTGAGCACGTCACGGTACTGGAATTTGATAACAAGCTCAGGGCAGACGAAGTACTGCAAAGCAAGGCGCGCTCCATGGGCAATATCGATATTATTACTGAAGCGATGACCACAGAAGTTGTGGGCGACGATAGCCAGGTAACCGGATTAAACTACACTGATCGTGCATCTGGAGAGAATAAATCACTGAAACTATCAGGTATTTTCGTTCAGATCGGATTAGTACCAAACGCCGAGTTCCTCAAAGGTACTCTGGAGCTGAATGCTCGTGGAGAGATTGTTACAGGTCCTCACGGCGAAACTTCTATGCCTGGCGTCTTTGCCGCAGGCGACGTGACCACTGCGCCCTACAAGCAGATCATCATTGCCATGGGCAGCGGTGCCAACTCAGCACTCGGAGCCTTTGATTATCTGATCCGCACCCCTGAGCCGCAGGAAGAACAAAAAGCCGCCTAGTCACTTCCTACCATACCGGCAGCGATTTACCCCACCCTTCTGCTATGAAGGGTGGGATTTCAGGGCTTACGCACAAGGATGATTATTGATGTGAGCCGGTGCTATGCAGCAACCCAACCCTCTCTCATAGATACCTATTCTGCTGGGCTTATGAGGAGCCGACAATTTGCATAACATTGGCACCTATCAATATTCACATTTGGATGGGATGTGCATTTCGGAACTTTATGATTTTTTGAGATATCAAGCCCACATTAATCATGTATGTTTTTTCAGCAGAAAATAAAAAAACAATGGTATACCCAATACATAGCGACTAAACAATCGCTTTGGTTCAAGAGACAATCGATATAACCATTCCAGACTCAAACTGCGAAGTAGTTTCGGGGCACGACTAATCTTCCCAGCACTGAAATCAACAATTGCACCACCACAAATAATAAGCAGCGATCCTTGCAATTTTTCCATTAACAGTTTAGCTATTCGTTCCTGTTTTGGCATTCCCATAGCCAAAATAATCAGGCGATGGCTACAAGTGTTACCTGCCAGATGAATCAGATCAAGATAGGCCTGGTCATCCTGAAAACCATCTAATTTATGACATGACATTCCCTTAAGTAATTTTTCTGCGCCTAAACTCAGCCAAGGCTCTTGCGTTCCAAACACAAATACTTGAGCATAGGGATGGTTCGACAAAAAACAATCACAAATCTTAGGTATAAGATCAGTACCATTAAGATTGGCACCAGGATCACAATGCTTCATCATGCAAGCCACTTTAATGCCACCACCATCCCTTAATCGATAAGTTAACCGAGAAAAATAGTCTCGTATTTCGTTATCTTCCGCCATTAAATTATATGCATATTGATTAACAAATCCGAGTGATACAGGAGTATTCACATTACACACATGTTGAATAAACTGATAAACCTCTGTATCTGGCAATAAATTAAGTGAGCGTATTATTGGGTCTGTCACCAACGAGTTTTCGATAAACATTCAGGTACCTCTCAGCAACAACAGGCCAGGAAAACCGGCTAGCATAAGATTGTGAAACCTGACACTGTATTTCAGACCATTGCATAGTCAGATATTTAACAGCCTGATCAAGATTATTTATATCCAGAGCGAATTGAGCACCAACTCCAGATTCCTCGATGAAACGTTTAAAAGAAGGTGGTTCAACAGACAGAAGAGGAACGAGCCCATAGGACATCAGTTCAACAACACTGATACCAAAACCCTCATAGGCGGAAGCGCTAATGGTAAAACGAGATGCAGCAATATGGCACAAAATTTCTTTGTCACTAATATCAGTAAACAACTGAACATACTGCTCACATTTTAGCTCTGAAATTTTACTTCGAATGACATTAACATTACCGGTTTTTGAGCGACCGATAATTTTCAATCGACAGTCCTGATGATCAATTTTGCTCCACAACTCAATTAAGTCAATAAGACGTTTATTATCAGAAAACCTCCCAAGATAGATAAAATCATTTACTTTTTGTATGCTTTTAACTACACCAAACTTTTGAAAATTCACACCATTTTCGATCAACAATGAACTATAGCCAATATCTTTAAATAATTCATAATCATTAGTACTACAAGAAGCTATCGCATCAAATCGAGATAAAGAAAAAGGAGTGATAATTTTAAAAAAAAGCTTTTTAAAGTAAATGTCTTTATTAGTATGAAAAAAACCACCATGAGTGGTTAAAAGCAATTTTGGCTTCAGCCTGCCAAATCGCTTTTGAATAGATAGATATTCAACAAAAAAATCTATTGCATGAACATGCACCACATCAAATTGATTCATCTCATCAATTGGCAACTGGCAAATTGGATATCTTATTGATCCATACCAAGGATAACGCTGTACAGGAATTCCTGACTCAATAGCAACTGCTGACAGGTTAGTATTTTCCTGAAAATCACTATTAGTGGTAAAAACCTTTACAATACATCCCGTTTTCATCTGCTCAGAGGCAAGATTAAAAACAACATTCTCTAAGCCACCAATGCTTGGCAGAAACTGGCGAACAACATGTAATATCTTCAACACTTACACCACGATACCATTATCAACAGGACGAAATATTAAAATCTCTTCATCAAGAATTTCAATCTATGAAATGTACTCTTCTGAAGCCACGAAGAGTATTGATTATTTTTTCCATTTTAAAAAAAGACAACGCAGAATTTAAATTATCTATTACAGCAATTTCATTCTTATCAATATTACTATCGAAAAACTTTCTAGCTGTAAATTTATTTTGAATACAAAGAGCAGGTGAAAACTGATAAATATTTAATTTAGAAAAGAAAGGAGAATATTGTTGAGAAAAAATATAATAGTCAGTGGCTAGAAAACATTTTTGGGGGGCACTGATAAGCATTTCTGCCACATCTTTACGAATAATGTAGCCACCAGACAACCACGCAGTACTCTTTAAGCGAAAAAGGGTATTGGAATAGACTTCAAGATTATCACTCTTATCAAGAAGAACACGATTGGAAGGCGCTTCTAACCTTATGATCCCAATATAATCAGGTATCCAGACATCAGATTTCAAAATATCAGTCAGTCTGCTTGATAAGTGGATATCATCTTCAAAAACAACTGCAAACCTATCTGTACCCTCAGCGATAGTTTTCCAAACATTATAATGACTCAAAAAACAACCTACAGAGCCTCTCTCCCATCTAGGTGCCCCTTTTGTTCCTTTATCATATTTGGAAGGAGAATCACGACAAAATTTATCAAATTGTTCATCAGACAGTTTTTTTCCATCAACGGCAGCAGCTCGAAAATAATTGATTTTAAAATAATCAAGCTGCGAACTCATAAACTCAAGCCTTTCCACGTCTCTATCTAGATTAATGACAAATATTTTCATGCAAATATCCCTGTCCAATGTACTTTTCGAACAAATATAACTAAACCTTATTTAAAAAAGTAGAAAACCTTCCAACAGATTTTTCCTGTGTACTAATAGTCTACAATACTGATAATTACTACACTGTTGGCGTCTTCAGTATAAATTAGAACTTATGTACTATTTTGTTGAAAAACTTTTACATTATCATTAAAAAAAACAGGGTCAGATGTCTCCCTATCTATCTTTTTACAACTGTACACATAGCCAGCCATGAGCCAAAGCAAAGATGCTGTTTTGATTGAATAAACTGAGTTACCGCTAACAACAATGGTAAGAAAGAAGTATATGTTGATTCCCCAGGCACAACGTCTTGCTCTCTCAGATGTCTGAGGTATAAAGAAAAGCATGAAAAACCACAAGGCCAAAAATCCAAAAATTGTACTTGAGGCAAAAAGATAAGCGAAACCACTATCCCAGAGGAAATTCAGCTTGGCGGCACCGAATCCAAGGTAATCAGCAAAATCAAGTGAAAACAGATGTCCCATACCCAACACAATCCTACCAAGCAAGGTATCACCATAATCATCATAAGACCCTGTGGTTAGCGCCAGTATTATAGCACTGCACAGAATCATTCCTGGCACTATGGCAATATATCCATACTTGGGTAGTCTTGGAAAAAATCGGTAACCTAGTAGCATAATCGCTGAAATTACAGATCCAGTTCTTGATACTGTTGAAAGCAAAACAACAATCACAAGTATCACGTAAAAATATTTTCTATGTTTTGAAATAGAATTCCAGAAACACATCAGATAGATTGAAAAGACACTAGCAAAATTACCTAGAGAAACCTGCTCTAAAAAGACAGATGATGTTCTTGGTCCGCTAAAAACACCAAAACTAAACCGTCCCTCAAATCCTAATGCCGCACCAAAAATACCCAATTCATTAAAATCACTAATTTCACCCCCACGAGTATTTGCATAATATAGGGCAGGCTGAAATAGTTTTGCATATTTTTCAATAGCAATAATTTCAATTAATAAAAAAGCCGCAACACATAGAGCAACAATCATAAATATCTTGTGAAAACTATGCCGCCCTAGTCGAACACCAATCATCGTTAACAGGGAAACGATCATGATATTACGTATTGCATCTACAAAGAAAAACCCATTCAACATAGTAGAAGTCAACGAGCTTAAAACATAGACTCCTAAAATAATTAATGGATAGCGATCTGATCGCCTGAATCCTTGCTGAACAATAATTACAAATAGACTACAAAGCAAAAGAATTTCAGCGGCGACAACTGTTGTACGACTGATTACAAAAAAATTTCCGTTAACAATTGCCAAAATTGGATTGTAGAGCACACACATTAGAACAAGTAAAGTTGCCTGCTTATCAAATCGATTACTTTCAGACTCATTAGGCATGTGCTTATACCTCACTGCTACATTATGCTTCTTGTAAAAAGAAAATCCATTACATCAACACTCCTAAAAATAACTAAATATTTTTTAAAATAAAATTTCGATAGCTACTAAATATGTTGTCCGAGCTGAATTCTTCACTGTATTTTATTACATTTTTGCGCCACTTATCTAACACAGTGGGATTTTCAAAAATTTCTACAAACTGATCTTGCCAGGCTTTTTTATCACCTTCTCTGACCAAAACACCAGTTACTAAATTACGGACTAATTCTGTGGTGCCGCCAATATTACTACCAATAATAGGAGTACCAATTTGTAAAGCTTGAGCAGTTACCATTCCATATGCTTCAGCACATAGAGAGGGCATACAGAATAAATCAGATCTTGCTATTTCATCTGCAACGACAATACGACTAACAAACCCATAAAACTCTACCCAACTAGCATCTTGATATTTTTTTCTCAGAGCCTTCTCAAGAGGTCCAGTACCTAATATTTTCAGGTTAAATTTATAGCTTTCATAGAGTGACTCAAGCGTTTCAAGTAAAAATTCCACACCTTTTATAGGATCTAATCTTCCAACAAAAATAAGTTTAATTTTTTTATCACTATCTTCAGTTTTTACTAGTTTATGATAGTCTTTAGGTAGTTCATCCAAAACATTTCTGATCACCTTGACTTCTGAGTTTCTAACCAAATCAACATGATTAGTCAGCATATTAATGGTTATTTTTGATGGTGAGATAAATTTTAATTTATTAATTTTTCTTAGATGATATTGTCGAGCATGGGAGATAATCTTACATTGCAAACATTGCTTTTCACAATTATGACCATTTTTAAACATTGACCCCTTAAAGCAAGCCATATTCAAGTCATGTGTAAAATAGGCAACACTACACTTATACTTTTTCACTTCAGAAAGCGCATTAAATCCAATACCTACAATATTATGTATATCGATATGATCAGGTTTTACATCACTAAGCAACTGTCTGAATATATTTTTATTTCTATAATCAAAATAATCTTGAAAATGCCATAATGCTTTTTTCCATCCTTGGGCATTATCCCTACTATAAAATGTGTGCGTTCTGGGCATTTTCAGACGATATAGCCTATAACCTTCAGTTGTCTTTGTACCCCATGCCGGATCATCATTCCTTTCTTGCATGGTAGCAACACTCACATCGTAACCGTGGGAACACAATAATCTGGCAAAATTATAGGATGCAACTTCACCTCCACCAAAAATATGTGGTGAAAAAGCAGAAGATATAATAAGAATTTTCATTTAAACAATATCTTTTCAGAAGAGAATCAATGAGCTGATAAATTTATCAATGGACGTATGATTTTTTTCATATTTTCTTTTAAAAAAATTATTGTCATATTTTCAATAATTACTAGGTAGCAGAACATATGGTTTTTACCTGACTTTTTTGCAACAATTTTAACCTTTTCTATCAAAGTATATTGATTTCCAAGTCTTGAACATAATGAACATGCCATAAAAAAAACCTTAGTTTCAAATAATTTTTTAATTTTTTTATTAATAGAAAAATTATTAACCATTTGTGATGCATAAAAAACATCATCCAAGTCTTTAACATTTGGGTTATTAGTAATACTCCCTTCATTTTTAAAATAATTGTATAAAACCCTATCTGAGCTATATACAACACTTGCCTTTAGATACAAAGCAGGATTTATAATTAAATCTTCATATCGTTTACCATCTGGAAAATTTATACCATCGAACAACTCAACTTTATAAAATCTACACCAAACAAACCAGAGGCCCCTTTCTATAGTCTTTTTCAAGAACTTATCATTCAAAATATTATTCTCATTATTAGAAAAGCTCGACTGAAAAATTTTTACTTTCTCAATATCAAACCTTTTGAAGACAAATGCTGTATTAAATTCAATTATATCAATTTGTTGCTGTTTCGTTATTTCATAAAAAGACTCAATATAATTATTTCTAATGGTATCATCACCATCTATGAAAGAAATATAACGAGTATTTTTTCGACAATAGTCAATCCCTGTATTTCTGGCAGCACTAAGTCCACTATTTTCCTTTGATATCACTCTGATAGGATATTTGCAGTTTGCAATGATGTTCGAAGTATTATCCGTGGAGCCATCATCAATCACAATGACCTGAATATTTTCAAGAGAATGTGTTTGATTATATATTGAGTCCAAACATCGCTGTATCTCGTTTTCAAGATTATAAGCACAGACAACAATTGACAAATCATACATTACTCAATCCCTTTATATCTTTAAATCATGATCTAGTTTTTTTAC
Source organism: Endozoicomonas sp. (assembly GCA_965232255.1). GTDB lineage: Bacteria > Pseudomonadota > Gammaproteobacteria > Pseudomonadales > Endozoicomonadaceae > Endozoicomonas. The sequence goes on from OZ246962.1 coordinate 3,413,309, forward strand.
CACTCGCCAGAATACAAAAATCATCAAAAATGACTTGCACCATGCATAAAAAAACCACCTTGTCTGCCTAAACAAGGTATACATCAACAAATCAGAAATAAAATAGGCTGATACCGAAGCAATTGCTGCTCCTTCCAAACCATACTTAGGAATAAGTAAAATATTTAGTAAGACATTCATCAAAGCAGCAATCAAAGTTTTTATCATTTCAATTTTTGTTGCAGCTTCTATTACCAGCAATCTAGTAAAAATTCCTGCTGGCCATAAGAACATTAAAGCTATGGATAAAATATTAAATACTGGTATGGCAGGCCTAAACTCATTACCAAATAATTCGGGTATCAGATATTTCGCACTTAACACTAAGAAGACAACAGTAACAAGAGAAAATACTAATACTAATGATACTGAAGAAATCACAGTATCTCTGTAACACTGTGGGTGATTAATTTTAAGTCTGACAATAATCGGAAAAAGCAAGCTGGAAAATATTGTACCTAACATACTAATTTGAGTAATAATCCTGATGGCAACACTGTAAATACCTACCGAGTATTCATCCATGAAATATTTGATCATCACCACATCGATATTCATATAAATTGGAAAAATAAAACCTGAAATAATAAATGGCCAGGACTCCATCATCAATGCTTTAGCTTTATCGTAGCTAAATCTCCAGTTTTCAATTCCAATTCCTTTTTTTTGGTATGAAAATAGAACAAAAACCGATAGTAAAAATGCTTGCACAAGAATATTTGTAGCTGTAAATATATACCTTGCATGCAAATAAATTAAAATCATTACAAACAATAGTTCAATTAAACGGACGGAAATAACCATCTTTGCAATAATCTTTGGTTTTTGCTGAGCTTCAAAATATAACCTCACTGAAGCAAGACGAGTGAACAAAGTAGTCAGAGCAACCATCCCTGTCAGATATATCTCATCAGTACCAGCATCCGAAAATACAACAAAGAAATACAGAACCACTGCATAGACAAGCCATCCGATTACTTGACAAGTAAAAACCGTTCCCAATAACTCTCCTTCTTCTTTTTTCTTAACTAAATCACGAACTACAAAATGATCAAAACCTAGCGTTGGCAATATTATCAGTAAACCGGAAATACTATTAATAAACGCAAGTTTACCGATATTTTCTGGTCCGTAAGTACGAGAAATCAACATCATTATTAAAAGCGCAAAAATAATACTGGAAGATTTTTCAAGTAAATAAAATCCGCCATTGCTTGTCAGGTTTTTCATCAAATAAACTTTCTATGCTAAAAAATAATTTCAGAAAAATAGCTAAGAATCATGATATGATTTACTTAAAATAACTCACAATACTTATTTATAAAAACACAATAATTAATAGTATTAGGTCATTATTTTTCAATCACTCTAAAACTAAAACGCTACCGCCCGTCGATTGATAAGAGCCATTATCGATAAAGGCCAAATAAGAAATAAGATTACGAAAACCTCGAGTAGGCAACGATTTTTAAGCGCCTGTTAGCTTAACAAGTATTATTTAGCTCTTGAATCAGCGATATGACTTAACGAAGTGTGGTTATTGCATCTTCACCTCCACTGTCTCTAGCCAACATTGGCCGATTTATTATTGATATGTGCCAATGCTACACAAATTTCTGCATACAGCATAAGCAAGGTTTTCAAATCTAAAGAAGCTATTTATGGGTACCAATCCTGTGCGGGATAGCTATGTACGGGACAAAAAATCTAGAGATCAGATCTGACAAGAGGTCCGAGTGGATGAGCTGACTCCCCATGTAAGGTAATCTGTGCGGTCTCTAACCTCCTCATAGAGTACTTTTGTCGTACATGGAAGAAGTCAGCTCATTAGCCGAGAAGCTTAAAGCCCATTTGCCATCGCATCAAGCCCGCGCTGATTTTATTGCACAGTTTGTTCTGTCCTTGATCCGCGCGCGCTCCACCAATCTTTACCGAGTTGCTGAAGAATTTCAGACTAAGGCAGATGCCGAGTCGAGTTACCGGCGAGTCAAGCGCTTCTTCGCTGACTACGAGTACAGCTACGAACAGCTGGGGTTATTCATCCTGAATTATCTGGACATGGAACGCTACACGCTATGTATGGACAGAACCAACTGGAAACATGGCAAGAAAGACGTCAATTATCTGGTTGTTTCCATTGCCTGGCAGGGGAACTAGATCCCTATTGTCTGGAAGTGCCTTGGCAAAAGCGGTGGTAACTCGAACGCTCAAGAGCGTATCGCGATCATGAAACGGGTTCTGCGCCTGATTCCGGTTGACCGGATTGACGCTCTGCTTGCTGACCGAGAGTTTATCGGTCAAGACTGGTTTGAGTGGCTTAACCAGGAAGACTTGTCATGTCGACTGCGCGTGAAAGAGAGCTTTCCTGTTGAGCACGACGGAGCCAGTATCCCCATTGGGAAACTGTGCCGGAGCGTTGGTATGAATCAGACGGTGACTTGGCATACCAAGAAAAAAGTATCAGGTATCCCTCTTTACATATCAGCTCGTCGCACAATACAAGGTCTGTTGATCGTTGTGGCTACGACCAAACCGGATTCAATGATCACGGACTACGCCAAACGCTGGGGGATTGAGACATTGTTCGGGTGCCGGAAATCGCGGGGGTTTGACATGGAGTCAACGCATATGACAGAGCATGCCAGAATGGATAAACTGCTCGGACTTTTGTCCATTGCATTCACGTGGTGCTTGACCGTTGGGCACTGGAAGCATGGAAACGCGGCGATGCTGCCCTTGAATAAGCACTGTCGACCAGCCAAAAGTCTGTTCAGACTAGGATTGGATATTCTCAGGCGGGTATTGAAAAACCAGTGCGCAAAGGGCGATGAGATCACCTTTCAGATTTTGCTGAATGTTTTGTCCTCTCCATAGGCGGGATAGTTTATCTCCATGCACACAAAAAAAGGCACAAAAAAAGGCATCCTATCTGAAGTCGGATTACTACTGCAGCATTAGTGTTAACACCAACATCCTTGGCAGTATCGGATTCTACCGCCAGTTTTACAGTTGGTTTCTTGAACTCTGCTGTATAGGTTTTGACTTTTTTTCTGACATTTAGACACACTTTAAAGAGCTTTAATATTACTCAAGTCTGTGTGTCCAGAAAACTATAACCACTTTATTGACATAAGCCAGTGCTATACAGGGATTACTCAGCTCCCGACAGCACACCTTATTATTGGATGCCAGGAGACAGGCCATAATGCATAGGGTTGGAACCCATCAATAAATCAAGTTGGTAGTAGGATGCTTTGGGCACATATCAATAGTAATGAATCAGAGCTGAAGCATTTACAGTCGAACAAAGAATATCCAACCGAAAGAAGTACAAGCGAGTTTAAAAAAGACAATAGCCTTTATATCAGGCGGGTAATTGTACGACGAATAATCGCTGAGAACTCAGTTTATCAAAAATTATCACGAAGACTTCAGCATAAAAGATACGACTAGGCTATGTCGTATCTTATCCAGCTACTATGATGTCGATATTTAAATATGTCGGTTCATGCCGCCCATCAATCCATCATGACTGAGGTAAGCGTCCACGACATCACCTCAGAAAATCAACCCTGAGCTTCATCAATCCAGGCTTGCTGTATGGCTTCGAGGATTTTTTCACCGCAACGTTCCGGGTCACCGGTAAACCCTTCCAGTGCCAGCACCTTGTTTCTCAGGTCAACAAAGTTGATATACCTCGGATCCACATCCGGATGCGCTTCACACAGCTCAATGGCAATATCGTACACATCAGCCCAATGTAAGCCCATAATCTGACTCCAGCAAAAACCGGGACGGGAAAAGAGCGCTGAATATCAGCGCCGCTCAGACACCTGGTTAATGGTGTACCTGGGAATCTCCACCACCAACTCTTCCTCACCGACCACCGCCTGACAGCTTAGCCGGGACTCCGGCTCCAGTCCCCAGGCCTTGTCGAGCATATCCTCTTCCAGCTCGTCAGGTTCATTGAGACTGTCAAAACCTTCCCGGACAATAACGTGGCAGGTGGTGCAGGCGCAGGACATCTCACAGGCGTGCTCAATTTCAATACCATGCTGCAAAGCGGCATCACAAATGGTAACACCAGGCTCTACTTCGATAACAGCGCCTTCCGGACAGAGCTCATCGTTAGGCAGAAAGATGATGCGGGTCATGATCAGAACTTCTCCAAGTCATCTACTTTTTGGCCAGACAACGCCTGGCGAATACCCTGGTTCATGCGCCGGGCGGCAAATTCTTCACTGGACTTGCCAATGCGGTCAATTTCAGCAGCAATAGCCCTAGCATCTGCGCTGGCACGGCACTGTTTCAGGGCTTCCAGATCAGCCTGCAGCAGCGCATACTCCTGTTCACTGAGCAAGCTCTGGCCATCTTTTGCCAGTGCTGTCGTCAGCGCTTCGATTACACGGTCGGCCTCAACCTGCTGCTCGCGCAGGGCACGAGCGTCACGATCATCACCGGCATGGGCAAATGAGTCCTGCAACATCCGGGCAATTTCTACATCGCCCAAACCATAGGAGGGTTTTACCTGGATGCTGCTTTTGACACCAGTGGACAACTCCTCGGCACCAACACTCAGAAGACTATCGGCGTCTACCTGAAAGGTGACTCGTACCTTGGCACCCCCGGCTGGCATAGGCGGAATGCCACGCAGCTCGAAATGAGCCAGCGAGCGATTATCTTTGATCAGCTCTCGTTCACCCTGGTAGACATGGATGACCATCGCCGTCTGGCCGTCTTTATAGGTGGTGAACTCCTGGGCTCGGCTGACAGGAATGGTGGTGTTACGATGGATCACTTTCTCCATCAGACCGCCCATGGTTTCCAGTCCCAACGACAGGGGAATGACATCCAGCAACAACATATCTTCCGCCGACTTGTTGCCAGCCAGAACATTGGCCTGCAAAGCGGCACCTACGGCCACTACCTTGTCCGGATCAATAGACGTCAGCGGTTGTCGACCAGAAAACATCTCAACCCGCTCACGCACTCTGGGTACACGAGTAGAGCCGCCGACCATGACCACCTCATCAATATCACTAACCTGCAGCCCTGCATCCCGAATCACCCGTTTAAACGCACGAATAGTGTTGTCTATTAATGGGTCCACCAGTTGATCAAACTGCGTCCGGCTCAGGATACCGTGCCACTGTCCAAAACTGATCTCGACTTCCGTTGCACTGGTCAGCGCTTCTTTGGCCCGACAGGCTTCGACCAGTGCCATGCGCTGGTGCCAGGCATCAATGGTGGACTCATCCACCCCGGCCTGTTGCAGCATCCAGCGTGCCACCAGATGATCCATATCATCGCCACCCAAAGCGGTATCCCCGCCAGTGGCCAGCACTTCGAACACGCCTTTTTCCAGGCGCAGGATGGAAATATCAAACGTGCCACCACCCAGATCGTAAACTGCCACCACACCCTCGCCACCCTGATCCAGACCATAGGCCACGGCAGCGGCGGTGGGTTCGTTGAGCAAGCGGTAAACCTTGAGACCGGCGAGTTTGGCGGCGTCCTTGGTGGCCTGGCGCTGGGCATCGTCAAAATAGGCCGGAACGGTTATCACAGCGCCGTCAAGATCACCGCCCAGCGTCTCCTGTGCCCGATCGACCAGTGAGCGCAAAATGGTCGCTGACACCTCAACCGGACTGACCAGTCCCTGACGAGTCTGAATCTGCGGCATGCCGACGCCACCCTCCAGCTGGTAGGGCAACAGGCCACCGAGGGCGGTAACGTCGTCGAGTCCACGTCCCATCATGCGTTTGACGGAAATAATAGTGTTTTGTGGATCGTCCAGGGCAGCAGCGCGGGCTGGGAAACCAACCTGAACTGCCTGTTCACCGTAGTGCACCACCGAAGGCAGGATGTGTTCGCCGTCTTTATCCGCCAGCGTCTGGGCAACACCGGAGCGAACTGTAGCGACCAGCGAATTGGTGGTGCCCAGGTCGATGCCTACGGCCCGCTTGAGCTGGTGTGGTTCAGGAGCTTGTCCTGGCTCGGAAATTTGCAGTAATGCCATATCTGCCCCTTTACTCTCCGTTCAGCAACTCGTCATCCAGCAGCTCGGATTCCAACTGTGCCAGTTCAGCTGCCAGCTTTACCATGAACTGCATCTTTCTGACAACGGTTTCTGCCTGCTCCAGCTCTTGCGCGCGCCAGTGTTGTTCAAACTGCTCAAGATAGGTGGTGATGTCACCATCAACTTGAGCCATCAGTCGCTTTAGCTCTGCTTCCGGATTAGGCTGCGTCTTCAGTTCAGACACCTCGTCACGCAGCTCCATCTGTGCCAGCAGAAACTGCGGCTCCATAACGGTATTGCGCTCCATATCCACCTCACGGCCAGCCAGCCTGAGCAAGTAGATGGCTCTCGACAGCGGCTGCTTCAGGGTATGGAATGCTTCATTAACAAAAGAGGCGTACTGTACCGACAAACGCTGCTGACGCTCGCTGTCCGCAGCGAACCGATCCGGGTGTACTGTGCGTTGCAGCGCCCGGTATTGGCTGGCCAGCTGCTGCTGATCAAGCTGACAGGAAACGGGCAGTGCAAAAAGTTCGAAATAGTTTTTGGTTAAATCAACCATGATACAGTCAAATCCCAGGTCGGTGAGTGTCTGTCGGAACAGGCACAGCATAAACAGACAAAGCCCGAACGGTAAGACCGGTCAGGCCGACAGGAGCAATAGAGGTTCAAACGCTTTGATCAGGACGCGGCCCGGTCGGCATCCACATTGAAACTTTCACCGCAACCACACTCACTGGCCACATTCGGATTGTTGAATTTGAAGCCTTCATTCAGGCCTTCGCGCACGAAATCCAACTCAGTGCCGTCAAGATACACCAGGCTTTTTGGGTCAACAAACACGCTCACGCCGTGATCTTCAAAAACCTGGTCACCCTCATCAACCACATCGACAAATTCCAGCACATAAGCCATGCCTGAGCAGCCCGAGGTGCGTACACCAAGCCTGATGCCCAGCCCCCGGCCCCGTTGTGATAACTGCCCCTTGATATGGCGGGCGGCCGCTGCGGTTACGGTAATTGCCATTAAATACTCCATTACTAGCCGGCTAGCAGCTCGGCAAAAAACAGCTCTTTACTGCCAAAACCTGTCGAGTTTCAGGCAGCCGGAGCGGCATCGTTATGTTTCTGTTTTGACCGATAGTCGTCAATAGCTGCCCTGATGGCATCTTCTGCCAGCACCGAGCAGTGAATTTTCACTGGCGGCAGAGCCAGCTCTTCGGCAATGTCCGAATTTTTGATAGTGGCCGCCTCCTCCAGCGTCTTGCCTTTCATCCACTCGGTGGCCAGGGAGCTGGAAGCAATGGCAGAACCACAACCGTATGTCTTGAAGCGGGCATCTTCAATCACCCCCTTATCGTTAACCTGAATTTGCAAGCGCATCACGTCACCACAGGCTGGTGCACCCACCATACCAGTGCCGACATTCTGCGAGTTCTGGTCCAGCTTGCCAACGTTACGGGGGTTTTCGTAGTGATCAATAACCTTGTCGCTGTAAGCCATTTCGCTCTCCTTCGAAGTGCTGCCATCAGGGGCAAGACTTCATCAAAATTCAGTGGCCAACCCATTCAACCTGACTGAGATCGACACCATCTTTGTACATATCCCACAGGGGCGACAACTCGCGCAGTTTCGTCACCGCCAGGCGGATTTCGGCAACGGCGTGATCGACTTCTGCTTCCGTGGTGAAACGCCCAAGACTGATGCGCAGGGAGCTATGAGCCAGTTCATCACTCAAACCAAGCGCACGCAATACGTAGGAAGGCTCAAGGCTGGCCGAAGTACAGGCGGAGCCGGATGAAATGGCCAGATCCTTGAGCGACATCATCAGTGACTCGCCTTCCACATAAGCAAAACTGATGTTCAGAATGCCCGGTACACGCTGCTCCAGAGAACCATTGATATGCACCTCTTCCAGATCGGCAATCTGGTTCAGCAGTCGGTCTTTCAGTTGCTCGATACGCGCCCTTTCGTCGTCCATTTCGGCAGCGGCGATACGACAGGCCTCGCCAAAACCAACAATCTGGTGCGTAGGCAAAGTGCCCGAGCGCATACCACGCTCATGACCGCCACCGTGCATCTGGGCTTCCAGACGTACACGCGGCTTGCGGCGCACGTACAGCGCACCGATACCTTTTGGTCCGTAGAGCTTGTGGGCAGAAATAGAGAGCAGATCAACCTTCATGGTTGCCATATCCAGGGGAATTTTACCGGCACTTTGGGCCGCATCCACATGGAAAATAACCTTGTGCGCCCGGGTCAACTCGCCAATGGCGGCAATATCGTTAATGACGCCGATCTCGTTGTTGACGTGCATCAGGCTGACCAGAATCGTATCGTCGCGCAGAGCATCCGCCACCATTTCGGGAGTGATCAGGCCGTCCTGATTCGGGTCGAGATACGTCACTTCATAACCTTCGCGCTCAAGCTGACGACAAGTGTCCAGTACTGCTTTATGCTCAATGCGGGAAGTAATAATGTGCTTGCCTTTCTTGTTGTAAAAATTGGCAACCCCTTTAATTGCAAGGTTATCCGACTCAGTGGCGCCCGACGTCCAGACAATTTCCCTCGGATCGGCTTTAATAAGGTCTGCTACCTGACGACGGGCGTCTTCAACGGCTTCCTCTGCCCGCCAGCCAAAAACATGGGAACGCGAAGCCGGATTACCGAAATTACCTTCAGAAGAGAGGCACTGAATCATCTTCTCAGCCACCCTCGGATCAACCGGTGTTGTCGCAGAATAATCGAGATAAATAGGTAATTTCATTTGGCACATCTCCCGGCGGTCAGTACGCGCAATATCCTTGATTGGCAAAGAGGTAAAATCTTCATGACTCAACATCCTGATTTTATTTCAGGGGCCACTCTTACTAGCCAAAGGTGATCGCCCTTCATAAAATGCTGTCGACGGCAATTTTGTTATCCTGCTGCTCATCCTGACGCAGCGCAACACTTTGAATTTCCCGGCGTGCCACCAAGTCGGCCAGACTGATGCCACCGAGAAAAGAGTGGATCTGATCGCTCAAATCCTGCCACAAATGGTGAGTCAGACAAGTCACGCCATGTTGACACCCCTTGGCTCCTTTACACTTTGTCGCGTCTACGGACTCATTAACGGCGTCGATCACCTGGGCCACGAAAATATTACTGCTGGGCCGACCCAAACGATAGCCGCCGCCAGGCCCACGCACACTGAACACCAGATCACCACGACGCAACTTGGCAAATAACTGTTCCAGGTATGAGAGCGAAATCCCCTGCCGACCCGATATGTCGGCCAATGAAACCGGCCCCTGGTCAGCGTGAAGAGCCAAATCAAGCATGGCCGTCACCGCGTAGCGTCCTTTGGTGGTCAATCTCATACAGAATCTCTCGCTAGTCAGGCAGAGTTATCGGTCTCAGTAGCAGGGCTTTTTACATCCGTGATTACCGGTCACGACTTAACCGGCAGCAAAATCAATCCAGATCTTGTCTTGACAGGGGAATTATGAAATACCTGAGCAAAACAGTCAATTATTATGCATGAGATCAATGGGTAAAGGCGAGTACAGCAGAATAACGTTCGAGTGTGTATTTATATAATTTTTTTGAATTTGCGAAAAGCACAAACAGGCTTTGGCGAATTTTTTCATTATTAGACAAGTGCTCAACTCCCTCCGGTGCATGCGCCGGAGGGGTTTGCGTCCATCACACCGGCACCAGGTAGCCACCCTCAAGGCGCAACGCCCGGTCCATCTGGCGGGCAAAATCCAGGTCATGAGTCACCACAATAAAACTGGTGGTCAGCTTCTTGCTGAGCGAATCCATCAGCTCGTGAATGCGACCGGCTGTGTGCGGGTCAAGGTTGCCGGTCGGCTCATCCATCAGCACCAAGTCAGGGTTGCCCACCAAAGCCCGGGCAATAGCAACCCGTTGTCGTTCACCGCCAGAAAGCTCGGCCGGTTTATGCGCTATTCGTTCTGCCAACCCCACCATTCCCAGTAACTCTTGCGCCCGGCTGCGTGCTTCTTTCACCGATACTTCCGGGCGCAACAACAGCGGCATGGCAACATTTTCCAGGGCAGTGAATTCTGGTAACAAATGGTGGAACTGATAAACAAATCCCAGATGACGATTACGCAGCTCACCTTGCTGTCGCTCTGAGACACTCATCAGCATCTGTCCACACAACACCACCTCACCACTCGAAGGCGAATCCAGACCAGCCAGCAGTTGCAGCAGCGTTGTTTTGCCCGAACCTGACGTCCCGACAATGGCCACTCGCTCAGCAGGCATGACTGACAGTTCGATTCCGTTGAGTACTTGCAGATTCTCGCGCCCTTCGGCAAACACTTTGGTCAGGCCACGACATTCCAGTACCGCATGGTTCGTCGAACGGTTGCTTGCGTGGTTAGCATAATCAAGGGAGCTGTTATTCATAACGCAACGCCTCCGCCGGCTCGGTTCTGGAAGCACGCCACGCTGGGTACAGCGTCGCCACAAAACTCATCAGCAAACCTGATACACCGATGACTGCCACATCCTGCCACATCAGCTCCGAGGGCAGATAACTGATGAAATAGACGTCAGGACTCAAAAAGTTAATGCCCAGAAAACGCTCCAGGGCACTGACAATGGCAGAGACATTCAGCGCCCCAATAATGCCCAGGGCAACGCCCAAAAATGTACCAATCACCCCAATCAACGACCCCTGCACCATAAAGATCCCCATAATCATTCCCGGACTGGCGCCAAAAGTCCTGAGAATGGCAATATCGCCCTGTTTATCGGTCACCACCATCACCAGCGTGGAGACAATATTAAACGCTGCCACAGCGACAATCAGGGTCAGCAACAAACCAACCATGGTCTTTTCCATCTGAATCGCCTGGAACAGACGACCATGGGTACGTGTCCAGTCCTGCACAAAATAACGGCCGGGGAGCGTCACGGCCACATCCCAGGCCAAGCGCGGGGCAGCAAAAAGATCGTTCATTTTCAGGCGAATGCCGGTCACTCCTTCAGGCACGCGTAAAAATCGGGCCAGGTCCTCCCGGTTGGTGTAGGCCAGGTTGCCATCCACATCCGCCCCCACCGAGAAAGTCCCTACCACGGTGAACCGCTTGAGCCGGGGCAATACTCCGGCCAGATTAACGCTTGCTTCGGGCAGAATCATAGTGACCTTGTCGCCTACGCCAACGCTCAGGTAGTTCGCCAGAATTTCACCGAGCAAAATACCAAACTTGCCAGGCTGTAAGTCCTCCAGCGATCCCTGGGTCATATGGTCAGCAATAATGGACACTCTTTTCTCGTATTCCGGGTCAATTCCATAAAACAGTGCCCCGCGCACACGATCACCGTTGGTGAGCATCCCCTGGGCATCGACAAACGGCGCTGCCGCGGAGATCCCCGGCTTTTCAGGAATGGTCTCAACCAACGTCTGCCACTGGTCAATACCGCCACCGGCAGCAGTAATGGTGGCATGAGGTACCATGCCTAATACCCGCTGTTTAAGCTCACGGTCAAAGCCATTCATAACTGACAGAACAATAATGAGTACCGAAACCCCCAGCGTTAACCCCACCATGGAGGTGCCGGAGATAAAGGAAATAAAATGGTTCCGTCGTTTTGCGCGGGTGTAACGCAAACCGATAAATATGGGTAGAGGTCTAAACATTTATTGTGCCAGTTATACCTACACTTCTTGGCTTAGAAGAGTGGATTTTCCAATATCAATAAGGACACGAACGGTATTGTGTCATATCAGGATAGAGCGTCCCGCTGACTTTACTGTTCCTTGATTTTGCCACACTGTCGTTTACTTTGTATTGTCGTACACGACTGCGTTAACGCAATTTTTTGCGAAACTGCCCCGGTGGCATACCAAAATAACGGGCAAATGCTTCATAAAAGCGGCTGAGCGAACTGAAACCGCAGGCAAAGCCGATGTCAGCAATGGGCCGTTCCCCATCAAGCAGCAATAGCTGAGCCTTTTGCAAGCGTTGAAACTGTAAATACTGCTTGATGGAAATGCCCATGACCCCGGTAAATAAATTGGTGGTGTAGTTCTTGTGCAGACCAAGGTGGGCAGCCACATCGGCGGTTGAAATGGGCCTATGCAGATTTTCCCCCATAAACCGCACCATGGCCGATACGTGGTGCGCCCCTTTCAGCCGGACGCTACCCAGATGAGCTGGCAGTTTGCCATCACAATGGGCACACGCCGGATAATCCCACCCTAGCAGGCTAACCCGTTTTAATAACAGCGCCAGTTCACCGAGGATAATCTCTTTCAACTCCGGATTATCGCTCTGAAAATCCTGATGCCAACGCTGCAAGCGCATCAGCAAATAGTCATGATCCTCTCTGGCCAGGGCGATATACCCGGTCATTATTTCCTGACGCAGCTTATCGGCCAGCGACCATTGCAAAAACTCTGGTAACGGAACGTAGAGGTTATAAAGCTGCCCGTGCCCTTCGAGAGCCACCAGCCGATGGGGCGTATTGGCCCAGAAAATAGCTAGCCGATGTTCAGGAATATGCTGTTCACGACCATTAACCAGGTAGGTGGCGGAACAATCCAGTAGGTAGTTCAGCTCCACATGCCCATGTACATGACCACTGTTCATAATGTACGGGGCCCGGTTTTCGATATAGAAAATATCGCCCTGAATATCAGAAAAAGAGCCAGGCATCGGCACTACACCTTCCGTACCAGCCCCTTCTCTCGATATTTGGCGCACCGCCACCATAATTACTCTCCTGGAGCACTCTTTCGGAGCAATCTGCTGGCCACAATGACTGCCCCTGAATGACCCCTCTGATTCTGTTGTGCCAAGCCTGTTCTGTTGAGCCCGACACACAACCGATTTAAGGTAAAGGATCAGCATAATAGCGGTTATCACCAACAAAATCTTTGTTTTTGGGAAAAACCAATAAAAAACCGTTAAAGAAACCGCAGCGCCGCTCTTCTTACAATGATCATCAATCATGAATCAACAGGTTTTATCACAACCTGAACACGAGGCAGACTATGAGCATCCTGATCACCGGAGGCGCTGGCTACATCGGCAGCCACACCTGTCTGGAACTACTGCACGCCGGCCATGAGGTAGTAGTTGTCGACAACCTCTGCAACAGCCATGAAGAAGCGCTGCACCGGGTAAAAAACCTGACCGGCCAGGAACTGGCGTTTTATCCCGTTGATATCCGTGACCAGCAAGCTCTACGCAAAGTGTTTGCCGCCCACGCTATCGAAGCGGTGATACATTTTGCTGGCCTGAAGGCTGTGGGCGAATCGACTCAAATACCATTGTCGTATTTTGATAATAACGTCAGTGGCACAGTAAAACTGCTGGAGGTCATGGAAGAGTTTGACGTTCGTCACCTGGTCTTCAGCTCCTCGGCCACCGTTTACGGCGACCCCCATGAAGTCCCGATCAAAGAGAGTTTTCCGGTCGGTGGCGTCACCAATCCCTATGGGCGCAGCAAATTCATGGTTGAAGAAATTCTGCGCGACACTGCTGCGTCTGACCAACGCTGGAACTTCAGCATCTTGCGTTACTTCAACCCGGTGGGTGCGCACGAATCCGGTCAGATTGGCGAAGACCCCAGCGGTATTCCCAATAACCTGATGCCCTACATCGCCCAAGTGGCCGTGGGCAAACTCAAGCAACTTAATGTGTTTGGTGACGACTACTCGACACCAGACGGCACTGGTGTACGCGACTACATTCATGTAGTTGACCTGGCTCTCGGCCACCTGGCAGCGCTGAAAACCCACTGGCAGGATCATGGCGTCCATACCTACAACTTGGGTACCGGTAATGGCAACAGCGTTATGGACATGCTGCACGCCTTCGAAAAAGCCTGTAACAAAGAGCTACCGTACGCTATCCAGCCACGTCGACCGGGCGATATTGCCCAGTGCTACGCCGACCCCACCTACGCCGAAGAAAAACTCGGCTGGAAGGCGACCCGTACCGTCGACGATATGACCTGCGACACCTGGCGCTGGCAGTCGCAAAATCCCAACGGCTTTAACCAGTAACGCATTTATTGATTTTTCAAGGTTGTTAAACAATGAGCCAATTTGATCCAGTCGACCATCCACACCGCCGTTTTAACCCATTGACTGGCGACTGGATACTGGTATCACCGCACCGCGCCAAACGCCCCTGGCAAGGACAGGTAGAAAAAACGGCATCTGACGTTCGTCCTGCGCACGACCCGCAGTGCTATCTGTGTCCGCGCAACGAACGCATTACTGGTGACCACAACCCGGACTACACCGAGCCGTTCATTTTCCCCAATGATTTTCCGGCCCTGCTGACCGACACACCCGAAGCGGCCAGTAGCTCTGACCTGTTCCAGAGCAGCACTGCCCGCGGCGAAGCACGGGTTATCTGTTTCTCCCCCGACCACAGCAAAACCCTGCCGCAACTGACTGAGCAGGAGATTCGCAAAGTGGTGGATACCTGGGCCGAACAAGTGATTGAACTGGGCGAAAAATACCCATGGGTGCAGTTGTTTGAAAACAAGGGCGCGGTGATGGGCTGCTCCAATCCTCATCCTCACGGACAAATCTGGGCCAGCAGCTTCCTGCCCAACGAGGCACGCAAAGAAGACGCTAATCAACGTCAGTGGCAGCAAGACAAAGGCGTCAACCTGCTGGTGGAGTACGCCCGACAGGAAGCAGCGACTGGCGAGCGCACCGTGGTGGAAAACGATCACTGGATCGCTGTTGTGCCCTACTGGGCGGCATGGCCTTTCGAAACTCTGCTGTTGCCTAAACGTCATGTGTTGCGTATGCCCGACCTGAGCACGCAAGAACGCGATGCCCTTGCCGTCATCATGAAAAAACTGACGACCAAGTACGATAACCTGTTCCAGACTTCATTCCCCTATTCCATGGGCTGGCACGGTGCCCCCTGTCATCCAGGGCAGGCATCAGTAGACGACAGTCACTGGCAACTGCACGCGCATTTCTATCCACCGCTGCTCAGATCAGCCACGGTACGCAAATTTATGGTGGGCTTTGAAATGCTGGCCGAAACCCAGCGCGACCTGACCGCCGAGCAAGCTGCGCAGCGCCTGCGCGAGCTGCCAGAAACTCATTACCTTGAAAAAAACTGACGTAAAACACCGAACCGGAAAAAATGATGAGCCAGAAACAAGCACTGACCGAACTGTTCACCAATACCTTTGGCCACCAGCCAACTTACTTTTTCCAAGCTCCTGGCCGGGTCAACCTGATCGGCGAACACACCGACTACAACGACGGCTTTGTGCTGCCCTGTGCTATCGATTATCGGGCTATGATCGCCGTGTCTCCAAGGAATGACCAAAAAGTCGTGGCCACCGCCCACAGCTATGACGGGCAGGTATCCGAGTTTGAACTCACCTTGCCCATTGCCAGCAGCGAAGATGCTTTCTGGAGCAACTATGTGCGTGGCGTGGCTACTGTGCTGCTGCAAAAAGGCATGAACCTCAAGGGCGTGAACATCGCCATCATTGGTAACGTGCCCCAAGGGGCTGGCCTGAGCTCCTCTGCTTGCCTGGAAGTGGTCACTGGCCTGACTCTGACCCGTACAGCCGGACTGGATGTCAGCCTGAAAGAGCTGGCCCTGATCGGCCAGCAGGCAGAGAATCAGTTTGTCGGCTGCCAATGCGGCATTATGGATCAGATGATTTCCGCCTGCGGCAAAGAAGGGCATGCCATGCTACTTGACTGTCGCTCGCTGGATACACGACTGGTGTCTATTCCAGAAGGTGCTGCCGTGGTGATCATCAACTCCAACGTCAAGCGCGGTCTGGTCGACAGTGAATACAACACTCGTCGTGAACAGTGCGAAGCAGCCGCCAGACACTTTGGCGTTAAAGCCTTGCGCGACATCACCCTGGCACAACTGGAAGCAGCCAAAGATGATCTGGATGATCTGACCTTTCGCCGCGCTCGCCATGTGGTGACCGAAAATGCCCGCACCGAGGCGGCCGCCGAGGTACTGGCCCGGGGCGATCTGGTGGCCATGGGCGAGCTGATGGCTCAGTCCCACATTTCCATGCGCGACGACTTTGAAATCACTGTGCCGGCCATTGATGGTATTGTCGAGATCGTCAGCAACGTCATTGGTAACGAAGGTGGCGTGCGCATGACCGGTGGCGGCTTTGGTGGCTGCGTGGTAGCCTTGGTGCCAGAAGACAAAGTGGATGCCGTCAAACAGGCCGTGGCACAGCACTATCCACAGTGCTCCAATGGTCTGACTGCCGACGTCTACGTCTGCCGTGCCTCCAACGGTGCCAGCCAGCTCTGAACCTTTCGAACGGGGCCTGCTGGCCCTGTTCGCTTGTTTGGTTGCATCCCAGCTCTACGGCATGGTCAAACGCCAGCAGCGATGGATCTCAGGGCGACGCTGAAAATCCCGATCTACCGTAGCACTGGTGATCTCTTCGACAGTAAATTTCTCCTGCAATGACTCAGCGAACTGAAAACGACGGAAGTTGTTGGAAAAGTAGAGGACACCACCGCGCTTCAGCTTAGCCATAGCCCGGGTAATCAGCTCCACATGAGCCTCCTGTACATCAAACACGCCGCGCATACGCTTGGAGTTTGAGAACGTTGGCGGGTCCATAAAGATCAGGTCATAGTGCCTGGTATCTTCCTTAAGCCATTGCAAACAGTCACTCTGTTCCAGCCGGTGTTTACGGTCCACCAGCCCGTTTAGCGCCAGATTTTTGCGTGCCCAGCCCAAGTAAGTATTGGACAGGTCAACACTGGTAGTGCTGGTTGCCCCACCGAGCGCAGCATGTACTGAAGCGGTGCCGGTATAGCAAAAGAGATTGAGAAAGTCCTTCCCGACGGCTTCCTGGGCAATACGCAGGCGCATTTTACGATGATCCAGGAACAGCCCGGTATCGAGATAATCTTTCAGATTGACCAACAAACGACATTGTCCTTCTGTTACCTCAAGCATCTGCTCTGAACGCTCAAGCTTCTCGTACTGTCGCTTACCTGACTGTCGTTCACGGCGCTTAAACACCACATGATCTTCAGGAATGCCCAGCACACCGGGAATGACTTCCAATGCTTCCAGCAACCGCTGATGGGCTTTGGTCTCATCAACGCTTTTCGGAGCTGCGTACTCCTGCACATGAGCCCAGTCCCGGTAGATATCCACCGCCACGGCGTATTCGGGCATATCGGCGTCGTACAGGCGATAGCAGTCAATGCCCTCTTTTTTTACCCATTTGCCCAGCTGTTTCAGATTTTTTTTCAGCCGGTTGGCGAACATCTCACCGCCAGGTGTACTGGCCTTGAAGACACGATTCGGACTGTGTTCGGGATTAGCCAGTGAGGTAGCTGCCTGACGTTCGCGCACATCATACAAAAACAACTTACACGACAATGAACCGTTAAAAAGCGTATAACTCTTACGCGGTCCCATACCGAGACTGCGTGCCAGTGTCTGCGACGAGGTAAAAATGGCTGCCTGCCATCCCGGCATCTGCTGCTTGGTCTTTTCGCCCAGGTGCTTGTAGAGATACACCAGACTGGCCTCATCACCCATGCGCTCACCGTAAGGGGGATTGGCAACCACCAGACCGGGCGTCATATCTTCAGGCACTTGCAGGCCAGCCAACTCTTGTTGATGTACCGTCACTAACTTGCCCAGCCCGGCTCGCTGAATATTGGCTCGCGCCCGCCCGACAATTTTGGCCAGCCCCTCATAACCGATGATGGTCGTTTTTACCGTTGCCAGACCATCTACACGACGCTGACGTGCTTCTTCCAGCAGTTGCAACCAGATTTTAGGTACATGGCCCATCCACTTGTCAAAACCAAAGCGTGTTCGCAACAGCCCCGGAGCAATATCCGCCGCCATCATTGCCCCTTCAATCAGGAAGGTGGCCGAACCGCACATGGGGTCCAGCAATGTTGTGCCCTCACGAGCCAGTGTTGGCCAGTCAGCACGGTAGAGAATGGCTGCTGCTAGGTTCTCTTTTAACGGCGCTTCGCCAGCCTCCAGACGATAACCGCGCTCGTGCAGACTCTGTCCGGACAAATCAATGGCGACAAATGCCGTTTCTCCCCGGGCATGAACATTGATACGCAAATCCGGTTTGCTACTTACCGATGGTCGCCAACCGTGCCGGTCGCGCAACTGATCGACAATGGCGTCCTTAACGAACTGGGAGCCAAAGCGTGTATGGGTGATATCCGGTGTAGTACCGTTAAAATCCACTCGAAAACTGCTGTTCTGATCCAGATGGTCATCCCAGTCAAAAGACTGCACCCCCTGATACAGCGCCTGTTTATCGACACAATCAACCTCTCCGATACGCAGCAAAATACGACTGGCCAGACGCGACCACAGACAAGCCCGGTACGCCAGCTCAAGGGTGCCGGCAAAACTGACTCCCGCCACTGTCGGCGTAACATCCTGTGCACCAAGCGCTTGTAGCTCGTCAGCCAGCACCGACTCCACGCCCTTGGGGCAGCTGGCAAAGAGCGTCAGCATCGTTGTACTCATTGGTTGATATTCCTGAACAAGCTATACATCAGCTTTTATGGACTAAAAAAATTCTCAGTATTTTCGCAACACAGGCCCCGGATTTGGACAAAACTTAGACCAGATCAGCAAGAGGCAGTCATCATGTTGAAAAGACACAAAAGGGATAAATCGGATAGAGCCTTTAACAAAGGATACCAAGTGGGCCTGTCTGGCCGCTCCAGGGATCTCTGCCCGCACCAGGAGCTGGAATTGCGCCAGTCGTGGTTGGGCGGTTGGCGAGAAGGTCGGGTTGATAACCTCGAAGGAATGACGGGAATTTCCAGCTTGCACCGAATGAGTAACTTTTCCCATACGGCCAGTCAGTCCTGGACGTACTGACTAACCGGTAAAAACTTCTCACCAAACGACACTGGGCATAGTCGGCTCGATTGCCAGCCATGCCCTGCTTGACTTGCTCTTCCCGACTTGACCTGCTTGATAACAGTCGGCCCTCAATGGCCACATTCGACAGAGTATACGGCTTCTGCCGCCTCCCGAATCAACTCTGGCCCTTTGTAGATAAAGCCCGAGTAAATCTGTACCAAACTGGCACCGGCGCGAATCTTCTCAGCAGCGCTATGGGCATCCATAATCCCGCCAACACCGATAATTGGCAACCTGCCCGACAACTCACCGGCCAACAGGCGGATCACTGCCGTGGACTTATCGCTCAAGGGCGCACCGCTGAGACCGCCTGCTTCTTCGGCATGGGCGTAGCCTTTGACCATATCTCTGTCCAACGTCGTGTTGGTAGCGATCACACCGTCCAGCTCCCATGACACCAGCTCGGCAGCCACCGAGGCAATCTCTTCGTCTGTCATGTCCGGAGCGATCTTGATGGCCAGAGGAACTGTACGACCATGCTCTTGTGCCAGTCGGATCTGCTCTTCCTTCAGAGCCGACAGCAGACTTTTCAGGGCATCGCCGTATTGCAGTTTGCGTAGCCCCGGCGTGTTGGGCGAGGAGAGATTAACCGCCACATAACCGGCATAGGGATAAACCTTGCGCAGACAAGTCAGATAATCGCTGTTGGCCTCTGCCACCGCCGTGGTCAGGTTCTTGCCGATGTTCATGCCAATAACGCCCTGGTAACGACTCTTGCGTACATTGGCAATCAGCTGATCCACGCCCAGATTATTAAAGCCCATGCGATTGATCAGGGCTTCTTTTTCCGGAATCCGGAACATTCTCGGTTTCGGATTGCCCGGCTGAGCAACCGGCGTCACAGTGCCAAGCTCCAGAAAACCAAAGCCTAAATCGCCAAGGCCATCGATGCACTCACCGTTTTTATCCAACCCGGCAGCCAGCCCCACTGGGTTGGTGAAAGTCAAACCCATCACCTGGCGTGATTTGGCCGGTACTGTCGGCGCCATCAGCCGAGCCAACCCAAGACGCCCAGAGGCATTGATCATATCCATGGCGAAATCATGGGCTGTTTCCGCAGACAGACGAAACAGTGCACTTCGAGTCAATTTATACATAGAAGACCAGTCTAATTACGCCAGACAAAATTCGGCAAATTATACGGCTACCTGGCCTTTTTGTCTCTATTTACGCTCAGCCGTTGAAACCATCCCCGGCAAGACCAGTCTGAGCAGTTAGTGGGTGTTTCCGACAGCGAAGGTCAGCCAATGCAGGCGAACAGACAACTAAACTCCTCTCTCCCTTTCTTGCCGCCTACCCGATGCTCTACAGCGCCATCAGCGAGTCATCAACAACAACCGTCCATGCGACTGCCAGAGCCTCCTGCCGCACCACCTGCGGTTGTCAGTAGAGCGCTCAGCACTCGCCATTGTGCCGCCATCCCCCTGGAAGCAGACGCACTGAAAAGCGATTCCGATCTGTCCACAGACAGCTCATCGGATATCTCACCCGATGCCCCACCAGACAAACTTCAGAAAACGACAGAGCACTGCTGGCCAGACTCGCCATTGTTGCCCGAAGAAATCTACCGCGCTCCCCTACCAGTGGTCAGACTCTCTGCCGAAGCGTACGGCCATACCAGTCCAATCAAACTCTGGGGGCGCAGTGATGAACCGGAATTGCTGATTTCCCTGTACCCACACGGCATCTTGCAACTTTTGCTAATACGACATCCGGCAACTGCTATCAATCTGATTGAGTGTCGGTTGCGTCTGTTCACTGGTCAGGTTGGACTGGACAGCCTGCGTGCTGCCTGCAAACGTGTAAAAAACGACTGGCGACGTGGGATCATTAACCGGAATCACCAACTGTTATTGCTGGCGAGCTTGAAAGTCTACGAACAGGAGCACCATTTTTATTCCCTGGAAGCCAAACTGGATGCCAACTTTCTGTTACACAAAAAGAGAATTGCCTCAACAGTGCTAGCCAGCGCACCAGTATCAATCGAGAGTGATTCCTATCCTGACCCACAGCCAAAATCCTGGTTCAACCCCTTGGGCACAGGCTACAAGCGTCGTGAACCACTGCTGCGCACTGCCATACGTCGTCTGGCGGCAAAAAAATGGGAGCAAATCCTGGGGCAAGCCTGCACTACTGTACAACTACACTCGTTGGCTCCGTCGCCAAACCAGGCCGGAGCCAACCGCTATCATCTGCTCAATCAATACTGGCAAGAACAACCGGGAACCGTACAAATGCTACTGACGGAACTGGCTTGCCACGACGCCAAATACCAACGCACCAGGAAAAGTATTCGCGTGGCCAGAACCCTTCTGGCCATTAAACCACAAACGACACCTCACCCGGTTATTGCTCAACTGATTGATGATAACGCCTGCATTAAGGATCTGCTAGCCGATGAGATATACACGTTGCACTGCATCCGACTGGACAGGCAGCTGACACAGTATCCACCGGGCAGTCTGTCGGCACTGCTGGAGGCCAGACGACATTTGACGTTGGCATTATCCCTGGTCTCACCAATAGACGACAGCCAGATGCTGGAAGCTCGGCAAGCTGATATTTCTGCCCAGCTGGTGCAACTTTTGCTGTTTACTCAAGCGGCACAAAGCAGCTCTGGTCATGACCTTTTCCCATCCTGGTATGTGCTCAAGCCACCATCAAGCGCACACATCGAAAGTGTCCTGCGGCAAAACAACGACAGTCCGGAAAAAACCTTTTACCTGGCTACGCTGAAATTTCTCGATGCACAGAGCAGTATTGCTACCGATAAGTGCTTTCAACAGGATTTATACTGGTTGCAATGCTACTACGATGTCGTTTATTACCAGCAGCAGTTGCTGGTGCACCTGATCGCACAGGAAACCAGCCACCCACTCCTGCCCGCCAACCAGTTTGAACAGAACATCACCTATTTACGTCAATTGGCTAAAGTTCGCGAAACCATCGGTTGTCGGGCCATGAACCCAGACTCCTACGCCTATGCTCTGGCCGCACTCAATGTTATCTGGAAAGAAGAGGAAGATATTGACGACACTGTTGCCGAGCTGTATCGGAAACATTATTTGCACTTACTGGCTTACGACCCGTGCACGGAGTTTAAAGAACTTTTTTTCCATGCCGTCCGCTGGGGCTCAAGTGCCAGCCGATTGGTATGCACCAAGGCCAGCAGGCTGATCCAGAGGTGGCAAAATTCCGGAACTGCCGATGTCCTTGATTTTCTCTACCAGGATGGCAAAGGGCTGCTCTCCTCACTGTTCAGCGCGGACAGCCCAATCCACACCCTGATTGCTGAAACACTTGGTTCGCTATTGGCGGTGGCACAACAAAGTCCGAAGTTTTTCCGCATTATGTGGGGTGACTTTGCCCTGTTGCTGCCCCAGCTACAAAGCTTGCTTGGCCATGATGCATCGCTGCTGGCTCCGCTACAAAAAATGGCGCTCTGTTTGCGTGGGCAAGCGTTGGCATCAGTGTTCAGTGGCGACACGCCTCGACCTCTGAACACTGACCCGTGCCAAAACCCGCAATACGCCACCATTATCAAACGATTTCAACTACTACACGACATTATTCGTGCAATTCACGCCGGGCTACCGGTACTGGATATCTTTTTGTGCAACAACGTGTCTGATCTGGAAAACCGACTGCAAAAAGTAGCCTGGAACTCACTGTCCACCTATCTGGCCAGACATTGCACTGGAGCCATGAAGCCGCGGCTGATTCGCCTCAGCAACAACCTGCGCTATGCTCTGGACCTGATGCCGAGCCTGAACCTGGGCATCACGCCTGACTTCCTGGCCTCAATCAGCCCAGACGCAACGGTTCGCTTTGCCCACCATTTGGGACGACAAGGCTCTGTAATGGGCGGCAGCCTGAGCTATCTTCTGGACCCACTGATCCTGCGCTTCGATCAATACAAGAAAAAAATCGATGCCGTGGCTGTCAACCCTGGCAATATTGCCGCACGCAAACAGTTGACTGCCGAGCGAAAAAAAATTGGTTGTATCCTTGGCTTGTCTTCAGTGTTATCGGCTATCGCCTGCGGGTTTATCAAAACCTTCAGCGTCGTTGTGTTGTTTGGTAGTACTACACTCGGGGCAGCCCTGATTAGCATCGCTCTACTTCTGATCACCGCTTGCTTTTTGGCTCGGCGCTATAACCCGCTTGATGACGTATGGACATCGTTGTCTGAAGCTGTTGCAGCACACATGGCCAGAACCTACACAGCTGGTAGTCCTAAAACGCTGGCAGCACGACAGCAGGCCGAACAAATCAGCAGAATGACCCTTGAAAAGATCGCCAAAACCAGGGGAAAAGCACTGACAGATTATCAAAACAACGCTTTTCGTCTGGCATTGAGCCAACATTGGGATCAGTTACAGTATCCCGACGATATCGTGCACAAAATTGAGGCAACACTCAATCAGCACTGGCATACGGAGATCAAAGAGGATGTACCACACATACAGAACTTCGTTAAGGCGAAAATACTAGTGGCTGCGGCCTTAAAAAACGTCGATAGTCTTTTAATCAGTAAACAACGTCTGGATGACTTTAACCGACAACTGAGCAGCCTATACTTTCTCCCGCTGGAGGAGCCATCTCTTCTGCCTTACCAGTTGCTCAATCTACAGCAGGAAATCGACGCCTTTTTAGAGCACAGTTGCGGCACCACCACACCCGGTGGCACTAGCGAAACTATTATGGCGACTATTCAGAATTACCATATTGCCCTGCACAAAGGCGATCATCTGCTGAATGTCCTGCGTGTACGACACATTGAGTCATCAGTGCCAAGTATGACAAATGGGGAAACGCAGGCAACAGCGCAGCAAGCATCATGCCAGTTACCTGATAGTCAGAAAGTGTCGCAAATCCTGAACAGGGTTCGACAAAACTGCTTCACACAGCAACTGCAAAAGGAGCAACAGGCTCGCGAAGCGAGAATGGCGATGGTCACTCGCCAAGCTTTTGCAGAGTGGTTGAAGCAACAAGATAACCCGAATGCAGCCAGTATTCCGGACTTGTCTACCAATCCATTGTTTAGAGCCAATCTTGAGTTGCAAACGCAACTGCTGGAGAAAGCTGAACATCCATGGTTCAGGTCGGAGTCTCAATATCAGCACTCAGGAAAAAGTACTTTCGTTCATGGTAGTACGTACCAACTGATAGCTGCCAGTAACACTCAAGACACGCATCAAGGAAGCGACAGATCAATTGAGTCGACTCTTTGACAACAGAGCCAAGTCTGAGCTGACAGAACAGTGAAAACTGATCTGCAATAATAATTGACAGTTTTCATGTAAATTTTAAAAGCTTTGCTAGACTGTCATTCCAAGTCTGGTTAAGCAGGGTAACGATCTGATTTCTTGCACTGAACCATTCGGGCTCACGCAGTTTTATCCTTTTTGTTCAATAGTGCGTGTTGTTGATAATAACCTTTTTGCCGATTGCCAAAAAAGACATTTCTCGATTTCAGTGTTGTTTATCGCACGGTTTTTTTTGTGTGCGATGGAAAGGTGTGATTCGCCTGAATAACAACGATCAGAAACTGAGAAAAATTGGCTGGGCGGTAGCGTTGCCTGCATAATTTAACTATAACATCCTAAAATCTCAGAATTTATATTCCATTGTCCTTGCTTGCAGTGCGCGGTTATCGCTGACTTGTCGAATGCCACCATCAGACTTACACCAAACTTCCAGAACACTGTCGTATGGGTTTTCACGGTCTGGTCGGCTCAATCCTTGAATGCTTTCATGGTTTTTCCCATAATCAAGAACTGCCTGGTTCACCTCACCTTATGAGTGACAGACCAGAAAACCAGATGAAAACTCAGCTAATCAATAAATTCAAGAACAAATCAGCGACTATCGGCATTTTTGGCCTCGGGTATGTTGGGCTACCACTTGTTCTTCGTTACTGTGATGCCGGATTCAGGGTTATCGGTTTTGATATTGATGCAACCAAAATAGACAAACTCGGGATGGGTCAAAGCTATATCAAACATATCTCGTCGTCGAAGATCATTGAGGCAGTAAGACAAGGTTTTGCAGCAACAGCAGATTTTTTTCACGTCAGTAAAGTTGATGCCCTGATCGTTTGTGTACCTACACCTCTGAACAAATACCGTGAACCGGATCTCAGTTTTGTTACCAGAACAACAGATATGGTTGTGCCTCATCTTCGCAAGGGACAAGTGTTGTCATTGGAGAGCACCACATATCCGGGTACCACAGAAGAAGAGTTGCTGACACGAGCTGAATCAACAGGCCTCAAAGTTGGCAACGACATCTTTCTGGTTTACTCACCGGAACGTGAGGACCCGGACAATCGGGATTTTGAAACCCGCACTATTCCAAAGGTAGTTGGCGGCCATACGCCTGCCTGTCTTGAGGTGGGCAAAGCACTCTATAACTCGGCAATTGATCGGGTTGTTCCGGTATCTTCAACCAAAGCAGCCGAGATGACCAAACTTCTGGAAAACATTCACCGGGCAGTTAACATTGACCTGGTCAATGAGGTGAATATCGCAACACGCTGGTAAAAAAGGTACTACTTTGGGCGCCAACTGTACTGTCATTTGCGGCATCACCATTGGCAAATTTGCCTTTGTTGGGGCTGGAGCAGTGATCAATAAAGACGTACCACCCTACGCTCTGGGGGTGGGTGTGCGGGCCACGCAAATCGGTTGGATGAGCGAGTTTGGTGAGCACATTCCCCTACCTTTATTCGGCGCAGGGCACTTTACCTGCCCACATAGCGAGCAAGTTTACGAATTGCGCGGTAATGCCTTGAGTAAGGTATCTGCGTGAGCATCCGATTTATCGACCTCAAGAGTCAATACGCAGCACTTAAAACGGAAATCCAGATCCGCATCAACACCGTGCTGGAACACGGACAGTACATCATGGGCCCCGAAGTCAGAGAGTTGGAAGAACGGCTGGCCGCCTACGTTGGGGTTAAACATTGCATTTCAGTCAGCAGTGGCACCGATGCCCTGCTGATTGCCATGATGGCACTTGATATCGGGTCGGGCGACGAGGTTATTACTACTCCTTTCACCTTTGTCGCCACCGGTGAAATGATTACACTGCTCGGCGCGCGCCCGGTGTTCGTAGATATTAATGCTCGCACCTACAACATTGATCCAGCCAAAATTGAGGTTGCCATTACCCCTAAAACCAGGGCCATCATCCCGGTCAGTCTGTACGGACAATGCGCGGACATGACTGCCATCAATGCCATTGCAGACAAACATGGTCTGCCAGTAATTGAAGATGCAGCGCAGTCATTCGGTGCTACTTATAAGGGTCGAAAATCCTGTAGCCTGTCCACCATTGGCACCACCAGTTTTTTCCCTAGCAAACCACTGGGCAGCTACGGCGACAGCGGGGCATTATTCACCAATAACGACGAACTTGCCATGTCCATGCGCGAAATTCGCGTACATGGGCAGGATCGGCGCTACCATTACTCGCGTATTGGCATCAACGGGCGTATGGACACATTACAAGCCGCCATTCTTTTGGCCAAGCTTGATCGTTTTCCATGGGAAATCAAACAGCGGCAGCACATCGGCACTAGTTATACGACGCTGTTAACCAAACACTGCCCACATGCAATCCTCCCCTACATTGAACCCCATAACACCTGTATCTACGCCCAATACAGTATTCTCATCAATGATCGTGATACTGTGGCAAAAAAGTTGCATGCGCGGGGCATCCCCACAGCAGTGCATTACCCCAGCCCATTGAATCAGCAACCGGTCTACCAGGCAGTATCAGTCAATCAAACGACACCGGTATCCGATGACGTCGCCCGTCGAGTCATAAGCCTGCCAATGAGCCCGGATCTCAAAGCAAGTGACCAGCTAACGATTGTCAATGCGCTCAGGGAAGTGGCGGCGTGAAAATCCTAACTGTCATTGGCACACGCCCACAGTTCATCAAAGCAGCACCGGTTTCCAGGGCTATGCGTGACAGGCACGCTGGAAAGATTGATGAAATCCTTGTGCATACAGGACAACACTACGACGACAGTATGTCGCAAGTGTTTTTTGACGAGTTGGATATTCTTCGGCCTCACTACAACCTGGCCATTGCCGGCGGTAATCATGGCACCATGACAGGCAGGATGCTCGAAGCCATTGAAGACGTCCTGCTGCAAGAAAAACCGGACTGGGTACTCATTTACGGCGACACTAACTCCACGCTGGCAGGCGCTCTGGCCGCTGCCAAGCTGCATATCCCGGTGGCTCATGTCGAAGCAGGACTGCGTTCGTTCAACAGGCGTATGCCGGAGGAGGTGAACCGAATCGTTGCCGATCGTGTGTCCATCTTGTTATTTTGTCCGACAGAAACAGCCGTCAACCGTCTCGCCAGCGAAAGGATGACCAACGGCGTATCGCTGGTAGGTGATGTCATATATGACGCTTATGACGCTGCCTTGTTTTACCGCAGGCGCCCAACGCAGAACAGCCAGTGCTTACGGCAGTTAAATCTGCGGACAGGTGACTACGCACTGGCCAGCTGTCATCGCGTTGAAAATACCGACAACCTCGACAAATCGGGCGAAATCATGTCCCCCCTGAGAACAATCGCCGAGCAAACTCCGGTCGTACTTCCCTCTACCCTCGCACTCGCAAACGGTTGGCCACGCTAGGAATGACCCGCATGCCAAGGACTGTTGAGGTTTTTTTGGAGGACAGAGTATCCGAGTCGGGTAGACCTCCTTCTCCTGCTGTATAAATGCAAACCTTACAACAGCTCTTTCGCGAAGAAGACCGTTGCCTTTTTTAAGATTTCCTGCTCCATTTTCAATTGCCGATTTTCAGCTTCCAGCTCTTTTATCCGTCGCTGATCCGGCGTTAAAGCTTGTTGCCCTTTGCCAGGAAAGGACATTTCCTTTTTTTCATCCTGCTCCCGCACCTAGCGTCTGAGGTTGCCAACATCAATATCAAGACTCCTGGCAACCTCTGCTGCAGCCTGTCCCTGCTCAACCACCATAGCAATGGCTTTACGCTTAAATTCTGGAGAATAATTCTTACGCTGCTTTGTCACTTTCTACCTCGTCATCAACTGCACTATTGTGCTTAACGAGGTGTCCGCAGTCATTAGACCACTTCACCTACAGTGAAAACTATGGACGCGTTTGCAATGCAATCAGGATTACTTGCACAGCCAGCTGTTTTAAACACTTCGCATACGAAGACAGCTCACTGATGCGTTACTTTTCTTCGTCTCCACGGGAGATGGTGGCTAGCCTCTGGCGGAATCGCAATCTCACCAAAGCATCAGTAAAACGAGAAGTTCTTGGGCGTTATCGCGGCTCGGTCATGGGCATCTTGTGGTCTTTCTTCAACCCCCTCTTCATGCTGGCAGTTTACACTGTCGTTTTTAGTGTGGTGTTTAAGGCTCGCTGGGGCGCTAGTAGCGGCTCAAAAGTTGAGTTTGCCTTGGTACTTTTTGCCGGCTTGATGCTCTTCAATCTCTTTAGCGAGTGTGTCAACAGGGCACCGCAGTTAATTCTGTCAAACGTCAACTACGTGAAAAAAGTGATATTTCCCTTGGAGATCCTGCCCGCCATCACCTTGCTTTCCGCTTTATTCCACGCCTTGATCAGCTTCGGTGTCTGGCTTATTGCGTACGGTTTGTTTTTTGGCATGCCACATCTTACCGTCTTGCTTTTACCAATGATTGTATTGCCTTTCATGGCATTCATTATGGGGCTAAGTTGGGCTTTGGCTTCACTGGGTGTTTATTTGCGGGATATATCACAAATCATTGGCGTTGTAACCTCTGTCCTGATGTTCATGAGTCCTATTTTTTATCCGGCAAGCTCTTTGCCAGAAAATTATCAGCACTTGCTCTACCTCAACCCACTGACTCCAGTCATTGAAATGACGCGTGATGTGCTTTTCTGGGGCAAGCTGCCTGATGTCACTGTGTTATTGAGTTACTGGCTGATTACCGCAGTCATTGCATGGCTCGGCTTTGCCTGGTTCCAGAAGACGAGAAAGGGATTTGCTGATGTCCTCTGAAATCGCAATCAAAGTTGAAGGTCTCAGCAAATGCTACCAGGTTTATGACCAGCCTCGTGACCGCCTCAAGCAATTTTTCCTCCCGCGGTTGCAGCGAATGGTTGCACCGCCTTCTCGGCAGTATTATCGGGACTTCTGGGCATTGAGGGATGTTTCTTTCGAAGTCAAGAAAGGTGAAACGGTTGGCATTCTTGGCCGTAATGGCAGTGGCAAGAGCACTCTTTTGCAGATTATAACCGGCACATTAAATCCCACGAGTGGTACTGTTGAAACTCAGGGGCGTATCGCAGCGCTGCTAGAATTGGGTTCGGGCTTTAACCCGGATTTTTCCGGGCGAGAGAATGTTTACCTCAACGGCGCTTTGCTTGGGTTTTCTAAAGAGCAGGTTGATGAAAAATTCGATGCAATCGCCGCTTTTGCCGATATTGGAGAGCACCTCGGTCAACCGGTGAAAACTTATTCCAGCGGGATGGTTGTACGGCTTGCATTTGCTGTCCAGGTGCAAGTGGAACCGGAAATTTTGATTGTGGATGAAGCCTTTGCGGTGGGGGACGCACTGTTCCAGAAACGCTGCTTTCAGCGCATTGAAAAACTGGTCGCTGACGGCACAACGGTATTGTTCGTATCCCATGACCAGGAGAGTGTGCGGACGCTTACGAACCGTGCCTTGCTGTTGGATAAAGGGCGCCCTATCGAATGGGGGCTGTCTTCTGAAGTTGTGTTGAAATACCGTAAATTGCTGCACGATGAAGAAGCTGCATATTACGCCAGCCTTACCAAAAACATGGCTGAGCAGGCAAGGCAGAATCCCATACCGGTTGATTCAGAGACACACGTCGTCAAGCCAAGCGAACAAGAAACAGCAGAT
The DNA here is from genome assembly GCA_965232255.1 of Endozoicomonas sp. Lineage (GTDB taxonomy): Bacteria > Pseudomonadota > Gammaproteobacteria > Pseudomonadales > Endozoicomonadaceae > Endozoicomonas. The sequence goes on from OZ246962.1 coordinate 3,443,191, forward strand.
GCCACACATGCTATGCCCAGTATCGGTGCACGTTCTGATCGGCTGTCGTTTGGCGATGGTGAGGTTAAGATCATTCAGGTCGAAACTCTGGACGCAGATGGGCAACCTTGTTTGATGTACTACGCGGGTGATCGAATGCGCATCCGTGTTACCTGCCAATCTTTTGCAAGTATCGACAAACTGAACGTTGCTATCCGCTTGAGAAATAAAGAGGGGGTCAAGATCTATTCCTGGGGCACACTCAACCAGGATATGACCATTCGCGCCAGAAATCTTGATATACCGATTTTCTGGGAACGGCGCTTTGAAGCGAACGACAGGTTTCAAGTGATATTTGAGTCTCCTTGTGACTTAGGTGAGAACCTGTATGAGATACAAGCCGCCATCTCTGTCGAAGAGACGATGAATTACCTCTCGCAACGCATGTTGCACTGGATGGATGAAGCGGCTTTTTTCCAGGTATCCATAAAGCGAGATGAGTACTTTTTTGGCGGCGTTGTTGATTTAAGAATGAGTGCATCATGCTAAAGCAGAAGACGAATATCGAAACAACAATTGATTACCAAGCCCAGTATGATGGCTACTGGTCATCAGGTGACCGAATTGGCGAATCGAGCGGTGATATGGATACCATCGCTGAGCAGATCGTCATGAACTGCGGGATGGGGCGCGTCTTGGAGATCGGTTCTGGCGAAGGGCTATTGGTTGCATCGCTGCTGCGCTGTGGGGTCGATGCGCACGGTGTAGACGTGTCCGAAGTGGTGACTGCCCGTTGCAATCAGCGCATGCCAACCCGGTTCACTAATGCGTCCGTGCTTGCACTGCCATTTGAGGACTCATCATTTCAAACTGTGGTTTCCACTGATTGTATGGAACACCTTGCACCTGAAGATGTCCCCAAGGCGTTGCAGGAAATCCATCGCGTAGCCGGCCGCTATGTTTATCTTCAGCTTGCCACAACGTTGGATCGGGATGGGCATTGGCATTTAACGGTTGAAGGCCGTGCCTGGTGGGAAACAAAATGTTTCGAAGCGGGTTTCCGTAAGCACCCCGCCTACTACAAGGTCAATCCGTACGAATCGTTAAACGATGATGGTTGGCAAATTACAATTATCCTGGAAAAAATTCCCGGGCACGCAAATACAAAATACCCAATCACTGCGCTCGCAGAGGAGCGCGACCTGCACATGGACATGTTGCGCGAGGTCGGAGAGCGCTCGGATGCCCACGTTGCCCGCTATCTTTGGGCAGAAAAGTACGTGCGCCAGGGCGATAGGATTCTTGATGCCGCATGTGGTCTTGGTTATGGCAGCCATACACTTGCTGAACTCAGCAAAGCGAAGGCTATAACTGGTGTTGATGGTAGTGACTACGCTATTGACTACGCCCGCGAGAACTTCTCTCCTTTGACTTCTAAGTTGGATTTTTTCGCAGGTTATTTACCGGAGTGTCTTGGGAAGTATCCAGACGGTCACTTTGATGTGATTGTTTCGTTTGAAACGCTGGAACATGTCGAGCACCCAGAAGCACTGTTAAAGGAATTCCATCGTCTCCTTTCGCCGGGCGGCCGCATCGTGGTGAGCGTTCCTAACGATTGGAGTGATGAAACCGGGGAAGACCCGAATCCGTTCCACCTGCATGTTTATACGCTTGACAAACTGCGTGCGCAAATCAAGGAGCATTTCATTCCAGAAGCGCTGGCCCAGCAAATTGCCAGCGGTTGCAAAACGACATCTGCCTGGAATTCCTGGCAACGCATGCCCAGAACATTACAGAGCCTCGCGATCGATACTAACAGGCCGCCACCCAGTGAGTGGTGGCTGATGGTAGGCATGAAAGACCCTGTTACGCATACATTGCCCTATCGGGAAAGTGTTTATGGCTACTCTACACCGCCTGACAACCTATTGCAGTTCGAGCGCGACTACAACAATCCGTGGTTGGTGCGATCAATGCTGGAGTTCCATTTTCGCGCGACCAACAAAGATGCGTTGGGGCAGATTGCCCAGCAGGTACTGGAGCGGGAAAGTGAAACCGTTTCTGCTGACAAAGGGGCGGCGCTTGCTGTTGTTGGCTATCAGTTGCTTGGCAATGACTGGACAACGAACGATGACGTTGAACGCTTTATCGCCAACGTTGAACCGTACGTTAAGGCTCCGCTGCAAACGCCACATTTGCAGCGCTTCCATGTTTCTTTGTCCTACCTGAAAGCCCGGCTGCTTATAAAAGTCGGCAGGTTGGACGTCGCTCTGCCAATGCTCAAACAAGTCGCGAATGCGGATCTTGCGATCTTTAGCCCCACCCTAGGTAGCAAAGTTGTTGACGCAGCGTTTGAAGTGGGTCTATTGGAGGCAAGCAGGGGAGAAATAAATGCTGCGCGGGCAAGCTGGAAATCAGGTGTTGAACGCGCTTATGAGCTACTTGCATCTGATATGAAGGAGTTTATCGGAGATATCAATAACCCGCTCGAGTTTCCGACGATAGTAGCCGTAGAGTTTCTGGATTCTGCGGTTCGTTGCATCAAAGCATTACGGGTTACTTCTGAGGACAGCTTAGTGCCCCTCACGCGCCTGTATGAGCTGACACGCGAAAACTGGAAGGGTATTTTGGAAGAGCGTTGGAATTCCATAAAATCTATGGAGTCAATGATTCGTGACCGGGATGAAGTTATCGCCGGTCAGGCGCGCATGTTAGAAGAACGGTGGACAGCTATACAGTCAATGGAATCCATGATTCGTGACCGGGATGAAGTTATCGCCGGTCAGGCGCGCATGCTAGAAGAACGGTGGACAGCTATGCAGTCAATGGAATCCATGATTCGTGATCGGGATACAGAGATTAACACACAAAAGTATATACTTGAAAATCGTCTCACAACGAAAGAATCAATTCGTCAATTAATCTTTGTGCTGAAAGCTGCATTTCAATATCGAGCCAGATCACTTTTCTCTAGATTTTTGCAATAAGAGAATACACCTCCCTGTTATATTTTTTTGTCTAAAATTTGAAAATAATGAATACCATTTCTTGGGTTATTCCTCGCTTAATAGAGGGTTCAGGTGGTCACAGAACCATATTGCAACATGCTTATGCCTTAGAACAGGCAGGATATCAATGTCCAATCTATATTGAAGGTGCAGGAAATCAAGCTAAAGCAGTTTCTACCGTGGAGCGATTGTTTGGTTATCGCTTTTCCAATGTTCGCTTTGGCTGGGATACGATCCTACCCGCTGATCTCGTTATGGCAACTATTTGGTATTCAGCTACTATAGTGCGAGACCTTCCCTTTAATTGTTACAAGGGATATTTTGTTCAAGATTATGAAGCCATGTTCAATCCCATGGGTGATGGTTATCTTTCTGCTGAAAACTCTTACCGCTATGGATTGATCCCCATCACCATTGGGTCTTGGTTAAAACACGAATTGGCAACCCGATTTAATATACCTTCTTTTCACATTGACTTTGGTGCAGACAATCGTATTTATCGTCCACTGAATAAAGATCGGGAATTGTCAGTCTGCTTTATTTACCAGCCTGACAAGCCTCGACGATGCAGCCGCATTGGAGTTGAGACCCTGGGCATTATCAAGTACCATCGACCTGAAGTTAAGATCTACTTCTACGGATCACTACCTAGCGAGAAAGGTAACATCTGGTATGAGCATGAGCATCTTGGATTGCTAAAGCTGGAAGACTGTAATGCACTCTATAACCGCTGTGCGGTTGGTTTATGTTTGAGTTCTTCAAACCCATCACGTATTCCCTTTGAAATGATGGCAGCTGGATTGCCCGTTGTTGAATTTTGGCGTGAAAACAACCTCTATGATATGCCCCCCAGTGCTGTAAGCCTTAGCGAACAAACGCCAGAAAGTTTGGCAACGAATATTTTGCGCTTACTAGCTGATAATGAAGAGAGAGAGCGTATGTCAAAGGCTGGTGTTGCTTTTATGTCAGGTCGTCCATTAAAAGGTGAGTCGGAGCAATTTCAAACTTGTGTTAAAGACATACTCGTAGGCCAAAAGCCAGCATTAGTAGCAATACCACCTTTGTATGACCGTCCCCCTTTTACTGTTGATGAATCGGGTATGACCCTGCCCGCCAGTATTCGAAAACGCTTGATATCACCAGCTAATGTCCATCTGAATTCTTTACCTGTGCCTATCCTCCGGGTGCTTGGCTGGGGCGCACGTAAAGTGCGTAAACATCTTCTCAATCATTAAACAACTATGCATAAACTCCGTACTATCGATGTCTGGGATACCCTTTTAAGAAGAAAGGGGCATCCGGATTTTTCTAAATTAATCTCAGCTCGCGCCCTTAGCCTTACACATAAAGCGGAATTAGCCATACCATTTAAAGATTATAGGGCAATATTTCGTGAACGTTGTGCGATAGAGGGGGAGATAGCTAGTACTACATCTCATGATGGCGAATATGAAGTTAAAGATGTACTAACTAGATTGTTAGGCCGTGTTCTGATTAAACCAACCCAAATAGATTTAGCTGCTTTGGCAGAAAGATTAGCTGATCTGGAACTGCAATTTGAACTCCGGCACACATACCCTGATCCTGAGTTTTCAAGTTTTAGTCAGGCTTACCCGGCACAACAAAGCTTATTCCTATCTGACTTTTACATGACCGCCGAAAACCTACAGAAACTGTTAAAACATCACGGTTTGGACACGCTAGTGGATCAAGGTATCAGTTCTTGCGATGTAGGCTTAAACAAACGCTCAGGGAATCTGTTCAAGCATATCCATGACCAATTTAATGTGTTGCCGCAGAGTCATGTCCATATTGGTGACAACCTTCATGCTGATGTGGAAATGCCGAAAAAATTAGGAATCCAGGCTATCCACTACTTGCCGGAAGAAGAACATAGAAAATGCCAAGAGCAAGCAGCTTTCTTCCATGACCGCTACGCCCTGTTCCGGCATTTAGCTGAAAGTACTTGGAAAGCGGCTGCAAATGAAGCGCAGGGACTAGAAGCAGAAGCACAAAGTGCGTATCTGCTTGGTATTCGCTCAGCCCCGCTGCTAATCGGTTTTATATTGCACATCGCAGAACGTGCATTATTAGACGGCATTGAACGTTTATTCTTTTTTACTCGTGAGGGTGAATTCTTTCTTCAAGTCTGGAGAGCTATTTTTCAAGACAATTGTTTGGCAGGGCAAAAACTACCTTCACCAGAACTTCTCGAAGTCAGCCGTATTGCTACCTTCTGTGCCTCTTTGAGGAAAGTAAGTACTTCAGAGTTGATGCGCTTATGGAATCTATACTCTACACAGTCTATTTCTGCTCTCCTGAAAACCTTGGGGCTAAGTCCTGATAACTTTACTGAAGTCTGCCAAGCGCACGGATTGAACCCAAAGGAAGAGATTGTCTACCCTTGGGAAGATTCTAGGGTACAAGCTTTGTTCAAAGATCCCCTCTTTTTTGAACTGATACAGGCCAAAGTAAACACTGATCGCACCAACTTACTGGAATATCTTAATCAACATGGCTGGCAGAAAGATTTAGCTAAAGTGGGCATCGTAGATATCGGATGGCGCGGCACAATTCAGGATAACCTGGCCTATTTATTGCCTGACACGCACATTTTTGGCCATTACCTTGGACTGCAACGCTTTCTTAACAACCAACCCCTGAATTGCAGCAAATCGGCTTTCTGTGTAGATGCCAACCTTTCTGACAATTACGTGAAGTTGCTGGATGCGGTCTCCCTGGCCGAAATGTTATGTAACTCTCCTAATGGTTCTGTAAGTGGCTACGTGCGTTCTACAGATGGCAGTATGTCCACTAATCGCGTCATAGAAGAGGGTGAAAATGCCGTACACCAGGCATTTGTTGCGCCTTTTCAAAAAGGTGTACTCTTTGCCAGCCAATACTGGTCAGATTATGTAGACAGCCATGTCATTACCAGTGATGAGTTGAAGGAATCATCCTGTAAAATTTGGCATGAATTGGTGGCTAAACCCAGTCAGGATTTATCCCAGGCCTATGCCTCACTCAGCCATAACGAGGTGTTTGGTGTTGGGGAATTTGTCGACAAGAGCGTTGTGCCTTCTCCTAGGCAATTACTTCATGGGGTTTTCTCTAAAAAGATACGACGAGACGTTATCCTTTATATTCGGCAGAATCAATGGGTGGCGGGAATTTCGAATCGCAAAGATTTAGGCTTGATCCATAGGTCTTTGTTAATTTCAGCACTATTGGCGGCCAGGGGCTATAAGCGATTTCAATATTGGCGAGGTTATCGTAAGGTATTGAAGTGACTAACCATAGTCAAGTGTAGTGGTCAAGTAAAAATGAACACCTGATTAAGCTGCTTTCCTGAATTCCTGTCGCTCAAAATCCACAGGACTCATGTAATCAAGATAGGAGTGAAGTCTGTAGTTGTTGTAGAACAAAATGCAATCAATAACCGTTGCTTCATCTGAATAAGTAACGATCTGATCTGACACTATCTCTTCACAAGAGAGGGTTACCGGTTTAAGTTTGAAGCACCACCAACAAACAAAACCAAAGGTAACCCTCAATGAACCAGAATAACCATCCTGCCATTAAACACAAGCTCGCATGACATCCACCAGGGGCTGTAACGCGACGCCGCAGCGTCCTACCCAGTCGGCCAATGTTGAACCGGACAGTGCTACGCCCACCCGGGCAAAGATTTTTTCCTGCCGGTACAGGGGCAAATGATCACCGTATTTGACGACCAGAACCTGAGCCAGCAATCCGGTAGTCGGTATGCCTTTATCAATCACCTGGGACTCCATCGGGGCCTGGATTAAGATTTCACAGGGTTCGCAGACCCACTTGTCCCGCACATGACGCTCAACCGTAAAGGTTCCGGGAATATAATCGAGTTTCTCGCTGATATCCTCGCCAATACGCTTCATCTGGCAGCCGCACTCACAGTGAGTATCCGTCGGCTCATGGGTGATGATAGTGTGTGTCAACTCTGGCGGCAGGGGTGCCCGTTTGGGTTGCTACTTTTCTTTTGGTGGTCTCTGAAGTCGCCAGCCAGATACGATCAATACGGATCATTGCAGGATTGCCTTTAGCCAGACGACGGAGTCCATCATACGATCAGCAGGCCAATGGCTGACAGCGCCATTGGGCAGTTCAATACGTACAGCTTTGTCAGGCATCTCTTCTGGACTGAACAACGCAGGAGCTGGTAACGAGATAAAATGTTCTGACGGCTGTCGTTCAAAATCACAACGCCACTTGTGAATCAGGCTGGCATTGAGTTGATACTTCTGCGCTACGCCTGCCGTAGAATTATTCGGTTCAGAGCAGGCTTTAACGACCATCGCTTTAAACGCACGGGAATACTCGCGCCGCGTCTTGGGCACTTGGGGTGATGAAGCTAATGAATCCATAACAGTGTCCACTTAATAATAGGTGGACACCATGATGATGATTCTGAGGTGGGGACAGAAGATGTATTGGTCGGGCACATACTAGACATCTAGGATTTTCAGAGCTTGAAATAATTTCGAGATAGATATGGAGAATAAGGATAAAGTTTTACTTTATGTAATAAATGTTGATTGGTATTTTCGGTTGCACTGGCTTGATCGGGCAAGGTACTTTAGGGATTTTGGTTTCAAAGTTCATATACTTACAAATTTCACTGACAATGACTTTAAAGTTGAGTTAATGAACGAAGGTTTTTTTTGTCATCACTGTTATCTTAAAAGAAAAAGCCTTAATCCATTTAATGAAATTTATTCAATACTATTAATCCATCAATCAATAAAAAAAATTTCACCCGATTTGGTACACACAATTACTATAAAGCCAAATATTTATGTTGGTCTGATTCATAGGATTACATCAAAATACCCTGTGGTTTATAACATAACTGGTTTGGGTGCTGTTTTTTCTTCTAAAACAAGAGTTTTGCGGTCGGTAAGAAAATTATCTGTTCTGCTTTATAGGATAATATCTACTCAGAAATCTTGTTTTATATTTGAAAACAGTGATGACCTAAATGTTTTCGTAAATAAGAAAATAGTAAATAACAATGGTTGTGTTATTAAAGGTGCTGGAATTGATATAGCCAAGTTCTATCCATCTGTCCCGTTGGGGCAGTCCGTTGTTCTTTTCGCAGCGCGTCTTTTAAAAGATAAAGGATTAAGTGACCTGGTAGAAGCCAGAAAAATCTTAGCAGCAAACGGCGTCCACTTTACTATTCGTGTTGCCGGTATCATCGATAGCGACGTACATTCCGCTATACCCGAACATCAAATCAAATGTTGGCATGATAATGGAGAAATAGAATGGTTGGGACAAATTCATGATATGCCCGCTTTGATTGAGTCCTGCGATATAGTTTGCTTGCCCACAACCTATGGTGAAGGCGTGCCAAGGATATTAATTGAGGCTGCTGCTGCACAACGGCCAATAGTTGCAACAGATATGCCTGGTTGTCGGGAAATAGTCGATCATGGCGTGAATGGCCTTTTGTGCGCTCCCAGCAATCCTCAAGCACTAGCTAATTCACTGAATGCTTTGCTTGCAAACGACTTGGTTATGAAATCCTATGGAATAAATGGGCGACGCAAGGTCATAAATGAGTTTACACAAGAACATGTCCTTGAGAGAACACAAAAAATTTACGACGAACTTTTATTAGCATAGTGATTTTTTGTGGATATATTGATTTGAGCACACCCTATGCACTAAAGATCTCCAAGCAAGCATAAGCCGTATGCTCAGCTCGAAAGAACCCAAGAATCTTTTTCCTTTACCTCTAAAGCGACCTCAATCCAGAGCTAATGGCCTTGAGAAATTGATCCTTTGTTTTTAAGGCCATCCGTCCAATACGACCTGACTTGAGAGCGCTCCAAACCAGTTCCACAGGATTCAGCTCTGGGGAGTATGGCGGCAAAATATGAATATCGAGAAGTCGCTTCTCTCCACGAAGATATTTCATTACTTTTTTGGCTATATGGGCAGAGTGACCGGCCGTCACAATCATTACAGGACAGTCATGGGAATTGACTATCTGCTTCAGAAACCTGATGAATACGTCAGCATTGAAGCGACCTGGTATCGTCATATAGCGCATATGACCGTTACCACTGATGGCTGCAATCTTATTTATACCAAACCGTACCCCCGTTTTGACGACAGTTGGAGTGTAACCTCGTCTGTCCCAGGTCGTACCGCTATGGTAGTCCGATGGTATACCACCTTCGTCAATTGTAGTAACCACGCAGACCTGCAGACAATGGCCGAGCGCACTTACAGAGAGGTTGCACTCAATTCGCGCTGGTCTTACCGTGCGCTTGTCGAAAAGGTCGATGCCGCCATTGAGGCTGAAGTGGGCACCCGTAACACCGCTTCGGCTCGTTGCCCCTATACAGCAGTGACGTTCCAACGAGCGGTGTGCCGAAGCATGGGTTATTTTCTACGTCGCCGTTTTGTCCTCATGATGCAGTCAGTGCTACTGGGCATGCCACTGGTCCGCAAGAGCTTATTCGGCCTGTGGCAGATTCTGCCACGGCCAGTGCAGCAGATTGTCAGACCGCTTGCACAAGTCATCTCCCGATAATTTGCGATAAGATAAATTGTCATATCACAGCCACCGCAAACAAAAATGCGGCCCCTCAGGAGCCGCATCTTCTTTCAACTTCCACTATCCCGCAAATACTACCCATTTCCTCCCTGTAAACTCACCTGCGCCAAATCCATCAACTCCCGGTTAGCCACAGCAAACATCGCCAAATCTGCCTGCGGGGCATTGCGAATATCCGCCAGCATGGTCTGCCAACGGGCAATCTGGGCATGGTTGTTGACCAGCCACTCATCCATGGTCTGCTCAATGGGTACGCCGTCCCGAGCCATGCCAATCAGCCCCATGGTCAGCTTGCGTTGCTGCCAGTTCAATTCATCCCGGGCGCTGTCGCGTGCCAGGGACTGCCAATGGTTGGTCACTTCCAGCTGAGACAGCGCGTGGCCGTACCAGCCCAGTTCCAGACGTGAGCCGATGGCAAAGAATGTTCTGATCGCCACTTCCAGCGGAACACCCGTTTCATCAGCAGCCCGAATTACCGGCAGAGCACTGAGCAGGTAGCGATGTCCGGCCACCATGCGCGCCAGCTCTTCAGGTACACCCTGGCTGGTTAAAGCAATCATGGCATCGTCAAGCTCAGCCCGTTCTTCGTCGCTGAGCAGCTCGGCAAAGCGCTCAGCAAACTCCTTGACCCTCGGCCCATAGTGGTCAACACACTCGGCCACCATCAGGTCCTGGCGCTTGAGGCGGATAAACCAACGGGTAGTGCGTCGCAGCAGCTTGATCAACGAGCCGATCATGCGGTATTGCAAGGCGCTATCCACCTGATAATCCAGCTGTTCGATCATGGCCCAGTAGCGGGGCACATCGAATACATCACGGCTAGCGGTAAAGGCCCGGGCAATCTCAGCGGCGGAAGCGCCGGAAGTCAGTTGCAACCGGTGAACAAAAGTGATCCCCATCATGTCAATCAGATGGTTGGCAATCTGGGTAGAGATAATCTCCTTACGCAGACGATGCTGCTTGATCTCCTCGGGATAAGCCTCCACCAGCGCCTGTGGAAATGCAGTGTAAATTTCCCCAGCCAGATACTCGTCGTCTATCACCGAAGAGTTGAGCAGTGCCTCCTTCAAATCGGCCTTACTGTAAGAGATCAACAAAGACAACTCTGGTCGTGTTAGTCCCTTACCGCTGGCAGCCCGCTCTGCCAAAGCGTCGTTATCAGGCAGAAACTCGATCATACGATCCAACTTACCCAAACTTTCCAGATGCTCAATAAAACGACGGTACTCGCCCATTCGTTTAGACACATCCGCTTCTACCACCGAAATAGCCTGAGTCTGGCGATAATTATTGGTCAGCACCAGTGCCGACACATCCTCCGTCATACTCTCCAACAGCTGATTACGCTGCTTGAGCGTCATATCCCCCCGGGCAATGATATCGTTGAGCAGAATCTTGATATTGACTTCATGATCCGAACAGTCAACACCCCCGGAATTATCGATAAAATCGGTATTCAATCTACCCTCTTGCAGGGCGTACTCCACCCGACCAAGCTGGCTTAATCCCAGGTTCCCGCCCTCGCCCACCACACGGGCCTGCATTTCACAACCATTGATGCGTAATGGATCATTGGCTTTGTCGCCCACATCGGTGTTCGTCTCGCTCATGGCTTTGACGTAAGTACCAATTCCACCATTCCACAACAGGTCTACTGGCGCGCGCAGCATACTGCGAATCAGCTCATTAGGCGGCAAGTGACTGGCAGTTATGCCAAAACGCTCGGCCATAGCTGGTGTAATAGCAATGGATTTAGCTTTGCGGGAGAAAATGCCGCCACCCTCAGAAATAAGACTCTGGTCGTAGTCCTCCCAGCTGGAACGGGGTAAATCAAACAGCCGTTGTCGTTCGGCAAAGCTTTGTGCTACATCCGGATTCGGGTCAACGAAAATGTGCTGATGGTTAAAGGCACCTACCAGGGCAATCGTCCTGGAGCTGAGCATCCCGTTGCCGAACACGTCGCCAGACATATCCCCGATACCCACCGTGGTAATCACATCTTCCTGGACATTGATGCCTTGCTCCCGGAAGTGGCGTTGTACTGATACCCAGGTTCCCCGGGCGGTAATGCCCATCTTCTTGTGGTCATAACCGGCGCTGCCACCAGAGGCAAAAGCATCCCCCAGCCAGAAGCCGTAGTCGGCAGCGATGCCGTTGGCAATATCAGAAAACGTCGCTGTACCTTTATCAGCTGCCACCACCAAGTAGCTGTCGCTGTCGTCGTACATCAACACACCTTGTGGATGCACCACCTGACCATCAACCAGGTTATCGGTAACATCAAGTAACCCACGGATAAAGGTCTTGTAGCTGCGTATCGCCTCTTCCAGAACCTGTTCCCGACTGCCGCCAGCGGGTAAACGCTTGGGCACAAAACCGCCCTTGGCACCCACTGGAACGATCAGGGCATTTTTCACTTGTTGAGCCTTAACCAGTCCGAGAATCTCGGTGCGGTAATCCTCAATCCGGTCGGACCAGCGCAAACCACCCCGGGCCACTTTGCCCCCGCGCAGGTGCACGCCTTCAACGCTGGGCGAGTAAACAAAAATCTCATACAGTGGCGCTGGTTTGGGAATTTCCGGAATTTCCCTGGCGGACATCTTCAGCGAGATATACGACTTCGGATTACCAGCTTCGTCCAGCTGATAGAAGTTGGTACGCAAGGTGGCTTTGATGACATTCTGGTACCAGCGCAAAACCTTGTCTTCACTCAACACCTCAACCTGATCCAGTGCTTGCAGGATTTTCTGGGCAATCGTCTGCTGCTGGGCCAGACGCTGCGTTTGCGACAACTCCAGGGTTGGGTCAAAGCGAGTTTCAAACATCTCCACCAGCAACCGGGTAATGGTGATGTTGTTGTCGAGCGTTTCGGCAATATAAGACTGGCTGACCCCGATCCGAATCTGCTTCAGATAGCGGGCATAAGTGCGCAGCATATTTACCTGGCGCCAGCTCAATCCGGCCGACAGCACCAATCGGTTAAAACGGTCGTTCTCCACTTCGCCCAACCAGATTTTGGCGAATGCCTCACGGAATGTTGGACCAGCCTTTTGCAGATCCACAGGACGACGTCCAGCCACGCGCAGCAGAAAATCGTGAATCCAGATGGTCTCACCGGCATTACTACGCACCAGGTAAGGGTTTTCTCCCAGGACCCGCAGTCCCAGATTTTTCATAATGGGAATCTGGTCTGCCAGGGCTAGTGGCTTGACAAAATGGTACAGCTTCAGGTGCACCTGACGTTCATCGTCGTCCTGAGTCTGGTAAAACTCCATGGACAATGGTCTACCGTCGTCCATCTTGACGAAGTGGTTAATATCCGCAACGGCTGACTGTGGACGAAAAGCCTCCTGATAGGCAGCGCTGAAACCATTGGCAAAACGCGTCAGCAGTTTGTTACCGCGCACCTCGCCAAATGTCTCCAGCACACCGGCACGCAACTCATCGCTCCAGGAAGCGGCAGCACGCATGATCTCGTGGTCGATCACCTCCTGATTGAAATCCACGCGTCCTTTGAGCTTGAAGATAAAATGCACCCGGGCCAGCACAGACTCGGAGAAGTAGGTGGTAAATTCGCTGTCTTCCGCCCCGAGCTGCCGACAAAGAATCTCTTCGGCCCGCTGGCGCAGATTGGTGCTGTAAATCTCCCGGGGCACAAACAACAAGGCAGAACAGAATGGTCCGTAGGGGTCCTGACGAATAAAGACCTTAACCTGCTTGCGCTCCTGGATACGCAGGATTGACATGGCCGTCTCAAACAGTTCATCCTGACTGGTCTGGAACAGCTCATCGCGAGGATAGATTTCCAGAATCTGGATCAGATCCTTACCGTGGTGGCTTTTCGGGTCCAGCCCGGAGCGCTGGATAATGCCCGCAATCTTGTAACGAATATAGGGGATGGCATAAGGCGTCTTACGATATACCGGTGACGTATACAGACCGACGATCCGCGCTTCGCCAACAATCTGGCCCTGGTCGTCGAACCGACGTACGGTAATGAAGTCCGGGTAGGCCGGGCGATGAACACTGGAGCGCACTGATGCCTTAGAAAATGACAGTCGTTCAGTAAGCTCAAACAGGTCATACTCAACAAAAGGCTCCAGCGCCAACTGACCAGGTTCTGCTTCATCCGCCGGACGCAGCAGACCCAGCAGTGATTCCGACGGCCTGATCAACTGACGACGACCGTCGTTTTCTGTAACGATCAGCTCCTCATAACCCAAAAAGGTGAAGTTGTCGTCCAATAGCCATTCAAGAAAGGCCTGTACCTCATCTTCCGCTTCCGGAAAGTCGCCATTGGGCAAACGTCCAGCCGCACTGGCTAAACGTTGCACCCGTGTTTTCATCTGCCCAAAATCATCCACCACCCTGGCTACATCACCGAGCACGGCACTGAGCTGCTCGTACAGTCGCTCCAGCTCTTCCGGCTCCTCGATGCGGTCGATCTCCAGGTAAACAAACGCCTCGGGACTGATAAACTCATCAGCCACCGGCTGTCGGGAAAACACCAGGTTGTGCTCAGCAGAACGGCGCGATTGCAGCACGCCGTTACGCAGTAAATGGATGGTGAGTCCGCTCTCGTTCAGCTTCATCCTGAGCGAGTCGACGACAAAAGGCATATCCCGGTGCAGGATACATACGACGGTGTGAGTAGAATGCCAGCCATGCTGGTTAAATTGCGGATTAATGATCTTGATACGTGGCAAGTCAGGATCATGAAACTGAATAAACTGCCAGAATGAGCGGGTGGCGCCCAACATATCCTGCCAGTTAGCCGCCAGCAGATCGGCAGCGGTGTCGAGCGAGTAATACTGCCAAACAAACTCACGCACGCTCGCTATTTGTTCCGGTACCAGTGAGGGAGCAAGATCATCGATCAATTTGCCCAGCAGCTCCTCACGTTCCTGAATCGTTAACGCCCCCATTCCCTGACTTCTCCAATAGGTATGCTTGTTGCTGTATGGACTAGACCATCAACCCTGAAGCGCCTATATTTTAGAGCGCCGTCAAGAGCATGGCCGTCAACCGTAAAGCAATCGCCAAGACTCAAGTCAGGGGCTTATCAACAGTCAAAATCGTTTGTAAACTTTCCCGACCGTCATGTGGAACTTGCCGGAGTCGGCGCAGTTCAGGACCCTTCATTGCACACCCTGCGAAGAACGCAGACACTTCCGGGTTGAAATCGGATTGGATGAGTATGTCAACGAGCCACTGTTTTACACAGTTCAGTCAGCTGAAAAATTATCTTTGCAGCGCCATCATTGGTCAAGAGCATCTGGTCAACCGTTTGTTAATTACCTTGCTCGCCGATGGTCATTTACTCGTTGAAGGTGCCCCTGGCCTGGCCAAGACTCGGGCAGTAAAAGCCTTGAGCGACGGCCTGGACGCCGATTTTCACCGCATCCAGTTCACTCCCGACTTATTACCGGCAGACGTCACAGGTACGGACATCTACCTACCGGAAGACGGCAGTTTTCGTTTTCAGCCAGGCCCAATTTTTCACAATCTGATTCTTGCCGACGAAATCAACCGGGCACCGGCCAAAGTTCAGTCGTCGCTGCTTGAGGCAATGGCCGAGCGTCAGGTCAGTGTGGGGCAAAAAACCTACCCACTGCCGCAAGTATTTATGGTGATGGCCACCCAGAATCCTATTGAGCAAGAAGGTACCTACCCACTGCCCGAAGCGCAGCTGGATCGTTTTCTGATGCACGTCCGGGTCGGCTACCCAGATGTTGCAGCCGAGCGAGCCATTCTGCGCCTCGCCCGGGGCGAGGCGATGCAGAACACCGTTGCCCGTCCTGAGGCGCCACTGGATCAGCAGACCATTCTCAGCGCACGCCAAGAGGTGCTGGCGGTGCATATGGAGCCGAGCGTTGAGGAATACATCGTGCAATTAATCAATGCCTCGCGCTATCCGGCTAGTTACAGCGATGCCCTGCGCGGCTGGCTTGACTACGGCGCCAGCCCACGCGGCACCATCGCCCTGGACCGCTGTGCCCGCGCCCACGCGTGGCTCCATGACCGTGATTTTGTCAGCCCTGATGATGTACAGGCGGTGGCCCATGATGTATTGCGCCATCGTCTGTTATTGAGCTTTGAAGCTGAAGCTGAAGGTAAGGATGCTGATTATATTATCAGTCAACTGTTGTCTATTGTGCCGACAGCCTGAGGTAAATCAAGCATTATGAGCGGTGCTTACTGTACCTTACAGGAGCTGGTCAATCTGCGTCTGCTGGCCAGGGACCTGCCACTGTTTCGCCCGGGACGTAGCCAGCAACAGATGCTCGGCAATGCCCCCTCCCCATTCAAAGGCCGGGGCATCGATTTTGAAGAGGTACGCGCCTACCAGTTCGGTGACGATATCCGTACCATCGACTGGCGCGTTACCGCCCGACGTCTGAAGCCGCACACCAAAGTTTTCCGGGAGGAGCGCGAGCGGCCGGTGATGATTGCCCTGGATCAGAGCCATACCATGTTCTTTGGCTCCCGACTCAACTTCAAATCGGTCACCGCTGCCGAAGTTGCTGCTCTCATCGCCTGGGCTACGCTGCATCACGGCGATCGCATTGGCGGAGTGATTTTTAACGAGCATGAATGGCATGAGGTTCGTCCACGCCGCTCGCGCAAGGCACTGATGCACTGGCTTAACCAGACCGAACAGATGAACCGCAAATTGCACTTGGCCACGATCGTCAGCCAAGATATTGGTGCTGGTCTGACCAAGGCTTTACGTCATCTGCGTCGAGTAGCTCACCCCGGCACCCAGATATTCCTGGTCAGTGACTTTGCCCGGGTCAGCGATGAAGCCGAGCAACACCTGGCACACCTGGCTCGGCATAATGAGCTGTTGGCCATCAAGGTGAATGATCCGCTGGAACAGGAACTGCCCACCCCCGGTTACTACCGCATCACTGACGGTATGCATGACCTGACCATTAATACCGCTCGTCCTGAATTGCGGCGACAGTTTCACCAGCACTATCAACGCCAGCAAGAACAGTTACAAACTATGCTGCTGCGCTATCGTATTGGACTGGTATCCATCAGCGCAGCGCAGCCCACGGTCAGTCAGCTTGGCGGCCCGACCCATTCCACTGCTGAGCCAGCTGGCGCTGGCCCATCACGAGGTTAGCTATGGATGGCTTATCACTGGAGCAACTGCGTCCCAACCACCTGCCCGAACCAATAAGCTGGTGGCCACCAGCCATTGGTTGGTGGCTAGTGTCAGCCGTGGCCATTATTGCCCTGACGATTGTGGCACTGTACGTCTATCGTCGTTGGCAACAAAACCGTTATCGCGCCAAAGCCCTGCAACTGGCCGACGAAGCGCTTGACCGCTACCAACAGCACCAGAATCCCCGGCAACTGGCCCAAGAGTGCAACGAACTGTTGAAACGAGTAGCTCTGCACACCTTTCCCAAAGAACGTGTTGCTGGTCTGACCGGCACTGCCTGGCGTGACTTTCTGGCCACCACGGGCGACTTGCCCCAGTTCCGTGACCACAGTGCGTTTACTAATGATCGTTACAACCCCAACGCGCAACTGAGCGTTGCTGACATTTATGAACTGACCCGGCGCTGGATAAAAAAACATCATGCTTGAGCTTGAATGGCCCTGGATACTGCTTGCCCTGCCCCTACCGTTGCTGGTGTACCGATTGGTAACACCAGCTGGCAAGAACGACGCCCCGCTGCATATTCCTTTCTACGGCCAGCTATCCACCCTGGTCGGCGAGGAGCGAGCCGATATGGACAGTCGCAGTGGTCGGCGCCTGGTTCTGCCCGGCCTGATCTGGACCCTGCTGCTGTTGGCAGCCAGTAAACCGCTCTGGCTGGGTGAGCCGGTCACCCTACAGGATAATGGTCGCGACCTGATGATGGCTGTGGATTTGTCCGGCAGTATGGAGATGAACGACATGGTGTTTAATGGACGGCAGGTTGACCGGCTCAGTGCTACCAAAAACGTCCTTGATGACTTTATTGAGCGACGTCGTGGTGACCGGCTCGGGTTGATCCTTTTTGGCACCCAAGCATATCTGCAAGCGCCACTGACCTTCGATCGAACTACGGTAAAAACCCTGCTCAATGAATCGGGCATCGGTATGGCCGGCAACCAGACCGCCATTGGCGATGCGCTGGGTCTAGCAGTGAAACAACTGCGCCAGCGCCCGCAGCAGAGTCGGGTACTGGTACTGCTTACCGACGGCGCTAACACCGCCGGGCAGATATCCCCTATTCAGGCTGCACGCATTGCCAAAGAAGAGGGCATCAAAATCTACGCCATCGGCCTCGGAGCGGACGAGATGGTCGAACGCAGCCTGTTTGGTACCAGGCGAGTCAACCCGTCGGCCGACCTTGACGAGCAAACGTTGCAGGAGATGGCTGACCTGACTGGCGGCAAGTACTTCCGCGCCCGCAACATTGATGAACTGAACCAGATTTACGCCCTGCTGGATGAACTGGAACCCACGGCGCAAGAAGAAGAGACCTTCCGTCCCAGCAAAAACCTGTTTTTCTGGCCGCTGGGACTGGCGTTGGTGCTGAGTGTGTTGCGGGCTGCTCTCGAGATTAAAGGCGTGCGCAACATCTTGCTGAAATGGCAAAACGTCAGCAAAACAGCCCAGCGACGGAGGGCTGCGCGATGATCGCCCAGTTCCACTTTTTGCGCCCGCTGTGGCTACTGATGCTGCTGCCGTGTATTGTCCTGGTGCTGATGTTCTGGCGTCAGCGGCAAAACCTGGGCACTTGGTCGAAAGTCATTGCCCCTACCCTTCTCCCCTGGCTATTGCCAGGTGGTGAACAGCAACGTCCCGTGCGCTGGCCGCTGCTGCTATTGCTGAGCGGCTGGCTAGTGGCTTGTCTCGCCCTGGCTGGCCCTACCTGGGAGAAACTGCCGGTGCCGGTCAGTAAAAACCAGCAGCCACTGGTGGTGGTGGTTGATCTCTCCTATCTCACTTATGCCTCAGATCTCTCCCCCAACCGGCTGACGCGAGTGCGCTTTAAACTGCAAGACCTGTTTAACCAGCGCAAAGATGGCCTCACCGCATTAGTGGCCTACGCCGGTTCAGCTCATACGGTCGCTCCGTTAACCGACGACAGTCGTACACTTAATAATCTGATCCAGGCGCTTGGCCCGGAAATTATGCCTTTGCAGGAGATCTCGTCCACCTCCGCCGGTCCAGTAGCGGCAGTGCGCCAGGCCCAGCGGTTGATTACTCAAGGTGGCAATGAGGCTGGTGAAATCCTGCTGGTTACCGGCAATATCAGCGCCAGCCAGGCGGAGCAAATTACCAGACAGCTAAAAGGCAGCGATATTCGCCTGTCGGTGCTGGGCACTGGTACTGAACAGGGAGCGCCGATCCCGCTGCCCGATGGCGGTTATCTCAAAGACAGCCAAGGCACTATCGTGGTGCCGCAACTGGAGCGCGGCCGTTTGCAGCAACTGGCCCGGACCAATGGCGGGCAGTACCAGACCATGACCATCGGCGACAGTGATCTGCAAGCATTGTTGCCAGTACTGGCTGGCACCGAGCCGGTGGAGCACACCAGCGGACGAGAGTTTGATCAGTGGTACGATGCCGGTTACTGGCTGGTCTGGCTGTTGTTGCCAATAGCCCTGCTTGGCTTTCGCCGAGGCTGGCTGCTGGTACTTATGGTTACTTTAACACCCTTGGCACCGCAGGCTCAGGCTTTTAGTTGGGATGATCTGTGGCAGACCCGCGATCAACAAGGTCAGACGGCAATGCAAGCAGGCGACGCAACCGAAGCGGCAGCACTGTTTGCCAATCCTCAGTGGCGGGCACAGGCTTTATACGACAATGGACAGTTTGAGCAGTCTGCCGCTGCCCTTGCTGGGGCTGCGGGAGCCAATGCCGCCTATAACCAGGGTAATGCACTGGCTAAGGCCGGTAAGCTGGAAGAAGCGCTTGAGGCATACGACCGTGCCCTGGCACAGCAACCGGATATGGCAGATGCCCGGTTTAATCGCAACCTGGTTGAGCAGTTGTTGAAGCAACAGCAACAGCAACAGCAAAATCAACAATCACCACAGGATCAGCAATCTGGACAAAAGCAACAGTCGCAGCAGAATCAGCAATCCGGACAGGATCAGCAGTCGCAGCAGAATCAGCAATCTGGACAGAATCAGCAGTCGCAAGAAAATCAACAAGCATCGGAAAGTCAATCCGGGCAGACTGATCAGCGTTCACCTCAAGATGAACAGCAAAGGGAACAGGACAGTCAAAACCAACAGTCCCCTGATGGCGAACAGGATTCGCAAGAGCCAGAAAACGCCAATGCTAGGCAACCTGGTGAAGACTCAGGCGAACAAGCGCAACAGCAAAGTGAAGCCGCTCAAGTACAAGAGTCGGAACCGCTCTCTGGCAAACAGCAAGCTATCGAAAGTTGGCTAAGAACCATTCCCGATGACCCCGGCGGTTTGTTGCGCAGAAAATTCCTGCAACAGCAACGCGCTGTGCAGCAGCAAAAAATAATTGAGGGCGCGTCATGGTAAACCTGACAACCTTTGTCCACTTTTTTCTTACGCGTTTGGCAATGATACTGAATTTGATAATGAGCCCTCTGATGCGCCCAATTATTTTAACGACACTCGCCGTTTTAATTATTCCGCTTGATGCCCTGGCCGCTTTCACTGCCAGCGTCGACAGAACATCCATCGCCAGTCATGAATCGCTGGAGTTGACCCTGCGCACCGATGAGAGCACCAGTGCCTCTCCCGACTTGACACCACTGGACCGGGACTTCGATGTACTGGGCACTCGGCAGCAACAGACCACACGGATCATCAATGGCCGCAGTACCTATGCCCGGGACTGGGTTATAACGCTGGTGCCTAAACAGCAAGGCAACCTGATCATTCCGGCCATCGCTCTGGGTGATCAACAGAGCCAGCCAATCAGCATCACCGTCAGCAATGATTCGGCAGACACTGCCACTACTGGCCCACTGTTGATGAGGGCCGAAGTCAGCAGCGAGAGCGTCTATGTGCAGCAAGAGCTGCTGCTGAGCGTGCAAATTCTCTTTAGCATCCCATTGTACGACGATAATCGTTTAAGTGCTTTGGACATCAGCGACGCATTGGTGCAACAACTGGGTGAAACCCGCAAGTTTGATACCGTCATCGACGGCGTGCGTTACCAGGGTTTTGAACTGAAATACGCCATCCATCCGCAAAGCGCCGGTGAACTGACCATACCATCACTGACGTTTTCCGGCGTGGCCGCTGATACGCGGGACCCATTTATCAGTGGCATATTTTCCAGCAGCGGCAAGCCTGTGCAAACCCGCTCGCCGGAAATACAAGTGACAGTCAAACCCCGGCCCGATAACTATCCGGCTAACGATCCGTGGTTACCTGCACGACAACTGACCATCGAAGAACAGTGGAGCCAACCGCTGAATAACCTGAAGGTGGGCGATGCCATTACCCGAACCATCACCGTCACTGCCGATGGTCTTAGCGCTGCCCAACTTCCTCCCATCCTGATGCCACAACCTCAGGGCGTAAACAGTTACCCGGACAAGTCCAACACTCAGGACCGCGAAACCCTGAAGGGCATTCAGGGTCAACGTACTGACTCCATCGCCATGATTCCCACTCAGCCGGGCAAAATTACCCTACCGGCCATCGACTATCCCTGGTTTGATACCGATAGTGGCGAGGTCAGGATCGCCACTATTGCGGCGATCGAAATCGATGTGGCGCCAGCTCCGCAAACAGCAACCCTGAGCGCACCAGCTCCGGTAGCCACACCTGTCCAGTGTCCACCAGCCGTTGAGTGCCCAACTCCGAACATTGATCGCCCGCTGTGGCAAACTGCTGCGCCCTGGCAAGGTCTTAGCGCACTGTTTGCCTTACTGTGGCTGGGCACTCTGAGCTTATGGTGGGCAAAAACCAGGCTGGCAGAAACCAGGCTGGCAAAAACCAGAGCCGCACTTGGAAACGAGCGAGAACCTGCACCCACCACGCTGCCATCAGAATCCGCAGCATTCAGCCGACTGGAAGCGGCCTGTAAACAGGGGGATGGACAACAGGCACTGGACGCATTAAAAAACTGGAGTCGTGCATTCTGGCAAAACGAGCAGCTTACATCTCTGGCCCAATGTCTCGATCAGTGTAATTCCACGGAGTTGAACGCCGTCTGTAACCAGATATTGAGCGCACGCTACGGAGCACAACCGGCCACAACCGATCTGACGCCCCTGCTAAATGATTTACTGGCAGCGTGCAGCGCAATGCGGCACCAGCGCACAACCAAGGATAGTGACCAGACACTCAACAAGCTCTATCCGCACTGATGCTCGTTGCCCTCATGCACCGGAGGGCATAAAGATGAGAGCCCCCGACAGAGTTTGCTAAATGGTACCAACAAACCCCATACCGCAACTGCTTTGTCGCAGACAGGCACCCAACTGAGCATAAACAACAACCACATTGACCAAAAACGCTATTCCCTCCGGCGGCCAAATAAGGTAAAAGTCCCCCTTATGAGAACCCCGAAACGAATACAACCCCTGGTTGATGAAGGACTGGTGGACGAAGTACTCCGCCAATTAATGAGCGGTAAAGAAGCCGATGTGTATGTAGTGCGTTGCGGTCGGGAGATCCGCTGCGCCAAAGTCTATAAAGAGGCGGCCAAGCGCAGCTTCAAAAAAGCAGCCCAGTATCAGGAGGGCCGCAAAGAACGCAATAGCCGCCGACAGCGAGCCATTGAAAAGGGCTCCCGCTATGGCCGCAAGCAGCAGGAAGAGACCTGGCAAAATGCTGAGGTAGATGCCCTGTTTCGCCTGGCGCGAGCTGGTGTCCGGGTGCCACAACCTTATATATGCCTCGACGGCGTCCTGCTGATGGAGCTGGTCTGTGACGATGCTGGCCAGGTAGCGCCGCGTCTGGGTGAAGTCAGCATGTCAGCGGAGCAGGCCCGGGAAGACCATGCCCTGATGATGCACTACGTCAAGCTGATGCTTTGCGCTGGGCTGGTGCATGGTGACCTGTCGGAATTTAATGTCCTGGTGGATGACTACGGTCCGGTGATCATCGATCTGCCCCAGGCCGTAGATGCCGCTGCCAACAATCATGCCCGCGCCATGCTGGCCCGGGATATCAATAACATTACCCAATACTACGGTCAGTTCGACCCACAGTTGCTGGGCAGTCAGTATGCCAAAGAGATGTGGGCGCTCTATGAAGACGGGGCACTAACGCCGGATACCGAGCTGACCGGGCTGTTCACCGAGGTGGCACAAACTGCCGATGTGGACTCGGTGCTTGCTGAAATCCAGGCAGTACTGGCAGAGGAGCGCAAACGACAGGAACGTCAGGCAGATGACGATTATTCTGATGCCCCTGCCGGGTATTAACTGCGCCTTGTAAAAAAAGAGGTAGCCGATCAAACCATGCGTGGCCACATCGGTGCCTCCCGATTGTCTGCAAGAAGCCCTGCCGGTATACTGCCTCTCCTCTTATTAAATATCGGGCGGAGATCCCGCCAATATCCCATGACCACAGAAACGACACTCCCTCCGCAGGGTGAAAAACTGCAAAAGATCCTGGCGGGCGCTGGCCTTGGCTCACGCCGTGAGATGGAGCGCTGGATTACTGATGGGCGCGTCAGCGTCAACGGCAGTAAAGCCAGCCTGGGCGATCGCGCCACTCTGGCTGACATCATCACCGTGGATGGCCGACCCATCAAACTGGATGCCTATGCCTCGGGTATTCGCCGGGTGATTGCCTATAACAAGCCAGAAGGCGAAATCTGCAGCCGCATGGACAAAGAAGGCCGACCGACGGTTTTCGACAAACTGCCCAGGCTTAAAGGTGAGCGCTGGATCGCCATTGGTCGCCTGGATTTGAATACTTCCGGGCTACTGCTGTTCACCAACGATGGCGAACTGGCCAGTCGCCTGATGCACCCGTCCCACGCCATTGAGCGAGAGTACGCCGTGCGGGTTATGGGCGAGATTACCCAGCAAAAAGTAAAAAACCTCTTTGACGGTGTTGAGCTGGAAGACGGCATGGCGCGCTTCACTGACATCGTTGACTCCGGCGGTACCGGCATCAATCACTGGTTCCATGTCTGCGTGCTGGAAGGTCGCAACCGGGAAGTGCGACGCCTGTGGGAATCCCAGGATTTGACCGTCAGTCGTCTGAAGCGGGTACGCTTTGGTAGCCTGATCATTCCCAACGGTCTGCGCCAGGGTCAGTTCCAGGAACTGGAAAAGGCCGACATTGATGCCTTGGCAGCACTGGTTAACCTGCCCTCCGCCCCGGCTTACCATAAGAAGCCCCAGGAGCGTTTGAAAAAGAACGAGGTAAAAGCGCAAAAGGTAAAAGGGGGCGCCCGTCGTTTTAGTCCGCACCCGAAAAAAAGTACTCGTTAAGCACTGTCGCCGGTCACTGTCTTGATTGGCACTGGACAAAAATACTGTATTTATATACAGTTTGCTGAACCCTACTACAGGAGGAAGCCATGTCCATTACCCCCATGTGGCGAGTTGACCGGGACGGAAGCATGTTTACTGACAAAAAAGCTGCAGAAGAACATGATCGCATGCTGGAGCTGGCTGACGGCATCACCGCCATGCTTGAGACTCACTTCAAAATCGACGAACAGCTGGCAGAAGAGATTGGCCTGTTGCTGTCCCGCAACAAGGAGATTCTGACCCGAGCCTTCAAGGGCAAGCCCGAAGTGCTGCAGGAAATTCAGCGCGACGACAAGAGTTGAAAAAGCGTCATCGAATGTTGCCTATCCTCAGCAAATCCGGAGGATGGCAACCTATACCTTAAAAAGCGGACTTATCAGCGCTTTCCGAACAGCTCCAGTTGCAATCGGCGCCCTGCATGCCTGCAAGTAAGCGTCTAATAGCTCTCTGATTTTTTCATGAATCGCAGCCAAGCTCGATGTCAACTCCGCCCGCGCCACACTCATCTCTTCCCTGGCTTTGCTGGCACTTCCGTAAATATGTTGTTGATACCGATAAAACAGCTCGGAAATATCACCCGTATCAACAATCTGGTCAAAAAACGCATTGTCAAAGTAGTGACTTGAATAGCGTTCAGCCAGTGCTCCAAACTCTTCTTCAACCACTGTGAGCATGGCCGCAGCTCCCGAGTCACGCACAGGTTCAGGCAAAAAACCCAACCTCTTTATACAAGCGCTGGTCTGCTCAAAATCAGTTATTCTGGCAATCACTGTGTCCACTTCTGCCTCAATAACAGTGATGTCCAGTGCTTTAATCAGTGCGTCGATATCAGTGGCGATGGCTGTTTTGTCTGCCTCATCGGTTAACTGCCGGGCAAATTGTTTCACCCCATTGAGGAATTGTTCAATTTGTTGGCTGGCCAGTAACAGCTGTTGGTCAAAGTGCTCTCCCTTGATCGCCTGTCGGACTTTAGCGCTAAAATCGGGCTCATTAACGTAGCCGAACCTGATCTGGTTGCGAACCGACAAACTGGCTTGTCGGGCTTGCGCCGACCTCACCAGCTGCTGCAATTCACGACGGTCAAGTGTCGGTAATTCATAACTTTTGGGCACCACCAGAATGGCACGGTTACACCCCACCGGAGGATGACCGGCAACACCGCCTGGCATCACCATGCGAAAAGTTGCATTGGTTATATTCTCGCCTGTCTGCGAAGTCAGAATGGGGTAATGGTATTTTTTTAACTGGATACAGGGGAGGCGCCTATGTACTTCCCAATGATAGTTCTGCGGGTGACCTTGCCAGTTCCAGGGCGCCGGCTCAGGGAAACAAGAACCGAAATGGTGGTAGTCGCAGCAAACCGCATCCCTGCGATAATAGTGCAATCCTTCCTCTGCCATGTTATCCGGCGACATGTCGCCAACAAATTTTGAATTTAACAAAGTCCTCCCATCTGACTCGTAATAAGTATTACGCAAACGTTGCTTTGCGGCCTCGATGTCGATCGGCTCAACTTCGGTCATAACATAAATTTGCTGCTCATATAACTGCTTGACGATGGGCAGGTATTCGCGCTTGCGCCATTTCTCGCCAACCACAATGTAACGACATGACGATCCCATCTCGACCAAGCAATCCCGTGCGCACAGATCAACCAGAACAGGACATACGACGGCCACCGCGCGCCTCACAAGACCCAGACTACCGAGGCAAGCCCTTTTATCTGCCTGGACAACCCGACCAAACGCTCCGTACGTGGGTGCCTTTGGTATCTTTTCCGGTCTGAACTCTGGTTGATAATGTCTACAGGTGAATGTCACGTTCATCATTTGACCTATTGCCTCTTTTGACAACCAGAAGGAGCGACAACAGCAAAAAAGTTCTGACCGACAACAGCAAAAGAAGTTCTTTATTGACGATCTGTTCAGTTGGATCTGAGTGATTACCTTGCTCTGCAATTTGCGGAACAACAAACAGTCGGTGGGCGTCTACCGGGCTGGCAATTGCCGGGCAAACAGGCAACACCATCGGTAGTTATCACACACATGCAAGACGGTAATCTCCTCATGCGGGGCATCGTGATATGATCGACTCCGAACGCTCCCACGCGGGGCAAATTAACAAGTGCAATTTAAAAAGATTGCGCTAATATAGCGCGATTTTTGGGTAGTCAAATATGACGCTTTTTGTTTCTGGACAACGCTGGATTAGTGATACTGAGACCGAACAGGGATTGGGCACTGTGCTCACCTGTGACAGTCGTCAGGTCACGTTGTTATTTCCTGCAACCGGGGAGACCCGGCTTTATTCCATTAACAACTGTCCCCTCACTCGCGTCGAGTTCAACCCCGGAGATCGCGTGGAAAGCCACGAAGGCTGGACCATGCAGGTTGCCGAGGTGCTGGAAAAAGACGGGCTGCTTACCTATTGCGGCGCACTCCCCGACGGAGAAAAACGACAACTGCCTGAAGCTGAATTAGGCAACCATATCCGCTTTAACAAGCCTCAGGATCGTATGCTGGCCGGTCAGATCGACCAGAACAGTAACTTTACCCTGCGCTACAAAACCCTGTTGTATAACTACGGCCTGTGCAAATCGCCCATGCGCGGGCTGATCGGTCCGCGCACCAGTCTGATCCCGCACCAGTTGCATATTGCCAGGGAAGTATCCCAGCGCCATGCACCGAGAGTCATGCTGGCGGACGAGGTCGGCATGGGTAAAACCATTGAGGCTGGCCTGATCCTGCATCAGCAACTGATTACCGGTCGCGCTGGACGAGTGTTGATTTTACTGCCCGAAAGTCTGGTGCACCAATGGCTGGTGGAAATGCTACGCCGCTTTAACTTGCGTTTTAGCGTCTTTGATGAAGAGCGCTGTCGCCAGTCGCCGGACGAAAATCCGTTCAATACCGAACAGCTGATTCTGTGCAGTATTGGCTTTCTCTGTAATGACGACGAACGTCGTCAACAAGCGATAGAGGCCGGCTTTGACCTGCTGATTGTCGATGAAGCCCACCACCTGATCTGGTCAGAAGAAGATGCCAACGCCGAATACCAGTGCGTTGAGGAGCTGTCCCGGCAGATTCCAGGGCTGTTACTGTTGACCGCCACGCCAGAACAAATGGGTGCCAAAAGCCACTTTGCCCACTTGCGCCTGCTGGATCCGGACCGCTTTCACGACCTGGCCAGTTTCGAAGCTGAACAAAATAGCTACGAGCCAGTGGCCGAGGCGGTACAAGAACTGCTGAGTAGCAAATCGCTCCTCCCCGACGCCCGAAACCACCTGATCGGCTTTCTGGGCGAAGACAGCACTGCGCTGATAGATGCCCTTGCCAGCGACGACGAAGTCAGCAACACAGCCCGCACCCAACTGCTGCGTCGGCTGCTGGATCGTCACGGGACTGGCCGGGTGATGTTCCGAAATACCCGTGCAGCCGTGGGCGGTTTCTCTGGTCGTGTGGTGCAGGGCTACCCGCAAGCACTGCCTGAGCTGTATGAAATTGCCCTGGAAGAAGAGACCAATCCGCGCCACAACCTCTACCCGGAGCTGGCCTACCAGGCCCAGATTTGCGTTGACGATATGGACCCGTGGTGGAAAGTTGACCCGCGAGTAGACTGGCTGATCAACCTGCTCAGGCTGCTGCGCAAAGAAAAGGTGCTGGTGATCTGCGCCAACGCCAACAGCGCCCTGGACCTGGAAAATGCCCTTCGTATTTTGTCTGGCATTCCGGCGGCAGTATTCCATGAAAACATGAGCATCATCGAGCGCGACCGGGCAGCGGCCTTTTTTGCGGAAAGTGAACACGGTGCCCAAGTGCTGGTGTGCTCGGAAATCGGCAGCGAAGGGCGCAACTTTCAGTTTGCCCATCATCTGGTATTGTTCGACCTGCCGGAACATCCGGATTTGCTGGAACAACGCATCGGACGTCTCGACCGTATCGGCCAAAGCGAAACCATTAAAATTCATGTGCCCTATCTGCCGGGCACTGGTCAGGAGGCACTGTTCCATTGGTATGACCAGGGCCTGAACGCTTTTGCCGATACGTGCCCAGCTGGCAGTATGGTGCAGATGCGTCTGGGTGATCAATTGACGCCTTATCTGCAACCGGGCAGCCAGACCTCAGCCGATGCTATGGCTGAACTGCTGCATCAGGCCGCTGCGCTGAACCAGCAACAGCTGGAACAACTGCACAAGGGCCGGGACCGTTTGCTGGAGCTGAACTCCCGAGGTCTGGCCAGCAATGAAGACATGATCAACGACATCGAAGAGCAAGAGCAACCACGACAGCTTAAGCGCTTTATGGAAAAGCTGTTCGAGGGTTTTGGTGTCGAGGCGGAAGATTACTCCAAACACTGTCTGGTACTGCGCCCTGGCAGCCATATGATCACCGCTTTCCCGGGGCTGCCCGATGATGGCACGACCGTCACTTTTGACCGCGAAATGGCGCTGTCCAGAGAGGACATGCAGTTCCTCACCTGGGAACACCCCATGGTCAGCGAAGGCATGGACATGGTGCTGACCAGCGAGATGGGCAATACCGCTGTAGCGTTGCTGAAGAACAAAGCGCTAAAACCCGGCACCATGCTGCTGGAAGCCATCTATGTGGTAGAAACCAGTGCCGAGCGTACGCTGCAACTGGACCGCTACCTACCAGCCACGCCCATTCGCTGCCTGATTGACCCGGGCTTCAATGATCTTGCGGAAAAGGTAGCCTTTGAAACCCTGAACGCCCAGCTGCAACCCCTGAAGCGTGGTGTAGCAAAAAAACTGGTCAACACTCAGCGCGCCCCGTTCCTGGCCATGTTGGACAAAGCCGAAAACTACGCCAAGGACCGGGTGCAACCCATTGTGGTCGAAGCCTGCCAGAGTCTGCTTGGCGATGTTACTGAGGAGATTAAACGACTGGCAGCACTAAAAGCGGTGAACCCCAATGTGCGTGGCGAAGAAATCGAGTATTTGAAAAATCGGGCAGCGCTCGGACACCAGGCGCTGCAAAAGGCAACGCTGAGATTGGATGCCTTGCGAATCATGATTGCTGCGTGATGCCCGGAAAACCGAAGCTTGGCGTGAATACTGCTCATTCTCACAGTAGTCCGAGACAGGACAGCCCGAGACAGGACTGCTGGTGTCTCTGGGTCGGGCTGCTCACATCTCCACCGCCCGACGCCCGACACTGACACGGGTTCTGGCAATATCAGACTCATCGGCGGCGGATGACTCCGCCGACTCAACTGCCATGGCAGAGAATTGGCGCAAGGCGTCTTTCACCCCGGCAAGTTCTACCTGCACATCATCCACGTCACCTTGCAAACCCGCAAGGTTTATACCGAGCACTTCCAGACCGAGCACCAGTCCAGTTGTTGTCTGACTCTCGACTGCCTCCTGGCCTGTACCCACTTTCTCAGTCAGTCCTTTGGCTTTGTTGATGATCCCGGAAAGCTGTCCACGGCTCTCGTCCAGCGCCTGTTGAATCTCGTCATATTTGGTACCCACGTAGGTAAAGCTGCTGGCCAGTTTCTCGGCAACAGTTGTAATCGCTCTGAGCTGAGCTTCATAACTGGCCAGGGTGCTTTCACTGTTGGCAACAAGATGGCCCTTCTGTTCTAACAGGCTTTTGTAATTGCTGATCACTGCCTGTGCGTCATCCACATCCTGATGTAGAGTGCGTATTTGCGTCTGGTATTCTTGCTGCAGCTGATCAACTTTTCCCTGATGGGCAGACGTCATCTGATTCACCTCAGTCTGATGGGCACTGTGCAGAGCCTCGTAACTGAGTTGCTGTATCCTGTTTTGCTCCCTGAGCTGCGTACACTCGGCCATGTGTTGCTCCACAGTCTTACGCAGCTCATCAATCTCCTTGTCATTTGGTGCTGGCTCAGCTTGTAACATTTGCAGTCGCTTCTCATCTCTGCGAGCGGCTGCCTTCATGTCTTCAACATGCTTGCGAGAGTCGTGCAACTCTTGCTGCAAATGGTCAATTCTCTCCTGATAACCCGCCTCCAAATCAGTGATCTCCTGCTGTTGAGCGGCTCGACAGTCTTTCAAATCCTGCAGATGATCGGTGATCAGAGTAACCACTTGCGCTTGATGTTCAAGTTCAGAACTGACGGCCGATACCTGCAACTCGTCGCACTTGTTGGACAGGGACACTACTTCGTCCACCAGCTCGGCATATCTCGACTCGCGCTCAGCACCAAAGTGGTCATCAACGCGACCGTCCAATATCTCATCATCCTGGGAGAGTGCCAACAACTTCTGAGCCATGGTATCAGGGGACTCAGAGTCACTGCGCCGTGGCTGTGCACTGAGTTCGACGTTGGGTTCATCAAGAACTGAAACACGACTCTTATCGTGAAGCGTCTGATCAGCTGGGCGTTGTTGCAGGTGCGGGAAAATTTCACTTTCTACCGAGTCGCCTTGCTGAGGCTGGATCTCCAACTCCAGGCTCATGTCTGGATCAAGCTCTGACAGCGTGGCCTGCATCTGCGGTATTATCGTCTCGGGTACGATTTGCTGCTCATCGCCCAGTCGCGCTGACAACTGTCGGGGACTGTCGCTGAACTGGCCACTGTCTGCGCGATACTGTTCTGTGCGTTCGCTCAACTGTTCCAGCACCACGCCATGGTCGCTGCGTAGCTGCTCTAAACCCTCACACAGTGCCTCCGTCTTGTCACTCACCTCGGCACTGATCTCGACAACTCCGGCTTGCAATAAATCACGCAGAGCATCTTTCAGCCCCTGAAGTTGCACCTCCAGGTCGACGGCCTGCTGATAGACATCCATATTAAACCGGGACATTTCCCTATAGGTATCAACCACGCCTGTCAGTGCGTACAGCATCTGGGAATCCACCGACGACAACGCTCGCACACTGTGGGTCGACAAGGACTGGGTCGACAAAGCCTGCCCACCACTGGTAGCCAGTGGCGGTGCTGACGACAACGGACGAGACGGCTCCTGTTGGGAAATGCGGTGTCCCAGCCCCATCGCTCCCTGCCCGGACGACAGCGATCCACTTTGCGGACCAAGTGTGGGCGTTTGCGGGGTAAATCCTGCAATTTGTTGCATCTGTGTACCTTCCACCGGGTTCAAAATGACAGCCGTTGGAGGTGAAAAGTACCGATAAGTTGCAGCGGGAAATAGTTTATTTCCAATTATTAACGGGTCTTTTAATAACTTTAATCGCCTTGAATATCGGGCAATTTCAGACTGGTAGTAACTGTTGGTTTATGGTGGGTTGGTTTATAGTGGGCTGATTTGTGGCCAGACAAGCTGCGCCCCGAGAGTTACCCAGGGCAACCGGGGCCGGTTAATCGTCCTGAAGATAGTCTTCGTCCATTGCCGACATGAGAAGCTGGCGCTCAAAGGCGAGAAGTTTTTCTGCCAGACGTTCGCTATCAATGCTCAGCTGGCCATCCAGATAGGCCTGACGCAAACGGCGGATACGACCAGGCGTGGCAGTGATTACCATGCTCTTTTTCCGGTCAAAACCTTTTGTGCACTGCCCTGGCCGTGACTGATTGCTCATGCCTCATCCTCGTGTGGTAATGAACCGACGCCACGCAACGCGATGGCATCCTTGCAGCGGTTTTAGCGAAGCGATCCACAGTATTTATCGGTAGCTCCATGGTAATACGTACCGTGTTGACAAGTTTCCGCCGGGACGGGGTAGAATCCATTTACGGACGACAAACCACACCGTCAAGGAGCACACGTGAGCTATCGTACCGCAACCATTATTCCGGCAATTATTATGGCGCTGCTGCTGCCTGTCGTGGCTTGTGCAGCTCCAATATCTTACGACGACCCACTGGAAAACCTAAACCGCAAAATCTTTGCGTTCAATAATGTGCTCGATACTTATGCCCTGAAGCCGGTGGCTCAAACCTACCAATATGTTACGCCCGAATTGTTGCAAACCATGGTGGTTAATTTTTTTGACAACCTGAGTGAAGTTCGCAATATCACCAGCGCTGGCCTGCAACTCAAAGGCGACGATGTTCTAAGATCATCCGGTCGTCTGTTAATCAACTCCACTTTCGGCATACTTGGGCTGATCGATGTCGCCACCGCCCTTGGACTGGACGAACGCTACAGCGATTTTGGCCTGACCTTTGCCCACTGGGGCATTCCTTCCGGTCCCTACTTGGTACTACCGTTTTTTGGCCCTGCCACTCTGCGTTCCGGTGTTGGGCTGATTCCCAATGCGTTTGTCACTCCCGTGTCTTACCTTGAGGACAACACCAGTCGCCTGGTGATTGCCGGTGTTGACGTCATAAGCCGTCGCGCCCAATTGCTAGGTGCTGAAAACCTGATCATTGGCGAGCGCTACAGTTTTATTCGCGATACTTTCTTGCAACGACGAGAATTTTTGATCACCGGCCAACAAGCAGAAGACGATTTCTGACCGTCCCGTCAGTATCGTAATAATACTCCCGCTTGCAGCAAACCCGGGTTGGGAGTATTTTTCCCTTAACTTAACCTTCTGATGTGGTTTGCTATCCAAATGTCTCGGGCGCTCACCGGTTGTTGTTTTCTCGGCAAATTACGGATGCATCCATGACCGGCAATGCTATTTTGGTCATTGATGATGACGAAATCGTTCGCGACAGTATTGCCGCCTACCTGCAAGGCAGTGGCTTTCGGGTTCTGGAGGCAGAGAACGGTCAGCAGGGCCTGCAGATTTTTCGGGACAGCGCCCCGGATCTGATTCTCTGTGATCTGCGCATGCCCGTGATGGACGGGTTGACCATGCTCACCCAAGTGCGCCAGGAAGCCAGCGATATTCCGTTTATCGTGGTCTCCGGCGCTGGCGTCATGACGGATGTGGTCGAAGCTCTGCACCTTGGCGCCAGCGACTTTATGGTTAAACCCATTGTTGACCTTGAAGTGCTTGAATACGCCATCAACCGCGCCCTGGAAAAAGCCCAGCTGTTGATGGAGAACAAACGCTACCGCGCCAGCCTTGAAGAAGCCATCAACTCGCTAAAGAGCAGCCTGACACTACTGCAGGAGGATCAAAAAGCCGGGCGCCAGGTGCAGATGAACATGCTGCCGAAAACGCCGCTGGAATACCAGGGCTTCAAGGTAGATCACAACATCATCCCGTCGCTCTACTTAAGCGGTGATTTTGTTGACTACTTTGCCCTGAACGATCACAGCTTTGCTTTTTACCTGGCCGATGTCTCCGGTCACGGTGCCTCGTCGGCATTTGTCACTGTGCTGCTCAAACATATGTCCATCAATCTGTTGCAGGATTACCACAGCAACGGCGGCAAAGTCCGCGTCAAACCCTCCCACGTCCTTAATCACATCAACGGCAGCCTGCTGAAAACCGGGCTGGGCAAGCACGTTACCGTCTTTGGCGGTGTTGTGAACACCCGCGACCAAACCCTCACCTACTCTTTTGGCGGTCATTTCCCGTTGCCAGTGATTGCCCAGGGTGATTCGGTGCGCTTTCTCGAAGGTAAGGGGCTGCCGGTAGGGTTGTTTGAGGATGCTGTATACGAAGACGCCATTATAGACTTGCCCCAACAGTTCAGCTTAACTATCCTGTCCGACGGAATTCTTGAGGTTTTGCCCCAGAAAAGCCTGCAAGAGAAAGAAAACTATTTGTTATCGGTTATCCAGAAAGGGCCAACCACCATCGAAGCATTGACGGAAAAGCTGGGGCTGAATGCCATTGAGGAAGCACCTGATGACATTGCCATGCTGATTCTGGCCCGCAATTGACGTTATGAACCCCGGAAAAATTCAGTTTGCCGAGAGCGATGGTACTTATGTACTGAAGCTGATCGGAGAAGTGCGGTTAACCCTGTGCTCCAACCTGGAGAGTTTTCTCCAGATCATGCTTGAGGAGCCGGAATTTCGTTCTGTTATTGTTGACCTGTCTGAAGCTCAAACCATCGACAGCACATCGCTGGGCTTGCTGGCCAAGCTCTCCATCATGGCACGCCGACAAGTGAATCGGCGTCCTGTCCTGGTTTCTCCCCGCCCTGACATCACCCGCATCCTGATGAGCATGGGCTTTGAGCGTATTTTTGTTATCGTTGAAGACGCCGGCAGCCCCGGCAGCGAATTTCATGAAATCGAGTGCGAACAGGCCTGCGAAGAAGCCACTCACATCCAGGTGCTTGATGCTCATCGTGTATTGATGAGCCTTAATGAGAACAACGCCAGGGCATTCAGTGATCTGGTCAAACAACTGGAGCGCTGCCGCCAGCCGAGAATGGCCCAGCGCTGATGATGACGTTCAAAGGCAGTGCAGGCAGAATGGGAAAACAGGAAACAACTGTCGCTTGTTAGCAATGCGTCATATGTCTTCTACCAGCTTGACCGCATCCAGCAATACCTCAACTCCCGCTCCCGGTTTATGGGCGTTTTCGCTGATGTGCCGACGAAAACGCCGACCGCCCGGCACGCCGTGGTACAACCCCAGCATATGACGGGAAATATGGCTTAGCCAGGTGCCGCTGGCCAGCTCCGCTTCAACATAGGGAATCATTCGGGCAATTACCTCAGAACGGCTGACCGGTGTCCGTTCACAGCCATACAGCCGGGCATCGACTTCTGACAGCAGATAGGGATTCTGATAGGCCTCACGCCCAAGCATAACCCCATCCACATGGTGTAGATGGTGCTGAATCTCGTCGAATGTTTTAATGCCGCCGTTAATGGCAATATTCAGTGCCGGAAACTGCCGTTTCAGCTCATAAACCCAATCGGGTTTAAGCGGAGGAACCTCCCGGTTCTCTTTTGGTGACAACCCTTCCAGTACAGCAATACGGGCATGGACGATAAATGTCTCACAGCCGGCATCGGCCACTGTACCAACAAAGTCCACCAGTTCCTGC
Organism: Endozoicomonas sp.; assembly: GCA_965232255.1. GTDB lineage: Bacteria > Pseudomonadota > Gammaproteobacteria > Pseudomonadales > Endozoicomonadaceae > Endozoicomonas. The sequence continues at coordinate 3,478,080 of OZ246962.1, forward strand.
CAGGATTCATGACCGTTAATGCCAATGCGATGTTTGACCGTAACAGCAATACTAACGGTGTCTTTCATGGCACGCACAGCATTAGCCACCGTCTGTGGTTCGCTCATCAGACAGGCACCAATTCGACCGTTTTGCACTCGGTCACTGGGACAACCCACATTCAGGTTTACCTCTTGATAACCCCACTGCTCGGCCAACCCGGCACAGATGGCCAGATGCTTATCATCGTGACCACCGAGCTGTAATGCCAGCGGATACTCAAAAGCATCGTGCTGCAAAAAACGGGATTTATCACCGTAGACCAATGCACCGGTGGTCACCATTTCGGTGTACAACAAGGCATGCTGCGATAAAACGCGGTGGAAGTAGCGACAATGGCGATCCGTCCAATCCATCATGGGCGCCACGGAGAACTTTCTGTCTATTTTTTCCATATGAACATCAATAAGTCAGAGCATTTGCAGGCTTACCGCTGGCATACCGTTGCTTAACACTAACTGGTCATCAAATAGAGAATTTATGTATTACCTTGTCTGCCATGACAAGGGAAAAGACGACTCTCATGTCGTGACAATAATCATGTAGTGACAATAATCAGCGGCGACTTGGCAAGATATTGCGCCATTATACGCCGAAAAAGCCGCAGCTAGCCGCGACATTGGCAAAAAACCGCAACGGAGATTGCAATACAGGGCACTTTGCTATCAATAACTCCACAACCCCACTCCCGAAAAATCGGCAGTGGGGTGAGAGAAGCAGGGTGAGAAAGATCAACGCTACAGCTATGGCTCACGTCACGTTACTTATTTTTACTCACTTTACCTCCATTACTAGCGACGCTGATCATAGTTTTCGACGTCCCTCTGGTAATCCTGCAAGGTCCGTATAACCGTATTACGCATGACGGGATCATATTGGTAAATAGAATTACCTCTCACGGCATTAATCGCCGCTTCGAAACCGCGATGCTCAATGAGCAGTTCAGGAGCCACGTGCTCTGCGTAGGCATCAAGCACAGGCCGTCTCAACTCATCCGGAATACGTGAACTATCTAACGGCGCCAGCAGGTCGATGGAAACAGAAGCCAGCTTATAGAGATCCTGTGTTGATAATTGGCTGATCATCACTCGCCACGCTTCCGGGCTAACAAGCACTCTCCGATCCTCTGGCGACACTATTCTGTCTGCAAGCACCAAATCCATAATTGCCACGAACGTCAGAGGTTGTGAACCAAGTGGCGCTGTTGGGTCGTCAAAACCTGCTGCTGCCGCACCCCCCCAGGCTCCATCCACTGGTTCTCCATCTTCAGGCTGTGGAGGCGCCGGTTGAGGTTGAGGCTGTGGTGCCGCAGGTTGAGGCTGTGGTGCTGCAGGTTGCGGTTGTGGCGCTACTGGTTGCTGGCCAGCACCGGGCCCGGGTTGTCCAGCGCCACCGGCTGGGAAATTCTGGTATGGCGTTCCTGACCTTGGTGGAGGCTGTGGTGCACCATCAGCACGCGCACCAGCATACCCTTCTACCCGCTGGATTTCGGCCAGGGCAACATCGAGCATCAGCTGTACCTGCTCAGGAGTCTGAACAAAAGACGGCCCCCTGGCTATACGACCGTTCCAAATCGAGTCCATAACGCTAGTGAGCAGGTTACTGCGGTTAACCGATCCGTTGTGAATGCCACTCATTAGCTGCCATAACACGATTTGCGTACCGGTTACGCCTACCCCGTTGTCACAATGAACGACGGTATTACCTTGGGCAGAAGAGGCATTAACGGCTCGTGTGAAGTCCATATACTGTCTGAACGCTACCGCTCCTGTGGGAACGCCCTGCCGTGGCCACTGATGGAAGCTATAAATTCTGACTGTCTTCTCTTGACCGCTACCCGCCTCTTGCAGTCTGGTGGTTATGATCTCAAAACCATTGCGCTGATCAACTCGCTGGGTGGTCATATTAAACGTGCGATCACCAAGTGTTACCTGCCGGGTTGCGCCCAATGACGGCCAGTAACGATGCTCAACACGGCCATCCATATCAACGATGCTATCAACGTTATGATCCATGGTCATGGCGAGAAAACTGGATAGTTCCTCTGGCGGACCGTGCCTTAATGGCCCTTGAGCGGCAATAACATTGCCGTGATAGTCATCAGGACCCGGCGTTACATAGTTGGCATTCACCGCCTCAGGAACGCCATTAAACCACACCTGGGCGGCACTGTGATTGGGCGGGATAATCCACGCTGTCCGGGTGCCACCTAGTACAACAGGTACAAAGTCATTGGCATTGTGAATCTGTCCAGTGCGATCTCTTAGTAACGAAAACATTGAGTTGGCAATGGCCGCTGTGCTGGCGGTGCCCAGCGCCGGTACGATGCCGGTCATACCCGGAACGCTCGGCCACGGCGTGCCATCAGCTCGCAATCCTGCTCCACCGACTGCCCCGCTCACTCCTCCTGCTCCGGCGCCAGCTGGCTGGATAACAGGAGCCTGGATAACGGGTGCCTGAACCGGTACCGGAATGGGTGCTGGTGCCGGAGCTGGTTGAGCGGCTGGTGCTGGTACCTGCGGTGCACCCATAGGTTGCGGCTGGTACACCATTTGTTGTCTGGGTCGGAACGACACCGTCACTCGCCCTGAACCAGGCTGCGTGACCACAACCTGTGGCTGGACTCCCGCGGCTGCAGGAGGTGCCGCAAACGGCTGGGCTGCCGGAATCTGGCCATGTGCTATGGCAAGATTCTGATAGGCGTCAGCAAGATTCTGATGCGCCGCAGCGAGAGCCTGTGGTGACAGAACGCCAGGCAAGGTTCCCTGGACTGGAGTCAGGGGCGCCTGAGGAGGAATCAGAGCGACCGGCTGCCCATTGACATAAACCTGAGTTCCTCTGGGGCTCTGTGCGCCAGCGATATGAACTTGTGGCCCACCAGCTGCCTGCTGTCCAGCGACGTAAACCTGTGGTCCACCAGCCACCAGCTGACCGTTGACATAAACCTGTGGTCCACTAGCTGCCTGCTGGCCAGCGACGTACACCTGTGGAGTGCCGGCCATCAGCTGACCATTGACATAAACCTGCGGTCCACCGGGCGCTTGTTGCCCGGCGATATAAATCTGCTGTCCGGCAACATAATTCAGAGGTGCACCGGATGCCAAAGGTGGCATAGCGGGACCATAGTGCATAACAGGAACCGGCGGCATACCGGGTATTGGCTGCCCCATGGTAGGAACCTGATACATACCAGGCAGTCCGGCAACAGGAGCCTGAGGTGCTCCCGGTGGGGGCGGGGGGGCAGCAGGTACAGGTAATGACAGGCCACCTGCAGCACCTGCTCCCTGACCCGCCTGGGCACCTGGCATATGGCCAGTCCCAGCTAACCGAGCTGCCATGGCAGCCACATTATCGCGAGTGGGGGGAGCGACCGGAGCAGCAACCGGGCTCGGAGCAGCAGTCGGCGCACTGGAACCAGCTCTGCGAGCACCAACAGCGGCTGCGGCAGAAGCAATCCCTCCCAGACTCGCAAGAGCTCCGGCAGCTTGAGTTCCGCTGCCGGTAACAGCGCGTTGAATACGGGCAGCAAGATCAGACGCTGAGACCGGGCTGGGAGCACCTTGTGAACCACCTGCTCCCACCGCAGCGGCCGCAGCAGCAATACTCCGGCCGCTGCGGGGTGTCGGTGTCGGGGTTGGTGCCGCCGTTGACGCTTGTGAACCAGCACCACTATTTATGGCAGCTGCACGTCGGCGAACATCCCCTACTCTCGGCCCCTGAGGCCGCACAACACCCGATTCCCCATCACCTGGTGCTTGTTGCGGCTGCTGTTGCGACTGGCCGCCACTGGTCAGGGCAGCTACCGGATGCATTGGGCCGCCCGGCGCCTGCGGATGCACCCCTCCCGGGATGGCGCCAATGGCATGAGCTAACGAAACCTGACCTTGGGCACCCCTGATCCCTGAACCTGAGCGACGATCACTGCTGCTATTGCTGTTTGCGCCCTGTGCATTCCGGATTGTTGAATTACTGTTAGTTGGCCACATTTTCTAACCTTGTTGCTGCAAATACATCAGTCAGGGATGGTTGTGCTTGTCTTTTAGCCAGAGCCAATCGTACTCAGCCACCGCACTGCGCACGGTATTTCCCGCTGCTTTTCTGCCTTATTCAAAAATTTGTAAAAGTTCGTTGACGCGAATAATGTAGATCGAGCTTTACAATGTGAATAAGGAAAGACCGTGACAGCGGATCAGGGCACTGCCAAAATCAGTGCTGCAATGATTCAATAACTCAGCAGCCATTTAATGTTAAGGCGAAAAAACCCCACCCATACCGGCGAAAAAAACATCAACCGCAATCATCAAAGGCAATAAAAAATATCAAACCAGCAACTGATTCCATTGCCATTGTGCAATTTCATCAGTTACTTTTACCCCTATCTCACCCAAGCATCATTGCCCGTACCTCCTACCAAGACGGGCAGCTGCATGGCTTCGGACAAAACAATGCTTATTTTTCAACAGATTGTTTTTTGTATTATGTTCAACACCACTGCTTGGCTGGTAAAAAAACAGCGGACGAATGACTAATAATTTTGAGCAATTTTTGCCTTTGCTTTTTTCGCCATTGCCGTGGTGCAAATTACTCAATAAAACTCCAGACAGACACGCCCGGAAATTACTTATGACCGTATTTTTTTTGTACTCGCTACTGTCGCCTGAGCATTTGACAATCCTTCGCCAGAAACACCGGATAAACGACAATGAAGTTCAACTATGCGCTTTAACGGGATGAATACCGGCAAACTTTGTGTTCATTCCAAACTGAATACCGTCGTTCTTTTATGACAATGAATAGCTATGATGATGAACCGCGAACGAACAGCGCTTTTTGTTGCAATATTGGCGACTGTCGACCATATCGGCTGAGAGCTGACCTCATGGCACTGCCGACCAGCGTGCTTGCCCGAAACGCAGGATTACGATGCCCCTCCAACTTGTCCAACGCTTGCTGAACACCGCCGGTTTCCTGCACCAGCTCCGGTACTCGTAATGCCACATATGCCTCAATGACCGGTCCTCTTAAATCAGGTGGGTAACCACTGCCTTCACCAAGGGGAGCGGCTTCATCTACTCCCAACTGGTAAAGTTCGACTGAGGTCAAACGGCTGATCATATGCCGCCACTCCTGAGAATTAACCACCGTTTGTCGTTTGTCGACCGTCGTCAGTTGATTGGCACGCAACGCATGCAAGACACCCCCAAGAGTGGGTGGGCGCTCGGTGCCGCCGGGCTGCCTGGCACTAGCTCCGGCCTGGGCAGCCGCTCCGGATGATGATCGACCCTCCAAGCGGTCAAGTTCGGCGTGGCCACAATCGATCAGCATATTCACTTCTGTGGTGTAACGAACAAACGGTCGTCCCCGGGCCTGAGTGCCCTCCACAAGCAGCTTACGGATACTCGACAATAAGTTGGTCCGATTAATCACACCAGCGCGAATACCGGCCATTAGCTTACTGTGAGCAACAAACGTGCCACTTCTGCCGTTACCATTCACACATTGCACCAACGTGGTGCCCGACTGGTTATGCGCCCAGTCCCGGGAAAACTGCGTGAATTGCGCCAGATTATGTTCTGTCGGGACGCCGGCGTCTGGCCACTGCGTGAAGTGGTAAAGCTTGAGTTCCTGTACTTGTCTGGTGGCTGCCTCTTTTACCGTCAGAGTAACGATTTGGTAACCAGGATGCTGTTCAACCCGCCGGGTCTTCACCTTTATTACCCGATTGCCCAGTTTATAGCTGTTAGCTTCACCTGTATTTGGCCAGTACTGCGCCCTAAGCATCGCCGGATCAACACTGGCTCCGGCACCGCTTAACAGGCTCAGCGTGGCCATACTGCTCACCCCAAGCCCAACTGCCCCGTCACCTTCGGCCGGATTAAACATGCCTTTAAAGGTGCTGTCGCTGGTCAGATTGACGATTGAACCGACCTGGTGGTCCAGCACTGTCGCGTAAAGAGCCGGTAACGAGTGCGGGTTACAGCTCTCTGGCAGTGGCGTCTGAGCCACAATGGTGCGCCCGTCAACAAGGCTGGCACTGGTGGGGACATCAGCCCCATAAAGGCGGATATTAACGGCGGAGTGCCCGGGCACAACGTCATCTGAAAAGCGGCTTCCGCCGACCACGCCATTATCAAACAGATCACGCCCCAAATTCTGGTTATGGCAGCCATCGCGAAGCTCATCCAGTATTTTGTCGGCAGCAGTGCGATAAGAATCATCAGCACTTTGGACAACTGCGTCGGCACCACCTATTCCCTGCATTGCCAGCCTGTCTGCCAAGCTGGGCCCTGTCAGTCCGACGCGCGTTGCGACAAAATCGGCAGGTAAAAGAGCATGGCGACGAACGGAACCCACGCCTTGCAATCGTTGCATAATCCCCAGGCTGGATGCTCTTGGTGGTGCTGCCGGCGGAGGATTAGCACCACTGTGGTGAGCGCCGCTTAAAGCCGCAGCAGGGCGCATTGGTCCGCCAGACACTGCCAGGGCATAAGGCAGCCCAGCATCACCGGACGGCCCGATCAATGGAGCGCGGCTGCGAGCGCCACTGATACTCACGCCAGTAATTCCCCGCCGACTGACCGCAGCGCTGGCGGATGTTCTCACCAGGGGAACAATTGGCTTTGGCATTTTTTAAGACCTCATTATTTTCATGCAACCAACGCCATTCGGCTCGGAAGAGAAAGGACCGGAAGCAGAAAAAGAAGAAAAAAGGACAGCCAAAGAAAAAAGGACAGCCATAAAATCGAAGAAGAACATTTTGGGCATCTGTTTTAGTTCTGTGATGACGACGCACCCCGGACAAACTGAGTCCTTTGCTGCAACACTTGTGGCTGCTGGCCATGCTGGTTGAGAGCGACCCTCATGGCACGACCGACCGGTGCATCTGGCTGAAACACAGGATTAGAGTGACTACCCAGCCATGCCAACGCCTGCTGAACACCGCCTTCCTGCTGGATCAGGCCCGACACCCGTAACCGAACATAAGCCTCAATAACCGGCTGCCTTAAGGCCTCTGGGTAACCACTGCGCTCGCCAAGAGGGCCGGCACCATCCACCGCCAACTGATAAAGCTCAGATACCGTAAGGCCGCTGATCATCTCGCGCCAGACCGGGCGACTAACCGTCATGTGCTGCTTGTCGACTGTCGTCAACTGCTTCGTGCGTAACCAATGCAGGATGGTGCTAAGGGTTGTGACATAGGAGGTGTCGGTCTGGGCAATACCGGTACCAGCCGCCGCGCCATCCTGACTGGCAGCGCCAGGCACTTGGGCGCCAGCTCGCCGCTCAAGTGCATCCAGGGCGATATTGAGCACCAGCTCAACATCTGACGAGTATTGAATGAACGAATTACCCCTGGCAACAATGCCGCTGTAGATCAGACCTGCGAGACTCTCAAGCAGGTTATTTTGGTTAACGATGCCGGAATCAATTCCTGCCATCAGTTGCTCAAGTACCGTAAACACGCCACTTCTGCCATAGCCGTGGGAGCATTGCACCACAGTGGTACCGGCAGGACGGTTGACGCGATAGTCCCTGGCGAAAGCAGTGAGTTGCCGCAGTTCTCTGCCCTGGGGGGAACCGGCAAATGGCCATTGCGTGTAGTGGTAAAGTGTGACCTCGCGTACCTGGTTAACAGCAGGCTCAGACACCCGCAAAGTGACAACTTGATAACCGGAGTGTTGCTTGACTTTGGACGTCTTTACCTTGATAAAGCGCTCGCCCAAGTGATAGTTGATGGTTTTACCTTTCTCTGGCCAGTATTGCGCTTTAAGTTCTGCCGGGTTCGGCCCGGCAGGTTCTTGACCGGCCAGCCCAAAGACTGCTGCATTGATCGCGCGCGGTACTGCGGGGCTACCAGCTCCTCCCTGACTACCGACGTCTGGTGGTCCGGGATTGTGCATTTGCTCAAGCGTGTCGTCGTTTAGCAGATTGACCACCGAGCTGACGCCATGGTCCATCAACATGGCATAAAAAGCTGGCAACGATTGTGTATTTTGCTGCTCCGCCAGCGGTGCCTGCGCCACAATGGTATGGCTATCAACCACACTGGCATTGACGGGCTGGTTAACACCGTTGACCCGGACATTCACAATGGAGTGCCCCAGCACCGGGCTATCGGAAAAACGCTTGCCGCCAAGCAGTTCACCTTGCACCAGGTCACTGGGTCCATGAATATCCACAGCGTGGCGAGAAAGCGCGGCCAGCAGCGCCGCGGCCACCTCAGCGGTAGTGCCTGAGTTCAGCGTCAGGCCAGTCAGTGCTGGTGTTGCTGCCAGCGCCGCCGTGGCATTTGCCGGTTGCTCTTTAATTTCATTCAGTCTGTTGACCACCCGGATCACGTCCACTCCCTCGCAACGCCGGGGTAAACCAAGCCTTTCAGCCAAGTCGCCCTTGAGGGTTCGGTAGGCTGCAGTGTCTCGCTTCGCGGCTTTTTTCATCCTTTGGAAGAGCGAATCACTGTCGTTTGGGCGCAATCGTTCAAAGCGATTAAGCAAGCTGAGGAAGCTCGGGTCATCCAACACCTGTATCTGCTCACCACAGCCAATCGCAGAATAGTCAATCTGGCTCGCGGCCAAGTCACGCGGAATCAGGGCATGGCGACGATCAGGCTGGCGGTCGCCACGCAACCGCGCGACGACACCAAGGCTTGTTGACCTTAGCGGTGGTACTGGCGGCTGCTGGCCAGCTGCGGCCAGGGGACGTCCACGCATATGGGCTGGTTTTGTCGGGCGCAGCGGAGTCTGTTGGGCAGCGGCCAGTGGACGTCCGCGCATATGGGCTGGTTTTGGCGGGCGTGGCGGAGTCTGTTGGGCAGCGCCCAATGGACGCCCACGCATATGAGCTGGTTTTGGCGGACGCGGCGGAGGCTGGCCACCGCCAGTCAAGGCAGCAGCAGCTTGCATTGGGCCGCCAGCCAGTGGTCGCGAGGGAGGCATCTCATTTGCTGCGCCACTGACGGGCGAATCACTATGGCCGTCCCTAACGGTGCACCCAGTCCGAAAGCGCCCATTAAGCATCAAAGCACCAGAAACGCCGTTCTGGGCACCGATTGGCCGTGGCATTGTTGAACCTCATTGCGGCAAACATATTAGCGGGAAGATGGCTTTGCTATTGGACTCTTCAGTTCGTTAGCCCGTTAGCCCGGACTGATTTATTCAGTCGTTGCACAACATACGTCAACGAACGTATGTTACCCTGCCAATATGCATAATAACGGTAAAATTTCTACGTGATGCATGATCAAGGCCAAGCCTGACAATGTGAATAGGTGAAGATAACAACAAGCAGCCTGTTTTTTCTGTGGCAATTACATCGTCGCCTACGGCTACCCCAGAAACAGATGGCACATCACCGAAACAATTTCGGGAATTATTTCGAAATGGCTTCTCTGAACTCTGATCCAGGAACTCGGCTCTGGCAGATTCTGTTCCGGCTGAGTTATGGATCTGTCGGCCGTGAGTTGGCTGGTTATCCAGACAATTGCTAATAGCAACGCCAGTGCGGGCACTCGACTGACTTACGACATGACCAGTAATTGGCTGACAAACATTCATCCCGGAGCGTTAATTTGCTCCGGGATGTGGTTACGTCAGAGTGTGTTTGTGTTATTGCTGGGCACCCCCGGCAGCGCCCTGAGCTTCAGCAGCCCGCTCTGCCGTAGTCATCTCCGTCAGCACAGTCCAGGCAGCATTGCCAAGCTTGGTACCTGGCCTATAGTTCGGGTTCGTGACGAGGAAGGCCGTTACTCCCGCAAGACCACCACGCCGTTGACGCTCCTCAGCTACACGCAGCTCAGCGTAGCGGCGGTAGATTGGATCGACTACCGAGTCCCCGTAGCCGTTGGCTGGTCTAAGCACACTGCTTGGGAGCATCGCCAAACGCTTGAGCTCATCTGCTGATAAATGACTCAATATCTCCACCCACAATTCTGCGGGAATGAGCAGTTCTTGTCGGGTCTCTGGATTAACGATTCCACCTTCTGTGATCAGTTGCGCAACAGCCTCACCGGTTACCCCACCTGGGAAAAGCGCTTCCACGGTCTGTACAGGAGGGCCACCTGTTGCGCCGGGCGCCGCATCATCCGGGGCATGCGCCTCTACTTTTTGCTGATAGATTTCCTGGGCTGGCCCACGCACCCTTGGACCATAGCTGGCAAGCTCGCTGTCTGGTCGCATTGCCAGTTCCTCGAGTTCCGCTAACGACAGGCCATTCAGTATCGATGCCCACACTGCTTCCTCGATAAGCAGCGTATTTTTTTCCGCACCAGTGGCGATTGCGCCCATCCTGAGCAAATCCAGAACAGTGCTCAGCGACATTGCTTCCATATCCCCTCCGGGGCTTACTACATCAGAAATCCCGACTCCGCCCACAGCACCCATAGCGCTCAGGTCATCATCGTCATCATTTTGCGGGCCATGACCGGGCGCGCCCGGACCATCGGCTGGCCCTTGGGCATCCGGACCACCGGCAGGGCCTTGAGCACCCGGTGCCCGAGCTCCACTCTGGCCTTGCCTGTCAAGTTCGGCCAATCCCTGTTCGATGAGCATAACCATCTGCGGTACGCTCTGGACAAAGGCTGGCCCCCTGGCAACGCGACCTTCCCAAACGAAATCTCTGATACGTTCCAACAAGTTATTTCGGGTAATCTGGCCTGCACGAATGCCACCCAACAGCTGCCTGAGCACAATAAAGGTGCCCGTTCTACCTACACCGGCCTTGCAGTGAACCATGGTTTTGTCATCACCGGCCTGACGGTCGAAGAGATTAACAAATGCCATGAACTGGTCTAATTCTGGTCCCCTGGGAACGCCATGATCCGGCCAGCCGGTGAATTGATAGACATTAACCTGCTGCGGCCCCCTACCGGTCAGGTCATCCACGGTCAAATTAACAATACTGTAACCGGGCCCCTGCTGCGTTCCGTTGTTGGTCACCTCGATAGAGCGTCCACCACTGAGAACGTGGACCACAGTCTCTCCAGCACTGGGCCAGTACTGGACTGCCAGAGGATTACGAGATCCCCGACCATCAGCTTCGTTGGTCAGGTTAACAATGTTGGCAACATCCTGATCAAGAACAGTAGCGAAGAAGGCCGGTATTGCGTCGCTGTTTGCCTCATGGGTCATGGGGCCCTGGGCAGCGATGGTTCTGTCATCAAGGTGGTTGGCATGGATAGGCAGCATGTTCCCACCACCGGCATCGACGGAAACGACTGTGGTCCTGGGTGGAAAAATGTTGCCATAACGTCGACCGCCGAGCAGGTCGGTTCTGATAAAGTCCCCTGGTGAATGTATTGATGCACTGGGCAGTTGCATTAGCTGAAACAAATCTGCGCCCAGATCGAAGAGGTCAGCGCCATCCAGAATCAATCCTGACACGTCAGGCCGCAGTGCAGCAGCCGTCAGCGGCGCACCCATGGGTGGTGCGGGCGGCTGGCGACCACCACCAGGTGGCCGACGTCCACCACCTGCTCCACCAGCGGCTCCACTGGTTGGTCCGGTTCCTGCGCCCGGCGCACCTGCAGGTGGTGCTGGATGACCAGTCTGATGATCGTCACCACCCCTGCCACTGGCAGCTGGCCCACCAGCGCCGCCACCCGGCCTACGACCACCACTCGTTCCACCAGCGGCTTGTTCTGCTGGGGCCCCATCTCCAGCTTTTGCTTCTTCCAATTGAGCCAACGCTCTTAATTGAGCCAACACTATAGTGATGTCCTGGGCGCTAGCTGGAGTTCGCAGGCCCAGTATGCCGGCGATGGCTGACTTGTTGTCTCTATAACCTTTGCTATCCCGTTGAAACGCCTTACGTGCTTTGGTAAACACGGAATCACCCGGGCGCTCCTGAGCGTCCTCAAACTTCTTTAACATCCCCTCAAATGTTGGGTGACCAAGTACCATCAAATCAACTTTGCGCTTTCTGGCTGCGCTGTCTTCACCCCCGGACGCCCCGGCACCTTCTTGGGGGTCAAGCTCAAACTCTGCCACAGAAACAATCTCATCTGCGGCTTGCGGATCATCAACGTGACCTGGCGTACGTTGCTGTGCACTAGCAGCTGCCCCATGAGGCACCGCTGGTTGCTGGGCGCCCGTACGCCTTGAAACTGGCTTTCTCGGCGGTGGCGGTGGTGCGGCAGCACCAGGCTGCGCGTCAGTGCCCTGGGCAGGTCCCGGATGCTGCTGGCCGGCACCAGCTGGCGGTTGCTGACCATCCGCACCAGGATCAGCAGCAGCACCCCGTTGTTGGCGACCCGGACGGCCCGAAACAGGCTGTCTTGGTGGCAGAGGCGGCACTGGTTGTGTCGATGATGCTGGTTTGCCTGGAGCACCACCATCGGCACCACGCCTTGTACCCCTGTCACGACGTGTGCCAGTAGCAGGCTCACCGCCTGGACCTCTGCGAACTTTTCTCGACCTGGCTTTCGGGCGCGTAGCCACTGGGGGACGGGGACCACTCTCCTCCGGACCACCAGTGCCCGGCTGGGTCACGCCGCCAGCTGCGGCACCACCTGCTCCATCAAGAGATGGTTTAGCTGCCCTATCTGGCACAGGGGGCGGACCACCGGCTGCGCCTTGGTCTGGCCTGCCGCGTCTGGGAGTGGGCACAGGACGCTTGGGCACTGCGCCTCCGCCACCACCACCTGCTCCAGCTGACGTTGGATAGTCCCTGGGCGGTGGCATGGGCGGAACCGGCCCATCGTACGGCGGGGTCTGGGATCGTGGTTGTGGCCGTGGTTGTGATCGTGGCTTTGGCTGTGGTTGCGATTGCGGCTGTGATCCTTGCGACCTTCTTGGTGCGCGCGGCGGCAAAGGAGGCGGCTGAGCACCATCGCCACCACCGGTGATGGACATCATGGCCTGCATATGCCCACCGGTCACTGGGCCCGGATTGGTCGAACCGATACCGCCGGCACCCCCAATACCGCCCAAAGGCTGACCTGCCCGTGCTCCCGATACAGCCGCCCCACGGCTGCCGCCACCACTACCGGTAGCGCCGACTCCTGCTCGGACACTGGAGCGCGGTCCAATTACGGGCCCCTTTGGCATATTTAAACCTCATTGCTGCTAGCATATCAGTCAGGAATAGTCGTACGCCCAGATCAGTTAACCGACGCTGACTCTGGTCAGCCGTCGTGCTAAACAAGATATATACAGCGCTTTTCCTGTAATTATTAATGCTTGGTAAAAAATCATTACGGCAAATAATGTATACCAACCTTTACAATGTGAATAAGGAAAGACCACGACAACCACCTGTTTTTTTTGCCAACGATATTAATTGTTAATCAACCTGACAGCTACCAAGTCAACAATAATGACCAGACATTAACTACTTAATAAAGCCAGTTAATAAAGTCAGCAATAATGCGACAGGTTAGCAAAAATAACACATAATATGTCGTTTAATTGCAAATATTTGATTTTATCAATTGCACATAACAATAAACTTGCGGCTACAAACCAGCAATAACAGCGGATACAAGCAAACTCATCAACATGACTGTCGGTGCACAGCAATCATTCTGGTCGTTAAATGGGCATATCGTCTTAATTAAGTGCTAACCATGTCTTTCCTTAGTAGTCGCTGGCAGCGATGCACTTTTGTTGTCATATTGACTGCTCTGAAAGACGATTAATATCTATCAAGGACTGACCGGAAAATACGTACAATGGCAGTTTTATATCGAGCACCGGTCAGTTACACCGAAAGTTGTAATCAGGCTACCTCACCAGCATTTTGTCTAATGGGCACAGTTGCAAAAAAGCAAATAATCCGTTCATTCTTTTTGCTTTCACCTTTGCGTGCTGGCCGTGAACAAAACTGAAGTGCATTCCCGCTCTCTATAAATTCGCCTTATGCCGACGGAGACTGATACTGCTGCTCCAGTTGCTGAGCTTGACGCGGATATTGCTTTTTTAGCCGCTCAAAACTGGCCTGCATGCGGTCATTAGTCGCCGCGCTTAACCATCTCTGGTAGTAACGGCCAAGCCCGGCAATACCCACTAAAACCTCCGGCTCCCACGGGCCCAGCTGGTCAGCCCGCAGCAGTGCTAATTCAAACATTGGGTCGATCAATGAGCGCTGTGAGCGGGCAGCAGCGTAATCGTGCCAGCTGTATGGCCAGCCGGGGCGCGACAGAATCGCCTGCTGCCAGGCAGCCAGCTCTAATGGTTGATCATTGTCGTTCACAGACCAGCCATTGGCCACGCCGCGATCCAGTACCCTGGCGCGCATCACTTGCAACTCAGGCGAGCTGGGCATGCTGGCCAGCGCATTGTCAGCACCTGCCAGAGTGAGCAGCCAGTCTTCTTTGGTCACGGTAAAGTCAGTGTTTTTTTTGTCCTCAGCAACCCAGTAATCCAGGAAAACCTGAGTCTGGGATTGCCATATCTGGGCGCGTACCAACGTCCAGGCGCTGAGCAAAGGCCATAGCAACAGCACCAGCATGGGCAAGACCATCAGCCATCGTTTCAGCATGTTGTCTCCATTAACAATCACCACATCACTGGGCAATTAACAGAAATTAATTTGTCGTTTAAAATATTAATAATCATACGACAGCTGACTTATAAATCAGCTGAGCCACCAAACAGTCTAGCCGTAAGCTGGTCAGGATTGGATTGTGTCAACTGCTCGCGCACACTTTGGCCGTACCACTGCTCCAACACTTGTGCCGCCGCGCCCATGCCCACTGGGCGACGCTGTTCATGGTGAGCATCAGAAGCAATAAACGACACCAGTTCACGATCAAGCAGCCAGCGAGCAGTCTTTTGTGCCGGCTCGCCAAAAGCACCGGTCACGGCTCCGGCGGTCACTTGTAACAGTGCCCCACGTTCCAGCATGGGGAAAATCCGTTCCGGATAAGCCATCAGCTCCCGGTTTCTTTCCGGGTGAGCTAACACCACACGCACCTGTTGTCGCGTGAGCCAGTCGAGCATAATCTTGATGCCTACCGGTATATGCTGATGGGGCAGCTCCAGTAACAGACAGTCGTCCCCCTGCCACTGCCCAATCATGGGAATACGTTTTTGTTGCAGTTGCACAATCAGTTCGTCGCTGAAGCGCACCTCCGCCGCCATGGCCAGCTCAATGCCAATGCCAGCCTTTTGTGCCTGCTGTGCCAATTCAGTAAACGCTGGTGTGATAGTGGTGCTGTCGTTGTCATAACGACCAGGGTGCATGTGCGGAGTACACACCAGGCGTCGTATACCGTCACTTTCTGCCAGTTTGAGCAACGCCAGCGACTGCTCCAGCGTCTTTGGCCCATCATCAATGGCAGGAATTATATGGTTATGGATATCAATCACTGTCTGGTCAACCTGTGGCAAAACTGCCGTTAATATCAGGGCGAGGTTTTCATGGTGGCGGTTGGCGCTTTTGCCAAACCTTGCTCCATAGCCCATACAACCAGCCAATCAGCAACGTTATCAGCGCCGCAGGTATGGCCAGGCAAAGTATGGCCAGCAGTACAGACAGCAGCACGGGCACATGAAAATAGTTAAAAGCAAAGGCGATCGAACTAACCACGCCCACCACATCAAAGCTCAGCGGCTGATTTTGAGCCTTGCTGGTTCCGTCAAACAGAAGCACCTCTGCGGCCATAATCACGAGAAAAATGGCAAATTTAATCGGTCTGTTCATTACGTTTCTGACCTGCTCAGCACACTCACATTCTGCCAGCATACCCGTTTGGTGGTCTATCCATCGTAGGCAAATACCTGGCCAACAGACCCATTGCCATCAAGGCAACAAAATAAGCTGCATTGGAGGGAATCTGCAAATTAAAGTCCACCGATGAGTGGATCATAATGGCCACAATGCCCATCACTGCACTGAAGCCTGCTCCCACCATTAGCGGGTTGCGCCGCTGGCGCATGGCCACAATGCCGCACCAGGTGGCCGCCAGTACCATCAGCACCAGCACGGCAAAAGCGGGCAGCCCGAACTCCAGCGGAAATTGCAAAAAGTCATTGTGAGCCAAGTCGTAAAAGCCGTGCCAGCTGCCATTATGATATACAGGTAATGTCGTATAAAATGAACCAGCACCGGAGCCGGTCAGCGGGTAATCCCCGATGGCCGCAAGCGTCACTTCGGAGACATCGGGGCGCGTTTCCCGCTCCAACGACGTCTGTTCAATACGCTCCACTACTTGTTCCAAGCCGAACCACTGGCTGACGATGGCGATATCAATCACCAGCATGCTGACAAACAGCATTACCATGCCCCGGCTCAGTTTTTTACGACAAATAACGTATAACAAGCCGCTGATCATCAGGCTGGAAAAAAATGCCGTATTGCCCATGCGCGAGCGCGAAAGCACCAGGCCAACTACCATAATGGCCAGCCCGGTACGCAGGATTACCTTGCTGCTCATCAACACCTGAGCAGTACGATACAGCCACTCACGCCAACTGGTGGCAGCGCGCTCATTCAGCTGGGCAATCAACAGTCCAACGCCTACCGCCAGCGTCATTTCCAGGCAACCAGCAAAACTGTTGCGATTGACAAACGTACCGGTGGCAACCCCAAAGTAAGTGGGTTTATCCCGCAGTAGCAATATTTCCTGTCCCGAAAGCGTGCTTAATGAGCCAAATAGCGCCTGAAATACGCCGGAAACCACTAGCGCCCAAGCAAATGCCCTGAGTCTGCGAGGCTCATCAATCAGCAACAGACAAAGACAAAACAGTAAATAGTAGGCCAGTGTCAGCAATGCTGAGATCAATGTCGCAAACGGTTCAATGGACAGCGGGAGGCTGGAAGGTATTGGCAAACCAAGCGCCAGATAAGCCTCGGTATGAATGCTCCAGGCGTGCGGGGAAAGGAGCTTGACCCAGGCTGCCGGTAGTGGCAACTGCTGCACAAACAACCAGACAGTTAATGCAATAAATCCGTAATGAAACCAGCGCGCCTGACGAAAAGCTCGCGTCACCGGCAGTCGCCCCAGGGCAAAGCCCACCAACCAGAGCAATGCCAGAGCGTAGACCAGCAATAATAAAATCCCTTTGGCCCATTCAGGCTTGCTACCTTCGGGCAGAGGTAACCAGAACATTACCACCAAAAGTAGCCACAACAGCGTTTTATGCACTTATTCTCACCGTTAAAATACAATGCGACAGGTGATTACAACAGATAATGTGACACACAGTTTTTACCTCGCCAGCGCGCAGACCAGCGGTGTGCCTCTGTGCCAACAATGGTTTTGCAACGTTATTCAGTAGGCGTTCGGATTCATAAATCCTTTGAACACTGTACCAATAATGATTTTCACATCCAGCCACAAGGACCAGTTGTTAATATATTCCAGATCGCATTCGACCCGACGTTGCATTTTATCCAGCGTATCCGTCTCCCCGCGAAAACCGCGCACCTGGGCGAGGCCGGAAATACCGGGTTTTACCTTGTGGCGTTGCATGTACGACTCAACCAGTTCTTTGTAATAGTCGTTATGCACCAGGGCGTGGGGCCGTGGCCCAACCACTGACATACGGCCTTGCAGCACATTGATAAATTGCGGCAGCTCATCAAGGCTGGTACGGCGGATAAAGGCACCGACTCTGGTAACCCTCGGGTCGCCTTTGCTGGCCTGGGTTACTTTATCGTTATCTTCCTGGTGCAGCTTCATGCTGCGGAATTTGTAAATCTTTACCGGTTTGCCATTGGCTCCGTGGCGATACTGTTTAAACAGCACCGGGCCGGGCGAAGAGAGTTTTACCGCAATGGCAACAGCAATCATTAGCGGTGAAATCAGCAACAGAATCAGACTGGCAAAAATAATATCTGACGATCGTTTAATAAAAGCGTTAATGCTGTCCATGGGCGAACAACTGATATTCATGGAATAAAAGTTACCGATCATGGAGATGTCGTAATTCATCAGGTGCAGATCGTGCATTTCTGGCATATAACGAATATTGGCAGTACTGTGGCGCATGGCGTACATCACCGGATGAATAATGATGTTTTTGGTAAATGGAATGCACAGCCAACACTCATCAACCATCTTTCCCTGTGCCAGGTAACTCTCCAGGTCGGTCAGTACCTGCATCTCGTCCTTATAGTCAATAATGTGGGCAAGCCGATAGCCATAGCCATTATCCTGGGAAAAAAAGGACTGCATGGCGGCAAAGTTTTTACCGCTGCCAATAATCAACACATGACGTGTATTGCGTCCGCGGCGGCGAAATACCCTGAGCAGCTTGTATAGGGCAAATCGCATCAGCAATGCCGCCGGAATGGCGGTACACACCCAAATAGCCAGCCAGAGTCGGGAGTACGTTTCGGTGGTTTTACTCATCACCAGGTAAGCCAGCAACGCAGCAAACGACAAAAGCCAGGCAAAAAAGACACTGGCCATTTTCGTCCCAAAAGGTCGGCCTCGCCAGGGAGCGTAGACGTTGCAAAACAGGGAAAAGACAACAACCAATAATGCCTGTAAGACGATCAGATGAAGGTAGCGAGGATCATCCGGGCCGAAACGAAAAAACTTGGTCAGCTCAGCGCAAAAAAACGCGATACCCAGATCCATCATGATCAAAAAAAACAAGGGCAACCGCGATCGCCCGGATAACGTCGAAATAGGCATCTACACAAAATCCATATTCATGCTCACGAGGTTGTTGCACGTAACGTAAGAGCGCAAAAGCTCATTAATTTCTGTCAGGCGACTGCAACGCTCGGCTCTTCTGTTGACATTTGCTCTCAGAAAAAAAGGCGTGTCCCATCAATGCTGTTATTATTTGCCGTCAACTGCCCACCACCCGATTACCATAAATGGCAAAGCGGCAAGGAGCAGCCCGGCAAACGTCGCCAAAAAATCCATTAGATTGAAACTGCGCAAGGGCAGAAACAGTTGTAAACATTCATCCGCAGCGCAGCCAATCAGCAGCAGTAGTAATAACTGGCCACGGTAATACATTTCAGGACTGGCCAGGTGGACAAGCAGCGACAGCACAAAGGCCATCACAAAATGCATTTGCAGGTCGCCCCCCAGGAAACCTTCAATGCTGCCCCAGACCCATTGACCATGGCCAAGGCTTTTACTGATGGATAAAAGCACCAGGAAAACCAGCCAGGTCACGGCAAAAATCCATTTCAAATCGTGACCCCCTGTCGTTTTTTCATCACTTCAGCGCGGTGCGTATCAGCATCTCTGACAACAACCTGGCACACTTTGAGTGAATCAGCTTTGCGACGAGTAATATCCTGAGGCGTCGTAATATCCGTTGTTATAACCGTAGATATCTTTTGCCTTGGGATTGATCTTGTTCAGCACCACGCCAGTCATTGGTGCTTTGGCTTGCAGCAGTCGACCAACGGCTACCATTACGCCGTTAGCCTGCATGCGCCCGGCTTCAACAACGTAGACCACGCCATCACAGTGGCGCGATATCATCAGCACATCGCTGACGCTTTGCACTGGCGGGCAGTCCAGGATGATGTAGTCGTACTTCTCGCGTAGCGCTTCGAGCACTTCATCAAAACGCTCAGAGGCCAGCAGCTCCTGCGGATTAGGCGGCACTTGACCACAGGCAATCACGTCTATGCCATCTTGCTTGTGCACCGCTTCATCAATGCTGATGTTACCAGCCAGCAGATTGGCCAGGCCGGAAGAACCGCCCTTGATACCAAAGTTTTTACCCACCACCGGACGACGCAAGTCGCAGTCAATAATCAGGGTTTTGCTCAACTGTCCTAAGGCCAACGCCAGATTACCCGCTACGGAGGACTTACCCTCGCCGGGAGTTGACGAAGTAATGGCGAGCACCTGCTGCTGATGGTCAATCCCTCCGAGCTTGATACCGGTACGGATGGTACGAACAGCCTCGTTGAAGGCATGCAGCTCCGGATTAGTAAATGCCTTGAAGACATTTTTCTGGTCTTTTTTGTCCGTTAGCCTCGGCAGTACCCCAAGCACGGGCAGGTTAAGCTTTTCTTCCACATCGCGAGTGGTGCGAATGGTGTTGTTGAGCATTTCCAGCAAGAACGCAATACCGCAGGAAATCAACAATCCGAGCAGGGCCGCAACGCCCACAATCAACTTCTTCTTGGGTTTGATCGGACTTTTAGGCGCAAAAGCCTGGTCAACAATGCGGGCATTAGCGGTTTGCAAGTCGCTGGTTGCCGATGTTTCCTGAATCCGCTTGAAGAAGGCATTGTAGAGATCTTCATTGACCGCCACTTCCCGCTCCAGTGCCTGCAAACGGAACTCTTTGCGGTTGGTGTCCTGAATGCGCTTCTTGAGTTCGTCCACAGCGACGGACAAACTGCGCTCATTGGCCAGGTCAACCTCGTATTCGCGCTCGACGCCGGCAACGATGGTGTTGATCTGGGTATTCATGTTTTGGCGGATGCTTTGCAGCTCCGAACGGGCGGAAATCATCTGGGGGTGTTTGGGGCCATAACGTCGGGATAGCTCAGTGACCTGGCGCTCAACCTTGGACTCTTCGGCCCTGAGATTCTGAATCAACGGATGCTGCAGTACCGCCGCCAAAGAGTCATTGCTCTGACTGTTCACGCCGCCTGCACGAATCTGTTTATAGATATTTTCCGAAACAGCCAGTTTACTGCGTACCTCTACCAGGGCATTGGTCAGCGCCTGAAGCTCATTGCCAGAGGCGGTCAAGACGCCTTCGAGTTCGATCAGGTTTTCCTGCTCACGATAATCCTGCAGCTCCTGTGAGGCTTCGCGCAACTTCTCCGACAGTTCTCCCAGACGACCCTGCATCCAGTCGGTGGCATTGAGCGTCAGGCTCAGTTTTGCCTCCATATAGGATTCGATATAAGCATTGGCGATGGCATTGGCAATTTTTGCCGCCAGTTGCGGGTTTTCCGACTCGGCATTAATTTTGACAATCTGGGTTTTACGCACCGGCTCAATGGTGACATGCTGGGAAAGAGCATTGATAGTATCGTTGAGCACCTGATTGGCATCTTCTGGCACGCTCGGCTCATGCAGACCGAACCAACTTCGCCAGTCAAGCAGCCCGGCATACCACGGTGGCGAGCGCAGTGTCGAGTTAAATTCCGGATTTTTGAGCAGTCCCAACTCGTTAACGACTTTTTCCAGTACACTGCGGGATTTGAGCACCTCAAACTGGGTATTAAGGTAGCTATCGCTACCGCCGTCAATGCCGTACACCTCTTCGATGGAGACGACTTTGGCCTGCTCTTGCTCGATCTGCAACGTCGCAGTGGCCTGATAGACAGGCGTCATGGAAAAGACGATCAAAACAGCCGCCAGAGTCACTGCCAGGGTAAAGCTGACAATGGCCCAACGATGGCTATTGAGTACATGAAAGATTTGCCGCAGGTCGATGATATCTTCGTCCTGAGGCGCCCTGGCTTTGGCGGCAGCAGGTGTCGACACGACTTGTCTGGTTTCAGTATTCATAGGTGGTATCAATTGTTATAACGAAGTCGCACAGGCAACAGTGGGTAAAACGCTGCTAGAAGAAACTTTCATGCACGGTAATAATGTCGCCAGGCAGAACAGAGTCGTTTAATGCCAGGGTGCGTTCCACGGCCCTGCCATTTTCATCGCGGGTCACGGTGATATTTCTTCTTGATGCGCGCTGGGTAAAACCACCGGCCAGGGCAATGGCTTTATCTAGCGTCAAGCCCGGTTCAAATGAAAAACCGTTGGGTTCTTTTACCTCGCCAGAGACGAAAAACTTGCGGTACTCCTTCATGGAAACGCTCACCAGCGGATCGATGTAATAGCCATCCTTCAGCTTGGCGGTAATCTGTCTTTCCAACTCGCCCAGAGTCAGTCCCTTGGCCCGAAACTCACCCAGAAATGGATAAGAGATACTGCCGGCATCGGTGAGTATCAGCTCTCTTTCCATGCCCTCTTCCCCATAGACGGAGATCACAATCTTGTCGCCGGCACCCAATTTATAGCGGGAAAGACTCATGGGACCGCTGGCTGCTTGGGCGGTGGTGACACAGGCCAGCATCAACAGCAAGCCAAATATATACGTCGTTTGTCGTGAAAAAAAACTCAAGCATGGTTTAACGAATCCCACGTAATTCTCCCTCCATAACTGACGCATTGTGAGCAAAGCGACCTTTGTCGGTTTGGGTGGAGATGGATAGGGGGCAACCTGTGAAGGGTTGCGTCTTTTCCTCTCCTGCTCTGCTAATCTTTGCTACTATGCCAAAGTTGACTTGCTGGGACACAGCAGATTCGTAAAGGGTTCCCCTACAGAAAGTCCTGTCAGCGCAGGTTCTGTAGCGAGAGGTGTTGATAATATTCAACATGGGTCGAACGAAGCCCCCATCCATAACCGTCAGGTTTGGTGGTGGGAGTATGTCACCATTCATTGATTAACCCGATAAAACTCCCCACACAGCTATATATGATATGCCGTATATGCCGTGAAGAGTCAGTTGAGGGATCACAAACGCGCAGGCGACATTACGTGAATGCTCGCCTGCGTCTGTGTCGCAAGATCAAATGATCATCAAAGGTATTTTTACAAGGCGATGCTTGCTGATAACAGATAGTAACTTCTGTCATAGCTATCAGGGTCTGCACCAACAGCTACTGCTCTTTCATCACGTTTAACACCTTCCCAGGACAGAGAAACCGTGGTGTTACGCAGTACATTCCAATCAACTGCAACACCATACTGGTTGACTTGGCGATCAATCTGCGTAATTGCCCTACTGTTTTGCACCTGGGCATCGGTAAATGCGTAATGAACATTGGTGGAAATCTTACTGGTCCACTGGTGCTGCCAACTCAATTGAGTGGTAGTTCCTTCAGTAAAATCAGCATTTGCCGGCTCTTCTGACTCAAGACCGAAGTCACGCACAGTACTTAACTGGATTAACGAGTACTCCACTGGCAGGTAGTTTATGCCTACTTCCCAACCAGTGAAGTTTCGACGACTGGCACCGACAGCGTCCCGGGCACGCACACCCACCTTGGCATAACCGTTAGTTTTAGATGTGGCATCCCAGCTCAAGCCCACCAGGTAGCTAGTGATGTCATACTCGCCATCTCCGGATACGGTATAGTCCAGGTTACGCTGTTTGATTTCCACCAAGCCGCTGGTCTTGGGCAAAACCCGGTAATAGCCGGTAGCGCCAAACTCGGTAATTCTGTTATCAGTGCCGCCCGCGGTTGTGTAATTCTCCCGATTGATGTTGGCAAACAGATCGGCACGTACTCGCGCTTCCATGGAGCCAAAACCATACTTCGCACCGGCTTTCAGGCGGTCGTAGGCTGGCGGAGCTCTGTCAATGACACCGTTGATGGTGTTACCCGCGTCGTGATAGCGACCGACGTCAAGATCAACATCCAGACGATTACGGCTGTTAAACTCCTGATGGACGGCACCAACCACGCCAAAATCAAGATAATTTGCGTCTGCTTGCGAGCCGTAGCTGGTGTTGCGGGCTGCCACAGTGGCAGTATAAGTACTCAGGCCAGACTGAGCTTTGAATTCGGCTTCCGCTGCCAGTTTATAGACGACAGAGCTAATATTGGCTAATTCGCCTTCACCTTCCCGGTACACGTTATCATCGTGACCAATTCCTAAAGTGGCCTGAGGTGTCACTTCCACAGGACCCAGGTTAATGTGACCAGCGTCTTCAACCGCAGCTTGCACGCTCATACTGGCCACAACCAAGGCCACAGCAACACCAAGAGTATTCAGCCTCTTCATTCACTCTCCCCCTAACAATAAGCCATGGACCCGCTCGAAGTGGATTGAACATTTCACGGGCAAGATAATTATAAAAAAACACGACATTGGCAGCCTTTGACGAGGCCATTTTAGTGTTTCTCAAAACTAATTGATAGATTTTATTTGGCTTCCTTGGTTAATCAGTTGAATATGACCCAAATCCTATTAATAAGTGCTTACCAACCTAAAAAATAAACAAAGCTGTAAAGCATTCAATGTCTGAAAATATCCTCAAGACAAAACAAGAATACTCGAAAGAGTTCGACGCTTTTATTTATTACATTTGAGAACAAATCACAATAAACAATTACACGGATGATCAGCCCGAGCAACGGCAACATAAATTGACATGGTTCAGACACGGTAAAGTACCTTCACTATATGCTAGATCACCACATGGATTCCTTTATCAAGTCTGGCAATGATATCTTCGGCCTGTGCTTTGTGTTGGACCAAAATGTGTAGTGCCGCGACAGTTTACGCCATAAACAGACTTGTTTCATTCAGTGATTAATATGACTGGGGAACTATAACGATTTGTTCACGACCCATAAACGCAATCGATCTGTTGCTTAAAAAAACAACAGATCGACTATAACAAGATCACAAATAACTGCCGATCAATTGGCGATATATTAACCAGCGAAACCGATCAGTTTTTCTGCCTCTGCCATGATGTGTTCTGCACTGATTCCATAGGCAGACTTTAAGAAGTCCAGCTCGCCAACCTGACCAAACTGCTCTCGGACGCCAAGTTTTTTGAACGACGTTGGCATAACACCGGCTTCGGCCAGAGCGGATATCACCGCATCACCCAGACCTCCGATCACATTATGATTCTCGACGGTCATTAGCTTGCCTGTTTTGCGCACAAAAGCAACAAGCAACTCAGTATCCAACGGCTTAATGGTGTGCATATCGATTACAGCAATGGTCTTGCCTGTTTTCTGTTCCAGGTGCAAGGCAGCGGCCAACGCATCATGAACGCTCAGACCACTGGCAACAATGGTCAGGTCAACTCCCTCACGCAACACATTGCCTTTGCCAATTACCACGTCGTCTGTCGACTGATAAAGATCGGGCAGCGCTTTGCGGATACTGCGAATGTAGTTCACGCCTGGGTGATAAAAGCTGTAGTCGATAGCTTTTTTCAACACATACTGGTCAGAAACGTCAATCACTCTTGCTCCTGGAATCAGGCGCATCAGACCAGTGTCTTCAAAGGGCATATGAGTACCACCGTTAGTGACGGCCGACACTCCGGCATCACTGCCAAAAATATTCAGATGCTGGCGTGCGTAACCGGCAGATAAAAACAACTGATCGTAACAGCGTCGGGTAACAAAACAGCCAAAAGAGTGAACGTATGGCACGCAGCCAACAGCAGCCAGTCCGGCAGCCACGCCAATCATATTGGCTTCAGCAATACCACACTGAATAAACTGCTCAGGAAAACGCGCAGCAAATCTGCCGGTGGCAGCAGCGCCAGCCAGATCGGCTTCCAGTACTCGCAGATGGTCGTGTTTTTCACCCAGTTCAATCAGAGCATCAGCATGTACCTGTCGTAACTCAATACTCATTGCAGCCCCTCCAGCTTTTGTTCGATCAGGTGCAAGTCTTGCCTGATTTGCTCCCGGTTATTGTCGTCGATGCGTAGATGATGGTTAGCCTTGATGGCGACAATACTGGGAATGCCTTGTCCTTTTTGTGTATCGAGAATAATGGCTGTAGGTTTCTCCGACGTGGCGATGGCTTGCTCAATGGCATCAGCAATGGCATGAATATCCTGCCCGTCAACTTCGATTGCGTTGAATCCGAACGCCTGGAATTTTCCAGGCAGATCGAATGAACGCTGCACTTCATCCAGGTCACCGTCTAACTGACGCTTATTATGGTCGACAAAAACAACCATATTGCTCAACCGGTGGTGCGCCGCAAACTGGAATGCCTCCCAACACTGCCCTTCCTGCAACTCACCATCACCGAGGATGGCAAACACATTGCTTTTGGTACCCATGGCGATACCCACAGCGCAGGAAACGCCCTGCCCCAACGAGCCGGTGGTCATATCGACGCCGGGCGTCTTATTCATATCTGCGTGACTGGGCAGATTCGTACCATTGGCATTAATAGACGTCAGTTCTTCTATGTTGAAAAAACCACGCAATGCCAGCGTCGCATACAGTGCCGGGCCAGCATGCCCCTTGGACAACACCAGATAGTCACGATCGGACATTTTCGGGTTGGCCGGATCATGCCTGAGGTACTTGCCATACAGACAGGCCAGTGTTTCGGTGATCGACAGACAGCCACCAAAATGCCCATACCCGAGGCTTAATAATGCTTTTACTGTCTCTGCCTTGATTTGCAGGTTCAGCGTTTCCAGGGCGATAAGGTCATTGCTCTCTTTCATAGTTGTCATTCTCACGTATCAAGCTGCGCCAACTGGCTCCATGACCTTTTTCTTGCCGATAAAATTGGTGGCCAAAACGGCGGCACACAGCAGAGCAACACCACCGATCACTGCCTCTTTACCTATTGCTGCCACGTAGCCCAGGAACATACCCGTTACCGCAAAATCCGAATCGGAAAAACTCGTGTTGGCAAAGCCGAAGTCGCCCATTACCGGCAACAGCCATAAAGTCAGGAAAGAGATCACCACACCGTTGACAAATGCACCGGCCATGGCTCCTCTGCGTCCCCCCGTGGCGTTCCCAAAGACTCCGGCAGTGGCACCCGTAAAGAAGTGCGGCACAACGCCGGGCAAAATAAGCGTGGTCTGCAACACTCCCATGGCTGCCATGCTGGCCAGACCACCGATAAAACTGAACAAAAAGCCAATCAATACGGCATTTTGTGCATAAGGGAATACCACAGGACAGTCCAGGGCAGGTCTGGCATCGGGTACCAGTTTTTGTGAAATACCGGTAAAGGCCGGCACGATTTCGGCCAGCACCAGACGCACACCCTGAAGAATGACAAAAACACCGGCAGCGAAACCAACGGCGGTCATAACGGCGTATACCAACGGATTTTGATCATTACTCAGGTTCTGCCGAACAAATTCATCACCGGCGGCAACGACCAGAATCAGGTAAATGATGCCCATAGTCAGCGAGATGCTAATGGAAGAGTCACGCAGGAACACCAGGTTTTTCGGCAAGCTCATCTCCTCAGTACTTTTTGAGCCCTTGCCTACCAGTTTGCCAATCAAAGCCGACGAGACATAACCAACCGTGGAAAAGTGACCAAACGCTACATCATCGGAGCCAATAATTTTTCTCATAAATGGCTGTGCCATGGCCGGGAAGAGGATCATCGCCAACCCCAGGGAGATAGAGCCCAGGACAACCAGCGACACTCCCGAGAACCCGGCAACACTCAAAATAATGGCAATCATACAAGCCATATAAAGTGTGTGGTGCCCCGTCAGAAAGATGAATTTAAAGCGAGTGAAACGGGCAAAAAAGATATTCGCCACCATGCCAAATGCCATAATCAGCGAGGTTGCGGCCCCGTAATCACGCATGGCCGAGGCGTAAATGGCTTCATTGTTAGGCACCACGCCGTGCAGGGAAAAGCCTTCCTGTAATAAACCGCCCATAGGAGTCACTGCCGCCACCAGAATGCCGGCACCCCCTCCGATAACCAGAAAGCCGAGAATGGATTTAATTGTTCCCTTAACAATTTCTGAAAATGATTTTTTCTGAATGGCTAAGCCAATTAACGCCACAATACCAATCAATATGGCCGGCGTACTAAGAATATCTGTTATTAACTGAAGCATGATAACGACGCCTATAACCCTTTACTGGTCATGTACGCCACGATTTTCTCTTTCATGGCATTTTTATCAGTTATATTTGGAATGGCAATTACATCACCCGCTAAAATGGAACCGGCCAAGTCATTCGTGCAAATAAACACGTCAGCCATCTCTGGCGTTACCGACCCGAGGTCAGTGTGATTCACTTCACCGTCTACCCCCAACTCGTTGAGAATTTCTTTTACTTTCAACTCAATCATGAAAGATGAACCCAGCCCGGTACTGCAAACAGCCATAATACGCATAAAATAACTCCTCAATATTTTTCGATGATATCAATAATGTTTTGCATTGATTCTGCTTTAATAACCGACTGCACATCGTCGTCATTACAGAAAAATTCAGAAATAGACATGATCATTTCAATATGCTGATTACTATCATGAGCCGCTAGTAATAAGACGATGTTCACTGGGTCATTTTCTTCACTGCCAAACTCAACCCCACTTTTTATCACCAGTAGCGACAGGGCATTGCAGTTAACACCTTCATCTGGTCTGGCGTGAGGCATCGCAATACGGGGGCCCAGCACATAATAAGGCCCCAGTTTTTCTGTCGCCTGATAAATGGCTTCGAGGTATTCAGGATTGATTGATTGGTCAGCAATCAATGGGCGACAAGCCAAGTAGAGGGCTTCTTTCCAGTCAGAGACAGAATCTATAATTTGAATCCGCCCGGATAAACACGTATTCAGCAAAGTAAAAACCCTTTCAAAAAGGTATGACACGCAACAATGTGTGATTATTTAAAGAACAAAGTCACCTGAACTCGTTTTCTGTTTTCTGCAAACAAAACTTATCAAGCAAAATGATCAATTTTTATGCCTTATGTCAATTTTTTGCAAAATTTAGTTTAATCCACTGCTTTATAAGTAAATTTACAGACAGAACAGAAAATAAATCAAAACTGGTTAATCACGTTACTTATTTCACTCGATTAATAGTCAATAGCAGAATAATTATTAAACAAAACATTTGTCAATGGTCGTATAATAGACAACATCAAAACAAATACTGCTCTATGCAGAACAGACAACTCAAGTAACTGCACACTTGTTTTAGGCAAAAATATTCATTTTGAGATAGTCGTCTTTGGTTTTAGCTTCGGCAAAACCAGCGGGCTGACCATGAACCTCTGCGAGCTGAAAGAAGACGCTGTTCGAATTGACGGTATTAATCTGCCACAAATCAACCACACCGATTTGTACGCCCATATTGGCTGTATTAGCCAAAGCTTTATGCTGTTCTATGTCCGCATTGGAGAAAACCTCATTCTGGACTGGCAACTATGCTGACACAGAGGCGTATCGAAAACTACCGAGATTGCAGGGGTCACGAAGTATACCAACAAGTATCCCGACAGTTTGGGCATGATGGTGAGTAAGCAAGGACAAAACTTGCCGAGGGCTCAGCGCAAAACCATTACTCGACCCCTGAAGCACGGCAAACTCAAGATGAGGCAGCTTGAAATGATCAGCGGCACTTAGAAGGCAGTCGGGAAATGAAGAATATGAAAGAAATGCCGATGGACCACATGGATGAGGTTCCCTCCTCTCGCGTGCTGGTTGTGTAAAAGCTGGAGGATGGCATTTTAGAAAAGATTTTTGTTGATGAAGATGAACAGGTTCATTCAGAACAACCGCTGGTCTGCTGGAGATTGTGTCGTTGGAAGATAATTTGATGATTGAGACAAAAATCCAACCAAAAGATATTGGTTTTCCCCGTAATGGGATGAAAGCTGTCGTTAAGCTGACGATCTACGACTTTACAATGTTGAGAGCGAGGCTGAGCGCATCCACGCAGATACCATTAAGGATGAGCTGGACAAGGACTTTTATATTGTCGTCTGCATCAGGGCAAAAAATAACTTTGCCGGTCTGTTTAGAAGAGGAGCTCTTTCTGATCATTCCAGGCATGAGAACCAATGTTGATATTGTTACTGAGGATAAGACCTTTATGGCCTATCCACTTAAGCCAATCCTCAGGACTAAGCAAAGTGCACTGACTGAACGTTAAGGTGGTATTGAATTATGGATGCGAATACAGGGAATGTTGTTGGCAGTGTAGCGAGTATCAATGGTCAGGCCATGGCAGTTTCTGCTGATGGCACCATCAGGATGCTCGAAGAGGGAGATCCTGTTTATGAAGGTGAGCAGGTTACCACCCAAGACGGTGCGCTTTTACAAGTTATATTGACCAGCGGCGGTATTGTTCAACTGGGTAGTCAATCAACACAAGTGTTTGACGCCACTTTTATCAATAGTGTCCCTGCCAATAATGGCAATAGCGATGAGAAAGGCGAAGAAAAAAGCGAAGAATCCGTTGACGAAGAAGAGCGTCCCGACATCCCTGATATCATCGCCCAAGAAGCAGATTCATCACCAATCAGTGAGTTAAGCAGCCCTGAATCTGGTGAAAGCAGTGACGCGGAGAGTTCTTATTTTTCCGCCAGCGAGTTACCACAAATTCAGCGCGAAGACAGCCACCAAAATGACGATGATGCTGAAGATGGTTACGATGTCCAGGCGGATGGCGATTCCAGTCCCGGATATAGCAACAGTCAGGTGGCTTTTTCAGAAGTTGAAGTTGCTGAATCAGTCCCGGTAAATACCCCAGCGGTGATTGGCGGAGTGGACAGTGGCAATGTGGTCGAGAACAGTGCCGCTATCCTGACCGCCTCCGGTACTCTGACCATCAGCGATCCGGACAGCGGCGAATCGCAGTTTGCCGCCAGCAACTACAGTGGGCTGTACGGTTCTGTCGCCCTGGACAGTGCCGGCAACTGGAGCTACAGCGCCGACAACAGCCAGTCGGCCATCCAGGCCCTGGGCGACGGGGACACGCTGCGTGACACCATCACCATCCAGTCCGTGGACGGCACCAACCACAACCTGACCATGACCATTACCGGCAGCAATGACGGCGCGGTGATCAGCGGCACGGATACCGGCAGCGTCAGCGAAGACAGCGGTGCCCTGCTCAGCGTGGCTGGTGTTCTGAGTGTCAGCGATGCGGATGCCGGACAGGCGCAGTTTGCTGCCACCACGGTCAATGGCAGCTACGGCAGCCTGACCCTGGACGCCCACGGCAACTGGAGCTACAGCGCCGACAACAGCCAGTCAGCCATCCAGACCCTGGGTGTGGGCGCGAGCCTCACCGATACCCTGACGGTGCACTCTCTGGACGGCACCCGCCACAGCGTGACCGTGACCATCAACGGCAGCAATGACGGGCCGGTCCTGGATATCCCGCTGCTGAACCAGAACGCCAGTCAGGACAGCGGTTTCAGCTATCAGGTGCCGGGCAACAGTTTCAGTGATCTGGACGGGGATGCCCTGAGTTACAGTGCCACCCTGGCCGATGGCAGCCCGCTGCCGGGCTGGCTGAGCTTTGACGGTGTCACCCGCACCTTCGCGGGCACGCCGGGCAACAGTGACGTGGGTGCGCTCTCGGTGCGGGTCACCGCCAGCGATGGCCAGGCCAGCAGCGACGCCGACTTTACCCTGAACGTTGGCAACGTCAACGATCCGGCGGTGATCGGCGGCACCGATACCGGCAACGTCACCGAGGACAGCGGCGCTATCCTGACCGCCTCCGGTACCCTGACCATCAGCGATCCGGACAGCGGCGAATCGCAGTTTGCTGCCAGCAACTACAGCGGTCTGTACGGTTCGGTCGCCCTGGATGGTGCCGGCAACTGGAGCTACAGCGCCGACAACAGCCAGTCGGCCATCCAGGCGCTGGGCGATGGGGACACGCTGAGCGACATCATCACCATCCAGTCCGTGGACGGCACCAACCACAATCTGACCGTGACCATTACCGGCAGCAATGACGGCGCGGTGATCAGCGGCACGGATACCGGCAGCGTCAGCGAAGACAGCGGTGCCCTGCTCAGTGTGGCTGGAGTTCTGAGTGTTAGCGATGCGGATGCCGGACAGGCGCAGTTTGCCGCCACCACGGTCAATGGCAGCTACGGCAGCCTGACTCTGGACCCCCACGGCAACTGGAGCTACAGCGCCGACAACAGCCAGTCGGCCATCCAGGCCCTGGGGGTGGGCGCGAGCCTCACCGATACCCTGACGGTGCACTCTCTGGACGGCACCAGCCACAGCGTGAGCGTGACCATCAACGGCAGCAATGACGGACCGGTCCTGGATATCCCGCTACTGAACCAGAACGCCAGTCAGGACAGCGGTTTCAGTTACCAGGTGCCGGGCAACAGTTTCAGTGATCTGGACGGCGATGCCCTGAGTTACAGTGCTACCCTGGCCGATGGCAGTCCGCTGCCTGCGTGGCTGAGCTTTGACGGTGTCACCCGCACCTTCGCGGGCACGCCGGGCAACAGTGACGTGGGTGCGCTCTCGGTGCGGGTCACCGCCAGCGATGGGCAGGCCAGCACTGACGCCGACTTTACCCTGAACGTTGGCAACGTCAACGATCCGGCGGTGATCGGCGGCACCGATACCGGCAGCGTCACCGAGGACAGCGGCGCTATCCTGACCGCCTCCGGTACCCTGACCATCAGCGATCCGGACAGCGGCGAATCGCAGTTTGCTGCCAGCAACTACAGCGGTCTGTACGGTTCGGTCGCCCTGGACGCTGCCGGCAACTGGAGCTACAGCACCGACAACAGCCAGGGCGCCATCCAGGCGCTGGGCGATGGGGACACGCTGAGCGACACCATCACCATCCAGTCCGTGGACGGCACCAACCACAACCTGACCCTGACCATTACCGGCAGCAATGACGGCGCGGTGATCAGCGGCACGGATACCGGCAGCGTCAGCGAAGACAGCGGTGCCCTGCTCAGCGTGGCTGGGGTTCTGAGTGTCAGCGATGCGGATGCCGGACAGGCGCAGTTTGCTGCCACCACGGTCAATGGCAGCTACGGCAGCCTGACCCTGGACGCCCACGGCAACTGGAGCTACAGCGCCGACAACAGCCAGTCGGCCATCCAGACCCTGGGTGTAGGCGCGAGCCTCACCGATACCCTGACGGTGCACTCGCTGGACGGCACCAGCCACAGCGTGACCGTGACCATCAACGGCAGCAATGACGGGCCAGTCCTGGATATCCCGCTGCTAAATCAGAACGCCAGTCAGGACAGCAGTTTCAGTTACCAGGTGCCGGGCAACAGTTTCAGTGACCTGGACGGGGATGCCCTGAGTTACAGTGCCACTCTGGCCGATGGCAGCCCGCTGCCGGGCTGGCTGAGCTTTGACGGTGTCACCCGCATCTTCGCGGGCACGCCGGGCAACAGTGATGTGGGTGCGCTCTCGGTGCGGGTCACCGCCAGCGATGGCCAGGCCAGCAGCGACGCCGACTTTACCCTGAACGTTGGCAACGTCAACGATCCGGCGGTGATCGGCGGCATCGATACCGGCAACGTCACCGAGGACAGCGGCGCTATCCTGACCGCCTCCGGTACCCTGACCATCAGCGATCCGGACAGCGGCGAATCGCAGTTTGCTGCCAGCAACTACAGCGGGCTGTACGGTTCTGTCGCCCTGGACGGTGCCGGCAACTGGAGCTACAGCGCCGACAACAGCCAGTCGGCCATCCAGGCGCTGGGCGACGGGGACACGCTGAGCGACATCATCACCATCCAGTCCGTGGACGGCACCAACCACAATCTGACCGTGACCATTACCGGCAGCAATGACGGCGCGGTGATCAGCGGCACGGATACCGGCAGCGTCAGCGAAGACAGCGGTGCTCTGCTCAGTGTGGCTGGTGTCCTGAGTGTCAGCGATGCGGATGCCGGACAGGCGCAGTTTGCTGCCACCACGGTCAATGGCAGCTACGGCAGCCTGACCCTGGACGCCCACGGCAACTGGAGCTACAGCGCCGACAATAGCCAGTCGGCCATCCAGACTCTGGGGGTGGGCGCGAGCCTCACCGATACCCTGACGGTGCACTCCCTGGACGGCACCAGCCACAGCGTGACCGTGACCATCAATGGCAGCAATGACGGACCGGTCCTGGATATCCCGCTGCTGAACCAGAACGCCAGTCAGGACAGCAGTTTCAGTTACCAGGTGCCGGGCAACAGTTTCAGTGACCTGGACGGCGATGCCCTGAGTTACAGTGCTACCCTGGCCGATGGCAGCCCGCTGCCTGCGTGGCTGAGCTTTGACGGTGTCACCCGCACCTTCGCGGGCACGCCGGGCAACAGTGACGTGGGTACGCTCTCGGTGCGGGTCACCGCCAGCGATGGCCAGGCCAGCAGCGATGCCGACTTTACCCTGAACGTTGGCAACGTCAACGATCCGGCGGTGATCGGCGGCACCGATACCGGCAGCGTCACCGAGGACAGCGGCGCTATCCTGACCGCCAACGGAACCCTGACCATCAGCGATCCCGACAGCGGCGAATCGCAGTTTGCCGCCAGCAACTATAGTGGGCTGTACGGTTCGGTCGCCCTGGACGGTGCCGGCAACTGGAGCTACAGCGCCGACAACAGCCAGGGCGCCATCCAGGCGCTGGGCGACGGGGACACGCTGAGCGACACCATCACCATCCAGTCCGTGGACGGCACCAACCACAACCTGACCCTGACCATTACCGGCAGCAATGACGGTGCGGTGATCAGCGGCACGGATACCGGCAGCGTCAGCGAAGACAGCGGTGCCCTGCTCAGCGTGGCTGGGGTTCTGAGTGTCAGCGATGCGGATGCCGGACAGGCGCAGTTTGCCGCCACCACCGTCAATGGCAGCTACGGCAGCCTGACCCTGGACGCCCACGGCAACTGGAGCTACAGCGCCGACAACAGCCAGTCGGCCATCCAGACCCTGGGTGTGGGCGCGAGCCTCACCGATACCCTGACGGTACACTCGCTGGACGGCACCAGCCACAGCGTGAGCGTGACCATCAATGGCAGCAATGACGGGCCGGTCCTGGATATCCCGCTGCTGAACCAGAACGCCAGCCAGGACAGCAGTTTCAGCTACCAGGTGCCGGGCAACAGTTTCAGTGATCTGGACGGGGATGCCCTGAGTTACAGTGCCACCCTGGCCGATGGCAGCCCGCTGCCGGCCTGGCTGAGCTTTGACGGTGTCACCCGCACCTTCGCGGGCACGCCGGGCAACAGTGACGTGGGTGCGCTCTCGGTGCGGGTCACCGCCAGCGATGGCCAGGCCAGCACCGACGCCGACTTTACCCTGAACGTTGGCAACGTCAACGATCCGGCGGTGATCGGCGGCACCGATACCGGCAGCGTCACCGAGGACAGCGGCGCTATCCTGACCGCCTCCGGTACCCTGACCATCAGCGATCCGGACAGCGGCGAATCGCAGTTTGCTGCCAGCAACTATAGTGGGCTGTACGGTTCTGTCGCCCTGGACGGTGCCGGCAACTGGAGCTACAGCGCCGACAACAGCCAGTCGGCCATCCAGGCGCTGGGCGACGGGGACACGCTGAGCGACATCATCACCATCCAGTCCGTGGACGGCACCAACCACAATCTGACCGTGACCATTACCGGCAGCAATGACGGCGCGGTGATCAGCGGCACGGATACCGGCAGCGTCAGCGAAGACAGCGGTGCCCTGCTCAGTGTGGCTGGAGTTCTGAGTGTTAGCGATGCGGATGCCGGACAGGCGCAGTTTGCCGCCACCACGGTCAATGGCAGCTACGGCAGCCTGACTCTGGACCCCCACGGCAACTGGAGCTACAGCGCCGACAACAGCCAGTCGGCCATCCAGGCCCTGGGGGTGGGCGCGAGCCTCACCGATACCCTGACGGTGCACTCTCTGGACGGCACCAGCCACAGCGTGAGCGTGACCATCAACGGCAGCAATGACGGACCGGTCCTGGATATCCCGCTACTGAACCAGAACGCCAGTCAGGACAGCGGTTTCAGTTACCAGGTGCCGGGCAACAGTTTCAGTGATCTGGACGGCGATGCCCTGAGTTACAGTGCTACCCTGGCCGATGGCAGTCCGCTGCCTGCGTGGCTGAGCTTTGACGGTGTCACCCGCACCTTCGCGGGCACGCCGGGCAACAGTGACGTGGGTGCGCTCTCGGTGCGGGTCACCGCCAGCGATGGGCAGGCCAGCACTGACGCCGACTTTACCCTGAACGTTGGCAACGTCAACGATCCGGCGGTGATCGGCGGCACCGATACCGGCAGCGTCACCGAGGACAGCGGCGCTATCCTGACCGCCTCCGGTACCCTGACCATCAGCGATCCGGACAGCGGCGAATCGCAGTTTGCTGCCAGCAACTACAGCGGTCTGTACGGTTCGGTCGCCCTGGACGCTGCCGGCAACTGGAGCTACAGCACCGACAACAGCCAGGGCGCCATCCAGGCGCTGGGCGATGGGGACACGCTGAGCGACACCATCACCATCCAGTCCGTGGACGGCACCAACCACAACCTGACCCTGACCATTACCGGCAGCAATGACGGCGCGGTGATCAGCGGCACGGATACCGGCAGCGTCAGCGAAGACAGCGGTGCCCTGCTCAGCGTGGCTGGGGTTCTGAGTGTCAGCGATGCGGATGCCGGACAGGCGCAGTTTGCTGCCACCACGGTCAATGGCAGCTACGGCAGCCTGACCCTGGACGCCCACGGCAACTGGAGCTACAGCGCCGACAACAGCCAGTCGGCCATCCAGACCCTGGGTGTAGGCGCGAGCCTCACCGATACCCTGACGGTGCACTCGCTGGACGGCACCAGCCACAGCGTGACCGTGACCATCAACGGCAGCAATGACGGGCCAGTCCTGGATATCCCGCTGCTAAATCAGAACGCCAGTCAGGACAGCAGTTTCAGTTACCAGGTGCCGGGCAACAGTTTCAGTGACCTGGACGGGGATGCCCTGAGTTACAGTGCCACTCTGGCCGATGGCAGCCCGCTGCCGGGCTGGCTGAGCTTTGACGGTGTCACCCGCATCTTCGCGGGCACGCCGGGCAACAGTGATGTGGGTGCGCTCTCGGTGCGGGTCACCGCCAGCGATGGCCAGGCCAGCAGCGACGCCGACTTTACCCTGAACGTTGGCAACGTCAACGATCCGGCGGTGATCGGCGGCATCGATACCGGCAACGTCACCGAGGACAGCGGCGCTATCCTGACCGCCTCCGGTACCCTGACCATCAGCGATCCGGACAGCGGCGAATCGCAGTTTGCTGCCAGCAACTACAGCGGGCTGTACGGTTCTGTCGCCCTGGACGGTGCCGGCAACTGGAGCTACAGCGCCGACAACAGCCAGTCGGCCATCCAGGCGCTGGGCGACGGGGACACGCTGAGCGACATCATCACCATCCAGTCCGTGGACGGCACCAACCACAATCTGACCGTGACCATTACCGGCAGCAATGACGGCGCGGTGATCAGCGGCACGGATACCGGCAGCGTCAGCGAAGACAGCGGTGCTCTGCTCAGTGTGGCTGGTGTCCTGAGTGTCAGCGATGCGGATGCCGGACAGGCGCAGTTTGCTGCCACCACGGTCAATGGCAGCTACGGCAGCCTGACCCTGGACGCCCACGGCAACTGGAGCTACAGCGCCGACAATAGCCAGTCGGCCATCCAGACTCTGGGGGTGGGCGCGAGCCTCACCGATACCCTGACGGTGCACTCCCTGGACGGCACCAGCCACAGCGTGACCGTGACCATCAATGGCAGCAATGACGGACCGGTCCTGGATATCCCGCTGCTGAACCAGAACGCCAGTCAGGACAGCAGTTTCAGTTACCAGGTGCCGGGCAACAGTTTCAGTGACCTGGACGGCGATGCCCTGAGTTACAGTGCTACCCTGGCCGATGGCAGCCCGCTGCCTGCGTGGCTGAGCTTTGACGGTGTCACCCGCACCTTCGCGGGCACGCCGGGCAACAGTGACGTGGGTACGCTCTCGGTGCGGGTCACCGCCAGCGATGGCCAGGCCAGCAGCGATGCCGACTTTACCCTGAACGTTGGCAACGTCAACGATCCGGCGGTGATCGGCGGCACCGATACCGGCAGCGTCACCGAGGACAGCGGCGCTATCCTGACCGCCAACGGAACCCTGACCATCAGCGATCCCGACAGCGGCGAATCGCAGTTTGCCGCCAGCAACTATAGTGGGCTGTACGGTTCGGTCGCCCTGGACGGTGCCGGCAACTGGAGCTACAGCGCCGACAACAGCCAGGGCGCCATCCAGGCGCTGGGCGACGGGGACACGCTGAGCGACACCATCACCATCCAGTCCGTGGACGGCACCAACCACAACCTGACCCTGACCATTACCGGCAGCAATGACGGTGCGGTGATCAGCGGCACGGATACCGGCAGCGTCAGCGAAGACAGCGGTGCCCTGCTCAGCGTGGCTGGGGTTCTGAGTGTCAGCGATGCGGATGCCGGACAGGCGCAGTTTGCCGCCACCACCGTCAATGGCAGCTACGGCAGCCTGACCCTGGACGCCCACGGCAACTGGAGCTAC
Organism: Endozoicomonas sp.; assembly: GCA_965232255.1. Taxonomy (GTDB): domain Bacteria; phylum Pseudomonadota; class Gammaproteobacteria; order Pseudomonadales; family Endozoicomonadaceae; genus Endozoicomonas. The sequence continues at coordinate 3,516,055 of OZ246962.1, forward strand.
AGCGCCGACAACAGCCAGTCGGCCATCCAGACCCTGGGTGTGGGCGCGAGCCTCACCGATACCCTGACGGTACACTCGCTGGACGGCACCAGCCACAGCGTGAGCGTGACCATCAATGGCAGCAATGACGGGCCGGTCCTGGATATCCCGCTGCTGAACCAGAACGCCAGCCAGGACAGCAGTTTCAGCTACCAGGTGCCGGGCAACAGTTTCAGTGATCTGGACGGGGATGCCCTGAGTTACAGTGCCACCCTGGCCGATGGCAGCCCGCTGCCGGCCTGGCTGAGCTTTGACGGTGTCACCCGCACCTTCGCGGGCACGCCGGGCAACAGTGACGTGGGTGCGCTCTCGGTGCGGGTCACCGCCAGCGATGGCCAGGCCAGCACCGACGCCGACTTTACCCTGAACGTTGGCAACGTCAACGATCCGGCGGTGATCGGCGGCACCGATACCGGCAGCGTCACCGAGGACAGCGGCGCTATCCTGACCGCCTCCGGTACCCTGACCATCAGCGATCCGGACAGCGGCGAATCGCAGTTTGCTGCCAGCAACTATAGTGGGCTGTACGGTTCTGTCGCCCTGGACGGTGCCGGCAACTGGAGCTACAGCGCCGACAACAGCCAGTCGGCCATCCAGGCGCTGGGCGACGGGGACACGCTGAGCGACATCATCACCATCCAGTCCGTGGACGGCACCAACCACAATCTGACCGTGACCATTACCGGCAGCAATGACGGCGCGGTGATCAGCGGCACGGATACCGGCAGCGTCAGCGAAGATAGCAGTGCCCTGCTCAGCGTGGCTGGAGTTCTGAGTGTTAGCGATGCGGATGCCGGACAGGCGCAGTTTGCCGCCACCACGGTCAATGGCAGCTACGGCAGCCTGACCCTGGACGCCCACGGCAACTGGAGCTACAGCGCCGACAACAGCCAGTCGGCCATCCAGACCCTGGGTGTGGGCGCGAGCCTCACCGATACCCTGACGGTACACTCCCTGGACGGCACCAGCCACAGCGTGACCCTGACCATCAACGGCAGCAATGACGGGCCGGTCCTGGATATCCCGCTGCTGAACCAGAACGCCAGTCAGGACAGCAGTTTCAGCTATCAGGTGCCGGGCAACAGTTTCAGTGACCTGGACGGCGATGCCCTGAGTTACAGTGCTACCCTGGCTGATGGCAGCCCGCTGCCGGGCTGGCTGAGCTTTGACGGTGTTACCCGCACCTTCGCGGGCACGCCGGGCAACAGTGACGTGGGTGCGCTCTCGGTGCGGGTCACCGCCAGCGATGGCCAGGCCAGCACTGACGCCGACTTTACCCTGAACGTTGGCAACGTCAACGATCCGGCGGTGATCGGCGGCACCGATACCGGCAGCGTCACCGAGGACAGCGGCGCTATCCTGACCGCCTCCGGTACCCTGACCATCAGCGATCCCGACAGCGGCGAATCGCAGTTTGCCGCCAGCAACTACAGCGGCCTGTACGGTTCTGTCGCCCTGGACGGTGCCGGCAACTGGAGCTACAGCGCCGACAACAGCCAGTCGGCCATCCAGGCGCTGGGCGATGGGGACACGCTGAGTGACACCATCACCATCCAGTCCGTGGACGGCACCAACCACAACCTGACCGTGACCATTACCGGCAGCAATGACGGCGCGGTGATCAGCGGCACGGATACCGGCAGTGTTACTGAAGACAGCGGTGCCCTGCTCAGCGTGGCTGGGGTTCTGAGTGTCAGCGATGCGGATGTCGGACAGGCACAGTTTGCCGCCACCACGGTCAATGGCAGCTACGGCAGCCTGACCCTGGACGCCCACGGCAACTGGAGCTACAGCGCCGACAACAGCCAGTCAGCCATCCAGACCCTGGGTGTGGGCGCGAGCCTCACCGATACCCTGACGGTGCACTCTCTGGACGGCACCAGCCACAGCGTGACCGTGACCATCAACGGCAGCAATGACGGGCCGGTCTTGGATATCCCGCTGCTGAACCAGAACGCCAGTCAGGACAGCGGTTTCAGCTATCAGGTGCCGGGCAACAGTTTCAGTGATCTGGACGGGGATGCCCTGAGTTACAGTGCCACTCTGGCCGATGGCAGCCCGCTGCCGGGCTGGCTGAGCTTTGACGGTGTTACCCGCACCTTCGCGGGCACGCCGGGCAACAGTGACGTGGGTGCGCTCTCGGTGCGGGTCACCGCCAGCGATGGCCAGGCCAGCAGCGACGCCGACTTTACCCTGAACATCGGCAACGTCAACGATCCGGCGGTGATCGGCGGCACCGATACCGGCAGCGTCACCGAGGACAGCGGCGCTATCCTGACCGCCTCCGGTACCCTGACCATCAGCGATCCGGACAGCGGCGAATCGCAGTTTGCCGCCAGCAACTACAGCGGTCTGTACGGTTCTGTCGCCCTAGACGGTGCCGGCAACTGGAGCTACAGCGCCGACAACAGCCAGGGCGCCATCCAGGCGCTGGGCGACGGGGACACGCTGAGCGACATCATCACCATCCAGTCCGTGGACGGCACCAACCACAACCTGACCGTGACCATTACCGGCAGCAATGACGGCGCGGTGATCAGCGGCACGGATACCGGCAGCGTTACTGAAGATAGCAATAATACTCTCACCGCTACTGGCACACTGACCATCAGCGATGCGGATGCCGGACAGGCGCAGTTTGCCGCCACCACGGTCAATGGCAGCTACGGCAGCCTGACCCTGGACGCCCACGGCAACTGGAGCTACAGCGCCGACAACAGCCAGTCGAATATCCAGTCGTTGGGAGCTGGGGAAATCCTGATCGACACGCTAGCCATTCGGTCGCTGGATGGCACAACACATAATGTTGCCGTCACGATCAATGGCAGTAATGATGCACCGGCAAGAGTGTCAGATATTCTGCTGGATACCCAACCTGTCAACGAAGGTTCTGCCTTCTCTTATCAGGTTCCGGTAATGGCTTTCCAGGATATCGATGGCGATGCCCTCACGTACTCAGCTGTGCTGAATGATGGCAGTCCTCTGCCTTCCTGGTTGAGCTTCGATGCTGTGACACTCACCTTCTCCGGAACCCCAAGTCACAGTGATGCTGGCAACCTGTCGATCATGGTGACCGCCAGCGATGGCAATGCCAGTACTTCCGACAGCTTTGTTATTCAGGTAGTTGATCAAAATGCAGCCCCTGAAATGACATCAACACAACTGGGCATAATTGAAAGCACCCAACCAGGAACGGTGGTCTACCAGGTACAAGCCAGCGATGTCGATGGCGATGCGCTGACCTACAGTCTGACCGATGATGCCGGTGGCCTGTTCACCATTGATGCAGCTAGCGGGGAGATCACTCTCGCCAGTGCCCTGAATTATGAAACGGCTACCAGTCATTATTTGATGGTGAGAGCGACCGATCCATTCGGGGCATTCAATGAACAGGAGTTTTTCGTTGCCGTTGCTGATGCGAATGATCCAGCAGTGATCAGCGGTGCTGACTCCGGTACCGTTACCGAAGATAGCGGTAACACACTCACAGCTGTCGGCACACTGGTCATCAGCGATGAGGATGTTGGAGAAGCGCAGTTTACTGCCACGACGATTAACGGCAGTTACGGTGACCTGACCATTGATGCCAACGGCAACTGGACCTACAGCGTTGATAACAGTCAGCCTGATGTACAGGCCCTGGGACTAGATGTAACCCTCACCGATACCTTAACGGTTCAGTCCGTGGACGGCACCAACCACAACCTGACCGTGACCATTACCGGCAGCAATGACGGTGCGGTGATCAGCGGCACGGATACCGGCAGCGTTACTGAAGATAGCAATAATATTCTCACCGCTACTGGCACACTGACCATCAGCGATGCGGATGCCGGAGAGGCCCAGTTCACGGCTGAGACGGTTAACGGCAACTATGGTGATCTGATTATTGATGGCAACGGCAACTGGAGTTATACCGCTGACAACAGCCAGTCGAATATCCAGTCGTTGGGAGCTGGGGAAATCCTGATCGACACGCTAGCCATTCGGTCGCTGGATGGCACAACACATAATGTTGCCGTCACGATCAATGGCAGTAATGATGCACCGGCAAGAGTGTCAGATATTCTGCTGGATACCCAACCTGTCAACGAAGGTTCTGCCTTCTCTTATCAGGTTCCGGTAATGGCTTTCCAGGATATCGATGGCGATGCCCTCACGTACTCAGCTGTGCTGAATGATGGCAGTCCTCTGCCTTCCTGGTTGAGCTTCGATGCTGTGACACTCACCTTCTCCGGAACCCCAAGTCACAGTGATGCTGGCAACCTGTCGATCATGGTGACCGCCAGCGATGGCAATGCCAGTACTTCCGACAGCTTTGTTATTCAGGTAGTTGATCAAAATGCAGCCCCTGAAATGACATCAACACAACTGGGCATAATTGAAAGCACCCAACCAGGAACGGTGGTCTACCAGGTACAAGCCAGCGATGTCGATGGCGATGCGCTGACCTACAGTCTGACCGATGATGCCGGTGGCCTGTTCACCATTGATGCAGCTAGCGGGGAGATCACTCTCGCCAGTGCCCTGAATTATGAAACGGCTACCAGTCATTATTTGATGGTGAGAGCGACCGATCCATTCGGGGCATTCAATGAACAGGAGTTTTTCGTTGCCGTTGCTGATGCGAATGATCCAGCAGTGATCAGCGGTGCTGACTCCGGTACCGTTACCGAAGATAGCGGTAACACACTCACAGCTGTCGGCACACTGGTCATCAGCGATGAGGATGTTGGAGAAGCGCAGTTTACTGCCACGACGATTAACGGCAGTTACGGTGACCTGACCATTGATGCCAACGGCAACTGGACCTACAGCGTTGATAACAGTCAGCCTGATGTACAGGCCCTGGGACTAGATGTAACCCTCACCGATACCTTAACGGTTCAGTCGGTGGATGGCACCAGCCATAACCTGACCCTGACCATTACCGGCAGCAATGACGGCGCGGTGATCAGCGGCACGAATACCGGCAGTGTTACTGAAGATAGCAATAATACTCTCACCGCTACTGGCACACTGACCATCAGCGATGCGGATGCAGGAGAGGCCCAGTTCACGGCTGAGACGGTTAACGGCAACTATGGTGATCTGATTATTGATGGCAACGGCAACTGGAGTTATACCGCTGACAACAGCCAGTCGAATATCCAGTCGTTGGGAGCTGGGGAAATCCTGATCGACACGCTAGCCATTCGGTCGCTGGATGGCACAACACATAATGTTGCCGTCACGATCAATGGCAGTAATGATGCACCGGCAAGAGTGTCAGATATTCTGCTGGATACCCAACCTGTCAACGAAGGTTCTGCCTTCTCTTATCAGGTTCCGGTAATGGCTTTCCAGGATATCGATGGCGATGCCCTCACGTACTCAGCTGTGCTGAATGATGGCAGTCCTCTGCCTTCCTGGTTGAGCTTCGATGCTGTGACACTCACCTTCTCCGGAACCCCAAGTCACAGTGATGCTGGCAACCTGTCGATCATGGTGATCGCCAGCGATGGCAATGCCAGTACTTCCGACAGCTTTGTTATTCAGGTAGTTGATCAAAATGCAGCCCCTGAAATGACATCAACACAACTGGGCATAATTGAAAGCACCCAACCAGGAACGGTGGTCTACCAGGTACAAGCCAGCGATGTCGATGGCGATGCGCTGACCTACAGTCTGACCGATGATGCCGGTGGCCTGTTCACCATTGATGCAGCTAGCGGGGAGCTCACTCTCGTCAGTGCCCTGAATTATGAAACGGCTACCAGTCATTATTTGATGGTGAGAGCGACCGATCCATTCGGGGCATTCAATGAACAGGAGTTTTTCGTTGCCGTTGCTGATGCAAATGACCCAGCAGTGATCAGCGGCGCTGACTCCGGCACCGTTACCGAAGATAGCGGTAACATTCTCACCGCCGTCGGCACACTGGCCATCAGCGATGAGGATGCCGGAGAAGCGCAGTTTACTGCCACGACGGTTAACGGCAGTTACGGTGACCTGACCATTGATGCCAACGGCAACTGGACCTACAGCGTTGATAACAATCAGCCCGTCATCCAGTCATTAGGTAATGGTGATAGCCTGAGCGATACGATCAATATTCAGTCTATTGATGGTACGCAGCACGATATTACGGTCACGATTAATGGAACCAATGATGTACCGGTTCTTGTCAGCCCTTTGCCGACATTGTCACTTAATGGCAGCACTGAGCAGTATGCTGTGATTAACACAGTAAATGATTTCCCGTCCATCGCCACCACGATTGAGCTGTGGATGAAGCCTGGCGACAACTTCAGGGAGACGCCGTTAACCTACGAAGTAGGAAGCAGTGATGAAGTCCAGATATTCCTGAATCCAGGTGCTGGTAATGCCATCGTGTATATTAATGGCAGTGACTATACCGTCAACTTACCGAGCCTGTTTGACGGTGGTTGGCACCACTACGCCTTCAGCTGGGAGAGCAGTACTGGCACACTGAAAACCTATCTTGATGGACAGTTGATGGATACCGGCACTATAGCACAGGGCATCACCCTGGATAGCGGGGGTGGGCTGGTACTGGGTCAGGAAGCAGACAGCCAGATGGGGGGATATAACGCGAATCAGGCTTTCTCCGGCGAGATGCGGGATATACGCATCTGGGGCAATGTGCGCAGTGCTGACGAGATACAGGCTGCGATGAACAATACTGCGCTTGATCCTGCTTCAGCCGGTCTGGTAAGTCATTACAAGCTCAGTGGTGACACTCTGGATAGTGGTCCAGCAGCCAATCACCTAACTCTCAATGGTGGCTCCTGGAGGGGACTGTCGGAAGCAATGGGACCAGAGATGCTGGCGAATGACATCACCAGTATGGAACAAACTGCGCCGACAATTGCCGCCCATCCGGATGGCGGGTATATCAGCAGCTGGATATCTGATGATACGGGCAAAACAGTAGTGATGGCTCGCCGCTATGACGCATCTGGTGCTCCGGTAGGAACAGAGTTTCAGGTTGATGTGACTGTCCTCTCGGGATCCCAAATATACAGCAGTCCCACTGTGGCAGTGCTCGATAGTGGTGCCTACGCGCTGAGTTGGAGCCATGTATCTCCGGGCCACTGGGTAGATGGCAAGGTGCATTTTTTCAGTGCTGCTGGCGTCTCGTTGAGTAACGATTCTAACTATGCACACGGTAGTGATTATCGAGTAGACATTTCAGCCCTGAGCAACAACCGCTATGCCATTTCCACTGTGAATTCCAGCAGTAATCAGGTCAAGGTGCGGCTGTTTAATGCTGATGGCAGCAGTGATGGCGTCGTTAACGTGGCTAATGTTCCTTCCTGGGACTGGAGCGAACCCAATCTGACTGCTCTGGACAATGGCGGCTTTGCCATTACCTGGCGCAGTCACAAAGCCAGTACTGACAGTGTCAAACTGCAAATCTTCAATGCAGATGGTACCAGTGCTCACGGCCCTATCAACTTTGGTGGTGCGTCGGCCAGCGTCGATGACAGAACACAGGTGATTGTACTGGAGAATGGCACCCTGGCCACCAGCTACGAGAGTGCTGGTGCCTGGTATATCCAACGCTGGAATGCGGATGGAACTACCCTGGGCTCAGCTTTTGCGGTCAGTGACAATGGCGTGATTGCCACTCGGAATGTGCAATTGACTGCGGTGGGGGATGATATCCTGGCGACCTTTGTCGCGGACGATGACGATGGTAATGGCGTGTACAGCCGACTGTTTAGCAAAGATGGACTGCCGTTGACAGACTCATTGCAGATAAATGACAGCACTACCGGCAACCAGTCTGCACCAGTGGTCACAGAACTGGTAGATGGCACGGTTAAAATTCTCTGGAGTTCCGACCACAGCGGCGATACCGACATCTACAGCAAAACTCTGGCACTAGGTCAGCAGATTAGTGAAAAGGTTCACCCTGGTACGATTGTTGGCGAGATTCACGCCAGCGATGCAGAAAGTGATGTGCTGACCTACAGTTTGACCGACGATGCTGGAGGTTTATTCACAATTGACTCTGCCACTGGCGTGATTACCGTAGCCAGTGCCCTGGACTACGAAACAGCCAGCAGTCATCAGTTGACGGTACGGATCTCGGATTCTGCTGGGGCATCCAGTGAGCAACAGTACGTTGTTCCTGTTGTGGATTACAATGTCGCGCCAGAGATTGCTGTTGATGATTACATTTACAGTGATTTGCAGCTGGATACCGAGCTAATTATCAATGGCAACGTCGATAGCAATGCTGACTGGAGTCTTTCGGGTAGTGTGGTTGCCAATGGGGGCAATTTACATTTCAGTAGTGCTGAAGCGCCTATTACGGGAATGGTGGAGCAGGCACTCAAGGGACATCCGAATGTCAACTACTCTCTCAGTCTGGATTATTTGAAAGTGGGCGGTGGTGCTGGTGTGGTCGCTGGTCGCGTGGAAGTTATTGACCAATCATCCGGTCAGGCATTGATAACAAGTACATTCGATACAAATTCCTCCACAGCGCAAACACTGAGTCTTGACTTCACTGCTCACTCAGCAGGCAACATGGTGTTGCGGATCACAGACACCTCTGATAGCACCAATGCCAAGGACTTGCAAGTTGACAATGTTTCCCTGATGGCTAGCAGTGCCAACAATTCCCAGATTGCCACAGGTGATATCAACCCAGGGTTGCTTAGTGCTGCCGTCGAATATGAACAAACCGTTCACAGCATCACCAGCCTGGAACAGACCGCGCCAGCAATTGCCGCTCACCCGGATGGCGGGTATGTCAGCAGCTGGATATCTGATGATACGGGTCAAACAGTGGTAATGGCTCGCCGTTATGACTCATCAGGGAGTCCGATAGGCACCGAGTTCCAGGTTAATGTGGACGCTCTTTCAGGATCCGAATTATACAAAGTTCCCAGTGTGGCGGTACTCGATAGTGGCAACTATGCGTTTCGCTGGAATCATGCCAATCCTGGCAGTTGGCAAAGTGGCAGAGTGCACTTTTTCAACTCGGATGGCACTTCATTAAGCAATGATTTGAACCATGATTACGGCAGTGATTATGTGGGGGACATTGCAGCCCTGAGCGACAACCGTTATGCCACTTTTGGTGTGGTGGATGCCAGCGGTAATCACCAGGTTCGCGTGCGCCTGTTTAATGCTGACGGCAGCAGCGACGGCGTGGTCAGTGTAGCCAATGTTCCCTCCTATCAATGGACGCCACCAGACTTGGTTGCTTTGGATCATGGTGGGTTTGCCATTACCTGGCGCAGTGATAAAACCAACACCGATAGCGCTAACCTACAGATTTTCAATGCAGATGGTACTACTGCTCACGGACCGATTGCTTTTGGAGGAGCTCCGGCCAGTGATAATTCCTTTGCTACTGGGCATGCCAATACCAAGGTGATGGTATTGGAGAATGGTACTCTGGCCACAGGTTATCAGAGTGATGGTACCTGGTATATCCAACGCTGGAATGCTGACGGAACTGCACTTGATTCAGCGTTTGCGGTTAGTGACAGTGGCGTAATAGCTGTCAGCAACTTGCAATTGACGGCGGTAGGCAATGATATTCTCGCTACCTTTGTGTCATCCGATGGTGATGGCAATGGCGTGTATAGTCGGCTGTTCAACGAAGATGGGTTGCCATTGACTGAACCAATGCTGATCAATAACAGCACTGTTGGCAATCAGTCCGCACCTGTGGTAACAGAGCTGGCAGATGGCACGGTTAAAATTCTCTGGAGTTCTGACCACATCGGCGATACTGACATCTACAGCAAAACGCTGGCACTGGGTCAGCAGATTGGTGAAAACGCTCAACCTGGCACGATTGTCGGTGAGGTACATGCCACTGATGCTGACGATGATGATGTGTTGACCTACAGTTTGATCGATGATGCCGGGGGCTTATTTGCTATTGACGCTGCCACTGGCGTGATTACTGTGGCTAATGCCCTGGATTATGAAACTGCCATCAGCCATCAGTTGACGGTGCGAGTTTCAGATCCAATTGGTACGTTCAGCGAGCAAAAATATATCGTACTCGTTGCAGATGATCAGAATACTGCTCCTGAATTGCAGCCGAAACGTGAGGCTATAGCCTTGGCAGCTTTCGACTTTTCTGCGGGTTCGGGTACGATTGCCACAGATCTTACCGATCGCAACCATGACTTGACTTTCAATAGCGGTATAACAAGAACCAATGCTGGCATCAGTCTCAATAGTGTTGGCGGGTCAATCGAGCCAATGACACTGGGCGGAGATTTTACTATCGCCACCACCTTTACTTTTGATAGTCATGACACATGGGCACGCATAGTAGACTTGGGTAATGGCAATCCAACAGACAATATTCTAATCGGTAGCCCATCAGAAGGGCGAATAGGAGCACAAATTTTCAACGGTAGCACCAGCGTGGGCTTTATTGAGTCTGATAACTTCTACACGTTGGGTGAAACCTTCCATATTGCCTTGTCCGTAGATGCAGATGGCCATATGCGCCTTTATAAGAATGGTGTTGAAGTAGCAGACAATCCCAATGGCCAAGCACCTGCAGATGTATTGCGTTCCAACAACCTGGTTGGCGACAGCAACTGGTCTTCAGATCCTGCAACGGACGGTACGATCAAAGATCTGCTGATTATTGATAAGGCACTGGATGCCGCCAGTATCAGTGACCTTTACCAGTTGACACAGTCTGATCAGATAGAGGTATTTTTAAATCATCCGGATATCGCAGTAGGTAATGAACAGGTAGTCAATACCACTACCAGTCAGGAGCAAACTGAACCCGCAGTTGCTGCCCATCCGGATGGTGGTTATATCAGTGCCTGGATCTCTACAGATGGTGATGAAGAGATAGTGATGGCGCAACGGTTTGATGCGTCGGGGATACCTCAAGGCAATGAGCACCGGGTGAATATATGGAGTGGCAGCGGCTTGATGGTACTTGCCAATCCGCATGCCGCGGCGCTTGACTCTGGTGACTATGCTGTGGCGTTTAATAGCATTCTGCCTGGCAGTGGAATTGCCAGCAGAGTGATATTTTACCAAGCCGATGGTACCCAGATATCAAATGATGACTATGTATCTCTGTCGGACTACAACATGCGATTAACAGCGCTGTCGGACGATCGCTATGCCATTTCGGCAGTCAACACCGACAGCAATCAGGTCAAGGTGCGTCTGTTTAATGCTGACGGCAGCAGCGACAGCGTTGTTAACGTGGCCAATGTTGCCTCCTGGGACTGGAGCCAACCTGACGTAGCTGCCCTGGATAATGGCGGATTTGCCGTTACCTGGCGCAGCAACAGAGCCTCTACTGATAGTGCCAACCTGCAGATTTTTAATGCAGACGGTACCAGCGCTCATGGCCCTGTTACCTTCGGTGGTACAGCAGCCAGCGGTAATGCTCATGCCCACACCCAGGTAATGGTGCTGGAGAATGGCACTCTGGCCACCAGCTACGAAAGTGCTGGTACCTGGTATATCCAACGCTGGAATGCTGACGGGACTGCGCTGGGTTCAGCTTTTGCGGTCAGTGATAGTGGCGTAATTGCCACCAGCGACATGCAATTGACCGCTGTGGGCGACGGTATCCTGGCGACCTTTGTAGCGGACGATAGCGATGGTAATGGTGTGTACAGTCGACTGTTCAGCAAAGGTGGCTTGCCATTAACTGACTCAATGTTGATGAATGACAGCACGGTCGGCAATCAGTCCGCACCTGCGGTAACAGAACTGACGGATGGTACGGTTAAAATTTTCTGGAGTTCTGACCACAGCGGCGATACCGACATTTACAGCAAGACTCTTGCACTGGGACAACAGATTGGTGAAAACGCTCGACCTGGTACGATTGTTGGTGAAGTGCGTGCCAGTGATCTGGAGGGTGATGTACTGACTTACAGTTTGACTGATGATGCCGGTGGTTTGTTCGCCATTGACTCTGCTACTGGCGTGATTACTGTGGCCAGCGCCCTGGATTACGAAACAGCCACCAGCCATCGATTAACAGTAAGAGTCACAGATCCTGTCGGTGCGTTCAGTGAGCAACAGTATATCGTACCCGTTGCAGATGATCAGAATACCGCGCCGGAGCTCACGGTACATAACCATATCTACGATGACTTGCCACTGGACACAAACCTGATTATCAATGGCAACATCAATAGCGACGTTGGTTGGAATTTATCGGGCAATGTTGTCGTCAATAGTGGCCATTTGGTGTTTAGCAGTCACGATACTTCGATCACAGGTGTAGTGGAGCAGATCCTCAAGGGACATCCGGAAGTCAACTATACCTTGAGCCTGGATTATGTGAGGGCAGGGAGTGGTCAGGTGGCAGGCCTGATGGAAGTCATTGATCAGGTATCCGGGCAAGTGTTGGCAACGGATACGTTCAATACCAATTCCTCTACTGCGCAAACCCAGAGCCTCAACTTCACAACCCAGTCAGCAGGCAATCTGGTGGTGCGGATTACGGACACCTCTGACAGTACTACCTCAAAGGACTTGCAGATTGACAATATCTCCCTGCTGGCCACGAGTGTCGACAATCCACAAATTGCCACAGGTGCGATCGATACGGGTTTACTTAGTGCTACAACAGATCCCGAGCAAGTCGTCCACAGTATCACTAACCTTGAACAAACTGTGCCTGCGATTGCCCCCCATCCGGACGGCGGTTACATCAGCACCTGGATATCTGATGATACGGGGGCAACGGTGGTTATGGCTCGCCGTTATGATGCATCTGGTAGTCCTGTAGGAGCGGAGTTCCAGGTTAATGAGGTTGATCTTTCAGGATCTCAGGTATATAGAAATCCCACTGTGGCAGTGCTCGATAGTGGTGGCTACGCGCTGAGTTGGAATCATGTTTCTCCCGGCCATTGGATACAAGGCAGAGTGCATTTTTTCAGTGCTACTGGTACCTCGTTGAGCAACGATCATAACTATGCACACGGCAGTGATTATGGAGTAGACATTTCAGCCCTGAGCAACAATCGCTATGCCATTTCCACTGTGAATTCCAGCAGCAATCAGGTCAAGGTGCGCCTGTTTAATGCTGATGGCAGCAGTGATGGCGTCGTTAACGTGGCTAATGTTCCTTCCTGGGACTGGAGCGAACCCAATCTGACTGCTCTGGACAATGGCGGCTTTGCTATTACCTGGCGTAGTCACAAAGCCAATACTGACAGTGCCAAACTGCAAATCTTCAATGCAGATGGTACCAGTGCCAACGGCCCCATCAACTTTGGTGGTGCGTCGGCTAGCGTCGATGAGAGAACACAGGTGATTGTGCTGGAGAATGGCACTCTGGCCACCAGCTACGAGAGTGCTGGTACCTGGTATATCCAGCGCTGGAATGCGGACGGAACTACACTGGGCTCAGCTTTTGCGGTCAGTGACAATGGAGTCATTGCCACTCGGAATGTGCGATTGACCGCGGTGGGAGATGATATTCTGGCGACCTTTGTCGCGGACGATGACGATGGTAATGGCGTGTACAGCCGACTGTTCAGCAAACATGGGCTACCGTTGACAGACTCATTGCAGATAAATGACAGCACTACTGGCAATCAGTCCGCACCTGCGGTAACAGAACTGGCGGATGGTACGGTCAAAATTCTCTGGAGTTCTGACCACAGTGGCGATACTGACATCTACAGCAAAACTCTGGCATTGGGTCAGCAGATTAGTGAAAACGCTCAGCCCGGTACGATTGTTGGTGAGGTACATGCCAGTGATACAGAAAATGATGTGCTGACCTACAGTTTGACCGATGATGCCGGGGGTTTGTTCGCCATTGACTCTGCCACTGGCGTGATTACCGTAGCCAGTCCTCTGGACTACGAAACGGCCAGCAGTCATCAGTTGACGGTACGGGTCTCGGATCCAACCGGAGCATTCAGTGAGCAACAGTATATCGTTCCTGTTGCAGATCATCATTTTGCACCGAACATTACCGCACATAATCATATTTACAGTGATTTGCAGCTGGACACCGACCTGCTTATCAATGGCAACATAGACAATAGTACTGGCTGGAGTCTATCGGGCAGTGTGGTTGCTAATGGGAGCAATTTACATTTCAGTAGCGCTGAAGCACCAATCACGGGAATGGTGGAGCAGGCCCTCAAGGGACATCCGAATGTCAACTACTCCCTGAGTCTGGATTATTTGAGAGTGGGCAGTGGCGTGGTCGCTGGCCGCGTGGAAGTTATTGATCAGTCATCCGGGCAATCATTGGCCACAAGTACATTCGATACAAATTCCTCCACAGCGCAAACCTTGAGCCTTGACTTCACTGCTCAGTCAGCAGGCAACATAGTATTACGGATCACAGACACCTCTGACAACACCAACGCAAAGGACTTGCAAGTTGACAATGTCTCCTTGCAGGCTACCAGTGCCAATAATCCACAAATTGCCGCTGGTGAGATCGACACATGGTTGCTCAGTGTTGCAACAGGTCATGAGCAAACCATCCATAGCGCTACCAGTCAGGAACAAACCGAACCCGCTATTGCCGCCCATCCGGACGGTGGTTATATTAGCACCTGGTTGTCCGACGACACGGGAGCAACAGTGGTGATGGCTCGGCGTTATGACGCATCTGGCAATCCGGTAGGCGCGGAATCTCGGGTTAATATGGACGATCTTGCAGCAATTCACAATTTTCGTGCTCCCACTGTGGCTGTGCTCGATAATGGCGACTATGCGGTTCTGTGGGATCATGTAGCGCCCGGCAGTTGGATGCGTGGCCTGATGCACTTTTTCAGCGCTGATGGCACTTCAGTAAGCAGCGATTATAACCACGCACACTCCAGCGAATATGTAGCAAGCATTTCTGCCCTGAGCAACAACCGCTATGCTGTCTCAGCGGTGAATACTAACAGTAATCAAGTCAAGGTACGTCTGTTTAATGCCGACGGCAGCAGCGATGGCGTAGTCAGTGTGGCCAATGTTCCCTCCTGGGACTGGACCCAACCCGACGTAGCAGCTCTGGACAATGGCGGTTTTGCTATCACCTGGCGCAGTGGGAAGGCCAATACTGACGGCGCCAAGCTGCAAATCTTCAATGCAGACGGCACGAGCGCTCACGGTCCTATCGACTTTGGTGGTGCGCCAGCCAGCGACAATGGTATGGCGTATGCCAATACGCAGGTGGTTGTCCTGGAAAATGGCACTCTGGCTACCAGTTACGAGAGTGCCGGTACCTGGTATATCCAGCGCTGGCACGCTGACGGGACTGCGCTGGGCTCAGCTTTTGCGGTCAGCGATAGCACGGTAATTGCCACCAGCAACATGCAACTGACTGCGGTTGGGGATGATATCCTTGCCACCTTTGTGGCGGCCGATGGTATATACAGTCGTCTGTTTAGCCGCAACGGGTTGCCGATGACTGAACCGGTAATGATTATCGACAGTACCAGCGGCAATCCGTCCACACCTGCGCTAGTGGAACTGGCGGATGGAACGGTTAAATTTCTCTGGAGCTCTGACCACAGCGGCGATACCGACATCTACAGCAAGACCTTGGCATTAGGCCATCACATCTATGAAAACGCTCAGCCTGGAACGATTGTTGGGGGGGTCCATGCCAGTGATGTAGAGGGTGATGTGTTGACTTACAGTTTGATCGATGATGCCGGTGGCTTATTCACCATTGACTCTGCTACCGGCCTGATCAGCGTGGCCAGTGCGTTGGATTATGAAAAAGCCACCAGCCATCAATTAACAGTAAGAGTCTCCGATCCCACCGGTGCATTCAGCGAGCAAAGTTATATTGTTCCCATTATGGATACTGAGGATCTTTTGCCTGCATTGTCACTTGAGGGCAACACCAGCCAATACGCTGTTATTGATACGGTGAACACTTTCCCCTCTACTGCCTTGACTATTGAGTTGTGGATGAAACCCGGTACCAATTTCAGAGAAACTCCGCTGACTTACGAGGTGGGCAGCAGTGATGAAGCCCAAATATTCCTGATTCCGGCTAGTAGTACGGCCATCGTATACCTCAATGGCAGTAACCATGCCGTCAACTTGCCGGCGCTGTTTGACGGAGATTGGCATCACTACGCGTTCAGTTGGGAGAGCAGTACCGGCACACTGAAAACCTATCTTGACGGACAGCTGATGGATACCGGCACTATAGCGCAGGGTATTACTCTGGATAGCGGTGGAGGGCTGGTGCTAGGTCAGGAAGCAGACAATCAGATGGGAGGATATAACGCAAGCCAAGCCTTCTCTGGTGAGATGCGAGATATACGTATCTGGGATGATGTGCGCAGTTCAAGCGAGATTCAGGTAGAAATGAATAACACCACCCTGGATCCAGCCTCAGTCGGTCTGGTAAGCCATTATAAACTCAATGGTGATACTCAGGACAGTGGGCCTGCCGGCAATCATTTGAGTTTGAACAGCGGTTCCTGGCTAACGGAAGGTAGTGATGCTGTTGAAACCATTCACAGCACTAACTCTAGTGATGGTGACAACATCCTCATTGGCGGCGGTGGCAGTGATACGTTTATCTGGCATGCCGATGATGTGGGAACGGCAGCCAATCCGGCCACGGATATTATTCAGGATTTCCAGAGTGGTCCCGGAGGGGATGTGCTTGATCTCAGTGATGTTTTGATAGGTGAGGAAAATAATGCCCTGGATCAGTATCTAAGCTTCAATTTTGCTGGTGGTGACAGCACTGTTGAGATTCGTCCCCAGTCCGGTGGCGATATTACCCAAACGGTTAAACTGGCAGGGGTCGATCTGTCTACGCTGGGCAATACCGATGCAGAGATTATTAATAACCTGATTAATGATGGCAATCTCAAGCTGGACTGATCCAGCTCCTGTAACACTTACGTCCCGGTTAGAAACTCCTTTCTCACCGGGACTTTCCTTACTTAAACGACAGAAAGCTTTTGAGCATTCACTTCAGCAGCCATTTCAGTGGCGTCCACAGGCTTGATCATCAGAGCCATAATACCAGCAATAACCAGCATAACTGCCGAGATAATATAGGCCAGACTGAAGCTGCCGGTTGTATCCACGATGTAGCCAGCCATTACCGGCCCCATAAAACCACTGGCACCCCAGGCCAGGAAGAGCACACCAAAGTTAGTGCCATAATTCTTGATCCCGTAGTAATCGGCGATCATGGACGGGAACACACTCAGCAGGGCACCGTAACCAATACCCGCCAGGACAGCACCGCAAATAAAACCGAACATAGTTGTGTACATCGGGAACAGCACCATATTCAGCGTTTGCAGGGCGATAGCCAGGAACAGCGTCTGAGTGCGACCAATTTTATCGGACAGCATGCCCATCAGGATACGGCCAAAGGTGTTGGCAACCGCAAGAATGGAAACCAGTGTAGCAGCATTGGCAATATTGCCTTGTAAGGCGGCAATGCCGGAAATATTACCAATGAGCATCAAACCGGCGGAAGAAGCGAAGGCAAAAGCAATCAGCATCAGGTAGAACTGACGAGTTTTAACCATTTCACGCCAGCCATAATCATTGGCAGAAGCTTTGGCTACGGCCTGATAG
The DNA here is from genome assembly GCA_965232255.1 of Endozoicomonas sp. GTDB lineage: Bacteria > Pseudomonadota > Gammaproteobacteria > Pseudomonadales > Endozoicomonadaceae > Endozoicomonas. The sequence continues at coordinate 3,533,647 of OZ246962.1, forward strand.
CCGACGGGGATCTCTGGTTGGTAGTCAGCGCTCGGAGTAATAAGAGTAAGAGCCAACGGCAAACTGATAACCAGAACACCAGCGCCAAGAATCATAAAGGTGGTACTAATGCCAACTTGGTCAATCAAGGTGGTGCATAGTGGCGCCAGATAAAGCGGCGCCATACCAAAACCACCGGCAAGCAGCCCATTGACCATACCTTTTTTGGACGAGTGAAACCACTTCATGGCAGTTGGGCTCAGGCACGAATAGGTGGTACCAATACCTGTACCAGCGAGAACACCAAAGGTGAGCACCAGCATAAGAGGCGTGGTGGCCAGTGACGAGAGCAGCAGCCCTGCACCAACCATGATAATGCCGGCTATGGCCATTTTTCGCGGCCCCATACGATCTTGCAGGTTACCGGCAACCAGCATTCCCACGGCAAAGGTGACGACACCGATAGTGTAAGGCAAACCGGCTGAGGTAGTTGACCAGCCCAGTTCACTGACCAGCGCCTTGCTGATCACACTCCAGGCATAAAGTACGCCGATACAAAGATTGATAAAGATCCCGGCAGTCAGGATCCTGGAAGCTTGATTCATTCTGAATTAACTCTGAGATATGTTGAAATCGCATCGACAGACACGACAGCAGATTGGTGATTATTTGTTGCGCAACTATATGTCAGCACAAGCATTAATCGATGTAAGTAATTTACGCACAATGCTCAGAGCAGTTCCTTTTGTTACCTCTGGCGTAACAGTGCTAACACGAATACTCTTGTCTCTCAGATCAACGACAGTATTGCTGGCACCAATCTTTATCTTTGTCATCTTTGTCCAAAAGAGGCCCGTTATGGATTTGAAAAACCTGCTCAATCAAGCCCTCAAGTCAGACCTGCTCAAGCAAGGTGCTAACGCTCTTGGCAAGAAGACTCAGGCCACATCATCGGACGGCGATAAACTGAAAACGCTTGGGGCCGGCGCTGTTGGCGGCGGCCTGCTCAGCATGCTAATGGGCTCGAAAAAGAGTCACAGGATCGCCAAAAAAATGGGTATGGGCGCGCTAAAAGTAGGCGGTGCAGCGGCAGTTGGCGCACTGGCCTACAAGGTTTACAACGACTGGCAGGCGAAACAGAACCCGCAGGCTGCCAACGTGGCCTTTGACCAGAATGATAATCTACATAGCACCCGAATTCTGAAAGCGATGATCGCTGCCGCCAAGGCTGATGGCCACATCGACAACACCGAAATGGCTCGTATCGAACAGGCACTGGATGAGATGGGTGTCGATCAACAAGTACGCCAGCTGGTGCAAACCGAGATGAATAAACCGCTGGATCCGGCAGAAGTAGCCCGGCTGGCCACGTCACCCCAACAAGCGTCAGAAATATACCTGGCCTCGCTGATTGTTGTCGATGAGCAAAATTTCATGGAAAAGGCTTATCTGCAAGAACTGGCCAAACAACTTAACCTGGCAGCAGAAGTGGTTGCTCAGTTGGAACATCAGGTGCAGTGATCTCCTCCAGGGGCGTCTCACAGCCGCCCCGCGCTTGACAGAAAAACCAAAAACCCAAAAAATGTGTCGTTCTAAGACCCATAATTTTCTCCCCTCCTTCCTTTGTGACTATTGTCCCGGAAAATCGTTGAGAAAATTCATGCAATCCCTGGTATGGATTGCCACTGGTTAATGGTTCCCAGCCCTGCGTACGGTCTGGGCAAAACCACAAAACAAGCAGCCTCCGGTACGGGTTGCCACTGACGAACTGAACACCCACTAAGGACTCCTTCATGCCTGTTATTACTCTTCCCGATGGCAGCAAACGCGAATTTGCCGATGCCGTATCGGTCATGGAAGTCGCCCAGGACATCGGTCCCGGTTTAGCGAAGGCGACCCTCGCCGGCCGCGTTAATGGCCAACTGGTAGACGCCAGCGCAAAAATGACCGAAGACGCAGAGCTATCCATCATCACCACCCGCGACGCTGAAGGCGTGGATGTGATTCGCCACTCTACCGCCCATTTGCTGGCCATGGCCGTGCAGGATTTATACCCCGGCGCCCAGGTCACCATCGGCCCGGTGATTGAAAACGGCTTTTATTACGACTTTTCCTACGAACGCGCTTTCAACATGGACGATCTGGCCAGGATTGAAAAACGCATGGAAGAGTTAGCCAGGCAAGACCTGGCCATTGAGCGCGTGGTGATGAGCCGTGAAGAGGCCGTGAGTGCTTTTAAAGCCTTGGGCGAAGAGTACAAGGTTGCGATCATCAACGACCTGCCAGCCAGCGAAGAGATTTCAGTCTATCGCCAGGGCCAGTGGATGGATCTGTGCCGTGGTCCCCACGTACCGTCCACCGGCAAACTCAAAGCGTTCAAACTGATGCGTGTTGCCGGCGCTTACTGGCGTGGCGACTCGGATAACGAGATGCTGACCCGAGTCTACGGCACCGCCTGGGAAGACAAAAAAGCCCTCAAGGCTTATCTGGTGCGCCTGGAAGAAGCGGAAAAACGTGACCACCGCAAACTGGCCAAACGCCTCGACCTGTTCCATATGCAAGAAGAAGCTCCCGGCATGGTGTTCTGGCATCCCAACGGTTGGGTAATCTACCAGGAGCTGGAACAGTACATGCGCGCCAAGCAGCGCGTGGCTGGCTACGAAGAGATCAAAACCCCGCAACTGGTGGATCGCAGCTTGTGGGAAAAGTCTGGCCATTGGGATAAATACGCCGACGGCATGTTTACCACCAGTTCCGAGAACAAGGATATGGCCATCAAACCCATGAACTGCCCATGCCATGTCCAGGTGTTCAACCAGGGCCTGAAGAGCTATCGCGACCTGCCAATGCGTCTGGCAGAGTTCGGTTCCTGTCATCGTAATGAGCCGTCTGGCTCCCTGCACGGTCTGATGCGGGTGCGCGGCTTTGTCCAGGACGACGCCCATATTTTTGCCACCGAGGATCAGATTCAATCTGAAGTGTGTGCTTTCATCGACTTCCTGCACAGCGTTTATGACGACTTTGGCTTTGAGCGCGACAATCTGATCTACAAGCTCTCCACGCGCCCGGAGAAGCGTGTTGGTTCTGACGAAATCTGGGATAAAGCAGAAAAAGCCCTGGCCGAAGCATTGAATACCAAAGACCTCCCCTGGGAAGAGCTACCCGGCGAAGGCGCATTTTACGGCCCGAAAATCGAATTTTCCCTCAAGGACTGCATTGGGCGTGTATGGCAGTGCGGTACTATCCAGGTGGACTTTTCCATGCCGGGCCGTCTGGGCGCGGAATATGTTGATGAAAACGGCGAGCGCAAAACACCGGTAATGCTGCATCGCGCTACCCTTGGATCGTTCGAGCGTTTTATCGGCATTCTGATTGAGCATTACGAAGGCGCCATGCCAGCGTGGCTGGCACCGACCCAGGTGGCTATCCTCAATATCACCGATCGACAGACTGATTACGCCAGAAAACTGGAAAAAAACCTGTCTGAACAGAGCATCAGGGTAAAAGCGGACTTGAGAAACGAGAAAATCGGCTTTAAAATCCGCGAGCATACCTTGATGAAGGTGCCTTATTTGCTGGTTGTCGGCGATAAGGAAATGGAAGACAACACCGTTGCGGTACGCACCCGTACCGGTGAAGACTTGGGCGTTATGTCCATCGAAGCGTTCCGCCAGCGCTTGAGTGCTGATATCCTCAAGCGTGGCCGCACAGTCTGAGCCTGCCCGACAGGCTCACTTAACGTTTCGGCAAACCTGTCCCCGCCTTATGTAGCTCAAGGGGATTTATATTGTTGCTTACACAGGAGATACAACCATCAGACGCAACAGCTTCCGTGACCGTCGCCCCGTAAAGGCGCCGATTAATGAAAATATCCGCGCAAAAGAGGTCCGGCTCATTGGGGCCGACGGAGAACAGGTCGGTGTAGTTGATATACGCGATGCACTTAGCATGGCGGAGGAAGCAGGGCTGGACCTGGTTGAGATTAACGCGACCAGTGAGCCGCCAGTCTGTAAAATCCTGGATTACGGTAAGCATCAGTACGAATCCAAAAAGCAGAAGGCTGCGGCCAAGAAAAAACAGACTTTGATCCAGGTGAAAGAAATCAAGTTTCGCCCGGGTACCGAAGAAGGGGATTATCAGGTAAAACTGCGCAACCTGATACGTTTCCTTACCGAGGGCAACAAGGCGAAGGTCTCCCTTCGTTTTCGTGGCCGGGAGATGGCTCACCAGGAGCTGGGCATGGAACTGATGAAACGGGTCGAGAAAGACCTCGAAGACATCGGAACCGTTGAACAGCATCCGAAAATGGAAGGCCGTCAACTGATCATGGTGATTGCCCCTAAAAAGAAGAAGTAATTAACTGACGGCCTTATGGCTCAGTGCCCTTTACGGGTAAAGTGCCTGGCCGTTTTTTGATTGCTTCGTGCCTGTTGTTGTCAATGGGCATTATTTTTGATTATCCCGGGACTGGTATTAATCAGTACCCGCGAATGCGGAGTGTTTTTCATGCCAAAGATGAAAACCAAACGTGGTGCTGCGAAGCGTTTCAGGACAACTGCTTCCAGTTACAAGCGTAAAGGTGCCTTCAAGAGTCACATCCTGACCAAGATGACCACCAAGCGTAAGCGTAAGTTGCGTGATATCCGCCCGGTATCGCCAGCAGACCAAGCTCTCGTTCGGCGCATGCTGTGCGATTAAGCCTTCGCTTTCTGATCATTTTACAGGAGATAACTCATGGCACGTGTTAAGCGTGGCGTCATTGCACGCCGTCGTCACAAGAAAATTCTGAAACTGGCTAAAGGTTACTATGGTGCACGTTCTCGTGTATTCCGCGTAGCCAAACAGGCCGTCACCAAAGCTGGTCAGTATGCCTACCGCGACCGTCGTCAACGTAAGCGTCAGTTCCGCGCTCTGTGGATTGCCCGTATCAACGCCGGTGCTCGCATGAATGGTCTGTCTTACAGCCGTTTCATCGCTGGTATGAAAAAAGCGGCTATCGAAATCGACCGTAAGGTACTGGCTGATCTGGCCGTGCACGACAAGGTGATTTTTGGCCAACTGGTTGAAAAAGCAAAAACCGCCCTGGCTTAAGCTTTTCCTTCCTGAAAAAAGGCGACACTGCCTCAGTGTCGCCTTTTTTTGTGGATGCGTGACCGACTCAATCATTCCTCATCAACAAAACTGCACAGCCATCGAAAGCCATTCCCCCGCCAATTCAGATTTACTCCAACGACTTTCTCGATTGTCGGCTTGTCGACCAACTAACCAAACAAGAGCACTTCTCTGACAGGGCTACTTACTTTTTTGTTATGGGTATGGACGCAAGCCTGATGTAACTTCATAAAACTGACTGTACCCTCCGTGCTCCACTCTGTCGGAGTCATCACATCATTTAAAAAGGAGTTAACAATGGATGCAGCAACGATAAACAGTTACACCAGTCCCAGCTTAATACCCCCACCCACCGATGCTGCACCAGGCGGTAGCTTCATGTCTATGGCCACCTCAGCCATCAATTCTGAGCGTCAAACTCAAGCTGATCAGTCCGAGCTGAAAACAGTGGCATTAAGCAGTCGGCTTATCCATCCATTCAAGGCGATTATCAACCGAATCGGATTTTCTGCCGTTTACGGTACCGCCGTTGGGTGCGTGCCAGGACTTATTACCCTAGGTGCCGTTGGCCTTGCTACCGGCATTGCTGGTGGCATCGTCGGTGGCGTTTTGGGCGGCCTGGTCAAGTTAGCAAAAATGGTCGCAGGATGCCCATCTGAAGCGCATCAAAAAGGTATTTTCCTTGGCAGTATACTTGGTGGTGTAATAGCCCTCCTGCCGGCAATCGCGGTCACTGCAGCAGCGTCCCTGGCAGCGTTTGGGGTGATCGCTTCGGTGAACACCGTAATCAATATTCCTGCTGATTTTTTCCATGCAGCCACCTGGACTCACACAGAAATGGATGAGTGGACACAAAAGATCAACGATAACTGGCTGCGGCTCAAGGCGGCATTAGAAAAATGGAAGAACGACAACATGGGAACGGAAGTCTTGGAAAGGCTGTAATTTAATAAAAAGGTAGCAAATCTTCGCCTTGTGCCTTGGGGGTATATATTCCCTGCCAATGCAATTGCGCGAGGTTTGCCAATATCTGCTGTGCCAGCTTTTTTATTCAATATTTTTTTATTCAATATTGTGAGCGTGGCTGTCGAGAGCTAACTCGCCCGTCTGCTCCAGCACCATCAAACAGAGAATTCCACACTTGGTGTAGTCTCTTGTGCCACCATCAAACTGGTAGACATTCAAGTCGTCGATCAGCAACTCACCTTTTTTCTCGTCATTGATGGTGCAGCGGTAGTGACGAGCGCCTGTCATGGCATCTTCCACGTAAAAAACCTTGGCACAAACTCGATAGCTGCGCCTGATGATTTCTGGCGACAAAGCCTTATCGGTGCTGAGCTTGCGAAAAGTCAGAGTGAGTTCGCGATCCTGGTCGCAAGCCAATCGCTTGGCAATAGCAGCCCGCTGACGAAATTCGGGAGGCATTTTCGGCTGAATCGTGATGACCTTGGGCGCCTCGTTAACCAGCAGTACCTGGCGCTCACGCAGGATGTCCCACTCTGTCTCCGCTTCTTTCATATCCGTCTGATCTGCGGCGAGAGGAAAGTGTTGCACCGCATGCCTGAAGCTGTCTTGTCGTACGGTAATACGGTGCTGTCGGTGGGCAACATTCTGATACGAGAGCGCTTCATCGAGCAACGTTTGCAAAGAGAAATCATCCCGGTCGGCCAGTTCCGGAGCAATAGGTAGGGAAAAAATAAATGTATCTGGCGGGGCCTGATCAGCAGGCTGTTCATCCTGAGTCGCTTGTGTGGGCAGCTGAGGATTGTCGGTAATCGTCACGATGTTGGCCATCCTCATTACTTGGCGTTCCGTTAACACCCGAAATGCGCATTTGTACAGGGACTCTCTGGGCAGTACCAATTGCAACAATGGTGCAAAAAACTCTGCGCAATCCTGCTGCGGTAAATGCCTGACCTGAACAACTGACGCCAAGCTCTCTGCTGACTTTTCATCACTGCTCCCATGAGTCAATTTTTGATGAGTCAAACGTTTATTGAGCAGCTCATCGAACGATTCAAAACCGCCAAAGTTGCCCTGAATGGCACCCTGAATGCAAAAATCCAACAGCAGCTTATAAGTGCTCTGCATGGCTTGATGCATTCCTTGGTGGTACTGACTGGTGAGAGTGGACAGACAGGTGGTCAGCCCCGCCTGCAACAACTGGACTTGCTTCTCTTTATTGGTTTCCTTGCGTAACTGGTTCAGACACTGTCGGACAGTGAGCGGCTGATCATTTTCTGACGTTTGTCCAATAGCCTCATCAGTACCTAGATAGGCAGAGTAAGGAGAACAGAGGATTGGCCACACCGATGTAGCAGCAAAACAAGTACTGCCGTAATTTTCCAGTCCCTGCATAATGGGCACATGAGTCAATTGCTTGCTCAGTGAGCGCTGAGCAAAGGAATACGTCAAGTTGAATTGTTCATTTACAACCAACCGTTGACGGTCCGCTTCAGTGAGTTCAAGAATATCTTCCAGCGTCTGATTGGCAGTAGCATTCATCAGGCAACGTACAAAATCGGGTAGGTATTTCCGGTTCTTTTGCGCAAAATGTTCTGCCAAGGTTTTGCTAACCACGTCAAAGTCGTAATTGGAAAACCGACAGCTCCTGATTCCATAGATAAAATTAGTGCTGTGTGGATAAGTATGGTAATCGAATATCTTCCTGAACTCGCTAGCACCAAACTGGCAGTAGTAATGCTTCAGAATGAACTTTATATCCATTTCAATGGCAGTCACATGCTGGTAGCTCATATGTCTGGTAACGTAATCGAAACGCTGCACGGCGCGAAAGGTGGAAAATAAAATCTGTTGAATTACCTCTCGCACCAAATCTGGTTTGCGACGCCAGAAAATCTCAGCATTACGATCAATAGCCTCAGCACTTCTGCGCAGGTAATCTAGCCACTCCTCATCAGTAGTGGCATCAAAAAATACGTCGTAGAAGCAGCCAAGACCACAATTTAACGTCTTTCCCCAGCATCCCTCCCCGGTGACAATAGCCTTCAGATTTTTCATCAACTGCATGGAACTGATATCAATCCCAGCGAGCCCCGAAAAAATCGACATTTCGTTGTTATGTACTTCACTAGCGTCGTCTATCGGGATTTCAGCGAAATTGGTCATATGCGACATTGTCTGCGTATCCAGGAGGGGCGACAACAAACTGCCAGTGCTCGAGATTGATGTTGACCGGCTTGCCAGGCAAATTCTTTCACCATTTGGTGAATTGCTATCTTTGCCTACGCCAAGTTCTGCCACCGGTGAGTCTAGTTTTTTTACTGAACCTGACTGTGTGGGATCGCCATCATTCTGATTGATCAGCAGATTTTCATCGGATGCACTGCTGTACGAACATGTAAAAACAGTTTCATTAACCATATTCAATGCTTTATTCGTTAAGTGAGTTACCCGTCCCGAAAGAGACAAGCTTGTGATAGGGATCGATCCTGTGTCTCAATTTTAATCGATAATTGCTCCACGTTTTGCAGCAACCCAACCAAAGCACAAATAAAACTACCAAAAAACAAATACAATCATTTATTTTTTCTGTAAAAAAATTGCTTTTATCATTTTTTTAACAATTTTAATGTGCCACGGAGCAACTTTCTTTGAATCCACTAGTAAACATCAAGTCACACCCAAAGACGCTCTAAACACAATACAATTCACTATTTCTTACAGCTAGTCAGGAAAAACAAACCGTAAGCATAAGGAAAATCGCTAACCAATCGTCGGCAATCCCAGCGCCGACCGAATTCGACATAACGCCTGCTGAACACAGATTATATTGGCTGCCCCGGAGATATCGCCTTGTCGAATTCGATTAACGACCAATCCAGAAAAGGTCTGGGGAATTTTATCACCATTACTATTCGACTTGGTTAAATTGATTAATATTCTGGAAAACTCTTTGGCCTCTGTCTGCGAACAGAATTGTTGGAACCATGGAGCCATATTTGCCAGACACAAATCAATATAATCAAGCTCTCTTTTGGCGATGGCCTTATAATCAGTTACACCTCGGATCAAGATGTCGTGGAGAACAGCACTGATCCGTCGCAAACTGTCGTAAAGTCGATCATAGTCGTTTTTTATAATGATTGAAGCGGGCGTACAACTTAATAACAGAGTTTCGTAAGATCTCATAGGTTGATTCAATTCCTCGTTGATCTCAACGTATGGCGCAACTGCCTGCCAAGGTTTTCCATGACACATATCTGTGATACCCAACGGAATCTCACGCGACGCAGCCTCGCTCATCGGAGTACGCAGCCCCTCACGGAATAGGAAAGATGGTGTCGGATTAACCGCTTCGCGCCCTGGATGAACCAGACCAAAGTAGGCGAAAATTGCTTTCCTGATGGTGTCATTGCGCTCGGACGGCTCAAGAAGTTTTGACGAATCTTTGTCGATAATAGCAAGGATCCACTGCGCCAGGCACTGAAGCTTGTAATAACTAATCCGAATAATATCTGGCTGGAGCACTGCCGCCTTGAAAACAGTGATTGCCAATTTTTTCAGGTCAATATTGGTAATCTCGTGCTCTACTAAAGGAGAAACGGTACCAAGCGATAATACCTCGTCAAGCTCTGCCTCGTTGATGACTTGCCCATAAACAATTTTTTTCTGGAGGTCACAAATCAACTTGCCCCACGCCTGACAAGCAATCTGTTGCCAGCTGTAACGATGGCGCACGCCCTTCAATAAAAAGAGCATGTCTTGATTTTTCAGACAGCTACTTCGATGCTGATCCATCATCTCAATGACTCGTCGATAACCAACCAGATCATGTTTACTTTTAACAAAACCGTCTTGGAAGATTTTGTGAAAAAAATGCAAATACAGTTTATGTCTTAGTGCGTTTAGCTCTTTAACCAACCGCAATCCCAGATCCATGGTTAGCAAAATATTTTCATTGATAATCCAGCGCCTAAGCAACTGTGCGGCCTGCTGATAGTCAGCATCTGTAGCAACTTTGCCCGACGACAATCGCCTTGAGATAATTTTGCACAGGACAAATCCGTCACGACTGGTCGCGCCCATCAATGAGTCTTCAATGGGCAATACACTACCCCGATACGTCCACCACAATGACAGACACTGGTCGGAAAGCATCTGGCTATTTGCCAGCTCATTGATAATTGTTTCCACTTCCTGGCGTTTTTCGTGATGGCTTATTTTGAGCTTATGACAGGTTAATACTCGGGCGACAAGATCCGACAATAACATGCGCACATGATGAAAAAGAAAAAAATGACTACTGATAAATGGTCGATAAATCTTGGCAAACAGATTAAGTCCAATTAACTGAGCCACCTCTTGCTCCGCGCTGACCGTCACTTGATGATTTATCACCACCTTCAAACACTCGTGTTTCAGAATTTCGTACATTAACCGCACTTGAAATGGATGCGCGCCGTCTCCAGCCACCAAAAGGTCAGAAGCCACCTTTAAGCTCCCCTTGGCAATCAACAGGTCAATTTTATGGGGAGCCTCAAGATTAGCCAGCTCAGGATCAGGAGCTTGCGGGCTGCACGCGAGCGCTTGCAACTTTTGCAGATAAGCTTGAGCCGTCTGCTCGTCAACCAGCTGCAAGCGTCTAAACAGATCGTCTGTTCCCAGCCAGCGCTTCAAATTGCTGATAAGCCAAAAGTTATCTCCGTGGCGAGGAAAACTCAGGGAATACTGCAAGTAGTCCAGTTCCATCTCAACCATGCCGCTCAATGTTGCAGCGATTTCACTGCGTACCCCCTCCCCTGCCAGTAGTGAGGGATCTGAATAGTACTGTAAGAAATTCAGGATAAAATGGCATACCTCAAAGTAGTCCTTGGCATAACCAGCGGTTGCCTGAGCTTTGATGGCGGCGAGACACGGTTGGAATGTCTCGCGAAACTGAGCGCCAAAACAGGCTTGCAGGCAATCTAAAGCAACACCGTTGTCCGGGCAGTTGTATTTTTGCATCAGAGTAGTAATGCACACGGCCACCCGTAAACAGCGTTCCAGCGGTTCGTGAACGGACATTAGCTCGGCATGCAAATTACCCAGGTAGCTGTCCATCTGCCTGATGACGTTCCACGTCACAGCGTTCGCAGGCAAATGTCCACCGTCGGGAGCCCATGTTCCCCGGTGCAATGCATTTTGTATGCGAACAAGGTTTTGCTGATGCGCCAGACGCTCCTTGATGTCACAGGGCCCCCTATCCTGTGCAGTAGCGTCGCTACTTTTCAGTACCTGGGCATAAGTGAGTGGCCTGACGGGTTCAGTTTGGCTATTGACGGCTGACTGGGATCGTAACCCTGGATTAACTCCATAATTATGGAAGTAACTATTATGGAAGTAACGAGGGGAAGCGATCTGAGCGACGCGCATTTGCAGAGGAGTATTGCGTACAGCGTCGCCCTCTGCTGGCTCTACAGCATCTCTTGCTGATTGACACTGCGCGGATGCTAAAGCCGCTGTTGTCCAGTCGATGGTGGGTCGTGGGGGAAACAACAGATAATCCTGACAGCTGTTCATCTGCACGGCTCTTGTTGGGATTGAAGCTCCTCAGTGTAGACTTATGCCCAGTTGACTGATGCCATCATTGGCTGAAAACTGTTGTAGCTCACGAATAAACTCCCTGCCTTGTTTCTGCTGCTGCGACACCATGGTGATCAGCTCAGCCACAAACTGCTGATGCACCTGGTAGAGTTCGTGTCCGGCAATATACTGGATCAACTCGGTGCCTTTGAGTCCGTGTCGCTCAGTATATTTGATCAACTTATTAATGGTGCTGAACGACACAGTCAAAGCGCTGGCCACTTCATCCACCGAAGCTTTCATGGCACAGTTGATGGCGCAGTGCAACCCAACGGCAAAATCCAGGGCAGGTTGGACGCCAAACATATCAAAGTCTTCAGGAACAGGCGTATTTTCATCCAGCCTTTCCAGCAGTCGCTCAAAGTTTTTCGCTGATTGCAGCCCGGCACTGCAATCCCAGAGCATGGTCAGGCAGTGACTAACGGCATCCAGGTCGCCAAACTCGGTCAGCTCGACAAACAGAGCAAAGTTTGGCCAGCCTCTTTGTGTGACGGCAGTCGCCAAAGCAGTGAGTTGCCACGGAGCAAGATGTTCTATTTGACGAAAGTAGTGGGTATACAGTTGCTGGGTGTTCAATGGAGATTACCAAAAGCGCAAATAACGTCAGTAGTCTACCATTGCCTGATTTTCGGCACGACGATCACATTGACCAGTTGAGCTGCAACTGAATTGAATTGAAATCGTAAGAAGAGTTGAACTCCAAAGAGCTGGTGCCAGTAATACAAGTTCCGGCTGTAACCCGGTTAGTTCTTAATTGCACGTTGCCGCAATCGCCAAAAGTAAATCGGGTATTTTGTTTAATGAAATAAATTCCTTCCCTGACAACCCCACCAAAACCCATGTAATCAAGTCCATATAATATCGCTGAGCCAGCAAGCTGGTTACGGACTTTATCAGGATTATCGAAAGCTTTATAAATAAACGCCCCGGCACGATCACCATTAAGTTCAAACTGCTCCTGAAAGGAAAGGTCTGGATACTGAGTTTGGGCAGTCGGTTTATTTACGACCAAGGTAGCATCATCGCTGCCAGTCTGCTGACAATCACTGGGGTCCGCCTGTACCGAGAAAGCGTGACTGGCTATCAATGAGATCATACTGGCTAACAATGCACTAACTACCCTATTAGTCACTTTTTCATCCCTGAACTGTCTGAGTGATAACTTGCGACCGCAATTGCCCATCACTGGACTAAGCAATGACTTCGTTAATTACCTGAGAAAGCATGTGACAAATGATATAGGACAAATGAGAAAAAGTGACTTGGACAATAGTCTTATATATTAATCGATGACTATGTTTCACTTGCCTGATCATTGGTAGTTCTGAGGGAAGTAGTAGATAAGAATATATCGTCGTCATTCCTGGGAGGACGGAAGTCTGCACAAGTAGGTAGTGCTACCTTCGAGAGAATGACAGATAGTTGGTATTTTTTACGATTCTGCCAATCCCGCGCAGAAATCGGTAAGCCCCACGCTTCACCTGCTTTTCGATACGGCTCATAATATGCACCGTTTTTTTTAGTAGTGAGCACTATGTCTCTACCAACAGTCCTACCCGAACAGTACGAAGAGCAGCTGGCACAAAAAGCCAGCCATATTGTCAGCAAGTTTGCCGAATTTGACCTGCCGGAACTGGAGCTCTTTCGCTCTCAACCACAACACTACCGAATGAGAGCAGAGTTTCATGTCTGGCATGAAGGCGAGCACTGCTACTACCGGATGTTTGATCCGCACAGTAAACAACCTTTTGAGGTTATCGACTTTCCCAGTGGCTCAGCCACCATTAACCGACTGATGATGCCGCTGATGGCGGCTATCATCGCCAGCCAACACCTGAAAAAAAGGCTGTTTCAAGTTGAATTTCTTACCACCCAAACCGAAGAAGCGCTGATCTCTCTGATTTACCACCGCCAACTGGATGAGCAGTGGCAGCAGGAAGCCCGGGCATTACAAACACAATTTGGTATCCGCATTATTGGCCGTGCCCGCAAACAGAAGCTGGTGCTTGACCAGGATTACGTCACTGAAACGCTGCACGTCGATGGTCGCCCATTCCATTACACTCAGGTAGAAAACAGCTTTACCCAGCCCAATGCCGGCGTTAATGAACAGATGTTGGCCTGGGCCGGGCATGTCGCCAGGGGAATTACCCGAACCGCCAGCGGTGACTTGTTGGAGCTGTACTGCGGCAATGGCAATTTTACCTGCGTACTGGCAGGCTACTTTAATAAAGTGCTGGCCACCGAAATCGCCAAGACCTCTGTGCATTCTGCCCGGGAAAACTTCCGCCTCAACGATGTGAACAACGTAGCCATCGCCCGACTGGCTAGCGAAGAATTTACCCAGGCCATGAACAAAGAACGAGTATTTCGTCGTCTAAGCGATATTGATCTGGACAGCTACCACTTCTCAACCATTCTGGTGGACCCACCACGGGCTGGTCTGGACGATGGCACGGAAAAACTGGTGCAGCACTTCGACAACATTCTGTATATTTCCTGCAACCCGCAGACGCTTAAAGCCAATCTGTCAGTGATTTGTCAGACCCACAAGGTAGCCAGGGCAGCCTTGTTTGACCAGTTCCCATACACTCATCATGCGGAAATGGGCGTTCATCTGATGCGCCGATAATTGGTTTTACAAGCCCCGGTGACGCTCCTATGGTCAATCTAAAAGGGATGCTCACTGGGGAAGTAATACGTGAAAAATAACAAATCGAATCGCCTCACCTTACCAATTGCCCTCTCTTTACTCTGGCTCTTTTTCATACCATTCTCGCACAGTAGCGACAGTGCCTATATCAAAACTGCCATTTTGTTTGTCGCCTACGACCAAGGCGAGAGCAACGCTTTTTTGCACATTCAGGAACGACTGAAAGACGCCGGCATTCCTTATCGAATTCTGGCCATGGGGCGTGCTGCCGAAGTGTTTGAAGATGACCCGGCACTGATTCGAGTGGCCGAACTGACGCGCAACGATGCCCTTTACCACAATCGCAATCAGCCACTGGATCAGCGGCTCGTGTATCAACTGACCGAAATGATCTCTGCCAAAATCGTCTACACCGGTATGGCTAGCCGAGCCCAAGCACAAGTCGCTAATACCTGGGAAAGAACAGGTTCCAGAATCATCGCCTTTTATGACAACTTTGAGCCTATTGACACGGTGCAATACGTTCAGCCATTTTTGGCTGAGTTACGCTATGCCGATGCCTTTCATGTCCCAAGTGCCAGAACTGCCACCAGCTTTCAGGCGCTTGCCAAAGCCGTTGGTGCCGACGTGGTGGTGACCGGTCAGCCTACTATGGAAGCATGGGACAAAAGCTACCAGCAGACCGATCCCGACTTGCTGCGTCGCACTCTGGACATCGCCCCACAGCAACCAGTGGTATTATTCGCCGGTGACTACAGCAACAGCTACCCCGAGGCTCTGCAAACATTTATTAGTGCAGCCGGTATGCTGCCGGATATCCTCTTCCTTATGACCCACCATCCCAAATCCGACGGCAGCCTGGAGCGCAGCGCAATTGCTGCATCACCAACGAAAAACATTCACCTTCTAGACCCGGACGCTTTTTCAGCAGCCACGCTCAGCACCATTGCCTCGGTGGTCATCGTGCACAAGTCGTCTATTGCCCAACAGGCCATATACCAAGGCAAACCAGTTATTTACGTCGCCGAACCTGGCTACCGCAATCTGATGCTGGCAGAGCAACTGGCCGTCCGCGCCTCCACACCGAAACCTCTGGCATTGATGCTTGATGCTCATTTGAGAGGATATAGAGTGCCAGCGGTCGCGGAAAAACTGGGCATCCCCGACACACCAAGCAAAACGATTGCCTTGTTGCTGGTTGAAGAGTTAAAGCATTACGACAGCAAATACTGATAACTCCTGGAAATACGCCACTGCTCTTTATGTGCTGATTTTTATCTGCTGATTTTACCGATGTATCTCATCCGGCCTGATCGGGCCGGACAATATTTTCTCCGTCTGTCTTTATGACAACCACACACTGTGGTCTACTCACAACTCGATAAGACGCTTTATGAAGGTGGATAATGGGTGTCCGGCTTCCCCATTTTTGGTTAGTCCTTAAATTGATGCTACTAATGATCGCTGGTGTACTGGCGCTGATATTGCTGTGCAACTTTCTGGTTGGCAGAACGGCAGACAGCGCCCTGTACTCCAATCTCGACGCCGTGCCCTACAAACAGGTGGGCGTTCTGCTCGGTACCAGTAAATATTCGCGCCAGGGTGGCTTCAACGACCATTACCGCCTGCGGGTGAATGCCGCTATTGAGTTGTTTAAAGCGGGTAAAATTGATTACATCCTGATCAGCGGTGACAACAGCACACCTTTTTACGATGAGCCAACCACAATTCGACGCGACCTGCTAAAGGAAGGCATCCCTGCCCAGAGAATTTATCGGGACTACGCCGGTTTCCGGACACTGGATTCCATCCTGCGAGCCCACAATGTATTTGAACTCGATAGTTTTACTATTATTTCCCAGGCACCCCACGGCAAACGGGCGCTTTATATCGCCATCAATCATGATATTGACGCTGTCGCCTTCAATGCCGGCGACGGTCACGATACCGACCTCAATAATAAAATCAGGGAAATGCTGGCACGGGTATTGGCGGTCATGGAGGTGAATTTTTTCGACACTGGTCCCAAGTTTCTCGGACCTACCATCAAAATCGGGGTAACACCGCCCACCTGAGTTTATGGTCCCGGCAATGCTTGATGGGCTTTGGTCTGGTGCTCAAAGATCAATATTGAAAAAGGAGGACTTTTTAATTTTGTGGCGGATTTTTGCCATGGCATTGGGGAGCCATTTATCCAGGCGGTGTGTTTCCCGACAAATTTCATCGGCCAGACGTGGATTGCGATAGTCGTTAAACACAATGCCCACGAGCGTTACGTTGCTATGCGCCAGTCTGTCCAGGGCGGCCTTAAACTGAGTCTGTCGGGTAACACCAGCCATCACCATCAATATGGCACCATCCGCCATGGCACAGATGGATTCAGCGGGAATATTATTGCGGTTGCGGGCATTTACTGGCGAGGTATCAAAAATAACAACGTCGTACTTGTCCAGCCAATGCTGCATCAGTTTGTTCATATTAGTCACGCTGCGAAACACAATAGCATCGGCATTGCAAGGCGCTGGCAGTATGTCCAGATTGGTATCATCAGAGCGCATAACACAGGCATCAGCGGATTGTGGATCAGGGAACCAGTCGTTGTGGGCGTGTCCGGAAAGATCACCCAACTCCGGGTGCAGCATATTTACTTCCACCAGCAACGTTCGTTTGCCATCAATATCACTGCGCTGCCCCAAAGCGTAGGCCAAAGTACTGGTGCCTTCCTCTGAATTGGGTGCCGTAACCGCTACAGAACGCATGCCCTTGCCGATGCTGTCATTGTAGATTTCTTCAACTTCCAGGTAATTAACCGGTAACTTAATCAAATCAGATACCACCCATAATTAACATGATCAGCGGAAGCACGGAGGAGATGTCTTTAACCCACTCTCGGCCAATATTGAGCCAGTCTTTATTATCATTACCAATGTACAAGGTATCCCCAGGCATCAGCTTGGGCATTTTGACGTTCCCTGGATTGTTCATATATCCTTCAAGATCGAATTCAAACTGTTCATCACCACGCCTGATAATGACATTTTCAATATCGGCATCTTCCTTGGTACCACCGGCTTCAGAAATCAAATCAACAATATTAATTTCTGCGCGGTAGATAAATCGTCCGGTTTTATTGACATCCCCAAGAACAGTGATGGTTTCGTCCTTACCCATCATACTGGCATCGCGAGAATTGATATAAATACCATCGCCTGGTTTGATTTTCGGTAATAACGACTCATCACCGGTGGCAAAGTATTTGACCAGGTTCACACTGCTAAGACGCTCCTTACCTTCATTACGATGGACGACACGAATATTTGAGAGGTCAGCATCAGGCGTTGGACCATCAGCAGCGGTGAGAATATCCAGCAAGTCCAGCCGCTCATTAAACGCATAACGACCCGGGCGATTGACTGCGCCAAGAATGTAAATGGCTTGTTCTTTGGCCAGCAATACCCACTTTGACTTGTTATCGGTAGGGCTCACTGGTAGCTCAGGAACGACAATGGTCAATCCCCCCATCAACTCTGGCAACGCCCCGTCAAGTCCGCCATTATCCATATACCCCTGAAGGTTAAAGTTTTTAACCGTGTTTTTGTCCTGCGCCTCAGGATAAATAAACTTGATGTGGGCCACGTCGGCATTCTCTGTAGCGCCACCGGCGTAAGCAAATAAATCCATAAAATCAATATTGCGCGACCACGGATAACGTCCAGGTTTATTGACAGCACCAATAATTTTTACTGTTTGGTCTGATTTAAATTTCAACCAGCCCTGATCCTCGCCCGTTTTTTTCGGAACAAGAATAGAATCGCCTTTAAACACTTTTGGCAGCTCTTGTAATCGTCCCTCGGAGTATTCATCAAAATTGAATTTTATGACTTCTCCGGTTTTCCTTAGCACTCTGATTGAGGAGGTATCCGCATAACGGGTTGGACCTCCGGCATTCGCCAGGATATCCATAAAACTCACATTGGCACCAGTTTCAAAAGAACCAGGCTTGTACACCTGCCCCATAATATAAACAACGCTTTCACCAGAGCTGATGGCATCCACCTGTTTTGGCACAAAAATGGTTGTACCCGGTTCGATCAACGGCAAATCCTTGCCATTATCAAGAAACGATTTCAGGTTAAACAGGACTGGTTCTCCCCTGGCAATCAGGCGAATCTGTTCAACATTGGCATAACGGGTCACGCCGCCAGACAACAGTAGAATATCCACCAGAGAGATGTTCTCCTTGTATTTGTGGACACCGGGTTTCGTGACTTCGCCAAAGACTTTGATGGAATCCGGATTCTCTGTAGGATCATCAGCCAGAACTGCTGTTTCGTCCTTAATCGGGACGTAGACGGTCGCTCCTTTAGACAGATAAGTCTTATTTTTCGTCTGACCAAACTTCATAAATTCGGCCAGACTGAACAGACTGGCACGACCATTGTTGATGACACGAATTTTCTGGTCATCTGCAAAACGCGTAACACCGCCGGCCAGGAGCAAGGCATCAATGGCAGTCATATTTTCCTTGTAGGCCAAACTCCCGGGCTTAATCACCTCGCCAATCACTTTGATTGCATCTGGGTCCTGAGTGGGATCAATAGAGGCATCTTCAGCGCTTTTGCCATAAACATTGCCAAGTTCCGGCGAAGAAGGTACAAAAATTGTGTCCAAAGATTGAATGGGCGGCAGATATTGATCATCGCCCGTGTTCAGATATTTTCTGAAATCAACGGTCTGCTCATCTGCATCACGTTTCAACTTTATTCTGTTTAGCAACGCGCCTTCACGAAAGCCACCAGCGCTATTGATGGCCATCTGAATATTGCCGGTACTTGGTAGCACTACTTCACCTGGTTTTTCCACATAACCAAGCACTGTAACCAGTATCTTCTTTTCCTGCAGATAGATATCAATATTGTCCAGCCCCAGAAAGTAGACCGATAATTCATTAATTATCTTTTCTTTTGCGCGGTTTATATCAAGACCAACAATATTAACCTCACCAACTTCCGGCAAAATAATATCACCGGATCGGTTTATCAAAAACTGCTCATCAAAACCAGACTCTCCGGGAAAGCGGATAATCAACGTATCGCCAGATTGCAACAAGTAACGCCTGGCATCACTTATCGTTGGCAGGGGAGTAACGGACTCTTCTGATGCTATTGGTTTAGCGATGGGCACTAAAGAGCTTGCAACCGAAAGGCTTCCGGATGCGTTTTCAGGGACATCCAGTTTTTGTTCAAGAGAGACAATCTTCCGTTCAGGGGGAGTAACAATAGGGAGTTTCTCGCGCAGATAAATCAAGACTGCATCATCAGCGGCCAGAGCCCAGTCACTTCTTTGTCCAAGTGGTACCGGAATCTGCTCCGTGCCTCTGATCAAAGTCACATCTGCATCAAACAGCGTGTCATTGTAAAGGTCGTGATAAACATTCAGGCTAGCCAGGGGGAGATTAGCTGGAACCTGGTACTTGCCAGGGCTATTAATATCCCCAAGCACTGAAACAGCCACCAGACTCTGAGGATCGAAATAACTGATAACATCGGTCGCAGACAGTGCAGGTGTTGCTATGCGTATTTTCTCAATGGCTGACTCTTGATCCAGCCCTGAAAGGCTAATCGTTGGTGCTCCTGAAAAAGCAATTTCCATGGAGTCATTGATGGTCACAATCTCAGCAGGCACACGCTCATCGTTTGGTGTGATCAAAAAAATACCTTGTTTGGCAACCTGCATGCTGCCCAAAACCTGTCCGGACAAGAGAGCCAGACACATGATGAAAACCAGAGTTTTCACCATTACCACACCGCTGGAAAAATTCATTTTCTTCATTGCGAAACCTGCTCGGCATAATGGGTATTTTGCCAAACTGATTTAACGTCATCTGGGAAAATCAAGAACATAAGACCATCAGAGATAACTCTCAAATGACACTTACTAAGAAATAAATGCCAGGCAGTTTGTCCACCTGACAATTCGCAGGAAAGTAATACTAAACTATTACTTTTTTGACAGATACTCTTCAACACTCTCATATTGCCTGATCGTCTGGTTAATCCTGAGCATTGTCAACAATTTGTCAGGCTTTCCATTAACACCAAGCAATCCGAGATCTCTACTTTCAATCTTTAGACGCTTATAAAGAAATACCAACGCACCTATTCCGGAAGAATCGAGTTCACTGACCAAACTCATATCCACAAGCACATCACCAGCACAATGTTTTATCAAGTGATCAAAATGACCTCTTACCTCATTAACCGTGTCTGCATCAAACTTGGTCTGCAATTCAATAACGTCACAGCTACTGGCTTGATAAGTCGCGTATTCCATTACATGTTACTCCGAACTCCAACACTTTTAGTTACTCCTCAAATAAAGTGAAGCAGAAGAATTAATTGAAAGGTTCTTAATTATGTTAGACGACTTAAAACAACAATAAGTCGTTATGGCAACTTTTATTTTTATTGTCTTTTTAAGCAGCCGTCACATTTAACTCTATAGTTAAAATTGAAACGGATTATTAGCTTCACACAATTAACTAGCCAGTATTCAGAAAAAACGTTGTATCCAGATAACTGAATCAAAGGCGACCATCTGAAGTCATTATATGGATACAGACAAGAGCATTCATTCCAGGGAACACCTTTCAGTCAAACTGCTTAAAGCCGTTCTGTTTGGTGCCTGTGTGTTGGGCATTGGCTTGAGTCTGGTGCAAATTTTCCTGGATGCTCACCAGTCCAGTCGAGCCATTGACCGTAAAGCCAGAGAAATGCTGGCCATGATCAACGAACCGGCTAGCCGGGCCGTGTCCCGTCAGGATGCCGGCATGGGTCAAGAGGTGTTAAATGGGTTGATGGCCATGAAATCGGTGCAAGTGGCCGCCATTCGCCTGGATGGTGCTCCCGAGCTGGCTATGGTGGAAAGACCGGTTTTTGCCTCTCGCTATCGGCTGCTGTCCGATTATATTTTTGACCCAATCCGAATCTATCGTGATGATCTTTATGGGCAGAAACCCGATAAAAAATACCTTGGCGAGCTGATTCTCTCCATTGATACAGCACACGAAGGCAAAGCTCTTATTCAACGTTCCGTGGTCGTCTTCTTTGCCGGCATCACCAGAGCTATCGCCATGGCGCTGTTGCTCTACCTGATTTACTCAACGCTACTCACCAAACCACTTAACCGCCTGATACGACACCTATCTTCCATCAATCCACAAAAACCGGGCCAGCAACAGTTACCCATGCCCAAGGGTAATGAAAATAATGAGCTGGGCATCTGGGTGAAAACCGCCAATAAGCTGTTGACCTCTATTGATCATCATCACAACCTGCGTCAAAAAGCCGAAGCCCGTATCATGCGGCTATCTCAGTACGATTACCTGACCCGACTGCCAAATCGGCGTACTATTCAAAATCAGATCAACAAACTGATCAAAAAAGCCTCACATAAAAATGAGAACATCGCCCTGCTCTGCCTCGGACTGGACGACTTTAAATCGCTTAATGCCCAGGTCAATTTCAATGCTGCCGAACATATCCTGGTAAAAATCTCTGATCGACTAAGAAATCACCTAAGCAACCGAGCCTATCTTGGGCGCCTTGGTGAAGATCAGTTTGCCATCATTCAAACGCGGGTTGACCACCCCTACGAAGCGGCCGAAATGGCCCAGGCTCTGATCAAACAGTTGGATCAACCCTTTGAGATCAACAATGAACAGCTGAGCATTAGCGCAACCGTTGGCGTAACACTCTTTCCCGATGATGGAGAGGATGTCGATACTCTGCTACAGCAAGCCGAATTTGCCATGATTATGGCCAAATCCAGAAGCCGCAACCGTTATCAGTTTTATGTTGCCACTATCGACACAGAAATACGCCAGCGCAAAAAACTGGAGATGGACTTGCATAACGCACTCCAACACGATGAGTTAAGCCTGGTTTTCCAGCCCCAGTGTAACTATCAACAGGGTAAGCTAATTGGTGCGGAGGCACTGCTGCGTTGGGAGCACCCGGAGAAAGGCCTGATTTCACCAGATATGTTCATTCCTATGGCCGAGCACAGTCTGGACATTATCCCCATAGGCGACTGGGTGCTGGAAAACGTCTGCCAACAACTGCATCAATGGCATCTTGATGGCCATAGGAATCTACGCATGGCCGTTAACCTTTCCGCCATTCAATTGCAGGACCAGGGCATTGTCGAGCGCATTGCCAATTTGCTGGACAAATACCAGATTCCATCCGGCGCACTCGAATTGGAAGTGACCGAAACGGCCATTATCGAAGATGTTGCAGCCTCAAAAACCCAACTGGAAAACATTAAAAATACTGGTGTGACGCTGGCCCTGGACGATTTTGGTACTGGCTACTCATCGCTCGGTTACCTGAAACAATTTCCCTTCGACAAGATCAAAATCGACAAATCGTTTGTCGAAGGATTGCCAGAGAACAGAGGTAATGTCGGCATTGTCGAAGCCATTGTTCAGATTGGTAAAAGCTTCGGCCTGAAAGTGTTGGCGGAGGGCGTTGAAACCATTGAACAAGAGACGTTTCTGACTGCCACCGGCTGCCAGGAAGGTCAGGGTTATTACTATGGCAAACCACTGTCGCCAACGGATTTTATTGCCCACCTGACCAGTCAGGCACCGCGGGCCAGCAAATCAGATCACCCAGATTCTGGAGAGAACTATTAATGTCTGACCGCCCTATTGTACTGTTGCTGGATTCACGCCAGGTCGGCGGCATAGAGACTCATGTTTATCAGTTGAGTCAGGCATTGTGCCGCAATAACTGGCCAGTGCAGATATGGTTTTACCAACGCTATCAGAATGAGCATCCTCTGGAAGAACAATTAAAAGCGGCAAAGTTAATCACAGACTCTGCCAGACAAAATAACCGCGCAAAGATTACCGTGCACTACCTCAGCGGTAAAACTCACCAACTGATTGCCAAAATCCACAAGACCCGTCCATTGCTGCTGCATACTCACGGCTACAAAGCCAGTATTTTCGGAAGACTGGGCGCCGTACTAAACAAAACACCGGTAGTGTCCACATTTCACAATGGTGACCCCGGTGAGGGTATGGTTCGCCTGTATACACTTATTGATCAACTGACCAGCGTCGTCTCAGAAAATATCGTGGTCAGTGATGAGATTGCCAAACGGCGCATTCACGCGCCCCAGACCATCAACAACTTTGTGCACGTACCGGCCTATCCGCGTTCGTCAGGTCAGGCAATCGCTTTTGTCGGCCGCTTGAGTTACGAAAAAGGACCTGACCTGTTTTTGCAGCTTGCCCGGCATCAGCCATTGTTGCCATTTCGACTGTACGGCACTGGCCCCATGGCTGAGCATCTGCAAAAACAGCAACTTGACAATGTTCAGTTCATGGGACATGTGCCGTCTATGGGACCGCACTGGCGTGAGGTCGGTCTGCTGTGCATTACCTCGCGCTTTGAAGGACTGCCCATGGTGGCACTGGAAGCTATGGCCCACGGCGTGCCGGTCTTGAGTTTTCCCCTTGGTGGCCTACCCAAACTGATTACCCAGGGATTTAACGGCTGGATCTCGCCAGCAGGGGATCTCAAAGCCATGGGCAACCTGTTGCAGTTTTGGTCTGCGTTGCCAGCACCGATCAAATGGCAGCTCAATGAAGCTTCTGTGGCTACCATCAACAGCCGTTATTCCAGCCAGGTAATTCTGCCGCAAATCCTTGCCATTTATGAAAAAGCGGTGCGGGCAAAAGGGCTTTCCTGGCCAGAAAGAATCAATAACAAGGCTTACCTGGTCAAAGAGAGTCAATAACAGAGCGGTGTCGGGCTACTAACTAATAAGAGTCCCACCCGATTGAGTACGGTGACATGGAACTTGGTCAACACGTCATAAAAGGATTAAAAGTTGGTGCCTTGCTACGCCTGGCTGCACAAATATTTACCTGGCTCAATACCCTTATTCTGATCCGTCTGTTAACGCCCGACGACTATGGCCTGATGGCCATGACCATGGCCTTTATTGGTATCTTTGCCCTGATGGGGGACTTTGGTATTGGCAAGGCCATCATCCAGGCAAAAGAGCTGTCCCCCACTCAGCTGCGCCAGGCATTTACTATTAACATTGTCTCCTGTCTGACTTTTTTCGGTCTGTTTGTCACGGTTGCCCCAGCGATTGCCAGCTTCTTCGATGAGCCGAGAGTCACCGTGCTGGTTCAGGCTGTGGCCTGTCAGCATCTGGTCATGATTTTCCATACCGTGCCTTTCGCCGTGACCAGTCGGCGAATGCTGTTCAAGGAGCGGGAAAAAGTACAATTTTACAGCGCCATGCTGACCAGCGTAGTTACGATTGCCATGGCTGCAGCCGGACTGGGAGTGTGGGCACTGATTCTCGGCCATCTGTTTATGCGACTAGCGTTGGCTATCGGCTACAACCTGATTGCGCCCTGCCGGGTCTGGCCAACACTCAATTTTCAGGGTTTTTCCGGTATGGCCGGATTCAGCGGCATTGCCACGGTGAACGATGTATTGCGTTATTTTGTCAATATCTTTGCCAGTATCAGCATTGGGCGCCTGTTAACCAAAGTGGATTTAGGAATATTTTCCGTTGCTCGAAACCTGGCTAATTTGCCCAGTGACAAAATCGGGGAGCTGCTTAACCATCTTGGACTATCGTCATTTGCCAAGCTACAGAACGAACCGGCGGTCGCCGGCCAGTACCTGTACAAATCGACCCAGTTGGCCGCGTTGGTGCTGTTTCCCACGTACTTTGGTATGTATGCGGTTGCTCCGGAGCTAATTCCCCTGGTTCTGTCGGATAAGTGGGCTGTCGCCATTGTTCCCTTTCAGATTCTTTGCCTGACCAGTCCACTGCGAATGCTGTCAGAAATGATGGCAACCGGTATTACCGCCTTGGGTAAACCAGCCAGAAACAGTCGCGCCCTGTTGTTAACTATTGCCACATTGCCGCTGTTGTTTGTTGGGATTCAATATGGGGTGGCAGGTGCCTGCTGGGCGTGGCTGGTTATTAACCTGGCCAGTTTCGCCTGTCATCTGAGGTTTATGCTGCCGATATTTGTATTGAAACACTCAACATTCCTCAAAGCGTTATTACCGTCGCTGACCAGCTCCACTGTCATGTTGCTGAGTTTGCTGCTATTGCGCGAGCATCTGAGCGCTGAGATGCCTGAGGCTCTGTTGCTAATTGTGATGATTATGGCAGGTGTCGTGTTATTTTCAGTGACCCAGTTGTTGCTCTTTCGTCGTCAGTTATTTACCGCGTTGGGTTATTTAAGGCACTAAGGCAGGCATACCATTGCGACAACTGAATCTGGAGCGGCTGTTTGTTAATCGTTATCAGACGGTAACGGTGACAATCTATTGCGCCCTGGCGGCACTTCCCAGTCTGATATTTCCGCACCCGATTGCCCTGCTCCCCCTGGCGGTTATTCCGCTGGGCTTGATGTTTATTCTGCGCAAACCCTTTGTGGTGTGCCTGACGTTTATCATGTTCTCTTTTTTTCGGCTACACGAAGTGTTCCCCCAACTGGACCCCATTAAAATCCCGCTACTGACAGCGCTGGGCTCCTACTTCGTGCTGGCCTGGCATATCATTCTGACCCAGAAGGTACAGGTTTACTGGCGTCATGAACATACGATTTTTGCCCGATTCTTCGGTTGGGTGGTTTTGGGCATCGCCTTTTCCAGCTATCCGCCAGTGGCCTTTGGCAGCTTTACCAGTGTTTATGTGAAAATTGGCATTATGGTGCTGGCCATATCCTGGCTGATGACCGAGCACTGGCACTTCAAACTGGCTCATCTGCTGATTATCTGCTCCGGTCTGGCGGTGGGCGGAGTCACGCTGTACAACAACGCCAATGGCATTGGCATGGTAGAAGAAACTCGCGTCACCATTCCCGGTACCAGCCTTGGGGATCCTAACGATCTCTCGCTGGTGCTGAGTTTTCCCATGAGCTATGCCGTGGCTCTGGCCACCACCAAAGGTACCGGCAAATTTCGCACGCTGCTTGGACTGGTGGGCATTGTCGTTTTTGTCAGCTCCATTATTGCCACCCAGAGTCGGGGCGGCTTGTTAGCGACAGTGGCCGTATTCGGGATTTTTGGGCTACGCATCATCAAATCCAAATTGTTGCTAATCAGTATTGGCAGTTTTGGCTTGTTGATCCTGGTGGCCGCTGCCGGCATCAGCGACCGTAAATCCGGAGGTGCCGCCGAGGATGGAGTGGATGAGTCGGCAATGGGTCGTATCCATGCCTGGGAAGCCGCTTTTAACATGGGCGTGAGAAACCCGATGACTGGTGTTGGCTTATCTTTGTTTCTTGATAATTACTGGAATTACGCCACTCATAGCCGGGCTGAAGGTAAGGCTCATGTAACCCATAGCACTTGGTTTCAGGTATTAGCTGAGTCCGGTTTTGTCGGGCTGGGGCTGTTTGGCTTTATGATTTTTACCATTTTCATGTCCATACGCAGCTCGCTGACCAGGCTGGACCGCAATAAAGGTTCACCACAATACGATCCCCATATGTCAGCCATTGCCGTGGGCACTTATGCCGGGCTGGCGGGTTTTTGTGTCTCCGGTACGTTCTTGAGTCAGGGTTTTCTCTGGCCGGTCTACATTATTACCGCCATCAGCATTGCCATCGCCAATTACATGGACAAGAACTATCCGCCGACAGCAGTACAAGAGCCAGCGTCTACAGTTAACGAAGCAGAAAAAACAAAACCCGGTAAGGACTTGCCAAATGCTCGATAGCCTGAAAACCCGGTTAAAAACCAGTGACTCTGCCATCGGCAGAAAGCTATTCCATATATTGAAATCCAGCCGCAGTTTTGAACTTCCGGTTATTAAACCAATTCACAGGTTCTTCTACCTGCAACATAAAATGATTACCGGCACGATTGCCAATCTGATTCGTGTCCTCTATTGGACACCGCTGTTCAAATCCCAACTTGCCAATACGCCCGGGAAGCTCTATCTCTATTCCGGCATGCCATTGCTGCTCGGCCCGCTGAATATAACCATGGGAGATCATTGTCGTTTATCTGGGCACACCACAATCAGTGGTAGGGCGTCGGGTGCCAAACAACCCGAGCTGGTCATTGGCAATAACGTTGGTATCAGCTGGCAGAATGAAATATTCGTCGGTGACCGAATAGAAATCGGCGATAACGTCAGGCTGGCGGTGAAAGTCAGACTGGTGGGATATCCGGGTCACCCGGTCGACTCTGCTGCCCGGGCTCGGGGGGAATCCGACACAGATGATCAAGTGGGCGCTATTCGCATTGAAAATGACGTATGGCTGGCAGCAGGGGTAACCGTTATGGGTGGTGTGACCATTGGGGCACGTACCATTGTCGCCACCGGCAGTGTAGTAACCCGAGACTTGCCCTCCGGCGTTCTAGCGGGTGGGATTCCAGCCAAAGTCATCAAACAACTGCCTGTGGAGAACGACAATGGCTGACCTGATAGTCTTTGGCGAGGATTGGGGAGGACTGCCCTCCAGCACGCAACACCTGATCAGTCATCTGATGAAAGAGCACCGGGTCATCTGGATAAACTCCATTGGCATGAGATCGCCCCGGCTATCGTGGCATGATGTCAAACGGATTTTCCAGAAATTGCGTAGCATGTTGACGTTCTCCCACCAGGCACAACCAGATGACACAACAGGACCGACACCACTGGTTATCAGTCCTAAAGTGCTGCCTTTTCACCGCTGGAAGCTGGTGCGTCAAATCAACAAACGACTGTTGTTGAAAGATATTAACAAAGCCATTGCTCAACAAGGATTTGACCGTATTATCCTCTGGCTTTCGTTGCCCACTGCCGTCGATATGGTTGGCAGCCTGAATGAGCAAGCTTCTGTCTATTATTGCGGGGATGACTTTGCTGGCCTTGATGGTGTTGATCACGCTATGGTCGTACCGCTAGAGCAAGAGTTGGCAAAAAAAGTTGATCTGATTCTGGTGGTCAGTAAAGCCTTGGCCAGGAAATTTACCAATCCCAACACCATCATCCTGCCCCACGGTGTCGATTACCCACTGTTTTCAACACCGGCAGAACGTCCAGACGACCTGCCTGACGGCGCTCCCATTGCCGGCTTTTACGGCAGCATTTCCCCATGGCTTGATATCGACCTGCTGACCCGGTCGGCCATTGCCTTGCCCAGCTGGCAGTTTATCTTTATTGGTGACATCAAAACAGACGTCGCCTCACTGCAAGCACTGCCCAACGTCCACTTTCTTGGGTCAAAGCCGCACCACCAATTGCCTGCGTACGTGCAGCACTGGGATGTGGCCATGTTGCCCTTTCGTCATAACAAACAAATAGAGGCGTGTAACCCACTGAAGCTCAGAGAGTATTTAGCGTCTGGCACGCCTATTGCCGCTACGTCATTTCCTGCAGTGAGGGAGTACGACAGTCTTGTGGCAATTCAATCGCCCAAAGAACCTTTTTCCAAGGTCATTTTACGGGCAGATAAACAACAACCAGCCAAAGATCTGCGTCAGGAAACCGTAGCAATCGAATCATGGCAACATCGGGCCGCTGAATTGGCGGCGCTAATTAACCATTTATCACCATAAAAGCAAGTAATCGCTTTCCTGCATTCAGCAAGAGCTACACTCAATTAAGATGCGTCGTATGCAGTTGTGTCTGATTTCAGTTAATTAATATAAGTTGATTTGCTGAAAAAACTGTTTGGGTAGAAGGAAACTGTTAATTCGCATTATTCTGCCCGCAAAACAGCCCACAGAATCAAAAGTCCAAACAAGGATTGTTTGCATGTTAAAGGGAGGAGGCAGTGACGCAAGGAGAGGCAGGTGTCCAGTGAAATCCTGAGGAACCTCTTTCGTCTGCTCAGCGCTGCCTGGCGACGACGTTACACAATCTGCATTCCCATCGTCATCATGCCAGTGGTTGGTTTTATTGCCAGTTTTCTGGCACCTAAATTCTACGAAGCCCATACCACTATCTTGCTTCAGGATACGTCAGCCCTTAACCCTATCCTGGAAGATTTTGCCGTTTCCACCAACCTGGAAGAGCGACAACTGGCGCTTAAAATCTTGCTCAAAAGTCGTAAAGTGCTTGAAGCCGTCGCCAGAGATGCCAAATTCATTAACGATGAATCCACACAAGGAGAGGTAGATGAAGCAATTACCGAGCTTTCCCAGTCACTGTCTGTCTCCTTTGGCGGAGAGTTGGTCAAAATCTATTACCGCAGCCAAAACAAACGGGATATTGAGTTTCTGCTCAAGACTGTCACCAAACATTTTCTCAGCTTGATACAGGCACCACAGAAGTCCTGGCAGAAAACCTCAACCCAATTCCTGAAAGATCAAGTGGATCGTCAGCACGAAGCGCTAACAGCAGCCGAGTTGAAATTGTCGGAATACAAAGCCGAGTTTGCCCTGGAACTGCCAGAGCTGCATAAGGCTAACGTCACCCGTCTGGCAGAACTGCGCCAGTTGTTGATGGAAAAAGAGACCGAACTGGCCGGCGCGCGCGCTGCCATGGAGGAGTTTAATGGCAATCTGGCTCAAACCAATCCGGTGATCGGCAAGCTGGAAGAGAGCATTATCAAAACCCGCACCACACTAAGCATGCTGCGCTCGCGCTACACCGAAAAACACAGCAAAGTGCAAGCCGCTATTCGAGAGTTGGACAGGCTAAAAACCGAACGACAAAGAATGATTACCGAAAGCAGTCAGCTGAAAAGCGAAGATATTCAACGCTTATGGAACTTGGCCGCCTCCACGCCAACGCTGTCAGCAGATAGCGCCGGTCAGGGTCAGACCACCATCCTCGCCTCACAGTTGCAAGCTGTGCAGGAGGCCAAAGCCAAGGTCAACAGTCTGGAAAACGAGGTGGCAAATATCACCGAACAGACTGGCAAGTTACAAAGTAATGTGCAGCGATTTGCCGAAGTGGAACGCGCTCTGGTGGAGTTACAACGAGATTTCAGCATCAAGCAACGGCTCTATGATGATTTTCTCAACCGTTATGTTATGGCTCAGGTCACGGAAAATCTCAGCACCTACGAAGAGTCTGAGCGGGTCAAAATCATCGACAAGCCTTTCACGCCCAGCAGTCCAGTCCAACTGCCAGCCGCCCTGTTTATTGTAGCCGGTGTCTTTGCCGGCATTGGCATAGGTACCGGTTTAGCGGCCATCGCCGAGATAACTGATTCTACCTTGCGCCTTCAGGATGCCGTCGAACGCATTGCCGGTGTCCCTGTGCTGGCACGGATACCATCCATGCCCAAAGCACCGGTGCTGGTCTACAACCCGGACAAAGACTGGTTTGACGATGGGGAGGTACCATCATGAGTTCAGCGCCCATCGTGGCCCAGATCGTACAACATCTGGCACCTGGGGGTATTGAGACAATGGCGCTGGATTTGCAGCGCAAGTCAGATAACCTCAGGAATGCCCACATTATCAGCCTCGAAGGCCATCATCCTGATGCAGTTGCCAAGTGGCCCAGAATTGAACATTTAGAGCGTATTCACTTTCTGGATAAACAGCCCGGCCTGAGTATTGCCACTGTTACCAAACTCTGCCAACTGCTAAAAAAACTCAACGTCGATGTTATCCACACCCATCATGTCGGACCGCTGCTATACGGTGGTGTTGCTGCAAAGCTGGCTGGTTGCCGGCATGTCCATACCGAACACGACGCCTGGCATCTGAATCAAAAAAAGCGACGCTGGCTGGTTTCGACCTGTTTCCATCTGCTCAGACCAACAGTTGCTGCCGATGCTCGACTGGTGGCTGACAATATTCAACGACACATTCCCTTGTTCACCCCAGTGGTTATTTTAAATGGCATTGACACTGACACCTTCAAACCTGCTGATCAGGCAATCGCCCGACAAACATTGAACCTACCCATCAATGCTCCGATCGTCGGCTGTGCTGCCCGCTTTACCGAGGTTAAGTGTCATAATCTGCTGGTCCGGGCTTTTGCCCAACTGCCCGAGCATACTCATCTTGCTCTTGCCGGTGGTGGGGAGTTGGAGCAAGTACTGAAAAACCTGGTGCGTAAGCTCAATCTGGAGCACCGGGTGCATTTTCTTGGTGTTATGGACGATATGCCGCAGTTTTACCAAGCCATCGACGTTTTTTGTCTGGCCTCAAAACAAGAAGGACTACCTCTGTCACCACTAGAAGCTCAGGCATGCCAGGCCGTAGTGGTGATGACCAATGTGGGTGGCTGTCGTGAGGCGGTCGATCCGGATAGCGGTATTCTCGTTGATGCCGGCAGTATCGAAGCCCTGACCAACGCCCTGCAAAAACAACTGTCTGACGGAATCACATCAGAAAAACAGCGCTCCGCCCGGGAGTTTGTGGTTAAACACGGCAATCTCGATCGGATGATTCATCAATATCAGCAACTTTATCTCGGGAGGCCGTAGTGATGGATTGGCTCGCCCTGATACTCTTTTGCTTGACTGCATTGGTGATTATCTATCATCACATTGGCTACCCATTTATGCTCAGGATGATGACTCGGCGACTGAAAAATACGTTGCCGGACTTCTATCACCGGCGCTACCGAATTACCCCGCTTGACCATATGTTGCCGAGCATTAATCTGATCATGCCAGCACACAACGAAGCGGACTCCATTGCCGAAAAGATTCATAACCTTGCCGCTCTTGACTACCCCGATTACAAACTGAAAGTCACCCTGGTCTGCGATGGCTGCACCGATGCCACAGCACAACTGGCCCGAGAAGCGCACAGCGCAGAACAGTGTCGTCATTTACAACTGACTATCATTGAAAAGCCACAAAACAACGGCAAAGTAGCCGTCCTGAATGAGGCCATCAGCCAGAGTCAGTCCAGTGTGATTGCCCTGTCGGATGTATCCTCGTTATTGTCCATCGATAGCCTGTTAGTGGTGGGCGCCCAACTGAGCCACGAGCGGACGGGCGTAGTGTGCGGCAGTTACCACTTTTACCAATCGCTTAGTGTGGGTGAACAGGCCTACTGGCAGTACCAGCGCAGCATTAAAAGCAAAGAGAGCGCACTCGGTGCCACCCTGGGCGTACATGGTGCCTTTTATGCCTTTCGTCGCGACCTGTTTAAACTCATTCCACCGGATACTATCAACGACGATTTTACGCTGCCCGTGCAAATCGTCATGAAAGGCTACCAATGCCTTTATGATCCGCGAATTACTGCCATGGAGCTGGAGCAGGCTGGTAACGAGATGGATTTTCAGCGCCGCAAACGTATCGCTGCCGGCAATGTGCAACAGGCAACCCGACATTTGGGCTTACTGCATCCACGCTATGGCAAAATAGCGTTTAATTTCTTTTCCGGTAAGTTTCTGCGCCCATTTATGCCGTTATTTCTATTAATGGCATTGTTCTCATCGGCGTGGCTAGCCTGGCACCACATCTTCTTTCAGATCATGCTTTTCGGGCAGCTAAGCATTTATGCCATAACCCTATTCTATTTGTTGCGTCACTCACAACCAGCGCATAGGCATTTGCGGGTACTTTTTTACCTCGTATCTGGTCACATCGCCATGGGGATTGGCTTGTGTCAGTACCTTGGTGGCCAGCATAAAGGGCAATGGAAACGGATTAGTCAGCACGCTCAAGAGAACCAGTAACGTTTACGGAGTGCACTCATGAAAGAGTCGACCTTTGTTCATCCGCTCGCCGCCACAGGCAAGCGATTTATTGACATTGTCATCGCCGTGCTCGGGCTGATAATTACCTTACCACTGTTTCCTGTTATTGCGCTGGCCATTCGACTGGACAGCCCGGGACCGGTAATTTACCGACAGATTCGCATTGGTTATCAGATGGAAAGTTACATTCGTCTGTTTATGATGAGAAAGTTCAGAACCATGCGCAATGATGCTGAAGCTGGTACAGGGCCGGTCTGGGCACAGAAAAATGACCCAAGAGTTACCAAGGTTGGTAATTTTTTGCGTAAAACGCGCCTCGATGAAATACCTCAGCTGTGGAATGTACTGGTAGGTGATATGTCCATTGTCGGCCCACGACCTGAACGCCCCGGAATGTATAAAAAACTCGAGCACAACATTCCCTTTTACAGCGAGCGAACTTTTGATGTCGCTCCTGGAATTACCGGGCTGGCGCAAGTCAATATGGGATACGATCAGACACTCAATGACGTGAAAAACAAGGTCGCCTACGACCATGCCTATGCATTGGCGTTAACTACTCCCTGGGGATGGTTAAAAATGGATTTCTACGTGATGTTCAAAACACTTTACGTAATGGTGACAGGCAAAGGGCAATAATGGATGACCACTAACGCAACCGATTAACGGCAATCTCATCAAGAGCTTGCCTGAGTGCCTCGCGACTATGGGCACCGGTCTGAAAAGCATCAGCCAATTGTTGTACATGAATATCGCATAGCAAGTCCTGGGGCAGATCATTTTCTGCTGGCCATAACACCACATCCGGGTAGATTCCGGTCATTTCCTGCATCCACGACAGTTTTTCTCCCGTAGCCATATCGCCGACAACAGACAACTCCTGATTAATATTGCCCACAAACACCTTAAGCGCATCGCTATGACGAACACTCTCAGCGATTTCCGGAATCAATAGGGCTGGTAAAATACTGGTCATAAAGCTGCCCGGACCAATAATAATCATGTCAGACTCTTTAATCCTGGCCATCGCTTCGTCCGTCGGCTGGATAGCCGGCAAGATCATCAAGTTTTCCGGGCGCGCTTGCAACCCGTCAATAGCAGTTTCGCCCACCACTTCCCGACCGTTGACAATGGCTCCAAGACGCGCCGACTGTTCCGACATGGGAATCAGCTCAGCGCTGACTTGCAACATCTGGCGAATCAGATTTATGGCATCAAGCGGTCGAACACACATCTGATCCATGGCCAGTAAAATCAGGTTACCCAGATTATGGCCACTGATGTCACCACTATTTTTAAAACGGTACTCAAACAGAATGCGAGCCAGGTTCGGGCTATCTGAACAGAGCTGGTTCAGACAGTTCCTGAGATCGCCCCAGGCAATGCAGCCACTGGCTTCCCGCAGTCGCCCAGTCGAGCCACCATCGTCAGTGGTGGCAACAATACCCGACAGACGCTCCTGCAAAAAGCCAAGACTGGCCATGACCCGGCCAAGGCCATGACCACCACCAATAGCGACAATTCGACGACACTGGTAAAGCGCTTTTACAGAGTACATGGCAACATCTCCGGTAAGCTCACGAAATATGGCACTTACATTCCCTCAGTTTTTTACCATGAGATGCGCGGGAGGCGAAAACTTCTACACGACACTACTGATATAGTCGGCCAGACGAGCTGATTCTTCTCTCCCCAGGAATAGTCCAAGCTTACTACGTCGCCACAACAGGTCATCGGCCTGCATGACCCACTCATGGTGAATCAAATAGTCGACCTCGTGCTGGTATAGGCCGGCACCAAAATCAATACCCAGATCATCAATACAGGTCATGTCCGCCAGCAGTTGATGCGTCAGCGCACCGTAGCTGTGCACATAGCGCTCTGCGATTGCCCGAGGAAGCCATGGGTAGCGTTGCTGTACGTCTGCTAGACAGCAATCCGCTTGCTGGGCACCAGGCAACTGACTGGTTTCAGTCCAGCGGCCACGGGCAGCAGGAAAGTAATGTGCCAGTCGATCCATGACGTGCTCCGCCAGACGTCGATAGGTGGTCAACTTGCCACCAAACACAGCAATCAGTGGGGCTTGCCCCTTGTCATCTTCTACTGCAAACGAGTAATCCCTGGTCACAGTACGTGCATTGCTGGCGTCGTCCTCAATCAACGGACGCACTCCTGAATAGTCCCAGACAATGTCAGCGACAGAGACTATCTTTTTGAAATAATCATTAACCACCTGACAGAGGTATTCGCGCTCGCCACTGGTGCAGGTGGTTTGGGACGGATTACCGGAATATTCCACCTCTGTGGTGCCAATCAGTGAGTAACGATCCAGATAAGGTATAACGAACACCACTCGTTTATCACAATTTTGCAGAATGTACGCCTGTCTGCCCTGATACACCTGTGGCACTACAATATGGCTACCCTTCACCAGCCGCATCTTCTTATTCATATTGCCAGGCAAGTTGGCGAGCATCTGCGTCACCCACGGCCCGGCAGCATTGACCAGCGCTTTTGCCGTCACTTGCGTCGCTGTACCAGTCAGTTGATCTTCAAGCTGAACTTGCCACACGCCATGGTCACGAAAAGCTGATATCACCTTGGTGCGTGTGCAGATGGTGCCGCCATGTTCGCGTACTCCCTGAGCATTAAGCAATACCAAACGGGCATCGTCTACCCAGGCGTCGGAATATTCAAACACGGTTTTAAAATGGTCTTTTAACGGAGTATCAGAGGTAATAGCGACACGACGACTGCCTTTGAGGGTATTGCGTTTGCTCAGATGATCATAGAGGAACAGGCCCAGCCGCACCATCCAGGCTGGGCGCAGCTGTGACTGATGGGGAAGGTGAAACAGTAGCGGCCAGGCAATATGCGGTGCCATATTGAGCAGTACTTCCCGCTCACTAAGTGCCTCTTTGACCAAACGAAACTCAAACTGCTCAAGGTATCGCAACCCGCCGTGAATCAGTTTACTGCTTGACGATGAGGTGGCACCGGCCAGATCACCCATCTCATATAAACCAACACTTAAACCTCGTCCGGCGGCATCATAAGCAATGCCAACTCCGTTAATCCCGCCGCCGATAACCAGAAGATCGTAGTCTGTTGTCACTGCCAGCATCCTCAGACAACATCAGGTTCCAGTTAAGCCGACAATTCTTGGAGTGATCAGAAACAAACGTACCTGCTTGATTTTCGATGTCGACTGCGACCTGAAGACATGACCAAGTACCGGAATATCGCCAAGCACTGGGATCTTGGAGAACTTCTCTTCGTCTTGCTCTTTGTAGAATCCGCCAATCAACAGACTCTCTTGCTCGCTGATAATGGCTTGGGTGTTGATTGAGCTATTGGTAATTTCCGGCAGTTTCTGACCGACTTCATCCGTTCCCTGACTACCTGTACCGTCCTGAATATTGACACTCATATGAATGCGCCGACCAGCATCCTCCCGAACGATTCGCGGCGTAACTTGTACAACAGTACCTGATGTTACCGGAAACAGTTCAGAGTCTTCGCTACCTGCCACTGATACGTAAAAAGTGCTGCTGTTGTCAAGAATGGCTTCGATATTGTCCAGGGTCAGAATCGATGGTCGGGAGACAATCTTCACCCGACCCTCGTCAGCCAGTAGTTGCAATTTGGCGGTAAACGAGCCAAGAGCAGTGGAAACAATAGTCGTATAATCTGCTGCGGTATTGGGAGTAAAGGAAAAGCTGGTGTCCCCGGAACTGCCCTCGTTGTTCCACTCAACCCCAAGTGCCTGCAAATCCTGAGTATTGATATCAATAATCGAAACACTGATCTCAATTTGTGAGGTTGGTTTATCGAGCGAGGCGATTAAATCTTCATACATGGGCATTTTTGATTCAAGATCGTGAACAATAATCGCGTTCAATCTTGGATCTGCATTAATATAGACGTCATCGGCCACTGCACCAGCATTCAACGGTTCCATACCAGCCCCTGCTTTTTGTGCTGCTTGTGGATCACCGGAGGTAGTAACGCTCTCCATCGGGGTCACAGACGGACTAGGTAATCCCTGTCTGGTCACCTGGGCCACACCACCACCTTTGATGATGCGCGTCAGGATAGTGGCAATACCAGGAACTGTCAGCTGTTGCCCTCGGAAGGTGAATGACTTGTCGGTTGCCCAGGCGTACTTCAAAGGGAAAGTGCGCACGGTCAGTTTGCTCTTCTGGCGATCACCCTCTTTGCCATCAAGCAGCTCCGCGGTCTCGGAGATCAACTCAGTGTAGCGGGGTGGGCCGGAGATAAAGACGAGCCCTTCTTGAGGCTGCTCTTTCCAGAAAAAGCGGCCATCCCAGATGCCGATTTTCTTCAGCGTTTTCTTGAACTGGTCAACGGGTAGATAACTCAGGCTGATAATCTGTTGGGTTGACGCGCCGCCGTCGTAAACAAACAGAGTATGCCCGTCAAAGTACCAGATAAACCCGTAGATATTGGCCAGATGATCGAGAAAATCTACCGGTGTCATTGGGCCAATCTTGCCATTCACCAAGCCCTGAACTGCTTCAGAAATATTTATGGGCATGTAGTAACTGGCGGCAAAATTCTGCAATACGTCCTGCAAACTGTCGCCATTACCGAAATAGGCATAGGGACGCTCACCAAAAGCAGCCAGCGCCGGTGACTCGTCATCACCAATGGTTCCTGCAAAACCGTCCAAAGCATCCTGGATAGCGTCTTCTGCCGAGATAACCGAATTATTGCCAACAGGTGTTTGTCCCCCCAGATAACTGTTGCCAGCATCCGACATGACGTTCTGCGGCGACTTTTTGCGAACAAAGTTATAATCAAACTCAGAGTTTGCCGCATAATGTATCGGGCTGTCGTCAGGTGAAATATCTGATTCCTTACCCGACAATAGTCCACGATTTACATCCTGGTCAGGACTCTTATACCCACCGACTCTATTCGGAAAGTTCCTGGCATCAAGCGGTTGATCCTGATCGGTAGAAACAAACTCAGGGTGCTCAATCTCAGCAGGAAAATAGATCACCTGTCCTACCCGCAACATCTGGGTGGTATCAAGCTGGTTGTAAAGCGCCAGCTCATTGATCTCAAACCCGTAACTGTCGGCGATGACTTGCAGAGTTTCTTGTGGGCGCACTATGTGCTTGCGGGTTTGTGGCTCCTCTGATGACCAGTTTGCTAACGCCGAGAAGCTGAGCGCCAGCAAAAATGACGGAATAATCAGAGAGTTTCTTATAAAGCCCATCAGACGCGTGCCTCCGTGCTCATGTCTGCTCCAGCTTATTCAACAGCGCTTAATGAATAGATGCCTTGTTTTGATTCAGAAATGTCAGTAAAAATCCGTTGCTTCCCACTGTATCGGAACGCGTAGGTCATTCCTCAGTGTTTCACCATAAAAATAATTGACGACAGTAAAGACCTTTACTCAAGCCATGTTGCCGCCGACATCTCAGTTACATACTCTCAACTTAAACAGGCAGGCTCCTTCAATGGCAGAATCAGTTTCTTTCGGTAATGGCATTTCCGGAATTTCCAGAGTCTCCACCACCCAAACGCATTCGGGCTACCCAGAGTCAAAATCCAATTTCCAGCCATCGGGGGAGAAGGTTGTCGACCACACTTGGCGGGCCCTTGATATGGGCCGTAACCTGGGGAGCCGCGAACAGCGCTTTGCCACCAACATCAGCAACCAGAACAACTACTCCAGCCCCGAGGAACACCAACGCTTTACCGAAGAGGCGAAAAAGTTTCTCTCTTCTTTCATACAACAGCAACCAGACGACAGCGTTAATGCCAAAGTCATGAAAGACGCCCTGACGGTGATCGAAAAAGCCAAGTCGGACAGTGACTATCTGATGATGTGTCGCAACGTTCTGATTGCCAGCTAAAGGATAACAAGTATGGATAAGCCACTGAAAACCTGGATGCTGTGCCAGGCCTCTTATTACCTGGAGTACCTGCAACCGGAAAAAACCATCGCTCTGCTCAATGCCGTGCGCGCGGTAGACCGGGAAAACCCAGATATTTATCGCATGTTGAGCTATGCCTATCTACAGGCTGAGCGACCTGAAGAATCCATTCGCGCCGCCGATAATTTCCTAAAATATGCGCAGCCCGGCAGTGACGTACGGGCTATCAAATGGATTAAGGGGCGAGCCCTGCTCAAGAAGAAAAAAGCAGCCATGAGCCGCTGATCTTCATGACGGTAGCCTGCCCCCCATAATGGTGGCAGGACACTCATGGCACAAATGTTACCCGGGCTTAATTTCGGGGGGAAAAATGACCTGGTGTTGGCGGGATTGTTAGTATCCGTCATCGGTCTTATTATTCTGCCCATGCCCACCCCTTTGGTGGATTTTCTCATTGCAGTGAATATGGGGATATCTACCCTTCTGTTGATGACATCCATCTATCTGAAGTCGCCACTGGAATTCTCCTCTTTTCCTGGCGTGCTTCTGATCACTACACTCTTCCGACTGGCGCTGTCCATCACCACCACTCGCTTGATTCTGTTGCAGGCCGATGCCGGTGAGATTGTCTACACCTTCGGTAATTTCGTGGTCGGCGGTAGCCTGGCAGTGGGTGTGGTTATCTTCTTGATTATTACCATCGTACAGTTTTTGGTCATCACCAAAGGTTCCGAGCGGGTAGCGGAAGTCAGCGCGCGCTTCTCGCTGGACGGCATGCCCGGTAAACAGATGAGTATCGACGCTGACCTGCGTGCCGGCGCCATCGAAATGGAAGAGGCACAACGGCGTCGGGAGCTGGTAACCAAAGAGAGCCAGCTGTTCGGTTCCATGGACGGCGCCATGAAGTTCGTCAAGGGCGATGCCATTGCGGGATTGATCATCATCTTCGTCAACATCACCGCCGGTGTCGCCATCGGTACCAGCCAGGGTATGTCTGGTGGCGAGGCGTTACAGCTATATGCCATTTTAACTATCGGTGACGGTTTGATCTCCCAGATTCCGGCACTGCTGATCTCTATCACCGCTGGTATCATCGTTACCCGGGTATCCAACGAAGACGCCAAAGACCTCGGTAATGAAATCGGTACTCAGCTAACCAACAAGCCCAAGGCGCTAATGGTCGGTGGTGCGCTACTGATGGGTTTTGCCTTGATTCCTGGCTTCCCTACTTTGACCTTTATGAGTTTGGCCGCAGCCCTCGGCGGCGGTGGTTACTTCCTGATGAAACGAGTGGAAAGGGCAAGAACCGCCCAGGAAGAAGGTGGTATTCCCGCCATGGCTGCCGCCACTGAAACTCCGGGCGAAGCGAAAACCCGGCTGGATCAGCAAGAAGAGTTTACTCAGACACTGCCACTGATTATCGATGTACCAACCTCAGTGCAAAAAACGCTAAACACCAGCTCCCTGAACGAAGAATTACTGAAGGTGCGTAAGTCGCTGTACATGGATTTGGGCGTTCCTTTCCCCGGCATTCACCTGCGCTTTAACGATGCCATGGATGAGAACACCTACAGTATTTTGCTGCAGGAGGTACCCGTTGCCTCTGGCTATTTCAAGCCTGGCTCGCTATTTATCAGGGAAAGCAATGAGCATCTGGATATGCTGAAAATTCCCTACGAAGTTGGTAAAACCTTCCTCCCCAGCCTGGATTCCCTCTGGGCCGATGAGAGTCAAAAGGACAAGCTGGAGCGCAATAACATCAACTTTATGGACTCTCCGAAAATCCTTACCTATCACCTGGCCCATGTCCTGAAAAAATACGCCGAAGACTTTATCGGCATTCAGGAAACCCGCTACTTGCTGGAGAAAATGGAAAGCAGTTTCGGCGAGCTAATCAAAGAGGTACAGCGACTGTTGCCCGTCAACAAGATTACCGAGATATTCCAGCGTCTGGTGTCAGAGGATATCTCTATCCGTAACCTGCGCTCGATTTTGCAGTCGTTGGTAGTTTGGGGACATAAAGAGAAAGAAGTGGTACAGCTGACTGAATACGTGCGTTCATCGCTGAAGCGTTACATCAGCTACAAATACTCCAACGGCAAAAACATGCTGCCGGTTTATTTGCTGGATCAGGATGTGGAAGACACCATTCGCTCAGGCATCCGGCAGACGTCAGCCGGTAGCTACCTGGCTCTCGACCCGTCCACCTCCGCGCAGTTTGTAGAAAACGTCAAGCACTCCGTAGGTAAGATTGGTCACCTTGAACACAAGCCAGTGCTAATCACCTCCATGGACATCCGCCGCTACGTACGCAAGCTGCTGGAACTGGAAATCTACGACCTGGCTGTGCTTTCGCACCAAGAGTTAACGGAAGAGATCACGGTTCAACCACTGGGACGCATCTCCCTCTGAAACCTCCACTCATCTGCTGGCAACGCATTTCAGCCAGCAGACTGACTCTCCATCTCGCTGCTTCCCACGCATTCATCACCCAAAAAAATGTCCCCCTGAACGGGGGATTCATGTTTTATACGAAGAAATAAGAGGCGAGAATAAACTAACGAACCAAGGCAAAAACCAGCTGATCAATAAACTGCTCTTCTTTATAAACGTGCTTTTTCATTACACCCTCAAGCGCAAAACCACATTTTTCCAGCACCCGACGCGAGCCTTCATTGCGAGCCTGTACATCCGCATAAATTCGCACCAGCCCCATCTCGTCAAATGCGTACTCACAAACATTAGCAAGCGCCGAGGTCATGATTCCCTTACCCCAATGATCCTCAGAAACCCAAAAGCCGATCTCGGCCCCGAACCGGTGCACATCAAGCTGTACCACGAAACCAATCTCACCGATCGCCTCCCCCTCAAAATCGATGGCAAAGCGCGTCTTGGTTTCGTGCTCTTTAACGTGCTGAACCCAAGCCCGGGCATGCTCAACAGTGTACGGGTGAGGGAAAGTATCCCGCAAATTTCTAGCTATTCTGTCGTTATTACCGTGTTTGGCCAGAGAGATCGCATCCCCATAAAGGAATCTTCTGAGGCAATAACCATTACCTAAATCTATATGCATATCATTATCCTGATAGTCAGCTATCAGGTAACACATCGGCACAGGCACCGTGGGCTTTATTGACCGATCAATAGTCCAAATTACAGCCTTAACGTACCGAGAATTATCCAATCAAGCTGAAGTTCTAAGTTTATTTAATCCATTTGGCGGGCTTGATTTTTCTAGAGGAAGACAAAGATGAAAGCCACAAACACCTTAGCGGTCAATTATAATACCCAAATTTAACTTTTCCTTTAAATCATCAGGAAATTTAATATTCCCGATGATAATTAAACAATCACGATTCAAAGCGTGAGCACTTCGCAACCACCTGTTTTTTACTGGCAAATCTTCATTTTTCAGTCATTTTTCACAGGGTAATTACTAATTTATAGAAGGGTTTTCCCTGAATTCACCAGTGATTTTTAAGCAATTACAAAATTTCGGAAATTAGCGAATACGGCAGAGATAAAACTATAGCTCAGCGGAGAAAATAGCACAGCAGTCAGCCACTCTACCAGTCCTACTAGTTAGGTATTTTTCTCAACACGAGCTTGTGGCAAATGCTTTATTTGGTCAAATCTGGTTATTGTGGCGATTAAAGCGTGGTTGAACTGATGGCGCACATGCTTGCTCTGCACAGCAAAATGATCCGAGACCAACAACTCACTACCAACAACTCACTACCAAGACTGATCGCGCACATAATCGGCGATCCAAGGCAGATGTTGTCACCCAGGTTTTGGCAACTCCACCAAGGAGGACGGCTCTTTGCTGACCTCTCCTGTCAGCACTTGCCCTGAGCGCAGCAAGCCAACGGCACAGCAATAACGCTCCCGTGGCCGCGCGCTCCTGATGGCACAGACCATAAACAACGCTTGGTCCAAACCAACATGGCCTAGCCAACGTTCAACAAGTTAAACAACTCTTTGGGGACAGTCGATTTCTTCACCGACTCCTGACACTCGCTGCTGGCTTGTTGAGGAGCTGTTTTAACCCAATTTGGCCACTGTGGATTTTGTCGGTCTGTATGCTCAAACTTGGGATTCTTCACCCGAACAACCACCGAACCCGCAGATGCATCAGCAATTCCAAACTGAGCATGATAACCAGAAGGCTCAGATTTGCTGTCCCGGTTATTGTTACCAATTCTACCGTGTGAAATAACGCCTTCTTCGTCATCAATACCAAACGCTGTATACGGTGTGCCTACGTCGTCAGTTTCCGAGTAATCCGAAAACTCAACATTAAACCGCACATGGAACCAACCATTTTTAAGAGGCTCAGCGTAAATATA
This sequence comes from Endozoicomonas sp., assembly GCA_965232255.1. Classification (GTDB taxonomy): domain Bacteria; phylum Pseudomonadota; class Gammaproteobacteria; order Pseudomonadales; family Endozoicomonadaceae; genus Endozoicomonas. Next base: position 3,576,897 of record OZ246962.1, read on the forward strand.
TTTCACATCCTGACGCTGATACTCACCATCAGTACAACACTTAGCTGCACCCAAAGGCGTTTCACTACCGGTAAAAGGAATATCGCAGTAATTGCCATCAGCCTTATAGGTACTGTAATCAGAGCGGGTTTTCACAGTAAAAAAGTGCTGTCCGTCGCGATGCTCCACGCGCATAGTCAGGGGTGAATCGCCACTGGTTTCAAAGCGCGCTCCCGTGGCCAGCAGTGCGTTGTACTCATCAACGGTGCTAGCTATCGACAATTTCTGAAGTTTGTTCGACGAATCAAGGTACTGCAACCCGTCGCTATGAGGTATTAGCCTGAAGACAGTAACGTTACCAGGGAGTCTCATATTTATCTGCATATCAAATTCCCCGTTATAATACTCTGTCCCACGGTTTCCACAACCGTTCATAACAGCCCCGGTCGCCTTCGCCAGCTCAAGATTGTCTGCCCATGGTGAGCTGTCAAAGCCACCACTTTTTGTGATCGGATAGAAACAGTTGCTCAACTCAATATGATCCGTCCTCGCTTTCGGAGAGCCGAATGCTGGTATCCTGTGCTGGTTCTTGAAGCGGTAGACCGCCTCTCCCCGCTTGCTCTCCCCTTCAACCAGAAATCCTGGGTACTGTCCTCCGAGCCTGACAAACTCTCCATTGAGCGACAAATCATCAGGAATTAGCTTCTGCTCGATAGACCGCACGCTGCTGACAGGTGTTAGATAGCTGTGTAACTGCGATCTCTGTTTTGGTTTATCACCGTCGGGAACCATACTGGGGGATGTATTTTTAGTCGCCTCTGGCGGTGCAGTGCTGCTCTCTGCTACGGTGTTGTTTTTTTGTGCCTGCTCAATGGGACGCAGCTTAACCAGTCTTTTCAGGAGATCTTTAAATGATGTCTCTCCTCCGTTTTCTTCAAGCTCTTGAAAAAGTTTTATCCGTGCAGGATCAGCCGTCATCTCGGCCAATCGCCTGCCTACCATATCCAAGTCAAAGCCATGCTTGATTAGCCTAGAAGCAAACGTCGACCCTGTAATGTTAGTGACGTTACCAATAGGTTGTAAAACAGACTGAGAATTTATCGGAGCATTACCTGATATCATTTGATGAACCTCCACGATTCAGTAGTGAGAATATCAATAAGCAATCCAGCAAAAACTCTATCCAAGCGGGATTAGTTTATTCGGTGATACCCATGACGTTGGTCTAATTGCTGAACTGAATTGACATAAACAAATACTCTTAATTTCACCGCATAGTCATTTCAACCTATCTGTTATTAACACACATAGACAACATTCAGATAAGTTTTTGATACAGGCAGTGGTAGTATTTTCAGTATGAAAGAATCCAGATATCTTCTTTTTCTGCCTTTGAGGGATTTCAATTCAGAGCTGACTGCGCAGGACACGAATCTTTTAGCATCAGCGCCTACGCCCAATATTGATTTGGATCGAGGCTACACAAAATTAACCGTTCTTATGATGATATGGCACAATCATGCCGTGCTGCCTGTTACTACACTGTTGCGTGCAAACAGAACAGAAGTGTGTTGCCAAATTATGTTCCAACCGAGAGAAGCCAGATTATTTTGGATAAGCCGGGCAGCTGACCAAATGGTCATTTATTAAGCCCATAGCCTGCATATAGGCATAGCAAATGGTGCTGCCAACAAAACTGAATCCTCGCTTTTTCAGATCACGGCTCAAGCAATCGGAAATATCGCTGGTTGCGGGCACCTCATCCATGGTTTGCCAGTGATTCACAATGGGCTGATGATTAACAAAAGACCAGAGGTACTGACTAAAACTACCGAACTCCCGCTGAACATTTATAAATGCCTTAGCGTTATTAATGGCGCTCTCAATCTTGCGCCGATTGCGAATAATGCCCGTATCCCGCATAAGCCTTACCACATCCGGCTCTGTCATACTGGCAACCTGTCGAACATCAAACTGACAAAACGCTTTGCGGTAACCTTCCTGACGTTTCAAGATGGTGATCCAGCTCAGGCCAGCCTGAGCGCCCTCAAGCACCAGGAACTCAAACAGCACCCGATCATCGTGACAGGGAATTCCCCACTGCTCATCGTGGTAGCGAATATAAAGCGGATCGTTATGACACCAGCTGCATCGCACGTCCATCAGCAAAATCCCCAGGCGATTCTTTCTACCAAGCGACCGCAAAAAGCCGCGCCAAAACAATCATTTATTGTGAGTTTTCTGGCTAGCACAGGCAATGGCAGTTAAGATAGATATTTACTTATTTAAAGGCACAGATATATGAAGATAGCCAAAGAGAGAGTAGCCCTATTTCATTACACTCTGAAAAACGACGAGGGCGAAGTTCTCGACAGCTCTGATGGAGAGGCCCCTATGGCTTATCTTCACGGAGAGCACAATATTGTCGAAGGGCTGGAAAATGCCCTGGAAGGCAAGCAGCCTGGCGATAAGTTTGAGGTCGTGGTTGAGCCAGCTGAGGCCTACGGTGAATACGATGAAAGCCTGGTTCAGCCAGTGCCGAAAGCGCAATTTGGTGATCACCCGGTGGAAGTCGGCAACCAGTTCCATGCTGATACCGCCATCGGGCCACGCATTGTCACCGTAGTTGCTATTGACGACGAAAATGACCAAGTAGTGATTGATGCCAACCACTCTCTAGCGGGGGAAAATCTTCATTTCAACGTCGAGGTGGTTGATGTGCGTGAAGCCACCAAAGAAGAGCTGGACCACGGCCATGTGCATGGTCCGGATACGAATGTCCACTGATCAGTGACTGCCGGTTTATGCCGGCTTTTCCTGTCTTGCCAATTTCCCCTCTCACACAATCACATAAGTGGCATATCGAGTTTTGTTTCGGCCTTGCAACTGGATGTTGTCCAGCACGCGATTTTCAACCATTGCCCGAAAAGCCTTTGCCAGCCGCATTTTTTGCAAATCATCCTGAATTGACCACAACCCCAAAGCTTCCAACAGTACCGATACGCAGAACACAGAACCCTTTTGTCTGCTATTGATCACTTGCTGCAAAGGCATTACAAAGAGGCTCAGCCGTATATCCATGCATACATCCTTCTTTGCGCTACCGCGGTGGCAATAATAAATGACTATGACACCATAATTTACTGTGCGCATTTAGACGTTGGTGGAAAACGGTTGACCAGAGTTATCAGAATAATCAACAAGCATCAGCCCGGCCCGATTAATGGAATAAGTAACAGATAGAGGTAACGGGCAGCCACACCGGCACAAATACCGCCAATAGTGTGAGCCAGAATGGCTTTGGAGGTGAGCCGACGAAAACCCAACGAGTCAAGCATGGCCGTGTGCGTACTCAGATAACCGCTCCAGCACATTCCCATGGCGGTAAAAACGGCGATATCACTGCCGCCAATAATGCCCTGACTGATAAAGTTGGGCACTAGCGACATGGCCGCGCCTACTGCACCCAGTGAAGTAATTGGGAAAGCCACCAGCTCCGCATGGTCAAAACCAAACAAAAGTTCAAACAGCCAGGTCGCATGACCGGCCAACCTCGGCAACAGAGCGACACCTTCAAAGGCACCTCCGGTGTAACCGGTGATCGGAGCACCAAATGTTAATACCATGACAAAAGTGCTGATGATCAATACTCCCGGAATAATGGCAACCCCCATTTTCACCCCACTCTTGCCCCCATCGAGCAACGCATTGAGAAAGCGCAGCCACGCCGGATCGGTGGATCCGTGGCCATCAAGCAACTCGCTGTGAGCATCAGTAAGGCTGATGCCTTGCAGGCTGGCATCATTACCGATAAAACGCTGCATCAGGCGCGTGGAGATAATCGCTCCCACCAAAGCACCTGCCAAACCAATCATGGCCGGCACAAAATAAGTAGTGCCAGACTGCCGATTTTGCAAAGTTGCCATAAAAGTGATGACAATCAGCCCCATACCAAACGAAGTGCCAAAATTGGTCAGGGAGATAATCTCCGGTACTTTAAAAGAGTGATTAAAACGACGATCTTTGGCCAAGCCGATAATGGCTGGATTGTCCGAGAAAAAAGTCATCATGGCAGCCATGGCAGCACGGCCAGGCAGATTAAACAGAGGCCGCATCAATGGCACCAGCATCCGCTCAACCAGGGAGATAACATGAAACTCCATCAGTAAACGACCTGCAGCGCCAGTCAATACAGTGATTCCCATAAGAAACAAAACCGTGTTCAACAACAGCTGATGGGCGGTATTGAACAGGGTGTTAAACATATACGTTACACCCATGGTGCGACCAAGATAGCCAAACAGCAGACCAGCGACAATCAGCAGAACCAGCGGCTCAACAATCTGACGTGTACTTGTTGATGAATTGGTTGAGAGTCCATCACTCATTGCAACTCCTGTTAGCTATTAGTTAGTAGTACAAATAGTTAGTAGTACAAAACCGGTCAGTAGATAGCCAACCCCCTTGGCAACGTCATCGATACGACCAGTAATTACAAAGCGGGCTGCAATTAGTAATTTTTATTTATATACGACCAAAGTCTTATATCCCACATCACAGCTTAAAATCCTGTTTAACTGTCTGTCTGGGAATCAATAAACTGAATTACCTTGTTCTGAACACTGATCGAGTTAAAATCCTTATTCCCCACCTCATGCATAATAAACGATGTAAGTAAGTCAATTTCAATATCAACGTTGTCATCAATCATGCCAATTGCCTTCATCGAACTGACCCACTCGCGAATATCCATCGGTGTCAGTTGCGAACACGGCCTGAATTGGCAGTAGGTAGACGGATCAAAAGCAGTGGGAGGAAATTCACTCATTGTCGGAGTCAACAAATAAGCTATAACGCGCTTTTGTGCCTCCTGGCCAGTCATATCCGTTTCCGCCAGTTGGCCATGAATGAAAGCCACCAAGTTTTTTTCATCGATCGGTAAATCAGGAGCAATCAGCGACTTTTCTCGCAATTCACTGATAAATGCCCGGATGTTATGAATACTGAATGACTTGCCCTTTCTCACTTCAGTGACAATGTTTTCCGCCGCTTCAGTGCCTTTAACGTGAACACTGCCTGCTGGTTCTATGGTCGTCGCTGAGACGCTGTCACTTGTGTCTTGCGCCACCTTCTGCATATCCGTAACGTAGCCCACTTCCAGAATCTTCCGTCGGCAAATCGGACACTCCTTATCCTTTCTTACGGGGACATCTTCGAACTCGAAGGTATCAGGATCGACACCACCAGCGAGCATATCCCGGTAGATCCGCCAGTACTCCACCGAGCTGTCGTCTACTTCAAGCGCACTGGCCAGAGCAACGGATGTACCCCACTGCTCCTTCAAACACGAAAGGTGATAATAGCTCTTGCAGTTGCAATCAAGCCTGACAGTTTTGCCCAGGTAATGGCTCTCGCCCTGGGCAGAATGGTCAAAGGCATCAACCAAACAGATAGCACATTTGAATACACTTGCTGTCGCCGAGGAAGAGTCCATAAAACTACCACCTTACCGGTCGCCGATGGTAACTTAGACTCGCAACTGGATAATAAGTTGCAGCCCGACCAGTGACTCATTAGTCGGGTTTCGGCTCTTAGTGCTCCCTGGTGGGGCGGAAGTTAATGTCCGGATACCGCTCCTCAGCCAATGACAGGTTTACCCGGGTCGGTGCCAGATAAGTCAGGTAGCCACCGCCATCCATGGCCAGGTTCTCAGAACACTTGCGCTTGAACTCTTCGAGTTTTTTATTATCGCCACAGTCAACCCAACGGGCAGTGTGGACGTTCACCGGCTCATAAATAGCCTCAACCTTGTATTCATCTTTCAGGCGACGCATAACCACATCAAACTGCAACACACCCACGGCCCCGAGAATCAGGTCGTTATTATTCATCGGCATAAACAACTGCGTGGCGCCCTCCTCCGACAGCTGTTGCAAACCTTTTTGCAACTGCTTCAGTTTCAACGGGTCTTTCAGGCGCACACGGCGAAACAGCTCCGGAGCAAAATGAGGGATACCCATAAATTTGAGCATTTCCCCTTGGGTAAAGGTATCGCCAATCTGAATGGTACCGTGGTTATGCAAACCGATAATATCGCCAGAAATCGCCTCATCCACATGGGAACGATCGCCGGCCAGGAAGGTTACCGCATCGGCAATTTTTACCTCTTTGCCAATGCGCACATGCTTCATCTTCATGTTACGAGTGTATTTACCGGAACAAATGCGCAAAAAGGCGATACGGTCACGGTGTTTCGGGTCCATATTGGCCTGGATTTTGAACACGAAGCCAGAGAAATTCTCCTCATTAGCCGCTACCATGCGTTCGTTGGTTTCCCGGGGCATAGGCGACGGTGCCCACTTAACAAAGTCATCCAGCATTTCACGTACGCCAAAATTGGCTAAGGCGGTGCCAAAAAATACCGGTGTCATGCGCCCTGCCAGGTACTCTTCCAGGTCGAATTCATGGCTTGCCCCGCGCACTAGCTCAATCTCATCCAACAGATCACCATGCAGATCGCCCAGCAATGTTTTCGCTTCTTCTGACTCCAGCCCCTGAATGCGAACATCGTCTGGCACCACGCTGGCCTGCCCCGGCTTAAACACATGAATGGTATCGGTGTAGAGGTTATAAACGCCTTTAAACTGCTTGCCCATGCCGATGGGCCAGGTGATGGGCGCGCACTGGATTTTCAGAATATCTTCAATCTCATCCAGCACTTCAATCTGATCGCGCACCTCCCGATCCATCTTGTTGACAAACGTAAAGATCGGCGTGTCGCGCAGACGACACACTTCCATCAGTTTGATGGTACGGTCTTCGACGCCTTTGGCACCGTCGATCACCATAAGACAGCTGTCTACTGCTGTCAGAGTTCGGTAGGTATCTTCCGAGAAATCCTCGTGCCCCGGTGTATCGAGCAAATTGACGGTCTGGCCATGGTAAGGAAACTGCATAACCGAGGTGGTGATGGAGATGCCCCGCTCCTGTTCCATTTTCATCCAGTCCGAGGTGGCCATGCGACCGCTTTTACGTCCTTTAACCGTACCAGCCAACTGAATGGCCCCTCCTAACAGCAGGAGCTTTTCGGTGATGGTGGTCTTCCCGGCATCCGGATGAGAAATGATAGCAAATGAGCGTCTGGCTTTTACTTCCCTGGTCAGGGATGACGTGGTCATAGGTATGTTCCAAATTATGTGCGCGTTTTGTCCCCATTTTATCCGGCTGCGACTGACAAAACAGTGCAGCGACACAAATCAGGGTCGGGACAAAATAACGGATAAGCAATGTTTATCAAAAGTTGGATGAATTATCCAAATCGGTGCGTGGACTGCAAGCAAACCGGTTATTTTCCAACCACAGCTCAGAATCCACTATACCCAGCAGCGAACTTTCTACCCTAGGAGGCGGACAGACAAGAGGAAAACGCTTGAAACAGAATTGAGTCTGGTATTGGGAAGGTCACCGACACAAACCGGTTGTGAAAATCGTCTTGCGCCAGCAGCTCAGAAAACAGCCTGGCAACATCTGCGCCACTGTTATCAAAAATGCCACACCCCCAGGCACCCAGCACCAAATGCCTGACACCATTATTGACCGCAATGGTAAGTATTTTTCTGGCACGCTGCTGCATGGCAGCCTGAACTTCCGCCTCCGGAACGCCAGCACAGAGGGTTCTGTCAACAGCAGGGGCAGTAATAAACGAAACCCGGTAAGGTTCGTGCAAATTTCCATCATCATCCCTGAACACCGGAACGTCCGGCGAATAAATCATGGCATCGGAGTGCAAGCCACGGTCTCTGTTTTGATGGGCCCGGTTATATTCGTACATTGGCGAGCCTTTTTTGCTGGCAAGAGCAGCATAGAGCGCAGAAGATCTTGCCAGGCAATCCTCTTGCGTATTGGTGCCATCCAAAAACATGCCGCCCGGCGAAATCGCCGAAGCAAAATTCAGGCAGGCAACACTTGGAGCACTCTTTTTTTTCCGTTGTTCTTGTGCACAGAGTCGGGAACAAGCTACCAGCGATGTCTCTTGAGTCACTTCGATCCTGGTTGCGGCACAAACATAACCTGACGAGGGCAAAGACAGCCCTTCCCCTGGGGCGTAGTACACCGTGTTGCTGATACAACGGTCAATCGCCAAGCGCAAATCCACCGTTTTACCATCCAGACTCAACTCTCGCTTCTCCAGGATCGCCAGTGTATCCCGCGCTATGGCGCTCCATTTTTTCAGTCCAGGATCACGCTGTATACGTCGGGTAGATAATGCCATCGGTCGGGGCACCTGACGAAAGCCTGCGTCGGAAGTTGCCGCTCTGGCACCACTGGCCTTGGTTTTTTTTCCAGGCTGACGCTGTCGCGAAGTCTCTGGGACAGCGGCCGGTCGTCCGTGGACAGAATTCATTTTTACACTCCGATCAGTCTGAATATCCAGTCACCAGTGTGGCACGTTCTCACCTTATTGCCACTTTGCGTAGGCAGCTACCAGTAGAGCGCCTAAGCGCGACGACCGTTCAACGTCCCTGATTCACGAAGCATTAGGCCACTTTACCAAGCTCTCCTGACCGTGCTCATCAAGCTGCCACCACTCATCCATATCAGCGCCCTCCTGCCATGGGCCGCTGTTGCAGCGCACCGTACAGTGGCCGAAAGCCTGCAAACTTCTGGCACACTGAGTATCATCCTGCCAAGGTGTACCCGGCGTTTTAAACCAGATGCTGGTCCAGAGTTTGCCTACGGCTTGCTCAACAATCATTACCGGAATGGTTTGTCCCTGCCAGGTGACTTGCAGATCGTGAACCACGCGACCACTGTTGATGCTGGTCACTGCGTCAAATGTGGTATCAAGCCAGTCACGAATGGTCGCAAGCGGGAGTTTACGGACGTAAACTTCGATGTCATCGACGGTATTGACGGATTCAGAGTTGCTCATCGAAAACCTCGCGAGAAACCCAGTACTTTTAGTACTGGGAGGGATAGCGACCAGCCTGATAAGGCTGGAAAACTAACTTCTTTTGATATCAGCACTTTCGGCATCTTCCAGTATTGCGGTTAAAATAGTCACTGCTATTATTCACCTGTCTTTGCAGACCTACCTCCGAGCTGGAGGAATGTTAAGCCTGCGGAGTTCGTGTGAGACTTGGGGAGCATGGGTTGATTCACTGTCGTAAAAGCTCCCAACGTGGAACTTTTGCGCGAAAACCAAGCCTGTTCCCTGAGCAACGAACGATGAAACAGGAAGCCTGTTGGGTGACTAACAGGAATCCCGCTCCTTCAGGGGCGGGAGGATGTCAAGCAGGAAAGGTCACTTGGTAGCCAATAAACGAGTGAGTATACCCGTATAGATTTCCCGAAGGGTATCAAGATCTTCGGCCTTCACACACTCATTCACTTTATGAATAGTGGCATTGACCGGGCCAAGCTCCACCACTTGTGCGCCAGTGGGGGCAATAAAACGTCCGTCGGATGTGCCACCAGCAGTGGATAGCTCGGTTTTTTGCCCAGTAACGTCATAAATGGCCTGGCAAGTAGCATCCACCAACTCGCCCGGACGAGTCAGAAAGGGTTGGCCACTCAGATGCCAGTCAATCTGGTAATCCAGCTGATAGCGATCAAGAATGGCGGCTACTCTGACACGCAGTTGCTCTGCGGTCACTTCTGACGAAAAACGGAAGTTAAAGTTGACCTGGCACTCGCCCGGAATCACATTGCCAGCGCCGGTGCCAGCCTGAATCTGCCAGATCTGGAAACTGGTGGGCGGAAAAAACGCATTGCCTTGATCCCATACCTCATCGATCAGCCCGGCAATAGCTGGCGCTGCCTCATGCACCGGATTACGGGCCAGCTGCGGATAGGCAACATGTCCCTGAATACCCTTGATGGTCAGGTAACCATGCAACGACCCACGTCGTCCGTTTTTCACCACATCCCCTACGGTATGACTACTGGAGGGCTCTCCCACCAGGCACCAGTCGATATGTTCCTGGCGCGCTTGCAGGTGTTCCATCACTTTCACTGTACCGTTAATGGCCTGCCCCTCTTCATCGCTGGTGATCAAAAAGGCGATGGAGCCGCGATGATCGGGATGAGCCGTCAGGAAATCTTCACAGGCAGTAACCATGGCGGCCAGGCTACCTTTCATGTCTGCTGCGCCGCGCCCATGGAGCATCCCATCAATAATGGCTGGCTGAAACGGTGGATTAGCCCACTGCGCTTCAGATCCAGGCGGCACCACATCCGTATGCCCGGCAAAGGCCAGCACCGGGGGCTGATCACCCTTGCGTAGCCAGATATTGTCTACCTCGCCAAAACGCAACCGTTCCACCGTAAAGCCAAGTGGTTGCAAGTGACGAATAAGCAACTCCTGGCAGCCTTCATCGGCTGGGGTCACAGAGGGACGGCGGATTAGCTCCATGGCCAGTTGCAGGGTTTTTGATGTCATGGTCTCAATCATCGGTTGTTTGGCCAGGATTCAGTTATGATCAGTGCAGCAGACTGTTTAATCTGCTGCTTGTTGTAGCCAATGCAGGATTTCCCGCACAAATGGCTGCTCGCGCTCGCCCTGAAACACTTTAAAGGTATTTTCCAGACGCTGGCGGGTAAAATCGGAAAAATAGCACCGCCCCTCTTCGCTCAAACAGATCAGGTTATCCTCAATGGCGGCTGCCAGCGGAGCACCGCACACATCGTACGTCGCCTGACGGAAACTGGCATGGGCATTAAACTGGTCTTTTTGTCGATACAGGTCGGGTAGCGTGGCCAGGGGAATCATCGACAACCCTGGCTGAATCATCGGATTGACTGCATGACCACGACACCAGTCGCTCAATTGCCATGGACGACTGGTAAAACTGTAGAGCCTTAGCCGATGCTTCAGCCAGTCGGTATCGTTTACCGGATAGTTATCCCAGAGAAAGGGTTTGCGCCGAAAGTGATCGGTCATCTCTTGCAACCCTGCACGGTCGTAGCCAGGGGAGATAACATGATCGCCAGTCCAGAAAATATCAAAGCGCGGGTCGAGGTACCGCCCGAGGTCTGCCCAGTAATTTTCTGGCATAGCGCCATAAACTCGCTGCAACAATGGATCTTTTGAGTAGTACGTGCCAGCCACAATAATCTGTTCGGCACTGCAGTGCCCGGCAATAAAATCGGCGATGTCTGCCTGGGTTCTGGCCAGTTGGTCAATCTCATTGCTGAAATCATCGAACAATACGCACAAAATATGCGGCGCAAGCTGGTTAATGATGGTGATTTTTTCTTGCAGCTGCTGGCGGGTTTGCTGGTTCAGCACTCGTACCTTAAACGGCGTCAATCCGATACCAAAACGAACATTGTTGGCTTTTAACGTTGAGCTGAGGCTGCTGAGGGCCTCAAACTGGCTTGGTGACCAGGGACGGTCCCACAGCTCACGCAGGCAGGGATCATTTTTGGGAGCATAGATAAAAAAATCAAAACCTTTTTGCCCACAGAAATGGGCGTAAGCATTTCTGGCTTCCCAGGACCACTGCTTTTCCTGGTCGTAAAGCCCTTCAATCACACCATACTGGAATGCCATAGATGAATATTTCCCACTGATTAAACAGTTTTATGCTTATACTCGCACAGATCTTCAATAATGCAGCTACCACACTGCGGCTTGCGTGCCTTGCACACATAGCGACCATGCAAAAGCAGCCAATGATGAGCATTCATCAGAAATTCAGCTGGTATCACTCGAATCAGTCGTTGCTCTACTGCCACAACGTCCTTGCCCGGTGCCAGGCCGGTACGATTAGCTACGCGGAAAATATGCGTATCCACCGCCAGGGTCGGTTGCCCGAAAGCCGTGTTTAACATGACATTGGCCGTTTTTCTGCCTACGCCGGGTAATGCCTCCAGGTCTTTACGGTTATCAGGCACCTGACCATTATGCTTATCCAGGAGTATTTGACAGGTTTTGATGATGTTTTCTGCCTTGGCGTTAAACAAGCCAATGGTTTTTATATACGACTTCAGCCCATCAACCCCAAGAGCCAGAATAGCTGCTGGCGTATTGGCGACCTGGTAGAGCTTGTTGGTAGCCTTGTTGACGCTGACATCCGTGGCCTGGGCAGAAAGAATAACGGCCACCAGCAACTCAAAGGGTGTGGCGTACTTGAGTTCTGTGGTCGGGTTGGGGCTGGCATCCCGAAAGCGGGTAAAAATTGCTGTGCGTTTTTCCTTATTCATCGAAAACCTCGCGAGAAACCTAGTACTTTTAGTACTGGGAGGGATAGCGACCAGTCTGATAAGGCTGGAAAACTAACTTCTTTTGCCATCCGCAAATTCTGTCTCTTCTGATATTGCAGTTGAGAGAGTCGCTGCTATTATCCACCTGTCTTTGCAGACCTACCTCCGCACCCGAGGGCATAAAGACCGGAGGAATGTTAAGCCTGCGAAGTTCGTGTGAGACTTGGGGAGCATGGGTTGATTCACCATCGTACTTGTGCCCTTTGGGTACAAGCTCCCAACGTGGAACTTTTGCGCGAAAACCAAGCCTGTTCCCTGAGCAACGAACGATGAAACAGGAAGCCTGTTAGGTGACTAACGGGAATCCCGCTCCTTTAGGGGCGGGAGGATGTCAAAAGGAAGTTATGTGCACAAACTCCCGACACTGCCGGAAAAGCCTTGCGGCACGCGCTGAGCCATAAAATACCACAACGGAAAGGAAAAACTGCGATAAAAAAGCTGTGCAAGAGCAACCGGCTGGCGCTCAGCGCCAGCGTGAGGAGCTAAATCCGAAAAGAGATGTTCAAACCGAAGTAGTCCCGATCCGGATCAAAATTCTGTGGCTGGTAAAAGGAAGGTGTCAGTGACAATGAGATATTCAGGTCTTCCACTATCGGCTTTTCCCGATCACCGTTAATCCAGCCATCAAGCATGCCAACCGGATCAAGGAGGAATAGCGCTGTCGAGCCCAGAGCCGAGGAACCCAGCACCAGATTATCATTCGCCACAATAGAGCGCTTCTGACGGTACGCCCACTCCCCATACAGCCAACCTCCTACCGGCGTGATGATCAGGTCCTGCAAAGAGGGCACTTCGGCAACCGCTTCAATGCCGTACTCCCAATAAAAAGTGGACATCAAAAAGGAATAGATAAAGGAGTTCCACTGGTTGTAACCGGAATCTCTGGCCACTATGTAGTAAACGCCGCCAAAATAGGGGTGCGTGATGTAGTTAAGAAACAGGTCATCTTCATCCATTACCGGGCCAGAACTGACGTTGTCCCACCACTTTTTGTGAAACTCCTTGAGCTCTGATTTATCCCAGTTGGTAAAAGATTCCGGCAAAATAGCCAGAATACCGAGAACACCCAAACCCATGCCAAACATCAGTTTGGTTTGGGACCACAATCTCTCTTGATCTTCCTGGGGATTTTTGTCAAATAACGTTATCGCCCAGGGTGAGCGCTGCTGAGGAATCTCAAAAACAAATTCCTCGGCTGGCTCAGGTACTGTCTCTGGTACGGACTTTGTTGTACTGGCCTGGGCAAGCCCGGTTAGCACAAGCAGGCCGGACAGAAATACTGATAGTATCTGGTTAAACATTTTCTATGTGTTCGTGAGATGGCTGTTGAGGGTCTAAAAGAGCATCCAGATTGCAAACCTTCAATCCGATACATTCCTTGAGTACGAAGGAGCTGATTCTACAGTGTCCACTACCGATAAGCGACTGGGGATTACTGTTATTTTCAACAGTATCGCTGCCAGTAACCTGAGACAGTTCGCAAAAATAAAAGTCAATCGACGTATATATCTACTAATTGGCAGAGATTAACAACTCTACGATCTGCTCATTTCCCACTGGAACCCCCTTCACTTCTGCTTGATAATCGCTGCTGGATACATCACCACCAAGGCTGATTCGCGCCACTACATCCACGCTTTCAATACCGTCCAGACTTCCGCCCATAACCATGGCAGCGTTTTCATCCAGCACAACTTGCTGTGGCAAATCGCCAATCTGTACAGGCACAGCCGCGACGGGTGTGCGAGTCCCTGCCTGGCGGGCAAATACGATGACCCGTGCCGAGGACGGCAGTGTTTCCAGCTGTTTTTGCAAATCAAGTCCCAGTACAATATTGAGTCGCACTTGCGCTGGCGCTTCGCCCAGCAGCGTTTTCGCCCGGTTGATGCTGCCTGACAGCGCCTGTCGTCCGGCTAAATCTGGTTCTAGCTGAATTGCCTTGCGCCAGGCGCTTATTGCCCGGCGATAATCCTGTTGACTGAAAGCATCAATGCCTTGCAGACCAAGCGCAGTAATGTTGTTGCCATCCTTGAGCAAAGCTTCCTGATAAAGGTTTCTCGCCTGTTCGGTCACCGTATTGTTGTTGGCCAGGAAAATAGCCTGCGCTGACTCCGCAGCTGCCTCCGGGCTACCATCGGTGGCCTGGTAGAGACGCAGAAAAACGTCTTGGGCCTGTTGGTAATCACCAGCGTTCAGGTAACGGCCACCGAGCATATAAAGTACCTGGACATTCTCCGGGCGCTTCTCGCTCCAGTTTGCCAGCGCCTGCGTTACTTGCTGCGGTGTAGCGTCTGGCGACATCATAAGTCGTGTGACGTTTATTTCTGTACTGGCACCGAGCTGCATGTAAAGCGGAATGGCCAGCACTGGCACCAGCAACGCAATCGCTACAGGCAGCCATCTACCGGACTCTGACTGGTAACTGACCTGCGTAGCACCGGCCATGTCGTTGAGCAGTTTTTTCTCCAGCTCGGCACGCACCTGCTGTGCGTCTTCCCCGCTGATCACTCCCTGATCAACTTGCCCGGCCAACTCCTGTTCCTGTTCCCTGAAATAAGCGACATTGGCATTCTGGTCAGAAACCATTTCCTGGCGTGGGGCACGCATCATGGGCATGGCTACCAGTGCCATGGCCACCAAAATCATCGTCGTTGCAATTAACCAAAATTCCATTATTGATCATCCAGTATTTTCTTCAGGGCTGCCCGCTCCTGCTCGTCCAGCCCGGACGCTTGCGCCCGGTGACGACGCAACAAGCGCCATAACACCAACAGGCCCAGCAACAGCAGTACCAGCGGTCCCAACCACAACACTGCCGTGGTCGCATTCATTCTGGGCTTATAGAGAACAAAATCGCCGTAACGCACCAGCATAAACTGCACAATGGTGTCGTCGTCAGCCTGCTCCTGCACAATCATACGGTGCACTTCACGACGCAGGTCCTGGGCAATGGGAGCATTGGAATCACCAATGGACTGATTTTGACACTGTGGGCAGCGCAACTCGCTGTTCAGGCGAAAGAACTGGGCTTCCTGTTCCGGGCTGGCAAACTCATAACTGTCAATAACGGCCGCTTGTGCAGTCGTCAAAATAAAGACCGAGAGCATTGCTAACAGGCAGTGTTTTAAAAAAATGCTAAAAACCGCAGCACGATGACAGCATCTTTCGACGGACTCAGAATAAACGATGCCTGATGGCATTTTCCTTTTTGTCCTGTTCTTCAGTGCGGATACCCAAAAAGCGCGTATAGCAACTGTCATGGCGCAGCCTCCTGTTGCAACAGCTCGTAACGTGGCTGCAGCGTTTGCGCCCACACCCGGTTATCGACAACACCAATGTGCTTGTAGCGAATAACGCCGTCCTTATCGACCAGGAATGTTTCCGGTGAGCCATAAACCCCCAAATCCAGACCCAGCTTGCCCTCTGGGTCAAAAATATTGAACAGGTAGGGATCTTCATAACGCTGCAACCACTGCTGCGCCTGTGCACGATCATCTTTATAGTTCAGGCCAATAATTTGCACCCCTTGCGCTTGCAGAGCGAGTAAATAGGGATGCTCAGCCCGGCAAGACGGGCACCAGGAACCCCAGACGTTCAGCAGGAACACCTGTCCTTTTAAATCTTCCGCAGTAACGATCTGCTGCGGATTGCTCAGTGTTGTCAGACTAAATGCCGGCACCGGATTATTGAGCAAAGCTGAAGGCAGCTCTGTTTTATTTTCCAGAAAGAGCCCCTTATAGAGCAGAACACAAAGAATCAGAAAAAATGCCAGGGGTAGAAACAGTTGCCAGCGCTTCATACTTCGGCCCCCAAAGCCAGTCCGGGCTTGAGGTTGGCCTGTTTTTTCTTCAGGCGAATCCGATAGCGTTTGTCGCACACGGCCAGCAGCCCACCGAGAGCCATAAAAATCGCACCCAGCCAGATCAGGCGCACATAGGGTTTAATATGCAAACGAACGGCCCAGCTGCCACCACCAAGCGGCTCTCCCAAGGCAACATAAATGTCGCGGGTCAGGCCCGGATCAATACCGGCTTCAGTCATGGGCATCCCCCGAACGCTGTAAACCCGCTTCTCTGGCCGCAAAACCGTAATCTGACGTCGCTGGTCAAATACTGAGATAACCCCGGTATCGGTAACGTAGTTCGGCCCTTGCTCCTGGGTAACACCATCAAAACGAAACGTGTATTGACCCAGCCGGGCGGTGTCGCCACGCCCCATACGCACGTCCCGCTGCTCGCTGTATCCTGACGTCATCGCCGCACCAATAATGGTCACAGCCAGACCAATGTGGGCAAGGTGCATCCCCAGGTAAGAAGCGGGCAGTTTTTGCACACTGGCCAAAATAGAATTTTTTTGTCGTGCATTTTGGGTTTTGTTGAAAATATCGCGCCCAGCAGTTAGCACTAGCCACAATACGACAGTCATTGCCAGTGCTTCAGCGACAATAAAACGGTCGGCGTAGAATAAAGCAAAAGCAACGCCACCCAGCACTGACGCCGGAGCAATCCAGCGAACCTGTTGCAGCAAGTCGCTAAATGAGCTGCGTTTCCAGTTCAGCAAGACGCCGATACCCAGCGCAAAACCCAATAACAGAGCCAGGGGCACAAACAGCGCGTTAAAGTAGGGTGGGCCCACCGAGATCATGCCCAACCCCAGCGCGTCCACCAGCAATGGAAACATAGTGCCAAGCAGCACCGTGGCGCAGCTGACTGCCAGCAAAATATTATTCACCAGCAACAGCGTCTCTTTGGACAATAAGGAAAAGGTAATGCGACTGCCCATCTGCGGTGCTCGCACAGCGAACAGTGCCAGGGAAGCCCCCACCACCACCATCAGGTACACCAGAATAAACAGGCCTCGCGCGGGATCACTGGCAAAGGCATGCACCGAGGTCAGCACTCCGGAGCGCACCAAGAAAGTACCGAACAGGCTCAGGGAGAACGTGGCAATGGCCAGCAGCAGCGTCCAGCTTTTAAACAGGCCACGCTTTTCGGTCACAGCCAACGAGTGCATCAGGGCAGTACCAGCCAGCCAGGGCATCAGCGACGCGTTTTCCACCGGGTCCCAAAACCACCAGCCGCCCCAGCCTAGCTCATAATAGGCCCACCAGCTGCCCAGGGCGATGCCCAGGGTCAGAAAACACCAAGCTACTGTCGTCCATGGCCGAACCCAGCGCGCCCAGGCGCTGTCCAGCTGGCCACCTAACAGTGCGGCGATGGCAAAAGCAAAAACCACAGCAAAGCCCACATAGCCCATATAAAGCATGGGCGGATGAAAAATCATGCCCACGTCTTGCAACAGTGGGTTCAGATCAGCGCCATCCTGGGGCGGAAAAGGCAGCATTCGCTCAAAAGGGTTGGAGGTCACCAGGATAAACAACAAGAAGCCGACACTGACCATACCCAGCACCGACAGCACTCTGGCAGAGAGTTCCGGCGGCAATTTATTGCAGCGCAAACTGACCACCATGCCCCAACCGGCCAGAGTCAGAATCCATAACAGCAAAGATCCTTCATGACCGCCCCAAGTAGCGGTCAATTTGTAGATGTCCGGTAGCAGGGAGTTGGAGTTATTGGCCACATACTTGACGGTAAAGTCATCGGTCAAAAAGGCCGTGGCCAGACAGACAAACGACAGCAACACAAAAACAAACTGCCCTGCGGCCAGCGACTTGCCCGCTGCCATCCACGACAAGCGACCACTGTAACTGCCGACCAGCGGAATAATACTTTGCAGTACCGCCAGACAGGTCGCCAGGATCAGGGCAAGCAGCCCCAGTTCAGGATTCATTCACTTAACCCCTTAAAGCTCAGGCTGATTTCAGACGTTGGGATGAGCAATTATTGCCATTCATTACGGTGAACTGAGTACATGGTTTCATTCGTGTTACCGATTCCGTTTACCCAAGGCGCTGGGCTGGTCAAAAAACCCGGATGATGCTCTCATTAAAGAAGCTCTCATTAAAGAAACGCCCATTAAAGAAACGCCCATTAAAATTGCGTATTATGGCGTACCATGCGCTTTATCAATGGCGTCCTGCACTTCCGGCGGCATATAGTTTTCATCGTGTTTGGCCAGCAGTTCGTCAGCAATAAAACGACGGTTTTTATCCAGCTTACCGGTGCCGACGATCCCCTGCCCTTCCTGGAACAGATCCGGCAGAATGCCGGTGTATTCCACTTCGACCTCAGCGCCACCGGTCTCAATTTTGAAAATCACGGTCAGGTCATCAGGGTTACGCTCTAACGAACCCGGCACGACAATGCCTCCGCCGCGAATCCTCTGGCCAATGGGCGCTTCGCCATTGACGATCTGATTTGGTGAGAAGTAGTGGTTAATGTTCTCCTTCAAGGCGAACAGCGCCAGAGTAGTGGCCAGACCGACACCGGCCAGCAGTAACAGAATCAGCAACAAACGCTGTCGACGCACTGGATTCACGCAACACCTCTCTATTTTTGGCAACACTCAAGTCATTTCTGACTCTTGACAGTACGCGGATACGCCTGAACCGATTACGGTTCAATAGCGACTGTTTTTTCTGCTCGCGCCTGCTTTTCAGTAATAATTTGTCGTTTGATTTGCCCAATCACCTGTTTCTTGTGCAGCACCGGTATCAGCACGTTGTAGGCAACGATCAACAATCCAACGGCATATGTGGACCAGACGTATATGCCGTGCCCATCCATGTGCAGCAAACTGGTAATATCTTGAAAATACACAGGTCAGCCCCCCACCCGTTGTTGTACCCACTGTGTCCGTCGCTCACGAGTCAGTATTTCCGTTCTCATACGCAGCAGCAGCACAGCGGTAAAAAAGAGATAAAACGCCAGAATCGAGATCAGTAGCGGCCAGAGCATTTCCGGCGCCATGGCGGGTTTTTCAGTTAGTTTCAGCGTGGCGCCCTGGTGCAAGGTATTCCACCACTGCACCGAGAACTTGATGATCGGAATATTCACCACACCGACAATAGTCAGCACCGCACAGGCTTTCGCTGCCGTGGTGCTGCTGTGAATCGCCCCGCGCAAGGCAATCACGCCCACATAGAGAAACAGCAGAATCAGTACAGAAGTCAACCGCGCATCCCATACCCACCAAGTCCCCCAGGTGGGTTTGCCCCAGATGGCACCGGTGATCAGGGCGAGCAGACAGAAAGAAGCACCAATGGGTGCCATACATTTAAGGGCAACGTCCGCCAGTTTGATCTTCCAGATCAGAGTAACGGCACCGGCGCAGGCCATCATCACATAGACGGCAGATGCCAGAAACGCCGTAGGTACATGCAAAAAGATAATCCGATAGCTGTTGCCCTGCAGGTAGTCCGGTGGAGCAAACAGCAACCCCCAAATCAGGCCAGTGGCCATTAACAGCGCCGAAATGGCTGCCAGCCAGGGCAGCCAGCGGCCACTGATATCATAAAACCACTTGGGCGAGCCCAGCCTGTGGAAAAAAGTCCAGTTCATCGAGTACCCATAAAAATGTTGCACCATTTAGCCATCGGCAACTATGCGCAGTGACGCCGCTATCGCCAGGGGAGCAAGACAGACTCCCAGCACCAGCAGCGCTCCAAGCCACAGTAAGTGCCCGTTGTAATCCATACCATCCATGGCACTTTGTACGGCTGTGGTGCCAAAAATCAGCACCGGAATATAAAGGGGCAGAGACAACAGCGTCAGCAACAAGCCGCCACGCTGGACGCGCACCGTCAGTGCTGCCCCAATACCACCGGCCAGACTCATCAGGGGCGTACCCAGCAAAAGGCTGAACATCAATGCCGGAAATGCCGCGGTTGGCAGATGCAGCATCAAGGCCAGTATCGGTGCCATAACAATCAGCGCCAAGCCGGTGGTTAGCCAGTGGGCAGTGATTTTGGCCAGTACCAACAGGGGCAGTGGATGGAACGAGAGCAATAACTGATCCAGGGAACCATCTTCCTGGTCAGAACGAAACAGCGAGTCCAGGGAGAGCAGCACCGCCAGCAGCGCACCAATCCAGACAATGCCGCCGGCCAACTGGGATAACAGCGCTTTTTCCGGCGCGATCCCCAAGGGAAACAGGCTGGCCACCATCAGATAGAACGCCATCGGATTTAAAGTCTGACCCGGCGAGCGAAAAGCCAGGAGCAAATCCCGTCGGATCACACTGAAAAAAGCTTGCCAGCTGCCAGGCGTTCGTTCGCTCACAAAAAAACGCCTCCGTCATCCACGAATTGTTCTGTCACCGGTTGCGAGAAATCTGCCAATCGGACGCTGGTCACCGATCCGGATATATCTGACAGTCGCTGATGGCTAGTCATTATCACCATACCAGCGCTATTTATATGATTAGCCAGAACAGTCTCAAGCCAGGCAACACCATGTACATCAATGGCTGTAAAAGGCTCGTCGAGAATCCAGAGTCTGGCGTCAGTGATGGACAGATCAGCCAGTGCCACCCGCCGGTGCTGACCGGCCGAAAGCTGCCCGCAGGGCACGTCGGCAAATGCGCCAAGCCCTACCCGATTGAGCGCAGTAATAATCTGTTGTTCGCTACGGGACTCATTACGCAGGCTGGCACGCCAGCGCATATTCTCCACCGGCGTCAGCTCATGCTTTATGGCGGGTTTATGACCAAGGTAAAAAGTGACCAGCCGGAAGTCAGCGTACACGCTGGTGAGCTTGTTTCCGCCCCATAAAACGTCACCGCGATAATCACCGGACAGACCAGCGAGCACGCGCAGCAGCGTGGTCTTGCCGCTGCCATTGGCACCTTCAATCTGCATCAGCTGTCCGGGCAGCAACGTTATGGAAAGGCCTGTAAAGAGAATTCTGTCATCTCGTTCACAGCCCACATTTACCAGCTCGAGCAAGTGTCTTACCTTTTCCGTCCATTGCTACTCAGTACGCGAAAAATCTGTTTTGCCACCCTGGCGCCTTCTGCCATGTTGCGTCTGCCTTCTCTTGTTGGAAGCTGATTGGCGCACAAATTATAATCTGCCTGAAGTCTGGACGGGAAGCCCCTGCACACGGAATCGTTTCTGAAAGCATCGTTGCTATCTTTAGTCTTCAGTCTTCCTTTGGTCTTCCCACTTCAGCCATTTCGAAAAACTTCGTGGAAATCCGGCGCAATTATTCCTTATGGTTCACCCACCAGACCGCAGCCGCAACTCTGGAGCGAACGTCCAATTTTTTTAATAACCTTTTCACATGCACCTTAACGGTGCCTTCGCTGATGGCCAGTTTCCGGGCGATCACTTTGTTGGGATTCCCTTCGGCGATAAAGCAAAGCACCTCGCGCTCTTTTGGTGTCAAGTCAGCCAGTTTATTCCCGTCTTCACGTTGCGGTCGCAGCACCGATGCCAGGACACCAGCCAGACGATCATCAACCACTAACTTACCCGTTGCTGCATCGCTGATCTTATCGAGCAATGCTTCGGGCTCCATATCCTTGAGCAAATAGCCATCGGCGCCTGCCCGAAACATGGCCGCAATGTCCTCAGGGTGCTCGGACACCGTCAACGTGATTACCCGCGAGGTAACGCCCGTTTTACGCATGGCTTTCAGACAGGCCAGCCCATCCATCCCTTTCATGTTCAAATCGAGCAGTATCAGGTCGGGTTCCAGTTCAACCGCCAGGCTTAGGCCAGTTTCACCGTCGCCGGCTTCACCAACAACACTCAAGTGCGCTTCTTCATCCAGCAGTTGACCCAGCCCTTTTCTTAACAAGGGATGATCGTCAATCAGGAGAATGCTGGTTGTTTCAGTGTTGTCAATCATCCTGCAATTTTTTAGCCCCGAATGGCTCAGACATTTTTTGAGCGGTTCTTTTTAACACAATCGTGACATCCCAGCGAGTCGGCCAAACCAATATTTTTTGCGCCAGGGCGCAATTTCAAACCGAAAACACCAGACGCACCGCAACGCCACCCGTGCGACTGGCTTGAAACTCCAGACTCCCCCCCTTCATGCTGGCGGCTCGCTCACGCATGATGGTGGTGCCATAGTGGCCACTCACCGCGCGAATATTGCTGATGCCAATGCCGTTATCTTCCACAACAATAGCGATACGCCCCTCGTCAGCTTGGGCACAGCTGACGCGCACAGCTGTCGCCCGGGCGTGCTGAATAGCATTGCTCAATGCTTCACGAACAATTTGCAGGATATGAATCTGCTGATGGGCATCCACGCTGCAATAGCGCAGCTGGTAATCCAGAGTAAAGGCCAGTGAGGTTTCACGCACCCGGTACTCATCAATGGTTTGGCTCAGTGCGCTTTCAAAATCACCGTCTGCAACCGTCAGACGGAAGGTTCTGAGTAGCTCTCGCAACTGGGAGTAAGCGCTGTTCAGCCCCTCCTGCAAGTCAGACAGGACTTTTTCCACCTGGGGATAAACGTCCGTTTTCGTCAGTTTTCGTTTGAGCCGTAGCGCCTGAATTTTCTGGTAGGAAAGCGCCTGAGCCAGTGAATCGTGTAACTCTCTGGCAATAACTGATCGTTCCTCCATCAACAACAGACGTTGTTTTTGCATTTGCAAGCTGCTTTGGTGCAGTGATGTACCAAGAATTTCCGCAAAGGTTTGCAACCATTGCTGACTCTCTTCTGGCAACAATCTGTCACTTGGCAGACTTACTCGCATAAAACCAAACATATGTCGTTTGACACTGAGGTTAAAATCATATTGCCTGGTATTCGTGACGGGTTCTTGTCGACAAAGACAGGACGCGCACGCTTCCGGCAAACACGGCGCACCAGCACCTGTCGTGGTGATTTTTTTCAGTTTCAGACTGTCGGCGCAGTTTGACAGGCAAAGCTGACAGCTACCCAGATGCAACAATTGTTGCCAATCAGCCATCATGGCGGCCAGTACGTGTTCATCGTAGGGATTAACGGCAAACTGCTGGGAGGCGCGATACAGCAACTCCAGGGCTTTGTTAGACTGCGCCAGCGCCCGGGTCTGCTCCTCGACTTGCTCTTCAAGGTTTTCGTATAACCGTGATAAATCCGCTGCCATCTGGTTGAAGGCACTCGTTAACTGGCCTGCTTCGTTGTTGCCGCAATAGGTCAGCGACAAATTGCTGAAATTGCCATGGCGTACCTGACAGGCTGCCGCAGCCAGATCGGCCAGAGGATTGAGTAAATCACGTCGTATAAATCGAAAGACAAAAAAGGCGACCAGGATAATACCCAGCAACATAGCCACCGCAACAAACACCAGTTGGTTGAGTTTCTGCTCAGTGTTCAGTTGCAAGGCATTAACCATGGCATCAATGTTGTCAACAAACTCCGGTACCAGGGCAACGAAAACGGCATAGTCTGCCGGATTCAGCAGCAGTGGCCGCATGTGCTGACGCCACTCCACCAGCACGCTGCGATAACGCTCCCCGAGCACATCATTACGCTCATAAAGCCGGGCAAGAGGCTCAGTCGTAATGCTTTCGTCGTATATCTCAATCAGCTTTGCCAGAGCTTGCGGAGTGCTTAACTCCGGTACTACAACCTGTTCGGTCAGCCGCCAGGACTGCATGCGTAAGGAACCGGCAATATTAATGGCCGCGGCATCGCTGTCTGAAATCAGGGCGAACCAGAGCGATGACCCGACACTGAGCAGCGCCATTAGGCAAATACTGCCTATGCAGAGTAGTCCCTTATGCTGTAATGACAGGCGCACAGTTAATTGACCCAGATCAACCCCCACGGCAACTTTGGCCATATACCTCTAAATAGTTATTCCAACCGCCCTTATAGTGCGACCTTGCTAAAAAAAGCTGAAAAAAGCGACAACCAGCGAGACTCCCCCCACCCACGGGGAAGCCACATACCTATTTAGAGGTACACGCCCCTGCCAATCCCTGCATCTGCCCGTATTTACCGCCATTTCCTCCCGCCAGCAGAGCGCTAAGATACGAACCTATTTAGATTTTGACCAGTCGTTTTACCACCAATACAACACAAACATATGCTTACAGGTTCATCAAGACGACAGTTTCTCCGGGGGCGATCGCATCACGTCGATATCATCCGGCCGCCCTGGGCAATTTCCGAAGCGCTGTTTACCGATCAGTGCCAGCGCTGTGGTCAGTGCATCGCCCAGTGCGAGACGAATCTACTCATCAAGGGCAGCGGCGGTTTTCCCGAGGCAGACTTCAGTCAGGCCCATTGCAACTTCTGTGCCCAATGCGTCGCTGCCTGTCAACACGGCGTACTCAGTGCCGAGCAGCAAAAGCCCTGGGCAGTGGTAGCCCGAGTCAGCAACCACTGTCTGGCTCTGAACCAAATTCACTGTCGCACCTGTGAAGAGTTCTGTGAACCACAAGCCATTGGTTTTCAGCTCAGGCCCGGCGGTCTTGCTGCACCGATGATTAACAACGAACTGTGCACAGGTTGCGGTGAGTGCGTTGCTGCCTGTCCAGCACAGGCTATGGGCATGGAGCTGCCATGACTTTTATCTCATCAGATATCTCACCAGACGCCGTCGGTGCCATTTGTGCGCTGGTGGTGTGCACCAGACCCGAACAAGTTGACGCAGTCGCCGAACGCTTACATCAGCTATCCGGCGTTGAAGTGCACGACAGAAGCCCGCAAGGCAAACTGGTCGTCACTGTGGAAGAATCCCCGGGCGAAAAGATTATGGTCGATCGAATTTCTCAAATCAGTGCAGCCGAAGGCGTCCTGTCCTCCGCTCTGGTTTACACCCATCAGGAGTGACCGTTATGTCAGACCAAGGAAACCTCAAACAAAGTCGGCGCAGCTTTATGAAAAGCAGTGCCATTGCCGCCGCTGCAGCCGCAGCCGGTATAAGCACGAGTGCCTCAGCAACCAACCTGATCACCAGCAGCAAGGAAACCCAAATCCACTGGGATAAAGCTCCCTGTCGTTTTTGTGGTACTGGCTGCTCGGTACTGGTCGGTACCAAAGACGACCGCGTAGTAGCAACACAAGCGGACCCGGAATCGCCAGTTAACCGTGGCCTGACTTGTATCAAAGGTTACTTCCTGTCGAAAATCATGTACGGCCAGGATCGTCTGACCACTCCACTGCTACGCATGAAGGACGGACAATACGACAAGGATGGTGAATTTACGCCGATCACCTGGGACCAAGCCTTCGACCTCATGGCGCAAAAGTGGAAAGAGGCCATCAAAGACACGCGCAACTCCGACGATATGCCGCCCGTTGGCATGTTCGGTTCCGGCCAATGGACCGTCTGGGAAGGGTACGCTGCCGTCAAACTGATGAAAGCGGGTTTTCGCTCTAACCATCTTGACCCTAACGCACGACACTGTATGGCTTCTGCCGTGGTGGGCTTCATGCGTACCTTCGGCATCGACGAACCGATGGGTTGTTATGACGACTTTGAGAACGCAGACGCATTTGTGCTTTGGGGTGCCAATATGGCGGAAATGCATCCGGTTCTCTGGTCTCGTATTGCTGATCGGGCGCTGTCCCATCCCCATGTTCAGGTAGCGGTTCTGTCTACCTTCAAAAACCGCTCTTTTGAGCTGGCCAACAACCCCATTGTATTTACTCCACAATCTGACCTGGCCATTGGCAACTACATCTGTAATTACATCATTGAAAATGGTGCGGTAAACCAGGCTTTTGTGCAAAAACACACCCAGTTTCGCCGGGGTGTGACCGATATCGGTTACGGCCTGCGCCCGGACAATCCGTTGGAAATGCAGGCAAAAAACCCCGGCAATGGCGGTTCCAGTGAGATCAGCTTCGACGAGTTCGCCGCTTTTGTCCGCGAATATGATGTCGAGAAAGTCTCGCAGATGTCCGGCGTTCCGGTTAACAGTCTCGAAGCACTGGCGAAAATGTACGCCGACCCAAAGACCAAGGTTATGTCCCTGTGGACCATGGGCGTCAATCAGCATACCCGTGGCGTATGGATGAACAACATCATCTACAACATTCACCTGCTAACGGGCAAGATCTCCGAACCAGGCAATGGGCCATTCTCCCTGACGGGGCAACCGTCTGCCTGCGGCACTGCCCGGGAAGTGGGCACCTTCACCCACCGGCTGCCGGCCGACATGGTAGTGACCAACAAGAAACACCGCGATTTTGCCGAGCACCTCTGGCACTTGCCTGAAGGCACTATTCCCACCAAACCGGGCTATCACGCTGTCCAGCAAAACCGCATGCTCAAAGACGGCAAACTAAACGCTTACTGGGTGATGTGCAACAACAACATGCAGGCCGCTCCCAACCTCAACCATGAGTCACTGCCCGGTTATCGCAACCCGGACAACTTTATCGTGGTGTCTGACCCCTACCCGACAGTGACCGGACAAGCCGCCGACCTGATTTTGCCCACCGCCATGTGGGTGGAAAAAGAAGGTGCTTACGGCAATGCCGAGCGGCGCACCCAGATGTGGTATCAGCAAGTGACACCACCGGCCGGAGCACAGTCCGACCTGTGGCAGCTGATGGAGTTTGCCAAGCGTTTCAAGGTTGAGGAAGTCTGGTCAGACGAACTGCTGGCCAAAGCGCCGCAACTGCGTGACAAGACACTGTTTGACGTCTTGTTCCGCAATGGCCAGGTGGATAAGTTCCCGATGACCGACTTCAAGGGTCGTATGAATCAGGAAAGCGAGCACTTTGGATTTTATGTGCAAAAAGGCCTGTTCGAAGAGTATGCCACCTTTGGTCGGGGCAAAGCGCATGACCTGGCGCCATTTGATATGTACCACCAGCACCGCGGTCTGCGCTGGCCGGTAGTCAATGGCAAAGAGACCCGCTGGCGCTTCCGTGAGGGTTACGACGTTTATGTGAAAGCGGGCGAAGAAATCCGCTTCTATGGCAAACCCGATGGCAAAGCGTGGCTGTTTGCCCTGCCCTATGAGCCACCGTGCGAATCACCGGACGCCGAGTATGACCTGTGGTTATCCACTGGCCGGATACTGGAGCATTGGCACACTGGCACCATGACCCGTCGTGTACCTGAACTGTATAAAGCTTTCCCGGATGCTGTCGTCTATATGCACCCGGATGACGCTGCTGCACGGGGTGTGCGCCGTGGTATGGAAGTGAAAGTCATTTCCCGTCGTGGTGAGGTACGCACACGAGTGGAAACCCGGGGCCGCAATCGTCCACCAAAAGGTCTGGTGTTTATGCCGTTTTTTGACGCCAGCCAGCTGGTCAACAAGCTGGTTCTTGATGCTACAGACCCGCTGTCCAAAGAGACCGATTACAAGAAACTGGCGGTGAAAGTCATCAAGGCTTGACCACCATTGAACGGCCTGCCTCAGGTCGTTCATTCAGAACCTGATTTGCAAATAGACGAACCGTTCGTCTTAACGGATACAAGATGAAACAGAGCATCAAGATACTGAGCAGCGCACTGGTATTAATAACACTGCTTTCCGGCTCAGCCGGTGCCAGCGAGACCGGAGGGCTGAAGTCACTGCGCACCCACGATCTTTCCACCGAAGCTCCGGCTGCCACCATGAAAAAGGTGCTGGAGAGCGATACCGTCATGGAGCGTGACTTTGTGGAGCAGCCACCGCTGATTCCCCATGGCATCCGTAACTACGTCACCAACCGGAATGTGAATAGCTGCCTGAATTGCCATAGCTGGAAAAACGCCAGCAAATGGCGGGCAACCCGGATCAGCGTGACCCACTTCGTCAACCGTGATGGCCAGCAACTGGCAGACGTCGCCCCGGGTCGTTATCTCTGCTTGCAATGCCATGTTACCCAAGCTGAGGGTGGGTCGCTGCAGGAGAACCAGTTCAAACCTGTAGATGCTCTACAGAAATAAGCGCCCGGGAACATCAAGATTATGAGCAAGGAATTTTTTCTGAAACGTTACTGGAAGCTGCTGACTACGCCAGCAGGAAAAATTTCCATGGGCGTGATTCTCGCCTTCGGTTTTATTGCAGGTGTCGTATTCTGGGGTGGGTTCAACAAGGGAATGGAATTAAGCAGTACTGAGGAGTTCTGCATTAGTTGCCACGAAATGAAGGATAATGTTTACGAGGAATATAAGTCCACCGTCCACTACAGTAACAGCTCCGGAGTCAAGGCTGAGTGTAGCGACTGTCATTTGCCAAAGGAGTGGACGGCAAAAATGACCCGTAAACTTCAGGCCAGCAAGGAAGTGTGGGGGAAAATCACCGGCAAGATTGATACTCGCGAGAAGTTTGTAGCACACCGTCGTGAAATGGCCGAGCGCGAGTGGGCACGGATGAAAGCCAATAACTCCCAGGAGTGTCGTAACTGCCACAACTTTGATTCCATGGACTTTTCCGAGCAGTCGGTACGGGCATCGGTAGCTCACCAGCGAGCCATGCTGGGCACAGACAAACAACCGCCTACCGGTGAAACCTGCATTGACTGCCACAAGGGAATTGCCCATGAGTTGCCGAATATGCACGGCGTTGAAGGCTGGTAAGGAGTAAAAAAATATGAGTGGATTAGAGAGTCTGACCTGGACTGTATTGGGCTATGCTTCGCTACCAATCATTATTGTGTCCGGGTTTATTGGTACGGCTTTGGTTGCCTGTTTTTTATTAGATAAATTTGGCGAACAATAATAACGGGAACTTTGCTGCCATTGTAACTGACTAACCAAACAGACTAGTTAATAGATCGGTATGCTGAATCCCGGCTGTATTCCGACAGTATCCCGACAAGGGCGGGAGGCATTCCCAGGTAATTCACTATTTTCACGGAGCGTCTATGAATTTCGCAGTACGTGTTGATCGTCCTGCCAGTTTTATCTGCAACTTGCCGGATGCTCTGATTGCGAGCTCGATGCCCGAACTTGCCCAGGCGCCTGATCTCTCACCGGAGAGTCACTATGACAGCATGTTTCAACGGCTCTTGTTCAGTGGAAATCCGGGATATTGTGCTGGTCTGTTTGGTTTTCTGAATGGTCTGATGGCAGCACTCCAGCCCTACTGCTGGGTTTTCTATGGCAGTCACAAGGTTGCCGTTACGGTGGGTGGTGCTGTTGGCGGTTTGCTGGGTAGCGCCTGTGGTCTGCTGAAAGCCTGCGGACTTGGTACGTCAGACGAGATCAATCAACCGCTGCGAAAAACCATTCATGATTACGCAGTGCGCGGCGCTGATATCGGTACCGTGGGTTCATACCTTGTCGCGTGGTTACCAGCTGCGTGGCTGGGTTTTAAGGTAACAATTGCGGCAGCGTCAGTACTGACGGTATCAGTGCCGGTGATTGCCACACTCGGTGCTCTCTCTGGCATTGAATTTGCCTATCGGGGGAATAAGTCCATTGGCTACCGGGTTATCGATACAGTACTGGAGTACACCCTGCCATTTCGCTACTTCACTACACCCATGACGGATGCTGCGAGAGCTTACCGACGGCTTACCGAGAGCCAAAATTCGTCCGCTGCTTCCCCCATGTGTCACCAGGCCTGAGGAGTCCAGGTCATACCCACATCGGGTTGAGTCCGCCAGTTGCGCTGCCCGCTCCTGAACACAACTGTATGCGATGCAACTATGGATCAAACATTCCCGGTCACCCGCACCCGGCGGCTCTCTTTAGGGGCAGCCGAAGCGCGGCTTTTGCGCCGCTCTGCCAAACGCCGATCAATAATGTTTTTCAGCGCAATCAAAAAACCCATAAAGACAAAAGCACCCGGTGGCAAAATGGCAAACAGGAATTGCTTATAGTTTGGAATTATGGTCATGGTCCAATCCTTGGCAACCGATCCTAACAGCAGATCCATATTGGCAAATAGTGTTCCCTGACCAATCACCTCCCGCAGTGCCCCAAGCAGCACCAGGACAACGGCAAAGCCGGTCCCCATCATCAGGCCATCCAGAGCCGCGGGCAATACAGGGTTGCGTGAAGCAAAACCATCAGCACGCCCAAGAATGACGCAATTGGTCACGATCAGTGGGATAAAAATACCCAGTACGCGGTACAACTCGTAAGTGTATGCCTGCATTAGCAGCTCAATGCAGGTGGTGAAGGCGGCAATGATCATCACAAACACTGGCAAACGAATTGCGTCGTTTATCTGCCGTCGTATCAGCGAGACTGCAACATTAGAGCCGGTCACCACCATCATTGTGGCCAGCCCAAGCCCCAGGGCATTAACCACACTGCTCGATACCCCGAGCAATGGACACAGCCCGAGCAATTGCACCAATGCCGGGTTATTTTTCCAGAGACCGTTAAGCGCAATATGCGCCGCGCTGCTTTTCGCGGCGATGTTATCCGTCATAACGACTCACCTCATTGTTTATTCTGAGCGGGTCGAGCAGGGTATTGCGATTTTCCTCAAAGTACTGCAGCGCCCGATACACCGCAGCCACCACCGCCCTTGGCGTAATGGTAGCGCCGGTAAACTGGTCAAACTCACCACCGTCTTTTTGTACCGCCCAGCCTTCAGTGCCGGGATTGCTCAGCGACTTGCCGGCAAAACTGAGTATCCAGTCACTGACGTTGGTATTAATCTTGTCACCCAATCCCGGTGTCTCTTTGTGAGTAATAGCGCGCACACCGGCCAGAGTGCCGTTACGATTAATACCCACCAACAGCTCAATGCGTCCGCTATAGCCGTCCGGCGCGGTGACGGGCAGGATAACCGCCGATACCTCACCATCTTTCAGGGCCACGTAAGCTATACGCTGACCAGGGCTGGACAACAACCGGGCCGGTTCCAGCCGGATTTTTGCGTCAACCAGCACATTATCGTGAGTACCAGCCGGTAATATTTCCATCAATGCCTTGGCTTCATAGGCACGTACCTGGGTATGGATTTTTTCCTGGGTCACGACCCAGGTCACCGAGATCAACCCGACGGTCAAGACGGCAAACAATCCCAGCCCGATGCTGCTACGTAATACACTCTGGCGCAGACCAGGTGTTGCGTCATCCGTTTTCAGTGGAATCTGGCCATCACCCATTATTCAATCCTTCTTTGGCATGCCTTTGTTGGCCCGTTGGTGGCCATAGGTGCGTGGTTGGGTGTAGTAGTCGATGGTGGGTGCGGCCATATTCATCAGCAAGATGGCAAAGGCGACACCGTCCGGATAACCGCCCCAGGCGCGAATAACGTAGACCATAACGCCTACCCCGATACCAAAAATCAGACGACCACGCTTACTGGTCGCGCCACTGACCGGATCGGTAACAATGAAAAAGGCCCCCAACATGGTAGCGCCGCTAAGCAGCTGAAATATCGGTGAACCGTGGCTATCGGAGCCGCTGCCGTTCCAGAACAGCGTTGCCATGATGGTGATGGCTGCCAACATGCCCACCGGTGCGTGCCAAGTGAACACCTTGCGCCAGAGCAGGAAAAGCCCCCCAGCCAGGTATGCCAGGTTAACCCAGAGCCAGCCACGCCCCGCCATACCGTCGAAGACCGGATTGGCTTGCCACAACTCATTGATGGTCAGGCTGCTGTTCTCTTTCAATACATCCAGTGGCGTCGCCATACTGACGGCATCCACGCCTTGTCCGAAAATGGCGGCTGCGGCATCGCCCAGGCTGTTGTTATGCCCCTCAAGTCCCAGTGGTGGCAGCCACGCCGTCATTTCCTGTGGGAAGGAGATCAATACCAACACATAGCCGAGCATGGCTGGGTTAAAGGGGTTTTGCCCAAGGCCACCATAGAGATGTTTGCCGATGATCATGGCGAATGATATTGCCACCAGCGATAACCACCAGGGCGCAAAAGGTGGCAAAGCCAGCCCAAGCAGTACTCCGACCACCACGGCACTGAAATCGCTCAAACAGGTGGTTATGGAGCGTCGACGCAAAGTCAGCACCAAAGCCTCACAGCCAAGGGCAAGCAATACGCACCACAGTACATTGATCAGGCTTCCCCAACCGAAAAATATGATCTGTGTCAGCAATCCCGGCAACGTGGCCAGCACCAGCAAGCTCATAATCCGCTGCGTGTTGTTCAGGCCTAATTCGTAGGGCGACGTCTGTCCGGCCCTGCCGGGTGATCTGCTATTAATCAAAGCCATTAACAGTAACCTGTCTGTCACGAATGCAATCTTTGCGGGTTAGCACACGACAGTTGTTCATAAACCAGTCTCCAGCGCTTGCTTCAGATCAGCGACTTTTTGTTCCGCATCGGCCAGCTGTTGCTTCAGGGCCAACGCATCATCTTCGCTGGCGCTATCGAGGGCACGTTGCAGTTTTTTCACGGCAGCGTTGGCCATTGCCAGCTCGACTTTGCGCTTTTTCTCATCGTCTGACAAAGCGGGTTGCTCTTTTTTCACCGGCTTTTCAACCTTACTTTCTGCCAACGCTGAACTGCGTTCGAACTCCCGTTCCAGCATGGCTACCTGTTCATTCAACATGGCCAGATTAGACGTCAATTGTTCGATAATGCCGTCATCGCCAGCAGCTTGAGCCGCAATGAGCGCCCTTTCGGTCTTTTTAGCCTGGGCCTTGGCTACCGAAAGCTGAATTTTCAGCTCTTTTTGTTTGGCAGACAGCGTCTCTTTCGCTGGCTTGGCAATTGATGCCCCGACCTCCGCCTTGCGCGCCTTGGCCCGGGCAATGGCCGCCTGGACAGGATCTTCCTCTGCCGCTGTGGTCTGTTCTGTCTCTTTGGCAGTCTTGAGCCTGGCAGCACGCTCAGCATTGGCTTTACGTTTTGCCTCTTTCTCTGCGTTCTCCCGCGCTAATCGAGCCAGACGGTTTTCATAGCGCGCCTTGGAGAGTTCTGATTTGACGTGTTTGGCCTCTTGGGTGCGAATGGCTCCTTTGGACGCCCGGTAGTACTGCACCAGTGGAATAGCTGAGGGGCAGACAAACGCACAGGCACCGCATTCAATGCAGTCAAACAGGTTGTGGTGCAGCAACTGCTCGTAATTTTCCACTCTGGCGTACCAGTAGAGCTGTTGCGGCAATAAGGATGACGGACAGGCTTGCGCGCAGTATCCACAGCGAATACAGGCCAGGGGATCGGGCGCGTCAGGAAACTCTGCCAGCGTTGCCGCGATCAGACAGTTAGATGTCTTGGTCACCGGAATATCCAGCCGCTCGACGCTAAAGCCCATCATCGGGCCACCAAACACCAACATGGATAACTGGGACTCTTGCAAGCCTGCCTGTTGCAGCAAATGGTGTGCTGGTGTGCCAATCAGCGTCTCCACATTATGAGGTGTTTGCAAGGCAGCGCCGGTCAACGTGGTAATGCGTGAAATCAGCGGTTTGCCATCAATAATGGCTTCTTTCACCGCGACAGCAGTGCCAACGTTTTGTACCACCATACCCAAATCCGCCGGCAGCTTGCCCGAGGGCACTTCCTGACCAGTCAGAATCTGGATCAGTTGTTTCTCACCGCCGGAGGGATAGATAGTGGGAAAGACGACAATCTCCATCTTGTCAGCACTGGTCGAGTTGGCCAGCGCCACCTGCATGGCAGCGATGGCCTCGGGCTTATTGTCTTCAATACCAATCAGGCACTCACTGGCACCGAGTATGTATTGCAAAATTTCAGCCCCGGCAATAATCGCTTCTGCCCGCTCACGCATCAGCATATCGTCAGCGGTTATGTAAGGTTCACACTCCGTACCATTGAGAATCAGTGTCTGGATAGGCAAACCGAGCGACAGTTTGATGGCCGTAGGAAAACCGGCACCACCGAGACCACTGATGCCGGCATCACGAACTCTGGCTACCAGAATCTCGGGCGGCAACTGACGATAGTCATCGATTGTCGTTAGTTCACACCATTGGTCAGCGCCGTCGGTCGTCAAAACAATACACGGCCCACTAAGGCCCGAAGGATGAGGAATCGGACGCGGCTCAATGGCACTGATCACACCGGAACTGGGCGCATGCAAAGCGGTGCTGATCAGTCCGGAGGCTCTGGCAATCAACTGGCCTTTAAGCACTTTCTCGCCCACTGTCACCACCGGTTCGGCCGGCGTACCGGCATGTTGTGACAGCGACAGTATTAGCACTTCCGGCAAGGGCACCGGAGCAATTGGTCTATCCGTGGACTGATGTTTATTTTCTGGCGGATGAACGCCGCCCGTCAGCGGCCAGATTTTACGTTTTGAAGTGGCTATTACGTTGCTTTGGGCATTCATGACACTTGCCCTCTGCGGTCAGTGGCAATCAAATTATCGCTGGCCGGC
The DNA here is from genome assembly GCA_965232255.1 of Endozoicomonas sp. Taxonomy (GTDB): domain Bacteria; phylum Pseudomonadota; class Gammaproteobacteria; order Pseudomonadales; family Endozoicomonadaceae; genus Endozoicomonas. The sequence goes on from OZ246962.1 coordinate 3,611,204, forward strand.
AACGGCCAGCTCCAGGTTCGGGTCGTGACTGGCACAGGTCGCATTTCAATGCATTCCACCGGGCACGGGTCCACGCACAAGTCACAGCCAGTGCACTCATCGGCCAATACGGTGTGCATCAGTTTCGCCGCACCGACAATGGCATCCACCGGACAAGCCTGCAGGCACTTGGTACAGCCGATGCACTCGGCTTCACGAATGTAAGCCACCCGCGTGACACTGGCTTGGCTATCGTCGGCGTCCAGCGTCTGCGGTGCCATATCCAGCAAGTCAGCCAGTGCGTTCACCGTGGCCTGCCCACCTGGGGGACATTTGTTGATGGCATCGCCATTGGCAATCGCTTCGGCATAAGGGCGACAGCCCGGATAGCCGCACTGGCCGCACTGAGTCTGGGGCAGAATATTATTGATCTGATCGACAATCGGATCGCCTTTCACCTTAAAGCGAATCGAGGCAAACCCCAGGATGGCACCAAATAACAACGCCAGCGCTAGCAAGGCACCAATGGCATAAAGAACAATCTCCATGAACTACCGCAACCACTCCCGCACGCTTGTAAATCGGGTTTTACTTATCATCAACCGGTCCCACGTTACAGTTTGATCAGGCCGGTAAAGCCCATAAAAGCCAGCGACATCAGCCCGGCGCTGATCATGCCGATGGCCGCACCACGAAACGGCGTGGGTACATCGGCAGCAGCAATACGTTCGCGCATGGCCGAGAACAGCACCAGCACCAGGGAAAAGCCCGCTGCCGCGCCAAACCCATAGGTGGCCGAATCCACCAACGAGCTGTCCAGCCGATTGGTATTCAGCAGCGCTACCCCGAGCACCGCGCAGTTGGTGGTGATCAGCGGCAAAAACACGCCGAGCACCTTGTGCAACAGGGGGCTGGTTTTGCGCATCGCCATCTCGGTGAACTGCACTACCACCGCAATCACCAGGATGAACGCGATGGTTTTCAAAAACTCCAGGTTCAGCGGCAGCAAGATGTACTTGTACGTCAGATAACTGCAGATAGAGGCCAGCGTCAGCACAAAGGTGGTAGCCATGGACATTCCCATGGCTGACTCCAGCTTGTTGGACACCCCCATAAAAGGACACAGTCCAAGAAACTGGACCAGGACAAAATTATTGACCAGTATGGCGCTGACCAGAATCAGTATCAGTTCGCTCATTGGTTTCCCTACTGCTGGCGTCTGACTTGCACGGCCACAGTGCCCGTGTATGATTTTGCCGAACGCCCATTGAATGACAATAAACCGGAGTCCGGTTTGAGTATTGTACGGTTGATTTGCCCTGCTGATTGCTCAGGAGATGCGAATCAGGGACGCGATTATAACGCCACAATGGTCATAATGCATACGCTCACGCCACGACCGCTTGCCAATGCATGAATCACACCGCTGCAGCTGACCGCCTTACACGACTAGAAAGTTACACGGTTAGACAACCACCAAGAAAAATTATTCTCCATCAAGGGTTTATAAACTAAAAGTTTTGCGCCACCATTGCGCGGTGCTGAAACCCTCAGATACTTTTCATAGGAGTCCCCTAATGAATAACAAGCCACTGGTAGTGATTACCGGCGCCAGTTCCGGCATTGGTGAAGCCGTTGCCAAAGCCATGAGCAAGCTTGGCCATCCACTGCTGTTGCTGGCCAGACGTCTGGATCGGCTGGAAGCTCTGAACCTGCCGAATGCCCTGTGTCGGAAAGTAGACGTGACGGATCGTATAGCTTTGCAAGAAGCCATTGTCGAAGCTGAAATGACCTACGGCATGACAGACTGTCTGATCAACAATGCTGGCCTGATGCAGCTGGGCCGCGTGGGTGAGCAGGATCCGGCCGAGTGGGACGCCATGGTAGACGTCAATATCAAGGGCGTACTTAATGGTATCTCTGCAGTTGCTGGTCAAATGAAAGGCCGCAAGGGTGGCACCATTATCAATATCAGCTCTGTGGCGGGCATCAAGGGATTCCCCAACCACATGGCTTACTGCGGCACCAAATTTGCCGTGCATGGTCTGACCGAAACCCTGCGCGAAGAGCTGGCTGACGACAGTGTTCGGGTAATTACCATTGCGCCGGGTGCAGTTGAAACTGAACTGCTCGGTCATACCACTGCTGGCGATATTATCGACGGTTATGAGCAGTGGAAAGACGGCATGGGTGGTGTAATTACCGCTGAAGATATTGCCAACTGCATCGTCTTTGCTTACCAGCAGCCGCAGAACGTCTGTATTCGTGAGTTGGTGGTGACCGCTACGCGACAAACTGCCTGATCCGCTGTCCTCGTCTTTCCCGCAAGAGTCATCCTGACTCAGCCAAGCCTCGCAAGCGCTAAAATCCCCTTGCGAGGCTCCTGCAAGTTAATACTTTCGTTTCGCTAGAAAAACTGCTGCCCACGCAAATTGCAAGGCAAGAAATTTCAGCTATGTTTTGGCTCGCTGTGTCCACTGAGGCATATTTGCCCCGTTCATGAAAAAGCGCAGTTCATGCACGGTTGGGTACAGCAGACCAACCAATAAACATAAACGCTGGAGTAATGAATGGATCCTTTGCAATCGAGTGCCGCCAAAGCGGTTCCTGATGTCAGTAGCCCTGTTACTGAGCACAAGAGCAGCACCTCCTGCTGGAACAGAAGCTGCATGCGCTGTTTCCGGGCTTGTTGTTTTTCAGTGCAAACGAACGAAGCAAGATCAGGAAAAGAGTTGGCAGCGCGGGCTCCTCCCGAGCCTCAGCAGGCAGCCACGTCCACACCCCGGATATTGGGCGCCGACGTCGCTCCAGATCAGGCACACAGCTCGAACTATACCGGACATACCCTCTCCGGTGCCGCGCTGCATTCAACCTTGTCGTCCGATGAGCACCGGGGCCGTAGCGCCAGCGTGGACTCCGGGGCCGGAGCCTTTGTCCTGGGCGGTGCTGGCTCTGATGATCACAGCAAATCTGCTGGCGACCTCAGCAGCAGTTACGACGCCACTTATAGCGGTGCTGGTCATAACGGTGCTGACCATAGCAGTGGTGACCATAGCGGCGGCGACTATGATTCTGGCGGAGGCAATGGTGGCGGCGGTGGTGGCGACTACAGCGGCGGGTATGATGCTGGTGGAGGTGCCTTCTAGAGCGGTGTTCTGACCTTGGCCATCGCAGGAGCACCGAACCATTCCTTGATCTCTGCGCTTTGCATACAATAATCAACAGTCGACGGAACTGATGGGGGATGGTGAGGTGATCAGCAGGCTGGATCAAAAAACGACCGATGCCTTGTACCGTCTTTTTGCCCAGGAGTTGGCAGCAGCGGGTTTTTCTGGCGATATTGAGTTGGGCTATGCCGAGCGGACGGTACTGGCCACCGATAACTCCATCTATCAGCTGTTGCCCGAGGGTGTGCTTTATCCTCGCTCGACAAACGACATCAGTAAAATACTGACGCTGGCTCATCGGCCTGATTATCGTCAGGTGGTGGTCTCTGCCCGAGGCGGAGGCACCGGCACCAACGGTCAGTCATTGACGTCTGGTTTTATGGTGGATACCAGTCGTCACATGAACCGCATTCTGGACATTAATGTCAAAGAGCGCTGGGCCAGAGTGCAGTCGGGCGTCGTTAAAGACTGCCTTAACGATCTGGTTGCCAGCGACGGTCTGTTTTTTGCCCCGGAACTATCCACCAGCAACCGGGCCACCATTGGTGGAATGGTCAATACCGATGCCAGTGGCCAGGGGTCGGTGGTCTACGGCAAAACCCGGCACCATGTTCTTGAGCTAACCGTAGTGCTCGCCGACGGCACGATATTGAACTCCGCGCCCGTGGATGACCAACAACTGACTCAGCTTTGCCAGCGGCAGGATCGCGTGGGCCAGATTTATCGCACCCTGAAGGAAACCCACCGACAACACAAACAACAGGTGTCGGAAGTTTTTCCAAAGCTCAGTCGCAATCTGACCGGTTATGATCTGGCCAATATTGTTAACAAGAACCACCATCATGACCTGAACGCCCTGCTCTGCGGCTCTGAAGGTACGCTGGCCATTATCAGTGAGATCAAGGTAAACCTGCTCCCCATACCCCAACAATCGGCGTTGGTGCTGGTTTTCTATGCCGGTTTTCAGGACTCACTGCAAGATGCCCGGGCATTAATGGCGGCCAAGCCTGACTCCATAGAAACCATCGACTCACGCGTGCTTGGGCTAGCACGCCAGGACAGCGTGTGGGAGAGCATCAAAGACTTTTTCCCGCCAGACTCCGGGCAGCAAAACGACATTGACGGTATAAACTTTGTCGAGTTTAGTGGTGCTGACGAGGCTGAAATACAGCAACGCATAGAGCGCCTGGAGGCCGAGCTGGCCAAACTTGGCCACATAGCCCGCATCGGTCATCGTGTGGTAACTGGCAATACCAACGTGAAAAAAATCTGGCATATGCGTAAACAGGCAGTTGGCTTGCTGGGCAATATGTCCGGTGAGGCGCGCCCTATCGCGTTTGTTGAGGATGTGGCTGTGCCGCCGGAAAACCTGGCGGATTTCATTCGCGAGTTTCGGGCGCTGCTAGATAGCTATCAATTGTCGTACGGTATGTTTGGCCATGTGGACGCGGGCGTGCTCCACGTTCGTCCGGCCATTGATATGAAAAACCCAGTGCAGGAAAAACTGATCCGGCCCATCAGCGACCAAGTCGCAACCTTGGCCAGTAATTACGGTGGCGTACTCTGGGGCGAACACGGCAAAGGGGTCCGGTCGGAATACGCCCCCAGCTTCTTTGCTGAGCTGTACCCCGTGTTGCAAGCAATCAAGGGCGTCTTTGACCCTTACAACCAACTGAATCCCGGCAAAATTGCCACCCCAGTCAGCGAATCGGCACAATTACTGAAAATTGACGAAGTCCCTACCCGTGGCCAGCACGACCGGCATATCGAGCAAAAGGCATTTGTCGCCTTTACGCGCGGCCTGTACTGCAATGGCAACGGTGCCTGCTTTAACTACCATCCCAATAGCGCCATGTGCCCCACCTGGAAGGCCACCGCCGAGCGCATCCAGTCGCCAAAAGGACGTTCTGCCCTGGTGCGTGAGTGGCTGCGCCTGCAAGCCGCTGTCGACGTCGATATTGGTGAACAAAGCGCCATCATTGCTCGGGCTGGCCCATGGCACAACGGCAGCCGGAAGCTGATTAATCTGATCAATAAATGGCGCGGTGCCGAGGATTTCAGTCATCAGGTCTATGAAGCGCTGGACAGCTGCATGAGCTGCAAATCCTGCGCTGGCCAATGCCCTATCCAGGTGAATGTGCCCGACCTGCGCTCGCGCTTTTTTGAGCTGTACCACAGCCGCTATCCACGCCCGGTAAAGCACCATGTAGCTGCCATGCTGGAACCTGCGCTACCTCTGCTGGCCAGATTCAAAGCCGCATACAACTGGCTAATGAGCCAGACTCTCAGCAACCAGATTATGAGCAAGACCCTGGGTTTGCAGGATATTCCGGCCATCAGTAGCTCATCGCCGATTAACGACAGTTGTCGCACTGGTGCTGCCATTGCCAGCACAGCCTTGCTGGATGCTCTACCGGACAGTGAGCGGCATAAAGCCGTAATCATTGTACAGGATGCCTTTACCAGCTTCTTTGACACCTCGTTACTGACTGACCTGGTGGAGTTGCTGATCCACCTGGGCTATCGCCCATTGGTGGCACCTTATCACCCCAATGGTAAAGTGCTGCACGTTTACGGATTCCGACAACGATTCGCCAAAGTAGCCAACGTCAACAGTTGTGCGTTACAACAATTAGCAAACAGTGGTGTTGCCCTGGTGGGTCTGGACGCAGCAGTGACGCTGACTTACCGCGATGAGTACCTGGAATTGCCTGACGCCAAAGCGCCCACTGTACTGCTGCTGTCGGAGTGGTTTGCCAGCCAGTCGGCATATTTACGTCGCTTATCGCTTAATTTGGAAGACCAAATGGCAAAGCCTTTTATTCTGCTCGGGCACTGCACGGAAGTCACCAATGCACCAGCCGCTCCGGCCCAGTGGCAACAATTGTTCGATGACCTTGGCCTCACGCTTGACTATCAACCAACTGGCTGTTGCGGGATGGCCGGTATTTACGGCCATGAGCGGCAAAACCAGCACACCGCGCGCAAGCTTTATGACTTGAGCTGGAAGCCAGTGGTACAAAACCGGGCCAACCAGGGACGACTGGTGGCCACTGGCTACTCCTGTCGCAGCCAGGTGAAGCGTTACGGCGACGGGCCGGTCTTGCATCCCGTTCAGGCGATTTTGCGAGTACTGAAAAAGCAGCAAGCCAATGCGCCGTCGTCGGCTTGATGGTTCACCCGACAAACGCAAAGTATCAAAAATAAAGTATCAAAAATACAGCTGTCGCGACTCGGCAGTTACCTCGTAAGCCACGGCAACTTCCTGCAAAAACGCCTCGGCAACCTCGGCCAGTGCCCGGTAAAAACCGGTTTCGTCCGCTGCGCCCACTAGCTCCAGATAACGCCCGGCCCATGGCAACAAGTGGACGCCAAGCAGCTCCACCACGGCAGCGTCATTTTCTGTTTCCATAAAGTACGCCATAGCCAGCAGCATCAGGCCAAACTGATCATCTGGCTCGTTCAGCTCGGTATCAAGCGCTACCCGGCGTGTCGCAAGAAAACGACGGTAGTCTAATGATGTTTCACCAAGCAGCAGGTTTTCCTGATCCAGATAGACCGAGCCCCACGGTGGTGCTGGCATATGCCCCTGCCCTTCAAACAATAGGGAAAACTGATAGGTCAACTGTTCCGGGTCGAACGTACCCATACATTGGGCAGCGTTTGTAATCAAGGCTGAGTCTTGCCAATCCAGCAAAACAGGCAGCTCAGCCAGCGAGGCAATCGTGGCGCGCGCTTGCTCGGATGTTGGTGCGTAATAAAACAGTGTTCCCAGCATTCTGGGTAAAACGGCAATGGCAGACAACGTGGCATTTCCTGCAAAAAAAGACAGTCATTGTATGCCAAACAACACGGTGTTCACACAGGAAAACCTTTAAGTTGAGCATCCTTCAATGTATAAAGAGTCGCGAGTCCATACGCAGACCCTACCAAAATCTGAAAGCCGCAAGGACTGAATTTTACTGAAGAAATTCTCTTGAAATTAGTTTCGCTACTTTTTGACCAAGCCGTTCCCTTTTCTACCCACGTTCTGTCTGCAAGCATACCGTATAACTTGATCTGGCCATTACCGCAGCCTGTTACCAAGTGGCTACCATCCGGGCTGAAATCTGCACACATCACAGCATCGTTGTGGCTGAGTGTTTTTTTCAAATACCAGCGGTCAATGGCCTCAAGACCATAGAGTTTGGCAGAACAATCATCGCTGCCCGTCACCAAATGGCGACTGTCTGGACTGAAAGCAACCATATTTACATCCCTACGATGATCGATCGTTCTCATGGCATACCACTGATGACTATCAGGGTGTAAGCCAGATATTTTCACCTTCTGACAATGCATGGAGGCAGTAGCCAGATAGCGTCCATTGGGACTGAAAGTAGCCCAAGGAAAACTGGGGTAATAGTGAAAATATCTGGAATTATGATGACAACTACCGCCATATTGATGCTGAATGGTTTTTTTCAGTTCCCATTGCCCATTACTATCTATGCCATAGATTTTTGCCTTTTTGGGATGCACTGCCACCATATGGCGGTTATCAGGACTGAAAACCAGCTTGTAAACGTGCTTGCAGTCGAACTCGTTCCGCCATCGCCAATCGCTACCAGAAATTGCAAAGAACTCTATGGTAGAAAAATCCATATCCTCTTCCACTTCTGCTTCATGATATCGAAATGTGACACCATGCAGTCCGTCAGGACTGTGAGCTATTTTTCGCACCCAAAATTTCTGGCTACTGACTGGATCAGGCGACCAATTGCCGTTATTGTCCATTCCATAAATAGTTAATTTTTTTTTGCCATCACCACTGACTAAAGTGATATTTTGGCTCCTGTTGAAAAAAGTTGCTGATAAACAACAGGAATTCCAGTAGTGGGGAATAGCGATCGCTTTCGTCCATTTTCCGTCATTACTGAAGTCATAAATTTCAATTGGATATTTCCATCCAGTTGTTATTAAATAATGAGGATGGCCAGCTGTCACCACATGACGACTGTTGGGGCTGAAACTTGATTCTGATCCGGGAGTACTGCTACTTGGGATGGTAATTTTCATTTCCCACTGACCTTGATCATTAACGCTATGAATCCTACCCCAGCTACTATTCGTCGTTAATATGTGCCGACCATTGGGACTGAAGCTCCCATACACAACCGCCGCATTACTATATTCAATACTCTTCGTTGCTGTTATCTCAAGGAATCGACAGTTTATTGTGAACTGCATCATGAGAAAAAAAAGAAATTCTGGAAAGTATTGGTGACCACGTACCGAGAGCGCATACTCGATAAATTGCTGATCATCAGAAAATCCTCTTAGCCATGCTGTAAATTCTTGCCGAGTCAGTAAATTTGCTGCTGCCCGAAAACTCTCTTGACTCGTAGGTGTTAAACGATGCGTGAAGCATTTTCTACAAGCTATTTTTTCCTCTTCCATGAGGGTATATAGCATTTTGCAAGTCTGACGCAACGCAGCAATATCCCGAAAAGACAGTGGATTACACACTATCACCATAATCTCCGCAGGCAGCTGCAAAAGATAAGGTTGTGTATCAGGCACAGCAGAAACAGTTTTGCTGTCATGGGTTGTACGCTGTGTACCGGGAAGGTGGACAGCAGAATGATTGTCCCCCCTAGCGGGTTCATCGTAAAACTGGCCAGAAACAAGGTCTGCATGATTGGTTGAAATCATTGAAGAGGTACTCGCTGTAATCAGATGTTTCAGTTTTATATTCCCTGTTTTAATGGCAGGCATGCAGCGTAACGACTTTTGTTATTGACGAGCCTGTTATTGACGAGTCGCTCGGTCGACTCGTTTACGCGAGAACAGTTCCGCTCAGGCACATCAAGGAGCCCGGTGCGCCTCGATAGCTACCACAAAAGGAGCCGCTCGATAACTGGCCCAGTAGTCATCGCCCCTGGCTTCCATACCTGCCTCTGAAATGGGCGGATAGAGCACATTGACGCTGGCAAATCCAGCCTCTTGCAAGCAAGTGGCAACAGTCTGGGGCGACCAGCAGTAATCGGTAAAATGCACGGCAATCTCACTTACTTCAATGGTCAGTTCAAAGGGTGACCCCTCTTGCAGATTACTGGCTGTCTTGATTTTTTTGCCGTAACAATCATCAGGAGTTTGCGGATTATGCTGAATCTTGGCGTATTGGGCACAATCAATGGCCAGCAAGTAGCTGTAGCCGTCGGGCGACGTATGATAAAAAAGCGTTTCAGCCAACTCTTGCAGATGATTACGTGTGGCCAGGCGACTGGTTAGCCAAAAGGCAAACACCGCCGAAAATGACTGCTCCAGGCGCAACGTGCTCGGGTCACCCTGGCGAAACTCAATGCCCAGCCCAGCAGCTTCGCTGATCTGAATTCCCCGTTCCAGCATGGCCGGACACTGCTCCACGCCAACCACATACTGAGCACCGGCGGCCACGGCCAGACGCGAGAAAAACCCTTCGTTACAATGCAGGTCAAGCACTGATGTTACCGGCCGTGCCTCCAGAATGCCTTGCACATAAGGCGTATAAACATAGCGAGCGACGGACGATTCAGCGACAGCTATGGCGTAGTCGTCAGGCGTGAAAGAGTGATTCATGTCAGCAAACCCTTGTACATTTCTCACTGAAGTATCGCAGAAATCTCAAGTTTGGCCTGTCGAAGATGGCACGGCCGAGTAAAGTATTTCATTTAACTGTTAACTGTCGTTTGTTACCGTTTAACCTGCGGAGATTGACGGCAATTTTTCTCAACGGATCGTTCATGACAAAAGTAAAATCCCGAAAAGCTTACGTATGCACCGAGTGCGGCAGTGAAGCCGCGAAATGGCAAGGCCAGTGCCCTGACTGTAAGGCGTGGAACACTTATAAAGAGGTCAATCTGGGCCCAGCTGCCTCTCCCTCCATTGGTGCTGGCAACAAGGCTGGTTTTGCCGGGGCGCTTGATGGTCTGAAAACCCTCAACGAAGTGGATGTGCAGGAGGCGCCTCGTTTCACTAGCGGTATGACCGAGTTCGACCGGGTACTTGGCGGCGGTTTTGTTCCCGGCAGCGCAGTATTGATTGGTGGTCATCCGGGCGCGGGTAAAAGCACTATCTTGTTGCAAGTGCTCTGTCACGTAGCCCAGTCCATGAATGCCCTGTACGTCTCCGGCGAAGAGTCACTGCAACAGATTGCCTCTCGTGCCCAACGTCTCGGGCTGCCCACAGATCGATTGAAAATGCTGGCAGAGACGTCCGCTGAAAATATTGTTGCCGTGGCCGAGCAGGAAAAGCCCGGCATTATCGTCATCGATTCCATTCAGGTGATGTATATGAGTGGCGTAGACTCAGTACCCGGCGGTGTTGCCCAGGTCAAGGAGTCAGCCGCATTTCTGACGCGCTTCGCCAAGCAGAGCGGTACAGTTTTGCTGATTGTCGGTCATGTCACCAAAGACAACTCCCTGGCCGGCCCTATGACTCTGTCGCATATCATTGATACCCAGATCATGCTCGGGAATACCGACGATTCACGCTTTCGCATGATGCGCGCCACCAAAAACCGTTTTGGGCAGGTCAATGAGTTGGGCATTTTCGCCATGACCGAAACCGGTATGAAAGAGGTAAAAAATCCTTCGGCAATTTTTCTCTCGCGCACCCAGGAGCCTACCTCCGGCAGTATTATTTCCGTACTGTGGGAAGGTACTCGTCCGCTGTTGATTGAAATACAGGGCCTGGTGGTGGAATCGCAGTTAGGTAATCCTCGTCGTGTAACCGTGGGCGTGGAGCAAAACCGCCTGGCCATGTTGTTGGCCATTCTTACTCGCCACGGCGGTATTTTTACCAGCGATCAGGATGTTTTTCTCAACGTGGTGGGCGGGGTAAAAATCACCGAAACCAGCGCCGACCTGGCTAGCCTGCTAACGGTTGTCTCCAGTCTGCGTGATATCCCGCTGCCGCAAGATCTGGTGGCTTTTGGCGAAGTGGGGCTGGCTGGTGAGATTCGTCCAGTGGCTTATGGTCAGGAGCGGTTGATTGAGGCGGCCAAGCACGGCTTTAGTCGGGCGATTGTGCCGGCGGCTAATCAGCCACGAAAGCCCATACCTGGATTGACGGTTATTGCAGTGAGTAAACTTTCGCAGGCATTAGAGGCGATTTGACGTATTTTTTTGGTGTGGTGGTTAGGCTCGGTAGATAGGTGGATATTGGTACAAGCCGATGCTACGCAGTAATGACCCGACTCCAGTAGCATATATTTTTTTGCATACATGGATGCTGGCGATTTTGCATAGAGGGAGTACCTGTCAATATTGGTAAAACTGAACCTTTTCGTAATTTAACGACCTAATAGCTCGTTGAACGCTTGGAAAGTATCTGATGTAGGGACTTTGTTTACCAATCAATGACAACAATAGGAGCTTTGACTAAATTGGCTAACTCATCCCAACCCCATAGCTCTTTTGTTAGTCTGGGCTCTCCGGCAGGAAGCGATTGGTTAGTTCCAGTGCCGGGGTTATCTCAGGATACATCACAGGTAGCCGCAAGCTTCCATTCGCGAAACGTCACACTGACACCAATGGAACGGCAAGATTTAAAAATCAAGGGATATTCTGCTGGGGAAATTGCTCGGGTGACAACAGCATTGCAAGAACGCACAATTGACCCAACTTATACCGCTGTTTGTTTCTTTCTGAATACTGAAAGCCCCACTGGTGAATCCCTCTTTAGTCACATTAGTGAAACTTCGCGTCAAACATTAGGCGTACAAGGTAAAATTCGTCTGGCGCAGAGCTTGATAGACTACGCCGAATCGTTAAAAAAAGACGCAACCCGAAAGCTCAATCAGCACTACCACTCCTTATGGCCCGAGCGAAAAGTGATTGTTTCAATCGTTGACCGATGGCCAGAAAGGCTGCAAGAACAAGCCGGTTATATCAGAAACTATTGGCCACAACTATCGGTAAACGGCGGCATAACGTTCGATTTCACCTCAACTTCGGAAGTTTGCAGCAACGACTATGGCAGGGAATTATCACCACTGGGTTATCTGGCTTTTTTCCGTCTTGTCAAAGACATCTGGTTTTATGCTATCTCTACCGGAAATACTTGCGCTATGAACCGTGTCAGCCATCTGCTGATTTCATTTGCCATGAAAATTGCTGACAATACCTATGAACATAATGGCAGCAGTCGGAAAAACCGATTCGAAAGTGTCATTAAGCAAGAGCTGAAAAGAGGCATTCCATCCACGTATGATATTGGTGCCTTTGCCTTTCTGCTAGTAACCCAGCCAGCATTTTGGTGTAAACATAACAATGACACGTTAAAGCTAATGACTAACCGCGCTTTCAATGGCCTGGAAGAAAAGCTGGCTCCTCACTATTCCCGGTGGCAAGAGCAGTCCCAGCAAGATCAGGTCTGCAAAACAGTAGAGTCAGAAGTTATTCCAAGTGTAGCCATGACCATGCACTATCTTCATGCCATACATGACTATCTGATGAAATATAAAGCCAAACAAAACTACATAGTTGACACCGAAAGTCGGCAAATATCCCGTGGAGATTACTTCGATAGAATCACCCATCAGTTGTCGTATCAGATACCGGCACCCAACTGGACAACGTCACATCCTCTTTCAGAAGTAAAAGCAACACTCCATGAGTTTTACCTCAACCCCATTTATCAGAAGCTATTTTTAGGGACTGAAGAATTCAAGGTCTATCAGAAAGAGCAGCGGCGGCTATATATCAGGAAGCAATTCCGTGGGGCTATCAAAAAAACCATTAGCCAGAGCAAAGAACGTAAAGCCAATGAAATCAAAAAGCAGTTCAAAGTACAAGGATTTGCAGCAACTCAGGATGTATTGGGTAACATCACCTATGGTGCGGAATATTACGAAAAACGCAAGCAGTATATTGCTTATCTTCGAACTGAGAAGCAACACATTGAAACGCTGATCAACACTTCTATTCCATTTAAAGCGACCTGGAAACAAATGAATGCAGTGTACAATGAATATAAAAAATTACCCATAGAGGAGCAGCGTTATTGGAGCATGGACCGTGAGTATGCTAAAAGTGTCGTCATCCCAAACTTAATAGCCGACTTAACATTGATAGAAAGTTCTGCAACGCCAGAAAAAGCAACTGCCGAAGAACAATTGGCATATGAACATGAAAATCTGTTAGAACTACAAAGCAAATTCATTACCTGCCGTTGCTCCGAGTGTACTATTTGTGAAGCAACTCGTTATCTCTGTAAATGTCCAAATGGCCTGAACCAGAGAATTGCTACAAGAGAGAATAAATACAGAGATATGCTCTTGACACAAAAAATCGTAAAAGATGTTAAGACGCATTTTTTAAAAAAATTCTGTACAGAAGGCACTCCGGTAGCGAAAGATAAAAAATCAGCAGCACTGAATAAGAAGCAGACACAAAATATCGATAAACGCGACCAAACAAAGTATGCCAGTAAAAGAAAGCATGAAAACACTCCGAATACATCCGACCGTATGCGTTGCTTTGAACATACACTGGTTGATGGAAGTCAATGCCTGAAAAAACATCGTCCGGATTACGTGATTGAAAAGCACCAACGTGAGTTGACCAATAAAGTACTCTTGAAAAAAGTGTTTGATCTTAAAGCAAAACAGCGGCGTCACAGTCGTCCAGCAGAAGCTGCTGGTCAATCAAATTATCAAAAAATATTAAGGCGTCTTTATAAAAACCATGGTGGTCATTTATCTCCACAAATCACCGATCACAAGATTCTTAGATGGTTTAATATAAATCCGGAAAAAAAATCAGCAGCTATAAGTGCCTTGGAACAATTGTCAGCAGAAGTCAAATTACTGTTTAAACCGGGAACGCTGGAATTTAATACACCTACAACATTCAAGGCGATCCCATGTCAGGTGATCTACCATGAAATCGAACCATTCAATAAACACCTCAGATCCCTCGCAACGGGGAAAAATAATAATTTCGTTCCATTGGAAAAAAGCAACGTGAAGGGGTCATACCTTCATCAAACATTCTGTCTTGCCTGTCGTACAAACTTTGGCCAGCGAAGAGAGCTAAAAGCCCATATAGATGCAACGCACCAGGCAAAAATGAAGGAAACTTTTGATAGAATCAAGGCTATTCAGCACAGGCCGACAGATGCTGTTACCCCCACAGCCACGCATGACTTATCTCTGGAAGGTCTCGAGTTACCGTCTGTTGAGGAATCATCTGCCCGTGAGTTACCACCAATGGTGAATGCCTTATATGGGCATTTAAGCGTTTAATGCTCCTGCGTACGGTAGCGCGGTATCCAGTCGCCTGATATCTTCCGGCCGTCCCTTGCTACGCTAGAGGGGAGGATTTCGGTTGGCTGATGCAACATCAAAAGAGAGAAAGAAGAGAAAGAAGGACACCCATTTTTCCCAGTCGAGCAATTTGCGAGCGCACTGCTTTGCATTCGACTGGTAAGGTGAGCTACGTTGCAGAGATGAAGTTTGAAGTATGATAGGCTTGGTAATTTGACACTCGTTCTTTATCTTCAATGAACTCCCCAGCATCATTAAGAAACATATCTGTTTCATATAAATCATACCAAACGTTGCTCCCGCGCGGAGTTTTGTCGTATAGCGTTTGGAGATGAGCAGCTTCATTAACTGAAAATCCCTGAGCTGCTTTTGCCATCACTGGTAATAAATGATTAAACCTGGCTAAATGAGCTAGCTCAAGAGCATTATGATTTGCCCACGTTACAGGTTTACGCAATAAGTCAGCAGTATAAAAAGGCACTAAATCTATAGCCAACTCTTCATTGTTTGTTTTAATAGCTAACACTAGCGGCGTATTATTGCCAAACTGCCCTGGTAATTTTTTTTGATTTGGCGTAATCAACAACTCATGACTTGTTTTTTCAAGATGATTAAATATAGCTTTTGACGCTTTTTTATCCCTGGCTGCTATGGCTGCGGTAAAGGGAGTATTTTTAAAAGGTGTTGAATCAAATGCCAACAATACAGATTCGACCTCATCTTTCTCCAAAAGTAATTCAATAAATTCTATTCGCTCCTTTTCAAAAAGTTTTTCGATATTGATTTTGGGGAAATTTGTAATATCAAAAATAGCTTTAAATAATACATTTGGTTTAAAGTCACTACCCTTGTAGGTAAATGGATCGCCGCCCTCTTGTAATAGCCTGAAAGCTCTACGCCAATTAACCTGCCCTACTGAAAGCGCTTCTATAAGTTTCTGTGTTGTTAAATTTTTTCCACCTTCCACACTTACATTGAGTGACCTGTGAATTTTATTAAAAATAGGCGTGTATTTAAATTTCAGCGGATACGGCGATACTCTTTTCATTGCTCGAAAAGATCGTTTACTTAACTTGCCAGTATTTTCTTTATGAACAGGATTTTTTTTATCAAAATACCAACTTCTGTATAATGAATTATCTTGCCAAGGTGGAATCATGCCATCACCCAATAGAGAAAAAATTATTTAACAGTTTGACTATTTATATTTTTCGCGGTTCCAAAAATATCGATGGATACTAAATCTGTGCAGGATAGTTTATCTCCATACACACACAAAGAAAAAGGAAAAGAAAAAAGAAAAAAAAAGAAAAAGGACACCCATTTTTATCTTCTATCCTTTGTACTCTTTGATGGATGACTGGAATGCAGAAAAGAAAAAGGACACCCATTTTTATCTTCTATCCTTTGGACTCTTTGAAGAAAGAAAAAGGACACCCATTTTTATCTCCTATCCTTTATACTCTTTGATGCATGACTGGAATGCGACTGCAGGTCAATGGCTTGCCAATTTGGCACATAGGATAGAAATAGGAGAGAAAAAGGACACCCATTTTTATCTTCTATCCTGGGTACTCTTTGATGGATGACTGGAATGCGACTGCAGGTCAATGGATTGCCAATTTGGCACATAGAATAGAAATGACTGCTTAGCAGATTCGCCACAAAGAAAAAAAGAAAAAGGAAAAAGAAAAAGGAAAAAGAAAAAGGACACCCAGGAAGAAAAAGGAGAAAGAGAAAAAGGACACCCATTTTTATCTTCTATCCTGGGTACTCTTTGATGGAAAAGAAAAAGGACACCCATTTTTATCTCCTATCCTTTGTACTCTTTGAAGAAAGAAAAAGGACACCCATTTTTATCTCCTATCCTTTGTACTCTTTGATGCATGACTGGAATGCGACTGCAGGTCAATGGCTTGCCAATTTGGCACATAGGATAGAAATAGGAGAGAAAAAGAGAAAAAGGACACCCATTTTTATCTTCTATCCTGGGTACTCTTTGATGGATGACTGGAATGCGACTGCAGGTCAATGGATTGCCAATTTGGCACATAGAATAGAAATGACTGCTTAGCAGATTCGCCACAAAGAAAAAAAGAAAAAGGAAAAAGAAAAAGGACACCCATTTTTATCTTCTATCCTTTGGACTCTTTGATGGATGACTGGAAGGAGAGAAAAAGGACACCCATTTTTATCTTCTATCCTGGGTACTCTTTGATGGATGACTGGAATGCGACTGCAAGTCAATGGCTTGCCAATTTGGCACATAGGATAGAAATGACTGTTTAGCGGATTCGCCAGTTGGGACGCAGTGTTGACTTATAGAGATACCTTTTCATTCGCTACAAGTACTTTGACGGAAGGTATCAAGAAATTCACAGCTTGGTCAGAACTCACCACAGTTGCCTAATGGTTGGATAGCCCAGATATACCGGCGCGTTTCTCAGGCAGAAGAATGATAAAGGCAACTGCTTGCAGTTATGCCGTGAACCCAATGCTTCCCGCAACTTTCCGCATAAACCTTCAGTGAGAGTAGCTTACCAACTGCACGGCGAAATGAGTTGCCCCGACTCATCGTTGCCAGCCATTCATTAGGGTCAATGCCCAGACGCTCTAAAATAGGTGGGACATCTTCAGCTATACAACCACGCTTTCCTTTTCGAATAACTCTGCCGGACCAGTCAACCAATGCAATATAACTACTGAGTGGATATGGTATTGCCTGCTCTGGATTCTGACCCTGCACTTTTAGCGGCATTAAGTACTCTTTTTGCCTTTTACCAGTTGTGCCCAGGTAAGCTTCAACTCTGTCTTTGATAGAGGTGTATTTTGAGGTTTCCGGCGTTGCCGCTGTTTTTGCCCGAATGGGGTTCAGATCAACGTAGGCCATACAAGTCAGTAATGCCGCCTCATCCAGCAGTGCCTGACTTTTATAGCGCCCCTCCCAAAAGCGACCTTTGCAGTTGTCTTCTTTATTGGCAAGTCTGGCCAGGTGTTCGTTGAGACAGCGCATAAACCAGCTGATATCCATCAGTCGGCTGCGATATTCTGCCGCGTACTCTTCAACATGCAAAAGCTCTGCCCTGCCTAAAACGTCGCCTGCCAGGTAGCGTTGGACCAAATACGGACCAGAAAACAACTGAGTCCAGCGATAAAGAATTTCCTTGGTTTCCCAGCTTTTGGCTTGCTTTTTGTTGATATGAAGAACCACGTGGTAATGGTTGGACATTACGGCGTAAGCGCATATTTCCAGGGCAAAAATACTGGAAAGTTCCTTCAAACGATCAACGACCCACTGCCGACGATGCTCATAGTTCTTGCCGGAAAACTTGTCCTTGCCACAAAGGAAGGCTCTGCGGACACAGCGAGCCATGCAGTGATAATAAGGGGTGCTGGCTGGATCTATGAGATTTTTTCGGGCAATTGTCATGTTATTTTTCTTCAATGGAATGAACCAAAAGAAAACATAGACTGAATGGCCAATTAGTCAATTTTAATGATCGAATTTATGGGTGTCCTTTTTTCTGCTATGCGGAACTACGACAGCATCAGGATTGCCGGTAACATATCTCCAAAGCTCTTGGTACATCTCATCACTAAAGGGTCTTTCTCCTTTCAATTTTGGCGTACCAACTAGAGCAATTGAGCTTTGTGACATTACAAGTGGATATGTAACTTCATGGCGATATAAGTGAGCCCATGAGTTAGAAAAGAAGTTTAACATTTTACCTAGATCAGGATTTTTGATGTATTTCGAATATGACTCTTTAATGCTCGGCTGACGACTTAAACTTCCTGTATCATTGATAAATATTACGTAACCGATTTTACCAGCGCAAATACAGAGGCTTGGAAAATGGATTAGATGTGCGAAATGAAAAGGTTCTTCTTTAGGGAAGTGGAATCTAAACACACTTCCAAACGGATCTGGAAATGTTGAAAAAGCACCATAAATACTATGGACAAGATGCCTGTTTATCTCCATTGGATCATCTGATTTTACAACCTCACCAATTTTGTATCCCGGGTTCCTCCGATCCCATTCAAGGAAATCATCTTTGTTTAGAAGACCAAAATGAATCTTAGCAGCCCATCTCCACAACTCCTGGTCAGTAGCACTTCCGCTTTCAACTTTTTTCTCCAGCTGGGATAGAATTTCATTGTTGCATTTGTTGCAACATGGTATTCGTAACTGCCTATAAGGCATAGTTGTTCTATTAGGAAGTGTAATTTTCTGATCCCAAAGATTGTATTTATTCTGCAGCCATTTTGGGATTACATGTTCATCTGTTTTTGCTTCTGAACTACATACAAAGCAGTAATTTTTCATAAATGAGGTGCTTAATCCTTGGTTGAGCCTAACGCCAAATTCAGCCACCGCCGGAGGCGGTCGGATGAAATTTATTGTTAGGTGCATGGCACGGAGTAGATCATGGATCAAATTTTTGCAGGGCGATTAGCCGACGCTGGCTGCAACAAGCAAAAGTTACTCGCCTTGATGAATGAGATTGACGAGGAAAAGCGCAGCCTAAAGATAGCATTAACCCGTATAGCCCAAGACCCGCAGTATTCAATGACGGGTACAGGCAGGGATCGGCAGAACAAAGAACGCCGTTTAAAAGAACGGCAACGCTACCTGATCGAAAACAGGGCCGTTGTCCAGCAGCGAATTGGACGCCTGAACCGTGAAGTAAAAAAGATGAACCGGGTAAAACCTGATCTGGCCAGAGCTTTCTACGCTGTGGCCGAAGAAATGCTCGATGAAGAACAATTTATAGAGCTGGAACTGAGAGCAGCACAAATCATAAGTAGCACCTAACGCCTGCATAAGCGGCGGCGCGTCTAGCGCCGTCCGCTGAATGCTCTTGTTGTGCGCGAACTCGCCGCTCGTGAGCCTGAAAGCCGGCACCCAACTATGTTTTCTCTGTTCATGGCAGAGGGCGTGAAGCCCTGACGAACAGAAAAACTGCGGTAAACGGCAAAGCTGAAATTTGCTGCCAAACCACTGGCATGGATTTTAGCCTGGCGTTGCACGAAGGAAAAAGCTCAAAACTGCTTTGCCAGAAACACCATAACTTGAAGAGCAGCGTACTGCTGAAACTGGCATAGCACGAGGAAAGAAATTCAAATCTCTCCCGCCAGAACCCACAAAACCATTTTCATTTCTGTTGAACTTCCAGTCAGAGAAAAGCTATGCACTATAGCGCACAACGCCTGGTTCAAGGGCGCTGCCGCAGGCGGCGTCCCTTGGAACCATTTGTTAGGTGCGGATTTGTTCTACGACGTACTTGCGACCATGCTCTGATAATACGTAATACATAGGGGCATTCATTTTTGCAGGGCCATAACCTATTAGTTTCATACCTATGAGGCGATCAATATGATATTTCGTAAGGCTTTCTCCGATGGAGAGCTTGGTAGCGAGCTGGGTAGGGCTGAAGTGTGTATTAGCTTCAAACAGTGTGCCAAGGATTTGCTGCTCGATTTCTTTGAGTTCTTTATTTCCCTGCGCTTCTGTACTGGCCTGCATGATTTCCTGCAAACGGTTTACTTCTTCCTGTGCTTGCTGCAACTGCGTTTTAAGACTCTGATTCTCTGCTTCAAGAGCAGAGTTCTTCTGTTGCGACGCTTCCAGCTTATCTTGAAGAACCGTGTACTGATCCGCCGCAAGCTGAAGGCGTTCTTTAAGGATGGTGGATGATCCGTGTTCGTTTATCAGTTTTTCGATTGTATTGAGCATAAAGGTAACTCCCTATTGTGCTCAGATGATAGTACCAAGCTGACGCACCTAACAGACACTTATATGTAATCATTACGCATAAGTAACTGTATGCACGATGGTGAAAATTTCTGCAAGTCTTGCAAAGCAATCCTTTCATATGGCATACGAACGATAGTACTCATAAGTACCTATACGTATTTCATGTTTTGTATATTTTTCGCTTAAGCAAATACTCAGAAAGAAAAAAAGACATCCATTTTTTCAACTGAGGAATTTATGGGTATCCAAGTTCCCATTAGCAAATAATCAGAAAGCCACATAAATGCTTTTGCTCACGTCATTACTTAACTTACTGCACTGCCTCAAATTTCCCATCGCTTTTGATATTCCTATGGAGAGGCAGAACTTTCTGGGGCCCGGTACAAGCAAATCCACTGTTAAGGCCAACACCGAGTTAGCCATCCAGGTAAAAATGGCACACCACTTCAAGACCATCTTCAACCCGGAAACTGACATTGTTCTCAGTAGCATTCGCTCTCCACAGCAAAACAACGTCACCTACCAGATAACCCCCATCGCAAACCATCCAACTCTACTCGGTTGACGCGTACCATACCATATAAACGACGAAGTATTAACAATATTTTTTGGTAATATCCCTTTTTGCGCCGCTCATTTGACCAACAAAACCAACCAGTCCCAAGCTGGCAACCAATCACTTCACTCACGCAGTCCTCCCACTTTTCCCGCTACCAAATCTGACGTACCCTTTTATTCCGCAGAATAATTTCAGGAGACTCTCTTGAGTGCTGTCGACCTTCAGTCGCGCGTCTTGTCCGGTATGCGGCCTACTGGTCGGCTGCATCTCGGTCATTACCACGGTGTGTTGCAAAACTGGCTGACGCTGCAACACGAGTACGAGTGTTTCTTTTTTGTTGCTGACTGGCATGCGCTAACTACCCACTATGAAGACACACACCCACTGCACCAGCGGGTACTGGATATTGTGATCGACTGGCTGGCGGTGGGTATCAACCCGGGCACTTCCACCATTTTTATCCAGTCCCGGGTGCCCGAGCAGGCTGAGCTGCACTTGTTGTTGTCCATGCTGACACCACTTTCCTGGCTGGAACGAGTGCCAAGCTATAAAGACCAACAAGAAAAACTGCGGGAAAAAGACCTGTCCACCTATGGCTTCCTCGGTTATCCGCTGCTGCAAAGTGCGGATATTCTCGCCTACCGCGCCGGGATCGTACCCGTCGGGGCAGACCAGGCACCCCATGTGGAGCTCGCTCGGGAAATTGCCCGGCGCTTTAACCACCTGTATGGCCGTGAACCGGATTTTGCTGATCATGCTGAGCAGGCCATCCGCAAAATGGGGCGCAAACAAGGGGAAATCTACCGCAAACTGCGCAAAACCTACCTGGAAACAGGTGACAGCCAGGCTCTGCTCACCGCGCGAGCACTTCTCAAAGAACAGAACAGCATCACTTTAGGCGACCGTGACCGTCTATATGGTTATCTGGAAGGGACTGGCAAGGTTATTCTGCCAGAACCCCATGTGCTGATGACACCGCAGGCCAGAATACCGGGTCTTGACGGTCAGCGAATGGGCAAACCCGACAACAATATCATTGGATTACGCGAAAGTGCTGACGAAGTGGCAGCTAAAATCCGCAAAATGCCCACTGACCCGGCTCGCGTTCGGCGCAATGATCCGGGCGATCCGAGCAAATGCCCGCTGTGGCAATTTCACACTCTGTACTGCGACGAACAACGACAACAGTGGGTGCAAAATGGCTGCACCAGCGCTGGTATTGGCTGTCTGGATTGCAAGAAGCCAGTTATTGAGGCCATTCAGTCCCAGCTGGAACCGATCCGTATTGAAGCGCTGGAGCTGGAAAATAATAAAGACATGGTCAACAGCATAATCGCCGAGGGCTGCGAAAAAGCCAGGGATGAAGCTCAGGACACGTTAAAGGAAGTGCGCGATGCCATGGGACTGAATTATCGGTGACGCGATAATTCACTTGAATGAACAGCATGCTCCCCTGTGCTGTGTTGCAGAAAGACTGACCCAATCTCCCAACAGACGGAGTTTATGCCATATATCTTTCATATTTCCCGTCAATATCACCCATGCATCAGCAAAAAAACGACATATTTATAACAATCAAGAACAGTCACTGTTACGCTTTATAAACGCACAGATAAACATCGCGGGTTCGGTAAAACCCTAAATACATAGCAAAAAATGCCCTGTACAGTGCGTAATAGCTTTCTATAAATTAATCAAACAGTTACAAAGAAGTTTATTCTGATGAAAAAAACGCTTGGCTTATCGTTACTGTTACTATCTTGCACCGTAGCTCAGGCAGACATTCTTGGTGTCAAAGCCGGGTTAGACTACTGGCACACCAATGGCGACGGCAATGGCGGCTACGCCTACGTGCAGCTGGAACACCCAATTCCCCTGGTGCCTAATATTGCCGCACGCGGTACCACCATTAAGGGCCGAACCAATACGCTGAACAGCGTGGATCTCTACGGCTACTACGAAATTCTGGACAACGCTTTTATCTCCCTTGATCTTGGCGCTGGTCTACAGCACTTCAATAGCAAGCTGAATAACGATCACACTCTGGCCATGGCGGTGGTTGACGCAGAATGGCTGCCTGACAATCAAGTATCGTATTACACCAAACTGCACTACTCGTTTAATGCTGACGACAAGGTAAGTGATCTTGGTGCCGGTGTGCGCTTACAGTTGTTCCCAGCCGTCTATTTGCAAGCTGGATATCGCTACTATGATTTACACGTAACTAATAACAGTGCGCTATCAGACGTTATTAAAGGTTTTACTGCTGGCGTGCATGTGGATATATAAATTATGTCGTTTAACTAACGACAAAAGACTTATATTATTGCACAACTGAAAAAGCCAGGATCAGGTATAACTGTCCTGGCTTTATTATTTCTGTAGCAAAATTGTTTCTGTAGCAAAACCACTCTGATCTGGACAGTACTCTACCTTGCAGGCATGATGGAACCCAATCGTAGAAAAACCGTCCAACCACGGTAATTGCCCCAACTTTCTCCCTACCGAGGTAAACTGCCCATGACCACGCCGGAAGCCGTGGCCGATCAGCCTGACGCCATAGCCCTAGCCATCGAATCCGACGCGCCGGAAAAAAAAGGGGTGGTGCTGGTCAAGGGTCAGCCTTTCACCAAACTGCCGGATGACCTTTATATTCCGCCCGACGCCCTTGAGGTTTTCCTCGAAGCCTTCGAAGGCCCGCTGGATCTCCTGCTCTACCTGATCAAACGCAACAATATGGATATTCTCGATATCCAGGTCGCCCAGATCACTGAGCAGTACATGGAGTATGTGCGTCTGATGGAAAGCTCCCAATTTGAGCTGGCGGCGGAATACCTGGTCATGGCTGCGACCCTGGCGGAGATCAAATCCCGCATGCTCCTGCCGCGCAGTGCTGAAGCAGAGGAAGAAGAGAACGATCCGCGCGCCGAACTGGTGCGGCGCCTGCAAGAGTACGAGCGCTTCAAGCAGGCGGCGGAAGACCTGGACGAGCTGCCGAGAATGGGCCGTGATAACTGGCCAGCCAAAGTACAGGCACCGGATTTTGAACGTATGCAGGCGCACCCGGATGTTGACCTGCAGGAAGTACTGCTTGCCCTGAGCGAAGTTATGCGTCGGGCGGATATGTTTGAAAATCACCAGGTCACCGAAGAGGCGCTGTCGGTACGCGAGCGCATGAGTGAGGTGCTGGCCATGCTCTCTCCCGAGCGCTTTACGCCATTTGTGGCGCTGTACCGGGTCAGCGAAGGTCGCCTTGGCGTAGTGGTCACCTTTATGGCTCTGATGGAGCTGATCAAAGAGTCGCTGGTCGAGCTGGTGCAGAGCGAACCTTTTGGTCCTATTCACGTCAAGGCAAGAGTGGCGTAGCGCGCAGCTTGAACGGATTGTATTAATGATTGAAAAACCTGAACTTGCCCTGATCCTCGAAGCGGCCATTATGGCCAGCAGCCGACCACTGAATATCGACCAGTTGGCGGCGCTTTTTCCGGAAGAAGAGCGCCCGGACGGCAACGTTATTCGCACTGCTCTGGTGACTATCTCTGATGCCTGCAACGAGCGCGCCTTTGAGTTGAAACAGGTGGCCTCCGGCTTTCGCTTCCAGGTGCGCCAGAATATGGCACCGTGGATCAGCGGTCTGTGGGATGAAAAACCTCAGCGCTATACCCGCGCCCTACTGGAAACCCTGGCACTGATCGCCTATCGCCAGCCGATTACCCGGGGCGAAATTGAAGATATCCGTGGCGTCAGCGTCAGCAGCAATATTATTCGCACCCTGCAAGAGCGCGAGTGGGTGCGCGTTGTTGGTCACCGCGATGTTCCGGGGCGACCAGCCATGTTTGCCACTACACGACAGTTTTTGGATTACTTCAACCTGCAGAATCTGAATGAACTGCCACCGTTGTCTGAAATACGCGATCTGGAAGAAGCAGCCAAGGCACTGGTTATTCCCGAAGCGCTAGTCGAAATCCATGCCGATGGCACGCTGGCTCAGCCAGAGATAGACGACGAAGATCATATTCAGGAGCGTTCCGCGCAAGAGCTGTTTGACGAACTGGATGCCATGGAGTCCGAGTTGCCTATTGGCTTTGAAGACCTGATCAAAAAACATAAGCGTCCGCATTCATCAGAAGACGATGGTTCACCCGAACAGATACCTGAAGAGGCATCGTGAGTGCTATTGGCAACTCACTACCTCACAACATGCCGCATTATTCATTCCCTATTCTCTTAGGTCCTGACGGGCGCAGTTTTCCGCTGGAAACTGACCCGCATCAATATATTTGACCATCGCCTAACACATAATGAGCAAAAAACAACAAGCATAAGTCGAAGGCGTCATGAAGCATGAGCACTGCAACGTTACCGTCGAGCCGTGACCACCAGCCTTATAACTATAAAGTAGTCCGGCAATTTGCCTTGATGGCAGTGGTCTGGGGTGTGGTGGGCATGGCGACGGGGTTGTTAATTGCCTCGCAGATGGTCTTTCCTGATCTTAACCTGGGCTTGCCCTGGACCAGTTTTGGCCGGTTGCGCCCCCTGCACACCAATGCGGTGATTTTTGCCTTTGGCGGTTGTGTGCTGTTTGCCACTTCTTATTTTGTCGTCCAACGTACCTGCCAGACGACGCTGGCTCTGCCAACCCTGGCAGCCTTTACCTTCTGGGGTTGGCAGCTGGTGATTATTGCCGCTGCCATCACGCTGCCCATGGGCATCACCTCCTCCAAAGAATACGCCGAGCTGGAATGGCCCATTGATATTCTGATTGCCGTGGTCTGGATCAGCTACGCACTGGTCTTCTTTGGCACCATCATACAGCGCAAAAACCGGCATATTTATGTGGCCAACTGGTTTTTTGGTGCCTTTATCATCACCGTGGCTGTCCTGCATATTGTTAACAGTGCTGCCATTCCCGTTAGCCTGAGCAAATCCTATTCGGCTTACGCTGGTGCCATGGACGCCATGATCCAGTGGTGGTACGGCCACAATGCCGTAGGTTTTTTCCTGACCGCCGGCTTTCTCGGCATTATGTATTACTTCGTACCCAAGCAGGCTGAACGCCCCGTCTACTCCTACCGGCTATCCATCGTCCACTTCTGGGCCCTGGTGGCGATCTACATCTGGGCCGGTCCACATCATTTGCACTATACCGCCCTGCCGGATTGGGCCCAGAGCCTTGGCATGGTCATGTCGCTGGTGCTGTTGGCGCCGTCCTGGGGCGGTATGATCAACGGTGTGATGACACTCTCAGGCGCGTGGCACAAGCTGCGCACCGACCCGATTCTGCGCTTTCTGGTGGTATCACTCTCCTTTTACGGCATGTCCACGTTTGAAGGCCCGATGATGGCCATCAAGACGGTTAATGCCTTGTCGCACTACACCGACTGGACCATCGGTCATGTGCACTCCGGTGCCCTGGGCTGGGTGGCCATGATCTCTTTCGGTGCGCTCTATCACCTGATTCCGAAGTTGTACGACAAACAACAGATGTTCAGTGTCCCGCTGGTCAACGCTCACTTCTGGCTGGCCACTATCGGCACGGTGTTGTACATCGTCGCCATGTGGGTCAACGGCATTACTCAGGGATTGATGTGGCGAGCAGTCAATGAGGACGGCACGCTGACGTACAGTTTTATGGAGTCGGTGGCAGCAAGCGACGTTGGTTATATTGTTCGGGTCGTGGGCGGTGGCTTTTTTGTTCTGGGTATGCTGGTGATGGCCTGGAATGTCTACCGCACTGCACAGGAGTCGGCACCAGAAGTGGTGGCAGGGAGATAATCATGGCAAACAGACATGAAATCATCGAAAAAAACGTCGCCCTGCTGGTGCTGCTGGTGCTCGGCGCCATCAGTTTCGGCTCTTTGGTGGAGATTGCGCCACTGTTTTTCCAGGAAGAAACCACACAGCCGGTGACCGGATTAAAGCCCTACAGCGCCTTGCAACTTGAAGGGCGGGATATCTACATTCGCGAGGGATGTGTCGGCTGTCATTCACAAATGATCCGCCCGCTGCGGGCTGAAGTGGAGCGTTATGGCCACTATTCGGTAGCTGGGGAGTCAGTGTATGACCATCCGTTTCTCTGGGGCTCCAAGCGCACCGGCCCCGATCTCGCCCGGGTCGGCCAGCGCTATTCTGACGACTGGCACCGCGCCCACCTGCTCAACCCAAGGGAATTAGTCCCCCGCTCCATTATGCCTGCCTATCCGTTCCTGGCGGAGCGCACTCTTGATGGTCAACTCACAGCACGCAAGATGAGTGCCTTGCGCGCCCTGGGCGTATCCTACAGCGATGACGACAGCGCCGGAGCTCACGCTGCTGTGCAGGGCAAGAGCGAGCTGGACGCCCTGGTGGCTTATTTGCAGGGGCTCGGTACAGCCATTGCAGGTAAACGATGATGGACATAAATCTGATTCGCGGGCTGGCGACACTGGTTGCCTTTATTGCGTTTATCTCGGTGGTGTGCTGGACCTACAGCATCAGGCGCAAGGCAGATTTTGACGAAGCCGCCGCGCTACCGTTTGCCGACGAACCACAAAAAGTCTCCCGCCACGAAGGAGTCACGGACCAATGAGTACTTTCTGGCACTGGTGGATTGTATTGCTGACCATCGCCTGCCTAGTGCTGGTCAGCTGGATTTTATTTGCCACCCGTCATGCCCAGCGCCAAGACCATACTGAACAGACCACCGGCCATAATCACGATGGCATTGAGGAATACGACAATCCCCTCCCCCACTGGTGGTTCCTGCTGTTTCTCATCACCCTGGTGTTTACCGTGGGCTATCTGCTTCTCTACCCAGGCCTTGGTTACTGGGCTGGCCTGTTTGGCTGGAGTTCCGCAGGCGAATTGGAACGCACGCAGTTAAAGCACGAACGTCGCTATGCACCGGAGTTTGCCCGCTACGGCGCTATCCCCGTTGAGGAACTGTTAAGTAATCCGAGAGCACTCAGAATGGGGCAGCGGATTTACTTGAACAATTGCGCCGTGTGCCATGGCACCGATGCCGGTGGCAGCTTTGGCTTTCCAAGTTTATCAGACGACAACTGGTTATACGGCGACAATCCCGATGCTATTAAAACCACGGTGCTTCAAGGGCGTCACGGCATTATGCCAGCCTGGGAGTCGATACTCGGAGAGCAGGGCGTGCGTCAGGTGGCCAGTTATACCAGAGAGTTGTCTGGTATCAACAGTGGTGCCAGCCCCAGTGACCTGAAGGTGGGAGAAACCCTGTTCAATAACAATTGCACAGTCTGTCACGGTGCCGACGGCAAAGGCAACCAGACATTGGGAGCACCCAATCTGACCAACAATATCTGGCTCTACGGTGCAGCACAAAGGCAAGTGGAGTACACCATTCGTCGAGGGCGTAAGGGCGTCATGCCGGCGTGGCAGGACATTCTTGGTAAAGACAAGGTTCACCTGGTAACAGCCTATGTGTACAGCCTGACCCATAAGGAATTCCGGCCGCAGGGTTGAGGTATGCACAAACACGACACCAGACCAGAGCTGATCGACCTTTACCAAAAGCCCGATAAAATCCATCCGCGCAGTTTTCAGGGCCGTTATCGCAACTTGCGTTTGGCCGGCGGAACGCTGCTATTTACCCTTTTCTTTGGCACTTGCTGGTTGAACGTCAATGGTCGTCAGGCTGTCCTCTTTGACTTGCCGGCACGACAATTTCATATTTTTGGTACCACTTTCTGGCCTCAGGACTTTGTCTTGCTGTGCTGGTTGCTGATCATCTGTGCCTTTGGCCTGTTTGCCCTGACGGTGCTTGCCGGGCGCATCTGGTGTGGTTATGCCTGTCCACAGAGCGTGTTCAGCTGGGTGTTTATCCGAGTGGAGCGCATGACCGAGGGCGAACGCAACCGACGAATGCAGCTGGATCGACAGCCCCTGTCCGGTGCAAAGTTGTTACGTAAAATCACCAAGCATCTGCTCTGGCTGAGCATTGCTTTTATCACAGCCGCGACCTTTGTCGGCTACTTTATTCCGATGCGTCAACTGGTCGAGGATATTGTTGCCCTTAACGTCGGGCCGTGGGGAATTTTCTGGCTGGGATTTTTTACTCTGGCCACGTACGGCAACGCTGGCTACCTGCGCGAGCAAGTGTGCATTTATATGTGTCCTTATGCTCGCTTTCAGAGTGTCATGTTTGACAACGACACGCTGGTAGTAGCCTACGACGACAGTCGTGGAGAACCCAGGGGCAGACGACGCAAAAGTATTGAGTACAAAGACCAGGGGCTGGGCGACTGCGTAGATTGCAGTGTCTGTGTACAGGTCTGTCCGACGGGCATTGATATTCGCAACGGACTGCAATACCAATGCATCGGCTGTGCCGCCTGTATTGATGCCTGCGACACGGTTATGGAAAAAATGGGCTATCCACCAGGGCTGGTCCGTTACACCACGGCCAGTCAACTGTCGGGAGGAAAAACCCGCTGGCTACGACCGCGCCTGCTGGGCTACTGCACGGCACTGATGGTCATGGCCGGTCTGCTGATTCTCGGCCTTGGCCAACGGGCAACGCTGGAGCTGGAAGTACTGAGGGACCGTAATGTGCTATTCCGGGTTATTGACAACGATCGAGTGGAAAACATCTATCTGCTGAAAATCGTTAACAAGGATCACCAACCTCACTATTTGCAAATACAGCTGACTGCGCCCGAGGGAATGACCATTACCAGCAAAACGTCCATTGTCGTTGAGCCAGCTGCCGTGGCGCAGGAGGTTATCCGGGTAACTGCCCCGTTCGTTGACGATGCACCGACTTCACAAACTATCCGTTTTGCCGTCATCTCCAGCCAGCTGGCACCAGCCAGTGCTGAAAGTCGTTTTATGATGCCAGCAGGAAGCCATTATGAATAAACCGTTGTTTACCCCGTGGTATCGTGAACCCTGGGCCTGGTACATGGTGGCAATACTAATGCTGACGTTTATTTGGGGAGGCGTGCAGGTTTATATCGCCTTTAGCCATCAAGACAGCGTAGTGATCGCTGACTATTACCAAAGTGGCCGAACCATTAACCAGGACATGACCCGCAGCGACAATGCCAGGGCATTGGCTATTGTGGCCACCATCGCCATTGATGAGCTGACTGGTGAGGCGCGGGTAACCTTGCAGGGCGGGGCTTCACAGTGGCCACCACAGTTAAGGCTCAGTTTTTTATCGCCGGTGTTTCAGGATCGGGATCATACCATCGATATGGTTCGTACCCCCGGCGCACAGGCCGGTGCGGCTTATACCGGACAACTGTCGCAAGCTATCCATGGTCGTTACTACCTGCAACTGGAAACCCCTGATAACCCGATACCCGAGGTGGGTTACGACTCCGGCTGGAAAATCACCCGGGAAGTCAACCTGACTCCCGGTTTATCCATAACGCTTAACGCTGTGGACCGGCAATGAGTGAGAACCGCTGCTTCCACTGCTCGCTGCCAATAGGCGACCCGAGTCGGTTTTTTGCCATTATAGACGACATTCGTCAGCCAATGTGTTGCCCTGGTTGTCAGGCTGTGGCCGAAGCCATTGTTGCTGGCGGTTTGGGCAATTACTACCAGCACCGAACCGGGAGCGCCAGTCAGACCGCGGCTTTGGAGCCCCCGGAAGAACTGACCATCTACGACCGCCCCGATCAGCAACAAGGATTTGTGCACCCTGCTGATGATGGGCGTATGGTGGCCAGCCTATTCATTGATGGCATTACTTGCGCCGCCTGCATCTGGCTATTGGAAAATCACCTGTCAGCACTTGCTGGCGTTGAACAGGTCAGTATTAACCTCAGCACCCACGAAGCTGAGATCACCTGGCAACCGAGCCAACTGCCACTAAGCCAACTGCTTATGGCTATTCACCGGATCGGTTACCACGCGTTGCCCTGGCGTGCCGACCAGCAAGAAGCACGGCTGAAGCAGGAGAACCGGGCATTTATACGACGGCTTGCTGTTGCTGGCATTGGTGCCATGCAGGTAATGATGTACGCCATTGCCCTCTACTCAGGCGCCATCAGCGAAGATATGCCAGCAAGCCAGCGGGACCTGTTGCGAATATTCAGCGCCATGGTTGCCACGCCAGTGGTGCTTTACAGTGCGGCCCCGTTTTTCCGGGCAGCGTGGCGGGATATCCGACTGTGTCGTTTAGGTATGGATGTGCCGGTAGCCATCGCCATCGGCAGTGCTTACCTGGCCAGTTTGTGGGCCACTTTTTTTGCCGCAGATGAGGTGTATGGTGAGGTGTATTACGACTCAGCAACCATGTTCACCTTTTTTTTGCTCACCGGCCGTTATCTTGAACTGCGGGCGCGGCACGCCAGCATCAGGGCAGCCAGAACACTGACTGGTTTGTTGCCGCAAAGCTGCCTGAAAGCCGTGGCTGGTCACTTTATCCGCGTGCCGATCACTGACTTGAAACCAAACGACATAATTCGTATTTTGCCCGGCGATGCCATACCCGCCGATGGACTGTTGCTCAAAGGCGCCACCAGCGTCAACGAAGCCATGCTGACCGGCGAGCACTTGCCGTGCAAAAAACAGTCGGGCGACACGTTGCTGTGCGGCACCATTAATATGCTGCACTCGGTAGAGCTTCAGGTCACCGAGACGGCTGAGCAAACCCGACTGGCGAGCATCCTCCGGCTGCAACGTCAGGCCCAGCAAGACAAACCGGCCATCGCCTGTCTGGCCGACAAGATAGCTGGCTGGTTTGTGTTTTTTGTTTTACTGGTGGCCGTAGTTGTCTACTGGAGCTGGTCAGGCATTGCGGCGGAGGATGCTTTCTGGATTACGTTGTCAGTACTGGTTATTACTTGTCCGTGCGCCCTGTCACTGGCGACACCGGCATGCCTCACCGCTGCTACCGGTTATCTGCATCGGCTGGGACTGTTGGTCACCCGTAGCCATCTGCTGGCAGGCCTGCACAGCGTCGACCATATTATTTTTGATAAAACCGGTACGCTCACCGAGGGCAATCTTGTCTTGGAGAGCGTTATCCCTGTAAACGACACTGATATTTCATCACAAACCATTGTCCATCTTGCTGCGGCCCTTGAAGCGCATTCTGAGCACCCTATTGCCCGAGCTTTTGCCGGAAAAACGCATACCAAATACCAAGCAAGTGACGTTCATAACCATCCAGGACAGGGCATTGATGGTCTCATCAATGGCGCTCATTACCGTCTTGGTCGCAGTGACTTTGCCGCACCGAGTCAGAATCTCCAGCCACCAGTAGATCAGGGACAATGGCTATTACTGTCAAGACAGCATCAGGCTTTGGCGTGGCTGCAAATAACCGATACGTTGCGCTCCCAAGCAGCGAGCACCATTGAGCACCTGCACCGCCTGGATAAGACCGTCACCTTACTTAGTGGCGACAGTGTCTCAGTGGTAGCGGCGACTGCCAGAGCGCTGGGTATACGTCATTGGTTGGCTGAACAGTGCCCGGATCAAAAGTTGTCGTATATCAATCAGCTTCAGGCACAAGGGCAGCGGGTAATGATGGTGGGCGATGGCATTAACGACGCTCCGGTGCTGGCCGGCGCTGATGTTTCTGTTGCCATGGGTAATGCCTCCGACCTGACACGCACCAGTGCCGACGGTGTGCTGATTTCGGGCAATCTTGAACATCTGGTGGATGCCTTGTGCCTGGCAGCACGAACCCAAAAGATTATTCGCCAGAATCTGCTGTGGGCACTGGGGTATAACCTGATCGCCCTACCGCTGGCAGCAGCTGGTATGGTTGCGCCCTGGATGGCAGCGCTCGGCATGACGCTCAGTTCGTTACTGGTGGTCACTAACGCCTTGCGCCTCGGTCGTCGGCAAATTTGCTCTGCAGGTTCTACCCGATGGAAAGTCTGATTATTCTTTTGCCCCTGGCACTGGCCATGATTGCGCTGGCCATGGTCGTATTGTTATGGGCCGTTGACGATGGTCAGTTTGATGATCTTGACGGACCAGCTCATGGCATTTTGTTTGATGAGCCGACGATACCAAAACGTACAGAGGAAAAGGATGCCCAAGGCAAAGCACAAAAATAACGACAATGTTCAAATAAATAATCAAATAAATAGTATTGGCACAGCTATCCTATGACCATCAATGATGTACCCACCGTGCTCTCTGCTCTGACCCTGGGGCTGCTTGGCAGCGCTCATTGCATTGGTATGTGTGGCGGCATTACTGCCGCGCTGAGCTTGTCCCTGAGCGGCCGCTCGCGCACACAGTTATACAGCTTGATGCTGACCTATCACCTGGGGCGCATCATCAGTTACGCCATTGCCGGCTTTTTGCTGGCCGCCCTGGGCTGGTACCTGGGCGCCCTCACTCCCACAATAAAAACAGCATTGCGCTATCTGGCTGCCTTAATGTTGATGGCCATGGGACTTTACTTGACCGGCTGGTGGCGTGGACTGACCCAACTGGAAAAGATCGGGCAACGTCTTTGGCGGCATATCCAGCCGCGAGCGAGTGCCTTGCTGCCTATTCGCAGTCCTGTCAATGCTCTGGCCGTGGGCATGCTGTGGGGCTGGCTACCCTGTGGCATGGTATACAGCGCCCTGACCTGGAGTTCGGTACAGGGCGAGCCCCTGCGCGGTGCATTGCTGATGGTCGCTTTTGGTGTTGGCACCACCCCAGCGGTACTGCTGGCCGGCGCATTTTCCAGGCAGCTTGGCGGTATTATCCAGGCGCGCATCACTCGTAACCTGGCTGGCTTGCTGATTATTTTATTTGGCTTGTGGTCTGTGCCTGGCACGCACCAGAGATGGTTGATGTCTTTGCTGTAGTACGAGTTACCGGCTTAACCAATCTAACGTCGTTAGTTGCGGATTATTGTTGTGTTGATTGACATCCTGCCGTCCTATCGGACAAGGCTTCTGACTTCTTCAGGTTGCAACCGCTTATGCTAGCCGCCATCAACAGAAACTGAGTGAATTGGCCGGAATTCTCGGGTAATTCACGGAACTAAAGACTGCCACCATCTGTCCACACTCTGCTCTGCTCTACAAGGTAGATGGATGGTGCATGCCGTCCGGAATATAAGAGACATTGGTTTAGTTGATTCGCTGGGACACAGCGGTTATCGGTTAGGTAAAGGGCTCCTCTGTAGCTTGCCCTGTCAGCGCAGGTTCTACAGGCAGAGGTGTTGGGCATTTTCAGCGTGGGTCGCACGAAGCCTCAACCGTGGCTGCCCAGTTGCTTGATGGTGGGAGTGTGTCGCTTGTCTTCTCAATACACCTGAGGTTTATATGGATAGCACAAATGCACCTGCTGGCTCCGGGCAAGTACCTTGCTACCGGCAACCGATGGCCGGAGGCTCGTCCCATGGCTCATTCAATGACAGCAATGTAAGCCATGTACTTGTGACAGAAGAACAGCTTCACTTGTCAGACGACAGTGGAGATGATTCTCAACCGTCCCTGTCGCTTGGTCAGCATTCCAGCGCCGTGCATACATCATCCGTGCCTTATCTTAAAGGTGTCCTGGGAAAAGCGGCAGCAACGGCCAGCTCGAATAGCGCTGACCCGGCGACTGTGCAGCGCGCCAGATTGAAAATACACACATTGCTGCAAACCATCGCGGGCATAACTTCAGGATTTCTGATGCCTGGCTCAAGAACGCCACTTTCCTGGGCACCTGTGTGGCTGACGCCAGTCGTAATTTCGGGTGGATTTCCCAGCGGTCAGTTAGCTGCTGGCGGATCGCTCACTGACTATGAAACAAAGCTGGCTCACCAGCTGGGAATACCCTTGAGCGATGATCCTGCAGACATTCGACTAAAACTCAACCGCATCTGGTTTAACGAGCCTTACTACTCTCAGCTGTGCGATATGCTTGACAACGGCACATATCGCGTCAATTTCCCCGAAGAAGCCGTCATGTTAGTTGCAGTTGCCCTTCAGCGGGCAGGGTATGGCGACAAGGCCGAAAAGCTGATCGGTAAAGTAGCTCCATTTATGAAACATGCCAGATTTTTCCCTGAGCCTGCACAGACACTCCTGCCGTTGGACCGTACAGTGTCAATGACAACGGTGCCAAATGCACTGACCCAGCTACATAACCGTTTTTCCCCCCAGCCAGAGCACAAAACCAATACTCGTCGACACATAGAAAAAAACGCTCTTGTGTTTGACCAGTGGCTACCACTGAAGGATCGCCTCCTGAAGCTTATTCTGGATACGGTTGTGGGAGATCCCCCTTATTACAGTTTTACGGGAGAGCTGTGTGGCGGGACGCCCTTGGTTGCCATAACACCAAAGTGGGCTGAGGCGGCCAGGCAGTTTCAGGCAGACAGGAAGCAAGTATTGGAACAATATCCTGAGATGCAATACCGCAGCATGCGCAAGCGAGGCAGTGAGCGCATCCTGCTGCGCTCACTGGAAATCGCCCTGGCCAATCCACCAGAAAACCTGCTCCCGACAGATCGTGCCGGCTTCCTGAAAATTCAGGAAAATTTGCGCAAGACCCTGGCTGATGTCCATCACAAACAGGGTGCGCCCGATAGTGAAAAGCAGCAAAAAATTCAGGATGCTCGTCAGCTATGGTTGGAAAAGCACAAAAATGCAGCAAGCAAAGGCCAGTTACTGATCGCCCAGCTGCATCCGTTTAAAGATGACAATCAGCTACCACCAGGAAATCTGTCCGTGGATATGGCATCAATGCCAGCTCCGGTCAAAAAACTGCTCGAAAAGTTGCAACCGCGGGAGTTGGCTGAATTGCTTACACGTCGTGATATCACCTCCTCCGAAGTCTTGGCTGCCAAACTCCTGGAGATCGTGCCCATTGTAAAGAGCGAAAGTATGGCTGACCCGACATTGGCTACTTTGTTCGCCTGCATTGGACGAGCCTTTAATAAGCGGCGCTCCCTGCTTTTACATAGTTTGCAATCCCAAGTCATGATAAATGAGCTGCCCTGGGTTAAGTATCTGGAAGCAATTATTCCGGTAGACAAAGCCAGAAGACGGGACAACGTCAGAGATCTCATCACTGACGTAGTTCTGCAGGTACTGACTTACTTTCCCCATACCATTTTCCCCAATCCATTTATCAAGTCACTTACGCAATTGATACGTGCACTGCCAGAAGCTCGCATGAAGAAAATAGCGCTGACCAATGAGCTTGCAGCAGACATCTACGAAAACGCATTCTCAAGGAAATATGTCACCAGTGCCAAAGAGGCAGCCAAGCTGATGACAGGAACTCTTTATGAAAGGTATTATGGTCTCGAATACGACAAGATTAGCCGCTTTAGAAAACGAGTTCATCTTTATAATCTGTGTCATTCATTAAGTGGTGTTCCTAAAAAGGCTGATCCCTTTCATTATTCACCGCGTGAAAATGGGAAAATTATTGAGTGGCAGCAGATTATCACTACTCATAATCTGGCCAGCCTGACTAATTTTTTAGGTCTTCATGAATATTTGCAAAGCGATAACGGGGCAAAATCGAGCAACAAAATTGCCGACTGGATCATAAACAAGCACTCACGCTACAACCCTGACAATCCTGATTGGATCAGGTTACGAGAACATAAAAACATTGCCTATGCCTTTCGTCAAATGCTGTTTTTCCTTTCTTTTCAGACCAGTGACGTCCAGCTTTCAGTGCTGGCCAAACTGCAAACTATTCCGGAAATAATCGAAGGTAAAATGGCGGCCATAAATTCAACAAGGAAAAAAACTGCTGCAGCACCAGAATCGACAACCGCTAATAAAGCCTCGACATCAACGAAAAAAATAGACCGAACTCTCCCGCCTGTGGGATTGCGCGAGCGGATCGAACGGCTGACCAATCAGAAAAAAGAAGCTCACTTGATGGTAAGCAGTCTTGAAGCTGCCTTACTCAATCAAGACGCACAAACCAACCTGAAACCGTTTGTGGGCTGGTTATAGTATTGCTTATCGGGTCCTTGCTACGCTGTGGGAAATTGATTGCAGTTAAAGTGGTCTGACAGTATTTACAGCTGGTCGACGTGTTTTTCCATCGCAGGTATTGTGGTTTCCAAAGAACAGCATCAACTGACAACCGACAACGGTTAATACATATTGACATTCGTCAATGAATTACAATCAATGCTCACCTATTCTGTTCATAACAACCAACAACGTAGTTACCAATGTTTAAACAGCGCTTTACTCTACATAGAATAAGAACAAAGAGATTGAGGGCCGACAAAAGCCCTGAATAAGATAATCGCCCGAGGGCCATGATGAATAGCGCACCAGTCTGGGATCAGGATCTGATCAACCGTTACAATCATTCAGGCCCACGTTATACCTCCTACCCCACGGCGGTGCAGTTCGATGGTCATTTCGATATTCAGCAATATCAGCAATGCGCCATCGACAGCGCCAACGCAGTAAGACCGTTGTCGCTGTACGTACATATTCCTTTTTGCTCCCACGTCTGCTTCTACTGTGCCTGCAACAAGATTGTCACTGGTCGTCGTGCCCGTGCCGGTATTTATCTGCAACATCTGTACCGGGAAATTGAGATGCAAGGCGCGCTGTTCAACCGCGACCAACAGGTTGAGCAGCTGCACTTTGGTGGTGGGACACCCACTTTTCTTAACCGGGAGCAGCTCAGCGCCCTGATGCAGCACATTGGCCAGCACTTCCGGCTCGATCCATACGACGGCGGCGATTATTCCATTGAGCTGGACCCGCGAGAAGTAGACTGGCCCATGATGAATACCTTGCGCCAGTGCGGATTTAACCGGGTAAGCCTGGGTGTCCAGGATCTTAACCCCAACGTTCAGGCCGCCGTGAATCGAGTGCAGTCTGAAAGCATCGTTCAGTCCGCGGTGGATGCAGCCAGAGCCATGGCGTTTCGGTCGCTGCATATGGACCTGATTTATGGCCTCCCCTTGCAAACTCCCCGCAGTTTTATGGCAACGCTGGACCGGGTGATTGACATGGCGCCGGATCGGTTGTCGCTGTTTAACTACGCGCACCTGCCGCACCGTTTTAAACCGCAACGGCGAATTCATGAGCACGACCTGCCAAGCCCGGGCATGAAGCTGGATATTTTACAACAGGCAACCAGTAAGTTACTGGCACAAGGGTATGTCTACATCGGTATGGACCACTTTGCCCTGCCCGATGATGAACTGACCATCGCCCGCGAGAATGGCACCTTGCACCGAAACTTCCAGGGTTATACTACCCACAGCCACTGTGACCTGGTGGGCCTGGGAATATCCGCCATCAGCCAGGTGGGCGACACGTACAGCCAGAACAGCGTTGATGAGACCATGTACTACGCCATGATCAATGAAGCGCGCTTGCCGGTGGTCCGGGGCTGGAAGATGAACAACGACGACAAAATACGCCAAGCGGTTATCACCCAGCTGATTTGCCACCTGCAACTGAATACCAGTGATATTGAACGCCGTTTCGGTATTGTCTTCAGAGAATATTTCAGCGAGGAACTGCATAACCTCAAACCCATGATGGTCGATGGGCTCATCAAACTTAACGACGATGGGCGTTTAGAGGTATTGCCTAAAGGTGTTTTCCTGATTCGCAATATCTGTATGCAGTTTGATCACTACCTTAAGCAACAGCTGGCAGATAGCAGACCACTGTTCTCAAAAGTGATCTGATGATCCGTCTTGTCGGCATCGGCCATTTTTTGCGCTGATTTTTGCGGCTTTCCACCAACAGCTGGCAAAACTCCGTCAAACTAACTGTGTATTTGTTGTATAACCTGGCAGAACAAAAAAATACCCAGAGCATCCCACCCTCTTCCCCGGCTCTTCTGATCGAAGGAAACGAGCACCGACTTCTACCTTGTATTACAGTTAGCTCCGCAGAAAACGAGGCTGCTCACAAGTGTGCCGCCGGGGTTTTAGCACAATATTAACTCTCACATTGATTTACTTGAAACTTAAGTGCAAAATTCGCCAAGTCAGTTAGATATCACGAATGAGAATTCAATCCAGTGACCCACGACAATATATTGCGGGTTTTTATGGATAAAGACAGTGCCGCAGGTGGGCAAGCAGGTCATAATACCCGCATCGGTCTGGACAGACGACACAATAGATAGTTGGTATCTCAACGGGACAGTCAAAGTTTATGGTGCTGTGCCACAATAGCACTGAGCCACTTCGGCAGCGTGGTTCGATTGCCTGCATTCGATTTATACCTGGCAACCTGCCATAAACTTGCGTTTTCCATGAAACAGTGTCGAATTTCGCCAATACGACTTTGAGGCATCTCAATGACGTCAAAGCCCAACGTCCGACAGCCGAGCCACGTGGCCTGCAGAGATTGCAGCCTCAGCTCTTTGTGCCTGCCACTGGCACTAAGCATCAAGGATATTGATCAGCTGGACCACATCATCAAGCGTGGACGTCCTTTGAAAAAAGGCGAGCACCTGTTTCTGGAAGGAGATCCATTCAGCAGCGTTTTCGCTGTGCGCTCCGGGGCTATAAAGACCTACACAGCAACCAACGAAGGCGAGGAGCAGATCACCGGTTTTTACCTACCCAGCGAAATCCTCGGCCTGAGTGGCATGGATACCGACACCTACCCGGTTTCAGCGCAGGCCATGGAAACCACCATGATCTGCGAAATTCCCTTTGAGCTGCTGGAAATGCTCTCTGACCAGTTTCCTGAATTGCGCCGGCATCTGATGCGCCTGATGAGCAAGCGCATCCGCGAAGACCAGCAAATGATGATGCTGTTGTCGAAGAAGAACGCCGACGAGCGTATTGCCACTTTCCTGATTAACCTGGCCAGTCGTTTTCGTCGCCGTGGTTTTTCCTCACAGTCATTTCGTCTGTCCATGTCCAGAAACGAAATGGGCAATTACCTGGGCCTGGCAGTAGAAACGGTAAGTCGAGTATTTACCCGGTTCCAGAAAAATGGCCTGATCTCGGCTGTGGGCAAAGAAGTGGAAATTCGCAACTCAGTTGAACTGTGTGCCCTCGCTGGTGGCAAAACCCTGGAACCCAACCAGATTGTTGTCACCAGCGCCTGACTTTATGACGGTAAAAGGCTACCTTTGAAGGTGGCTTTTTTTTTTACTTTATTGACTGCTATTCGCATGCTCTCTTTGATACATACCGACGGAAGCGCCTCTATAGAGGAATATCTGCATTCCCAGATCAGAACCATTCCCGACTGGCCCCACAAGGGCATTCAGTTTCGCGACATCACCACGCTGTTTGCCAACCCGCAAGCCTGGAAAAAGACAGTCGACGCTTTGATGCAGCGCTATAGCGCCATGACGTTTGATCGTATCGGCGCACTTGATGCCCGTGGTTTCCTGATTGGCTCAACGCTGTCTTATCTACTGGACAAGCCCCTGGTGCTGTTTCGCAAGAAAGGCAAACTGCCGGGTGAGACGCTTTGTGTCACCTATGATCTGGAATATGGCCAGGCTGAGCTGGAGATGCACGTAGACTCCGTGCTCCCGGGAGATAAGGTCTTATTGGTGGATGACCTGATCGCTACCGGTGGCACTCTGCTTGCCGCTGACCAGCTCATCCGCAAAGCCGGTGGCAGCACTCTGGAAGCCGCTGCCATTATCAATCTTCCTGACCTCAAAGGCGCTGATCGCCTTAACGCGGCTGGCATTGCCACTTATACCTTGTGCAGCTTTGCCGGTGAATGACGATTTTTTGCTCATGCAGATTTTCGCGGAAGATACAGTGATCTTTTGCCGGTTCTGAGAACTACTTCAGCAGGCAGAGAAGTTCTGTGCCTGCTTTATTCAGCAGCATCCAGCAGTTCAGCAAAAATATAAACAACAACAGTTGTGCATCACTCGCGGGCCTGAGCGCATTTGACACACAAATCGGCATAAGGCATTACTTCCAGGCGCTGCTCGGGGATCTCTTTACCACAACTTACACAAAAGCCGTAATCTCCCTCACTCATGCGATCAAGTGCTCTGCTTATTTTACGCAACTCAAGCACAGCCTCATTGCCAAGGGCATCAATCACTTCATCGTTCTCGCGCTCCTGAGCCTGCTCTGACCAGTCGGCACTGTTTTTTCGCGAGGCATCTTGTTTGATCTTTCCCAGACGGGTATTCAGCTCATTCCTGCGCGCCAGCAACCACTCTTGCAATTTATCATGATTCGTCATCTTGCTACCCCTGCACAAAATACCGGAGAACCTTGGCTTTATTTTTTTCAGAAATTCTGCATCCGAAATAGTAGATCATTGCTGCCGCCAAGGTAATATTCTCTACGCATTATCGACAAAGAAAAATGGTTATCCCACGACGCAATGCCTGCTACTCCCAAGGCGTCCGCGTTAAACACCAACTTGGTTGAATGATAACCGCCAGATATAATCAGCAGTTTTACTATGACAACCAACACAACCCCTATGACCAACATCAGCCTGACCGGTGCGGAAAAATACAGATTCAATAAACTCCAGAAAAAGCTCCGGCGCCTGACCGGAAGAGCCATTGACGACTTCAATATGATTGAAGACGGTGACCGGGTTATGGTCTGTCTGTCCGGGGGCAAAGACAGCTATACCATGCTCAACATTTTGCTGAGCTTGCAAAAGAGCGCGCCCATCCAGTTTGAGCTGATTGCCGTCAACCTGGACCAAAAGCAGCCCGGCTTCCCTGAGCACATTCTGCCAGAGTACCTGGACACCCTGGGCGTGCCCTATCACATCATTAACCGGGACACCTATTCCGTAGTCAAGGAAAAGATTCCGGAAGGCAAAACCACTTGCGGCCTCTGCTCGCGCCTGCGTCGCGGCACGCTGTACGCCTTTGCCGAAGATATCGGTGCCACCAAGATTGCCCTTGGCCACCACAAGGACGATATTGTCGAAACCCTGTTCCTGAATATGTTTTACGGCTCCAGACTCTCAGCCATGCCACCCAAGCTGCGCTCGGACGACGGTCGTAATATTGTTATCCGCCCATTGGCATACTGTCGTGAAAAAGACATCAACCGCTTTAGTGAGCAGCTGGCATTCCCGATCATCCCCTGCAACCTGTGCGGCTCGCAAGAAAACCTGCAACGCCAGAACATCAAGGCCATGCTGTCTGAGTGGGAGAAAAAGCATCCGAGCCGTATCGAGTCCATTTTCACCGCCATGCAAAATATTGCGCCATCCCAAATGGCCGACACCGAGTTGTTCAACTTCACAACTCTGCAATTGGATCGCCGTGGTGAACGCAAAGAGTACGAGCACGCCAACAGTCAAACCATTTTCTCTGGCAATATGACGGTGACGGAGCAGGAGAACGGGGTTCAGATTATTAACTTCGAACCCTGAGAATGATAAAAAGGCTGCGTTTGCAGCCTTCGTTTTACGACAGTTTCAGGTTACCGGAGCACTAGATTAGCAGAGCACTAGGTTAGCGCAGCAATAGCAGCTACTCAGGCCGATATTCATTAAGCTTCCAGTTATAGCGATAGCTGATCCGGCCATTAAAACCGTTGAGCTGTTGCTTCAGATCGTCCCGGGCAAATACCTGCAACTCGTCCAGCACACCGTCTTCATCGATAAAATCGTCTTCATACCAGTCGAATATGCTCGACAGTACCAGACGACCGTCGATCAACTCGGCACCCTTTTCCTGATTGATAAAACGTCGGCCTGCCGCTGCCAACTGTTGGTTAACGGTGCTGCTTCGATACACCGTCGGTAACAGGTCGGGGCAGCCGATACTGGCGCAGTTCAAAGCATAATGAATTCTTGGGTTATTCCAGAGCGGACGCAGAATGCGGTGTTCAATATCGTGCAAAGAGATACC
Organism: Endozoicomonas sp.; assembly: GCA_965232255.1. Lineage (GTDB taxonomy): Bacteria > Pseudomonadota > Gammaproteobacteria > Pseudomonadales > Endozoicomonadaceae > Endozoicomonas. Next base: position 3,653,692 of record OZ246962.1, read on the forward strand.
CTGACCGGCAATGGTGATCAGTTCATCTCGCCATGGCCCCATACGAAACCAGCCCTTACCAAGACGAGTGATGGATTTGACCGGGTAATAATCCAGAATCAAATCCACGGTCAGGGCATTATAAAGATTTATCCAGTAAGCCAGTTGTTCATCGCGGGAGAGCTTTCTCGGGTCGAGTTCAGCCAGTTGTTGAAGGTAAGCGTCCAATGTCTTTTTATCGTCGCGCTTTACCCGGCCGTATTCCACCATATACATGTCAGTGTTGGTCGAGAGCTTAACGTAGCTGTCTAAAAATCTCTGCCACTTCAGATGATCAACCACCATGTCGCTGCGCTCGTCGGCTTTATCCCAATAAGGCCAGTAATCCGGTGAGGGGGCTGCATGGACAGCAAAACTGAAGAACAGCACAAAAGTCGGGACTAAATATCTGGCCATGGGTGGCACCTTCCTTGGCGGTTCCAGTCGGGGCAATGACCAGTTCATCGGCCATGAAGATGACTACTGCACTGCGTTTAATGCCCAGTTGTACTGGTACTGCACCGGTCCATTATACTGCCCAAGTTGTCTGGCCAGTATCGGCGGGGCAATCGAGCGCAGGTAGGTGACAATGCCTTTATTGCCCTGGTTGGTAAAATCTGTCTGGTACCACTCATAAATACGCGATGTCGTCAGACGACCACCAGCCAGACTTAGCCCCTTTTGCTGTTGCACAAAGCGTCGGGCCAGCATGTTCAGCATGGCATCGGTGTTTTCCGCCGTGAACACCTGCTCAGACAGGTCGGGACAGCCGATACTGGCGCAGTTGACGGCATAGTGAATGCGTTCATCCTGCCAAAGCGGGCGCAAAATGCGATGCTCAATATCGTTCAGAGTGAGATCTTGCCCGGCCACGCGGGTAATTTTCATATCCCACGGACCAAAGCTGTACCAAGGACCAATATCGGTAATGGATTTGACGGGATAGTTATCCAAAATCAAATTCACCGTCAGAGCATTGTAGAGGTTGATCCAGTAGGCTTTCTGCTCAGCTTTGTTGAGTGTACGCGGGTCGATAGAAGCCAGAGTTGCCAGATAGTCTTTGAGCTTTTTCCGATCTGCAGCGCTGACCTGCGCATAGCGAAAACCATTGCCTTCCGCTCGGGAGACCAGGTACTTATTAATAATGGCCTGCCAGGGCGCGTGATCGACAACCACTGTGGAAGCAGAATTGCTTTTATCCCAAAAAGCCCAATACTCACTTTTAGGGGCGGCAGTCGCCAGGGAGGAAGCCAGCAATAAAACGGCAAAGATAGAAGACGGAAACCAAATGTGGGTACGACAACGATTTACCACTAAGAACGCTCTGTTCATGGATCACTCCATAAGCCATTTAGTCATAGCAAGTAGTCATATCAAGTCGTTTGATTATGCCCGCATTTATCTCCGCCCTCTATAGCTTTAAGTAGTCAGCAATTTCAGCTTTACACGACAGCGGGCGACCACTGTCTTGTGTTAAGCCATATCACTTGGTGTCGTACTGCTCCAACTTGTTAAAGTTGATCATGGCCACCAGCTCCTTGACGTACTCTTCACCACGGCTGGAATACCCCTTCAGACCCTGCGCCAACAGTACTCCAGTTACCGGTTCCTGCTTCTTGCGCTGTGCGGCGCGCAGGTCACGCAAATGCTGGTACGTGCCGTGGGAGTTGAGATTACGCAGGTATGAACGAACCGACGCTGTGGTATCCGGGAATATCTCCACTTCGTGGACAGCGCCACCATCGCGCGCCCTGGGCACCATGCCGCAACCACGGGTAAAGCACCACTGGCCAAAAAAGTTATTTCCCTTGCGGGCAAAGCGCGATGTGCCCCAGGCGCTTTCATTGGCGGACTGAGCCAGTGCCAGAGAAGGCGGCAGTACGTCAACGCGAGTCAGCAGTTCGGTGAAAAACGGCGCATCAAAAGCCGTGGCATTGGGTACCCGATACTTTTCCGCAATCGCTTTCAGCCACTGCTGGTCTTGCTCAGAGAGCGTGGTCGCGGTAGACAGGGCAATCACCTTCTCGCGCTCTGCCTGGATGGCAGCATTCTCCTGGTTGATCAGTGGCAGCATGTAAGAGAAGAAGGCTTGTTTTTTCTCTTTGACATCGGTGAATGAGCCAAAGTCAGGTTTGGCCGACTGCGCTGCGACAGCTGGTTTCACTGCCGCTTCAGGTTGTTGCTGGTCAGCTGAATACGCTGACCCACTAAACAATGCCACGGCGAGTGCCGCAGCCAACAGGGTTTTATCAATTTTTTGCAACATGAACTATCCAATCTATCTGCTGAATGTTGCTCGCAGGTGCGGACAACAACAGGCAAGGTACGGCTTCTTACCGAAAATGACAAAAGATCTTAATCAACAAAAACGAATCATTCGCCATTGTTACGCGATAAAAGTGCCGTAAAAATGCAATTAAACGAAGTTTTGCCGAGACAATACTTTGGCAACGCACAATAACAAAGGTTTACCACCGATCAGAATAAGTACTCACCACCAAAGTGACATACTCCCACCACCAAACCTGACGGTTATGGATGAGGGCTTCGTTCGACCCCTGTTGAATATTATCAACACCTCTGGCTACAGAACCTGCGCTGACAGGACTTTCTGTAGGGGAACCCTTTACGAATCTGCTGTGTCCCAGCAAGTCAGCTTTGGCATAGTAGCAAAGATTAGCGGAGCAGGAGAGGAAAAGACGCAATCCTTCACGGGTTGCCCCCTATCCATCTCCACCCAAACTGGCAAAGGTCGCTTTGCTCCTTTATGTCTTGTGGGTGCAATGCGTCAGTTATGGATGGAGAATTACGTGGGATTCATTAAATTTTCGCGCCCAACACGCACACAACAATGGTCGTTCACAGGGAGAAACAACAATGGCACGTAGCCGCTTTTGGGGTCTGATCACCAATCCTGACCACGAATGGACCAATATGCGCCTGAATCCACCCACACTCACTCATCTCTACTTTGGCCGAGTCATCTGGCTAGCTACGTTGCCAGCCTTGTTTACTTATCTGGGTACCACCGTCAATGGCTGGAGTCTGCCAGGCAGTTTGCAAGTTGTACGACTCACGCCGGAAAGTGCCCTGTGGATGGCAGCTTTGGGGTGGTTGACCATGGTGGTGGCTGTGGGAGTAATGAGTGGGTTTGTCCACTGGTTGAGCCGCAACTTCAACAGCAACCCGACCCTTACCCAATGCACTGCCTTTACCTGTTACACCGCCTATCCACTGTTCCTGGCCGGCATTGCGGGCTGGTATCCTTCACTGTGGTTGACCATGATTGCCGGCACTGCGGCCATATCGGCCACAGCCTGGTTGCTTTATCGCGGGTTGGCAATTTTTATGGGCACTCCAAAAGAGCAAGGCTTTATCTACGCCAGCTCCATTCTTTGTATTGGGCTAGTGGTATTGGTGAGCATCATCGCCATCACGGTGCTTTTCTGGGGACTGGGAATTGGACCGGAATATCTGTCGGAGTAGTTGGCCAACATTGAGGTAAAATGTTGGTCGTTAACCAGCAGGAACCTCACCTTCCCATGTCACTGAATAACGATTTACGAGATGTACAACAGCGCGTGATTGAACTGTATGCCCAGGCAGAGCAGTTCTTCCGCCGACACCTGCGAATGCCTTACATTCGCCTGGACTTGACCGGCTCAACCGCCGGCCAGGCATGGCCACAAAAACATTTGCTGCGCTTTAATCCGGTGCTACTTCGGGAAAACCGGGCAGACTTTCTTCGCCAGACGGTGGCTCATGAAGTGGCTCACCTGTTAGCCCATGATCTCTATGGTCCTGGTATCCGACCACATGGACGACAGTGGAAGTCAATCATGATGACGGTTTTTGGTCTGCCTGCCCAACGCTGCCATCAATACGACACCAGCCGTAGCTCCCGCAAAGAGTGGCTCTACCGCTGCCAGTGCGATGACAAGGTCATTCCCCTGAGCACCGTACGCCACAACCGAGCACAAAAAGGTACGATATACCTGTGCCGCTGTTGCAAGGCTCCGCTGATCTTCCAGGCTAACTCTCCCGCAAAGCCCGGTTAAAACTGCGTAGTAGTGGTTCGAACAGGTAACTGACTACCGGACGCTGGTTCAGCGTCAATAGCACCTCGGCAGGCATGCCGGGGTGAAGTAGAATGTCCTGGGCCAACAGGTCATTCACGGCCACTTCAATCTGTCCGATATACGCGGTTTCCTGCGTAGCCTCATCGGTCACCACATCGGCGGAGATGCGCTGCAAGATGCCATCAACCGGGAGATAATCCCGGTAGCTGTAAGCGGTAAAACGGACCTTGGCGGCCATGCCGGGTATGATCTCGTCGATATCGCCCGGACGGAACCTGGCTTCCACAATCAGGTGTCCGGCACTGGGCACAATATCCAGTACCGGCTCGCCAGGATTAATTACCCCGCCTTCGGTAAACTGGGTCAGCCCGAGCACCACTCCGCTGGCAGGCGCGATGATTTCACTGCGCTCCAGACGTGCCGTCATCTTGGCCAGTTTTGGCTCTACTTCCAACAGTTGCTTTTGCACTGTCGACAGTGCTTCCACTCGCTGTTGGGTATCATCCAACTGTAAGGTGGTGATGGCGGTTTGCTGCTGGGCAATGGTGGCATAGGTTTCGTTAATATCGGTCAGAATGGTCGCCAACTTGCTCTCCTCGTCGGCAATATCCCGTTGCAACGTGGTTACCTGATTTTGTGAGCTGTATCCCTTTTTATGCAGCGCCTTCAGTGCCTTCAGGTCATCACTCAAATAGGCCAGGCGCTCTCGGGCCAGCTTTTCCAGCACTTTAAGCCCCTCGACCTTCTTCTCCCCCTGCTCGATGCGCTGGTGGTTCAAAGCCACTTCGCTAGCCAGGGCTTGCTGGTTGGCTTCCAGCAGTGCCTGTTGGCTACGGGCCAGCTGTTGCAATTGTGGCTCCTGCTCAAGCCGGGCGACAATATCCGATGGATAGACGATGGGTTGTTGCTGCTGCTCTGCTTCCAGCCGTGCCAGAGTAATAATGGCGGCATCGCGCTCCCGCTGATAAATATCCCGGTCTGCCTGCAGCTCCGTGGTGTCCAGACTGATCAGCACCGCCCCCGCTTCTACATGGTCCCCCTCACTGACATTCAGCTTGCTGATAATTCCGCCATCGCGGTGTTCGATGGTCAACCGGTTGTCCTTTACCGCCACTTTGCCCTGGGCTACGGCAGCCCCCTGAATGGGCGCCAGCACACCCCACAGTGTCAGTACCAGAAAGAACAAAATAATGGTGGTCAGACCGATCAGGGCCGGTCCTCTGACGCCATCATAAAGCGCTTTATCCACCGTGTTGTCGGTTTTCGGGTTTTCTGTTTTCATGATTGCGCCGCCGCTTCTGGTTCAAGGCTGTCCTGTGCCTCAGTCACAGGACGGGGAGCCAGCTTCGGCAGATCAAAGCCGTGAGCAGCCCGACCATTGCGACTACGCCGTTTGTTCAACTCCAGACTGACACCGCGCACCGGGCCGTACATGCTCATGGTGCGATTCTCCAGCACCATCAGCAGATCCATAGCGGCCATTAATTCCTGATTGTGGGTCATGATGATCACAGTGACGGACTGACGACGAAGTTCTTTTAATGTCTCCAGCAGTCCCCAGCGAGCTTCCTGATCCAGGCCAGATTCCGGTTCATCCAGCACCACAATTTTTGGCTGTCCCAAAAGTGCTCTGGCGATGGCCAGACGCTTGAGCTGCCCCTGGCTGAGCAATGGGCGATCACTACTGAAGCGAGTTTCATAACCTTCTGGCAAGCTCATAATCGCCTCATGAATATTGGCGACTTTGGCAGCCCGGATAACTGTCTCATCCGATTGCTCAGTAAAACGGGCGATATTCTGTCGGATGGTTCCCTCCAGTATCTCCACGGTTTGCGGACAATAGCCAATCACCTCACTCAACTGTGCCCGGTCCCAGTTGGCCATATCGGTATTGTCCAGCAAAATGGAGCCGGTAGCGGGTTTATAGACTCCGGTAATCAACCGGGCCAAGGTGGTCTTGCCCGTGCCACTTTTACCGATGACGGCAATCAGGGAACCGGGTTTCAAAGTAAATGACACCTGTGAAAGAATGGGCTTGTTCTGCTTTTGTGGGTAGAAGCCAACCCGCTCAAAGCGCAGATGACCGCTCACGGTGGGCTGGCGCATTTTGGCTTCGTTGCCCTCCGGCATGGTATCAATAGCGACTTGGAGACGTTGCCAGGCCAGACGCACAGGACGCCACTGCTTCCAGGCATTGACTCCCTGATCAATAGGAGCGAGAGCCCGACCAACGATAATACTGGCGGCAATCATCCCTCCCGGAGAAATCTCGCCGCGTATGGCCAACCAGGCGCCCAGGGCAATCATCACTGTCTGCACCATCATTCGTATCCCTTTGGAGAGTGCGGCAAACAGTCCCATCAGGCTGGCTCCGGTTTTCTGGACTTGCAGTGCCTGGCTACGCCCGGCCCACCAGGTGTTCAGTAATGACTCGCCCATACCCATGGTCATCACGATTTCGGAACGCTGGCCAATATTGGTGGCAACCCGGTAGTTATCCTGCAACTGCTGTTGGCCGGAGAGATTGTTACTGATGACCAGCCATTCCGACAGGAATGCCAGTGCTGCCAACAGCAAACACGCCATCAGCGACATTACGCCCAACCAGGGGTGGATCAGGGTAATGATCAGCAACAAGGGGGGGGCCCAGGGTAAATCAGTAAGAGCCACGGCACCGGGTCCGGAGATAAAGGCACGCACGGTATCCAAATCCCGCAACAGACTGGCAGACTGTCCGGTGGTGACTCGCGACGGGTGACAGAAGATGGTAGCCATTAGCGGTTTACCCACGCGCCGATCAAGGCGCAGGGCTGCCTGACGCAGCAATGCCGAACGGGCAATATCAATCAGGATATAGGCAGTAAAGGTCACCAGGGCCATGGCGGTAATCACCACCAGCGTCGGTATACTTTGGCTGGACAGCACACGGTCGTAAACCTGCAAGGTAAAAAGTGGCGATGCCAGAATCAGCAAATTGCAGGCAGCGGCAAAGATAAACGCCAGGATAAAATGGCGCGAACAGTCTTTTAATGACTGTGACAGAACATTCGGTGGCTGGCTCATAGCAGGGTTAGACTATTGGGCTGGTACGATAACCGTCAGGCCAAACCCGTTTTGTAAATGCCGGCTTGTGGGTTTATCACCCTTCGGCAACGCTGGGAATGACCGGAAACAGAGATATGATTCAGGAACACATGCGGACTGTTTCAGGACGGCTTCCTGGCTGAAGCCGGAAAGCCGTCCATCAGGAGTTACCTCCAGACAGTCTTAGAAGTTAACAGCCAGACTATCCAGATCCACTGTATTGGTGTCATCAAAAGATGGCAGATTTTCCGGTTGATCCAGGCCGCTGGCATCAAAGTAAACCTGCTCAACATCAATCAGGGTGGTTTCGAAGTCTGGGCCTGCACCCTCAGCGTTGCGCACAACCACATCGCCGTTGTCGTTCAGTGTGAAGATATAATCTTCCTGACTGCCTGTCAGAATGTAGGTATCTTCACCAGCACCACCATTGATAATGTTGCTTCCGGACTCATCCACCAGGATGTCATTGCCATCACAGCCCCACAGGTGATCATTGCCGTCGCCACCGAAGAGCGTGTCGTTGCCAATGCCGCCGTCAACCTTATCATCGCCTGCGTCGCCAAAGATGGTGTCGTCGCCCTGTTCGCCACTGAGATAGTCGTTACCTTCGTAGCCGTACAGCACGTCATCACCGGCTCCGCCCTTGACGGTATCGTCGCCTTCACCACCGATCATGATGTCGTCACCGGCACCGCCCCACATGCGGTCATTGCCGAGGCCACCCTGCAAACGGTCATTGCCGTCATTGCCGCCAATTTTGTCATCACCCAGTGAGCCCTGGATGAAATAGTTGGCATCCGGGCTGAACTGACCTTCGTCGCCACCACCAATGAAGCTACCTTCACCGGTTACGTCTCGGTAGTGGAAATCGTACTCTTGGCCTTCGTAGGTAACGTGCTCTTTAACACCGTCAAGATGCTCAACGTTTTGATAACCGTCGGTAGTAGCTTCAGTACTGTGGCTGATCACGTCGTCAATATTGACAGTAGTGTCCGGATTGACGTTTTCCAGCGGGCCATGCTCATGGGGACGATTGTTTTCTTCATTAAGGAAACGAATGCGCTCGACATCAACCAGAGTGGTTTTGAAGAGATCTTCGCTAACGCCCACCTTGGTTACGACAACAGCGCCGTTTGCCAACATTTCGAAGTGGTAATCTTCCTGTGCGCCATCCAGTTCGTAGATGTCATTGCCTCTGCCACCGTCAACTCTGTTGACGCCGTAGTGATCTCTCAGGACATCACTACCACGGCCACCTTCCAACTTGTCATTGCCATAGCCGCCATTGATACGGTCAGCATCTTTGCCGCCTTCAACGGTATCGTGGCCATGTCCACCTTGCAGAGTGTCCTTGCCCTTGTCACCATCAAGCTTGTCGTTGCCGTCCTGGCCGTAAAGCTGATCATCACCGGCAAGACCGACGATCTTGTCTGCGCCATCGGTGCCGTCCAGAATGTCGTTACCGTTGGTACCAATAATTTCGTTATTCATAAAAACTTTAATCTATCAATAGGTTGCTACAATAGCCGGAATAATGGCCAATCATGTCAGAACAGTTTCGATGCGGAATTAACCTTGAGATCGAACCCCGATGCCCAAGATATACTCCGCGTCGAATGCCGCAGTACTCTTGTTAACGCCTTCCAGATTCGCTTTTGACGGGATTTCCATATTTTGATAAGTGTCCGCCACAAGGGTAAGTTCAAAAAACTTACGACACTTATCGTTTGTGAATTATATTTTGCTACTGATATAAGACAATGTACCTATACCGCTTTTTTGCAAATTCATTGACATAGATCAAAGAAAACATTTTTACTTTCGTGTAGGTAAAATCCGATGTTATTCTATGTATTTTATCTAAAGTTAGTAAGCATTAACTCATAAATCTGGAAAAATAACACCTATTTTTTGCAGTAAACTTTTTGTCTGATCGCCTGAGAACGACTCCACCTTATAAAATCTGAAAAACCAAATAAAAAAACAGGAAAAATGAACTAACATTCAAGCGGTAGAAAAATTGATCTTTCATTTATGCAGCCCGTAACCAATGATTACGTCCTATAAAAATCAAACTACCGACTTTTTAATCGACACTGACAAGCAATCACAATCGTACAGAGTTGAAGTACCAGGATTCATATGAATAATGAGATTTGCTTTACAGCCGACTCTCCCTCATTTTCTTTCAGTGACTCACTGGAAAAAGCAGCCCTTGAACAAGAACCGGCTTTTTTTCATTTTTTAGTAAAACAGGATAAGCGTTGCTTAAAAAAACTGGAGAAACTGGCAATAAGATCAATTCAGGGAGCACTTAATATCCCAGGGGATGCGTGCAAACTGGCACTACCCAAAAGAATGATCACCACCATAGAGCAATCTGAAAAATTTTATGTCCAATCCTTATTCAACCAAAAGCTAAACGCCCTGATAAACACGGATGAGTCAACCTTTGACAGGATAAGGGCAATAAAGAATTGGCGGGAGTCTGACATTCTCCTCACTACAGATACCGTTGCCCTGATAAACAAAGAGCTGCAAATAGCGGTGGCTGCAGGTCATTCATATGAGGCACATGACTGGGAGAGCTTGGGGGGAAAATTAACATCAAGAATGGTGGATCAAGGACTGCAAGCAGCAGTGGCTGCCGGTAAAGCAGATCAAGTGTTCATTTGGCGAATGATGGGCGGAACCCTGCCGCCCGAGAGCAAAATCCTGGTGGATCAAGCGCTACAAAAAGCCATCACTGAGGGCAAATCGAGACAGGCGGTGGCCTGGTATGGTTTGAGTAGTACGCTGCCTAAGGAGTCGCGTATCCTGGTGACCCAACACTTGCATACAGCGATTCTGGCGGGGAATTATGGTCAAACAATAGAATGGAAACAGTTGGTCGACCCCCTCTCTTCCGATACCTTGACTCTATTGAACCAACGTTTGCACAGCGTCCTGATGACAGGAAATCTATTTGAAGCAAAACAATGGAAAGACCTGATCAATCCTGTGTCCCCTGACATCATCACCCTGCTGAACCAAAAATTATATAAAGCGATCGATGACGGCCAATACGATGACGCACTCGAACTGAACAGGCTGGGCGCAGAACTCACGCCAGCCCTTTTAAATAAGCTGTTGCAAGGTGTAGTTGCTGGAGGCGACCCGTACAATTCAGAGAAATTGCGACGCTTGGGTGCTACGCTCAGTCCCACCCTGTTACAGCAAGGGCTACAAGCAGCTCTCAGCCAGGGGAACGCGAATCGTGCCCATGAGTGGCAGATAATGGGCGCTACATTAACGCCCATCCAAATCAATGATGAGCTACACAAAGCCGTCGCTTTGCACGATCATTTTACAGCAAGACATTGGATAAATATGGGCGCAATCCCCAATCCCGATACAATATCCCTGATGACCCATTACTTGCTGATGGCACTCGATGAAGATGACCTGATTGAAGCTTTGGAGTGGCAAAAACTGGGTGCCACCTTAACATCCGATACTCAGGCTTTAGTCAGGCAAAGACTGCAAAAAGCCATCGCTGAAAGTGATACATATAATGCCAGTAGATGCCTAGATCTGGGCGCAAAGGTAATATGGCTACCATAAAGTAGCCGGAGAGAAAAACAGCGAAAAACAGGGTATCCATAACTGCTCGACCGAGAAAAATGGATATCCTGTTTTGTTAGATTCGCTTTTGACGGGATTTCCATATTTTGATAAGTATCAGACACATGGGTAAGCTCAAAAAACTTACGACACTTATCGTTTGTGAATTATATTTTGCTATTGATATAAGAAAATGTACTTATATGTCTTTTTTGCAAATTCATTGACATAGATCAAAGAAAACATTTTTACTTTCGTGTAATAAAATACCGATATTATTATATGTATTTTATCTAAATCTAGTAAGCATTAATTCATAAATCAGGAAAAATAACACCTATTTTTTGTAGTAAACTTTTCGTCTGATCATCTAATTGACGCAATTGGACAGGAAAATCAGCCGAAAAATCAGGATTCTTATAAATTCGATTAAAGTATGACGGATGCCGGAGTACAGGAAGCGCAAGGCGCCTTCAACCTGTTGTGGCGACTCGCAAGTAGACAAATGCCATCTCTGATGGCTTGGGAACTGGGTATCAGAACCTAAAACTGAGAGAGGACAGTATTTTTTGGTCAGCCAGGTTCGGGAAGGAATAATTGAGCTAGATTAAAAAGTAGTTAGCGAGAGATCGTGCGAAATAACAAATAAGAAAGGATTACACCTATGGCTATCAATGGAATGAACAAGGAAGTAACGGGAATCGACTTATACCTTTGCAAAAGCGATGATCTTAATGACTTTCAAAAAACCTGGTGGCAACAATCTGCCACCACATCAGATCTTGCCAAGAAAAAACTATTGAGAGCAACAAATACAATTTTTGGCAGGCGCGTTGCCCAAGAACTTCTTGATAAAATAGATAGTGCTGTAGTGGAAATAAAACTGATTAAGTCAAAAGCTGATCTAACGCTGTATGAAAATATGAGTATAGACTCGGTTAAGAAGGTACTTCGTAAGTATAAAGTTAATGCAGTCAAACCAGATAGCAATGCGAGCAAAAGTGATAAAAATAGCAAATAACAACTGCTCAAAATTTATAGGCAAGTCAATGCCCCGACATCAATGATGCACGCATTCGAATCAAGCATAATCTCACGCCATAACGAAAAACAGCACGCAAAACAGAACGCAAAATAGGACATCCATAAGCTTCTCGACTGAGAAAAATGAATGTCCTTTTTTTGTATCCTTTTTTGTTTAGGTTACGCCACAATTTCGATCAACGGCGTTTGCTGACAGAACTGCCTTTTTTCTCTTGACCTTTTTTCTCTTGACCTTTTTTCTCTTGACCTTTTTTCTCTTCCGGCGCATTGAACATCAGGTATAACTCCATCAACACTTCCGGAATCTGGCTGCACATATCTTCTGTCAGCTTGCCATCCTTGCGCATCTGTTGAAATTCCGGCTCGTCATCAAATAGGCCAGAGGCCAGCATAACCGGCAGTAGTAACTCACAAACTTCCTGCTCATCGCTGACAAACCAGTCCTGTTCATTAACGAAGTGCGCCACCATAAACCCCGTGCACCAGCGGGCCAGGGCTTCATCGTCATGATCCTCAAGCTCTGCTTCGCAGGAGAGGGTGAAGCCTTCCTCTTCATTGTTAAAGCCGCGATCAATGTCCGTTTGCATGGCAGCAATCAGGCGGTTCAATTCGCGGGCGGTAGCATCTGGAAGGGTAATGGGAGCATCGAAAATCTGTTCGTTGCGATCCTGCTCCGATAGCCCGGCAGGGCGTATAGTCAAGGCAGTCAGAAAACCGTGGAGGCCGTGGTAATCAAGAGTGCCATCATTCTGTTCTATGTACGGCTGGAGCAGTGTCGTCACAGAAGCGCGGGTGTTGGACATGAGGGATTCCTGCAAATGTAAGCCGCAATTCTACTCTGCCTTGGATGCAGATAAAAGCAGTGACTAACGCCTTGATCGGAAAGAAGTTTTTGAAAGCCGCAAGCGTTCATGGGAATGGCGTGAACGGCAGTCAGCCCCAAGCGAATTTAATTGCAATCTGGCTGGCAACAACAATAAACATAAAACCCGATCAATTTTCGGTTGAGTTGGGGGTGTCCGGATACTTTCTCCCGTGGATGGAACCAACTTACTAACTTACAGGTCAAACATCAAAATCATTTCCACAGCATATTATTTCGACAGTTCATTGCTGGTAACAGAATTGCTGGTAACAGAATTGCTGGTAACAAAATTGCAGGTAACGGACATGACCAATCAGCTAAACAATATCGCCCCTGCGGGAAACGCCTCCTCACCCACAACATCACACCCACAACCACACGCACAACCAGTTGGCGCAGTTGGCGGCAGCGCTTTTGGTCGAACCATCTCGGGAGCGCCTCCATCCTATGACAGCGTGATGGCCAGTGATTCCAGTTACCCAGTGGCAGCAAACAACGCGCCAAGCCTCCCCACCGCGATTGCCCAACCGGTCAGCAGTCACCGCACCAATGCTGAACTCCCTCCTGCCTACACGCCGGTGGACTGTTCCTCCTTACTGGACGCTCTGCCCATCGACGCTGAACCGGATTACCAAACATGCCTTGATACGCTGTCCATCGCTTATCGGTTTGATTTAGCGGCCCTCGCTGACGCCATTCGTAGTGGCTACTGTCCTCGGGGGCTGCACGAACCCACTGAGATAATGACGTACAAACTCATCGGGCCTAATACGGTATCTCGCAAGATCCCGGAACTTGAGTCATTGGCAGAACGATTGTTCGTACTATTCAAGGCCGGCTGGCGGGATATGAGATTCAGCGGTGAAAAGAACAGACTGGCTTTTATTCTTTGTTTGTACTTTCTCGAACAAAAGGCACAACTTGTGACTAGCGCCCTGAAAAAAGATTCTGTCGATAAAAAAGCCGTCGATAAAAAAGCCGACGATGTCTTTATACCTAACCCGGCAGCCTTGGTCAGAAAGGAGTTTTTCCAGCTTTTTAACCAATTTACCGAGCGGGATAATGTGGCGATTGGAGAACTGCCGCAAAAAATTCAAGACTTCCTTGCTGATGATGAGCTGGCCGCGCTGCGCGATGACCTGGACTGTGAAGTACCCATTTCCAGTGATGCCAGGTTTTCTCAATTACGTTATCAAGATATTCCCGGCGCCGTGCCCCAACCCAAACTAAGACCACAATTAGACAACTACAGCCGAACTTATGGCATTAACTTTTTTGATTTGGTTGACACAATTGGTGATGTTCGCGAACTAAGAAACGGCTTGCCAATACAATATTTAACTTGTCAACTGTTAACAAAACAAAACCCCGGGTTTGACCGGCGCTCATTAAAAAGAGAGCAGCATTTCAAGGATCGTAATGCCAAGTTTATTATCACGGCCCTGGATCACTATCATGCGGCGGCATTTGCCACATCTGACGCCTTGGCACCGTCTGAAACCAAGAGAAAACAACCATATCCAGTACAAGAGTCTTCTGCCAGCGAGCAAAAAAAGGCTGAGATAATGCAAAACTTCATGCAGTTCCTGCTTGATGGCCTGAAGGCAAAGGGCATGAATAACGTGCGACAGGATTTGACAAAATTTATGGCTATAAACTGGCCTGAGCGCTACATTCCTGCAGCGTACCGCGGTGGTAAAATGCCATGATGTTCCATTGAAGAGAGCCACTGCCGCAAGCGTCTAGCTCATGCGGCAGATTCCAGGATCAATTGCACGCCGGTTAAATAAGCCTGTTGTGCATCCATCAATTCGCTACGAATGGACATTTCTTCAAAAGCCAGTTGGTACAGCTCCATCAGCGGCCCACTGCCCACCAACGTGATATCGTCCAGACCCATGGCTTTAATGTCGCGGAACTCGTGGCCAATCACCAGCCCTGACAGGTAACTGCTGATGTGTTCCACCTCAATCTGATTAAACAGTCGGCGGGTACTGACGCTGTACAGCACTCTGGACAAACAACCGGCTTTCAGCGATGTCCTGACGCCAGTCATAAAGTCAATTGGTGACATTTTTTGCTCAACACCGCCATGACAGCGCCCCGTGTACCAGCACAGGGATGACTGTTCATCAAGCAAACGGTACAGTTCGCCAGTAATGTAAGTCGTCAGTTGGGTAATTTTGTTGTCGCTTACCCTGACTAGCTTGGTGTGCTCGCCGCGCCGGAGTATCCAGCCATCGCTGATTTGTGTACCAATGATGCTGACTTCTTCTCCTCTCAGCGCTTCCGGGTAATCGTTGCCGGTATGCAGCACGCCGGGGATTATGGCAACATTTTTCAGCTGGTTAGTGGCCACCTGTACTATGCCCTGTTGGATATCAGTGCGCGTACAGGGTGTGCGTACGGGCGCCACTTCCAGCCAACCCTCCCGGGCACCGACCAGACCTGTAAGAATGATTGGAAACTCACCGTGGGTTGCCAGCCAGGGATCAACTATCGCTTTCAGCGCTGCCTCAAAGGCACCGTCCATAATCTGTAAAACGCCCTGATCACCGGTTTTGCTGTCTACAAGAGTGGCCTTTTTCAACAAAAAAGCCTGATAACGTTGCGCACCCCAGTCAATTACGGCCAAGGTCTGGCCAGAGGAAAAGATACTCATGGGACGTATTACTCACGATTCAGTGCAATACCGGTTGGCAGGCAACGACTGACGGGCAATGATCGCTAACAGATCATCGTCGTTGATCAGGCGCTATCACTTACGCGCCACCATTATCTCACGCGCCTCCATTATAGTTAGTACTGATTTTTTTCCCTAATCCTTTTAATATGTGGCCAGCACTCAACTTGTCACCCGGCTCTAACAGAACGCCGCCAATCAATAATGAATCAGTCATTTGCAAAAATTCCCGCCGCCATGCGGAACACTCTGTTTGACAAAGGCCAGTTCCGAGCCGACCTGACCATCGTCAGCAACCCGGTACTGGCCTATAAAAAGTGCCTGAAAGCAGCCACCAGCAAAATGGACGCCTGGTTTGTCGCGGGTATGGCCGTTGAAGACCTGGTACTACTCCGGGCCTGGTTTATTGACCAGATGCTACGTTTGGCCTGGGAGCACCTGGACTGGAGCCGGGGTTGTGAGGTGGCCCTGTTGGCCGTTGGTGGGTATGGGCGGGGAGAGCTTCATCCTGAGTCCGATATCGATATTCTGATCCTACTGGCCGAAGATCACTATCAGCAGCACCATGAGGCCATAGAGCGCTTTTTGACCCTACTCTGGGACATGGGCCTGAAAGTAGGCTCCAGCGTTCGCTCCCTCGATGAGTGCACCCGTCAGGCCGCCCGAGATGTGACCATCATCACCAACCTGATGGAGTCCCGGGTTATTTGCGGTGCGGCCAGTTTGCACGAACAACTGCTACAGCGCATTGACAGCAGCCTTATGTGGCCAAGTAAAGCCTACCTGCAAGCCAAGTTTGACGAGCAGCGTACACGACACAAAAAGTACAACGACACCGAGTACGATCTGGAACCCAATATCAAAAGCTCACCTGGCGGTCTGAGGGATCTGCACATGCTGGGCTGGGTAGTGCGCCGACACTATGGCACCCACGATTTGGCCGAACTACAGCAATTGGGTTTTCTCAGCAGCGGCGAACAGCAGCAACTGCAACACTGCCGGGCGTTTCTCTGGCAAGTCCGCTGGGCCCTACACCGTCTGGCTGGGCGTTGCGAAGATCGTCTGCTGTTTGACCACCAGCGCACCCTGGCCAGTCAATTTGGCTACCGCGATCGCAAGGGAGCCCTGGCTGTCGAACAGTTTATGCAGCGCTATTTTCGTACCGTTATGGTGCTTAGCCAGTTAAAGGATTTGCTACTACAGCACTTTGATGACGATATTCTCAGTGCCGACACGCCACAGCAAGTGCGCCCTGTTAATGAGCGCTTTCGGGTGGTAAATCACTACATTGAGGCAGTGGACGACACAGTTTTTGTTCAATATCCACCGGCCATACTGGAAATGTTTGTCCTGATCACCCGTGACCAGAGTATCCAGGGCCCTACCGCCGAGACCATTCGGCTGGTTCGGGATCACCAGCGGCTTGTGGACGACAATTTCCGTAAGGACCCACGCTGTACCCGATTGTTCCTGGAGTTAATGCGCGCCCCATACGCTCTGACCATCACCCTGAGAAGACTGGCACGTTACGGTATTCTCGGGCGTTACCTGCCCGAGTTTGGCCAGATTATCGGACAAATGCAGTATGATCTGTTCCACACTTACACGGTGGACGCTCATACGCTGCTGTTAATCAAGTACCTACGCAGTTTTGCCTACCCGGAAAGTACCGAACGTTTTCCCGTGGCTGCCCGGGTGATTCACAAAATCCCCAAACCGGAACTGCTCTATCTGGCCGGCCTGTACCACGATATTGGCAAGGGACGCGGTGGTGACCACTCGCAGCTCGGTGCCATTGAGGCAAAAAAATTCTGTCGTGTACATGGCCTGAATAAAGAAGATACGTCACTGATCGTCTGGCTGGTACAGGAACACCTGACCATGGCCATCACGGCGCAGAAAAAGGATTTGTCTGACCCCTGGGTAATCCAGGATTTTGCCCGTCGGGTGGGTACGCGAGAACGACTGAAATATCTTTATCTGCTCACCGTGGCTGACATCAATGCCACCAATCCGAGTCTGTGGAACGGCTGGCGTGCCTCGCTGTTGCAACAGTTATTCTGGCAAACCCACGGACAACTCAAGCGCGGAGTTGATAACCTGCCGCAAATCAATGAGCAGATTGCCCTGACCAAACAGCGGGCCATGGCTCTGCTGACACACTTGGGCATCCAGGAAGAGGCCATCTCTTACCTGTGGGACCAGTTTGACGATGAATACTTCCTGCGCCACCAGAGTGATGAGATCAGCTGGCAGACGGCGGCTATTCTCAGCCATCAGTCAGACGAACCGTTGATCATTATTCCTGAAGTGTCTGACGGCTATGAGCAGCAAGGGTCAAAGGTGTTTGTCTACACTCGCGACCAAACCAACCTGTTCGCTGCCACGGTAGTGGCCTTTCACCGATTGCATCTGGCTATTCAGGAGGCGCGCATTATCACCTCCCGCACTAACTACAGTCTGGACACTTACACGGTTCTGGAAGAAGATGGTTCGGCTATTGGTGCCAATGCCGAGCGCATCGATGAGATCAAAAGTCATCTGCTGCGCGTCCTGCGCGCTCCGGATAAGTTCCCAGACCTGATCCGGCGTCGTACGCCACGGCGGTTGCGTTATTTCAACCATAAGCCGCAAGTGGTACTCAGCAGTCAGATCGAGCCTCGGCAAACAGTCCTGGACATTAACGCCACCGACCGACCCGGTCTGTTGGCCTTGATCGGTAAAACCTTCACCAAGCTCGGACTGCAAGTGCATGGCGCAAAAATTGCCACTTTTGGCGAAAAGGTTGAAGATCGTTTTATCATCGCCGACAGCGCCGGCAAGCCAATCAGCGATGCCATTTTTTGCCGACTGATCTGCACTGAATTGCTGAAAGTACTGAAAAAGGTCTCGGGGCTTGACGCCATCGTCTAATCATCACACCTGTGAATAACCGCGCCGGATACACATTCTCGCTACCGATATAAAAGTCACTTATCGTACAATGCCGCGCGATACATCGAACAGCCAAAGGCAATAATCATGATCTATGCCTACATTGCAATGGGTGGCCCAGAGGACAACCAGTTTACCATTGACCGGGTAACACCGGCGTTTCCTCCTGCACGCAATACGGTCTGGCTGGAAGCCACTGAGCCTGACGAGGCTGAACGTCTTTGGCTGACCAGCAATTTTCCGGGCTGCCTGCCGGAAGAAGAAGAACTCGGTGAGATTGAAATATCCTCACGTTATTACGAAACCGAGAGCGGTATTCATATTCGCACGCTGTTTCCCCATCGCTCTGGCCACGAGCTGCGTAATATCAACGTCGCCTTTAACCTGCGTCCGGACAAACTGATTACTTTACAGGACGAGCCAACCGGCCTGTTCCGGCTGATGCGTAAGCATCTGAAAACCGGGCACGTCAAGGCAAAGACGGCACTGGACGTTATTATTGCTCTGTTTGACGCCAAGGTTGAGTACCTGGCCGACACGTTGGAAGAGGTTTATGAAGACCTTGAGCAGGTCAGTCAGAACGCACTGTCGGAAAAAAATCACGATGTTGATGAGCAGTTGCGTACCATCACCTTGCAAGAGGACTTGAACGGCAAGGTGCGGTTAAATCTGCTCGATACCCAGCGTTCGCTACGCTACCTGATGCGTGCCTGCAACCATCTGCTCAACGAAGAGCAGCGTGACACCATTCGGGAGATGCTGCGCGACATTGAATCCCTGACACCCCATACCGGTTTTCTGTTTGAAAAAATCAACTTTCTGATGGAATCCACCATGGGCTACATCAACCTGGAGCAGAACAATATCATCAAGATTTTCTCGGTGGCTGCGGTAATGTTTCTACCTCCCACGCTAATCGCCAGCATTTACGGGATGAACTTTAAAGTCATGCCCGAACTGTCCCTGGAATACGGCTACCCAATGGCACTTGGGCTGATGCTGATGAGCGCCGTAGCTACCTTCTGGTTCTTTAAACGCAAGGGCTGGTTGTGAATCTGCTGGCCACGCCTGTATCTTGTCGAATCACCGGCTTCCACTTTCCCGGATAGCGTCCATACTGGAAACTGGCAGTTTGTACCCACAAACTGTTTCTTCGGGGTTTATTTCGTGTAAACATTTCCGGTAACAAAAACAGCAGATCCCGAAAAATACAACAACAAGGGATCCAGGAAGCTGAAAGCATGAAACAAAAGCTGAGTTGGCAAAATACGGTTGGCATGGGCTTTATGGTCTTTGCCATGTTTCTTGGCGCTGGCAACCTTATTTTCCCACCCATGGTTGGCCAACTGGCTGGCACTAATATGTGGTATGCTGCCGTCGGCTTTCTGGTCACCGGGGTCGGGTTGCCACTGCTGGGAATCGTCGCTATCTCGCGAGCCGGAGGTGGCTTTAACGAGATCAGTGGCGAGCTGCCCAGACCTCTCAT
Organism: Endozoicomonas sp.; assembly: GCA_965232255.1. Classification (GTDB taxonomy): domain Bacteria; phylum Pseudomonadota; class Gammaproteobacteria; order Pseudomonadales; family Endozoicomonadaceae; genus Endozoicomonas. Next base: position 3,673,488 of record OZ246962.1, read on the forward strand.
CATTCTCCTCGGGACCTTCATCTACCTGATTATCGGGCCTTTGTACGCAGTACCGCGTACCGCACTGGTCTCTTTTGAAGTAGGTCTGCTGCCCTTTTTGCCAGAAGCCGGTGCGCTCAGCCAGCTTGGCTTTAGCGTCGTCTTTTTCGGGCTGTCCTGGTATCTTTGCATCCGCCCCGGCACATTGCTGGAGTCGGTAGGAGAATTGATCACGCCGGCACTCATTGCCCTATTGATTGTACTTGGTCTGGCACCGGTTTTTATGCCCCTGGGTGAACCTGGTAATGCCACAGGCGCTTACACTGAAGTGCCCTTTATCAGGGGTTTCCTCGAAGGGTATATGACCATGGACACCCTGGCGGCGCTGATGTTCGGTATCGTCATCATCACTAACCTGAAGTCCCACGGCATCACCGACAAAGCCAGTCTGTGCCACTACAGCATCATCACCGGTTTTATCGCTGCCATCGGACTGGCGCTGGTGTATCTTTCCTTATTTTATCTCGGTGCGACCAGCCGCGATGTGGCGCCGGCCCCGGAAAATGGCGGCCAGATTCTCACCCAGTACGTACAGGCGCTGTTTGGCACTGCCGGTACCGCATTGCTGGCAGTCGTGGTAACGCTGGCCTGCCTGACCACCGCCATTGGCTGCATTACCGCCGCCAGCGAGTACTTTGATGGGATGCTGACCAAGGTCAGTTACCGCACCATTGTCACCGTAATCAGCCTGGTCTGTGTTTGTTTTGCCAATATGGACCTGAATGAGATTATTGCGCTGTTCCTGCCGGTGCTGTTAATTCTCTATCCCTTATCCATAGCTCTGATCTTTCTGGGTCTGATTCGGGACTGGCTGCCCAATCCAGTCTTAAGCTACCGCTGGACGCTGGCTACAGCCCTGCTCATGAGCGTGGCCGATGTGCTCAGAGCTAACGAGGCTGCGTGGCTGGAGCCATTCTTGCAGCCACTGTCTCTCATTCCCGGTTATGACGACCATATGCTGTGGTTTTTACCGTCACTTGTCGTATTTACCGGTACAGTTTTGCTCGGGCTTGTTCGGCCACAGTCATCAGGTCGCCAAAGACCGGAAGACAGTGTTTAGCAGTACCAATCGTGATTACCAATTGGCAAGCGCAAGTAGATCAAGTAAGCTTCACATTCTTTGTGGTTGCCGATATTTCAGACACTGCCAGCAGTAGGCGGTCTGGGAACAAGACTCGCACCAGCAACGGCGGTGAATGGATCTGAAAACGGTTTTTGTCCTCAGTTTCCTCCTGTTCCTGTGGCAACAATTTGCCCAGACCATTCCCTCAGGTTTCTGTTTCGTCGATGGATTTTACTAATGACAGGCAACAGCAATGGCCGCACGCCCAAGACGCGTAAACCTGACAATTTCCATGAATCGTAGTGCTAGTCACATGCTCCGCAACTTAGCTCTGCCTGTTTTTATTTTTTTCATCATGAGTTTAACCGGCTGTCAATCACTCTTATTAAGAGAGCGTCCTGCACAAGACGACTCTGTTGTATCATCCATTCCGGTGCCAGAGCAGCCGCGGCAACCCGTGGTTGCGCCGCAACGGCCACAAGTAAGCCCAACACCTCCGGCACCCAAAACCCACACCATTACCATTCATGAGCAAACCATCCAGACGCCAACCCACGTTGATGGTCGTCTGGTTTTGGGCACTCGGGAAATGGCCACGTTGCCGAACCTGAATTTGAAAATGGAGGCAAAACTCGATACAGGTGCAGAAAACAGCTCAGTCGATGCACGCAATATCCAATTTTTTGAGCGCGATGGCAAAAAGTGGGTTAAATTCGACCTGCCACGCACTTCCACAGGCACCATACCCCAGGAAATGCCGATTAAAGGAACCACCAGGATCAAACGTCCGGGTCTACCGTCCATAGAACGCCCGGTAGTCATGATGACCATAACCATAGGCGACATCACTCAGTCGGTGCCCGTCTCGCTGATCAATCGTGGTAATTTTGATGCACCTTTGCTGATTGGCCGCAGCTTCATGCAAGACCTGGCCGTTATCGACGTCAACCAGCAATACATTGCTACCAAGAGCGTCATCGACACGCGCAAGCGTCAGGCCGTGGTTCCCATCGCGCAAAAGTCCCACACCAAGGCCATTATTCAACCGGTCAATGTTGACGGGCTGACAACACTCGGCGCCGTGGAACACATTGTCCTGCCAGATTCCGGTACCACCCTGAAGGCCCGGATTGACACCGGCGCCCGAACATCGTCCATTGATGCCAGGGATATTCAGGTGTTTGAGAAAGATGGCGCAAGATGGGTAAGTTTTGGCCTGGTCAATTCGGCAGGTGAAATTATTACCATGGAAGAGCCAATCACTCGTTTTGCGCGGATCAAACGTCATAACGAAGAGCCTGAGCGTCGCCCGGTTGTTACCCTGAATACGCAAATTGGCGATCTTCTGGTACCCACGCAGTTCACTCTGCGCAATCGGGAAAACTATGAGTACCCGGCATTGATCGGTGCCCGCTTTCTGGAAAAACGCGCACTGGTGGATGTCTCCACCGAGTACGCCACCGATAAAAGACAGCCCAACTGAGCGTGCTGACAATAACCAACTGCTGGCATTGGTTTGATGCAGTGGTGGGCAATGGTGTTGGCATATTGCGATCGCTCATGGGTATTTGCCTACATCCAACAAATTACACATTTTCTGATGGATACCTGAAAATAGAGACGTCGGCGACAGGCTGAACCGCGCACCGCTTATGGCCAGTAAAACTGCCTATCAGCTGCAAAAAAGTGCCTGTGTTGCGCCCTGACGACCAGAACCCTGTTTTCGTGCTTTTTGATACGTTGAGCAGTGACTTAGAAATTGACTGCGAGGAGAATAATGGAAGGTCGTTTCCAGCTTGGCTTGATGATCGCCATACTGATTATCGCGGGCCTGGGCTTAACGCTTTACAAACACTTTGCCCTGGGTTTTCCGCTGCTGGGCAAAGATGTTTCTACCGTCTGGAGTGTTGAGGCCCGGGTCAGCTTTAAAGCTCAGGGTGACACCGCTCAGGCCAGCCTGACCTTGCCTGACCAGCAGTCCGATGTCTGGATTATGGATGAGTCATTTGCCTCTCCTGGTTACGGCATTAATCAAATCAATGATGGTGGTCAGCGTCGTGCAGTTTGGAGCATTCGCAAAGCCGACGGACGTCAGGATTTGTTCTACAAGGTAAAACTGCGTCTGGAATCCGGCGTTAGCCCCAGTGCCAACGATCAACCCGAAACGTTTATTCCTCCTGTTCTGCCCGAACCCTACCAGACTGCCGCGCAAAGTCTGCTGAAGCAGGTCACTGAAACCTCCGCTGATGCCACCAGCTTTGCCAGCACGTTACTCGGTCTGTTTAACGCCAGCAAACCCGACCAGAATGTGAATATGTTGCTCGGTATGGTAGACGAAGGTGTTAAAGCGCCTGAACTGTTGGTTAACCTGTTGCGTATGGGCAATATTCCTGCCCGTATCGTGCGTGGACTGCACCTGGAAGACGGCCGTCGTCGACAGCCAATTGTGGATATGATCGAAGTATACGACGGTGATCAGTGGCAGCTGTTTGACCCGCGCAGCGGCCAAAATGGCAGTCCCACGGCCTTTTTCCTGTGGCAACGAGGGGCGAAATCCCTGCTTGACGTTATGGGCGGCGTTGACTCAGACGTCAAGTTTTCCATCATTTCCCAACAAATACCCACGCGGGAACTGGCCTTAGCCCAGGCCACGCAAGAGCAGGCGGCGCTGATCGACTTTTCCATCTACTCGCTGCCGCTGGAAGTGCAAAATGCCTTCAAGATCATTCTGCTGATCCCCATTGGTGTTCTGGTGGTGCTGTTTATGCGGATCATCGTTGGCTTACGCACTTCCGGCACCTTTATGCCGGTACTGATTGCCATGGCCTTTTTGCAGACCCAGCTATTGCCGGGACTGGTGATTTTTATCTCCCTGGTGTCCATCGGCTTGTGGATACGCTCGTTTTTGAGTCAGCAGAACATGCTCCTGGTAGCACGCCTTGGTGCGGTCATTATTGTCGTGATTCTATTGATGGCAGCCATGAGTATCCTGAGCTGGAAACTGGGCATTACCCAGGCCATGACGGTGACATTCTTCCCGATGATTATTATTGCCTGGACCATTGAACGGATGTCCATCCTCTGGGAAGAAGAAGGTCCGGGCGATGTTTTGAAAGAAGGCGGTGGCAGTCTTTTGGTGGCAACGTTGAGCTATCTGTTGATGTCCAGCCCAATCGTTGAACAACTGACGTTTAACTTTCCCGAGCTGATGCTGACACTGCTCGGCATTGTGCTACTGCTGGGCCAGTACACCGGCTATCGTCTGCTGGAGTTGAAGCGGTTTTACCCACTGGTGCGTGCGGCCAGGCAGTCGCATTGGCAATCTTGAGCAGGTCTGAGGTGGGTTACCTATGGGATGGTTAAGCACTCTGGTCAATCAGGCACTGGAAAAAGCCTCTGTCACTACACCGGCACAACTCAGGGCGGCAGGCATCCTGAGCATGAACTGTCGCAATCTGGACTATATCTCGCGCTACAACCCCAGACGACTGTTGCCGTTGGTAGATGACAAACTGACCACCAAGCGCATGGCGGAAAAAGCCGGCGTTGAGGTCCCGAAGCTAATTGCCGTGATTGAGTACCAGTCCGATATCCGCAATCTGGAAAGCATTCTCGCGCCGTTACAGCAGTTTGTGATCAAACCGGCCAAGGGTAGCGGTGGCAAGGGCATCTTGGTGATTACCGGTCGTGACGGCGACCTGTTCGTCAAGGCCAGTGGCGATAGCCTCTCTTTTGAGGCGATAAGTCGGGACGTGTCCAATATTCTCGGCGGTCTGTACAGTCTTGGTGGCAAAACCGATGTGGCGGTGATTGAAAGCCTGATCCAGGCCGATCCGATTTTCAACGATTACAGTTTCGAAGGTGTACCGGATATTCGGGTGATCGTCTTTCGCGGCTTTCCGGTAATGGCCATGATGCGTCTGGCCACCCGCGCGTCTGATGGCAAGGCCAACCTGCATCAGGGTGCGGTGGGCGTTGGTCTGGATATTGCCACCGGCCAAAGCCTGCGCAGCGTGCAACGCGGTCAGCCAGTCCACCAGCACCCGGACACAGGCCACGACTTCTCGGCGCTACAGGTGCCCCACTGGCACAAGATCTTGAGCTTGTCCGCCGCCTGCTACGAGATGACCAGTCTTGGTTATTTGGGCGTCGACCTGGTGCTGGATAAAAATCTCGGTCCGCTGATTCTGGAACTCAATGCTCGCCCCGGCCTGGCCATTCAAATCGCCAACGGCCAAGGCATTGAACCAAGACTGAAGACCATTGAGGCGCTGAGCCAGCATGATCTGCCCATCGCCGAACGTGTCGCGTTCTCACAACAGCACTTTGGCGTACTAACCAAACCTGAATCCTGACCAGCGTTCAGTGCTTCACAGAGCTTCTGCCCCTGTGTAAGAATTGCAAGCACACCTTTTTCTTCGGGAAGGAGAAAATCGAGTTGCTCGCCATAATAACAAGATTTCCGGCAACTGATCTGCCCAAAATACTGCTGGTGCTTTGGCTGTTACTATCGGCACCGGTAATGGCCATCACCCCAGGCGCTGATGCCAACCTGAAGCTGGTCCCGGTACAACCGCCGACTTCGCTATTCAACAGCACCCAACCATTAACAGACAGTAGTCAATTATTATGGTATCAGCTTGATTTGCCACCAGTGTCCGAACGCGACTGGCTGATGATTTTTGGTCGGGTTCCGGCCAGACAACTGGATGTGTTTATCCCGACCGATAGCGGTTACCGACTGCAAAAACTGGGGGTGGACCACACCGGCTCACCAGCCACTGCCATTGCGATCTCGCCCGGTGAAGCAACAACGTGGTATCTGCGCCACATCGCCACACCACTTGCGCCCTTGCAGCCGCAACTATTGCCATCTCACCTTTACGCTGACGCCTTGAACCTGCAGGGCGTGGCACTGGGCACAGTACAGACTTTGCTTATTATCGCGCTGATCGCCACCCTGATCGCCCGGAAAAAATGGGCATTTCGTCCGTTGATCGGGCATGTCCTCACCACTATTGCCCTGGTGCTTATGTGGCAGGGTGATGTTTTCCACCTGTTTTCCTGGCCGGGCGACCCGGCACACTGGGTACTGTTTATGACTACATTGGTGCTGGTTACCGGGATTGCCAGTTACCGCCATCTTTTGCTGACAGACCAGGCAAGAGCCAGACAACTGATACTGACGCTCAATATTTTAACCCTGGCAACAATGCTTTATGGCCTCACGGCACAAGTACCACTCGCCATGACTGCGACAGGTACACTATTGTTGGCCAGCGCCTGTCTGCTGATCCTGATTGGCGTAAAAACCCGGCAGCCAGCAGCAATCTTGCTAGCTTTGATCACCGTGGCACTGTATCTATCCGGTTTTTCTCTGACCAATCTGCCTTCTACCCAAGCGCTGTTGCTGCTCGGTTTGCATGCTGCACTATTGCCGTTGCTTTGCTGGACGCTTTATCGTCGGTCTCGCACAGCCATTGATACCACCCATATAAACAATAATCGTCGTGTGTTTACCAACACTCTGCGCGAACATTTGCATAACCCCGACGCGCCCCTGAGCGTTGCCGATCTCAAACAGCGCATCCTGGCCACGGTGGCGAGCGTCCTGCCAGGGGCACCAACCATAATACTGCACTATCAAGAGAACCAGTGGCACACCACGCCCGGCGACAGTGCCGGGAAAGTAACCCGTAAACTCAATAGACGACTGCCGGTCATCGAAGCAGATTTGCTCAAGGTAATTTCCGCCGATGCCCAGACCAATATCAATTTCAAAGACAGCGACGGCACAATCTACTGGCTCTACCCTCTGAGTATTGCAACTAACGACAAAGTGCTTCTGGTTCTGGCACTCCCCCGGCATCAGCGCACGGCTGACAACTGGCAGACGGCGTGTGACATCAGCAGCCATGCCAGCACCGTATTCCAGGCCAATCGCCAGTCGTTGTTCTGGCAGCGCGAAGCAAGCCTGGACCCGTTGACCGGAGCACTCAACCGACGAGCATTCCAGCGTGAGGCCGAAGCAGTGGTACATCAGTGCATCGATGCCACCAAGCCATGCAGCCTTTTGTTTATGGATCTGGATAACTTCAAGCAGCTCAATGACTGCCAAGGTCACAATGCTGGCGACAAAGCCCTTAAACACACGGCCAGATTGTGCCGCAAGGCGCTCAGACAGGAGGATTTGCTCGGTCGCTATGGAGGTGAGGAATTTGTCGTATTGCTGCCCAATACCGAGCCGTGGCAGGCCTTTCAGATTGCTGAACGCATCCGCAAAACCGTCGCCCGGAAAAAAAATATCACTGTCAGCATAGGGATTGCAGCGCTGTCAGACCTTAACAGTTCGCTGGACAAGCTGCTGGCAGAAGCCGATGCCGCCATGTATCTGGCCAAGCAACAAGGCAAGAACAGGACGGTCACCAGCGCCAGTCGGCTGAATATTTCAAAAGAGCCGGTTTAACCCGTCAAGCGCCGCTACCCGATAAGCCTCGGCCATGGTCGGGTAGTTAAAGGTGGTATTCAGGAAGTAACGCAAGGTGTTCGCCTCGCCTTCTTGTCCCATTACTGCCTGGCCGATATGGACAATCTCAGAGGCCTGATCACCAAAGCAGTGAATGCCCAGTACCTCCAGAGTGTCGCGATGGAACAGGATTTTCAGCATGCCCACCACTTCACCGGTGATCTGCGCCCGAGCCAGGCGCGAGAAAAAGGCTTTGCCCACTTCGTAAGGCACCGCTGCTTCGGTCAGTTCTTCTTCAGTCTGACCAAGGGAACTGATTTCAGGAATGGTGTAAATTCCGGTCGGTACCTCATCGACAAATCGCCAGTCCGGACTGTTGCACAGATGGGCCGCAGCAAAACGCCCCTGGTCGTAGGCGGCACTGGCCAGGCTGGGCCAGCCAATTACGTCACCGGCCGCGTAAATATGTGGTACTGATGTTTGATAACTGTCGTTCACCTTGAGCTGGCCACGACTGTCAGCCGACAAACCAATTTGTTCCAACCCCATATCCCGGGTATTCCCTGCCCGGCCATTGGCCCAGAGCAACATGTCTGCCTTCAGCCGTTTGCCCGATTTAAGATGCAGAATTACGCAATCATCCAGCGTTTCGAGTTGCTGAAACTCCTCGTTGTGGCGGATGATCACGTTCATCTTGCGCAACTGGTAACTCAGGGCATCGGAAATCTCTTTATCAAGAAACGACAACAGCCGTTCACGGGTATCAACCAGATCCACCAGCACACCAAGGCCGGAGAAAATAGAGGCATACTCAGAACCAATTACACCAGCACCGTAGATGATCATGCGCCGGGGCGTGGTAGACATTTCCAGCACGGTGTCGCTGTCAAAAATCCGGGGATGGCTAAAATCAACATCCGGCGGATGATAAGGCCGGGAACCGGTGGCAATCAGAAAACGGCTACCGGTAATGCGCTCGCAATTACCGCCCGATTCCGTGACCTCCAGCGTGTGCTCATCAAGGAAAACCCCACGACCAAAATAGAGGTCGATACGGTTGCGGGCATAGTACATGGTGCGTGACTGCACCTGCTTCTGAATCACTGACTCTGCCCGCTCAAGCACTTTGGGAAAGCTGAACCAGCGCGGATCACCAATCTCGCGAAACAGCGTGTTGGTGTTGAAATCCATGATCTGTTTGACCGAGTGCCGCAAGGCTTTGGAAGGAATAGTACCCAAGTGAGTGCAGCTGCCACCGACAAAGTTGAACTGCTCCACTACGGCCACTTTTTTACCCAGTTTAACGGCGTTCATGGCCGCCCCTTCACCGGCCGGCCCTGAACCCAGAATAACCAGGTCGTATTGCTTGCCCTCCATCGCTGCGCCCCCCGGCATGTACTCTATTATCTGTCGTTTATCTATCGTTAGCTCAGAGTACCATACTCCAAGAGTGGTGATGTCGGCCAGGTTAAGGCAAAAGCAAGATCAGGCTTTTTTACCTTTGCTGGTCGCGGCGTCGTAGAATAGATCGTCGTTCATTTCAGACAGCGGATCGGTCTTGTCGCCGCCACCGCAGATAACGCAGCCGTCTTTCAGGCCGAGGCTGCTCAGGCCACCGCAAGAGCCTTTGATGGGTTTATTGGCAAAGATAACGCCCACTGCCATGGCGGCAATAAGCCCCAGGAAGGTACAAAATGTAATCAGCAAAATCGTCATGGCTGATTCCTCCGTTATGTTCTGGTTAAGACAGTGACCAAATTTATCCCTGTGGCACTATATACGGTTTAAACGCCTCACTGGTCACTGTGGCAAAACCGTCATCGGTATAATAAGCAAATCGAGCAGCAATACCTAACTGATTAGCCAGTTTCAGGCCCGCTTCGTCACCGAGCACCATGAACATGGTGGCCAGCGCGTCGGCCCGGGCCGTGGTGTCGGCAATAACCGCCACCTCGGCAATTCGTTTGGCTTCCGGCCAGCCGGTTAAAGGGTTAATGGTGTGGGAGTAGCGCTTGCCATCCACCTCAAAAAAGTTCAGATAATCGCCGGAGGTGGCCAGTCCCTTATCGATCGGCTCCACCAGAGCCGAGACGCCACCTTTACCCATTTCCGGCCCGATAACCGCCAGACGCCAGGGTTTGCCATTGGGTTTGACGCCCTGCACCATCACTTCGCCACCCACTTCCACCATAAAGTCATCAATGCCCAGCTCGCGCAGAGTGTCAGCTGCCTGATCCACCGCATAGCCTTTGGCAATGGAGCTGAGATCGACAAACAGCTCTTTATCGCGGGTCAGGGTCGAGCCGTCCGGATTGTTGCCCAGACTCTGGTAGCCCACTTTTGCCCTGGCCTGATCAATAGCCGCCTGGTCAGGAACGTGGCCGGGATACTGGCTATCAAGCCACTGCACAAACTCCGGCGCATTCACCAGTTCGCCTGTACTGGTATGAGCTGGTTTTTCACCCGGCCCAAAGCCCCAGAGATTGACCAGCGGGCCGACGGTGATGTCGTAAGCTCCGCTGGACATTTCGGAGACGGCCTGCGCCTCACGCACCAGCTCGACAATATCTGCCGAAACCGGAAATGGCTGACCCACCGGCGAGCGGTTAAAGCGCATCAGCTCCGAATCCGGCTTGTACGTGGACATACGCTGATCCACATCGACAAGGGCATTATGCACCGCGCGGGAAACCTCCAGCTGCGGATCGCTAAACAGGCTGGCCACATAGCTGACGTTATAAGTCGTGCCCATCACTTGCCCCTGAAAGCTGTAGAGCCGGGGTCTGGTACTCAACACCAGCACCACCACTGCCAACAGCAAAATGGCCGGCAGCAGCATTCGTTTTAATGATCGCAAGGGCAAGTCTGAATCCTCGTAGCGAAGCCGTCCGCAGGCTTTCTTCAGGCAGCAGTCCGGTATAGTTTACGGCCGGATTTTAGCACCAGGTTAATGGATAATCATCAGGGATTAACCGGATGCACAGTCGCCATCTTTCTCATTGCTGAACAGTAAATGTATTGTTACGCTTGCGCGGTGGCAAGGGCTACCGGTCAGCCGCTAACCGTTATGGCGTTATCAAACCATTTGCCGGATCAATAACAATTCAGCTGTCATTTCACGGAGTCGTGACAATGGGCTTAAGTATTCTCGATCTGTTCAAAATCGGTGTGGGACCATCATCCTCACACACAGTGGGTCCCATGGTGGCAGCCAATCGGTTTGTAGCAGCTTTGCAGCAACAGGAGCTGCTTGAGCATACCCAACGGATTGCCATTGAACTGTACGGCTCCCTGGCCATGACCGGTAGCGGCCACGCTACTGACACTGCCATTATGCTCGGGTTAATGGCCCAGCAGCCAGACCAGCTCGATCCTGACCAGGCGCCAGAAATAATCAAACAGATACGCCAAAGCGGTGAGCTGTGGCTGGCCGGGCAGCACCTCATCGCCTTTAGCGAACCGGAGCATCTGCACTTTCTTTATGGCCAGTCATTGCCCAAACACCCCAACGGCATGACCCTGCGAGCCTTTGACCAGGCCGGACTGGAACTCTTTCACGATAACTACTACTCCGTCGGCGGCGGCTTCGTGCTGAATGAGCAAGAGGCAGAACAAACGACTGGCAAGCCCACTGTGCCAGTCCCCTACCCGTTCAACAACGCCCGCGACCTGCTGGCTATCGGTGACCGCACCGGACTGAGTATTGCCGATATCGTCCTGCACAATGAGCAACACCTGGGCCGTACGGACAATATCCAGCGCGACCTGCTGCACATCTGGGAAGTGATGGCCCGCTGCATCGAGCGCGGCTGTGCTGCCACTGGCATTTTGCCAGGTGGGCTGAACGTCCGGCGCCGTGCCCACCAGCTGTACCAGGAGCTACTTAACCCGCCTGAAGATAAACAGGACCACCTGGAAGTTATGGACTGGGTGAACCTGTTCGCCATCGCCGTTAACGAAGAAAATGCCGTTGGTGGCCGCGTGGTGACGGCACCCACCAATGGTGCGGCCGGTGTTATCCCCGCAGTACTGGCCTACTACCACCGTTTTGTCCCAGGCAGTAGCGAGGCTGGCATCTGCACCTTTTTGGCCACTGCGGCGGCCATCGGTATGCTCTACAAGAAAAACGCTTCCATCTCGGCTGCCGAAGTGGGCTGTCAGGGTGAGATTGGCGTTGCCTGCTCCATGGCTGCCGGTGCTTTGTGTGCAGTGATGGGCGGCAATAACCAGCAGATTGAAAACGCTGCTGAAATTGGTATGGAACACAACCTGGGCCTGACCTGCGACCCCATCGCCGGGCTGGTGCAAGTGCCCTGTATTGAGCGCAATACCATGGGCGCCGTAAAAGCCATTAATGCCGCCCGTTTGGCCATTAAGGGTGATGGCATACATCGCGTCTCTCTGGACGACGTAATTGAAACCATGCGTCAGACCGGACTGGATATGCAGGACAAATATAAAGAGACCGCCACCGGCGGCCTGGCAGTGAACGTAGTGATGTGTTGACGCTGCCAATTTGCTGCTGACATCCCATTAGTAAGCCCGAAACGTATTGATCAAGGTCAACCCAAGTATCACAGGACTTTTTGATGCCCGCTGTACACACTTCGACTCCGCTCTCAGCGCTGGAACGTGACGATACTTTTAGTCATCGCCATATCAGCACCGACCTGGCCATGCTGACCACGCTCAAGTTGGACTCCCTGGCTGAATTGATTGACGACACCGTACCCGGTGCCATCCGCCTGAATCGTCCGCTGGCGCTCCCTGCTGGCAAAACTGAGCAGCAGGCTCTGTCCGAACTGCAAGCACTGGCTGACCAGAACACCGTCCATAAATCCTGTATTGGAATGGGCTACTACAACACTGCGGTGCCCAATGTTATCGCCCGTAACCTGTTGGAAAACCCGGGCTGGTACACTGCTTACACGCCCTATCAGCCAGAAATCTCCCAGGGACGCCTGGAGATGCTGCTGAACTTCCAACAAATGGTGCTGGATCTGACCGGCATGGCGGTGGCTAACGCCTCACTGCTGGATGAAGCCACGGCAGCGGCAGAAGCCATGACCTTGTGCCTGAGAAGTGCCGGACGCAGCAAAGCAGCCAGCAAGACCTACTTTGTTGCCGATGACGTCCACCCCCAAACTATTGATGTGATCAAAACCCGTGCCCACTGGCTGGGCATTACCGTTATTGTTGGCAATCCGATTACACAACTGAGTGATCACAATGTGTTTGGCGTACAGCTGCAATACCCAGGCACCTACGGTCATATCACCGACATTGCCAGCTTGATTGCCAAGGCCCACGCGCAGGATGCCATGGTAGCGGTGGCCACCGACCTGCTGGCGCTGACACTGCTGAAATCCCCCGGTGAACTGGGTGCCGACATTGTGCTGGGCAACAGTCAGCGCTTTGGTGTACCCATGGGCTTTGGTGGTCCGCACGCAGCCTTTTTTGCCACCACTGACAAACTCAAGCGCGCAATTCCGGGCCGGATTATCGGGGTTTCCAAAGACAGCCGGGGTAACACGGCTCTGCGTATGGCCATGCAAACCAGGGAGCAGCATATTCGTCGGGAAAAAGCCACTTCCAACATCTGCACAGCCCAGGCACTGCTGGCTAACATGGCCGCTGCCTATGCCATTTATCACGGACCGCAGGGGCTAACCCACATCGCCGAACGGGTACATCGACTCACCAGCATTCTGCACCATGGGCTGACTGAAGCCGGGCTTACCAGTAACACCACGTTTTTCGATACCCTGACCATTTTTGTGGGCGACCAGCAAGAGCGCGTCCTCGGGCGCGCTGTTGATAACGGCTACAATCTGCGCCGTGTGGGTAGCGATCGTGTGGGCGTGAGTCTGGATGAGACCACGCATTCAGAGGATATTATTACCCTGTTTGCGGTATTAACCGGTCTGGAACAACCTCTTGATGTTGCTGCCATTGACCGCCTGATTATCGACGGCGCAACGGGTAGCGGCATATTGCCAGACCAGCGTCGTACCAGCGCTTTTTTGCAACATCCGGTCTTTAACCGCTATCACAGCGAAACCGAGATGATGCGTTACCTGAAACAGCTGGAAAACCGCGACTACTCCCTGGTGCACGGCATGATTCCACTGGGGTCATGCACCATGAAGCTTAACGGTGCATCAGAAATGGTGCCCGTTTCCTGGCCAGCGTTTGCCAATATTCACCCGTTTGTCCCGCAGGATCAGGTGCCAGGCTATCTGACCATGATTCGTCAGCTGGAACACGCACTGGTGGAAATCACCGGTTACGACGCCATCTCCATGCAGCCCAACTCCGGCGCCCAGGGTGAATACGCGGGTCTGTTGGCCATTCGTAACTATCAACAAGCCCATGGTCAAGGGCACCGCGATGTCTGCCTGATCCCCTCCTCTGCCCACGGCACTAACCCAGCCTCAGCCACCATGCTGGGCATGAAGGTGGTCATTGTCGCCTGTGACCCACAGGGCAATGTTGATCTTGATGATCTCAGGGCCAAAGCAACGCAGCACAGCGAGCAACTGTCGGCCCTGATGGTAACTTATCCTTCAACCCACGGCGTGTACGAGGAGTCGATCCGCACCATCTGCCAGATTGTTCACGACCACGGTGGCCAGGTTTATATGGATGGTGCCAACATGAACGCCATGGTAGGCGTCGCCCGTCCGGGAGATATTGGCTCTGACGTTTCCCATCTTAACCTGCACAAAACCTTTGCCATTCCCCACGGCGGCGGTGGGCCCGGTATGGGACCTATTGGTGTTAAAAGTCATCTGGCACCTTATTTGCCTGACCATTCGGTTAGTCCGGTCAATGATCAGGGCGTCGCCAGGGGTGCGGTATCAGCAGCACCTTTTGGCAGCGCTTCCATTTTGCCCATCAGTTGGATGTACATTACTCTACTTGGCCGTGACGGCCTGACTAAAGCCACCGAAGTGGCCATTCTCCATGCCAACTACATCGCTGACCAGCTGGCTGAGCACTATCCGATTCTCTATCGAGGCAGAAACAACCGGGTGGCCCACGAGTGCATTATTGATATCCGCCCAATCAAGGCCTACAGCGGCATCAGTGAGGAGGATATTGCCAAGCGCCTGATGGATTACGGTTTCCACGCCCCGACCATGTCGTTCCCGGTGGCCGGCACGCTGATGATTGAACCCACCGAGTCGGAATCGAAGGCAGAGATTGATCGGTTTATTGCAGCAATGATCGCCATCAAGGGAGAAATTGATCAGGTAGCCAGCGGTCACTGGCCGAGAGATAACAATCCACTGGTCAATGCTCCCCACACCATGGCGGATTTGGCTGATGAACAATGGGAACGCCCATACAGTCGAGCTGTTGCCGCATTCCCGGCAAACCAGACGAGCAAATACTGGCCGACAACCAACCGAATTGACAATGTCTATGGGGATCGGAACTTTATTTGTAGCTGCCCTGAGATTGACAGTTATCGTTAGTAGTCCATCTCGTTCTTAACAGCACATCGCTGAGACAATCAGGGAGATTGGCAAAGCTGATTTGATGAAAAAAGACGCAACTCTCTGCGAGTTGCCCACTATCAATCTCCACCCAAACCGTCAAAGGTCGCTTTGCTCTCAATGCGTCAGTTATGGGTGGAGAATTCCGCGGGATTCGTTAAGCTTGCTCAGCGACTTCCATCGTTGGACAGCTGAACACAAACTCTTCACGACGTCCAAACACTTTGCGGTTCAACACCAGGGCAAAGCCGACACAAGCGAACAGAGTTACCGCCATCATATGAATGTAATGCCATGGTGCCCAAACGAAGGAGAAGAAGGCATAAAGCAAGGTTCCGAACACAACAGTGGCCATCACCGCACGAGCATCAACATTGCGGAACAACAGACCGGTAATAAAGGCTGAGAGGATCGGCATGCTTAGCAAACCGTTCAGCTGTTGCAGCAGGTTGATAATACTTTCTGCACCGCTGTAAACAGGTACCAGTAGCAGTGAGATGATCACGAAAATGATAGAAACAATAGTACTCAGTTTCTTCACATCAGGCGTGCTGTTGAAATACTTCTCGTGAATATCACAAACATACAGTGCAGCAGAAGAGTTAAGTACAGAGTTAAAGCTGGTCAGTACCGCTGCTACCATTACAGCTGCGAAAGCGCCAGACAACCAGACTGGCAACAGATCACCAACGATATGCCCATAAGTGGCATCACCCATATCGCCATACAATTTATAGGCACAGATACCTGGTACCACAATCATGACTGGCACGATCAATAGACGGATGGCCGCTGCAAAGAAAACACCTTTCTGCGCTTCCTTGACATTGGGCGCAGCCATGGCTCGTTGGGTAATAGTTTGGTTGGTGCTCCAGTAGAAGATCTGGATAAACAGCATACCAGTCAGTAACGTGTGCCAGGGAATCGGTGAGTTATCGTCACCAATCAGAGTAAGGCGCTCAGCTGGAATACCGGAGAAATCAAAATCGATGGCGAACAGTGCCAGCACCACGATCAACATCCCCATAAACAGCAGACCCACACCACTAAAGGTATCCGAGACTGCAACAGCGCGCAGGCCGCCAAAAATAGCGTAGGCCGCACCGACTACCGCAAAGGCGATAGAAAGCTGCATGATGGAGAAATCGACCTTGAACATGCTCTGCATAAATAGCGCACCACCGTAGAGCATGGCTGGCAGGTAGATAAATACATTACCGAGCAGGAACAAGCCACCCACTGTCGCACGAATGTGGTGGTTGTTATAACGCTTCTCCAAAAGCTCAGTCGTTGTCGTGCAGTTGTACTTGTAGTAGATAGGCACAAAGACCTTGGCCAGGATAATCAGGCCAACAAATCCAGCCAGCTCCCACAAAGCCATAAGAGCCATCTGGTTACCATTCATACCAACTAACTGGTCGGTACTCAGGTTGGTCAGGGTGATTGAACCGGCGATAAATATCCATGATAAACCGCCGCCAGCAAGAAAGTATTCTTTACTGGTGTTGCCTCTGTCGTTGACCTCGGCGCACTTGCGCCAAGTAAGAAAACCTACCAGCGCCGTCAAAAAGACGAACACGCCAACCTGTATCATTTGATCCATCACAATCTCCTGAAGAGCTTAACGGTCGAGTGGGAAAATCTATGCTATGGCTTTATTGTGCTTAAAGCGGTTGCACCTGAAGATGAATTAGCATTGCGGATTCAGGATCGAGCAGTGGTAGCGAAAGTCCGATGCCCATCAGCGTATCGCCCGAGAGGGTAACCCCCTCATCCATCCACGCTGGTCGACTCTTCATCAACTGGAAGCTGGCGGTGGGCATATCTACGACGGTCACCCGATAGTGGCGCTGAGGAGCTAAACCGGCAAAACGTACTGGCTCAGGCAAGGTGTAACTGCCCATCGCGGTTTGGCAGACGGCCAATAGAGTCTCGTCTTCGCTGCACACACCATAGAGATTACGGGTGGGATCGGCGCTATCGAGACGGAAGCTGATGCCGCTATGAATTAGGTCACGGAATGTCTTGTGCAGGGCAATATAACGCGCCATACCTTGCTTCTGCTCGGCGGACTCTTTTACCGGGTCGAGTTCAACGCCCATATGTCCAAACAGGGCGGTAACGCCACGCATGTTCATATGATGACGGCGCTTGGTACTGTGTACTTCTTCCGGCCCGATATGAGCGCCGATCACTTCCGGTGGGAAAAAGTAGCCCATTCCTTTCTGAATGGTCTGACGCTCCAGGGCATCATTACAGTCGGAAGCCCAGAATCGGTGGGTGCGCTTGAGCACCTCAAAATCGATACGGCCACCGCCAGAGGAGCAGGACTCAATCTCAACGGTAGGATGTTTGGCACGCAACTCATCAATCAGACGATAGAATGCCAGTGTTTGACCATGGACAGCGGGATGTCCCTCATGACCGGGCTGTACCAACTCACGGTTCATATCCCATTTGAGATAACCAATATTGTAACGGCTCAGCAGATGATCGAGGTGTTCAAAGAGATAGTGGAAGCAATCGCTGTTCTGTAAGTTGAGCACATACTGCCAGCGGCCCGAGGGCTGCTCGTAACCGGGCAGTTCCAGCAACCAGTCCGGATGATTGCGGAACAGGTTGGAGTCTTTGTTGATCATCTCCGGTTCCACCCAGAGTCCGAACTCCATTCCGAGTTCATTCACTTTGGCAATAACCGGCTCCAGGCCATTTGGATACTTAACCTCATCCAGATACCAGTCACCCAAAGCAGCACGATCGTGATCACGGCCAATAAACCAGCCATCATCAACAATAAAGCGCTCAACACCCAGCTCGGCAGCGCCTTCAGCCATCTGCATAATGTACTCGGGATTATGATCGAAGTAGATCCCTTCCCAAGTGTTCAGATGCACTGGACGCCGCAAATGATTTACGGTGTTTGTGGGGAAATGCAGAATTTCATTACGAACAAACTGATGGAAACGGTGGGAAAGGCCATTCAAGCCCTCAGCGCTATAAGTGCCATAAAGCCAGGGGGTGCTGTAACTCTCACCGGATGCCAGAATCATCTCTCCGGGCAGTAGCAGTTCACCGGCCTGGAAAAAACGACGACCGTCACTCTTGGCATCGACCCGCAGCTGATGATTACCGCTCCAGCCAAGATGGAAGCCATAGACTTCGCCACTCTGCTCACTAAAGCCCTTGCTGCCGACCATCAGGCCGGGGAAGTTTTCATGCGAAGTACGACCCCGGCGGTTTTCCTGAATAAAGGAACCATGCATCAGATCGCGGCGTTCGGTGTGAAATTCACGAATCCAGCTGCCAAAAAAGCTCATCAGCTCGGTGGCAAATGACGGCAGTGGCAGTGTATTGCTCAGCTTATTCAGAGTATAAGGTTCGCCACTGATATTGGTGAGAGTTAACCGTTTTTGCAGCACATCGCTCTGTTGATCAAGCAGCAATTCCATAGTCAGACGCAGACCGACAATCTCATCCGTTGCCGTAAAAACAGCCTGTTGCTCAGTCAGCTCATTCTCTACTGAAGAATCAACAAGAGAGAAAACCGGCGCCCAATCTTTGCCCACTCTATGACCTTCGATACCAGGGGCACTGAACAGGCCGCGCCCAGATTCTGGACAAAGAGTGAGTGGAATATCCGTGTCGAGACGAGCTTGAGAAACCGCTCGTTCTATGCTGACCAACAGGTCGGCATCAATGGTGTGAATGCGTCGTCCCCAATGCAGGACTTCGGGCATATCCCCGATTTTTAGCACTAAACTACTGTTGTTACTTGTAAGATGAATGGTTTTCGGCACGCAACAATCTCGAATTCTTTGCTGAGATATGGGTAAAAGGTGTCGGATCATATCACAAATAAACAGACAGAAACTGACTTCGATCAATATCAACCAAAAATTGCAATCAAAAGTTAACAGATTGTATCGAAATAATGATCGGTTTGCCGAGCAGTTAACCGCCATCGCTCGACATCGAGAGAGCTCTTAAAAGCGGTTCATGATCCATGATCCCTTCTGTGTTATGTGGTTTTCTGCGTAAGGTTTGCAGTATCTTTTATGCCGTCGAACAGAGTCCGTATCAATACCCTCAATAATCAGCTTCAGGTTGGTCAACGACAATGTCTGTTTGATCGCCTCACCTGTACTGGTGTGCAACCGTCCCTGTTCCAGGCGTTCGCTCCCGATGCAATAACCACTGCGAGCAAAGTACAGGACTTTGCATGGAACACATTTGTGGTTGATGATTTCTTAAAGGGCAATGTTGACGTGCTGGTACATAGTGAGCAGTTTGCGGCTGTTTGCTACCATCTAACTGACCCAGAAATATCTCTTGTCCCGAGCCCCTTTGGATTCATAACTCACGACAAAAATTATGTCACATATGTACATAATATCGTGCAGCCGTTCTGTAGCGACGTAAATGGATAAGCGGTAACACAGGGAGAAATTGTCACCTGCTCTCGAATAGTACCGGAACAGTTATCACTGAAACGTGTGTGCTGGGCTTACCACAATTAGTTCAGTGTCTTTTGATTTTTTTGCCACCACTGATCAGCTACGGTACTCAGCATTGATCTTTATGTACTCATAAGATAAATCCGTCGTCCAGACCTCTTCCGTGGCAGCACCGACACCCAGGGAAATCCGGATCATGATTTCACTCTGGGCCATCACCTGTTGACCGGCATCTTCGTTATAGTTTGCTGCTGGCTGGCCGTGTTCAACAATGGCCAGCTTATTAAGCCAAATGGATACTCGGTCAATGGCCATAACGGCAACGGGAGCCCGACCTACGGCGGCGAGAATTCGTCCCCAATTGGGATCACTGGCAAACAGAGCCGTTTTAACCAATGGTGAATGGGCAACCGTATAGGCGACAGCCAGCGCATCCTGACGGGTTTTCGCCTCCTCTACACGAACTGTGACAAATTTACTGGCTCCCTCGCCGTCATGGACAATCGCCTGGGCCAGCTCGATAGCTACCTCCCGTAAGGCCACGAGAAACTTTCTGGCCAGCTCAGAATCTCTTGCTGAGATAGCAGCATTACCGACTGCACCGGTGGCAACCATCATAAAACTGTCGTTTGTTGACGTATCGCCATCAACGGTAATCCGGTTGAAGGACTGATCAGCAGTCTCGGCCAGAACTTGCTGCAAGAAGGCTTGCTCAACCGTTGCATCGGTGGCGATATAGGCGAGCATGGTCGCCATATCAGGCTTGATCATCCCGGCACCTTTGCTGATGCCAGAAACGGTGAAGGTCACGCCTTCATGATTAAACTGTCGTGTACTGCCTTTAGGCCGGGTATCAGTGGTCATAATTCCCTGGGCAGCATGGAGCCAGTTATCTTCTTCAAGATCAGCCAGCGCGCTTGGAATGGCCGCACAAAGTTTATCTATTGGTAATGGCTCGCCGATTACACCGGTGGAAAATGGCAGCACCTGTGATTCCCGGACACCAGATAAGCGAGCCAATTCTGCACAGGTTCGTTTTGCTGCCAGTATCCCGGCATCGCCGGTGCCAGCATTGGCGTTGCCGCTATTGACCAGAAAATAGCGGGGATTGTCCCATAGCCGCGCGCGAGCAAGGAGTACTGGGGCAGCACAAAAACGGTTGCGGGTAAACACGCCGGCCACTGAGCTGCTGGCATTCCAGGTCATTATTAGCAAATCACGCCGTCCATGTGAGCGAATACCGGCCATCGCCGTTCCCAGGTGAAAGCCCTTGACCGGCTCAACAGCAAGCCACTTCCCGGACCCGGTGACCATACTCGCCTCCGTCAATGTTTTTTTATTCAGCAGATACAAAAACGGGCCAACCCGAAGATTGACCCGCATTATAAAACCATCGACTAATGATACTAGCTCAGTTTACCGTGACACTGCTTGTACTTCTTGCCAGAGCCGCACGGACAAGGATCGTTACGACCAACTTTCTGCCCCTCACGCACAAAGGGCTGATGCTCTCCCAGCGCAGGCGCTTCTTCGGTAGCTTCCATGTCTCCCTGTACTTCAGCATGCTCAAAGTGCATTTTCCGAGCCATCTCTTCCCGGCGCAGACGCTCCTGCTCCGCAGTGTGGTCGTCTTGTTGCACCTGGACGTTGGCGACAATACGAATAGTGTCGTATTTAATATCTTCAAGCATATGCTGGAACAGCTCAAAAGCCTCGCGCTTGTACTCCTGCTTGGGATTCTTCTGGGCGTAGCCACGCAGGTGAATACCCTGGCGCAGATGATCCATGGTGGCCAGGTGCTCTTTCCACTTGTCATCCAGAATCCGTAGCAGAATGTGCTTCTCAAAATTGCGCAGCACTGGAGCACCGGCAAGCTCTTCTTTCTTGCGATAGGAGTCGATCACACCCTGCAAAATCCGTTCGCGCAGCTTCTCTTCATCCAGTTGATCGTCTTCATCGAGCCACTGCTGAATCGGCATCTGCTCGCCCAGTTCGCTGGCCAGTTTCTCTTGCAGGCCCTTAACGTCCCACTGCTCTTCCAGACTCTGAGGCATAATGAACTGGTTGATCAGGCCAGTGACCACATCTTCGCGCAACGCTTCAATGCTGCCGGATACATCCTCAGCATTGAGCAGCTCATCACGCTGGTTATAGATTACCTTACGCTGGTCGTTGGCAACATCGTCGTATTCCAACAGCTGCTTACGAATATCAAAGTTGCGCCCTTCCACTTTGCGCTGGGCTTTTTCAATGGCGTTGGTGACCATACGGTGCTCAATGGCTTCACCTTTTTCCATACCCAGGGCTTTCATGACGTTTTTCACCCGTTCAGAGGCGAAAATGCGCATCAGATTATCTTCAAGGGAGAGATAAAAGCGCGAAGAGCCTTTATCACCCTGGCGCCCGGCACGCCCACGAAGCTGATTATCAATACGGCGGGACTCGTGGCGCTCAGTACCGATGATGTGCAAACCACCAGCCTCAAGCACAGCATCGTGCCGCTGTTGCCAGTCGGCTTTAATCTGGTCGATCTGCTCCTGGGTTGGATTATCCAGCTCAGCCACTTCGGCTTTCCAGTTACCGCCAAGCATGATGTCAGTACCACGGCCGGCCATGTTGGTGGCAATAGTGACAGCACCGGGACGACCCGCCTGGGCAATAATTTCCGCCTCTTTCTCGTGGAACTTGGCGTTCAGTACCTGGTGAGGGATACCGGCGGTAGTGAGTGCCTGGGAGAGATGTTCCGAAGAGTCAATGGATGCAGTACCGACCAGCACTGGACGCTCTTCGGTCACAGTCTTTTTGATATCGTCGATAATGGCATCGTATTTTTCGGCAATGGTCAGATAGACCAGATCGTTGCCATCAAGACGCACCATCTCTTTGTGGGTAGGAATAACAATAACGTCCAGACCGTAAATCTGGCGAAACTCGAACGCTTCGGTGTCGGCCGTACCAGTCATGCCCGACAGCTTGTGGTAGTTACGGAAGTAATTCTGGAACGTGGTGGATGCCAGCGTCTGGCTTTCCGGCTGAATCCGCAGCCCTTCTTTCGCTTCAATGGCTTGATGGAGACCTTCAGACAGGCGACGCCCCGGCATGGTCCGACCGGTATGTTCATCCACCAACAGCACTTCGTTGTTCTTGACGATGTACTCCACGTTGCGGTTAAAGAGCAAGTGTGCTTTCAGGGCAGAGTTAACGTGATGCAATAAGTTCAGATTGGCAGAAGCGTAAAGGCTCTCGCCCTCAGGGAGCAGTCCTTCTTTTTGCAACAACTCTTCAATGAACTGGTGGCCCAGCTCGTTCAGC
Organism: Endozoicomonas sp.; assembly: GCA_965232255.1. Lineage (GTDB taxonomy): Bacteria > Pseudomonadota > Gammaproteobacteria > Pseudomonadales > Endozoicomonadaceae > Endozoicomonas. Next base: position 3,696,324 of record OZ246962.1, read on the forward strand.
TCAACCTGGCGAGTCTTTTCATCAACCGTGTAGTGTCCAGTCAGTTCAACAGTAGTCGGGTCCTGGTCTTCCGGAATTGGATCCTGACGCTTCAGCAGAGGGACCAGCTCATTCATCTTCATGTACAGTGCCGAAGAATCTTCAGCCGGGCCAGAGATGATAAGGGGCGTACGCGCCTCATCAATCAGGATGGAGTCCACCTCATCGACAATGGCAAAATAGAGATCCCGCTGGAAACGGTCCTCTTTGCGAAAAGCCATGTTGTCGCGCAGATAATCAAACCCGAACTCGTTGTTGGTACCGTAGGTGATATCAGCTCGGTAGGCCTGGTGTTTCTCTTCCGGGTCTTGTTGCGGCACAACAATACCGACGGTCATACCGAGAAATTCATACAGGGGACGCATCCAGTTGGCGTCACGACGGGCCAGGTAGTCGTTGACCGTCACCACATGGACGCCGTTACCGGGAATAGCGTTCAGATAAGCCGGCAGCGTTGCCACCAGAGTCTTACCCTCACCGGTGCGCATTTCAGCAATGCGGCCTTCGTGCAGGGTCATACCACCGATCATCTGAACATCGAAATGGCGCATGCCCATCACACGTTTGCTGGCTTCGCGCACCACAGCAAATGCCTCGGGCAACAGAGCATCAAGTGTCTCACCCTGCTCTGAGCGCTGACGAAACTCGGCAGTTTTTGCCCGCAGCTCGTCATCGCTCAGCGCCGTCAGACTCTCTTCAAGTGCATTAATTGACTTGACAATCTTGCCCATTCGCTTGAGCTGGCGATCATTCTGGCTACCAAATACTTTTTTAAATAAAGAGGCAAACATAGGTTGTTAACAGTCTCATACTCTGTTTCCGGAGCTGTCCTCCTTACCAGTGAATTCGGATTGGAGCAGACAAGCGGACAATGGCACCACATTCTATGACAATCTAGTTAAAGACTCATCTATATTAGCTGTATTTCTGTACAATCTTTTGCGTCAGGCGGGAAAATTCAAATGAACATCCGGGTTCTGTACCACCGATCAGGCTGACAATGAGCCCGGGGCACAGGTTATTCTCTTCGTGAATTTTTGTCATTACAATTTGAAAGGATTGCGTAACGTAACGGTAATACTGCTTATGTCGTGTACCATTGAAGCGCTATGACAATTAATCAGACAAGCCACAAATAGCAAAACCACATTGCTATGTTTGTCTACTGTCTTCTCTATTAAACATGAAAGCGGCAATTGGCATCCATAAGAGAAAAAGTGAGCGATTTTTATCCGGCAAACCAGACACAACCAAACACTTTCCAAACGGCACCAAAAAGGTATTAAGGAGGAAATACCAGCACGACGTATCCTGTCGATACTGGCTAATAGAAACAAACAGTCATGGACTTATTTCTTATCACGATGGAGATATGGCACAGGATCCTGTTGCTCACCGTCTTTCAAAACTTCGAAATGAACATGCGGTCCGGTTGATCGTCCGGAACTGCCCATCGTAGCAATGGTCTGGCCTCGCGAGACGATGTCACCCACCTTAACCAGATTTGATTCATTATGGGCGTACCGGGTCAGATAACCATTACCGTGATTGACTTCAACCAGCAAACCAAAACCATATCGGGAACCGGAGGAAACCACCACGCCGGAGGCAACCGAAACCACTTCGGAACCACGCTTACCAGCAAAATCGACGCCTTTATGCCAGGAGGGTTTACCAGTGAAAGGATCTGTACGACGGCCGTAGCCTGAAGAGAGCCAGCCCTTCTTAACAGGTAGACCAGCCACTAATGAATCATCATGAATTGTACGATTGGCAATAAGCGCATCCAGCATATCCAACTGCTGCTCACGGTCTTCAATCTGATTGGCCAGCTCGTCAATGGCATCCAGCAAAGTGACCTTATGATCGGTGCCGATGGCCTCTTGCGGCCCACCCAGGGCTGGATCCTCACTGAAATCAAACTCACCATCGTTGAGCCCTGCCTTGGTAGTCAGGCGCTCGCCCAACGCATCAAGCCGGGTCATGCGCCCTTGCAATTCCGCCAACCGGAGCATGACTGCGTCAACCTGATACTGCGTGCCCTGGCGAACAAGTTCAAGATCCTGTTGCTGGGTATCAATCACCTGCTGCCAGTTCTTTACCCCTTCCTGAGTCAGTACCTGCTCCTGGGTAAGCGACAGCCAGAGATAGGTGAAACCACCGCCAAACAACATGGCTAGCAGCAAGAGCCCACCCAGCATGGCCAGCAAATCCATTCCGTTGCCAGAATAAGTCCGGGTCAGGGAATGATCCTTTCTAACAACAATAACTTTCATCAGCAAATCATATTCAAAAAGTGCTCAGAATGTAGCAAAGAACGACATAACCACCTCAGCACCGACAAAAAAAGCCCACATCTGCGTGGCTTTGGGCGAGGCCGTTTACCTTGCAGCGACCCTGGTCAGTGTTCGCATCCAACAACTGAAGCAGACTTCATCTGCCTGTCACGGACCAGGCCTAACAATCGTCCTGGCAGCACAGCTACCAGACAAACCGAACTCAGGCGGTAGCCGACACCAATGCTACAGGCTTTTGGAAGGAAATCGGAGAAACTTCAGCATTTTCAAAAGTGACAATTTCCCACACATCCTGATTTGCCAGCAACGTTCTGACCAGTTTGTTGTTCAACTCGTGCCCTGACTTGTGACCAATAAACTGGCCAATCAAACTGTGTCCCAGCAAATAGAGATCACCGATGGCATCAAGCATTTTGTGCTTGACGAACTCATCGTGATAACGAAGGCCGTCTTCGTTAAGTACCCGAAAGTCATCCACAACAACAGCGTTGTCTACACTGCCACCTAGCGCCAGGTTCTGGGAGCGAAGATACTCTACATCGCGCATAAAGCCAAAAGTTCGGGCTCGGCTCACTTCTTTAACAAACGAGGTGCTGGAAAAATCAATCGAGGCTTTTTGCGAACGACTTTTGAACACTGGGTGATCAAAGTCTATGGTGAAGCTTACCTTAAATCCGTCGTATGGTTTAAATGTAGCAGTTTTATCACCGTCAGTAATGCTAACCTCTTCCTTGATGCGGATAAACTTCTTCGGAGCGTCTTGCTCCTGAATACCGGCAGACTGCAATAAAAACACGAAAGGACCAGCGCTGCCATCCATAATTGGCACTTCATGGGCGCTGACTTCTACGTAAACATTATCAATGCCGAGGCCAGCAAGCGCTGACATCAGGTGCTCAACGGTATCCACCCGCGTGTCGCCTTTGTGCAAGGATGTGCACAGTGTCGTCTGTCCGACATTAAGACCATGAGCGGGTATTTCCACCACTGGATCAAGGTCTGTCCGACAGAAAATAATGCCGGTATTTACTGGTGCCGGCTTGAGAGTGAGGTAAACCTTTTCACCGGAGTGAAGGCCAACACCCGTAGCACGGATAATGTTTTTCAGTGTACGCTGTCTGATCATAATAACGCTGTTCCGCGACCGGTATGGTCCCTGTTACTTGGATGCAACGACACATTGTAACAAAAGTAACAACTGAGACAAGTTCGCATTTGTACGCCTCACTAATCAGCCTGACGACGCAAAAATGCCGGAATATCAAGATATTCAGGGGTTGGGGATTCTTTGGTGATAGCACGTCGCCCCGTATCCTCTTCCTCTCGCTTGCGACCACGCATACTTGGTGGAATATCCAGGTCTTCGTAGTTAATCGAGCCATCCTTGTTTTTTGGGGGTAATTTTTCCACCACTTTCAGATGTTCTCTGTTACCTGCAGCGCCGATACCGGTTGCCACAACGGTAACCCGTAATTCGTCAGTCACCTCAGGGTCAATAACCGTACCGATGACCACTGTCGCTTCATTAGAAGCAAACTGATGGATAACCTCACCGACCTGGGTGTACTCACCAACGGTAAAGTCAAGGCCAGCGGTAATATTAACCAGAACCCCTTTAGCACCCTGTAAGTCAACATCCTCAAGTAGTGGGCTGCGAATGGCTTTTTCTGCCGCTTCAGCTGCACGACCACTGCCGGTTGCAATACCAGTTCCCATCATCGCCATGCCCATTTCTGACATCACGGTGCGCACGTCGGCAAAGTCAACATTGACCAGACCATCGCGGGTAATCAGTTCGGAAATACCCTGAACGGCGCCGAGCAGTACATCATTAGCTGCACCAAACGCATTCAGCAGGCTAACATCGCTGCCGAGCACGGGTAGTAATTTTTCGTTGGGAATGGTGATCAGGGAGTCCACGTGCTCTTGCAGATCATTCAAGCCTTCTTCAGCAATGGACATACGACGCTTGCCTTCAAAACCAAACGGTTTGGTGACCACAGCAACGGTCAAGGCGCCCAGTTCCTTGGCAACCTGGGCAACAACGGGGGCTGCCCCGGTCCCCGTACCGCCGCCCATACCGGCGGCAATAAAGACCATATCGGCTCCCTTGAGCAGCTCGGCGATGCGCTCACGATCTTCCATGGCAGCTTCCCGGCCAACATTTGGATTGGCTCCTGCTCCCAGCCCTCGGGTAATCGATGCCCCTAACTGCAAGTGAGTATGAGCCTGCAAATGCTGTTTTTTCAGCGCCTGGGCGTCCGTATTGGCACAGACAAACTCCACACCTTCAAGCTGACTTTTCAGCATGTGACAAACCGCATTACCACCGCCGCCACCGACACCGATGACCTTGATGACCGCCTCCTGCGGTACGTTATCTACCAATTCAAACATGGCCATCTCCTTTTCATCACCCTCAATCTAACAAATACTGATCATTACCGTTACTAAAAAATCACCGGTATTCCACCGCGCACTAACAGGTAACACCCTAAAATTTCTGAAACCAGCTTTTCATTTTCTCGATCAGCCCGGTTTCCTGAGTCTTGCTGACGGTCGCTTTTCGCAGCCCATCTTTTTGCATTTTCTGGCCGTAATGAAGTAACCCGACACCGGTTGAGTAGATCGGGTTACTAACCACGTCACTAAGCCCTTTTACCGCGTGTGGCATTCCGAGGCGCACAGGCATATGGAAAATTTCCTCTGCCAGCTCAATGGCGCCCTCAATCTTGGATGTCCCACCGGTCAATACAATGCCCGCTGGTATCAGGTCATCGAAACCGCTACGGCGAATCTCGGCATTAATCAAGGTAAATAGCTCATCATAACGAGGCTCAACCACCTCCGCCAATGCCTGTCTGGACAACTCCCGGGCGGGTCGGTCGCCAACGCTGGGTACCTTAATGGTTTCATCCGCCCCAGCCAGCTGCGCCAGAGCGCAAGCATACTTGATCTTCAAATCCTCAGCATTTTGCGTCGGTGTACGCAACGCCATGGCGATGTCGTTAGTCACCTGGTCACCGGCGATGGGAATAACCGCCGTGTGACGTATAGCTCCGTCGGTAAAGATGGCAATATCGGTGGTGCCCCCGCCAATATCGACCATGCACACACCCAATTCTTTTTCATCTTCAGACAACACTGAATAACTCGAGGCCAGCTGCTCAAGAATAATATCATCCACTTCAAGACCGACACGGCGAATGCAGTTCTCAATATTTTGCGCGGCATTAACGGCACACGTGACCAGATGAACTTTTGCTTCCAGCCTGACGCCTGACATACCAAAAGGCTCCTTGATGCCTTCCTGATTATCAATGGCGTATTCCTGGGGCAGAATGTGCAGAATGCGCTGATCCGCCGGAATCGCCACGGCCTGTGCTGCGTCAATCACCCGGTCAATATCCGCACTGTTGACCTCGCGCTCACGTATCGCCACGATGCCGTGGGAGTTCAGACTCTTGATGTGACTGCCGGCAATTCCGGCATAGACCGAATGGATCTTACAGCCCGCCATCAACTCAGCCTCTTCAATGGCCCGGCGAATGGCGACAACTGTTGAGTCAATATTAACCACAACACCGCGTTTGAGCCCACGGGAAACTTGTGAACCGATACCAATAACCTCGATATCACCCTCAGCATTGAGTTCCCCGACGATGGCCACCACTTTAGAGGTGCCTATATCGAGCCCAACGATCATTCTTCCATTGTCTGCCGATGTCATGGCATCAATCTTCCCAAACGTCTTTATCCATCATGGGCCTGAACCCGCCTGACGCCTAACCTCCGTCGATTCGACCGGAGTCGCGCGCCAGGCAACTGAAGCGCCATTCAAATACCGTAAATCCACCCGCTTGACCTGTTGCCAGCGAGGTTCCAGCTCGGCGTGGTACAATCGAATAAAGCGCTGTAATCGCTCTATCAACCGGTCACGCCCCATATTGACTTCGACATGGCCAACGGTAAAACGCCACGAGCCACTGTCACTGCGCAACACCGACTCCGGGCGCAAGCCCACTGGCCTGAGCAACTGCCCAATCGACAAGTACTGCTGCATGACTTGCTCAGCAGAGTCATCCGGCCCGACCAACAGCGGCAATGCTGAAAAGCCAGCAATTGACGCTGGCAAAAACACTTTGCCTTCGTCGCTAATCAGATGACTACTACCCCAGCGAGCAATGGGTTGTTTCTCTTGCAGACTCACTTGTACAGTATCAGGCCACTGTCGTCGGACAGATGCCGTTTTAACCCAAGGCATTCCCAAAAGAGCCTTTTGCATCGCTGACAACTGCAGACTAAAAAAACGCGACTGCAAGAAAGGATACAACACACCCTCAACTTCTTCTTGGGACAAATGCTCAAACTCCGAATGCACTTCAACCCGTGCTATCGGCCGGTTCAACCAGCTCATCAACCAGGGCGTGGCCGCGACAAGCCCTGCCAGCAACGCCAGGGAAACAAGTGCCGATAGCACCTTTTTCCAAGGCAGCTGTCTTTTACTTTTGTTACCACTCTTCGCCCGTGAGGCGCCTCGCAGTGTCTGGGCCGTCAACGCTGAAAATCCTGCTCTATCTGACATCCGCTGTGTGCAAAATCTCTATCACCAGCTCATCGAACGACAATCCGGCATCCGCCGCCGCCATAGGCACCAGACTATGTTCGGTCATACCCGGAATGGTATTCACCTCCAGTAGCCAAAACCGACCTTGACGATCTTGCATAAAATCAACCCGGCCCCACCCCGAACAACCCAAGGCTTCAAAAGCGGTCAGGGCAACTGCTTGCAATTCCTGCTCTTTGGTTGCGCTGAGTCCACAGGGCAGGCAATAACGGGTATTATCAGACAAATATTTGGCCTGGTAATCATAAAACTCACCATCAGCCTCAATTTTTATTACCGGTAATGCCTGGCCATTGAGAATACCCACAGTAAACTCTGGACCATCGACAAACGCCTCCACGAGCACCGGCCCATTGTGCTTACCAGCGGCTTCGCAGGCTGCTGCCAGGTCTTCGCGCCGATTCACCCGGGCGACACCCACGCTGGAGCCTTCCAGGGCCGGTTTAACAAAAGCCGGCACCATGGATTCCGCCAACTCCAGGTCATCGCCGTCATTGACCAAAAAAAACTCCGGCGTTGGCAGACCAATGGCCTGCCACAGCAGCTTGCAACGGTACTTGTCCATGGCCAGCGCCGATGCCATAACACCGCTGCCAACGTAAGAAATCCCCATGGTTTCCAGCAATCCCTGCATGCTACCATCTTCACCACCACGACCATGTAAAGCGATAAAAGCACAGTCGGGCCGATAAGCCAGCAGCTGAGTCAGCACGTCATCGCGAGTATCAATCAGCTGGCATTTCACCCCTAGCCGAGTGAGCGCCGCATGCACCCGCTCACCGGTGATCAGGCTGACTTCACGTTCGGCGGAGTGGCCACCATAAAGTACGGCAACCCTGCCAAAAGCTTCCGGATCAAAGTGATCACAACTCCGGTTATACTGCATGCACTACATTCCTTATTTGATTTGTTCAAATCGCGACCAATGCCAGTTTTGGCCAAATCCGGTTAGGCCGATAATAGCGTCGGCCCCATCTATTTTACTGATCAGCGTCAAAAGCCAGTTGACGCTGGCCCAGGCGCACGGCTAAAGCCCCAATATCACCTGCTCCCTGGGCCAACAATAAATCGCCATCAAAGAGCACATCGGCCAACACCGACTCCACATCTTCCGGACGGGCAGCAAAAATTGGCTCAACCTGACCCCGCTGTCGTATGCTGCGGCATAATGCGCGACTGTCTGCTCCGGGAATGGGTTCCTCCCCCGCCGGATAGACGTCCATCATGATAAGCACATCCACCTTCGACAACACATCGACAAAATCTTCATACAAGTCCCGGGTGCGCGAGAAGCGATGGGGCTGGAAAATCATTACCAGTCGTTTATCATCCCAGCCATCGCGCACTGCCTTGATGGTGGCCTCCACTTCCGTGGGGTGATGACCGTAGTCATCCACCAGCATTACCGATCTGGCTTCAGTGGTGAATTCACCCAACACCTGAAAGCGTCGGCCCACGCCCCCAAACTGACTCAGCCCTTCGGCAATGACCGCGTCTGGTATCCCTTCATCGGCTGCCGTGGCAAAGGTAGCCAGGGCATTGAGTACGTTGTGTCGTCCGGGTAAGCCAAGCACCACCGGAACTGCCTCTTCATCATCACCACGACGCACCACCTCAAACGTGGTTTTCATGCCCTGTTGCCGGACGTTGATGGCGCGATAGTCGGCATCATCGCTAAAGCCATAAGTAATGACCTGTCGTTTAATTTCAGGCAGCAGCTCTCTGACCACCGGACAATCAATACAGACCACCGCCAGCCCGTAAAAGGGCAAGTTATGCAGGAAGTCGATAAACGTCCGTTTCAGCTTGCCAAAATCACCGTCGTAAGTAGACATGTGATCAGCATCAATGTTGGTGACAATGGCCACCATGGGTTGCAGATGCAAGAAGGAGGCATCTGACTCGTCCGCCTCCGCCACCAGGTAACGACTGCCACCCAGCTTGGCATTGGTGCCGGCAGAATTGAGCCGTCCTCCGATGACAAAAGTAGGATCCATGCCACTGAACCCGAGCACTGACGCCAACAAACTGGTAGTGGTGGTCTTGCCGTGGGTACCGGCCACAGCGATACCGTGGCGATAGCGCATCAATTCAGCCAGCATCTGGGCACGGGGCACCACAGGTAGACGACGGCGCTGTGCCTCCATAACCTCTGGGTTATCGCTGGCCACCGCCGTTGATGTCACCACCACATCTGCTTTGGCGACATTATCCGACAGATGACCAATAAAAATCTCAATGCCCAGGCTTGCCAGCCGTTCGGTCACGATCGAGGCACGGATATCTGAACCGGAAATACTATATCCTTGATTCAGCAACACCTCAGCAATACCACACATGCCAGAACCGCCAATACCGACAAAATGAATTGTGCGAATCCGTCGCATCTCCGGGACTGGCACTATGGGAATACGACTTTTCACGTCAGGCATGGGAAGCCTCCTTGCCTGCCGCTGTCAGGCAGTTGCGAACTACGTCATCCGTCGCCTGTGGCAAACTCACCGTTTTTGCTGCCTGGGCCATGGTCATCAGTCGTGCGGGATTATCCGCTAATTCCAGAATCGTTGCTGTCAAACTACTCACGTCCAAATCTTTTTGCTGAATCATCAAGGCCGCCCCCTGGTCCACCAGGTAACGCCCGTTAACACTCTGATGGTCATCCACTGCCTGTGGAAAGGGAATCAGGATGGCTGGCTTGCCGGCTGCCGCTAGCTCGGCCACCGTCAGGGCACCGGAGCGGCATAGCACCAGGTCGGCCCACTCATAAGCCTGGGCCATATCATCAATAAATGGCTCTGCTTTCCATAGTCCGTTCATGGCCGGAAATTGCTGACACTGCTGATAGCCAGCCACGCTCTGTTCATAGGTGGCCTGACCGGTCTGATGCCACACCTCTACGCGTCCACCACATTGTTGTAATAACTGCGGAATCGCTTCGTTAATGGCCAGCGCACCTCGACTGCCGCCCAGTACCAGCAAGCGCAGCGGCGTCCGAGGCTGAGCAGATGGGACCAACGCGGCAATGTCGGCCCGCACCGGGTTACCAGTCAGTACTGCTGCCACGCCTGAAACATCGGTAAACGTGCCGGGAAATGCCTCAAGCACGCGGGTGGCGATCCTGGCCAACAGTTTATTGGTCAAGCCGGCCACCGCATTTTGCTCATGCACCACCAAAGGAATACCCAACAATCTAGCGGCAACGCCGCCAGGCCCGGTAACGTAGCCGCCCATACCAACGACACAGATCGGCTTTTGCGCCCGCAACACTTGCATCGCCTTAATCAATGACACTGCCAGGCGCCACGGCGCCTGTAACAGAAAACCAACTCCCTTGCCGCGCAGTCCGGTCACCGGAATATAACTGATATCAATCCCACGGGCTGGCACCAACTGTGCCTCCATACTGTCGGGCGTACCCAGCCAGTGGACACGATAGCCTTGCCTAATCAGCCCTTCGGCCGTTGCCAGCCCTGGAAAGATGTGACCACCGGTGCCCCCGGCCATGATCACCACCGTCCCACGAGCAACGTTGGATGTGGGCTGCTCAGCCATAAATGCTTCCTCCGGCAGAATCACTTGCCTTATGTTTTTTGTTTCTGGGCGCCGGTTTCGATCGACTGGACTGGCGCCGCTCAAAATCAATGCGCAGTAAAATACCAAATGCCAGACAGTTGATGAGTAAACTGCTGCCACCATAACTGATCATGGGTAAGGCAAGCCCTTTCGTCGGCAAAGCCCCGGTATTTACGCCAAGATTGATCAATGCCTGGCTGGCAAACAGTAGCGTAATGCCATAGGCGACATAGGCGTGGAACAACATCCCCTTAACCTCTGCGCGCGCGCCCACCTGTAACGACCGCCAGGTCACAAACAGAAACAGTGCCAGCACCGAGAGTGAGCCAATCACTCCGAACTCCTCGGCCAGCACCGCAAAAATAAAGTCGGTATGGGCTTCAGGCAAATAAAACAGCTTTTGAATGCTGTTTCCCAAACCTTCGCCAAACCACGCCCCCCGACCAAAGGCAATCAAGGCCTGAGTCAACTGATAACCACTGCCGTATGCATGAGCCCACGGATCCATAAAGGAGACCACTCGAGCCACCCGGTATGGCGCAAAATAAATTGCTGCTGCCATCACCGCGCTGGCCAGGATAATCATGAACAAAATCTGTTTAATGGGCATCCCAGCCATGAAAATCATGCCCATTACGGCAACAACCAACACCACGAGTGCCCCGAGATCTGGCTCTAACAGCAGCAAAAATCCTAGCACTATCATAACCATCAGCGGTTTGAAAAAGCCCAACCACTCAGAGCGCACTTGCTCAAGGTGACGAACCAGGTAACCGGCCATATAAATAACCGTGCCCAGCTTGGCCACTTCCGATGCCTGTAAATTGAAAAAGCCAAGGGGAATCCAACGAGTACTGCCGTTTATTTCTCGTCCGACAAACAACACCAGCACCAGCAGGACAAAAGTTACCAGCAATCCGACCCAGCTCAGCCGTTGAATGCGCTTCATGGGACAGAGCATTGCTCCACCCATAACCAACAGCCCGGCAAGCAAAAACACAAACTGCTTCAACACGATCCGCAGAGGATCCCCAAAGGTGTCGTCGGAAATATCCATAGAAGCCGATCCCACCATGACCAGACCGGTGGCCAGCAAGGTGAGCACAGCACCAAGCAGCACAGTATCGATGGGCGCCGGATCCCCGGACGGCGATGATGGTTGCTCACGTAGACGACGAACCCGTTTCAGCATAGGGGCAGTCCATTGACCAGCTCGGCAAACCGCTCGCCCCGGTGCTCAAAGCTGTTAAACATATCGAGGCTGGCGCAGGCTGGTGCCAACAGCACCGCATCCCCCGGCTCTGCCAGTCGGGCTGCCAGACGCACCGCCTCTTCAAGTCCGACACACTCATGAATAACCGCGCTGCCGACCAATTCGCGTGCCATGGTTGGCCCATCGCGACCCAACAGCAGCAAGTGACTGACATAACGAGTAATCGTTGGTCGCAAATCGGAGAAATCGGCGCCCTTACCGTCGCCGCCGGCAATAACAATGACTTTGCCAGTGAGTCCTGATCCCAGACCGTCAATGGCGGCAATTGCCGCCCCAACATTGGTGGCCTTGGAGTCGTTAAACCAGGCGACACCTGTGCGCTCGGCCAACCACTGACAACGGTGTGGCAAGCCGGTGAAGCTGCACAGTGCGTCCAACATGGGCGGCGGCATATCAAGACCGATGGCCTCACCGAGCGCCAGGGCCGCCAGAGCATTCAGCTGGTTATGACGCCCTTTAACCTTAAGCTGGACACTATTAAGCAGTTTGTCTGATCCTTTGCTCAGCCAGCTGCCGTCGCTGTCTGTCAGCAGGCCAAACTGATCTTGCCTCGGCTGGTCACTGCCAAACGACACTGTTCGTGTTGCCTGCGCAGGTAATGTCAGCGGATCGTTACGGTTAACAATCGCCGTTTCACAGTGGTGGTAAATGCGCTGCTTGGCCTGTCGGTATTTATCTAAAGTCGTGTAACGATCCATGTGATCCGGGCTGATATTCAACACGGTGGCTGCCGTAGCGCGCAGCGAGTGAGTTGTTTCCAACTGGAAGCTGGACAGCTCCAATACATAAACGTCAATTGATGGATCATCGAGCAAATCAAGCGCCGGTGTACCAATATTGCCACCCACCCCTGGATGCAACCCGGCAGCGCGCACCATATCTCCCACCAGCGTAGTCACGGTACTTTTGCCGTTAGAACCCGTAATGGCTACCAGTGGCTTGTCAGCAAAAGTTTCGTTCAATGCCCGGCAAAACAGCTCAATATCGCCGATAGCCTTGGCACCATTGGCAATGGCTCTGGCAATAGCCGGTTCGGCCAGAGAAATCCCCGGACTGACCACCAGTTCGTCCGCCGTCATCAGCCATGACTCATTAAAGTCACCGGTATGTAGCGGTACATTGGCAAACTGTTGTCGACACTCAGCTTCACCCGGCGGGTTAGCCCGAGTGTCCATAATTTTAAAGGACAAGCCCCGCTGATGCAGGTAACGGGCGCAAGACAACCCGGTCTTGCCAAGCCCAACAATCACCCACTGTTTACCCAGGTCTTCAGGCAATTGCCTGGTATTCGTGGTGACAACCCCGTTACCCATACTGTTCTAGCGAATCTTCAATGAGGCCAGGCCAATCAGCACCAGCACGATAGTAATAATCCAGAAGCGAACAATAACTCTCGGTTCCGGCCAGCCTTTTAACTCAAAATGATGGTGCAGCGGTGCCATGCGAAATATACGTCGGCCGGTCAGTTTATAAGAGCTAACCTGCAAAATGACCGACACTGTCTCCATAACGAAAACGCCACCCATGATAATCAGCACTATCTCTTGACGGACAATAACAGCCACTACACCGAGAGCTGCACCGAGTGCCAGGGCACCTACATCCCCCATAAACACCTGGGCCGGATAGGTGTTAAACCAGAGAAAGCCCAGACCGGCTCCGGCAATGGCACCGCAGAAAACGATCAACTCACCGGCACCGGGGACTGCCGGAATCAGTAAGTAGTTGGCAAACGTCGCATGACCACTGAGATAGGCAAAAATCGCCAGTGCCGACGCCACCATAACGGTGGGCAAAATGGCCAGGCCATCCAGACCATCAGTCAGGTTGACGGCATTGCTGGAGCCAACAATGGTGAGAAAAGCCAGGACGATAAAAAATGGTCCAAGCTGCACCGTAAGACTTTTAAAAAAGGGAATAATCAGCGTGGTTTCAGTGGCCGACGGTGCTGTGTAATAAAGGAACAGCCCTGCTCCCAGGCCTGCCACCGACTGCCAGATCAGCTTCCAGCGCGCAGAAAGACCACGGGAATTTTTCTCCACCACCTTGCGATAGTCATCCACCCAGCCAACAGCACCACAAATTGCCGTAACCACCATGGCTACCCAGATGTAACGGTTAGTTAAATCGCCCCACAGCAACGTACTGATGGCAATACAGATCAGAATCAACCCACCGCCCATGGTGGGCGTCCCCGCCTTACTTAAATGGCTTTGCGGGCCATCGTCACGTACCGACTGACCAATCTGGTAAAAGCTCAGCTTGCGAATAAAGTACGGACCCAGCCATAAAGCCATGGCCAGCGCCGTCAGCACCCCGAAAATCCCACGCAGAGTCAAGTACTTGAAAACCAGGAATCCGTGATAATACTGGGACAAATAATCAGCCAGCCAGACTAGCATTAATCATCTCCCTTACAATTGTTATCAGACCCCACCAGGGCCTGGATAATGTCCAACATCTTCATCCCCTTGGATCCTTTTACCATGACGGCCATACCGTCATTATCACTACCACTTTGCAACTGGGCCTCCAGCGTCGTAATCAGTTCACGCTTGTCATCAAAATGCTGCCCGTCGCCAAACGCTTCACTGGCCAGGCGCGCGCCAGGGCCAAAACTCAGGAAGTGATTAATGCCCTGTGCTTTGGCATAACGGCCAATATCGCGATGGCGTTCGTCGGACACGTCGCCCAGCTCCAGCATGTCACCAAACACCATAAACGTCCGACCGCCACAATCCACTAGCTGATCAATGGCAGCCAGCGTGGCTTTCGGATTAGCGTTGTAAGTTTCATCAATAACCACCGCACCGGAGGCATGTTGGAAACGTTGCCCACGGCGCAGGTAAGGGCGGGCATTTTCCAGCCCTCGCACGATAATGTCCAGCGTTAAGCCTTGTGCTGACGCTACCGCCGCAGCGCAACAGGCATTGGCGACCTGGTAGCGCCCCCAGAATGACAGCTGTAACGACTGTTGCTGGCCATTTACTTGCAACGTAAAGCGTGTGCCCTGCTCATTGGGAGTAATGTCACTGGCGTAGCAGTGCGCCTGTGGATTTTGCTCGCTGAAGCTGACAATTCGGCGACCGGCAGGAACTCGCTCGCGCCACTGTTGGTAAAACGGGTCATCCAGATTCAGCACTGCTGTTCCTTGTTCGGCCAAGGCATCGAGAATAAACCCCTTTTCCCAGGCAACACCGGCGACGCTTTTCAAGTCGGCCAAATGGGTTTCAGCGGCATTGGTGATCAAGGCAATATCTGGCTGGCCTAATCTGGCGATATAGTCAATCTCCCCGGGCGAGCTGGTGCCCATTTCCACCACAGCAAACCGATGGGCCTGATCAATTTTCAGCAATGTCAGCGGTACGCCCAGGGCGTTATTAAGATTGCCTTCGGTGGCCAGGGTTGGTCCCGCTTCCTGAAAAATAGCCAGCAACATCTCTTTGACCGAGGTTTTACCGCAAGAACCGGTAACACCCATCAAACAGCCGGTAAAGCGTTGACGATTGGCGGCACCGAGCTGGCCAAGAGCTTGCTCGGTGCTGGCCACTACAATCTGTGCCAGCGGAATCTGTGCTTGCGGCGCTGCGGCCACATAGTGTTCTGTCAGGACGGCTACCGCACCGGCAGCGTGGGCTGCCCCCAGGTAGTCATGCCCATCAAAGTGTGGTCCCTTGATGGCAATGAACAGATCCCCACCTTTCAGGGTGCGCGTATCAATGCTGAATCCGGTTACCCCAGGCTGATCTGCTGGCAAATCGTACAACTGACCGCCGACAATCTCAGCAATCCTGGCCAGAGACATTGTTTCTATCATGCCAGTCCCCCGTCTTGAATATTGCCCGGCGTAACAATCACTGCATTCCCATCCTCGTAATTTGTCTGTAGCCGATGCAGCACCGACTGCACCTGCTCAACATCATCAAAGTGGTGTCGTACACCGTTAATTTCTTGGTAATTCTCATGTCCCTTGCCAGCAATCACCACCATATCCTTGGCGTCGGCAGCACTGATGGCAGCACGAATAGCGGCAGCACGATCGGCAATCACCTGAATGCGTTGACGATCAGCAGCGCTTACTTCGGCAAGAGCGTCGGCAAAGATCTGTTGCGGGTCTTCAGTTCTCGGGTTATCACTGGTCAGCACCACAGTATTGGCACCGGCCAGGGCAGCGGCGGTCATCAATGGACGTTTACCCCGGTCACGATCGCCGCCACAACCGTAGACGCAAATCACTTGGCCATTACCGTGGGAGTGTTCCCGCAAGGCGCCAAGCACACTGGTGATGGCATCGGGCGTGTGAGCATAATCCACCAGCACCAACGGCTGGCCATCGCCGCCGCAGCGCTGCATACGACCCGGTGGCGCCGATATAGTGGGAATCGCTGCCAGCATTTGTGCCAACGGATAGCCCTGCACTCCCAATGCAGCAATCACAGCCAGCAAGTTCTCCAGGTTAAATCGACCGAGCAAGGAACTGCGCAGCTCGCCTTCGCCCCACGGGGTGTGTATGGTTGCCTGAAATCCTTGGGGCAGCGCGATAATATTGCTGAGATAAACATCCGCAGACGTATCTTCTAAAGACCAAGTGATAATATCTGTGCCCGGCGGGCAGGAGGAGAACATCAAGTCAGCGTAAAAGTCATCTTTGCCGATGACGGCATGACGATATTGGCAGGCGGAAAACAGGCGTGCCTTGGCCGCAGCGTACTCAGCCAATGAGCCGTGGTAGTCCAGATGATCACGACTGATATGAGTAAACAAAGCTACCTGAAAGACGACACCGCTAACCCGTCCCTGATCAAGGCCGTGGGATGACACCTCCATGGCCAAAGTTGGCACTTGCTCGGCCAACAGTTCCGCCAGGTAACGATGCAGGGAAATCACATCACCCGTAGTATTGAGCGACGCTTGCAACTGACCGGGCAGCCCTCGGCCGACAGTCCCCATAAGGGCGCACTGCTCGCCAAGGCGCTGCATAATCTGGGCCATAAACCAGCAGCAGGAGGTTTTGCCATTGGTGCCGGTAACGCCCATCACCCGCAATTGCTCTGATGGCTGATGGTAAAAGTAATGAGCCAGTGGCCCTACTTTGTTTTTCAGTCCCGGCACAATAAATACTGAAGTCAGCTGAGCGACCGTTGCCAAGTCAAATCCTTCGCTGTCATCCACCAGCACCGCTGTGGCGCCTTTAGCCAGGGCAGCGGCAATGTACTGACGACCGTCGGACTGCACTCCAGGCACGGCAATAAACAATTCACCCCCGACAATCGTGCGACTGTCGAGGGTCAGATTGGTGAGTGGCCGGTCATTCTCTGCCGGGGACACTCCAAGTTTGGTGAGCACGTCATTGAGCGTGATCTGGTCTGTCATTCTCTAGCCTGCTTCAAAGCGGTTCAGAAACGCCTGCATCATGGGGAGCGTAGGCCACTCGGGAGTCTGAATGCTCACTGTCAGTCGTCACCGGCTCAACCCCTAAAACACGCAGCGCACCGGACGCCACCTCGGAAAATACCGGTGCAGCGGTCAGACCGCCGTAATACGCTCCAGCGGATGGATCATCAATTACCACCACCATGGCCAGACGGGGATTATCAATGGGTACCAGACCGGCAAACATACTGGTGTAACGGTCCTTGATATAACCATTCGCGCCCACTTTACGCGCAGTTCCGGTCTTGCCACCCACTTCAAAGGCATCCACTTGTGCCCGGCCACCAGTGCCGCCATGTACTACCTCGCGCAACATGGCCCGCAAATCATCAGCCACTTGCTGATCCATGACCCGTACGCCATCGGGTACCACATCGCGCTTGATTAAAGACACAGGCCGCATAATTCCACCAGCGCCCAGAACCATATATGCCTGGGCCAGCTGCAAAGGCGTCACTGTCAGACCGTAGCCAAACGACAAAGTGGCAATTTCTATATCACTCCAACGATCTCTAAACGGCAAATAGCCGCTACTCTCGCCCGGAAAACCAGTACCAATGCTTTGACCTAGTCCAACCCGTTGCAGCAGATCAACGACTTTGTCAGGCCCGATGGCCAGAGCCATTTTAGACACGCCCACATTACTGGATTTTCTCAATACCGTGGTGATATCAATGGCACCGTAGTCGCGGTGATCTTTCACCTGGTCGCGACCGAGCGTCAGATAACCGGGGGAGGTATTAATCACCGAGTTCCGTTGAAACTGACCGGACTCCAGCGCCGCAGCCACGGCAAATGGTTTCAGGGTGGAGCCGGGCTCCATGGTATCGGTCATCACCCGGTTACGCATTTTATAGGCTTGCATATCCGCCCGGTTATTGGGGTTATAGGCGGGCTGATTAACCATTGCCAACACCTCGCCAGTTTTCACATCAAGCATCACCAGCGAACCGGCCTTAGCCTGGTGCAGCTCAACTGCTTTTTTCAACTCCCGATAGGCCATGTACTGCAAACGCAGATCAATACTGAGCATCAACTCTTTGCCGGGGCTGGCACTGGTCATCAGTTGGGCTTGCCGCGCCAGCTGGCCTTTGCGGTCTTTCAACACTCGGCGTTTGCCAGGTTCGCCAGCGAGCCAGTTGTTATAGGCCAGCTCCATTCCTTCCTGACCGGACTCATCGATATTGGTAAACCCAACCAGGTGAGCTGTTACTTCAGCGGCTGGATAGTAGCGCCGCTGTTCATCAGTGGCGTGCACACCTGGCACATTCAGGGCCATTACCCTGTCACCCTGTTCAGGCGTCAATTGTCGCTTGAGATAGATAAAGTCACGGGTTTTTGTTCCTTCAATTCGTTCCGACAACCAAGATAGAGAGACATCCAGCGCCTTGGCCAAGGCTGGCCACTGCACCTTGGCCTGATACAGCTCGGCAGGATCAGCCCAGATGGTCACCACCGGGGCGCTGACAGCCAGGGGTTCGCCATTGCGATCAAAAATAACCCCCCGGTGCGCCATCACCGATTCGTAGCGAACCGCCCGTTTATCGCCTTCATTCTGTAAAAAGTGTCGATTCAACAACTGCAAATCGATAATGTGGTAGCCGAGGTACAAACCAATGGAGGCCAGCACCGCTTGCACCAAGCGCAAGCGCCATTTTTTGGCCAGACCGGTAGTGGCGGGAGAACTGGCAGCAGCCCGCGAGCGCGCTTTTTGTTGCCCACGCTTCATGGCAGCACCATTTCTATTTGGTTATTGTTTGGTACGTCCATGCCGAGCTCCTCTCTGGCAATTTGCTCTATTCGGGCCGGTGACGTCAGCGTACTGTGTTCGAGCAGCAACTTGCTCCACTGTACCTGGGCGCGGTTTTTGTCTTCCAGTTCTTGCTGAATCAGGTTATTTAAACGACGATTCTCGTAAGAAACATACCCGAGCGACAATCCTGACGATACCGCCAGCAGCAACAGCAAAAGTGTTAGCCAGCTGGCACGGATAAATTTCGCCGTTATGTTACCAATCTGAACCAATGCCATCATCACGTCAGTTTTTCTGCCACCCGCATCACCGCGCTTCGTGCCCTTGGGTTATCGGCCACTTCTTGGCTTGACGGTTTGACCGCTTTGCCCAGACTCTTCATGCGACGATTCAGTTGTGCCTCCGTAACCGGTAACCAGCTTGGCAGCTCGTCACCCTTTTGATGTTTGCGAATAAACCGCTTGACAATGCGATCCTCCAGGGAGTGGAAGCTGATGATCACCAACCGTCCGCCGGGCTTCAGCTGCTCCAGCGCCCGATCCAGGCAAAGCACCAAGTCGTCCAGCTCATGGTTGATGTGTATCCTGATCGCCTGAAACACCCGGGTAGCCGGATGCTTGCCTTTTTCCCTGGTTGGGCAGGCGGCAGCGATAATGCTTGCCAGCCGTTTCGTGGTCAGAATCGGTTCAATCTCCCGCTCCCGAACGATCGCCCTGGCCATACGTCGAGAGAACCGATCCTCGCCGTATTCCCAGATCACCCGGCTAATCTCCTGTTCCTGTGCCTGGGCCAGCCACTGGGCAGCACTTTCACCCTGCTGATGATTCATGCGCATATCCAACGGGCCGTCGTGCATAAAACTAAAGCCGCGCTCAGGATCATCCAGCTGTGGCGAAGAAACCCCAAGATCCAGCAAAATACCATCCACTTGCTCAATCCCACTCAGTGCATCAAGGTCGGTAAACGAGCCATGATGGATGGTGAAGCGGCCGTCTTCGCGGGCTAGCGCCTCGCCAGTGGCAATGGCTGCCGGGTCCTTGTCGATGCCTATCAAACGACCTTTGTCGTTTAAATTACTTAAAATCAGACGACTGTGGCCGCCCCGACCAAAAGTACCATCGACATAAGTACCAGAAAGATCAGTCAGTAACGCATCAACAGCTGCTTGTAGCAGGACCGTTTTATGCACATGATCCACCATCGGCGGTGTTGCTGCGTTGCCAGCATCAATAGGCTCTAACGATTCCATAAACCTTTCACAATATGTGCCACAAACTGCGGTAAAGTAAAAATACAGCTTGTGCAAATCCTGAGCCTGCACGACGCTTGTCCAGCAGACTCACAATGCCTTCATTACAAGGAGAGCGACTGCAGCTCCACCGGGACATCGGTTGCTTCGCTGACCTCTTTCAGATACAGATCGCGGCGCTGATTCCAGCAATCTTCGGCCCAGAGTTCAAACTTTTTGCCCTGGCCGAGCAAAATGGTGCGCTTCTCAAGACCGGCGTAATCACGCAACAACGGAGGGATCAGAATGCGACCACTGCCATCCAGCTCAACGTCTGTGGCATGGCCAATCAGGAGCCGTTGAATTCGGCGGGTGACGGGGTGGAGGCTGGGAAGCGCGGCAATTTTCTGCTCAATCAATTCCCAGTCGTCCAACGGGTAGATCAACAAACAAGGTTCATCGGTGTCAATGGTCGCCACCAGAGCACCGTCACAGCGCTCGCGCAATACCTGCCGATAACGGGCCGGTATTGCCAGGCGTCCCTTGGTGTCCATATTGATGGCATTCACACCGCGAAACACGACGCATTCTCCCTGCTAAAACCGGCAACTGTCGCCCACCTTTTAGCAAGTGGAGAACCACCAGAAGCCAGTCTGACCTACATCAATCATCGTAGAGGCAGGCCATACAGATCCCCTGAAACCGGCTGCGAGCAGAGTATTAACGAATCCGGCATAGAAAGATAATATGAACTTGAGCAGATCGCCCTTGAGAGGCTTACTCAACATTCATCTGCCACCGGCATCTGTTCTCTACTCACCGACCGTCTTGTCCATTTTTCATCCACAGCTTGGCAGAACTTACCCTGTAATAGCTCGGCTTACACGCAAGTGGTGTACCGGTCATCCGCCAATGCGGCGCTGAGATTCGGAATTTGCAGAAAAGGTTCCGAGACAGGCCCTCAAGACAAACTCGCCACAATTACCCACTTTACACCACCTAGGCACACTATAGGAATCTGAAAATCCCACGTCAAGCAAGCTTTTGTCACCGTTCGCCGACATCGACACAATCTCTGCATGGTCGGTCAAAAAAAGAGAAATTCACTGTGTTCCAGGGACTTACGCGGAGCTACTGCAAAAAAAACACTGTCAAAAAAGGCTGAGTCGCGCAGAAATATAATAAATATGTCGTTTATAAAGCTGACAAAATGGCGGTTTTATCCTGCTGAAGTGCCCGGATAAAACGCTAGAGGATGAGGTACTGCACAACAGCACAGTAACAGTAATAAGGAAAAGAGGTTTGCGAGCCGGCCTGTAAGCCGGGTTCTGTCCAGCCTGCCAAAGCAGGCCTGGGCAGTCATTCATCTGGGATGTCTGTCACCAGACACCTCAAGCAACCTACCCGAATCCAGTGCGGGTCACACCTGCAGGATTCCTATTTGGTCTTGCTCCAGGCGGGGTTTACCATGCCATGGACTGTTACCAGCCATGCGGTGCGCTCTTACCGCACCCTTTCACCCTTACCAGCCAGTGCGTTGCCACGCTGACTTAGGCGGTCTACTCTCTGCTGCACTTTCCGTAGGCTTGCGCCCCCCAGGCGTTACCTGGCGCCCTACCCTTTGGAGCCCGGACTTTCCTCCATTTATACTGCCATTGACAAATATCAACCACAGATAAACAGCGACTGCCCGGCCAGCTCGCGGCGCGAGATTCTACTTGTCTTGGCTGCGTTAATCAACCATCGCGAATTACTGCGGCCAAATAAACATGGCTCAAGCGCCAGAACGGATTTTCATGCCCAGTTCATACAACTCTTTTTTGCGCACTCCGGTGAGGTCAGCCACTACCGCCGCCGCCTTTTTGATGGGCAACTCTGCCATCAAACGAACCAGCATCTTACTGACTTGCGGATCGATAACATCGGTGGCTACCTCTTTGTAACCCTCGATCAGAACAACAAACTCGCCACGCTGCTGATTGCTGTCGGCCTGCATAATGGCCAACACCTCGGCAACTGAGCCAGCTAAAACCGTCTCAAACGTTTTAGTGATTTCCCGCGCTACTGCGATATAACGCTCCGGACCAATCACCGCGACCAAGTCCGTCATCAGTTCCATAATGCGATGGGGCGATTCATAAACGCCCCAGGTGGCCGGAAAAGTAGCCAGCGACTCAAGCCGTTTGCGTCGGGCTGCCCCTTTGGCGGCCAAAAAGCCTGCAAAAAAGAATTGGTCGGTGGGCAGGCCGCTGGCCGACAACGCGGCAATAAACGCGCAGGCACCGGGTACGGGCACCACTGCAAAGCCCGCTTCACGAACCGCGCGCACCAGAAAAAAACCAGGGTCCGAAATCAGGGGCGTCCCGGCATCACTGATCAGCGCCACCGACTCTCCCTGGCGCATACGCTGAATAATACTCTGGGCCTGCTGACGCTCGTTAAAGTCGTGACAGGGAATCAGCGGTGTATCAATTCCGAAGTGGTTCATCAAGCGCCGGCTGTGTCGGGTATCCTCGGCAGCAATGACATCAACCCGACGAAGCACCTCAACCGCTCTTGGGGTCATATCACCGAGATTACCAATGGGGGTGGAAACTATATAAAGAAGAGAGTCTGACATAACCTACCAGTACAAATTTTCCAACGCAGATCAATGGGTCACAGCAAAATCGGCATTGCATTCGAAAACACATTCACCATAACCTATAGTGTCGGATTGCGGCCCTGTGTACAATCGAAACCATTAACGCAAAATGATTAGCGTGTACCCTGGCAAGACGCCGATGCCACGCAACAATATCGACGAGAATGCCAATGGAAATGCCTACAAGCAAAGAACCCGGGCATTGTCCATTGATTTCCCTGAAGAGCTGGCCCAAGACCGCACATGAGTACCTCGATAAACGCCCGACAAACCAGACGCTCCGCCAAGTTGCCGGCCATCGTTATGGCAGCATTGATTCCTGCTTTTCTCACGGCCTGCTCCACAGCACCAATGATCATACCTAATGCTGTGACCAAAACCATTCAGGTTAAAAATATTGATCAGCGCCTCGCCGAGGCGCGCAGACTGGGTTACCCGGAGCGCGCCATTGAGACGCTGGAGATCACCAACGAACTGCTGGAAGCCAACCCCGTGCGCGCCAAGCTGATTCTTGGCCAGCTACCCTATGATCAGCTCCCGCCGTGGTTGCAGGCCGAGCTGGCAGTTCAGCAAGCCCGTATTGCGCGCATTAATAAAAACGACGCAGAAGTATTTGAGTGGCTCGACCATAAGTCAGTCGTCATCAGTAATGATCAGACCATCAAGGCCCAGGCTCATAGCCTGAAGGCGTTGACTTACATTCGTTTGACCGAGTACCAGGCCGCGCTGGACGAGTGGCTGCTGGCCGGTCCCCACCTGACAGATGCCGAGCGGGAACCCTATTACGATATCTTCTGGCAGACCCTGATCAACAACCCGGAACAAAGACTGAACGAACTTTACCAACTGAGCACGCCACGAAATCTGCGCGGCTGGCTGGCCCTAGCCCTGATTTACCGCGGCAACTTGAGCCTGGACGAAAAAATAACTGCCCTGGAGCAGTGGCAAAAAAACTGGACCCATCACCCGGCTCGCAAATATCTGCCAGGCGACTTTGATGCCCTGAAACAGAGCGCACTGACCCGGCCTGATAAAATTGCCGTGCTGCTGCCACTGTCCGGCAGGCTCGCCCAGGCGGGTGCCGCCGCCCGCGACGGCATTTTGGCCTGTCATTACGAGGGCATAAACAACAATACGCCACTGCCTGAATGGCTGTTTTATGATACCGAAGGCAGCAATATCAATGAGCTGGCCTCGACAGCAATTGACAGTGGCGCGCAACTGATTATCGGCCCGCTGAACAAAAACCAGGTTAAGGAACTCAGCAGCGACATCACTCATCGTGTCCCGGTTCTCGCCCTGAACACGGCGGAGTCCGACAGTAACAATGACAGTAACAATAAAGAGGAGCCAGACCAGAATCCGGGCCTGTACCAGTTTGGGCTGTTTCCCGAAGATGAAGCAGTCATGGCCGCAGAACGCGGCTGGCTTGATGGTCACAGGACTGCCGTCATCATCACGCCCAACACCGAATGGGGCAAAAAGGTAAACGCAGCGTTCAAGGCTCGCTGGGAGGAGCTGGGTGGTGAAGTCGTCGGCTCCAGTGAATTTTCTGGCAACACCCAATTCAGCACCATGGTCGGCTGGCTGCTGCACACCGACCAAAGTGAAGGCAGAGTGCGCCAGCTCAATCGACTGCTGAAGGATAACCTGGGCTTTCAGGCGCGCCGCCGCGCGGACGTTGATATGGTATTTATTGGTGCTACTCCCCAGGAAGCCAGACAAATCAAACCCGCGCTGGCATATCAGTACGCTGGCAACCTGCCAGTATACGCCACATCAAGCGCCTTCTCCGGCACCACCAATACCACTTTGGACCAGGATTTGAACGATATTCGCGTCCCGGTCATGCCGTGGCTGGCGTCAGATACCGGCAGCCCGGTGCAACAGCAAATTGAAGCCTTGTGGCCCCAGTCCAAGGGTCAGCTGGGCACCCTTTATGCCTTGGGTGCTGATGCCTGCAAACTCTACCCAAGACTGCAACAACTGATCACCCTCCAGGGTAGTCAGCTACCCGGACTGACCGGATCGCTGAACATTACTCCCGATGGCAAGGTGCACCGTGAGCTATCCTGGCAGGTATTTCGTAATGGTCGGTTGACACCGCTGCCGGAGCCAACAAACAATGCCATGGAAGCTAAGGCTCAGTAACTTCAAAGGCGCCAGGGCAGAAAAGCAGGCCCTGCAGTTTCTTAAACGGCAGGGCCTGAGGTTGTTGCATGCCAATTTTGCCTGCAAAGTCGGTGAGGTGGATCTGGTCATGCTGGATCAAGCCACACTGGTTTTTATTGAAGTGCGCTTGCGAAGTACTTCACGATTTGGCAATGCCGCCAGCACCATCAATCGCATTAAACAACAGAAAATTCGCAAGACAGCTGACTTTTATCTCCAAAACCACCGTGAGCACAGCCACAGGATTTGTCGTTTTGACGCAATAACCATTGACAATTATGACACCAACGGGCAAAACAGCTTAAAATGGATAAAAAGTGCTTTTTAATGCTCACGCCATTTAGCGGTTAACACCGCATCATTTCGGGAAAACGATTCAGGAGGCGGAGAACGAAAACCTCTGACGGTTTTCATTTCAGGTTTTCAGACATGCATGAACGTATAACGCAACACTTTTCCGACAGCATCGACGCCAAAATACGCTCAGCAGAGATTCTGCCGCCACTGATTGCCGATGCCGCTGAACTGATGGTTCACACCCTGCTCAATGAGGGAAAAATCATGGCCTGCGGCAATGGCGGATCTGCCGGAGATGCCCAGCATTTTGTCTGCGAACTGCTCACCCGTTTCGATCGCGAACGCCCTGCCCTCCCGGCACTCTCGCTGTGCTCTGACAGCCTGACCATGAGTGCCATTGCCAACGATTCGAGTTTTAATGAGGTTTTTTCCAAGCAGGTTCGGGCACTGGGCCAGGAAGGCGATATTCTGCTGGCCATTTCACCTCACGGCAATTGTCCCAGTCTGGTGCAGGCCATCCAGGCCGCCCATGACCGCAATATTCAGGTTATTGCCCTGACCGGCAAAGACGGTGGCGATATGGCTCGACTGCTACACCCCGAAGAAGTAGAAATTCGGGTACCCGAGCAAAGCCCTCAGCGCATTCAGGAAGTGCATACTTTATTAATACATTGCCTGTGCGACCTGATTGATGAGTTTCTGTTTGCCACAGAATAAACCTGAAAAAAAGCAGTCAATCCACAATCCAGCGTCGTTACAACAAGAAACGTTACAACTATTCTCATTATTCTCATGGGGAGAGAGCAGCCATGCAGACAATCAATAATGCAAATGCATTTATGACCGGATTGTTGGTCGCTATGCTGACATTACTCAGCGGTTGTGCGGCTCTGGTCGACTCAGTCAACCAGGAACCGGTGGTCATGGACGACAGTAAACGCACGTGGGGATCATGGCTGGATGATCAGACCATCGAAACCATCACTGCCGTAAACATTGACAAGGCCGACCCGACACTGAGAACCGCGCGGATCAAAGTCATCAGTTTCAATGGTACTGTCTTGTTGATCGGCCAAGTGCCCAACCAGCGACTGAAAGCACTGGCCAGTCAGGTGGCGCATAACGTTGCCAAAGTCCGTCAGGTCTACAACGAGCTGGAAATCGGCCCCAATGCAGATCTGTTGACGCAGAGTAACGACAGCTGGCTGACCGGGAAAATAAAAACGGCCATGATGTCGACCGATACCACCATAGCCGACAGAATCAAAATAAATACCGAACAAGGGACAGTTTTTCTGATGGGGCTGGTAACACCGGAGATGGCTGATGAGGCCGCCACCATCGCAGCCAATACCCGGGGAGTGTCCAGAGTCGTTAAAGTATTCGAATACATCTGAAGCCACCCGTTTTTTGCAGAAGATGCTCGGACCAGCTCAAGCATCTTTTGCTTCTTGTCTCATCGCTTCCAGACTACCAATATTTATTCACGACGGCTGCCATGTACGCTTCTTGCGCTTACCAAGACAAGAGCCATCTATCACGCTTGGCAAAGGCGATTATTGCCCTGGATCAACTTATTCATCCGCATCCACGACATAAATACAGTTTCATTGATCTCGGCTAATACTTAGATATTATTCCCGTATTAACTGGTACAGTTGCGTAACCATCAAAGCTGTAAGGTTTATGGTGTTAAAGTAGAGGACTTGTTGTGTGGCAATGGGTCCCGACACTTGTTTGAACTTGAGTATCAAGGAATCAATACAATGAAAGGCATTCAGATTACCGCCTGCGACAACGACGCACTGGTCAACTCCATCTGGCTGATTGACGAGGCAGCAGGTGAAGCGCGTCTGGTTTGCGGCAAAACCGATGAATTCAAGCAAGACGAAGTGGTTGCCCTGGAGCAACTTGGGCCATTCGAATCCCGTGAATTGGAACTGGAAGTTCAGGAAACACCTGCCCGTGAAGGCGGTCAGCACCTGAACGTCAACGTTCTCTCCCGAGAAATGCTTGAAGACGCAGCAGCCAACCCAGAGAAATACCCATCCCTGACCATTCGTGTTTCTGGCTACGCTGTCCGCTTTAACTCCCTGACACCAGAACAGCAGCGCGACGTAATTACCCGTACCTTCACCAAGGACATGTAATACAACGCGTTCTTTTATAGCCACTGAGTCCCTGATTCTGTGGCTTCTGTTTTTTTCTACCTTTAATTTCTATCTCTAACTTCTACCTCTAATGGCTATTGTCGTATTTATATTGCAATACGCGGTCTTCAGACGCCAATATCAGCAGATTACTTTTTGATGAGTTAATGCCTTGGTGAGTTAACGTCAATTATTTATTCGACTTAATTAGCATTTCTCAGAAAAAATTTTTGACATTCTCCTTTTTCTTATAAATTAATTCCTGCTTAAGCAAACACTGACAAACATCACTTAATATAAATACCTTAAAGCGTACAATCGGGTACATTGTTGTTAAAAAATATTAACGTCCATCCAAACACCAATCCGGAGTTATTTTATGCTTGATGCGTTCAGACTTGATAACCAGGTTGCAATTATAACCGGTGCAGGCGCTGGTATTGGGCGAGCGATTGCCGAATTATTTGCCCAGGTCGGGGCATCGGTTGTCGTCAGTGATCTTCATATTGATACTGCCAATCAGGTGGTGGCCAATATAAAAGCAAAAGGCGGCAACGCAATAGCCATTGCGTGCGATGTAACCGATGAAAAAGCGCGGGAGCACCTTGTTACGTCCACTTTGGATCATTTTGGCCAAATCAACATTCTCATCAACAATGCCGGGGGCGGAGGCCCTCAGCCTTTTGATATGCCCATGGAAACCTTTATTCGCGCATACCAGTTGAATGTTTTTTCTGTATTCCGTCTTTGTCAGTTATGCGCGCCTCATATGGAGGCAACGGGTAGCGGAGCTATTTTGAACATTTCATCAATGGCAGCAGAAAATAAAAACATCAATATGGCGTCTTATGCATCCTCAAAAGCAGCACTAAGCCACCTGACAAGAAACATTGCCTTCGATCTGGGCAGCAAAGGCATTCGAGTAAATGCCATAGCTCCGGGCGCAATAAAGACTGACGCATTGATGAGCGTATTAACTCCCGATATAGAAAAGGCAATGCTCAAACATACACCGTTGGGTCGTTTGGGCGAACCAAAAGATATTGCTTACGGCGCGCTGTATTTGTGCTCTCCGGCAGCCAGCTGGGTAAGCGGTCAGATACTGACCATTAGCGGAGGTGGTGTTCAAGAGTTGGATTGAAAGGCGACTATAAAAAAGGCGACTATAAAAAAAGACAGTAGCCGCTCAGAATTGCAGGTCAAAAAAAAATCCACGAATGGTATTGGCAAAATAAGAATTTTTACCTGCAAAAATGAGGGGCTACATACGACATATAACTACCACTTTTTCAATTACCACTTTTTTCTCCAGTAAAAATCATATTGGCCAATTTATTTTCTGATACTTAAGTGCCAATTTCAGATGTCATCCCCAAGCCATTCGACCACTTGCTGCAATTGCACAATGATCTGCTCCAACTCTTGCCTTGAGGATTGAGGATGCTGCACTTTTTCATTCGAACGCCTGAGTCGGCCACGGGCTCCATCAATGGTAAAGCGCTGTTCGTATAAAAGATGGCGAATCTCCCGCACCAGGCACACATCTTCCTGACGATAGTAACGCCGGTTGCCCCGACGTGTCGGTGAAAGTTGGGTAAATTCTTGCTCCCAATAGCGCAGCACATGGGTCTTGACCATACACAGCTCGCTTACCTCACTAATGGTGAAGTAGCGCTTGCCGGGAATGGCTGGCAGATCACTCTTCCTGAGTTCTGTCTCCTGCATAGGCTTCCACCCTGGTTTTGAGTTTCTGTCCCGGCTTGAAGGTCACTACACGACGGGGAGTTATTGGGATTTCCTCGCCGGTTTTAGGGTTGCGCCCGGGCCGCTGACTCTTGTCCCGTAGATCAAAGTTACCAAAACCTGATAACTTTACCGGTTGATTTTTTTCGAGTGACAGCCGAATCTCTTCGAAAAACAGCTCTACCAACTCTTTGGCTTCGCGCTTGTTAAGACCCAGCTCTTCATTCAGTTGCTCAGCGAGGTCGGCTTTCGTCAGGGCTCCCATGAAGCACTCCCCTTTCTTGTTTTCCCATGGCAATAGCAGGCCCGGATGTTGTCGGAATTCATTGGGTACGCCTGCAGTTAACAACTACAGGCTATTACCATGCTCTTTTTTATTCGTGCTAAGGCCATTGACGGATGTCTAGTGACGCAAACTGGCATTAAAATCCCGTTGCAAGCGAGACACCACACGATCAACCAGCTCATTAACTTCGTCGTCCTTTAGAGTGCGGGAAGGATGCTGTAAGGTCAAGCTCAGCGCAAGACTCTTGCAACCCTCTGCGATTCCCTTACCGGCATAAACATCAAAAGTATTGACGTGGCGCAGCAGTTCGCCAGCAACGCTACTAATAGCATCCTCCACGTCGCCAGCGGCTACTGAATCAGCTACTACCAGGGCCAGGTCGCGACGTACTTCCGGATACTTGGACAGCGGCGCAAAAGTCGTGACGTTGCCATTGATCACGGCACTCAAATGCAGCTCCACCAGGTAAAGAGCCGCGGGTACATCCATGGCTTTGGCCAGCGAAGGATGCAGGGCACCCATGTGGCCGACTACCTCACCGTCACGGACAATCTGCGCGCACTGCCCCGGATGCATAGCCGGATGCTCACCCTTGGTAAAGACAAACTCATCTGCGCTCTGACTCAGGGCAAACACCGCCGCAAAATCCCCTTTCAGATCGAAGAAGTCCACTGGCTCAGGTTTACCCAACCAGCTCTCAGGCTGACGACTGCCGGTGACCAGGGCCGCCAACATAGGTTCCTGGCGCAGCTCATCGCCCTCTTTGACAAAAGTCAGCCCCGTCTCAAACAAACGTATCCGGCTCTGTTGACGATTAAGGTTGTATTGCGCGGTTTTCACCAGCCCAGGCAGCAGCGATGTGCGCATCACCGACAGATCGCTGGCAATGGGATTAGCCAACGCCACCGGCTCACGCACCGGGTCAAACTGCTTGTGCAACTCAGGCGCGTAGAAACTGAAACAGATAGCCTCCTGATAACCACGGCTCGTCAATACACGACGAATGCTCGATTCTGATACCTGTGCTTCATCTACCTGTTTCATTTTCAACAGTGCTGCCGGTGTGCTCTGGGGCAGATTGTTGTAGCCATAAATACGACCAAGTTCTTCTACCAGGTCTTCTTCAATAGCTATATCAAAACGCCAGCTGGGCACACTCACTTGCCAGCGACCGTCTGCTTGTTTGCTCAGCCCAAGGCCCAGTCGGGTCAGTAACGCTTCGATATGATGATCGTCAATGGCCATGCCGAGCAGTGCGGTAACTTTGTCGCTGCGCAGCGTCACTTCACGTTGGGTCGGTAGATGAGCTTCGCTGGCGACTTCCGATACCGGACCTGGCTCACCACCGCAAATATCCATGATCAGTGCTGTAGCACGTTCAATGGCTTTTTTCTGCAACTGGTGATCAACACCGCGCTCGAACCGATGGGAAGAGTCGGTGTGCAAGCCGTAGCTGCGCGCTTTACCCGCGATAGTAATCGGGTCGAAGAAGGCGCTTTCCAGAAAGACATTGCGGGTTGTGGCACTGACACCGGAACCTTCGCCACCCATTACGCCGGCAATGGCCAGTGCTTTGTGCTCATCGGCAATGACCAGGGTCTTTTCGCTCAGAGTGATATGTTGACCATCTAGCAACGTCAGCGATTCTGCCGGCGTGGCCATACGCACATGAATGGCACCCGCCAGAGTATCCAGATCAAAGCCGTGCATGGGCTGACCGAGTTCCAACATAACGTAGTTGGTGACATCCACCACTGGATCGATAGAACGAATACCAGCGCGGCGCAGTCGTTCAGTCAGCCACAGGGGTGTCGGACGGCTCACGTCTACATTGCGAATCACTCGGCCAACGTAACGCGGGCAACCTTCCGGGGCATCGATATATACCTTAAAAGTGTCGTTAATGACTGGCGCCACCTCTGCCACTGGCTGCTCGTTGATATCGGTCAGGAAGTTGGCGCTGACCTCACGGCCAAGACCGATCATGCTCAGGCAGTCGCCCCGGTTGGGCGTTAGGTCCACATCAATAATTTTGTCGTCCAGCTGTAGGTAAGCGCGAACATCTTCACCCACAGGAGCATCCTGTGCCAGCTCCCTCAAGCCGTCAGCGGCGTCAGAAATGCCCAGCTCCTGCTCGGCGCAGAGCATGCCAAACGACTCCACCCCACGCAGCCTGGCTTTTTTGATCTTGAAGTTGCCCGGCAATACAGCACCCACAGTGGCAAAAGGCACCTTGATGCCTACCCGGGCATTGGGTGCACCGCACACCACCTGAAATGTCTCCTGTCCGGTGCTGACCTGCGTCACCCGCAATTTATCGGCATCCGGATGCTGCTCGCAGCCAACAATTTCAGCCACGACAACGCCGCTAAAATCCCCGGCCACCGGCTCCACGCCATCCACTTCCAGACCAGCCATGGTAAGTTTGTCCACCAACTGCTGGGTACTGGCATCAATATCGACCCACTGGCGCAACCACTTTTCACTGAATTTCATGTCTTGTACTCAATCCTGCTGTTCTTAATTGCACTTAAACCGCTGCTATTCCAGCCTCAACGGAACTGGTTAAGGAAGCGCAGGTCATTCTCAAAGAACTGGCGCAGGTCATTAACGCCGTAACGCAGCATGGCAAAACGCTCAACGCCCATGCCAAAGGCAAAACCAGTGTACTTCTCAGGATCGATGCCGCAGTAGCGAAACACCTCCGGGTGCACCATGCCACAACCGAGCACTTCCAGCCACTTGATGGAGCCATCGTCATTGCGTCCCCACTCAATATCTACCTCTGCCGACGGCTCAGTGAAGGGGAAGTAGGAAGGACGGAAGCGCACTTGCAGATCATCCCGCTCAAAAAATACCCGCAAAAAATCCACCAGCACGTTTTTCAGATCAGCAAAACTCACCTGCTCGGCCACGTACAGACCTTCTACCTGATGGAACATGGGGCTGTGAGTTTGATCCGAGTCACACCGATACACTTTGCCCGGACAGACGATGGCAATGGGTGGGTTTTCGTTGTTACGCACAAAGCGTTCCATGGTACGCACCTGCACTGGTGAGGTGTGAGTTCTGAGCACGGTGGACGGATCAAAATAGAACGTGTCGTGCATGGCCCGCGCCGGGTGGTGGCCAGGAATGTTCAGTGCTTCGAAGTTGTGATAGTCATCTTCGATTTCCGGCCCTTGCTCAACGGTAAAACCGATACGGCCAAAATAGTCGCTGATGCGCTCCATGGTTCGCGTGATCGGATGCACTGTCCCCAAATCCTGACCACGACCGGACAACGTGACATCAATGGATTCACTGGCCAGCCGGGCGTCCAGCGCCTGTTGGTCAAGGAGTGCCTTTTTCTGGTTAATGGCGTCCTGAACCTGCTGTTTGCCTTTATTGATAAGCTCACCCGCTTTCGGGCGCTCTTCGGCGCAGAGTTGGCCGAGAGACTTGAGCAACGCCGTCAGCTCACCTTTTTTACCAAGGAAACGGACGCGAATCTCGTCCAGGGCTGAGGCATCCGCCACGGCTGCAACGGCGCTGAGGGCATCGGCCACCAGCGTATCAAGCGTATTATCGAGATTCTCCATGGGGTTTCCAAAACAGATGAGCGACAGAAAATAAACGGACGATTCTAACCACTGAACCGGGCCTTGGATAGAGCAAGACGAATCATTAACCTTCATAGGCAGCGTTTAGTTTTCCCGCGCGTTTGTCAGGCACGGCACCGCACTCTACGATGTAATCGTCTTTTGGGGACTTTACCATGCAGATTATCGTGAATGGCCAGCCAATGAATGTCCGCAGCGCTCTTAGTCTGGATGAATTGCGAGGACAATTAACAAGGCAACATCAGCAAGGCATTGCCCTTGCCGTGAATGATCAAGTGATCAGCCGTTCCTGCTGGGCAACCTGTCGGTTACAAGAGGGCGACCGCATTACCCTGATTGAAGCAGCGGCAGGCGGTTGAGTGGGCTATGCTCTCTGGCGGTAGGTTCAGCCTCAGGACGCCCATGCTGAAAATTGCGGATAAACTATTCTCATCCCGGTTGTTTACCGGCACCGGTAAGTTCAGTAACAGCCAGGTGATGATGGACGCTATTATCGCCTCCGGCAGCGAGCTGGTGACTGTGGCGCTCAAGCGAATTGATCTTAATAGCCGTCAGGACGGTATCCTCGCGCCCCTGCTGGCCAGCCAACAACAAAACAACCTGCACCTGTTGCCTAATACCTCCGGCGCCAGAACGGCCAAAGAAGCGATTTACGCCGCACAACTGGCCAGAGAGGCGCTGGCCACAGACTTGATCAAAATTGAAATCCACCCTGACCCAAAGTACTTGCTGCCTGACCCGGTGGAGACGTTAAAGGCCAGCGAAGCCCTGAGCGCCATGGGCTTTGTCGTGCTACCTTATATTCACGCTGATCCCGTGCTGTGCAAGCGTCTCGAAGAGGTGGGAGTGGCTGCCGTAATGCCGCTGGGCTCGCCCATTGGCAGCAATCTAGGCCTGAAAACACGGGAGTTTATCCAGATCATTGTCGAGCAAAGTTCCGTGCCGGTGGTGGTGGATGCGGGCATTGGCAGCCCATCAGACGGTGCCCGAGCCCTGGAGCTGGGAGTAGATGCGGTGCTGGTTAACTCTGCCATCGCCGTTGCCCGCGACCCGGTACAGATGGCGATTGCCTTTAAAGAAGCGGTAATTGCCGGTCGTCGTGCATTTAAGGCCGGCCTTGGTGGGCGGTCGTTATTGGCCTCCGCCAGCAGCCAGCTCACAGCTTTTCTGGACGACGTTTAGATGGCAACCATGTCGTTTCTGCAGCGCTTCAAGCAAATAAACCAGAATGAATTGACGCTGTCCATCCACAGCAAAACAGCCGCCGATGTTGAAAACGCCCTGCACAGCAGCAGGCCCGATTATGAGCAGTTTTTAGCACTGATTTCACCGGCCGGTGAGCCTTATCTGGAGGCAATGGCACAAAAAAGCTGCTGGCTCACCCGGCAACGCTTTGGGAATACCATACAACTGTTTATCCCCCTCTACCTGTCCAACAAGTGCACTAATATTTGCACCTACTGTGGCTTCAGCCTGGGCAACAAAGTTCGCCGCAAAACCCTGTCAATGGCTGAGCTGGATCAGGAAGTGGCAGCGATTAAACGCATGGGGTTTGACCATATATTGTTAGTCACCGGTGAAGCGCCGGGAAGCGTGGGCGTGAATTATATTGGCTCGGTGATTGAACGACTGCGACCATATTTTTCGCACATCAGCATTGAGGTGCAGCCACTGGAACAAGCGGATTATCGGACACTGATGACTATGGGGTTGGATGCCGTGCTGGTTTATCAGGAAACCTATGACCGGGTAGCTTACCAAAAGTATCATCTGCGCGGCAGCAAAATGGATTTTGATTACCGACTGACAACGGCCGATCGACTGGGCCTGGCAGGCATCGACAAAATTGGCCTCGGTGCCCTGATTGGTCTGGCGCACTGGCGCACTGACGCAGCCATGATGGCAGCGCATGTGGACTATCTGGAAAAAACTTACTGGCGTACCCGTTATGCCTTAGCCTTTCCTCGTCTGCGCCCATGTACAGGTACATCACAGCCAGCGTCGGTCATCGCTGATCGACAGCTGGTACAACTGATCTGTGCCTGTCGTCTGTTCAAACCGGAGGTAGAGCTCACATTGTCCACTCGCGAATCGGCCACCTTCAGAGATAATGTGCTGCCTCTCGGTATTACTGCCATGAGCGCTTATTCCAGCACTCATCCGGGCGGTTATGCTGCAGACAACATCAATATCAACGGCAACGATAACGGCGGTGACACTCTGGAGCAGTTTACTGTTGACGACAATCGTCGTCCTGAAGCTGTGAGCGCCGCCATCCGCACTAAGGGTCTGGAACCGGTATGGAAGGACTGGACTTCGTGCTTTAGCTGTCACCCAGCCACGTCACCTGTTTCCAACAGCCAGTAGAGATGCTTAATCCTGCTTACTCCTGGCGGTTGCCATCTTTTTTGCTGTGGTACGCACCGCTGCTTTTTTGCAGCTTTTGCAAGTTTTTTAACTCCTCAATCACAGCGTCATAATTATTTTTTCTGGCTTCTCGTTGCGCGTCAGCGATCGCACGCTGTTCTGGCAAGATGCTTTGTTCAGTGACAGTCTTATCGCCCTTGGCTACAGGTAATAGTTCGTCAGGTTCTTGTACAGAATCGTCATCCGGCGCAACAGCATCTCTTCTTTTGCTCAGGACTTCCTTTAGCTCATTAATCAGTTCAGCCCGGATATCCTTGAGCGTTGCATGGTCCGGTTGCTTACCAGATATCTGCTCCATAACTGACGCTTGAGACTTACCTTCTGACAACACATCACTGGCTTCGACAGTCGCTTGGGTTTCGACCCCTGTCGAAGCCGATTGGGGATGGTCTGCTTCAACGGCTGCGCCTCTTTTCAGCAGTTTTTCCTTCAGCTCGGCAATAACCGCATCATATCCCTTGCTAGCATCAGCTTTGCGCGCCCTGTCAAGGTCGGACAATTTCCCGGAGGCAGGCTTATTGACCGGATTTTTCCCAGGTGCAGCGACAACACTGGGATCAGCAGCCTCTACAGGACCGCCTTTTTCCAGTAACTTCTGCTTCAGTTCCTCAATCACCGCGTCATAGCCTTTGCTGGCCTCGGTTGATCGGGGTCGAGCGATAGCGGAGTCTACTGTTTGTTCACCTGGCAACGGTGGTGGTGGTGGAGGTGTCGGTATGGCGGTCGTGCGAGTATCCCTGATTACAACGTCTGAGTCGTCTACTGACTCCAGTGCTGCCATAACGTCAGGTGCCATATGCTCATCTGCAGAGTAGGAGTCTACCGCTTGCTCGCCAGGCAATGGTGGCGGAGGGGGAGGCGTCGGTATGGGGGTCGTGTGAGCATCCCTGATTACAACGTCAGAGTCGTCCACTGAATCCAGTGCTGGCATAACGCCATCGGCCATGGCTGGATCTGCTGCCAAATTGGATTGTTCATCGTTGTCGCCAATAAAGGCTCCTTTTTCGGCATTTTCCAAGGTAAATGGTGCCGTGTATTCTCTTGGTGAATAGTTGTAGGCTGAGTCATTCAGAAGATCCTGGGCACAGATCAACAGCTTAACCGCCTTTTTCTCCATCTGAGCCCTGGTTGGGGCATCCACAACCGAATTGGCCAATTTGCTGATGCGACCAAAATCGGACAACGTCATATTCGTCCGCCCTTTAGCAATCTGCGTACCCAAGAGGTTGGTCAGCTTCTCTTTCAGCCGCAGATCGCCCCCGGTATCACCGAGTCGCTTGTTGATGCCTTGCAAGGTTTTGATCGACCTTAGCAGCGCGTCACTTTTTGACACTCGATAACCTGGTTTTGCACACTCATCAATGGCATGTTGCAATGTGGCGAGGGCTTTTGCCAGATTCTTGACCGCTACATTATTATTGGGATTATTGGGCTGGCTCCCGTGAACTTCAGGCGCTTTGCTGATCACGCGATCCTTGAGGGCAGTTTTGGCCACATCGTTGGATTGCAGTGGTTTGTGAAGATTGGTTTTGCTCCCCTGGTGACGCACATTGCGTCGTCCATCAGAACCAACCGTGGTTTTCGCGGAAGATTCATGAGTCGTCTCACCCTGCACGGGGTGCCCTGGGCGAGGTGGTAATTTATCCAAAATGTCACTCCATAATTGTCGACTTATCTGCCATTGTTATCCCCCAAATAAGCCAAATCCTTAGGGCGCCCGAAAGCTGGTGCGCTCCCGTCGTCCCAGTGCTCACCAGCAGTCAGGAGAGTTGGCGTCAGACGTATAAAAGCTGTTATTATCGATGCCCAATTGATTAGCAATCCCACAATGAAGCACTCTATAAATGAAGACATAGCGGCATTTCTTCAGGAAATGGAGGGAGTCAGCCCGCTAAAACACAAGACAACGGTGGGTGTCCATAAAGTCCAGCGCGCCACTCCCGGTCAGGAAATTCGCAAGGCGGCCGCCCAAGACACATTTACCGATCCAAACTTTCTCTCGCTGCACAATCCCCAAATGGTCAAACCCCACGATTTTCTGGTGTGGAAACGCGATGGCGTACAAGAGGGAGTGTTCAAGAAGCTGCGCCTGGGCAAATACCAGGTTGAGGCACGATTGGACCTGCACCATAAGAGTGGCCGGGAAGCCCGAGATCTTATTTTCCAGTTTATTCACGATTGCCAGGAGCACGAGCTACGCACGGTGCTGGTTGCCCACGGGCGCGGTGAAAAAAGCACGCCCCCGGCGATGCTGAAAAGTTATCTGTTTACCTGGCTACCGCAGATAGATGCGGTACTGGCTTTTCACAGCGCTCTGAAAATTCATGGGGGATCCGGGGCGCTGTACATTCTGCTGAGAAAAAGCGAGCGGCAAAAACTGGAAAACCGGGAGCGACACGCGAAACGCAATCCCTGAGCATTTTTACCCCATAAAACCCCATCACGATGAGTAAACTGCACCGGTCAAATGGCCGGACGCAAACAGTTTCTGGTTGATATACGTCATTACTATTTTACTTTTTTAATAACTTTTATTTAGTTAAGTACTACCACTTATTGCTGATAATTATCGACGGGCACAGACTAGGCCCGCCAGCCTGCTATCCCAAGCATAATAAGCTTATTCCCACAGGCTGTAGAATTCTTTCAGTGCCCAAGTAGCGGGCTCTCCAAGGCAAAAGAAATGACAGACCTGACCCAATACCGAATTGAACACGACCTGCTCGGTGAAGCGCCTGTACCAAATAGCGTTTATTATGGCATCCAGACACAGCGTGCTATCGAAAACTTCCAGATCAGCGGCGTACAACTAAACCACTACCCTAACCTACCGCGCGCCCTGGCCATGGTGAAAAAAGCCTGTGCCTTAGCCAACCGTGACCTGGGCATGCTCGACGAGCAGAAGGCTACCGCCATTGCTGATGCCTGCGATGAGATCATTGAGGGCCGTCTTCGCGATCAGTTTGTGGTGGATATGATTCAGGGTGGTGCTGGCACTTCTACCAACATGAACGCTAACGAAGTCATCTGTAATCGTGCCCTAGAGCTGCTGGGTCATCGTCGTGGCGAGTACCAGTACCTGCATCCGAATACACACGTCAACATGGCACAGTCTACCAACGACGTTTATCCAACAGCGATGCGTCTGGCCATGGTGCTCAAGCACAACTCTTTGCTGGCTGCTATCAAAACCCTAAAAAATGCCCTGGACGTCAAGGCTGAAGAGTTTAAAGACGTGCTGAAAATGGGCCGCACCCAGCTGCAAGACGCCGTTCCTATGACCATGGGCCAGGAATTCAAGGCGTTCAGTACCACCATCGGTGAAGATATCCAGCGCATCAGCGAAATGGCTGCCCTGTTACGTGAGGTCAATCTCGGTGGCACCGCCATCGGCACCGGCATTACCGCTGACAGCCGTTACGCACCACTGGCAGTGAAATACCTGAGTGAAATTTCTGGTCAGGAAATGATTCTGGCCGGCGACCTGGTGGAAGCTACTTCCGACATGGGTGCTTTTGTTATTTTCTCCGGTGCCCTGAAGCGTCTGGCGGTGAAACTGTCCAAGATCAGCAACGACTTGCGTCTACTGTCCAGCGGACCCGTGTGCGGCTTTAACGATATCAACCTGCCAGAAATGCAGCCAGGGTCGTCTATTATGCCTGGCAAGGTAAACCCGGTTATTCCAGAGGCCATGAACCAGATCGCCTTCCACGTCATTGGTAATGACCTGGTGGTAACCCTGGCTTCAGAAGCCGCCCAGCTGCAGCTGAACTACGCCGAACCAGTGCTGGTTTACAAGATTCTTGAGTCCATTCAACAGTTGGCTGGCGGCATGAACATGCTGGCTGAGAAGTGCATCAAAGGCATCACTGCCAACCGTGAATTGTGCCAGAGCCATGTGGATAACAGTGTTGGTCTGGTTACTGCGCTGAACCCTTATCTGGGTTACGAAAACTCCAGCCGTATTGCCAAAACAGCACTAAAAAGTGGTCGTCGTGTAGTTGACCTGGTGCTGGAAGAAGGTTTGCTGACCGAAGAACAGCTGCGTGAAATCCTCAAGCCGGAAAACATGATTGCCCCATTAAACCTGAGTCAATCAGCACACTAGCCCCCGGTAGCACTCGGTACACCCCAACAAAAAGCTCGTAAAATGCGGGCTTTTTGCTTATTTAAGGCACAGAAAAAAGCATAAATTACGAATAAAACCCCGCCATCGACCGTATTAGCACTAATTACAATACAGAAATTATCGTCTAATATTGTGTCACTGATTCAGGTTTCTTCCTGATCACGCAGCACCAGTCACAAACCCATGCAGTTGACGAACGCTTCGGAGAAGAATCGGAAAGAATGCGCTTGTGCAGGTAGTATACTACCTACAAATAGTCTGGTTTTTCCGAACAAATGTAGAGCTACATTTTGGTTTGTCTGCTTTAGCATCAAATTTATGCTCTGCTAAACTTCTGGCGAGGATACGCTATAATACGGAGCGAATCCTACAGCCTTTAAGCAGTCTTTAGACTCTGCCCGTCGCCTGTCGGACGTTGTGGATTGATGCTCGAAGAGTTTTTGTAATGGCTTTCCCTCACCATCCCAATTTCCAATCTGATGGCGAAGACACCAAATTATACGTCAATTTCTTACTGTGGAGTCATTATGCAGCAACAGGATATGAAGCAAGAACCGACCGTATTTATCATTGATGATGATGAGGCGGTACGTGACTCGCTGAAGATGCTGATGAGATCGGTAGGTCAGACTGTCGAAGCTTTTTCATCGCCTGCAGAGTTCCTGGAAGCCTATGACGAGAACCGTCCAGGATGTATTGTACTGGATATTCGTATGCCTGGCATGAGCGGTCTTGAGCTGCAGAGTAAGCTCAACGAAATGCACTGCATCTTGCCCATTATCTTCATCACTGGCCACGGTGATGTGCCCATGGCAGTACAGGCAATCAAAGATGGCGCCATGAACTTTATCCAGAAGCCTTTCCGCGATCAAGAGCTGCTGGATCTGATAAATGACGCGCTCAAACTCGACACTCAACAAAGGAGAGAGCTGCTTGAGCATAAGGAGATTCTGCGTCGACTAACGACACTGACCGACCGTGAGCGTGAAGTTCTGCACCACGTGGTTGAAGGCAAGGCAAACAAGGTTATTGCTGCTGACATAAACCTGAGCCAGCGCACCGTGGAGATCCACCGTTCCCGCGTTATGGAGAAAATGGGCACCAAATCGCTCGCCCACCTTGTGCGTCAGGTCATGCAGGTTAAAGACCACCTTGATGGTGAATTCAAGATTTAGCCAGTCGTGTACTCTGGCCCGTACTCCTGGCTCATTACCAGTGATGCGGGCCGTTTGGTCGGGTTATAGAAATTGCAGAAGTTATAAAAAAGCGAGCAGCCAAGGGAATTGTCGCAGAGCACTAAGTGGAGCATCCCAACGACCACTTCTCCTACTTCAGAGTGATTCTGTAAAGCAAAGTGCCAGACAGATTGTCTGCCATTAAAGCGAACAAACAATCAGCTAATTAAGTAGTCACCGAAAAACGTCAAGTATATCCCTCCATTCAGCATTTGAGCAGCTGAACCTACACTGAAGTCGTGCCATCAGGCAGTAGTGAAAAGCGACTCAGAACCATCCGCCGAGCACCACTTCTACAAAGTGCGTAGCAGTAGGCTTCGCGGCATCACCTTCGATGCTCGCTTCACACGCTGTAGCTATGACTGATGACAAAACAGCTTGACGAAAACAGCGCGGCGATATAACTCAGTGAAATAAATCTCAGCCTCGGTACACCGTCAGATTTCAGCAATTTCGATAAGCAGTGGCCTTTGTCTGTCGCTGTTTCAGTATAGGTTTTTTACCGCATGGCTGCCTTTATGAACCTCGTGATCCATCGTTTAGTTTATTTATTGGAACAGGATTCTGGCACCACTGAGAGTATACGACGACTGTGCCAGGAAAAATCACTGGGACTGGTCTGTTTTCGCTCCATGTTTGACCTGATGGAAGCCATTAAAACCGATCAACCGTCGTGTATAATCGCGGCCAATGACCACCCTCAAGGGCAGGCCCTGTCCCTGATGGAAGACTTGGCCAGTGAAAACAAGCAGGTTCCGGTCATTATTCTTGGCCATCACAACGATGTCACCAGCGCGGTGGCGGCCATCAAGGCAGGTGCATTGGACTACATTGAAAAACCGACGATATATGGCCGATTAGCAGAACAGCTTAACGCTGTCGTAAAAAATACACGCAGAACTGCCTGAATAAAAACCAATCTGAACGAAAGCGTCATTCAGACTGAGCCAGCCCTCACGTTCGTAATCAGTAACTCAGCCATCACCCAAGCCTTCCACGTAGGCTGATAGCTGTCTCAATACATTTTGCTTGTCAATGTCGCCAGCAACCATTTGCTGCGCCGCAGCAAACTCCTGCCAGAAACGCTCGAAGGTTAACAGGCGTGGGTTATCCGGGTGCAGACTTCCTGACAAGCGCTCCTGACAATAATGCTGCCAATATTTCTGTTCTTCCTCATCCAGCGTTACCGGGTAGTGCCGAGCACGGTAGCGAAACAGCATCTCATTAAGTCGCCGATCGGAGAATGTCAGGCCCAGGCTGGCTAATTCAGACGGCTTGGCAGAGAGAATGCGCGCCATCTCACGACGATCTGCCGGGGAAAAAAAACCACCAGAGTAAATCATCTGCTCCGGATCGGTCTGCGCGGCTCCCAATGACTCACTCGAAAACACTTCACGCAGTTTTGCCAACAAATGACTACAGCCAATAATCTGGCTGC
Organism: Endozoicomonas sp.; assembly: GCA_965232255.1. GTDB lineage: Bacteria > Pseudomonadota > Gammaproteobacteria > Pseudomonadales > Endozoicomonadaceae > Endozoicomonas. Next base: position 3,738,670 of record OZ246962.1, read on the forward strand.
GGTGCTGCTCACAGAGTCCAAGAGCCAGATGTAAACGTTCCTGATCTTGCGCCCGCACCACCCCAAGTGGCGCCACCGCCGGACATTTGTTGATATGAATGGTCTTTAAGGGAATGCGCTCTTCAGTCAGCTGATCAGTCGGGGTATACAACCGTCGTCGTATTTCTTCAGCCGACAAATCCAACAGCGGCGTCGGGTCCACCGAAAGATCATAAACAATAATCCCGTTACGATTTCCCGGGTGCTCAAGCAGCGGCATGACTACCGCCAGGTTATTTCGCTGAGCACCCAACATACCGGAGACATGGACAACCATATCTCGCCGAACCAGGTTGAGCAGCTCTGCCACTTTGCGTTTATCACGACAGGACAGATAAAACTGAAATACCCGGGGCTGCCGATCACGCATCAGCCTGGCCAAAGCAATGGTCGCGCGAACGTCGGATAACGCATCATGGGCAGTGCTGTGGTCCAATCCGTTAGCAGCAGTAAGCTGCTCCAATCGGAAGCTTTTACCACCATCATCACGAAGTGGCCATTCAATACCATCAGGCCGCAGTGCTGCCGTTAGTCGAACCAGGTCAATCAAGTCCCAACGACTGTTGCCATTTTGCCATTCACGAGCATAAGGGTCGTAAAAATTCCGATAGAGGCTGTTACGAGTCACTTCATCGTCAAAGCGAATACTGTTGTAACCTAAAGCACAGGTGCCAGGAACCATCATTTCAGCGTGAATCTGGCGGATAAACTCCGGCTCAATCAGTCCCTGTTCATTGACTTTCTGAGGAGTCAAGCCGGTCACCAGGCATGCTATGGGATTGGGCAAATGATCCTGTGGCAACCGGCAAAAAATATTCAGTGGCTCGCCCACTTCATTAAACTGATCATCCGTACGAATGCCCGCAAACTGGGCTGGCCAGTCCAGTGCCGGGTCAGTCCCGAACGTTTCATAATCATGGAAATAAAAAGATGTCACTCTCATTGTTTTAGCTACGCGCTAGCGGCGCCCCAATCCTATAAGACGCTACATTATTATCGCTGCCGACACATGAGACCAGAAAAAGAGAAGCAGAAAAGAGCGTGTCACGATTAACGAGCGCTAGCAGCTTCATCATCTAGCCAGGAAATATCAATCTGCCCCCGGGTCAGCTCCAGAAGGTGTGCCGAGAGCATTGAGGAGTGCTCACCGGCGACAGCAATATCCAGAGTCACCTGCTCGTCGTAGTGACACTCAACCAATGTCACCTGGAACTGTTCCAGACAGTGACGGACGGATTGCTCCTGGGAATAGTCACAGCGGATGACCCCCGCCAGCAGCGTCACTCGTCTGGTTAATGGTAATTGCTCACAGGCACTTTGCACGGCAGCGCTGTAAGCGCGCACCAAGCCACCAGCCCCCAGACGAATGCCACCAAAATAACGCACCACCACGGCAACGATTTCCCCAATGCCTTTGTGCAGCAGCACATTCAGCATGGGCTTGCCGGCCGTGCCGGAAGGCTCACCGTCATCATCGCAAGCAATAGCTGCACCCCCTTGAGGCGCTCCGGCAATAAATGCAGTGCAATGGTGAGTAGCGTCTGGGTATTTTTCCCGAACAGATTGAATAAACGCCAACGCTTCGGCTCGGGAAGCAGCTGGCGCCAACCAGGTGATAAAACGACTTTTCTTGATTTCTGTCTCGACGACAACGGTTTTTGCAGGAACAAAGTACTCAGCAGGCATGACGGCATAGCGCATCGTAATCAATAAGGGCCGATTCTACCTTAAATTGCCGTCAACTTACTCTTGTGAAGGTAAAATAGTGTTTCAGAGTTTCCACCAATTCAATAATATCCGGGCCAGCACTCACCACACTGTAACCGGAATCAAAAAACTCAGGCCCTACATCCGGTTTGCACCAGTGGCACCTGGCGTCGAAATCAAGATAACGCTCACCGACCCCTTCATCATTAGGTAAAATAAGACGCATGTTATAAACAGCACCAATCAATACTGGCACAGAACTGATCAGCATTAAGCCATTGCAACTGATATTACCAATGCTCCCCATAACCCGCATGGTATTACGGTTATAGACTTTGAGATAATCCTGCAATTGATGGCGCTTAATCAAGCGGCGCTCCTTTCCGCGGGGGACTGGTCAATAATTATTCTTGTTTCGAGCGCCTTGAATACGGCTATGACGCGGGGTTGTAGCCAGTGAGCTGAATAAGGTGATGCATTGGGAAAGCACCTGATTCAGAACAAGTTCAAAGGATTATTCATTGGTATCAGAAACACCCATATACCAATTCAATTTAGGCAACTTGTTAACCACCAACCACTCTTATTACTTTTCAGGCTAGCAGAAGAAATGAGGCAAATTAGGCATTAATAAATGCATAAACAGATAACCCGCGAAACAATGCAGGAGCAAACAAAAAGGCTGGTAAATAATTTTTTAATTCAGTGAGGCAAAGGCTCCAGGCCATTTTTTTGACTGAAATGTCAACAACAAAAATCGCCGGCGCCCCACCATTAAAGCCGCCGGTGATGTGACCAAAAATAATTACTGCATAATCAGTTCCGCGGGTTCCTTCGGCTGACCTAGCTCACGCACGCTGTTTTCCATCTGCTGCAAACGCAAGGAGATTTGGCTCTGGAATGCACTGAGCTTTTTGCTGAGTTCCGCCTGGGTCTCACTGGACGCCTTCAGTTGCTCTTCCCAGGACTTTTGGGCGCCAAGCAGCTTCTGCAAGCTGGCAATTTCTGCCGTGAGCGCATCGACCTTGGCAGTCATGATGGAGTTGGCTGTCAACTGCTCATTGGCTAACGCTTTAACCACCTGATCAATTTCCGACAACTTTGCCGTCGCCCGTCTGGCTGAGGTATTCCCAGCGTCGGCTTGTTTGGCTATCTCATCAACGCGCCGGTTCAGCTTCTCGATACGCTCCTGGTTTTGCGTAATCCATTGCCGGTTGCGCTTGTTGGACACATCCCAAAGTTTGCGAATCTCAGAGTTGACCACCTTTAACTCACCACGAAACGTCGAGTCACTTTGAGTAATGGTTGCCCCGGCCTGAGAAACCTGCCCGGTAACCTGACCTAACTGCTCACGGGTCTGTTCAAGCGCCTGGCGCGTATCGGCTAACGTTTTGTGCAACTCAGACGCCTGCCAATAGCCTGCGCCGGCCACCCCCGAGAGCAAAACAAACAGCAAACCCGAAAACAGGTAGCCCTTACCACTGCGGGTCGGTGCCCCAGACGTGTAAGCATTACTATTACTGCCACTACTGCCACGCTGCCTGGAAGGACGCTGCTCGGCCTTCATGGAAAGGTCCTGGTTTGCTGGAAGAATATTTTTATCTTCTGGCATAGTCACCGCTTTTGATCAAAAACACCGCCTTGATCCCTCAAGAAGGCGAAGTTCCCAGCTCCTGGCTGTTCTGTTAATCATGTGAGGGGACGGACATTGTAGAAGAAAGCCCCCCACTCCCCCAACTGTTTATTCTTCCATCCCTTGAAACACAACGCTACTGGCGACCGACCCCTATGATTTTTGGTGACACCTGAGCGTTGCGGCCGGATCCTTTGCGGAACGACGTACAACCACTGCGGAGACTCAAGCTGCCGACAAAACACGGCGAAAGCATTAACTGCATGGATTCGTACAAGCCACGATGCTACTATCTCCTGTGCGAAAAATCAGGTCTGGGAACACAAACACTACTATTCCAACCGCTATTCCAAGCAAAAAGTGGAGAAGACACATGGCTTTTCAATTGCCTGCACTGCCCTACGAGCGTGACGCTCTGGAACCGTACATTTCCAAAGAAACGCTGGATTACCACTACGGCAAACATCATAGAGCCTATGTGGACAAACTGAACGCCCTGATCAAGGGGACCGAACTGGAAAATGAGTCGCTGGAAACGATCATCAAGAACTCTTCAGGTCCTCTTTTCAATAACGCTGCGCAAACATGGAACCACACGTTCTATTGGCATTCCCTGAGTCCAAGTGTTGGCGATCTGCCCACTGGCGAGCTGGCTGACGCCATCAACCAGACATTCGGCTCCTTTGATGCATTCGTGGCCTTATTCTCCGACATGGCGGTTAACAACTTTGGCTCTTCCTGGACCTGGCTGGTACAAAACAACGATGGCTCTCTGGAAATTGTCAACACCAGTAATGCCGGAACGCCCATGACTAGCAACCAGAAGGCGCTGATTACCTGCGACCTGTGGGAGCACGCCTACTACATCGACTATCGCAACTTGCGCCCCGACTACGTGACGGCCTTCTGGGCTTTGGCCAACTGGGAGTTTGCGGCGAGCAACTTTGCCAGTTGAGCATCACTTAAACAAGAAATTCTGCTCACTGTAGCTACAAACACTGCCTGGTAAATCTGTTTATCCGGCAGTGTTTGTAAGTCCAGTCGCTATAAACTTTTCTAAGCCACCTATGCGGTGGTTCACAATAACTGGGGTAAAACATGGCTCTTGGTACTGTTTCTAAGCCACCTATGCGGTGGTTCACGCGGACAAAACACCACTAGCCCCGGTCTACATTTTCTAAGCCACCTATGCGGTGGTTCACAACGGCGAAACCGTCATCATTGGCCAGAAACGTTTCTAAACCACCTATGCGGTGGTTCACTGGCGGTGTTTGTCAACAAAGTTGTCGCCTCAACTCAGCCAGTTTTATCTAGTTGTCCAGTTGCCTGTCGATCGGGGTTTAGGCAGATCCCACTCGGCAGATCCCAGTTCCGGGTCGAGCGTTTGCCCCACCGCTCTGGATGGCGCTGTCTGGCCAGCCGATAAACCTGTTTTCGGTTAGCCATTAGTTCTTCACTTTCCCCTCGATGTCTTTGCCCTGGCGTAAGGAATTTGAGCCCACTGTGGCGGTGTTCTTCGTTGTACCACTGGGCAAAGCCATGCACCCAACCACGTGCCGCATCAAGGTCAGCAAATGGCTTGGCTGGGTAGCCCGACCTGTACTTCAGAGTCCTGAAGATGGCTTCCGCAAACGGATTGTCATCACTCACACGTGGACGACTGAACGAGCCGACTACGCCCAACCGTTGCAGGGTTGACAACATGGTGCCCCCTTTCATGGCGCTGCCATTGTCAGAATGCAATACCAAGGGGCTGTGCATGGCAGCAATGCTGTGGCGCAGACAGGCTCGGGTAATCATCTTCGACGCGTATACTGGTGAACGCAAAAAAGTGATGTCCCATGACCAAACCTGATTCGGCCCGGTTGCATAATACGACGTTGGCTTACGAGTGTTGGCCTTGGCCGCACGACCACGGTGGTGTTGCATATCTCTTCGAAGCAGCGTCCGGTAAAACGAGCTTTCGGAGCCAATGTACACGCCCTCATCAGCCAAAATCGGGACAATCTGACTGGGTGGTAGGCTTTTGAAACGATCGCTGTTACAAACGTCAACAATCGTCTGTTGCTCTTCCTCTGTCAGCTTGTTAGTAGGAACAGCTCTGTCAGCACTCTTGCGCTTGTCTGCCTGCACATTGCCTTCCCGTATCCAGCGTTGCAGGGTTCTTTCTGAAAGCCCGAGCGCTTCACAAGCTTTTGACTGGCGAGCACCGCCCATCACTGCCAGGTTGACCAGGTTGATTGCGTTTTGGCGATCTGGGAGCGAGATCAGTCGTCCTCGGCTTCCCCCCAGATCTCTTGGGCCTTTTTTGTGAGAACCAGCAATGCAGCAGTTTCTGCTAACGCCTTGTCCTTACGTTTGAGGTCGCGCTCAAGTTTTTTGATCGTCTGCTTGTCTTTTTTTTGCTCGACAGCCAAGGCTTTACGCTGCTCTTTGGTGCTACCGGAGCTGGCCGACACGCTACTAATGAAGGCTTCTTTCCACTGCTGGATTTGTTCGGCGAAAAGACCTTTCTTACGACAGTACTCAGCCATTTCGGTCTGGTTCAGCGCTGCTGTTTCAATGATTACTGCCAACTGGTTTTCAGGTGACCATTGATCTGGATTTTTTCCGTTGCCTGGCACAGGTATTCCTCTGGATAACGCTTTCTTGCGCCAAGTGTACAGAGTCGCATCAGGGATACCAGTGTCCTGAACCAACTGTGAAATGGGCACATTGTTCGGTGGCATCATCTTCTGGATGACGGACTCTTTAAGCTCTTTTGGATAATGGGTCATTGATTGCTCTGTGACTGCCCCCTGTTCTGATTTCAAAATTCGGTTGGGGCGACAACTATGCTGACACAGGGGGCTGGAGATGTTGCTAGTTCCATTGATTTGATGTTTTCTAAGCCACCTGTGCGGTGGTTCACGAGTCAGTTAAATCAGGTTTTTCACCTGGTCTTTTCTAAGCCACCTGTGCGGTGGTTCACTGCGCGGTGCTGGCTACAGAGACGGTTTTGCGTTTCTAAGCCACCTATGCGGTGGTTCACGTATCAACAACCATTTTTCTGACAAGCTTCGTTTTCTAAGCCACCTGTGCGGTGGTTCACAAATGTTTAGTCCGTGGTCTGTTCTGGCCATTTTTCTAAGCCACCTGTGCGGTGGTTCACGAGACGTTCCAGAAATATTTGGAATTTTTTGTTTTCTAAGCCACCTGTGCGGTGGTTCACAACTGGCACCTGAGAAGCGGCGGCGCACAAGGTTTCTAAGCCACCTGTGCGGTGGTTCACATTGAAAACGCGGGCGCATCACTAGAAATTCTTTTCTAAGCCACCTGTGCGGTGGTTCACGCACTATCAGTGGCGATCGAGTTGGTCATAGATTTCTAAGCCACCTGTGCGGTGGTTCACAATAGATCGCGGGAGCCACAAATTTCCAGGGATTTCTAAGCCACCTGTGCGGTGGTTCACAATAGATCGCGGGAGCCACAAATTTCCAGGGATTTCTAAGCCACCTGTGCGGTGGTTCACAAGGGCATCTCCCTCTTCCATGCAATCTTCTCTTTCTAAGCCACCTGTGCGGTGGTTCACAAAATGATCAGCGATAAAGAGTAACTGCCAATTTTCTAAGCCACCTGTGCGGTGGTTCACGGGTTCAAGCCCTCAAGGCTGCCCGCTTTGCTTTTCTAAGCCACCTGTGCGGTGGTTCACGGGGGCAAGGGGCATTTATGGCGGCGGATGTGTTTCTAAGCCACCTGTGCGGTGGTTCACGTTTACGCATACCTACGCCGATTTTTTTCATTTTTCTAAGCCACCTGTGCGGTGGTTCACGATCAACGCTGTTTCAAAACGGCGCGCGTCCTTTTCTAAGCCACCTGTGCGGTGGTTCACAGGGTTTCCCCATCGACCACTTCTCGATAATATTTCTAAGCCACCTGTGCGGTGGTTCACAACTCTACGGCAACGGAATACCGCAAAATATGTTTCTAAGCCACCTGTGCGGTGGTTCACTAGCGACGCAGGCACATCACATAGAGCGTTCTTTTCTAAGCCACCTGTGCGGTGGTTCACCGCCGTCGTCGCCTTCGATAGCGGGAATTTGTTTTCTAAGCCACCTGTGCGGTGGTTCACATCGCTCAGTCTGTCGAACGAGGACGCACAGTTTTCTAAGCCACCTGTGCGGTGGTTCACTTTCAGTTGTCGTCCTCCGGCTGGTGGTTGTTTTTCTAAGCCACCTGTGCGGTGGTTCACAACCGGCGGGGAAACGTGGGTATCACGGAGAGTTTCTAAGCCACCTGTGCGGTGGTTCACAGGCGTCAAGCCCCGGATTACGTGGCCTGAGCTTTCTAAGCCACCTGTGCGGTGGTTCACCGTGGCCAGGAACAATGGGAATCTCAGAGTATTTTCTAAGCCACCTGTGCGGTGGTTCACCTGAGGGCAACTATGACCGCATTTGGCTAAAATTTCTAAGCCACCTGTGCGGTGGTTCACGGACGGATTTTGTGCCAGTCGATAATGATATTTTTCTAAGCCACCTGTGCGGTGGTTCACACAACATGGCGGGCTTCGCGTTCACTGATTACTTTCTAAGCCACCTGTGCGGTGGTTCACGCCAGATCGTCAAAATGCCACCGGGTATTATGTTTCTAAGCCACCTGTGCGGTGGTTCACATACTGAACTGGCCACCACATCAGATCCATGATTTCTAAGCCACCTGTGCGGTGGTTCACGAGCTTTATAAGGAAGCGGCGAGGCTGGATATTTTCTAAGCCACCTGTGCGGTGGTTCACTGGCACAAACCAGCTGAATGGGCTGTCGTTTGTTTCTAAGCCACCTGTGCGGTGGTTCACACGCGCTGACCTCTCAAATCACGGCTCTGACTTTTCTAAGCCACCTGTGCGGTGGTTCACGGCTCTCTAGTGAAGAGCGGGCGATGGCGGACTTTCTAAGCCACCTGTGCGGTGGTTCACTTCGGGAGAAAAACCCGGTTTTTTCCCCGGAATTTCTAAGCCACCTGTGCGGTGGTTCACGGTAGCGGGTTGGTAGCGGGTTTTGTGAAAAATTTCTAAGCCACCTGTGCGGTGGTTCACTCGCTAATGGTCAGGCGCGGCGATGAAACCCCTTTCTAAGCCACCTGTGCGGTGGTTCACCAACTGTTTCGGGTGAGTGATCCGCATCGCATTTTCTAAGCCACCTGTGCGGTGGTTCACTTTCAGTTGTCGTCCTCCGGCTGGTGGTTGTTTTTCTAAGCCACCTGTGCGGTGGTTCACCGGAGGACGACAACTGAAACAACCAGACTGCTTTTCTAAGCCACCTGTGCGGTGGTTCACACCCAAAGCTGCCTGCGGTGCGGTGATGGAGATTTCTAAGCCACCTGTGCGGTGGTTCACTTGTCAGCATTGAGCAGCTGACCAAAACTGCTTTTCTAAGCCACCTGTGCGGTGGTTCACCGGCTCCTCGTCCTACAATTGAGTTTGCGTGTTTTCTAAGCCACCTGTGCGGTGGTTCACATTTTACTTCCTGCCTTCCTTGGCCTCAAAAATTTCTAAGCCACCTGTGCGGTGGTTCACCGGCAATAAATGAGCCGAGCGCGTCAGCTATGTTTCTAAGCCACCTGTGCGGTGGTTCACTACCCGGACGCCTGGACATTGTTGTATACTCATTTCTAAGCCACCTGTGCGGTGGTTCACGAATTCTTTCTGGACGCCTGGGGAGTGATACTTTTCTAAGCCACCTGTGCGGTGGTTCACACAGTGCGTTATATTCCTCCCCGATCTTGCCCTTTCTAAGCCACCTGTGCGGTGGTTCACGTTCTGCGTTGCGCGTTTTTTCGCGCAATGCATTTCTAAGCCACCTGTGCGGTGGTTCACAAAAACATCCTGCTTATCCTTTTGTTGAAAAATTTCTAAGCCACCTGTGCGGTGGTTCACAGGAGCACTAACAGACGGTTGAGCACCGAACTTTTCTAAGCCACCTGTGCGGTGGTTCACGTTGCGGTTAACGTGGCCGAGCGTGCGGCACATTTCTAAGCCACCTGTGCGGTGGTTCACTGCGTTTCTCTTTCTTAATAGCCACCAATTCATTTCTAAGCCACCTGTGCGGTGGTTCACGAGAACAAATGTACCTCCGGGCAATTCAATCCTTTCTAAGCCACCTGTGCGGTGGTTCACATTTCCGCGTCCGCGCACGCCTCCTCGATCCGTTTCTAAGCCACCTGTGCGGTGGTTCACGACTACAGACGGCTCATTCACCTATCGCGTGATTTCTAAGCCACCTGTGCGGTGGTTCACAACGGGCACTGGCGAGCGCTGGCCGCCAGCTATTTCTAAGCCACCTGTGCGGTGGTTCACGTACTCTCGAACTCGCGTAGCTCGTGAGCCGATTTCTAAGCCACCTGTGCGGTGGTTCACCATTCGCGCCCAACATCTGTCGTTAATATTTTTTTCTAAGCCACCTGTGCGGTGGTTCACGCCTATTTATCCGTACCGCAACAATGCTGGCATTTCTAAGCCACCTGTGCGGTGGTTCACTTATAAAGACACATTTCTAGATTTGTCGAAATTTTCTAAGCCACCTGTGCGGTGGTTCACATAATATTATGCAAAGAGCAAGTAAAAATGGTTTTCTAAGCCACCTGTGCGGTGGTTCACCGTGGCCGGGTAATATCTGAATTTCAGCATACTTTCTAAGCCACCTGTGCGGTGGTTCACATCTTGATGTATACAGAAACAACTCGATTTTATTTCTAAGCCACCTGTGCGGTGGTTCACTTTGTGCGCTGCACTGCTTGCAAATTTTACCATTTCTAAGCCACCTGTGCGGTGGTTCACGTTTTGCTCGGTGTCAGTGCCGGCCAGAGTTATTTCTAAGCCACCTGTGCGGTGGTTCACTCAGGTTGTCTGTTGCTGAGCGCATTTCAAGATTTCTAAGCCACCTGTGCGGTGGTTCACAGGTTTGAATTGATTGAGAGATATACGCCACGTTTCTAAGCCACCTGTGCGGTGGTTCACGTAATCCCATTAGCTGATTCTGCGAATTTGTTTTTCTAAGCCACCTGTGCGGTGGTTCACGATAACATACTGACCTATGTGAATGTGCTGAATTTCTAAGCCACCTGTGCGGTGGTTCACTTCGGCTCGCATGGGTTGATAATTGGGGATCGTTTCTAAGCCACCTGTGCGGTGGTTCACGAAGGCGGCCAGCGCGTATTGCATGGCCTGTTTTTCTAAGCCACCTGTGCGGTGGTTCACAAGCCCATGTTGCGGTAACTCACATACAGGCATTTCTAAGCCACCTGTGCGGTGGTTCACAGGAATGCACTCCTACGTAGCGTACTCTCAATTTTCTAAGCCACCTGTGCGGTGGTTCACTTGACTAGACGCCAGTCACCCTCAGTAATCTTTTTCTAAGCCACCTGTGCGGTGGTTCACTCACCCAGGTGCAGTACGTCATCGGTCTGGTTTTTCTAAGCCACCTGTGCGGTGGTTCACATGGCTGATTTGGATATAGCCACGCAGGACAATTTCTAAGCCACCTGTGCGGTGGTTCACGGCGGTTGGGCTGTGTACGGGGTCGAGTTTCATTTCTAAGCCACCTGTGCGGTGGTTCACCCGTCACTTGAGCAGTATTTCCAGATAATCAAATTTCTAAGCCACCTGTGCGGTGGTTCACTCGACGGTTTCAACGTAAGGCTCTAACTGGAATTTCTAAGCCACCTGTGCGGTGGTTCACTATTCATCGACCCGGACACCACCATGTCTAGTTTTCTAAGCCACCTGTGCGGTGGTTCACGGTATGACCAACACTACCGGCGCAAACATAGCTTTCTAAGCCACCTGTGCGGTGGTTCACCAACATAAAGGCGTGGGTCACAATCAATTAAGTTTCTAAGCCACCTGTGCGGTGGTTCACCCGGACTACCCAATCAGCGACTGGCAACTTGATTTCTAAGCCACCTGTGCGGTGGTTCACTTGGCGCCATTGCCGGTTGAGCGTGGCCAACCTTTCTAAGCCACCTGTGCGGTGGTTCACACGGCGCATTTCAGCCCATTGTTGGTCTGGTATTTCTAAGCCACCTGTGCGGTGGTTCACGGTTGCGGCTTAAATCAAGAGTCTAGCGCACTTTTCTAAGCCACCTGTGCGGTGGTTCACGGCCAGATAGACTGGTGGGATTTTGAACATTCTTTCTAAGCCACCTGTGCGGTGGTTCACCGGCTCCCCCGCCGGGTTTTTTTTGCTGATTTTTTCTAAGCCACCTGTGCGGTGGTTCACGAAGAAGTATTTGATGTTCAGGTAGACCGTACTTTCTAAGCCACCTGTGCGGTGGTTCACCCATCCGAGAAAACCGCGTGGCGGTACGTTTATTTCTAAGCCACCTGTGCGGTGGTTCACTTTCTGGGGAGGTTCTGGAATTGGCTGACCAGTTTCTAAGCCACCTGTGCGGTGGTTCACTGATCAAAGATTTTGACTGTTCAGTTATTTGCTTTCTAAGCCACCTGTGCGGTGGTTCACGTTGGCGGAGATTCATCTACCTGTCATTGATCTTTCTAAGCCACCTGTGCGGTGGTTCACGTTAAATTGTCGCTGGTCTTCGCTGATCAGTTTTTCTAAGCCACCTGTGCGGTGGTTCACAGCTTACCAAACACTTTCTTTTTAGGTCTACGTTTCTAAGCCACCTGTGCGGTGGTTCACGAGTATTTTGGTGTTGGATTACGCACGTACTGTTTCTAAGCCACCTGTGCGGTGGTTCACGGTGCAGGTTGAATTGTCCGATCAACTGTTTCTTTCTAAGCCACCTGTGCGGTGGTTCACCCCTGACACAATACCGCCCACTCCCGCAGTTTTTTCTAAGCCACCTGTGCGGTGGTTCACGCGGCGTACCGAGAGCTGCTACTCCGCCAGCGTTTCTAAGCCACCTGTGCGGTGGTTCACGGGCGGGTATTTGGTGTGGTGCGCGGGGTTATTTTCTAAGCCACCTGTGCGGTGGTTCACGAAATCAAGATGGGGGACTCCAGTGTGACACTTTTCTAAGCCACCTGTGCGGTGGTTCACTCCAGCACGTGATCCGTGCCTAGGCCACTAGGTTTCTAAGCCACCTGTGCGGTGGTTCACACCACTACTTAATGATGAAATGATTACACAATTTTCTAAGCCACCTGTGCGGTGGTTCACGCAGTCATCCAGGCGCGCACGTCGCGCATCGATTTCTAAGCCACCTGTGCGGTGGTTCACCTGTGCACACAGAGCCAGACAGGTTGGTGATATTTCTAAGCCACCTGTGCGGTGGTTCACGAGATCCGCCGTTTTCGTGTACGAGAGTTTGCTTTCTAAGCCACCTGTGCGGTGGTTCACCATCGCACACCCTCCGAAACCGTTAATTGATTTTTCTAAGCCACCTGTGCGGTGGTTCACGGAGCCACCAACCCGGCCAATGCGTGAACATCTTTCTAAGCCACCTGTGCGGTGGTTCACGTCTTACGATCTTTTTTCGTTTGGCCGGAACATTTCTAAGCCACCTGTGCGGTGGTTCACATTTCTGCTGAAGAAATGGGCAGTGCGCTGGATTTCTAAGCCACCTGTGCGGTGGTTCACCGAGTCTCAAGCTTCATTGCCTTTTGGTTTATTTTCTAAGCCACCTGTGCGGTGGTTCACGTTTGTAATCTCGCATCATGCGTTGGATTTCCTTTCTAAGCCACCTGTGCGGTGGTTCACTGTCAGCCTTACGCCGATGAGACTTGTAGCTTTTTCTAAGCCACCTGTGCGGTGGTTCACTGCAGAACTCCGGGCAAAGAGTTTTTCGTCAATTTCTAAGCCACCTGTGCGGTGGTTCACGGCAGCTCTGTGTAGAGAGATAGCGCCAAATTTTTCTAAGCCACCTGTGCGGTGGTTCACGAGCTAGCAGCCCGCTATCTACAACCTATGTCTTTCTAAGCCACCTGTGCGGTGGTTCACGGACAGTTTCAGTCGGGTAATCGATCCAGAATTTTCTAAGCCACCTGTGCGGTGGTTCACGGGCACTACTGGTGCCTGCATACAACGCGGTTTTTCTAAGCCACCTGTGCGGTGGTTCACGTCCTAGGGGTAACGGCTGTGCTCATTTAGCTTTTCTAAGCCACCTGTGCGGTGGTTCACTGTTTTTTAATTCAGATATTTGTCATTCTGATTTTCTAAGCCACCTGTGCGGTGGTTCACAGTGATCAATATAACCAGGAACACCATATACATTTCTAAGCCACCTGTGCGGTGGTTCACGAATGCGACGACGGCGAGAGCGGTTTCACCCTTTTCTAAGCCACCTGTGCGGTGGTTCACCCGGACACGATCAAACGCGCTCTGAGAGCGTGTTTCTAAGCCACCTGTGCGGTGGTTCACGTGGGCATACCCACAAAAGGAGATAACAACATTTTCTAAGCCACCTGTGCGGTGGTTCACAACTATGACCATCCGACGTTAGAGAAGCTATCTTTCTAAGCCACCTGTGCGGTGGTTCACGTTGATGCACCCCTTGGAAGGTGCCAGAGTCGTTTCTAAGCCACCTGTGCGGTGGTTCACACACTGATTAGCGAGGACGTAGAGATTCCCGATTTCTAAGCCACCTGTGCGGTGGTTCACAATGCATCTGGCGGATGCGGCGAAATCCCGTGTTTCTAAGCCACCTGTGCGGTGGTTCACATCTCATCCCTAAGCGTCCCCTTTATGACATATTTCTAAGCCACCTGTGCGGTGGTTCACTTGCCATGCCTGGCATTCATTCACTGAGCTATTTTCTAAGCCACCTGTGCGGTGGTTCACTTGATCCAAAGTCGACAGTCACCCTGTACGAATTTCTAAGCCACCTGTGCGGTGGTTCACTCTACGAGGCGTTTGCCAAGCGGTACTATCTGTTTCTAAGCCACCTGTGCGGTGGTTCACCCGGCGGAACAGGTCGTTATCCGGCACGTAAGTTTCTAAGCCACCTGTGCGGTGGTTCACGCAAGGAGATCGTACTGCGCGTCAACAGTACATTTCTAAGCCACCTGTGCGGTGGTTCACTGTCACGTTTTGCAATGACCGGCCTGAGTGTCTTTCTAAGCCACCTGTGCGGTGGTTCACTAAATCAGCGCGGTGAGCGTCGCGTTCTTCGTTTTCTAAGCCACCTGTGCGGTGGTTCACTTAGACGATCGGTGCAGTTGTGATAATTGTTCTTTCTAAGCCACCTGTGCGGTGGTTCACCCCAATTACCTGGAACCGCTAACGCGATTCTATTTCTAAGCCACCTGTGCGGTGGTTCACAGTATGAATAGCACAATAACCTTCAGATTTTCCGGGGAAAACTTACTGTAATAACCAAAAAACTTCCTCTCCAAGCCGAAAGAAAAAAGTGATTATTTTTCAACGAGTTACAAGCCCGCATTTTTAAAGAAGTTTTTTATCCCGAATTTATAGAAACTCGGGAACTGTGGCTGAGCCGTGCTGACCACCAGCCAACCCATAGGTACCAAACGATCCAGTACAAGCTGAAGGTACGGCTTTCTTGGTAATGACCAATTGAAAATGTTGTCCTGTGCTGGAACTGTTCAAGGATAGATAAGCGCGTTCCCCTTTAGATGATGCCAATAAGCGTTTTTTACGCTCTTCCAGTAAAGCTTTATCAGCTTCTATCCCGTTTTTTTTCAGATGCTGAAGGAACTTGTCCATCCGCTTTTGCACCTGATTTACGCTGCCCTTTTCGACTTGACGAGTACGGCTATAGGTAGCAAACGCTCTGTGCTCTGGCACAGGCTGGATGCCGCCTACGATTTGGATAGCCCCTCCTGCTTCAAGATGTGGCAAACGGGTTTCCTGCAAGAGCTGCTCTAAACCTTCGCAGGGACCAAAAACTCGCAGACAGTCACCCGGATGGTTGTTTTTCAGTTGAGGGAAAGCGATAGCAATATCCTGGCGGCCCGTTGACGCTAGAAAGCCATGAATCTGCTGGATCATTTTGCCCAACATCCATCCCGTTTCATTGGGGGGCGTTTGGCAGTGAATTTCGAGGTAATGGGTCAGCATTATGGTCTCCTATTTCTTTGCACTCTCTTTTTTCTTGGCATCCTTCTTTTTGCCTTCACCGCTATAGACGCCACCCCGGATAAGACAGGCCATCACATAATGTTCCCGAGGGGAGATAGTGCCTTGCTGGAGTGTGCTGATCATCTCCTCAATATTCATTAAGTGGGTGTAAAGGTCATCTTTGGTGTCATTGGGCAGACGTACAGCCTCAGCACGTTGCTGTACAACACCATAAGGCTCTATGGCGATGGCACCATACTGTTGTGCCTTCTTGTGCCAAGTGTCGATCGTACGGATAGCATTACCGATTTTCTGGCTATGCATAGTCGCCTGCCGCCCCTTTTCACCAACCTTTGGTTGATAGGCTTTTGATGACAAGACTTTGCCCTCTTTGCCTTCAGCGAACTCCTGACTGGGATAAACCTCCTGACCAAAACCAAGATTGCCCTCGCCCGAAACTCTCAAACGCAGGGGTAGGTCGGCACCGGAAAGTGCTCCGGCAATTTTATCCCGCAGGGTAGCGAACGATTCATGCTGGCTGTAATCGTGGTCGAGAGCATTTTCAACAGTAAATGTGGTTTTCGTTCCATCGTCCTCTGTGATGGTGACTGTTTTTCCTGTTGCGTAACGGTTCCGCCACATCCAGCGGCCATTGATAACATTGGTCAGATAGCGAGCAGCTAATTCGGTATAACCGTTCAGACCCCGGTAAAGCTCGGCAAGTGTTTCCAGATGCTCGAAAAATACCGGTACATTACAGGCACCAGGTTGGCGAGATTGGCCGCTGAAGGTGATCGAAAAATCCAGCTGGAAACGATCACAGGTTTCTGGCAGATAGCAGACATCAATGGTTTGGATATTGGCGTTTTTGGGGTCGAGAATCTTCTCTTGCTCGTTTTCCGACTTTTTGCCACTTCTGTCGATACCAGAGTAGTTGGAGATGGTTCCTCTCTGGGTTTGGCGAGTGATCAGAATTGGGCCTGAATAAGCATCGTTTCCTTTACAGGTAAACACACCATTGGAAGGGACAATGGAGCGGGTGTAATTGAGCATGGAGGGCAGTTCAAGTTTGGCCATAACAAGTCTCCTTTCGATCGGTTTTGGTTTATCAGTTTTGGGTATCAACAACACATAAACGGTGGACGGGATGCCAAGTGTGCCGCCACAACGCGCCCATTCCCTGTAAGTCACAGCTATTGGCGGCATGGATTAGGGAAGGCAGATATCGCCACTGGGCCAGAGAAATCACAGGTTCTGCATAGGCATGGGGGAGTTGTTGTCTGGTGCCGGGGCGTTGCACCGGCTCTTCCAACAGTCGGTAACCGATGGCAATGGGGATCAGCCAACCTGGCTGCTGGCGATGAAATTGACCATCATCACCTTTGGTAATAGCCAACGCATCAAGAAGGCGGTCGAGCGCATCTCTGGTATCGTCATCCTTGCCATCCAAATGCTCTTTGGCATTGCAGAGCAGCCATCCAGAGGGAAGCTTGCGTAACGCTTCCGCCAGTTTTCCGGACGACATAACAAAAAAGGGTTCCGTGGGCTTAACCATGCGCCCACCAGCAATTGGAGTCGGTAAAAGGCTGGCGGACAACTGGGTTAGATTGTTTTTGCTAAAGACATCCTGGAGGCACTCTTCGTCACCATCTTCGTCCTGCATCACCTTGATGATCAAGGTAATACCAAGATCACCTTTTAACTCCTGAACAATGGATGGATTTATCTCCTCCGGTCTTGTCGGTGCCATACCATGGAGAGCTTGCGGGCATTTGGATTGCCCCTCATAAAGAGAGAGTCTGTGCCCGATAATGGCAACACTGTGGAAGACCATCTCCTCTGCCTCAGCCTTTTCTACCTCTCTGACCAACCAATTCAGCTGCAACCAGTGCATAAAACCGGTAAAGGAAGTGATAGCTGGGAGACCAGCCACATGGAGGTTGGCCTCCGTATTGACATTTTCCAGTTGTAAATTGGGAAGAACCAGGTAGCCTGCATGGGTCATATTGCTGTTGTTCACAGGGTTCCCTCCAGCCAATTCAAAAGCGCAAGGGTAAGTGCCTTGTTATCGCTGTCATCCAACAGTGGATTCTGTTCCTGTCCCTTCTTGAACTGTGCACTCCGTAAGGCTATCAAGGCGTTTTCTTTGATAAGTTCAAACTGCTCACGATCAGCCGTGCCATCTAGCCAAGCCAGTTCATGTTCAGGTAGATGTCCGAAGAGTTCTTTTTTCTCATCAGCCGTCATGGTCATCGTTTGTTGGCGTAAGGCGCTGAGGGGAGCCATAAGCTGGGCGATAATCGAGGCGGCAACACGGCTATGTCGCTGGCGTTTAGCTCTAGCAGGCATACCGGCAATACCGGGATTGAGTAGTTCTGTCACATCCAGCGGGTTCTGCCTCGCCAGTGCAAACAGGGTTTTACTGTGCTTTTGCAGGCGAACGCGTTTTTTCTCTTGTTGAGAGGGAGCCGAGGGGATGTCCGCATAGAGATGTCGATACAGGCCACCCAGTTCGGCATTGAACGGCCCAACATTAATAGGCTGGGTGCCGCCAACCTTGGTTATTTTGGTGTTAATCCACTGGGCTAGCTGCTCATCTTCTCGCCGAGACTTCAGGCGTTGATGGAGTTCGCGGGTAAAGCTAAAGGAAGCGACAGGGGTAATGACAATATCCTGCCCGACTCCTACAGGCCAGATAACCTGCTTGAGCAACCTATCTGGTGCCCTTGTAGCATCCGGCATGGCCCAACAACTGGCTGCTGTCTGTTCAAGCTCCGCTAACCAATTCTTTGACAAGCCTAATTTCTGCAAAACGTCAGTTACGGCTGTTTCCTTGTGAGCCAGAGCTTTAAACACGGAGGTAATTTGGCTATTCAGGGAGAATTCCTGCGCCAGAAAACGAAAATATCCCGCATAAGCTGCATTACCAGCACCACTGGTTAACCGTCCACAATCAATGCTGGCCGAGTGAATGAAAGGACTCTCAGTTGGTGCATGCCCAAGTTCTGCCTCCATAACTGTGCAGATTTGTACGTTGGCATTAGGGCATTTCAGGTTGTGAGTTCCCACCATCGTTATGGTGTTTTGCAAGGTGGTTAGTTTTTTTTCGTCACCAAGAAACGCCTGCGCCGTACTTCCAGCGTGTAGAGCCTCATCATTTTTCTTGCATTTATTGACTGTGGCATTGATCAGCGCAATCAGAAAGGTTGGCAGCTCGGCATCAGCCACTGGTATTGGCGGGGTATCAAAGCGAGTTAACTGCTCCGGAAGCTCTTTTGCATCTCTATTCATGCCGGTGCGACCTCCTGCGGACCCGTGAAATTGCGCACAATATATACCGCAATTGAACAATTTCAAATATTTCAATTCAAATTAAACAGGAGTTTTGCTACTTTCCCTAACACGGTGGCGTTAACCACCGTATAGGTGGCTTAGAAATGTTTCATTTGGATTGATCTGTTGCCCACCGCACAGGTGGAGAGAGTACCAACAACAGGATCTCATTCGATGTCAATCATGCCCTCACACCGGCAAGGACTTTATCTGCTCGAGCACTGCCGGGTTATGGTCAAGGACGACCAGTTAACTTACGTACAGCAGAAGGACGGCTTTCAGAAATTCTTTGCTATTCCTTTTGGTAACACCAACGTACTTTTGTTGGGAACCGGAACATCAATTACCCAATCCGCTGCCCGCCTGTTATCCGATGAGGGCGTAATGTTGGGTTTTACTGGTGGCGGGGGCACGCCCCTGTTTTTAGCGTCTCAAAATGAGTACCGCCCGACCGCCTATATGCAAGGGTGGGCAAAAATGTGGTTTGAGCCGGATAACCGACTCATCGTGTACCGCCATTTTCAGGAGATACGCTGCCAGTTTGTTGAACGCTCTTGGCAACGATTACCCGCTCTGAAAGAACTCGATCTCAGCACTATCCTCGCCGATTATCGAAGCGCAATGGCGACAACTAAGGATAGACAGACATTGATGGGCTATGAGGCCAATTTTGCCAAGCGTCTATATGGCATATTGGCGCAAGCCGTGGGCAATAAACACTTCGAACGCATACCCGGTTCTGGTGAAACCGGTGATAAATTTAACCGCTATCTGGATCACGGCAACTATCTGGCTTACGGCCTGGCTGCGACTGCACTGTGGGTGCTTGGTATTCCCCATTCGATGCCAGTCGCCCATGGTTTAACCCGCCGAGGTGCTTTGGTATTTGATGTGGCGGATATGATCAAGGATGCGGTGATCCTGCCCAACGCTTTTCTCTCTGCTGCCGAAGGCTTGTCGGATCAGGGGATGCGTAACCGCTGTATTGCCTTTATGGATGAAACCAAAGCCCTGAAGCTATTGTTTGAAACCCTCAAGGACGTGACGGAGAAAAACTGGTGATAGTCCTCTTTGTCAGTGAATGTGAACGTCAGGCTCTGAAAAAATCCCGCAGAATCCTTAACCGTTATGCCCGTCAAATCGGACGCAGAACATGGCTGACCCGAATAAGCCAGGAGGGATTAAAGGATATCCATGCCGCCCTCCGAAATGTCAGCTCCCGACAAATGGCCGTGTCCTGTCATCGCATCTGTAGCCGCAGTCGTACCGAATTGGTGTGGGTGGTTGGTAGTCGCCGTCACTTCGACCACGATGGCCACTATGCTTTCTCCTCCTCAAAGCGAGACTTTTTGCGCTTGCCACGGGAAGCTTCCCCGATGGAGAGGCTCTGTGCCTATCTGGCAGAACTGGCTGGCTTATTTCATGATCTGGGCAAAGATAATGCCTTTTTTCAAAACAAACTCTGGCAGGCCATCTCAACCAGCAAGCGTCTGGCTATAGCCGATCCCGTACGTCATGAATTGCTCTCGCTGATGCTGGCAGGCAAGCTGGCTACACTCGCCAGTGGTGTGAAAAAACTCAATAAAGTTGAAGATACTAACTGGTTGCCGGTATTCAGTCATCTGGCGACATTGAGCCCTTTGTTTTCCAGCGCATCTGGGCTGTTTAATGAGAAGGATGGCTGGAGCGTTGATCAAGCCCATGAAGCCGATCGGCCATTTCCTCTCCCGAAACTGAAAGAGAGCAATATTCTGCTCTGGTCTTGGCTGTTTCTATTAAGTTCGCATCACCGGCTGCCTTTTGGTTACTGGGAGACGGGCAACACTGCGCCCTCACCACGGAAACAATCCCATATTCGCTCGGTTTCTGATGACGCTGATTATGAGCAGCAACTGACTGACAATTTGCGTCCGGCACAAACCCCATCACGTCCCTGGCAGCAGGAGGTACGTTGGTTTAAACAAGTCGCCAACTGCGCAGGAAGAATCAACCACTGGTTAACGAATCATCAGAACCTCTTAATTGATCCAGAGTGGCAGGATGCTTTTCTGCGTACTATCACCCAGTTTGGACGTACGGGTATGATGTGTGCCGATCACTCGGTGTCGGCAAAAGATAACAAGCAGAGTTCTGATAGTGAGAAAGGAACCCTGATTGCCAATACCGCCAAAGTGTTAGGTCAGACCAAATCAGGAGCCGTACTTGGCACCCATCTCTTCAACGTCGGCACACAGGCAAGCAGCCTGACCCGTTCCCTGTGGCAACCTTATCTTGGTATGCCCGCTATCACCAGTGACACTATTCCCGCACCGATGCGACCAGATGCCGGAGAGGCTGCAAACTCTCGTTTTATCTGGCAGGACGCAGCTTGCAAAGCTCTCAAGAGTGTGGCGAAAGCAGGAATGGATGCTGGCTTTATTGGTTTTGTGCAGGCCGATACCGGTTCTGGCAAAACCAGAGCTTGTGCCCGCATGATGGCCGCCCTTGGACCGGAAGTGCGCTACACAGTCGCACTAGGATTGCGAACACTGACCCTGCAAACAGGAGACAGTTACCGGAAAGATCTGGAACTAACAGCGCAGAAATTAACGACACTTGTCGGAGAATCTCTGGTCACCCGACTCCAGGTAAAGAGCGAAGCACAGGGCAGTGAAAGTCGTAGTGCATGGTCAGACGAAGAAATTACCATTGATGGTGATTGCTGTGATGATGCTTTACCTAAAGCTCTGAACGATATGCTAGCGGGGGAGGACAAGCACAAACAGTTGCTCATGGCTCCTGTGCTTGTCTGTACTGCGGATCATATCACCGCTGCGGCAGATGCTACTCGCGGACGACATCTGATTGCTACACTGCGGATTATCTCTGCCGATTTGGTGTTGGACGAAGTCGACAACTATGACGAAACAGCACTGGTAGCCCTTGGCAAACTGGTTCACCTGGCAGCCCTGAACGGGCGGCGAGTACTGCTCTCCTCAGCCACACTCACCCCAGCCATCAGTGAGAGCCTGTTTTTGGCTTACGTCCGGGGATACAACGCTTACGCCAAACGTCGTCAACTTGCTGAACCCCAGATAGCAACCGGCTGGTTCAGCCAGTTTCAAGAACTCTGTGAGATAAAGTGGTTCCGCCAATCGGATCTATCCAGCCCAGACGCCCTGCTGAAAAAGTTTGTCCGCCGACAGATGGCCTATGCGCAATCACTTGTGCAAAAGATGGACGAACAACCAGCCCGGCGTGCAACCGAGTGGCTCACACTACCTGAGCAATGCGGTATGGCTGAATTGGTGGATAGTATTTATCAAGCTGCCAAGGTTTTACACAATCGGTTCGCCGCGACCGATCCCAAAACGGGAAAGCAACTGTCGTGTGGATTAGTACGGGTCAGTCGTGTGCGGCACTGTTGGGAGATCAGCCGCATGCTGTGTAACCGCACACCGGATGAGCAGTGGGATCATCAGGTTGTTTGCTACCATGCCCGGTTATCCTCTCTGGCACGCTGGCATACGGAACAGTGGCTGGATAGCGCTATGAACCGTAAAAATCCAGATGCGATTTGGCAAGAGCCTCTGCTACGCAAGTTGCTGGATAGCTCCACTGCTCAAAACATCATGGTTATTGTAGTGGCCACACCAGTGGAAGAAGTGGGGCGAGATCATGACTTTGACTGGGGAATTTTCGAACCATCCTCCACTCGATCTGTCGTACAAAGTGGTGGTCGCGTTTGGCGGCACCGATTCTCTGCCCAGAGAATCGACAACATTATGCTACTGCCAGCAGTTGTCGACGAAATTATCAATCCTGGGCAAACGAAAGCAGTCTACCGATATCCTGGCGTAGAAAGCGACCCCGACTACCTATTATCCGTTCATCAGGCTGAGAATATTCTGCCCAAGGATTGGACGGAACGCCTTGATGCTCGGCATAGCCTGATCGCACCATCCGCATCCGATGCACAGCTGACATACCTTGAGCATAAAAAACAACGGGATTATCTGCTAGGTGAATCACCGGCACGAAAACGGGATAGCGAGAGAGCCGGATATAGCCTGAAAGAGTGGAGTGAGCAGCCTTTGTTGGCTAGTCATGATCGACATGCCTATGGTAATCCCTTCCGACAACGGGAAAGACGGATTCTGTATTGGCAGGATCAAGAAGGCTACTGGTGGCATATCAAATTGGATGTTGCACGGCGTCCAATAAAAGGCAGCGACAGAGTAAGTGCAAGGTCTCAAATAGACGACGCTGAGGTTTATGTAGATCGCCTGTTATTGAACAGGCTGTTTTCTGCCAGTGAGTGGCCAGAACAGTACCAAACACTCAAAGCAAGAGCTTATGCCGATACTAGTGATGAATATGCTGAGCAATCCCTGCTGGGATTTGAAGTGCGAGAGGGCAATGGACAAAGCCCAATTGCTTACCATTTCTGGTTAGGGGCTGGTTGATGTGGCAGTATTGACCTCAGTTGAATGATAAGTCGACCTCTTACAGTAAAGAATGTGACATTCCCCACCCTATCGGACGAGGCTTCTTTCTGACTTCACAGGCTACAACCGACGATACACCGGATTTACACAGAAGTCTCCATCAGCAGTGACCGGGTGCCCCTCGGCCATTTGTTTGGTCTTTTGTTTGATCTGTTGGGTGTCTATACGGTTTCCTACGATGCACTGCAATAGTGTCTTTCGTTGTTATCTAGTCCAACGAGCGGGAGTCTCGGTGTTTGTTAACAGTGCCTGGTTTTCGTCACCGTGAGTCTCTGCCGAGACAGACCGAGTGCATCTATAGACAGAGGATTCGATTATGAACAGTCGGATACACCACAATCGTTTGATGACGAAGTGTTCCGCACTCCTGTCTTGTATCCCGGCCCGATTGTACCCGAGGGCATAAAGGCGAGGGTTTACGACGATTCTGCTAACTCATTAAGCCACTTCAAATCTTTTCCCTACGCTCGTGAGGACGCTTCTCAGCAGGCCGGTATACAGAGTCACTACCTAGCCTCCTCCCCACCCCTGTGGAGGTGTTCCCGAGGACCATCCCAAAACATTCTCTCCTTTATACGCTATGGTATATCTGGCATGATGCTGCCAATCTACAGTTCACCGGTTAAGATCTCACATGTCATTGAAGCCCTTTAAGTTCAACAAGAACACCTATCTGAACGATCCTGACAAGTGCAATGATCAACTACAAAAGTGGCTTGAGCAGTTTCTCGACATCTATTGCGCGTCACCAGAATATCTGAAGCTTTCAAAAGCCAACCAAAAATCCCGCGGTACGATGTTCTGTATGTTTATGGAACTGAACCTGAACTACCTTGGCAAAGGGCTTGAGGCCATAGACTTAAAAGCAACTCGCGAGGTGATGACCGAACTGTTCCCCCGGAAATTGATCTGTTCCGATAATCAGGCAAAAACAATTGTGCCCGAGATAATCGCCTGCTGGCAGTGCCTGCAGCGCTTGATTGATGGCTCAGACAAAAAGAAAAAACTCAAGCATGCCGAGATCATCATCAACTACCTTCAGAGCATAAAGAAAGACTATCTGGCCATCTACAACGGCAGCTACTCTTCGGGTTCATCGGCAATGAACATAAGAGGTGCGTTAGCAGGAATACAGCATGAAGATGATCCTGAAGATGACTGGGTGGAAGATCTGATAGTCGAGGCAGTTGCCAACCTCCCATCCATTCGTCGACAGTCGCAGCCGCCACAGAGCTGGTTTCGCCTTTATGATCGTCATTCACTGTCGCAGTTTCTATTCGACATCTGCATCGAGGGCATTGATGAAGAAGAGTCTGAGGCTATTGGCGCGCTGCTTTCTTTTGCTTTTCACAATCTCTTTATTCAGGTGCGTCAGGGTAATCAGGAGGCTACTGATTTCTGGCGGGAAATCGAACAAAATATCATCGGCGCCTATGAGTACGATGAGCTAGACGATGTTGTAATGCCTCCACTGCGCGGTGCCCTGGTCAATCATCGACAATACCTGTCTGATTCGTTTGTTGAGTTCATCCATCATTGGCAAGCGAAGGATCATGATTCACATGACCCAGAGGATGAAATGTCTCTGGAAGATCTGAATGAGTTCTGCAAGGCCCTGCTGGAGGAGATTCCCGATGAATTCACCTTCGCCGCCGTCTGGCAAGATCAAATGGGCTTTATGCCACCGGAAGCCGTAAACCTGCTTGGTCAGCAGATGCTCTCTTTTGGTGACTCTCGATATGGCGATTATCTCGGTTTATTGGTACTGGATGACCGAGAAGAGAACGCTGTCGCCATGGCCGAACTGCTGGCCAGTCACCCAAAAGCAATCACGCCGTTAACACTGGAACGAATGATCCGCATTCGAAACTGGCTGCCTAAAACCGTTCAGACTCACATTGACAAGCTCATTAAAAATGTCCGCAAACTGGGCGTTTATCCATCTGGCAAAAAGGTATCCAGCGATCCAGAAATGCAGGTATGGATGACGTCCGTCGATGGCAGCGGTGCTCAGGGCGTGATGATCGTGGTCAATGATATCGTTGAGCCCAAGGCATTTCGCCTGGTTAACTTTGTGCTCAAAGAGGCTGTCGGGATTGTTGATATTGCCGTATCACCACCGGAAACCCGCAAAAAACTCCAGCAAATCATAACCAGCACAAAACACCACGGCGTTCTCCTTGAAAAAGTGGCCAGCGACCTGGTTCGGCAACTTATCCCACCGTTCATGGCACTGAATATCAGCAGCAAAACATGTCTCAGTGCTGATATGCTCGAAGCTATGGAGCTGCTTGGTCTGGATAATTGGAATCCAGACGCCGCACGATTTGAGACACTTAACCCGGAACTGTTGAGCTTTGTTACGCCACCATCCGACCAGGAGATAGCCAGTGTGCAAAAACGTTCTGCTGGCTGGGCAAACTCTGCTTTTGCTGATAGCTGGATTATCTCGATCCCCTTTACCATCAAGACCGATAGTGTGAAAAAAATGGTCGCCGATGTATGCGACAATGTGCTGGAACCCAAAAAAGAAATATGGCGAGAGCGTATGCTGCGTATGAGTCTCTGGGCTAATGCCTGCGACAATAAACAACGACAAAAACAGGCACGGGACTTTGCAGTTGTCAGCTGGCTACTGGAACAGGACATACCTGCCAGCCAAATAAAACTACTGGAAAGTATCGCCAAAAAATCGCTTTAATTGCCGCCTGATCTGCCTGGCAGATCAGTCCACGGCGGTTGGACTTTCGGATCAGACCGCCAAACATTTCTCCATAGGCAATGCAAGAGATACCACCAGTGCAAACAACTACAGCTCGCTCCATATGATGGAACGGCTATTGAAGAGGGACAGTACCAGCCGCACACAGCTGGTGCTATCCGAAGGATGTGTCTCGAAGCAGCACCCAGGACACGAATTCAAACTTTCAAAGCAAAGAATGCGCGCACACCACCCGTACGATTGTGTAGATTTTCCATAAGCTTTTTACACTCAAAACCCAGCCCGGTTAATAGCTTGACTGTTGTGTCATTATCAGGCGCTGCTGTGGCTGTTACCCAGCTAAGAGGTAGGGATCTAGGCATCCTTTCTTCAGAAAAAAATGTATTCACCTTGTAGCCTTTTTGCTGATACTCCGGTATTGCCTTGTTAATAAGCGCAGCAGCGGCCTGTTTGCCATAACCTTTATTGCGATACTGCGGATGCCCAAGCCCAGCCATTTCCGAATATCCCTCGTATTTTCCGGGTTCTCC
The DNA here is from genome assembly GCA_965232255.1 of Endozoicomonas sp. Classification (GTDB taxonomy): domain Bacteria; phylum Pseudomonadota; class Gammaproteobacteria; order Pseudomonadales; family Endozoicomonadaceae; genus Endozoicomonas. Next base: position 3,765,132 of record OZ246962.1, read on the forward strand.
ATACCCCATACACTCGCCGCCCCCAGCTACAATATGGCCAATAAAACGCTCATCCTGACAGGTTGAGTCTGGTGCTATTTTAAATACAGCCAAGGCGCTGTAAGGATTACCCGACTGCCATCTCTCAACCCAGTTATTTACCCGTTTTTCCACATTCTCTCGCGAAATTGGCTTGCCTGAAGCGTACGTTTTAACCACTTCGGCATCGCCCATAAGCGCACAATAGTTATCGATATCGCAGGCCTGAACAGACCGAAGATGAAGATCTTCAGTGTAAATGTGGACAACAATTCCATTCGGACGCCTATCACTGGCTCCGCCTTCTGTAGCCTGTTCAATACTTACATCAATAGCACCACCGTAGGCGTTGCCCATGGGAAAATCTGGTATGGGTAGCATACGCGTAAATCTCTGCTGAACTTGTCCAGTTTTAGAATCGAAAAAGTTGAAATAGTTCCAAACTCTCCCTGTCTGCAACATTCTGGCCTGCTGGCGGATTTTGGAGCCGCTGGTAACTGTTATTTTTCGCGAGTATTCTTCTTGAAAGTTCTTTCTTTGAGCACCGCACTTATTGCGTATAAAACGCCCACGGCAAACGGAGAAAAATATGGCCATAGTTGACATACCCGAGCCGGAAAAACAGATCACTCTGGGCATCAGTTCCTGTCTTTTGGGGCATAAAGTGCGATACAACGGTGGCCATAAACGCTCATCGTTTTGCGTCAACACGCTGGACCGGTTCTTTCATTTTGCGCCAGTATGTCCTGAGCTAGCTATCGGCCTGGGCATTCCCCGCGAACCTATTCGCCTAGTGGGAAAACTGGCCGACTCAGCACCATTGGCAGATCAAAATCCGGTATCAGCAACGAGGAAAAAACTGAATATCCGCGTGGTTGGCATTGACAATGCTGCATTGGACGTTACCAATGACTTGGTGCGGTATGGCCAGCAAATGGCTAGACAATTATCGTATATAAGCGGTTATATCCTGATGCAGAAGTCGCCCAGCTGTGGTATGGATCGAGTCAAGGTTTATCATCAAAACGGTCATCCGCTGGGAGAAAGTGCTCCCGGTGCGTATGCCGCAACATTAATGGACTGTTGGCCACTACTACCGATGGAAGAAGAAGGCAGGCTGCACGATCCGGTACTGTGCGAGAATTTTTTTACCCGAGTGTATGCTTACCACGCCTGGCAGAAAACAGTAGTGGCACAACCTTCCCATGCGGCACTCGTGGCATTTCACAGCATGTATAAATACATGATCATGGCTCACTATCCCCAAGGATATAAACGTCTGGGCCAGATTATCGCCAGGGACAGCAAAGGTTCTTTAGCAGAACTGCTCAACGAGTATTTCACCGAATTCATGACGGCTCTGAAGCGTCGAGCCAATCGAAAATCACACACCAACGCTATGATGCATATCCTTGGTTATGTTAAAAAGGGTGTCGCTGGCAAGGAGCGTAACCAATTACTGCGGCTGATCGAAGAATATCGACAAGGTATGGTGCCGCTGATTGCTCCTATGACCATGCTTCGATATTTTGTCGAAAACCATGGCAACCTGTACATTCAAAAGCAAACCTACCTGAACCCGCACCCCGATCAGCTCGGCCTGCGTAATCAGATTTAAGGCAAGGCAAAAAAAAGGACGGATGATGTCTATCTGGAAAAGACCCTTTAGCGTTGATGCGGCCGTGTTCAAAGAGAATATGTGTAATCATATCGGGATTGAAATTACCGAGGTGGGCGATGATTTCCTGCGCGGCACGATGCCGGTTGATCACCGCACTATTCAGCCCATGGGACTGTTACACGGGGGCGCCTCAGTGGTATTGGCCGAAACATTGGGCAGCATTGCCGCCAACCTGTGTTGTGTAGAAGGGACTTATTGCGTCGGTCTGGAAATCAATGCCAACCATTTGCGCTCTGTTACTTCGGGCAAGGTAACGGGCACGGCAACGCCCATCCATATTGGCCGCAGTACCCAGGTTTGGGAAATCAAGATTAAAGACGACCACGATCGGCCAACTTGTGTCTCACGCATCACCATGGCGACGAAAAAAATGCCGGCTTGAGCCTGTCATCGGTGAGTAATCGAAAAGTCATGGGGACTCCCCGACAGTTTAGTGACTACTTATTAGTAACTACGAAGCTGAAGCCAGTGTTGTGAGCAAGAGTTTTAAATACTGATATAAACGACAAAAACCTTACGACATACATCGTAAGGTTCAATATTTTTACTTCACAATAAATGGCGGACCGGACGGGACTCGAACCCGCGACCTCCGGCGTGACAGGCCGGCATTCTAACCGACTGAACTACCGGTCCGCTACCTAGTTTCCAGTTTCAAGACACTAGTTGCTAGATGGTGGGTGATGACGGGATCGAACCGCCGACCCTCTGCTTGTAAGGCAGATGCTCTCCCAGCTGAGCTAATCACCCTTGGCTTGGCCGGTATAATAACGAATCGATGAAGAGAGTCAATCCCTTTTTCGTGCAACACATCAGTATTATTTTGGCTTCGGGTAATCTTTGAGCGGAACACTTATGTGCGAATAACTACATCGCTCAGCTACTCAGGCGGATATAACCTTTTACCCGTCCTTTGTCGGGTAATTGTTCGATACGCACCAAATCAATAGCAACGCCGTGTTGGTTATGCACCAGGACCAGCCACGTTAGCAATTTTTGGTAAGCAGCATCTTCAACCCATACCGACAGACCTTTGCGATCCGGCTGAACTTTCCCCAAGGTAATTCCTGTTCGCTGGGCAACGCTGACCGTCAGGGAAGAAAGGTCTTGCTGGGTTGTTTTTTGTTGTAAGTCACGAGCCTTGGGCAAATGGCTGTGCAGCCAGGTATTGACCGATTGCTGGTAGAGATAATCCTGTTTGCGAGTTTCAGACCACTGCGCCAGTGGTTCCCAGGCAAGAAAATAAATACTACCCACAAGCAGTGCCGCCGCCAGCATCAGCAGAGCTTTTCGGTCTCTGGCCGAGCGCATCAAGTACCATGTTTTGCATTGCTGCCAGTAGGGATTATTGAGCAGCAGACGATTCAGTTTTTGCATGGCCTCCATTATCTCCTGATGCTGACTCTGGCAATCACTCCTGCCTCACCCTGGTTGGCACTGTCAAGCTTACTTTGCAGGCCAGCGGCGCTCAGCTGTTCCACAAGCCGGTTAACAGCGGCCAGTTCATCCGTGGCAAATTCATAAATCAACTGGCCCGACGTGTTGTTAAAGTCCAGGCTGCGAGCCTCAGTCTGGCTGAAAATGCCGGAGAGTACTTGCAGCATAGGCAAAAACGGTGTTTTCGATGTTGGCTGGTCGAGACTGCGAAAACGGTTTTCCAACACTTGCTTGACGTTAAAAGACACTTGTTGTCTGGTCTGCGCCTGTCGAGCCTGACGGTCATTGGGGAAAACGGCGAGATAGCTTGTCAAGGAGTCTTGCCAAAGAGTTACTGAGCGCTGCTGATAAACCATTCCTTCGGCAATCATCAGCCCCAACTCAAGCAATAGCCAGCAGCCGACTACTGTGGCCAAGGATTGCCAGCGGCGAATAAGACGTCCTGTGCGCCGTGGGCATCGGTAAGCGCCCTGACGAAAGTCGAGCAGTTGCTGGGGTTTAGCGGCAAAGTACTCTTGGGCAAATAATTCAAAGATTGCCCCCTGAAGCGGCTTTTTATCGATCAGCCATCCGCGTTCGGCGAGCATATTAGCTACCTCGTCAACTTTGTCGCTTGAGATAGCCAACCTGCTATCCGGGTACCGCAACATGATCCTGGACGAAGAACTGCTCTGTGCAGAGTTGACATCAAGCGTGTCTGGCATAGCTTGATCAATGGATTGCTCTGAAAACACAAGCGGGAGCGCTTGATAATTCAGGGTAATGCCGCCCCGCGCTGGCGTCGTGATCATGACGGCATCATGATCCAACAGTAATGAGGTGCAGTTGGGTTGTGATGGCAAAAACTGGATTTCAGCGACCACTCGTGTCAGTGGCAACTGTTGCTCCTCAAACAGAGTCAGTAGTGACTGTAAAACATCGTGCTCAATAGCTGCGATGCTGACCTTCAGGTCAGCATCGGGAACGCCGTGGACGATATGCATGGTTTCTATATCTTGCGCCAGATCTTCTTCTACCAAGTAAGGGAGCGCCGTCGTCAGATGTTTTTTTTGTCCAGAATTGATGGTCAGGCGCTTATAAAAGCACAACGACCCATTCACCAAAAGAACAATTTCTTCCGGTGGACATTCATCAGGTAAGGCCGCGTTGATTTGGTGAATAGCCGTCAGGTGCAGTTCTTCAATTAATGAACCTTCCGGTGTATATCTCCCCCATTGAACTGTTGTGTTGCTGTCAATAGCAGTGAGTGGGGGAGGAATGCGAATTATCAATGTGGTTTTCATGTCGTTATCAGACCTCCGGGCTGCGATAAACAGGTGTCGGCCCAATCTCTCTGGACATCACTTCAACTTGTCCCTCACGATTGCGGTGAAACAAAGTTGTTAAATAAAAGCTCGTATCCCGATAGGTGGCTTTGATTCGGGCACTGAAATAGTGGCTGTTAAACCCCAGTAGGCCGCCTTGGCGCAATCCTTCATTAAACAGCGCCTCCTTACCGGATAAAGCGGCCAGTCGGCGCAGCTCTTCAGCATTGGCTAAGCCGTTTTTGCCCAGGCCGTTTTTGATCATCAGGGCATCTGTGTCAGTGAGATTCTGGTGCAACGTGCGAATGATCTCGACGGGTGCAGTATTAATATTCATTTTCGTTCGTGCCGGGATCACCGTGATATAGGGTAGCAATCTGACAACATCCTCCCTGGTAACCCCAGGCACCAGCATTAGCTCAGAAACCGAGACCATTTCCGCATTGGCAGCGAGCTGGTTTTGATCTTTGTTCAACCATTGTTGAACGTTGACAGCCAGTTGTGGATTGATGGCCAGGCTACTCAGCAGATTTTCCAGCATGGGTAAATAAGGTGAGCCATCCATCGTTTTAGCTCCAGATCGTCTGGCCAGTAGCCAGTTGATATTGAAGCGACCTTGTTCATCCTCGACCTGTAATTCAATACTGCCCTGCTCCACCTCGTAGTTGGTGCTTGTCACTCGCCATGGTTCAAGATTGTGGTCCACCATGCGCTGTATTTTTCGATCTTGCAGAAAATCTTGTTCCAGCAACCTGGCAATGTACTGTTCGGCACCCAAAGCATATTGCTTCGCTTGAGTCCGCTCCAGATAACGAGCATTTTTTTCGGTGTGCAACCAGAGATTGGTGACAATCTCTGAGGCGACAGCAGTGATCAAAAGAAAAATCAACAGCACATAAATCAGCGCAACGCCCTGCTGACGAGGTTTGCGGATTAAGATGGGTTCAGTCACCATCACGCCTGCCTCCAGTGGTCGGCCGGGGCTGTCCAGCTGGCTTTGCCTTGTTGACCGCAGGCCTGTAAGTGGACAAAGGAACCACTGTAACCATTGGACCCATTTTTTCATGCACCACGGTTATCTCAACAGCAAGGGGCAACCGAGTCAGATTGTTGCCTTGATCAACCGGCAGCGATGAGTGAGGCCAGACCGTCAACCAGTGGTTGTGCTGGTCAAGCAAGCGAACGTTAACGCTACGGACCTCTGTCATTAGCAACTGACGCATACGGGCTGTAGTGGGAATTCTGTCCAGCGTGGGCCAATAGTAGCGAACCAGCTCGTTGCCTTCATGGGCGTAAGCCACTCGCTGAAGTGTGCTTCGCGGCGCCTGTAGAGGATTTTGCCAACCAGAACGGGTAAATTCCATCAGCATCTCGCCGTTGCCGGGTACTTGCAACGCTGGCTGTGGCCCTGTTTCATCAGTGATCATTCGCCTGACGATCTGGAACAAGTCTTGCTCCACTATTGTTTCTGCCCGTTGCAATTTATCCAGTTCATACAGTATCGACTGGGTTACCTCCTGGGCGCGGGTAGTTGAAGTGAGCAGTTTATAGGCAGCCGTGCTGATCATACTGAACAGGACAATGGCGATCAGTAACTCGAGCAGCGTGAAGCCTTTGGTGGTGGCAAAGTCATTCGAGGCAGGCATTATTGCTTTGGCCTCCTTAACCAAGTCGTCAATCTGGCCTGAGGTACAGCATCTTTTACCGGCTCCGACTCCCCGGAAAACACTTCAACCTGCACTTTGCGAAAATCAGGCGAACCAGCGGCTGACAAAGCCTCGCGAACGTACCACTGATAACCGGCATAGCTCTCTATCTGCGGCCTGGCAGCGTGACCACTCCAGCGCCCTTCGCTGTGCAGCGTATTGAGATAGTGATCGGCAATTTGTGTGGCTAGTATTTTTTCCTGCTGGTAGCGGGTCTGGCGGATGCTATTGCCATCCGAGAGGATTAACATGGATGCGGCCAGCGCAAATACCGCCAGGGCCACCATAACCTCAAGCAGGGTAAAACCGCGGGTGTTCTTATACTTCATCTCCTTATCCGCTCAATATCTGCTAGCCCATCCGTGGTCAGATAGAGCGACTGTTTTGGATCGGTACGGGAGGTGATATGCAGTCTGAACGGCGTTACCTGGTAGTCAGCAAAGAACACAACTGTTGGTGCTGGCTCGTCACGTTCAAGTGGTTTAACGTCCTCCAGCGACTCCAGGGTCAAATCCAGATCCTCAGGCAATCGGCGCGGCTGGAAGGGTTGCTGCTCCAGAGAGATCCACTGCTGACTCTCTGCCGGTAATTGCCACCACAGATAAACACCGTGCTCATCAACGGAAAAACCGTAGACATTATTTTCCAGGAGTGCCCTGTCGCGTGCCTGGGCGAAAAGTGCCAGCAGATGGTTTGCTTCCTTTTGCACCCGTTGCCCACCAGTGATTGGGCTAAGCAAGGCAATACCAAGCAGCACACCGATGATGACCGTCACCACCAACATTTCGATCAATGTAAAACCTTGGTCCTTGTGCATCGCCCCCGTAACCAATATCAGTTATCCCAGTTACCAATCTCGGCATCCAGCCCTTCTCCGCCTTCACGACCGTTTGCGCCCAGCGAGTACAGATCAAACTTACCGTGGTTCCCTGGTTGCAGGTACATATAGGGGTTACCCCAGGGGTCAACGGGAATTTTTTTCAGATACCCTTCTGGGTTCCAGTTTTTTACTTCAGGGGGTGACGAAGGTTGCTGCACTAACGCTTCAAGTCCTTGATCGAGAGTGGGATAAAAACCATTATCCAGTCGAAATAATTCCAGGGCCTGAGCGATGGTTTCGATGTCGGATCGTGCCACGGTACCTTTGGCCTGATCAGGCCGGGAGAGGATTTTGGGGGCAACCATGGCGGCTAATATGCCCAAAATAACCACCACCACCATTATCTCAATCAAGGTAAAACCACGTTCCGGTGGCGAGCAACGCGGTACAAGCCTTTTTTTTATCATGTAAGCTAACCTCGGTTTTCTGCGGTGTTCGACTTTATATTGACTCGATACTGACTTGAGATTGTTAACTTGAAATTGGCTTGAGCAGCAGCCTGACAATCAGCTCAACAGTTGATTCATATTGAGTATGGGTAGCAGGATGGCCAGCACGATCAGCATGACAACGCCGCCCATAAATACCAGCATCAATGGTTCAAGCAACCCCAGCATCACTGTTATGCGCCCTTCCAGTTCCATCTGTTGATTTTGTGCCGTGCGCTCAAGCATCTGATCCAGTTCCCCGGTGGCCTCACCGCTGGCAATCATATGTAACATCAATGGCGGAAAATAACGGGTTTCTGCCAGTGCCCGGTTAAGACTGCTCCCTTCACTGACCCGTTTGGCCGACGCTTGCACTGCCAGTCTGATGGCATCGTTACTGACCACCTGTGCCGCAATCATCAACGCATCCACCAGCGACACACCACTGCGGGTAAGAATGCTCAGCGTACTGGCAAAACGGGCAGCATTAGCTGTGCGAACGAAGCGTCCAACCAGTGGGAGTCGCAACAGTGTCTGGTGCCAGGCAAGGTGGACTGCCTCTTTTTGCAACAGGTAGCGCAACAACGCTATCGACCCGGCAAATACACCAAAAAGAACAGTCCACCAAGCCTGCAAGCCTTCACTGGCAATGATCAGCAGTTCGGTGATTAATGGCAGCTCCTGACCGGAGTCGAGAAAGACCTTGACTACGTCGGGCACGACAAATCCGAGCAGAAAGCCAACGATACCAACGGACGCCACCAGCAAAATAATCGGGTAAACCAAAGCTTGTTGCACTTTCTGCCCGGAACGCATCCTGGCCTCGGTATAGTCAGCCAGACGATTAAGCACACGATCCAGATAACCCGCATGCTCTCCCGCGGCGACAGTGGCGCGGTACATGGGCGGAAAAGCTTCGCCAAAGGCTTCCAGGCTCTTGGCCAGGGTGTAACCTTCCAGCACTCTGGAACGAACAGCTAGCAGCAAATTTTTTATTCTGCGCGTCTCTTGTTGAGCAGCAACGGCGTTCAGTGCCTCTTCAATGGGCATAGCCGCCTGAATCAGCGTGGCCAGTTGCCGGGTGATCGTAGCCAGCTCAATGGCGGACACACCCCGGCGCCACAGTGGGTTTTTGCCAGTTACGGTGGTGTGTCTGCGCTCAGCCAACGTGTTAACAGCCAGCGGCGTCCACTGTTTATCCCGCAACATCTGGCGCACCTGGCGGCCACTGTCGGCTTCCAGCGTGCCTTTATGCTGCTTGCCCCGATGATCCAGGGCGGTGAATTCAAAGGCGGCCATAGCGTTAATTCTTTACTGGCATCGGTCAATCCTTCTGAGTCACGCGCAGCACTTCCTCCAGAGTGGTTACCCCGGTCAGTACTTTTTTATTACCATCCTCGCGGATGCTGGGCGTGTATTGACGCACACATTCGGTTATCTCCGGCTCTCCCTTAAGTTCGTGAATCATGCGCCTGACCTGCTCATCAATAACAACAATTTCATAAATGCCGGTCCGACCACGATAGCCGGTAAAGTTGCAGGATTTGCATCCCCTGGCGTGGTACAGGGTTACTTCCTCACAAGAACTCAGTCCCAACTGCTGACACTCTGCCTGATCCGGACAGTAGGACGATTTGCAATCATTGCACAACACTCGTACCAAACGCTGAGCAATGACTCCCAATAGACTGGAACCCAGCAAAAAAGGTTCAATCCCCATATCCTGTAACCGGGTCAATGCGCCAACGGCCGTGTTGGTGTGCAGCGTTGACAGCACCAGGTGTCCAGTCAGACTGGCCTGAACGGCAATTTCAGCGGTTTCCCGATCGCGAATCTCGCCCACCATGACCACGTCCGGATCCTGGCGCAAAATGGCTCTTAGTCCCCGGGCAAAGGTCATCTCTACTTTGGCATTGACCTGAGTCTGGCCAATGCCTTCGAGGTGGTACTCAATGGGGTCTTCAACCGTGAGAATGTTGCGGGTTTTGTCGTTGAGCAGGGTGAGGCTGGCATAGAGGGAGGTGGTTTTGCCTGAACCCGTTGGACCAGTCACCAGAATAATGCCGTAGGGTCTGCTTAGCAGGTCTTTAATCAGGGTGTGGTTCTGCCGAGTCATGCCCAGGTGGTTCAATTCCAGACGGCCAGCAGCTTTGTCCAACAGACGCAAGACCACCCGTTCACCATTACTTGATGGCAACGTAGAGACTCGAACATCCACCTCCTTGCCAGCCACACGCAGGGAAATACGACCGTCCTGCGGGACTCGCTTCTCGGCAATATCCAGCCGGGCCATTACTTTGATACGCGATACCAACAGTGCCGCAATGGTTCTTTGCAGCGATAGAATCTCCCGCAACACGCCATCAACCCGTATTCGTACCACCAGTGCTGACTCAAAGGTTTCAATGTGAACATCGGAGGCACCTTCTCTAATGCCCTCGGTAAGCAGCGCATTGATCAGGCGGATAACCGGAGCATCATCACTTTGCTCCAACAGGTCTTCCATAGCCGGGACCGCGTCAGCCAGACTGGCCAGATCCAAATGATCGCCAATGCCGGCAGCATCGTGCAGCGCTTCGGAACTGTCGTGGTGATAGCAAAGGGCAAGCACCTCTGAGAGCTTATCTGCACTGACTTGCTGGTAGAGGGGAAACATGCCACAAAAGCGTCCGATTTCAGCCAGTAAATGCAGCGAAGGTGTGTTGTGAAAATAAAGCGTGGCGCTACCGTTCCCAGTTTCGCTCAAAACCACGCCATGTCTTTTAGCAAAGGAAAAAGGCAATCTTGGAATAACGCCAGCTGCTTCAGCGATCTTATGCCCGGAATTTTCGCCCGCATTTAATGAAGACACCAGTACCGACCACTCCTGAAAAAACGAATTTCTTTAACAAATAAGACTCTTATGCTTTTATTTAGACTAAAGAATAGCCCATTAATTCAAGTCGTTAATTCTAATAGATATGACCATGAACCAAGTGGATTCTGTCACACACTCAGGATTGATCGCACGCCTGCGCTCCCTGTTACCAGCTTCCTGGCGGCGGTCTTATAGTTATCACACACTGGCTACTGTAATGGTCGCCCTGGCTATGGTACTGAGCATTGGTGTTCAGTCGGTGGATTTTTATCAGGCCATCAATATCGACCAAAACCCCATCACCAATCAATCAGATAAAAACAGAATCAACGTTTCACAAATCAATCCTGAAGATTTTCCATTGCTGTTTGGTTTTAATGACCGTCACGAAATCCCCAATACCAGCCAAGAGATTCCGCTAACCAAAATGAATCTGATTCTGCGGGGAGCACTTTCAGGAATTGATAATAAAAAATACGCCAGCGCAATTATTCAAACAGCCAATCAGGATAAGCTTTACGAACTCGGTGACACGCTGCCAGGAGGCGCGCACCTACACCAGGTTTATTCTGACCATATCATCATCAAACGGGGCAACCAGCTTGAAAAACTATACTTTCCTGAAACCGCCCGGGACGCCAGAGCATTGCACGAATATCAGCCCCCCTTACAGGCACCTGCTGAGTCGGTGCGCCCGGGCAACCATGACTACCCTGATGACGTACCCCTTGAGCAGCGGATGCAAGATCTCAGGGAACGACTCCAGGAGGCCAGTCAGGAACTGTAATTACAAGAACGACAAATCGCTGAGTTAATGGTCCCAACATGAATGTCAGAGTGTTATCTTTTTTGCCGTCTTTTTTTTCCGTCAACACAGTGGTTGCTTTTTTGCTGACGGCTCAGATGTCCGCCCACGCCGTCAGCGCCAACTTACCTTCCAGCAATAACACGGCAGCATTGCCCGACAGCCAGCTCTGGACGCTGAACCAGCAAAATGCTGATATTCGTGAATTTATTACCCAGGTCGCCAAAATCACCGGAGAGACGTTCGTCATCGATCCGCGTATTAAAAGTGGCAATACGGTTACAGTTATCTCCAGCAAACCGCTGAATCGCGATGAAGTTTACGATGTGTTTCTCGAAGTGCTCGCCGCCAATAGCTATACCGTAATCCCCAAAGCTGGCGGTCGCATCATCAATGTGATGCCCAACACCACCGCGAAAACCAGCAGCCCCGGCAGTGAAGGTAAACCTCTTGATGGCGTGATGACCACCCAGGTTCTGGAGCTGCACAGTGTCTCCGCCGTTGAGGTGATTCCGATTATCCGCCCGCTGATTGCCCAGTACGGTCACGCAGCTGCCTCAGCCTCCAGTAATGCCGTGATCATCAGTGACCTTGCCGATAACGTTGAGCGCATTGCCAAACTGGTACGTGAGCTTGATGACGCCGGAAACAATGATTACGAGGTGGTACAGCTGAAGCACGCCTGGGTAGGCGATGTGGCCAAAATCATCTCCGACACATTGATCACAGCCAAAGGGCAACTACCCAGTGGCCTGCAAGTGATTGCCGATGAGCGCAGTAATCGCCTGGTGGTCAAGGGCAATGCCAGCAAACGGGCAAGAGTTAGAAAGTTGGCTGACACACTGGATAAAGAAGGCATTCGCAAATCAACGACCAAGGTGATGTTCCTGAGTTTTGCCGACGCTAAAAATATTGCCGAGATTCTCTCAGAAGCCTCTGGCATTATTCAGGACAGCCAGAGCAGCGCTGCGCCCTCTCCTGCTGCGGTTCCACCTGCGCCCACACCAGCAACCAGCCAACCGCCATCACGCACCGCCGGCACCAAATCAGGTATTAAAAGCTATCCAGCTGTAGCGACCTCGTTCGTCAAGGCGGATGAGACGCAAAATGCCCTGGTCATGATTGCTAATCCCGAAACCTTGCAGGAGATGGAAAAAATTGTCCGCCAGCTCGATGTCCCACGGGCCCAGGTATTACTTGAAGCAGTCATTGTCGAAGTGTCTGGCGGCATTAACGATGCTCTGGGTATCCAATGGGGAATTGATGGCACCCATACTATTCGTGATTCGGCGTCCTCCACTCTCAGCAGCGTAACCGGCAAGATATGGAACAATGCCAACATAGCCCTGGGCTCAATCGCATTACGAGCGGATAACTTTGGTGTTCTTGTGGGAGCACTCAGCTCGCGCTCCAACAACAATATTCTCTCAACGCCCAGCATGTTGACGCTGGATAACGAAGAAGCTGAATTGATTATTGGCAAAAATATTCCCATTACTACTGGCTCGTACCAGACGTCGTCCAGTGGTTCGAGCAATAACCCCTTCACCACCACTGAGCGTAAAGATGTAGGCCTGAAGCTGAAAATAACGCCGCACATCAACGAGGGTAATAGTCTGAGGTTAATGCTGGAACAGGAAGTCTCTTCGCTGGATGTAAGTACCAGTAAAGACATTCTCGGTGAAAACAGCGGCGATCTGCTGTTCAATACCCGCAGCCTGAAAACTGCGGTGTTGGTGGACGATGGCCAGACCATTGTTATTGGCGGATTGATTGAAGATATCCGATCGAAAAGTCGGAAAAAGGTACCGCTACTTGGCGATATCCCCATTGTTGGCAACCTTTTTCGCTACCATCAGACAGGCGATGAAAAGAAGAACCTGATGCTATTTATCCGCCCGACCATCATGCGTAATTCTGAAACGCTGGTAAAAGCCACCCAGGATCGCTATACCAAGCTTAAACTGATCGACGGCGGCAGTCGGTCCATTAACTTGCCGGACCGACCTGAGAGCCTGTTCGAAACACCAACTTACGATTTGAGAACACCGTGATTCACAGCAGGACAGCGAGAATAAAACTGCCCCCGAACAGGACAAAAAATCGCCCTGTCAGCGGCGGCAAGCGTTGCTTGTCCGCCTTGTCATCACTGAGCAGCTTGAGGGGTGCAGCCACAAAGGGCAACGCCAATAACAGGTACCACGGGTTAGTCAAACTCCCGAACAAGTACAAACCAACACTGAAAGGAAATACTATCAATAGCAGGCTACCGTACAGCCACTTTGCTCTCGACAAACCAATACGCACAGTCAGAGTACGGATATTATGATAAGCATCATCGTGATAATCGCGAATTTCGTTGGCAAGAATCAATGCTGAAGACAGTATACTGACGGGAATGGATACCCAGACCGCCTCGTCACTCCAAGACCCCCCAACGGCGTAATAGGATCCCGTAACCATCAATATACCAGTGAACAAAAACACTGCTGGCACACCCAGACCACGCTCCTTGTAGTTTACCGGCTCACCAGTATAGCAATAGCCACCGATCACGCCGACAATCCCCAGGACCAGCAACGGCCAGCCGACCTCTTTAACCAGCCACAATCCCATCAGGCATGCCAGCAAAGTCAGCACACCGGCCAGGCGAAAATTAAAGGTGATCCGGGCAATAACTTGCGTGGCCAATTCGCCAGGACGCTTACGCCAGAGAGCGATATCAGCACGGTCGTTGGCCAGATTGGTGGCTGCCTGTAGCAGCAATCCAGCCAGCACCACCAGTACGGCACGCAGCGCTCTGCCGTTGCCCTGATGGTAAGCCAGTGCAATGCCCAAGCTGCAAGTGACCAACGCCACAGAGTAAGAGAAGGGTCTGAGGGCCCTGATTAGCCGATACTTGTCGGGATTCAAATCAAGTGCATCCACTTGCAGACTCCTAAGCAAAATCCGGTAGATTATTGGATACTCATACGATCCGCTATAGCAGCAAACCGAGACAATATGCAAAAAGTAAGAAGTTGGTGGGGTAAGTTGCCCGAGGCGGTGGTTGAACGTTGAGGAAAGGCAGGAAGGCGAGCAGCCCTGCACGGGCTGCTCCTGGTGTTTACCAGCCTGTGACTTCTTGCAGTGCTTCGCCAATCTGGGCAAGACTGCGAACAGTTTTAACGCCAGCGGCTTCCAGCGCAGCAAACTTTTCCTCTGCTGTGCCCTTGCCACCGGCAATAATCGCCCCGGCATGTCCCATGCGTTTGCCAGGAGGCGCGGTAACGCCAGCAATGTAAGAAACCACCGGTTTGGTGACATACTCTTTGATAAAAGCTGCCGCCTCTTCTTCGGCGGAGCCGCCGATCTCACCAATCATCACAATGGCTTCGGTCTTATCGTCATCCTGGAACAACGCCAGAATATCAATAAAGTTGGCTCCCGGAATCGGATCACCACCAATGCCAACGCAGGTGGATTGGCCAAAGCCATAATCGGTGGTCTGTTTGACCGCCTCGTAGGTCAGCGTACCGGAGCGCGAAACGATCCCCACTTTACCAGGCATATGGATATAACCTGGCATAATGCCGATTTTACACTCCCCCGGAGTAATGACGCCCGGACAGTTAGGACCAATCAGGCGCACGCCCAGCTCATCGCACTTAATCTTACACTGAAGCATGTCCAGCGTTGGCACCCCTTCGGTAATACAGACGATCAACTCAAGGCCGGCATGAGCCGCTTCCAGAATTGAGTCCTTGCAAAATGGGGCCGGCACGTAGATCACGGATGCCTCAGCGCCAGTGGCGTCCACCGCTTCAGCCACCGTATTGAATACCGGCAAACCCAAATGGGTTTGTCCGCCCTTGCCCGGCGTTACGCCACCCACCATTCGGGTACCATAGGCGATGGCCTGCTCGGAGTGAAAAGTTCCCTGGGCACCGGTAAAACCCTGGCAGATCACTTTAGTGTCTTTATTGATCAGAATGCTCATTACTGGTCCCCCGCTGCGTTCACTACCTGCTGAGCCGCCTCGGTCAGACTGTTGGCTGCGATAATGTCCAGTCCGCTGTTGGCCAATATTTCTGCCCCAAGATCGGCATTATTGCCTTCCAGACGGACCACCACGGGTACCTCAACCCCCACCTCTCTGACGGCACCGATAATGCCCTCTGCAATCAGGTCACAGCGCACAATACCGCCAAAAATATTGACCAGAACCGCCCTCACGCTGTCATCAGACAAAATAATCTTGAACGCTTCAGTTACTCGCTCTTTGGTAGCGCCACCACCTACATCGAGGAAGTTGGCCGGCGAGCCGCCATGCAACTTGACAATATCCATAGTGCCCATGGCCAGTCCGGCACCATTGACCATACAGCCGATGTTGCCGTCCAGGGCAACATAATTAAGCTCCCACTGCGCGGCGTGGACTTCACGGGCATCTTCCTGGGAAGGGTCGTGCAGAGCCCTTAGCTCAGGCTGGCGATAGAGGGCATTGCTATCGATGTTGATCTTTGCGTCCAGACAGTGCAGGTCGCCGTCCTTGGTGATCACCAGTGGATTGATCTCCAGCAGGGACAGGTCGCACTCTTGAAACAATTTGGCCAGGTTCAGGAAAATCTGGGTGAATTGCTTGATCTGTTTGCCTTCCAGACCCAGCTGAAAAGCCAGCTCACGGGCCTGATAAGGTTGTGCACCGGTCAGTGGATCGATGGTGGCCTTGAGAATTTTTTCCGGCGTCTGCTGGGCGACCTTTTCAATCTCTACGCCACCTTCGGTGGAAGCCATAAAGACGATACGCTGACTGGCACGGTCTACAACCGCTCCCAGGTACAGTTCCTGTTCGATCCCGACACAACTCTCCACCAGAATTTTACTGACTGGCTGACCGTTATCGTCGGTCTGGTAGGTCACCATATTTTTGCCCAGCCACTGTTGAGCAAAGGCACGGATTTCATCCTTGCTGGTCACCACCTGGACGCCGCCAGCCTTGCCGCGGCCACCGGCATGCACCTGGGCCTTGACTACCCAACGCTCACCACCAATTTCGTCGGCGCCGGCAGCAGCTTGCTCAGGAGTGTCGGCGGCAACACCGGGCGACACTGGCAAACCGTACTTGGCAAAGAGCTGCTTGCCCTGGTACTCGTGAAGATTCATTCTGACTTAGCCCTCATTATTTTTTCAGCATTGGTTTCTTGTCACGCCGCATCTCTGGCAACTCCGTCGGGAAAATTAGAGACAACTCCACCGTGACTCTCCCCCATCGTTAACGACGCTTGCGATTGGCAATGTGAATGGCATGGCCGTCCACGGCCAGTGCTGCCTCGTGCAGCGCCTCGCTTAACGTTGGATGGGAGAATATGGTCAGGGCAAGGTCTTCACTGCTGGCGGCAAATTCCATGGCGATTACACCCTGTTGCACGATCTCAGCGGCGCTTGGGCCTACCACCTGAACCCCCAGAATGCGATCACTGGCTTTGTCAGCAATCACCTTAACCATACCGTCGGTATCGTCGGCGGCCAGGGCACGACCACTGGCGGCAAATGGGAATATGCCCACTTTATACTCTTCGCCACTGGCTTTGACTGCCTCTTCGCTCTTGCCCACCCACGCCACTTCGGGATGGGTATAAATCACAGAAGGAATCAGGTCGTAATTCATTCCGGCGTTCTGGCCAGAAATAATCTCTGCCACCATGATGCCTTCTTCGCTGCCCTTATGGGCTAGCATCGGGCCACGAACCACGTCGCCGATGGCGTACACACCCGGTACATCGGTGGCACAATGGTCATCAACAAAAATAAAACCACGCTCGTCCAGGTTAACACCGGAGTCAGGTGCCAGCAGATTTTCGGTGTTGGGGCGCCGGCCAACGGCAACGATCAGTTTGTCAAAGGTCAGTTTCTGCTCTTTGCCCTCAGCATCCTGATAGGTGACTTCAACTTCATTGCCTTTGATTTCTGAACTCGTTACCCGAGCGCCAAGACGAATGTCCAACCCTTGCTTTCTAAAGATTTTCAGGGCTTCTTTAGCGATTTGCTGATCCGCCATGGGCAAGAAGGTCTCAAGTGCCTCAAGCATCACCACCTCGGCTCCAAGCCGCCCCCAGACACTGCCCAATTCCAGCCCGATAACACCGGCACCGATAATGCCCAGACGCTTGGGAACTTCCCGGAACTCTAGAGCACCGGTGGAATCCACAATTAGCCCTTTAGTCAGTGGTGCGGAGGGAATCTCAATGGGGCGCGAACCGGAGGCAAGCACCACATTATCGGCAGTAATAATCTCCACAGAGCCATCGGCTTTGGTCAGTTCAACCCGTTTGTCGGCCAACAGTTTACCGGCGCCTGGCAGCAAGGTTACGCCGTTGGCTTTGAACAGACCGGCGACACCCGTGGTCAGCTGCTTAACAATGGCGTCTTTACGCGCCAGCATGGCCGGCACATCAATTGCCACGTCACTGAGCTTAATGCCGTGTTTGGCAAAGTTGTCTTTGGCTTCAATAAATTTATACGAGCTGTCCAACAGCGCCTTGGAAGGAATGCATCCCACATTCAGGCAAGTGCCCCCCAGTTTGGCGTTGCCCTGATCATCAGACCACTTTTCAATGCAGGCGGTTTTCAAACCCAACTGTGCCGCGCGAATGGCACAAACATAACCTGCCGGGCCAGCACCAATAACTACCACGTCGAACTGATTTGCCATAAATAAATTCCGCAACAATTGTTTTATAACGGGTCAACGGGTGCCGCGTTAGCAATTAATACGTCACCCGATCAATACCGGAATCAGACATCCAGCAACATTCTGGCCGGGTCCTCCAGCAACTCTTTGATGGTCACCAGGAAAGTGACTGCCTCCTTACCATCAAGCAATCGGTGGTCGTAAGAGAGTGCAAGGTACATCATGGGTAGGATTTTCACCTTGCCATTGACTGCCATCGGTCGCTCCTGAATCTTGTGCATGCCCAGAATGGCCGATTGCGGCGGATTCAGAATCGGTGTTGATAGCAATGAACCGAAGACACCACCATTGGAAATGGTGAAAGTACCACCGGTCATGTCATCAATACCCAACTTGCCTTCAGAGGCTTTTTTACCAAAGTCCCGAATGGTCGCCTCAATCTCAGCCAGACTCATGCTGTCAGTGTTACGCAGCACTGGCACCACCAGACCACGGTCGCTGGACACGGCCACGCCAATGTCCTGATAGCCATGGTAGACAATGTCGTTGCCATCGATGGACGCATTGACTATGGGGTGACGACGCAGGGCTTCCACACAGGCTTTGACAAAAAACGACATAAAGCCCAGTCGGACACCGTGGCGTTTTTCGAACTGATCCTTGTAGCGGGTCCGCAAGTCCATAACCGGCTCCATGTTGACCTCGTTAAAGGTGGTCAACATGGCGGCATTCTGCTGGGCCTGCACCAGACGTTCAGCGACTTTGGCGCGCAGGCGCGTCATGGGCACCCGTTTCTCAACTCGCTCGCCGACAAATGCTGCAGCAACCACGGGTTCTGGTCGCGCAGCTGCCGCTGGTGCGGCTTGGTCAGCCACATGACGTACCACATCCTCCTTGGTGACTCGCCCTCCCCGCCCAGTACCAGCAATGGCTCCGTGCTCAATAGCGTTTTGATCCGCCATTCGCCGGGCTGCCGGGCTGAGAATCGGTTGTGCTGCCTCAGGGGTAGTTCTGGCCGGTGCTATCGATGCAGTCTCAGCAGCATTAGCCTGAGCGACAGCGCCTTCAGCAAACAGGCCAACCACTTCACCGCTGAGAATCACCTCTCCTTCGGGTTTGATGATATCACTGAGTACACCATCTGCCGGGGCGACGACTTCAAGAACAACTTTGTCAGTTTCGATATCCACCAGCAGGTCATCCCGAAGACACGGCTCGCCAACTTTTTTGTGCCATGTGGCAACAGTGCCTTCGGCAATCGATTCAGGAAATGTTGGTGCTTTAATTTCAGTGGCCATTATGAATCCTTTTTGCTTTTTAGATGCCCAGGGCATCATTTACCAGTTGCTGCTGTTCCCGTGCGTGGGTTGACATATAACCACACGCCGGCGCCGCCGATGCTTCACGTCCTGCATAACGCAGATTCAATGCCGCGTTTGGGTGCACCGCCACGGCGCGGCGCATATGGTGCTGACTGCAATACCATGCGCCCTGGTTCATAGGCTCCTCCTGACACCAGACCACATCCTGCAAATTCGGATAGCGGACCAGTAACTCATCAAGGTCATCCTGTGGGAACGGATAGAGCTGTTCGATACGCACAATCACCGTGTCATCCAGCCCGTCTGCCCGTCTTTGCTCCAGCAAGTCATAATAGACTTTGCCGGCGCACATGATCATGCGCGTTACCCTGGCGGGATCGTGCACATCAATTTCAGGAATAATGGTCTGAAAGCCACCTTCCGCCAGCTCTTCCAGGGTGGAAGTCGCCAGCTTGTGGCGCAGCAGGCTTTTGGGCGTAAAAGCAATCAACGGTTTACGCAGGGGGCGCAACATCTGTCTTCTGAGCATATGGAACACCTGCGCCGGTGTGGTCGGTACACAAACCTGAATGTTATGCTCGGCACTAAGTTGCAAGAAGCGCTCCAGCCTGGCCGAAGAGTGTTCCGGCCCTTGCCCTTCGTAGCCGTGCGGCAGCAACATGGTCAGGCCCGACAGACGACCCCATTTGTGCTCACCACTGGAAATAAACTGGTCAATCACTACCTGGGCACCGTTGGCAAAATCACCAAACTGTGCCTCCCAGATCACCAGGGCGTTGGGTGTTGTGGCTGAGTAACCGTATTCAAAGGCGAGCACTGCTTCTTCTGACAAAAGAGAATCCCAAATCTGGAACCGGGGCTGATCCTCCGTCAATCTGGCCAGATTGACCAGCGTTGTGCCATCTTTCTGGTTATGCAGCACAGCATGTCGATGAGAGAAGGTTCCGCGCCCTACGTCCTGCCCGGTAATACGCACCTCACTGCCTTCCATCAGCAATGTTGCGTAAGCCAGCAGTTCGGCAAAGCCCCAATTGATGGGCAACGCACCAGCAGCCATTTCACGACGGTCTTCAACAATCTTGCCAACCTGGCGTTGTAGCACAAAGCCTTCAGGGATATCACATAGTTTGCGTCCCAGCGCCTGCAAGGTCCCAATGGCAACACGGGTGTCGTGACGGGCAGTCCATTCGTGGCCAACATAAGGTGTCCAGTCCACAAATAGCTCTTTGTTGGGTTCTTTGACCAGCGCTTTCACCACATGCTCGCCCGTGTCCAGGGCATCACGATAACTTTCAATCAATACCTTGTCGTCAATCTCGCTGATCATCCCTTCGCTGAGCAGAGACTGGGCATAGAGGTCACGGGTAGTGGTGTGGGATTTGATCTTGTCATACATCAGCGGCTGAGTGGCAGAGGGTTCATCAGCTTCGTTGTGGCCACGACGTCGGTAGCAAACCAGATCCACAACAATGTCTTTGTGGAATTCCATCCGATAATCGAGCGCCAGTTTGGTGGCAAAATATACCGCCTCAGGATCATCGCCATTAACGTGCAAAATCGGAGCACCCACGATTTTCGCCACATCGGTACAGTACTCGGTGGAGCGAGCGTCTTCACGGAAGCTGGTGGTAAAGCCAACCTGATTGTTAATAATAATATGAATGGTTCCGCCGGTTTTGTAGGCTCGGGTCTGGGACATTTGCAATGTTTCCATCACCACACCTTGGCCAGCGAAAGCAGCATCACCGTGAATGGCAATGGGCACCACTTTGTTACCCACCTGATCCTGGCGCCGATCCTGCCGGGCCCTGACCGAACCTTCCACCACCGGCGTAACAATCTCAAGGTGTGACGGATTGAACATCAGGGCCAAATGCACCTCACCCCCTGGCGTCATGACGTTAGAAGAAAAGCCTTGATGGTATTTCACATCACCCGAACCTCGTTCAACCAGTTTTTTACCTTCAAACTCATTGAACAGATCCCCCGGCTTTTTACCCAGGATATTCACCAGCACATTTAAACGACCACGGTGCGCCATGCCAATAACTATCTCTTTGGCACCGTATGTGCCTGAGCGCTGAATAATCTCATCCAGCATGGGGATCAATGCTTCTCCCCCCTCAAGGCCGAAACGCTTGGTACCGGGGTATTTGGTACCCAGGTATTTTTCCAATCCCTCAGCCGCCGTCAGCCGTTCCAGCAGGTGCAACTTGGCGTCAACGCCCACCTCCGGTCGGCTGCGAACACTCTCCATGCGGCTCTGGAACCAGCGTCGCTCTTCAGTTTGCGGAATGTGCATGTACTCAACACCGATATCACCACAATAAGTAGCATGCAGTGCAGCGCATATTTCGCGCAAAGAGGCGTACTCTTTACCAATGAACAGGGTGGAACTTTGGAACTCGGTATCCAGGTCGGCATCGCTGAGGCCATGGTAGGCCAGGGTCAAATCAGGCACCTGCTCACGCTCCATAAGGCCGAGCGGATCAAGAGTGGCCTGTTGATGGCCGCGAATACGGTAGGCACTGATCAGGCGCAACACCTGCACCTGCTTGCGTTCGTGTTCGCTGGATACGAGAGATGATTGAGACGGCTGAAAAGATTGACGCTGGCGCGCAAGAAATTGCGCCTGAATGGCTGAATGAGAAACATCCACGGCGCTGCCATTGACCGGCGGCAATTGTTGAAAATAGTCACGCCACTGAGCATCTACGCTATCGGGATCGCGCAAGTACTGCTCGTAAAGATCTTCGACGTAAGCAACACTCCCCCCAGCAATGTGCGAAGAACTCCACATCTGCTGCATGACACCCTCTTGCATTTTCTCTACCCCGTGAGTCTGGGGCTTATCCCGGGGAAAGTGTCTTTCGTACCAGAACGGACGAAATATCAGTTGTCACTGATGGTGTCTTGATAGTCAGTCAGTGAACAATCCCCCTCAGATAAGATCGGATGTTGACCGACCGCCCCTGCTGGTTCAAACCACTGCCGCCACGCAATGCGTGGGGGCAGCACAACTAAATTAGCGCAAATATACTGTTATTATCCGCTCAAGTCGCGCTTTTAAATAACATTTGCCGTATATGACCAATGGCTCTGGTAGGATTCAACCCTTTTGGACAAACACTAACGCAATTCATAATGCCCCGGCAGCGAAAGACGCTGAAGGGATCATCCAAATCAGCCAGACGCTCCTGCGTTGCCGTATCCCGACTGTCCACCAGGAAACGATAAGCCTGAAGCAGCCCCGCTGGGCCAATAAATTTATCCGGATTCCACCAGAATGACGGACAGGCAGTGGAGCAACAAGCGCACAAAATACACTCGTACAGGCCGTCGAGTTTTTCACGGTCTTTAGGCGACTGCAAGCGCTCAATGGCTGGTGCTGGCATCTCGTTGATCAGGTATGGTTTGACCTTTTCGTACTGTTTGTAGAACAGACTCATATCCACCACCAGATCCCTGATCACTGGCAACCCTGGCAGCGGCCGGATCACCAGCTTCTTATTGCCTTTGACCGCCGTCGATAGCGGAGTGATGCACGCCAAACCATTGGTGCCGCCAATACTCAGACCATCAGAGCCACAAACGCCTTCCCGACAGGAACGACGAAAAGCCAGTGTCGGGTCCTGCTCTTTGATCAGGTTCAGGACGTCAAGCACCATGGGATCCTTGCCTTCGGGAATGACCACGTCAAAGTCCATCATGTATGGCTTTTTGTCAGTCTCCGGATTGTAACGATAAACACTCACCTTCATAATCCTGCTCCCCTGATGCAATGAACTAGTAGCTTCTGGCTTTGGGCGCAAATGCCTCCATGGTTGTCGGGGCAAAGTTAACGGCACGCTTGGTCACTGATCTGTCCACAGGCGAGTACAGTGAGTGGGCCAGCCAGTTTTCGTCGTCCCGTTGTTGGTAGTCATTGCGGGCGTGAGCACCGCGAGATTCGGTTCTGGTCTTTGCGGATACGGCGGTGGCATAAGCCACCTGGTAGAGATTTTCCAGCTCAAGGGCCTCCACCCTGGCAGTATTGAACGCCTGGGTCTTGTCCACCAAGTGCAGGTTAGCCATGCGCTCACCCAACTCGTCCAGTAGTTTCAGGCCCTTTGCCATACTCTCCCCTTCACGGAATACGCCAAAGTAGAGCTGCATGGTGTTTTGCAAATCAGCCCGCAATGCAGCCACACTCTCACCGCTGGTGGAGTTATCCAAGCGGTCGAGCCGGGACAGGGCTGCCTCGATATCACTGCCGGAGGCCTCCACCATATCGAGGCCATCCTTGAGGTTTTGCTCAATTTGCAGCCCGGCTGCCCGCCCAAACACCACCAAATCCAGCAGCGAGTTACCACCCAGGCGATTAGCACCGTGCACTGAAACACAAGCTGCCTCGCCACAGGCGTAGAGGCCCTCAATCACCTGGTCATTACCCGACTTATCCTGATACAGCGCCTGACCGCCCACGTCAGTGGGAATGCCTCCCATCATGTAATGGCAGGTGGGCACGACAGGTATGGGCACTTTCACCGGATCGGCATGGGCAAAGGTTCTGGACAGCTCACAGATGCCAGGCAAGCGCAGGTTCAGGGTTTCTTCGCCAAGATGGTCCAGCTTCAGCAGCACATGATCCTTGTCAGGGCCACAGCCACGTCCCTCAAGAATTTCGATCACCATGGAGCGAGCGACCACATCACGCCCTGCCAGATCCTTGGCATTGGGCGCATAACGCTCCATAAAGCGTTCCCCTTCACTGTTGATCAGGTAACCGCCCTCACCGCGACAGCCTTCCGTAACCAGCACACCCGCACCATGAATACCGGTGGGATGAAACTGCCACATCTCCATATCCTGCATCGGGAAGTCGGCACGCAGCGCCATGCCAATACCGTCGCCGGTGTTGATCAGCGCATTGGTGGTGGAGGCGTAAATTCGTCCGGCACCGCCGGTGGCCATCACTGTGGCTTTGGCCTTGATATAGACGGTTTCACCACTCTCGATATCGTTAGCAATAACACCGGCCACCTGACCTTGCTGATTTTTCACCAAATCAACGGCATACCACTCGTTAAGGAACGTGGTACCACCTTTCAGGTTGGCCTGGTAGAGCGTGTGCAACAGAGCATGACCAGTGCGGTCAGCGGCGGCACAAGTTCTGGCGGCTTGGCCGCCATTACCAAAATCCTTCGACTGGCCACCAAACGGACGCTGGTAGATACGACCTTCTGCTGTACGGGAAAACGGCAGTCCCAAATGTTCCAGCTCGAAAACCGCTTGCGGCCCGACGGAGCACATATACTCGATGGCATCCTGGTCGCCGATGTAGTCCGACCCCTTGACGGTATCAAACATATGCCAGCGCCAGTCATCATCGGGATCGGCGCTGGCAATGGCGCAAGTAATGCCGCCCTGGGCAGAGACGGTGTGGGAACGGGTGGGGAATACTTTGCTGACGCAGGCGGTCTTGACTCCGGCCTGGGTAAGTTGCAGTGCAGCGCGCAAGCCCGCACCACCACCACCAATAACAATGGCATCGTAGGCAAGAGTACGAAGTGCTGGCATAGGTCAAAGCCCCCAAAGAATTTGCACGCCCCAGACCACATAACTGAACAGGGCAATAAAGCACATCACCTGCAATGGAAAACGCACCAAAACGGATTTGCCGCCGAAGGTGTGATCATTGAGATAATCCGTGGTGATGGTCCAGATGCCGACCCAGGCGTGAGCCAGAATGGAAATGAGCGCCAGCAAGGTAAATATCCGCATCCAGGTCTCTTCGAACAGCTGCGACCACTGACCAAACTGCAAAGCCGGGTTCATCACCACATAGCCAAGCAAAAAAACCGAGTAAGCACCCAGGATAACGGCCGTCAGCCGTTGCAACATCCAGTCGTACAAGCCACTGCGGGAAAAGTTGGTGACATTGGTTACCATAGCCAGAACCCCGCGAGCGTAATCAATGCAACAGACAGCACCAGCGTTAAAATTGCCCCGATGGTGCCGGACTCTTTGCCATCGCCAACATCTATATCCATCAACAGATGCTTTACCCCGGCAACAAAGTGGTAGATCAGCGCGGCGAGAATCGCCCAGGTAATAAATTTAGCCAGCGGCAATGCCAGCAACCTTTTCAACTCCTCAAACGATCGCTCGGAAGCCAACGACTGCTCAAGGCCATAGAGAAGAAAGCCCAAGGCTATAAAAAGGATAACCCCCGATATGCGATGCAGTATCGAGGTATAGGCAGGGAGCGGCAGTTTGATGGTTGTGATATCGAGATTGACAGGTCTTTTGCTATTCACTCTATAACCCCAGGGCACGGTGGCGCACACAGTAGAATCAGCAAGAATGCCCAAACTCTCTACGTTGAAAATGCGACCCGGAATTATTCGTATTCTGGAGCGAGCTACATTTTCTGCTTATGCCTGCTTGGGCTCTGCGGCAGGCGCGTAAGACTGCCGGATTGTAAGCTAGCGATTTTTCCTTTAATCAAAGCCGCTGCCGTACGGCATCAAGACCTGTGCGGCTCCGGCATAGAGTATATGCACACAAAAAAATAATTACAATTACTCACACATATAGGCATAACCCAAAGGTCAGGGTAAGATTTAAACGCGGATTTCAGTACGAGCCTTAACAATAAACAGTTCGTTTGACAAAAAAATATATCACCCTATAGTGGACAAACCGTAAAGGGGGCTGGCAACGCACAATAAGAATATTTTTCATACAGGTTGCGACTCGTACTCTTCTTTAACCATTAACCATTCACTTTTTCAAAAGCTGCGATTTAGTGTAACTATTTCAGAGTAACTATAACGAGACCAAACGGCGTGACAGGAGGCCAGATATGGCTGACAAGAGAGCTCTACTTTCCATCGTTGATCAGGATGACAACTCCGAATACACTCTGGAGCTGCCGATCTACACAGGAAGCCTGGGACCGGACGTTATTGACGTCAACGCACTGACCGCAAACGGTCTGTTCACCTACGATCCCGGCTTCGTTTCTACTGCATCCTGCGAATCAAAAATCACTTATATAGATGGCGATAACGGTATTTTGCTGCACCGGGGTTATCCCATCGAACAGCTGGCCGAGCACTCGGATTACCTGGAAACCTGTTATCTGCTCCTTTATGGTGACCTTCCCAACCAGCAGGAGAAGGAAAAATTCGAATATACGATCATGCGTCATACCATGATCCACGAACAGATGCGTGCCCTGTTCGCCGGTTTTCGTCGCGATGCTCATCCGATGGCAATCATGTGCGGCGTTGTTGGTGCTCTGTCGGCGTTCTACCATGATTCCCTGGACATCACCAACGAGGTACATCGGGAAATCTGTGCTTACCGGCTGATCTCCAAAATGCCAACGCTGGCAGCGATGGCCTACAAGTACTCCATTGGCCAACCATTCGTCTACCCACGCAACGACTTGAGCTACGGCGGCAACTTCCTGCATATGCTGTTTGCCACGCCATGCGAAGATTACGAAGTCAAACCCGTACTGGCCAAGGCAATGGATCGCATCTTCCTGTTGCACGCCGACCATGAACAAAATGCCTCTACATCAACAGTTCGTCTGGCCGGTTCTTCCGGTGCCAATCCGTTTGCCTGCATTGCTGCCGGTATTGCAGCGCTTTGGGGTCCGGCCCACGGCGGTGCTAATGAAGCCGTGCTGGTGATGCTCAATGAGATTGGTGATGAGGCCAATATTGATGAGTTTATTGCCCGGGCAAAAGACAAGGACGATCCGTTCCGTCTGATGGGCTTTGGTCATCGCGTGTACAAGAGCTTTGATCCCAGGGCCAAGGTAATGAAGCAAACCTGTGACGAGGTGCTCGCCGAACTGGGTCTTGAGGACGATCCGTTGTTCCGCATTGCCAAACGTCTGGAAAAAATCGCCCTTGAGGACGAATACTTCGTCAAGAAGAAGCTGTATCCCAATGTAGACTTCTATTCTGGCATTATCCTCAAGGCAATCGGTATCCCGACAGAGATGTTCACGGTTATTTTTGCCACTGGCCGTACTCCTGGTTGGATTGCTCACTGGCATGAGATGATCAGCGGCAACTATCGCATCGGTCGCCCCCGCCAGTTCTATACCGGCGAAACAAAGCGCGACTACACACCAATAGCTGAACGCGACTAGTCTCCACCTTGCGGTATCACTCAACGAGTGCTACCGCTCTCCTCCGATGCCTGCACTCGAAAGCCCATGTTTCGCATGAATACCTGTCCCCACTGAATAAATGACTATTGTCGGAATGCCGAAAACAAAACACTGGTTGCACAGTTATCGCATAGTTAAAGAGGAGTTATTTATGTCGTCATTCGCCCAGAGCGAGCTGGTACTGATCACCGAAGAACAATTTTCAGTGGTCATTGAAATGGCCTACGCCACGGCCAACAACTTCACCGGCGCACCCGTCTATTCGAGCCAGGACTGTTATCTCCATCCTGCAGCTGCCAGACAACTCAGACGCGCAGCACAATTGCTTGCGCCGCTGAAAATGCAACTGAAGATATGGGACGCCCACAGACCGAAGGATGCCCAGGTAGAACTATTCAAAATAATGCCCGACCCCAACTATGTTTCTGATCCCGAAACCGGTACCTGCTCCCACTGCCGAGGCGTTGCCATCGACGTAACCATTGTTGATCAACACGGCCGGGAGTTGAACATGGGCACAGAATTCGACGACTTTCGCCCACTTGCGCACCACGGCAACAAGCAAGTCTCCGATGAGGCACAGAGAAACCGGCTACTACTGGCCGGTGCGATGAGCATCGCCGGTTTTGACAGTCTTGACACCGAATGGTGGCACTATCAACTCCGTGACGTCAGAAGCTACCCGATAATCGAAAAGACACCGACCACATCAGATCGACAACAACCCAACTCACGCTTGCGCAAACCATCCTCGTAGAAAGCGGTGCCGCAAAGGGCACTGCACCCTGGGCATACAAGACGACAGGTCACAACCGCCGCAGCCGTGACAGAATCCAATAAAGCAACTTCCTCAGAGACAGCCCTGGCATCATTAGCTATAGGGGCGGCATATCTTCGGGTGCATCCTCAGTACCGTCGACCACTCCCTCAACGTCGTTGACCACGCCCTCAGTGTCCTTGACTGCATCCCCAATATCGGCGACCGCATCCTCAGCATTCTCGACTGCATCCCCGGCATCACTGGCATTCCCGGCTGAATTCCAGATGTCCCTGACCGCATCCTCAGTATCCTTGATCGCGTCCTCAGTATTTCTGATCGCGTTCTCAGTGTCCTTGACTGCATCCTCGACGCCCTTGACTGCACCCTTAACCGCATCCTTGACGACTGTCAACAAACTCCGGCTGTCAGCAACAGATCCCGCGTCTGGCTTCTCAAGAGCATCCGAAGATGGCTCGTGACCTACGCTTTCACCCATATCCGCCTCGACGGGCTGCTCGGCAACAGCAACCAGGGGCGCCCCCTTATCAGCGCCACTGCCCACCGGAGTGCTCCGCTCACCTGCATCACCCAAGACTGCTTGCTCATCACTTGCCGACTGCGCTCCACTCTCCGCCGATGGCACTTTATCCGCCTCGGCTGCCGGTGACGTCGAAGGCTTAACCTCCTGCTCCTCCTTTATACTGAGCTCAGCCATCTTCTTTGTCTCCCCCTGCTCAGCAGCCGGATCTGCAGGTGGCGTCCGGGGCCTGGTATCGGCAAGCCCTTCAACATCACCCCTGGTGCTTTTGTTGCCTTTGCCCTCCTGCGCAGCCCTTGCTTCAAGCAGCTGAACAGCACTGGCAACTTTGCCAGAACTCAGGCTATCCATAATCTACCCCTCACTGTTGGTATGCCTCTTGGTAGACCATGACTGAGTCAAAGGGTTTCAATGCTTCTTAAAGCATTTTTGCATTACGCTTTCACTGATTATTACGGAATTTCAACTTCTGAAATAATCGGGTAATTGTTCCACTCTGGCAGTTCATAGTGCCACCATTCAGTTTCCAAGGGCTGAAAACCCGCTACACTCATTACCCCGGCTAATAGCAGCCGGTTGCGCTGTGCTTCCGCTGAAATCAGATCATTGCCGTGATGTGCCAATGGGCGAAAGTCATCAAACGCCGTCCCCATGGCCAACTCCCGACCGTAGCGGTCGGTGATAGTGAGATCCAGGGCAATCCCCCGGCAGTGTGAACACGGCCCGGACTCAGGATCAGAAACGTAAGCCGGGTTTGGCATCTGCTTGTATAAGACAGCCTGGGCCGACAAGGGACGAAAAGCATCCCAGACTTTAATGTTCAGATTGAGTGGCCTGAGCAGTTCCACTGCGCGCAACAGGCATTCGAGAGTATCAGCATGCAGGTAGCATGCATCACTGCGGTAAATTGGTTTGCCGGTAAAATTGTTGCTGCCAGCGTAAGCCAGATCAAGCACTATCCGGCTGTGAACGTCATTGAGCAAAACCAGGTTGCCCGTGCTTTTTATTGTCATCAGAAAACCTCCATTTAGAGCACGTGCCAAGCATAGTCATTAATTGCCGGGTTTGAGGGCGAAAGGCTTGAGAGGCGGCAGGCAACTTTGTAAATTGACGCTTAACCCAACCGGATAACGATCAAAGGGTCCTGCATGAGCAAAAAGACACTAGCCGTTGTATTGGTAGTTTTACTAATCATCGCCGTGGGTGGCGTATTATTCCTCACTAGGGATACCCCACCGCCCACTCTGACCATAGAACCCTTACTCATCCCTGAAACGACTGACATACCCGTACCGGAAACAGACCGTACCGATGATATGCACTTCGATGACTCGTCTGAGGAGACGCGAATCATTCTGTCAGCACCGGATGACGAACAGCTCAATGAGCTGCTTTCCGACAAAGTTATTCGTGATGACAAGATCGTGGACAAACCACAGGTGAGCGATCCGTAGGATATATCTTACATCGTTCGCCGCAATTGCCGCTGTCAGTGCGAACAGCGTACGACTACTATGGATTTTGCATGGAATGCATTGCTCACACGGATGTGAACCCACCAGCTTGCTGGTGGTTTTTTTGTTTTTCCACCTGCAAACCTCACCCGACATCACTTAATACCCGACATCACTTAATAAGTGTTAAGGCCAACCGTTATCAATCCCACCACACCCAGTCCCAGGCAATCACCTGTATGGCTGCTCAATCTATGCGCCAGCAACTTGTGAGGGCACTCCAGCGCTTTCTGCCAGAGCAACACCTGAGCACTTATGGCCAATAATGTAAAACCATCACCAAAGCCACCAGCAGCACGAACAGTGACGCAATGGATTTCCCCACTTGGTTACTGCTCGACCTACCTGGATTTCGCTCATCTTCTGAGCGAGTGCTGGTCAACAGGCTGGGGACCAGGTTAGCCATCAGCAAAAAGCAGCCAAGCATCAGTGCACAAATAACGATGGTTTTCATGGTGAATGCTCCATGGGGCATGCAAGATGGATTCGCCGCTCGATCGCGTGTAGGCCAAATGGTTGTATAGCTCTTTTGGTTGCTTCCCGTGCCCATGAAGCGTTGCCCCTATGGATGCCCAAACGTCCGGAGTGTCTAGTGTCAGTGTCGTGAGGCTCACTTAAGCCGACAACAATCATTCCTCCTCGCAACAGCTCTGCCAATCCTGACCAATTCTGTCGCAGCTCCTCTGTGGACAGTTCCCCGACTTGCAATTTATATGGCTGCTCAAATGCAGTCACGCAGCGATCAGGCGGTTCAACATCCAGGGCTGACTGGCAGGCGTCTGTAACTCGATCATCCAGCCAATGTGTGAGGCGATCATCAATCATGCCTGGATAGATAGAGCGTCCAACAATACGATCTGGTAACAAGTAACCTGCATCGCAAGAAAAGAGCTGACTTGGTGCAGCGTGAGAAATCCCGGCAAACTGATTGACACTGCCCAGCCATGTGGCAAATTCGCTATAGGTAATCCCAGGTTCCCTGGACCAAAGAGGAAATGACTGATCGCCTACCGGACTTTGCTGCACCACGGCATTTTTAGCCATATCCGCAGGTGCCGTGGGCGAACTGACATCTTGTGGTGTCAGCTGATTCACCATCGTATCGTGCTCAATATGAAAATCATTCAGTGTCCGGCTGCTCATTAAATCACTACTGTCGTCTTCTTTGAGCGGCAAAAAGCGAGGCTCCCCAGTGAAGTCAGCCAAGTCAGACGTGGCTGGGTCAACCATTAACTCAAGCCGATCAATGGCGTTTACGGATCCCAGTCCGTCTACCAGAGAAGCACCGCTACTGATTAAAGCCAATAAAGGAAGCATGGGAGCACACCAAGGGAATCAGTCAGGTCGGCCTGCAATAATAGCTGCGTCACGAGCAACAGCAACAAAACATATCCGTAAAAACCGCATTTGACTCAACCGAACGAAATCTCTATAGTCTGCCTCCGTTGACGGCGAAGGGCGCTCGTAGCTCAGCTGGATAGAGTACCTGGCTACGAACCAGGCGGTCGGAGGTTCGAATCCTCCCGAGCGCGCCATTATCGACTTATTGATGGATCAAACAGAATTCAATCAAGATTCGCGATAGCCAAAACAATGCACTCGTAGCTCAGCTGGATAGAGTACCTGGCTACGAACCAGGCGGTCGGAGGTTCGAATCCTCCCGAGTGCGCCATACAAAACGGTGAGATGGCCGAGAGGCTGAAGGCGCTCCCCTGCTAAGGGAGTATACGGTTTGTAGCCGTATCGAGGGTTCGAATCCCTCTCTCACCGCCATACCTACCTCGCCCTATTGATTGATAATCACTTCTCATATCAAATTCACCTCAAGAAGAACTGTTTCGCCACTTGTTCGGATGCCTTGTTGTCAGCATTATTATTACTGAGACCGGAGCATTGCAGAGATGGCATTCAGGTCATTTTTAATACCGGACAATTGCCTTTTAAGCGTCTTATCACGATCGATAAACGTACCGGTAATCCCTTTAGTAAATTCAGAAAGTAGCCGCTGAAACGAGGCAACGCTATTTTGCAATTGCACAACGTCCTCTCTGGTGGCTTCGCGAGGATATTGATGAGAGTACCTTGCCATAAGCCGTATACCATACGCCTGATACTGGGTCGTCAGGTTGCTGAACTCTTGATAGAACCGGGATGTCCTGCGGGTGCATTGGGCCTCTATTTTAGCGCGCTCGTTATTAAGGTCTCTGAGCAAGTCGATTTTTTGCTCACGAGTCATGGCGTGGCGCCTGGCCATGACGCTTTCACTGACATCTAACCTTTTTGCCAACCTTAGAAAAAGGTTGTCGTTAAAATCATCATCAACCATAAGCTGCGCAATCACCGCAGTTATCAGAACACCTTTTTGCAGATTTTTTTTATGCTCAGCATTTAATGCCAAACCAAAATCATTCATTTTATGGATCACTGGACTCAAATGCTTTTCACTAATCTTGCGCAATTCCTTACCAGACAATACCGGCACTGTTTTATCAGCGAAGCATACGTCATGATCGGGTTTGGGAGTTGAATGAAATGGTTCAACAGCTTGCTCAGACTGGCTAACAATTCTTGGCTCTACCTCTCGTTGGGTGCCAGGCAAATAGTGCGAAGAAGAATCGTCTATTACAGAAACCATACGACTAGCCATAGGTCTTGAGACTTGCCCAATTGATCGATCGCCAATATCTGTATCTGTCCTTGCAGAAGTGGAAAATAAATTTTTAATTGCTGAAACAATATTGACCGTCTTGCCCCGAAACCAGCCAATTACTCGAACAGGAATTTCACTTATCCTGTCCCACGCAGCACTTGCAATCGTTACCGGATTTATATTGCCAGACATAATACCTACTCCCTATCAATTCCGACTAAACATCCATTTAAGACAGATTGACATCCTCCCGCTCCTGAAGGAGCGGGATTCCTGTTAGTCACCCAACAGGCTTCCTGTTTCACAGCTCGATGCCGCCAGTGATTAACACCTTTGGTCTTACTCAAGCTCCACAGGCTAACACCGCTAGCCCAGCGGCTTTGATATTAACAGCAGCATTGGTATCCCGATCATGCACAGTTCGACACTCAGGACACTCCCAGCTACGCACAGAAAGGTCGAGGCTTTTCAGTGTGTAGCCACATTGGGAGCACCGTTTGGACGACGGATACCATTTGTCGATGCTAACCAGCGTTCGACCATACCAGTCTGCCTTGTACTGAAGTTGTCTCATAAACTCTCCCCAGCCAACGTCGCTTATGGCTTTGGCCAGTTTGGGGTTTTTGACCATGTTCTTGATCTGAAGCGACTCGGCACTGATTACTTGGTTTTCGTGGATCAATGCGGTTGTCAGCTTATGCAGAAAGTCCTTGCGACTGTCTGCAATTTTGGCGTGAACTCTGGCCACCTTCAGTTTTGCTTTCTGGAAGTTTGCCGAACCTTTCTGTTTCTTGCTCAAACGACGCTGGTACTTTGCCAGCTTTGCCTGATTCTTGTAGGTATATCTTGGGTTGCCGGATTTCCAGCCGTCAGAGGTGACAACGGCATCCTTGATGCCAAGGTCAATTCCAACGGTGTTCGGAGAAACTGGCAACTTCTCAACATGGGCATCGCAAAGCAGGGAGACAAAGTAACGACCGGCACAATCCCTAGTGACTGTCACGGTGGTTAGCTTATCTGGAATTTCCCGGCTCCAGCGGATGTTCAGCGGTTCCTTATGCTTTGCCAGTGTCAACTGACCGTTAGCCCACTTGAATGCAGAGCGGGTGTATTCGACACTCTGAACAGCGTGTTTCTTCTTGAATGTCGGGTACTTTGCCCTGCCATCCCAGAAGTTTTTAAATCCTGTTTGCAGGTGTCGGAGTGTTTGTTGAGTGGGTACGCAAGAGATGTCGTTAAGCCAGAAATACTCTGGATTTTTCTTCAGAGCAGTGAGAGCACTGGACGATTCGTGATAGCCAATGCGCTTTTGCTCGTTGTACCAAGCATCAGACCTGAGTCGCAAAGCCCAGTTATAGACAAAACGTACACAGCCGAACGTGTGAGCAAGTTGTCGCTCCTGTTCGACTGTCGGGTAAAACCTGAATTTGTACGCTTTCTTAATCATCGCCACACAATACCATTGCTTTTGTGTGATTTTAAAGACCGCAGCCAGCCTTATCAGGCTGGTCGCTATCCCTCCCAGCACTAAAAGTACTGGGTTTCTCGCGAGGTTTCGATGAACAATCCATTTGACTCAGACCGAGACCCGAAACCTTTTTAGCGAGTTATACGTTACTGACAATTAATACCCAAACCACTAACCATTTGGTTAGGAAAAATTTACTACTAAAGAAAAACGGAAGGAAAAGGGAAAAAAGGCAGCCGCAATTAACACCACGGCTAGCTCCTCAAATCGAACAACAAGGCAAAATCTAGTCCTGCCGCAGTCGCATCGTAATTAATTCTCTGGTTTTCAGTCGCTCAAGCTCCTGTGTCTCTGCTGCCTTGTTACGCACCAGTTCATTAAAATCCCGATGTGCCTGCTGCGCCAGTTTCGAGGCTGCCAACCTCTGTGCTTTGGCAGTCAGCGCCTTGCGAGTCAGGCGCTCAACCTGTGCCAGCAGCTCCTGTGGCGCCTCGCCCAGATCTGAACCGCCACGCTGCATTGCCGCTCTGCGAATCTGCTTTTTCAGCGCCGCCAGTTCTTCATGCACCTCACGCTCAAAGCTCACGGCTTCGCTCGCCTGATCCTTAAGCTGCTCAAAACGGGCCAGGGCAGACCCTTCAAGACTCCACGGGTCCACCTCGGGTAGATCTTCAATATTGATGGTGGACTCTTCGTAACCCTCCTGACGGGAAATGTCCAGCATAGTAGCCTTGACCGACGAAATCATCAGCATTACCGCAATCACCAACAACGGCAGCCCACCGACAATAGCAGCCGTTTGCAAGGTGGCCAAACCACCCATAAACATCAATACAGAAGGCATCAGCGAAAGGGTAAACGCCCAAAACAAACGGTTCCAGCGCATCGGGTCTTCGGTAACATTATTCTGCACCACCGAAGCCAGGATAAAAGAGATGGAATCAAATGTGGTAGCGGTGAAAATAATACACAGCAACGTGAACAGCACAATAACCAGGTAACTGAATGGCAGCTGTTCAAGAATACTGAAAATTGCCGTGGTTGGCCCGGCAGCATTGAGAATGCTGATTACATCTAACTGACCGGACAGCTGCAACGACAAACCAAAATTGCCGAGGATAATAAAGTAAACCGCGCACCCCAGCGAGCCACAGAAGATAGCGCCAGCTACCATCTGTTTAACCGTGCGTCCCCTGGAGATTCGGGCGACAAACAAGCCCATGCTCGGGGCAAACACCAGCCACCAGGCCCAATAGAAAATAGTCCAGTTCTGGGGAAATTTGGTGTCCTCAAAGGTGCCATAGCCACCAAAAGGCTCTCCCCATGTGGTCATCACAAAAAAGTTCGATAACATCCGGCCAATGGAGTCCAGGCCAGTCTCAACCATAAACAGAGTCGGACCAGCAACCAAAACAAAAACCAACAGACCAATGGCTCCCCAGAAGTTGATATTGCTCAACAGCTTGATGCCACCCTCCATACCTCTGTAAGAGGAATAGGCGAACAGCGCCGTACAGACCAGCAACACGCCAATTTGCGTGGCTGTAGTGGATGGAATCCCGGTCAGATAGGTCAAGCCTTCGTTAATCAATGGTGCCGCCAACCCAAGCGTGGTGGCAGCCCCGCCGAGCAAACCAAAAATAAACAGCACATCAATAAACTTGCCCACTCCTCCCTTACTGCGCGACTCTCCCAGCACCGGCATCAGCGCGGCTGAAATCTTCAGTACAGGATTTTTACGCACATGGAAAAAGTAAGCGATGGGTAGTGCGGGAATCATATAGATGCACCAGGCCACCGGACCCCAATGAAAGATGCCGTAGGTAGCCGCCCACTGAATGGCTTCTTCACTGCCAGGCTCAAGCTGAAAAGGCGGTGCCTGATAGTAATACGCCCACTCGATGGTTCCCCAGTAGAGAATGCTGGCACCAATGCCACCGCAAAACAGCATGGCCGCCCAGGACGCAGTGCCGTATTCCGGCTTCTCATCCGGATCACCCAATTTGATCTGGCCAATATCCGAAAAAATAACGTAGGTCATGAACATGACCGCAGCCAATCCCAGCGCCAGGTAGAGAACGCCCATGGTGTCGGTCATAAAGGTTTTGGCAATGGCGATCCAGTAAGCGCCTTCGGCGGGAAACAGCGCCAGCGGTACCACTACCGCAACCAATAGGAAAACCGCACCGAAAAAGGTGGGTTTGTCGATAAGCCTGAAATGCTCTTCCATAGTCCTTGGTCTTCAATAAGAACAGCCATTGCAGCCGTCAGGTCATTATTATTAGTAGACTCGCTCGCGAATGTTCAGGCTTCATGCCCAATGCGTTGCTCCCTCCAGATACTTATATAACGTAATTGCTGCGACAATAACAGGCACAAACCAGCTATAACTCTGCCAACCCGTTCTCATCCGGAAACACCAGATGATCACTACAGCCACCTGTGACCGGTACATGATTACCGGTTATTTCACCACTCAGGCCGTGCTTTTTGAACGCGTGAATATGGCGCTGGCGCTGGGAGTGCGTCTGATTCAGTTCCGTGCTCCCTGGTTGCAACAAAACGAATACGTTTCACTGGCACAGACATTGTCCAACAAGGTTCGGGCAGCGGATGCCACGCTGATCGTCAAGGGCGATTACGCTCTGCTGGCGCAGTCATGGTGCCACGGGCTGCACCTGACATCACACCAACTGAGCGCGGACGTCAAAGTGCAAAAACACAATAGCAGCCAGTTACTGGCTGCTTCATGTCATGACGCTAGACAAATCAAACTGGCTCAGACCATGCCTGTGGACTTTATTACTCTCTCTCCCATCTACTCGACACCATCCCACCCGGATGCAATACCCCTGGGACTGGTACAAGCGACAAAACTGACCGCAATAGCAGCAGTCCCGGTATTTTGGCTGGGCGGAATGACGGTAGCGGATATTACAACAGCCCAGAAATTCGGAGCTTATGGGATTGCAGCCATCAGAGAATTTTGGGGCAAGTACTGAAGGGCAGACGAAGTGATAGCAATTACAAAAAACAGAATCATCAGCAACGTTAATAATAAAAATTTATATGAATCAAGTGAACTAACTGGCCAATTCTCTCTCTAAGACATCAGTTTCAAATGAACTTATGCGACAAGGCCAGTAAACCAAGACTATTACAAAGAGCCCTTAATAAAAGGCTCTTAACAAAAGACCCGTAACAAAAGACTCTGACAAATTATAAAAAAGTAATTTAACCAACAGCGGATCTCCCCCAAGTTATTGAGGATGTATGTTATGCAAGGACACTCCCCCATTGTAAACGACCCAGCAGCCACCACTATCCCCATTCAAAATAACAGCAATGAGTGGACCTGTCAGCGCTGGTTTAACAATGTCTCCGCCCAGGTCTCCGCCAAAACTCACCAGTATTTTGGTAAGTTTATCGCGGTGGTATTAGCACCTTTTACATTCGTTCCTTCTCTAGCCTGCGACCTTTACCACGGCGCTAAAAATCTCTACCAGAGAACCATTAGCAAGCCCGATATTCCAGTGCATAACCGGGTGTCTTCTTGTGGCGCCGAATTTGACTCACCTGAAGCCACCCAATCCGCTACTCAGGGTACGCGTCCTGAATCGCCGATTTTATCAGAACCTGATGTGCTGGTACTGCCGGAGCCACCCAAGCCTGTCCAGACTCCGGACGCTCCCACAATTGAGCGACTGCGCATGGCTTTTCCGAATCTGAACCAACTGCTTACTGCATTGGAGGCCTCGGCAGAAGACGCCAATCAGCGCATGGCTGGCGCGCAACAATTAAACGAGGAACTCAGAGTCCATATCAAGCGACTCGAGACAGAACTCGCCTGCTATGTTCAAATGGAAAAACAACACTCTGATCGAATCAGAGAGTTGCAACAGCAAATCGATGGGATATTAACCGAGAATTGCCACCATATTCACAGCATGGTTGCTGCGGAGCAAAAGATTGCCCAACTGGGCGCTGAAAATGCTCGACTCAATACTATCGTCAGACAATTACAGGCACAATTAAACAGACCTCGACCTGAAGACGATATGCCCGTTGTAATCGCAGGGATGGCAGGACTGGGACGCGCACTTGATAATATTTTCAAAGTCCATGTTGACCCTCTTGACCCTGACGATTCCAAGTTTACCTTCGTGGATGCTGACGATGATACAGCGTCCACAATATGCACTGAAGACACAACAGATCTCGCACACTCCACTCTGGAAGATGATCTGGCAGATGCGGCCGCCGAGACTGATGAAGAAGGTGTCGTCGATAATGAGTCAGTTTTGCACGTCATGACACCCGGGTGTGCATTATTGGCAGAAGGATTGCAGGCAGAAGGATTGCCACTTGGCGATGAACCTGAAACA
The DNA here is from genome assembly GCA_965232255.1 of Endozoicomonas sp. Taxonomy (GTDB): domain Bacteria; phylum Pseudomonadota; class Gammaproteobacteria; order Pseudomonadales; family Endozoicomonadaceae; genus Endozoicomonas. The sequence goes on from OZ246962.1 coordinate 3,803,731, forward strand.
GCGTCACCAACCAACAGCGATGGCTTTGTAGAAATTTTAACGCCAGGCTCGACTTCGACTTACGGTCACAGTAAGCCAAGTATTGTGATTACCCTTGTTCCTGAAAGTAACGGCGACAACATGGATGTCGAAGAAAGTGACGCTTGATGGCGTTCACTTTTTTTGGCAAACCACCACGGCCTAAAAACATCAAGCCGAGGGTAGTTTCGGCTTTTTCGTTTCGCGCAATCACTTCCCGGTATGTTGGTGATCTGCGCTTTCAGACATCACGTCATCAAACTCCGAATCCCCGGCAATTGTATGCTCTTCATTGGCCCAGGCTCCAAAATCAATAAGTCGACATTGCTCTGAACAAAACGGGCGGAATTTACTCTCCGGCGACCAAGGAACGGTTTTACCACAGTGAGGGCACTTAACGGATTTAGTCATGGTTAACTGCTGAAAAATCTTGCCAGAGGAAACCGGCACCCCCAAGGCGGTGCCAAGGGTGGTCGGTCAATCATCCGCCTGGGGAGGCTTCGGCACCGGATTGAATTCAGGTGGTTTGGAACTGCCCCCGATCAAACCAAAGGTTAATGTGTTCCAAATGGACGGATCCACATCATCAAACACCTTATAGCCAATAAAGTTACCCTCGCTGTCCAGCGATGGATGAGTCGGGTAATTCAACTTGAGAACCGCCAGCGTCTGCTGGGCCGGCTCCAGCAATTGCAGGTGCTGATAACCTTCGATCATAATCGCCAGCGCCTCAGGAACCGATGTCGTCTGTTCCATGTTCTCAACCACATAACGACCACGGTTGACCGCTGCCACGTAAGCCTTACGCTTGAGATAGTAGTTCGCCGCGTGAATTTCGTACTCAGCCAGACGGTTGCGTAACGCCACCATTCTCTGACGGGCATCCGGACCGTATGGACTGTTTGGGTAGCGAGCCAGCAGCTCGGCAAAATCGTTAAACGATAACCGCGACTGCCCTGGGTCCCGACGCGACTGATCCAGAGGCAAGTAACGCTCCAATAACCCCATGGAGGCGGTATTGGCTGCCAGCCCCTTCATGTAGTAGGCGTAATCAGCATCCGGATGCTGCGGATGCAGGCGAATAAAGCGATCTGCCGCTGCCTTGGCCGCCTCAGGCTCACCGTTTTTAAAATAGGCATAAATAATATCCAGCTGCGCCTGCTCTGCAAACGCGCCAAACGGATAGCGAGACTCAAGGGTACGCAGTGACTTGATCGCCTCCGCATAAAGATCATCATTAAGCGCTTCGCTGGACATCTGGTAAAGTTCCGCTTCCGACAGGGATTCGGACAATGCCTCATCCTGCGAATTAGAAGCACAACCGGCCAGGATAAAAGCCGCCAACACCAGCAGCAACGGTTTGGTTACCAGGGTCAGGCGGTTCAGTGTTGCGGTCAAAGTTGCTGTCAATATCATCATGTGTTGCTTGGCTTCCGTACTCTCCACGCGCCGTGGTACATCTGAGGCTGGCAAAGAATTGTGTGATACACTCTTCGCACCGAAAAAACTTGTTTACACCTGCATCAATTGCCCGCATTAGAACATAGTCTGCCGGAAAACGAAAAGACAGATTATCCCTGCATTGATCTGCGTTCAAGGCCGCTGGTGTGAATGCAGGAAACCAAGTATTTAACGTCATTTTTTGAGCTGAGTATTACCGAATGGGCGACGTTGTAAAACAGATCGAGCAGTGCATCCAAGTACCTGATGATCAAGGGGGTCGGCGCTTTGACCAGATCGCCGCAGCCTGTTTTGAGGAGTTTTCCCGGGCCCGACTGCAAGAGTGGATTCGTACCGGCTCACTGCTGGTCGACGGCGTACCGCGCAAACCGAGCGAAAAACTCTTTGGCGGTGAGCAGCTGACACTCTCAGTAACCGTCGCTTGCAATACCGAATGGGCAGCCGAAGACATTCCGCTGGATATTGTCTATGAAGACAGTGACATTATTGTCATCAACAAACCCTCCAACCTGGTGGTGCATCCGGCAGCCGGCAATTACAGCGGCACAGTGCTGAACGCCCTGCTCTACCACTACCCGGATAATGCCGCGCTGCCAAGAGCCGGTATTGTCCACCGGCTTGACAAAGACACCACCGGCCTGATGGTCGTTGCCCGTACCCTGGAAGCCCACACCGACCTGGTGGCGCAACTGCAAGAACGTACCGTCCACCGCGAGTACGACGCCATAGTGCGTGGTGTTATGACCGGTGGCGGCTCCGTGGATGCCCCCATTGGTCGTCATCCACAAAACCGCCTGAAAATGGCAGTCGTTCGTGGCGGTAAACCGTCGGTGACTCACTACCGGGTGGTGCAACGTTTTCGCGCCCACACCCATGTCCGGCTCAATCTGCAAACTGGCCGCACCCACCAGATTCGCGTGCACATGAGCCACCAGCACTTTCCACTGGTTGGCGATGATTTATACGGTGGCGGTCTTAAATTGCCGAAATCCTGCCCAACCATTCTGGAAAATGCCTTACGTGCCTTTCGACGTCAGGCGTTGCATGCGCGTAAACTGGGCTTGATTCACCCGACAACTGGCGAATACCAGGAATGGGAAATTCCGTTAAGTGAAGACTTTCAAGCCTTGCTGACCACCCTGACGGAGTGTGAAGCACTTTTTCCATGAGTCATATTTATGAGCACTGAACGCAACCTCTGGGCCGATTGGCCCGCACCGCAGAACGTCAAGGCGCTGGTCACCACGCGCAACGGTGGCCTCAGTACGGGCGGATTTACCAGCTTCAACCTGGGCGTTGCCAGCGGTGATCATCCGCCAACAGTACACGCCAACCGTCAACTATTGCAGCAAGATCTGGCAATCACCCCACTGTGGTTACAACAGGTGCACGGGGTAAGTGTGGCCGAGGCTGCCTCCGCAGTGCAGGGAATCGAAGCAGATGCCGCAGTTGGCCGCCAACCAGGTGTCGCCTGTGCGGTGCTGACGGCAGACTGTCTGCCAGTGCTGTTGTGCGACCTGGCAGGCACCACAGTTGCTGCGGTTCATGCTGGGTGGCGTGGACTGGCTAACGGCGTGCTGGAAGCCACTGTGCAATCCATGGGGATACCGGGCGAGTCTATTATGGCCTGGTTTGGGCCGGCCATCAGTAGCGAGCATTTTGAAGTGGGCCCGGAGGTGCGGGAACAGTTTCTGGCCCGCGACAGCGATGCAGCGCAGGCATTTATTCTCGGCGTGGGCGACCGCTGGTTTGCCAGCCTCTACACGCTGGCCCGGCAACGGCTGGAACATCTTGGCATTCAACGTATCTACGGTGGCAAGTACTGCTCGTACGCTCAGCCTGAGCTGTTCTACTCCTACCGTCGCGATGGGGCACACTCTGGCAGAATGGCTTCACTGATCTGGCTTGAAGAGTGACTGGTTTGATCCAGATCAAAATAATACGCAAAAAGAACAGCGGATATATTTGCGACAACAAATAGGTGGATATACTGATCCAGCTGAATGCAATAACAATAATAATAAGCCTAGGGATTTCAACATGGCCAACTTTAGTGGCGTCAATGAGAACGACGAATCCGTTGATGGCAATCACGACGATATTCTTTACGGCAAAGTTGCCAATTAAAGTTGTCAATTGATGCCCAACTAACCCGCCAACCCCGTTCAGTACTGACACACTCAGGTACGTGAACGGGGCTTTTCGGCACTGCTGACAATAACAATAACCCATCACTCCCGAAGGTTGTGGGAAGTGGTTTACCGTCAGTCATATCCTATGAGCCAGCCATCTAATATCCTGTCACTGTCGTTAAAAAACTGCTCGCGCCATTTCGCCCTGGCACTTGGCTTTGCGGCCGCCTGTAACCTGCTGATTCTGGCGTCGCCCCTGTTTACCCTGCAAGTCTATGATCGGGTATTATCCAGCCAGAGCCTGCCAACGCTGGTGGTGCTTAGCGCCATCGCTATCGTCACTTTTATTGCCTTTATCCTGATCGATATTGCCCGGGCCATGGTCTTGCGTCACGCTGCCCTGCGCCTCGACCGGCAAGTGGGCCAACCTCTGATGGCTGCAGCTGTTAGCAGCCGCTGCCCAACCAGTCAGCCAGCCAACCTGTTGCGCGACCTCGACACAATCCGCAACTTTGTGGCCGGTCCTGGGGTTATTGCCCTCACCGACCTGCCCTGGGTGCCGCTGTTCCTGCTGATCATTACCCTTATTCATCCCTGGCTGGGTGTCATGGCACTCGCCTCCTGTGTGTTGCTTGCGCTGTTGGCACTGCTGTCAGAGCAACTGGTAGCCGGGCAGAATCTGATTGGCCAGCAGCAGTTGCAGGACAACTATCGCAGTGCCACCAGTATTGGCAGTCATGCAGAAACCGTACTGACCATGGGGATGAGCAAACCATTGCTGGAACGATGGTGGGGTGGTCGACGCCGGGCATTGCAAACTCAGCAAGCGGCCGCCGGGCTGATGGCACTATTCGCCTCGCTCTCTAAGGGGCTACGGATGATTGTGCAGATGATGATGATTGCCCTGGGTGCGTGGCTGGCGGTACGTGGCGAAATCACCCCCGGCGGCATGATTGCCGGCAGCATTATTGTGGGTCGACTATTGGCACCCATCGACCAGGGCATCAACAGCTGGAAGCAATGGCGCCCGGTACGCACAGCGTGGAGCCACTTGCAGGCTGCTATTGGCACAGAGCCAGCCAACGACCCCACAAAAATACGACAGTCGACAATCAATGGTCTGCTGTGCTTTGAACGGGTTAGCTACCTTCCCAGCCGACACAGTCAGCCAATTCTTAACCAAGTGTCGTTTACCCTGAAACCCGGCACCCTGATTGCCGTGATCGGCAAAAGTGGGGCTGGCAAAACAACACTGGCCCGCCTGCTGACCGGCGCTTATCGACCCGTTGCTGGTCGCATTTTGCTGGACAATAGCGATATGGCCAACTGGGACCGGCTGCAACTTAGTGAAGTAATCGGTTACTGCCCGCAAAATGTGGAAATGCTTGAAGGGACAATCAAGGAGAATATCGCCCATTTTGCCCGACAACCCGATGAGGCAGTGATCCGCGCCGCTAAAACGGCTGGTATTCACGAAGTCATTATGAGTTTGCCTCAAGGTTATGAAACGCCGCTGCTCGATAACACTTCACCGCTAAGCCAGGGACAACTCAAGCGCTTGGCCATCGCCCGGGCATTGCTGGGCAAGCCAAAGATTGTCGTACTTGATGAACCAGAAGCTGGCCTTGACCAAGAGGCCCGCTGGGCATTAGTGGAAACCATAAAAGAACTTCGTCGGCGCTGCGTAACGGTCATCGTGATGACCCATAACTGTGAGTTAATGGCAGCCATGGATCTACTGATGGTGCTGGAAAACCGCACCATGAGCATGTACGGCCCGGTGCGTGGCGTCAGCCTTGAGCTGAACAAGCGACGCAATCCTAATGGTCGACCATCTCATGGTATTGATCTGCCGGAACTGGCTACGCGCTCTGTGACAGAAGTAGAGAATAATCGGGAAACGGCGGTGCAACCATGACAGCAAGTAACCGAAAACTGGCTGAGCCACTGAACGACGGTATTCGCAAACCTGCGCTGATTGGTTTTACGACTATTGCCGTATTTTTTCTGGCATTGCTGTTGTGGAGTGTCCTGGCTCCGATTCAGGGTGCCGCGGTGGCCCAGGGCAAAGTGGCTATCAAAGAGAACCGTCTGACCGTCGAACATCGTGACGGCGGAATTATCAGCGAACTGAACGTCCGTGAAGGGGATGAGGTAAGCGCCGGTGATGTCCTGATTCGCCTTGATACCACCGAGTTGCAGGCCGATCTGGACATTTACCAGCAAGCCCACGACGCCGCCGTAATCACCCAGGCCCGACTGGAAGCCGAACAACAGCAACAACCGCTGGTGTGCCCGGCTGATATCAGCGCCCGTCTACCTGACGAACCACAACTGCAACGGCTGGTAAACGGTCAACTGGCATTGCTGGACGCGAACCTGAAAGCTCTCAACGGCTCGGTGGCACTGACCCATAAGCGCATCGCCCAGCAAGAGCAGCAAATCAAAGGGTTGCAAGCGCTGGAAAAGCTGGCCAGAGAGCGCCTGACTCTGCTCAATAACGACCTGCGGTCCATGCAGGCACTACACAAAAAAGGCTACAGTTCGCAAATCCAGGTCACCACATTGCAACGAGAGATCGCTGAAGAAGAAAGTGAACTGGCATCAATTCTGACTGGCATTAACGAGGCCCATGGTGCCATTGCCGAACAGGAAACCTACATCACTACGCTGGAATTAAATCATACCCAAAAACTGGTGCAGGAGCTTTCTGCGGTACAAGAGCAGCTTCTGGACCTTGAACCGCAATTGATCAAAATGTCAGATCGCCTGCTGCGTAGCGATATTGTTGCCCCGGCCAGCGGCGTGGTGCTCGGGTTAAACCAGTTTACCAAAGGTGGCGTCATCAACCCTGGCGAACCGGTTATGGACATTGTGCCCAGCAGCGGCCACCTGATTGTCGAGGCCCGTTTCCGTCCCGGTGATATCGACGAGATCATTCCCGGCATGGCGGCCAAGGTGCGTTTTACCGCCTACAACTTTCGTGACTATCTGCCCGTGGACGGCGTATTGCAGCGTATTTCCGCAGATGTGGTGACCGATGAACTGACTCAGGAAACTGCCTATGTGGGCCAGATCGAAGTGGCCATCAATGCGCTGATGGCGCAGGACATTCGTCTCTACCCCGGTATGCCGGCAGAGGTGATGGTAACCCTTACCCAGCGCTCGGTAGTCAGTTACCTGTTTGAACCGCTGTTACGCAGTTTTAATCGGGCACTGCGCGAGAGTTAGGCACGACATGCGTCACCTGACTTTTTATCAATTAATTTAATTGCGTCAAGTCACCTCTTGAATTACCTTCGCCAAGCGCCATATTAACGACTATCGATTGACAGCTGCCGCCTTGCGGGGAGTTTTTTCAATGAGAATGGACCGTTTAACCAGCAAGTTACAGTCCGCCCTGGCGGATGCCCAGTCACTGGCCATTGGTAAAGATAACACTCAGATAGAACCTGCACATCTGCTGCTGGCCCTGATCGATCAGAAAGGCGGTTCGGTCAGGCCACTGTTGATGCAGGTGGGTTTTGATGTCGGCACGTTACGCGCTGACCTGGTAAAAATGGTAGATCAACTGCCTCATGTTGCATCCCCAACGGGTGATATCCAGACCTCTCAGGCACTCCTGCGCCTGCTCAACCTGGCCGACAAAAAAGCCCAGCAGGCTGGCGACCAGTTTATTACCAGCGAAACGGTACTGCTGGTGATGATGGAAGACAGTGGTGCACTGGGTAAACTGCTGAACAGTCAGGGGGTGAGCAAAAAAGCCCTGGAAAATGCCATCAAGAACATTCGCGGTGGTGACGCAGTAGACGACCCGAATGCCGAAGATAATCGCAATGCCCTGAGCAAATACACCATTGACCTGACCGAGCGCGCCGAAGAAGGCAAACTTGATCCGGTAATCGGCCGGGATGATGAAATTCGCCGTACCATACAAGTGCTCCAGCGTCGCACCAAAAATAATCCGGTACTTATCGGTGAACCAGGCGTGGGTAAAACAGCCATTGTTGAGGGGTTGGCCCAGCGAATTGTCAATGGCGAAGTACCAGAGGGACTAAAAGGCCAAAAACTCTTGTCGTTAGATATGGGTGCCCTGATTGCCGGGGCGAAATATCGCGGCGAATTTGAGGAGCGCCTGAAATCAGTCTTGAATGACCTGGCCAAGCACGAGGGCCAGATTATCCTCTTTATCGATGAACTTCACACCATGGTGGGTGCCGGCAAGGCCGATGGTGCCATGGACGCTGGCAACATGCTTAAACCGGCCCTGGCCCGAGGCGAACTGCACTGCGTTGGTGCTACGACACTGGACGAGTACCGCCAATACATTGAAAAAGATGCCGCCCTGGAGCGTCGTTTTCAGAAAGTGATGGTAGACGAACCCACAGAAGAAGATACCATCGCTATTTTGCGTGGCTTGAAGGAGCGTTATGAAGCGCACCACGGTGTGGATATCACCGACCCGGCAATCATCGCGGCCGTCAAACTGTCCCAGCGTTATATCACTGACCGACAGTTGCCTGACAAAGCCATTGACCTGATCGATGAGGCTGCCAGTCGTATCCGCATGGAGATGGACTCCAAGCCTGAGGTGATGGATCGTCTGGAACGGCGCCTGATTCAACTGAAAATTGAACAAGAAGCCCTGAAAAAAGAGGATGATGATGCATCCAAGGAGCGGTTGGCACGCTTAAAAGATCAAATCAGCGATCTGGAGCGGGAATATTCCGACCTGGAAGACGTCTGGAAAGCGGAAAAAGCCCAGATGCACGGCGACCAGAAACTGCGTGAAGAAAAAGAAAAACTGCTGATTGAGCTGGAACACGCCCGGCGTGTTGGCGACCTGCACAAAATGTCTGAAATCCAGTATGGCGCACTGCCGGAGATTGACAAGAAACTGGCCCAGGCTAACGTCGTGGAATCCGATGAACCGCAGCTATTGCGTAATCGGGTTACCGCAGAAGAGATTGCTGAAGTGGTGTCCAAATGGACAGGCATCCCAGTGAGCAAAATGCTTGAAGGCGAAAAAGAAAAACTGCTGCACATGGAGAGTGACCTGCACAAGCGAGTAGTAGGTCAGGACGAAGCGGTGACCGCTGTGTCTAATGCCATACGCCGCTCCCGCGCGGGACTGGCTGACCCGAATCGGCCTAATGGTTCATTTATGTTCCTCGGCCCTACCGGCGTAGGTAAAACCGAACTGTGTAAGGCGCTGGCCGAATTTCTGTTCAATACGGAAGATGCCATTATCCGTCTTGATATGTCCGAGTTTATGGAGAAGCACTCCGTCTCACGTCTGCTGGGCGCACCTCCAGGTTATGTTGGTTATGAAGAAGGCGGCTATCTGACCGAAGCCGTACGTCGCAAGCCGTATTCATTAGTATTGCTCGACGAAGTGGAAAAGGCGCATCCAGATGTCTTCAATATTCTCTTGCAAGTACTAGAAGATGGTCGTTTAACAGATGGTCAGGGCAGGACTGTTGACTTTAAAAACACCATCATCGTCATGACATCTAACCTGGGTTCAGACCTGATCCAGTCATTCCGTAACACAGAGACTGGAGCGACCGACTTTGAAGCTCTGAAGAGCACTCTGATGGAGGTGGTGGGCGATCACTTCCGGCCGGAATTTGTTAACCGGATCGATGAAGTGGTAGTATTTCATCCGCTTGGAGCCAGTCAGATTAAGGCCATCGCCGATATACAACTGGCTTATCTGAATCGCAGGCTGGCTGACAATAACCTGAAACTGGAACTCACTGATGAAGCCATGCAGCTGCTGGTGGAGATCGGCTATGATCCGGTCTACGGGGCGCGCCCACTTAAGCGTGCCATCCAGCGCAATATCGAGAACCCACTGGCTGAAGCTATTCTATCTGGCAAATACAAGCCGGGTGACACAATAACAGTGGGTGTTCGCGATTATGAATTGGTTTTCATATAAGCTTTATTCGAGGTAATTATGTATCCAGTGGTTGTGTCTGATCTTGACGGCACGTTGCTCAACAGGCAGCATGAGTTGGCGCCAAGAACCCGTGAAGTTATCCGGCAGTTGAGCGACCAGGGCATCAGGTTTATTTTTGCCACTGGCCGCCACTATCAGGATGTGGAAAAAATCCGGGCACAGCTGGGGATAGATATGTACCTGATCACCAGTAATGGTGCCCGGGTCAATAACCCCAAGGGGGAGACCATCATTCACCATGATATCGCCCCCGAACTGGTACAGCCGCTGCTGGCACTGCGTAAACCGTTTGCCGACGGCGTGCACACCAACGTCTATAAAGGTGACCAGTGGCTGGTTGAAGTGGGCGACGAAGCGCTGAATGCGTACCACAAAGAGAGCGGCTTTACCTTTGACCTGGCCGATTTCGATACACTCAATACCGACGCCGTCCAAAAGATTTTCTTTGCGGCCCCCTCGCACGATATTCTGTTACCCTTGGCTGAGCGCATTCAGTCCCAATACGGCGACCAGTTGTCGATCACCTACTCGCAGCCGCAGTGTCTGGAAATTATGGCACCAGGTGTCTGCAAGGGAACCGCACTGGCCGAGGTACTGGCGCTTAAAGGCTATACAATGGCCGATGCCATCGCTTTTGGTGATGGTATGAATGATGTGGAAATGCTGGCCGACGTGGGCAAAGGTGTGGTGATGGGCAATGCGGACCCGATGCTGGTCAAGCGTCTGCCCAACCATGAGCGCACCGGTAACTGCAATGATCACGCAGTAGCGGAATACCTGGCCAAGCTGTATCAGCTTTAATTGAATTGAATTGCATTTGAATTGAATTGTACTTGAATTAAATTGCACTTGCGCCCGCTGCCAGATGGTTTTGGTGGCGGGTTTATTGTTGGGAGGCAAGCAAAAAAGAGGCAAATAAAAAAGATGTATCGTGCTTTTTCCAACCATAATGGTAAAACCGTCGGCCACCTGCAAGTAAACTCCCCGCTTGGCCAACTTGAGCTGACTGCTTCCAGCGCTGGCCTTGTGGCTGTCGTGCCCACCTGGAGCAACCGCGCTACCCGCTGGGTATCCAGGGACAGCGACACAAACCATGGCGATATTCAGGCAATAAAACACCACCTGACCAATGCCAAAGCGGAATTGACAGCCTATTTTCGTGGTGAATTGACGCACTTTAACACGACAGTAGACTTATTTATTGGCACCAGGTTCCAACAACAAGTCTGGCGCCAGTTGCAACAGATTGGTTATGGAGAGCGCTGCTCCTATCAAGCCATTGCCGATGCTATTGGGCGCCCAAAAGCGGTCAGGGCTGTGGGAAGTGCCAATGGTGCCAATCCGCTGGCGATCATCTTGCCCTGTCATCGGGTAGTGGGAAAAAATGGCCAGCTTACCGGCTACGCTTTCGGGCTTGAGATGAAGCAGTATTTGCTGGATCTTGAACAACAATATCACACCTCGGTGGACCAATAGGGCCAACTACGCCCACAGGCACATATTTGCGCCTGCAGCATTAGACGACGCACCCCACGGGTATTCCTGCGGCAATCTTTCCATCGGCATCCACTTATTTATGTCTTGGGTACAGCTGGCATCATTGGGGATGGCACTCACTGTCAGCCTGTGATAATCGTGAGAAAATCGCCCGTACTCCAGAGTCTGGAGTCGCCGTTATTTGTGGCGCGTGGGATGCCAGCATTAAAGTCAGATATAAAAGCACAATTCGCTTTCCAATTACCGGAAGCCTTTTCGGGCGGACTCGCGGCAACGGTAGAAGTTGGCGCTACTACCTGCTTCAGTTACCGAGCTGTTGTTTACGATCGCTGTTTACGAGCACACCAACAAAGTCCGTAACCGCTTGGCTTGCGAGCATCAATAAAGCCAGTGTCAGTGCCATTGAACGCTATTTATACGAGCACGATCTCTTTGTGTTGCCGTACTGGCTGCGTTGCTGTACTTGCTGAAATGGTGACTACAAATGAGTATGACTATTGCCCAATATACGGTGAAACTGCTCCATCGTGCTGGCGTCAAACGCATATGGGGAATTACCGGTGATTCACTCAATGGCCTGGTGGACAGCCTGAGGGCCGATGGCACAATCGACTGGATCGGTGTGCGCCACGAGGAGGTTGCTGCTTTTGCTGCCGGTGCAGAAGCGGAAATATCAGGCGAACTGGCAGTTTGTGCCGGATCCTGCGGCCCGGGCAATATGCATCTGATCAATGGTTTGTACAACTGCTATCGCGACCGCGTTCCGGTTCTGGCGATTGCCGCGGATATTCCCTCAGCTGAAGATGGCTCCTGTTATTTTCAGGAAACCAATCCCAAAAGCCTGTTTTCCGGTTGCTCTGTCTTTTGTGAAAAAGTTTCTTCACCGGAGCAGATGCCGCGCATGATGGAAGCTGCCGTGCGTCAGGCTATTTTGCAGAGCAATGTCAGCGTCATTATCCTGCCGGGGGATATTGCACTCAAACACATGCCAGAAGACACGCCTGACATTAAGTGGCCGACACTTAAACGAGCCACCGCTATGCCTGATGCAGATTTGATTCAGCAAGCCGCTGACCTGCTCAACGACCAGGGAAGTGTAGCGCTGTTTTGCGGCGCTGGCTGTCAGGGAGCACACGCTGAGGTTATGGCACTGGCACAAGCACTCAGTGCGCCGGTGGTATACGCAATGAGAGGCAAAGAGTTTATCGAGTATGACAATCCTTATGATGTCGGGATGACGGGTTTGCTCGGTTATGAATCCGGCTATCAGGCTTTGGAAAATGCCGACGCAGTGGTTCTGCTGGGAACCAGCTTCCCGTACAAAGCCTTCTATCCACAAAAAGCACGAATGGTGCAGATCGACCGTGACCCCAACGCTATTGGACGACATGTACAGGTGGATCTGGGCATTGTCAGCAATGTTATACCAGCGATAAACGCCTTATTGCCCAAACTTACCCCAAAGACTGATGACAAGTTTCTGAAACTGTGCCAAGAGCACTATCAGAAATCCAGGAAAAAACTGGATTCAATGGCCAAAAACAAGCACCACATCGACCGTGTTCACCCACAATCACTGGTTAAAATGATCAGTGAGAAGGCTGATGATAATGCCATCTTCACCTGTGATGTGGGTACACCGACACTGTGGTCGGCACGTTACTTCCAAACAAACGGCAAACGTCGTCTTATAGGTTCTTTCAATCATGGTTCCATGGCGAATGCCTTAGCCCAGTCCCTCGGGGCACAAATGCTTGATAAGCAACGACAGGTCATTGCATTTTGCGGCGATGGCGGCTTTTCGATGCTTATGGGGGACCTGCTGACACTGTCGCCCTATCATCTGCCCGTTAAGGTTGTGATCCTGAATAACAGCTCTTTAGCGCTTGTAGATATGGAGATGAAAGTTGCCGGGTTTGTCTCGGATGCAACCAACCTGGTAAATCCCAGTTTTGCCGCCATTGCCAGAGCTTGCGGTATTAACAGCTATTTACTGAAGGACTCTGATCAGCTGGAGACCATGGTTAGCGCGTGGCTAAACGAGACCGGCCCTTCGGTTCTGGAGGTTATTACCGATCGCCACGAACTGAGCATGCCCCCCCACCTGACTATGGCCTACGTCAAAGGTTTTAGTCTTTATGCCCTGAAAGCTATTTTTAATGGCCATGGCGATGAGTTGATAGAGTTGGCAAAGGTTAATTTGTATCGTTGATGCTCCCCCCCTGGCTGATGCGCCAGGGGCTTTTCGTAGTTCTGCAATGGTAGTTCTGCAATATTCATAGCTCTGCAATAAATCGATATTACCCGCTTCGGCGCGATCAACTAATGCTTCCAACAAAGCGGGTGACTCACTCAACGCCATGCTCACTGCAAGCCTGGAGTCAGACTCGATCTCTCGGACTTACGGTCAGGCTTTGACCATTACCAATACACGACTATAACAGTCGAAAGCGCACTCACCACACCCTGTGCAGAGCTCATTATCGATCACCGGTTTTTTATTGATGTACTCAATGGCTTGTGCCGGGCACGCATCCTGACAAAGATTGCAGTACAAACCAAGCTCAAGCTGGCAACTGCCAGCCAGCGAGGGAATTGCCTGTTTTTTCACCCCCTGTTCACGGTTCAATGCTCCGGTGGGGCAGTTATCCACACACTGACCACAAAAATCACAACTGCCGTGGGATAGGTCTAATATCGGACGACCGGCAAGTACTTGTGCTGTTTCATCTGACTTGCGCAGCACTCGCATCGGGCATTGGTCAATACATTTATCACACTCGGTACACAGCGCCAGAAACAACGCGTTAGGCATCGCCCAGGGGGAGCGCGGGTAGATACTCTCCGGAATAATCGGCTGCGAACTGGCGGCAAAACGGCGAAAAAAAGCGCGTCTTTGTGGCGACTGCACTTCATCGTCCGTTAGCGGGATATCTGCGGCCATGTGACCAGTAACCTGTTTATGAAAAACTGCTGCTTAAAATACCGCGCCCACACAAGGATTAAAGCGGTATTTATACCTGAATATCATTGGCCTTCTGTCATGACATGACTAAACGCCCTGCCAACTCGCGAGTTGCCTGGGGGTAAGCGCCCCTGCATATAATCATCAACCGGCGTCGTACATATTGCAGCGCGATACACTGCGGTAATTCCGGGTGTTGTTGGGAAGATGCTGAACAGCTCCTTGCGGAGCTGTGGCTGTTTGAGCCGCTATTATTGGCATTTGGATTGGTATTTGGTACTCAGAGCCAACCACCAAGCTCCTTCCAGCGGTTGACAATGGCGCAGAACAAATCAGCGGTTTTTTCCGTGTCGTAACGCGCCGAGTGTGCTTCAGACTTATCAAAGGCAATCCCCGCCTCCGCACAGGCTTTGGCCAGCACGGTTTGCCCATAAGCAAGACCTGCCAGTGTCGCCGTATCAAAACAGGAGAAGGGATGGAACGGGTTACGTTTGACGTCGCAACGCTCTGCCGCCGCCATGACAAAACTCAGGTCAAACGCAGCATTGTGACCCACCAGCACTGCCCGGTTGCAGTTCTGATTTTTTACCGCCTTGCGCACCGAACGGAAGATTCTGTTGATGGCGTCCTCTTCCGGGTAAGCAATACGCAGCGGATGGAAAGGATTAATACCAATAAAGTCGATGGCGGCCTGCTCAATATTGGCACCCTCAAACGGCTTGATATGGTAAGCCTCCGTTGGTCCCGGATGGATAAAACCACTTTCATCCATCTCGATCACGGTGGCGGCAATTTCCAGCAGCGCGTCGGTGGCGGCATTAAAGCCACCAGTCTCCACATCGATGACCACAGGCAAAAAGCCCCGGAATCGGCTGGCCATGGAGTGGCTGTCATCGGCCCTCAAAGGCGTCTCCTTAATTTGCAGTGAAAATACCGCCGTCCAGTGTTTGCAGTCATTTTCATGGTTTCGGTTGGGCAACAAGTCGCCAGGGAATGCTTTCACCGGCTCGCAGGGGTTTGACCTGTTGTTCGCCAAACGCCACAGTCTCTGGCTGCGTCCATGTCTCTTTTACCAGCGTAATGGTGTCCTGATTCCTGGGCACGCCGTAAAAATCCGGGCCGTTGAAGCTGGCGAAGGCTTCCAGTTTGTCCAGGGCGCCTATCATCTCAAAAGCCTCGGCATACAGTTCAATGGCAGCAGGCGCGGTGTAGCAACCAGCGCAGCCGCAGCCCGACTCTTTGGCACCAACGGCGTGGGGCGCGGAATCCGTACCCAGGAAAAAGCGCCGGTTGCCACTGGCCGCTGCTTCCAGCAGTGCCTGCTGGTGCCGGTTACGCTTGAGAATGGGCAGACAGTAATAGTGCGGGCGAATGCCGCCAACCAGCATATGGTTGCGATTGTACAGCAAGTGGTGGGCAGTAATGGTTGCCGCCAGGTTGTCGCCACCGGTACTGATAAATCGGGCAGCATCCTCGGTGGTGATGTGTTCCATAACAATCTTCAGGGTTGGGTAACGCTCGGTCAGGTACCCCAGGTGACGATCAATAAAAGCCTTTTCCCGATCAAAAATGTCGATATCAGCGTCAGTCACCTCACCGTGAACCAGCAATGGCAGACCACATTCGGCCATGGTGGCCAGCGCTTCGTCAATATGCTCCAGGCGGGTGACGCCAGCATCGGAATTGGTGGTCGCCCCGGCAGGATACAGCTTGCACGCGACCACATCGCCACGGGCCTTGGCATCAACGATGGTTTGCCTGGACGTTTTATCCGTCAGGTAGAGCGTCATCAGCGGCTGAAAAGCACCACCAGCAGGAACATGGGTCAGAATACGCGCCTTGTACTGATTGGCCTGGTCAGCATTGGTGACGGGCGGCACCAGGTTGGGCATAACAATGGCTCGACCAAAAGCCCTGGCACTGGCAGGAACGGTCTCACTCAGGACATGCCCGTCACGCAGATGCAGATGCCAGTCATCAGGGCGGGTTATGGTCAGTGTTTGGCGCATTGGGGAAGGTACCTTTTCCGGTTTATATGATCGAACCGGAAGGGCATCCTAGCGAAAATAACAGCAATTTGATAGTAGCATTCATATACCACAACAAATGCCAGGCGACTAAAGACCGCAGGCTCGTTTCTGATTATCACACTTAGTTCGTGCCACTGTATCGCCTGAAGTATATGTTAGCGATGGTAGTGAAAACAGGACCGATGTACCGCAGTCCACATTACCAGATTATTGCGATAGGATGTTCAGTCCTTTGATCAATTGCGGCGGCTTGTCATGGACTATTTTATTGATGCCTTGAAAAAATACGCTGAATTCTGCGGTCGAACCTCTAGAAAAGCCTATTGGATGTACTACCTGTTTTATGTCCTTTTTTATATGGTGGCGGGGGTGCTTGATGCTTTTGGCGGAGCTGGGCTGTTTATTTCCCTTTACACCCTGGCAATGTTGATCCCTGGTATTGCTATCACCACGCGTCGTTTACACGATACTGGACGTACGGGCTGGTGGCAGTTGGTTTACCTGGTGCCGCTGGTCGGCTGGCTGATTATGCTGGTATTCCTGGTCCAGGGTTCCAGTCCAGATAATGAATACGGACCTTGTCAGTCATGATCCTTGATTGAGACGCGCGCTTTACCAGCACAAGCGCCTGATCTGCAGCAGAGCTGCGAATACACGACGATGTATTTTTATCCACGTTAGCACGATCAACAGTGGCGAAATGGCCATTGTGAAATATTCTTCATGCAGTCGATACGCTGTCGGCTGCGCAAGTAGTGGTCATCACAGCGACAAAGGAGTCAGGAAAACAATTTTCGGAGTGGCAATGAAAAAGATCAACAAGGTCGTTCTGGCCTATTCCGGCGGTCTGGATACTTCAGTCATTGCCAAGTGGTTGGAGGACACCTACGGTTGCGAAGTGGTGACTTTCACTGCTGATCTGGGACAACGCGAGGAGGTCGAACCGGCTCGTGCCAAAGCCCGAGCACTGGGCATCCGAGAGATCTTTATTGACGATCTGCGCGAGGAGTTTGTGCGTGATTTTGTCTTTCCCATGTTTCGAGCCAACACCCTTTACGAAGGTGAGTACCTGCTGGGCACTGCTATTGCGCGCCCACTGATCGCCAAACGTCTGATCGAAATTGCCAATGAAACGGGTGCCGATGCCATTGCCCACGGTGCCACCGGCAAAGGCAATGACCAGGTACGCTTCGAGTTGGGCGCATATGCATTGAAGCCTGGCGTGCTGATAATTGCCCCGTGGCGCGAGTGGGATCTGAATTCGCGGGAAAAGTTGCTGGCCTACTGCGACCAGCACGGCATTGAGGTGGAACGCAAACCTGGCAAGTCGCCCTACTCCATGGATGCCAATTTGTTGCATACCTCTTACGAAGGCGGGGTTCTGGAAGACCCCTGGGCAGAACCGGAAGAAGATATGTGGCGTTGGTCGGTGGCACCGGAACAGGCACCAGATACGCCCGTGTATCTGAACCTTACCTATTATCACGGTGATATTGTTGCCATTGATGGTACCACAATGACTCCGGCTGAGGTGCTGACCACACTGAACCAGGTCGGCGCCGAGAATGGCATCGGGCGGCTGGATATGGTCGAGAACCGTTATGTGGGCATGAAATCCCGTGGCTGTTATGAAACGCCCGGAGGCACCATCATGCTCAAAGCTCACCATGCCATCGAGTCAATCACTCTGGATCGGGAAGTGGCGCACCTGAAAGATGAGCTAATGCCCCGCTACGCCCAACTGATCTACAACGGTTACTGGTGGTCGCCGGAACGGGAAATGCTGCAAAAAATGATTGATGAGAGCCAGCAGCCAGTCAACGGCGAGGTTCGTCTGAAGTTGTACAAAGGGAATGTCATGGTAGTGGGCCGACGCTCGGACGACTCACTGTTTGATGAGAGCGTGGCTACGTTTGAAGACGATGCCGGCGCCTATGATCAGGCTGACGCCCAGGGCTTTATCAATCTTAATGCACTCAGGCTAAGGATTGCCGCCGACAAGGGGCGAAAAACCGAACAATTTTGACAATCTGTCCAGATGTCAGCACTCAGTGAGTACTACCTTACGCGAGACTTACGATCTTGACGATGTTTCGGTCAGGTGGTAAAGAAGTGCATTGCCACGAATAAAATCGTATCGATGGCAACTTATTGCTTCTGAGTGAGTCTCCCTATGCATAAATCGTTTAAAGTGATGTCGGCTTTTCTGGCCCCTGTATTCCTTATTGCCTGCTCCGCTACGCCCAAGCAGCCTCCTGCCCCACCCGCTGACCAGAAGGTTGAGGACCATGGCCTGTACAACGATATGTTCACCTATGGTCAATACGCCGGTTGCCTGTCCGCACGCAGAACCGCGGATACCCCGGAAACCGAAGTGGAGCCTGCTGGTGATTTACCGGGTACTCAGGAGGAGTACGTCGAAGGTTGGCGTGAAGGATTCAACAAGTGCCGACTCGGTCTGGGACCGGTGGTTCCGCCCGGCGGCACTTACGAGTAAACGCTGGCTTCCTAGCGTGAGCGTCGGGGTTTACCTCTGGCGCTCGGTTCTTTTTTCGTCCGGCCAGCTCTTTTTGTCCGCTCAGCTCTGCCCGTTTTAGCCGAGCGATTGTCCCACTGCCCTCCCCTTGCTTTCTGGAAACCGGTATCCCGCTGACCGGACCGTAACTGTCCCTGGCATTCTTCTTCCGGTATCAGCTGATGTTTGCCCGAGCCAATAAGGTCGGCGCGATTCATATCCCGCAGCGCCTGGCGCAAAAATGGCCAGTTTTTCTGGTCGTGATAACGCAAGAAAGCCTTTTGTAAACGACGCTGATCAAGCGTTTTGGCGGTATAAATGCGTGGGCTCTTGTAGCTGACCCGTTTAAGCGGGTTCTTTTCACCGTAATACATGGCCGTGGCCAGCGACATGGGCGACGGGTAGAACGTCTGCACCTGGTCCACGCGAAACTTGTTCTTTTTCAGCCACAACGACAGATTGAGCATATCGCCATCTTCGCAGCCCGGGTGCGCGGCAATAAAGTACGGTATCAAGTACTGTTTTTTGCCTGCTTTGGCTGAAAAGTGTTCAAACATCTTTTTGAATGCATCGTAAGTGCCCATGCCGGGCTTCATCATCAGATCCAGTGTGCCTTTTTCGGTATGCTCAGGCGCAATCTTCAGATAACCGCCCACATGGTGCGTCACCAGCTCTTCTACATATTCCGGGTCTTGCACTGCCAGGTCATAGCGCAAACCCGAGGCGATGGCGATTTTCTTGATGCCTGGCACGGCCCGAGCCTTGCGGTACAACTCCGTGGTCTTTTGGTGGGACGTTTGCAGGTTTTTACAAATGCCCGGAAAGACGCAAGAGAGACGACGACAACTGGCCTGCACATCCGGGTATTTGCAGCCCAGGTAGTACATATTGGCGGAGGGTCCACCTAGGTCAGAAATCTGCCCGGTAAAACCTGGCACCTTGGCCCGAATATCCTCAAGCTCGGCTATGACCGACTCGTGGGAGCGGCTCTGGATAATCCGCCCCTCGTGTTCAGTGATGGAACAGAATGAGCAACCGCCGAAACAACCGCGCATAATGTTGACCGAGGTTTTGATCATCTCGTAGGCAGGAATATTGGCATTACCGTAGGACGGGTGCGGCCGACGCTGGTAAAACAGCCCGAACACGCCGTCCATCTCCGGCGTTTGCAATGGGACTGGAGGCGGATTCACCCAGATTTCACGATTACCGTGTTTCTGCACCAGCACCCGCGCATTGTGCGGATTGGACTCCTGATGCACCACGCGCGAAGCATGGGCGTACAGTACCGGATCGTTACGCACTTTAGTGAACGAAGGCAGCCGTATGCAGGTAGTGGCTGGGTCAAGCTGTTCAGCCCGTTGCAGGGGCATGGGAATGATCCGCACCGGCTGTACATCAGAGTCACAAATGGTTTCATCCATCTCGGCATAAGGACTAATGCCGTACGCTTCTTCTAATGACTGGATATCCCGAGGCCAATCAACACGGGATGAATCAAGTTCCGTCCAGCCAGCGGGCACGGCAGATTTGATCACCACCGTGCCGCGAACATCGTCAATATCTGCAATATTGACGCCCTTGGCGAGCCGGTCTGCCACGTCGGCCAAGGCTCGCTCGGCATTGCCATAAAGCAGAATATCCGCCGTGGCGTCCATCAATACCGAGCGACGCACCTCATTACTCCAGTAGTCGTACTGGGCAATACGGCGCAAGCTGGCCTCAATACCGCCAAGCACCACTGGCACATCGCTGTAAGCTTCCTTGCAACGCTGGCTGTAAACAATCACTGATCGGTCTGGTCGTTTACCAGGTTCGCCGTTGGGCGTGTAGGCATCGTCATTGCGGACTTTCAGATCAGCGGTGTAGCGGTTAATCATGGAGTCCATGTTGCCGCCGGTGACACCGAAGAACAGATTGGGCTTGCCCAGGCGCTTGAAATCTTCAGCGCTACTCCAGTCGGGCTGGGCAATAATGCCCACCCGAAATCCTTGAGACTCCAGAAAACGTCCGATCACTGCCATGCCAAAGCTTGGGTGGTCAACGTAAGCGTCGCCAGAAACAATGATGATGTCACAGGAGTCCCAGCCAAGTTCATCCATCTCATTGCGAGACATAGGCAACCAAGGTGCAGTGCCATAACACTCTGCCCAGTATTTGGGGTAGGAGAACAGGTCTGGTGCGGTTTTCGGTGTGGGCATGAAACTTCGGTACAGTATTAAAAACGGGCTATTCTCGCAGAAATCGCCCGTCACTAATACCGCAAGAAGCTCCGTTTTGATGCCTACACGACCGTTACCGATTGCTATAGGCTTTTAGACAACTTAATAAAAACGTCAATAAAAACGATCCGTACTCCAGAGGCGGTTCAGACGGTTGATGAGCGGACTGGCCACCTCAGCAGACCGCCCACCCGAATCGTCCCGACTTGCCACAGGCTCATCAGGTTGGGTATTTCTTCGCTCCAATGTCCAGGACAGGCGCTGGTCCATGAGCTCCCTGTCAAATGCCGTCTGTAATTGCTGGGCATACTCGTGATCTGCGTCGATCTGGGCTTGTTGGTCTACCAATGCAGTCGAGATGGCTGCTGGTTCTGGACTAAATACCGTTCCCTGAACTAACGGCTCTTCTGGCAACTGCGGCGCAGGTTCCGACAGAATATCTCCAGGCGTACTGCTCTCATTCGATTTGTCAGCAGAGCCAGCTTGCTCAGAGCCAATAACCTCTGCCGTCGTTGTAGCTTCTTCTTCATGCAGTTGGCAACAGCAACTCTGCGGTAAACCAGTGACGCGCCCAAGTGCTGAGAGGTAGCGAGACATATGATCAATGGCAGCTTGCTGCAAAGGCGTCAGCTCCGATGAAGATCCAGAAGACAGCTTCTTATCAGCCTTAACAGGATGAACATTGTAGCCATCATAATAACCAGAAGGGCTACCGTTTGATTTGGCACTGATAACCAGATGGAGCCGGTATGGTGCAGATGTGGTGGGAGAAGTTGAAAATGTGCCAGAGTTAAAATCCATAGACTATTACCGTTATTATGTACTGTTATTACATGCCGTTTATTACGTGCCGTTTATTACGTACCGTTATTTTGATTTTGATGCACACTAGAGGCTATAAATTTCCTTGTTGTTCGACAGTATTTCAGGCAGTGAGTTCCGGTACGAACATCTGGACAATCATTAAGATACACTCCGGAAGCTTTCAAAAGGCTCTTGACTCTGGTCATCCACCTACACTTTGGATGCTGAAACACCGTATTTCTCCGCATACATCCGTTTCTACTCGTCGGCTACGCTGGTCAATTTCCAGTTACCCGTTGGTAGCATTTATTGTATGCCGCTTCCTCCAGTTCTCAGGTCTGTCAGCCGTAGAGCATCCAGCTTGGCTACACAGATGCGCTCTACATTTTCCAGAGGTGCCAGGGCATCGGCAGGGATGACTCACGCCCCTGATGCGTCGCCAGCCCCCCAGGCAACCAGCACCCGGTTTGTGACTGGCGTGGCTGGTGCCACGGGGCAGCGGTCTATGCTTGCATCATCAAGCTATGCCACACAAGTATTGCCCCCAGCGGATCTGCCCGGAACTTCCCGGCAAGACCATTCTCACCAGAGCGGCGGCACGTCAGGCAGTAATGCGTTCTCGCTAACGAGAATGGCAGGAGCGCGCATGGCTGATCTGGCAGCAGCAGGTGCGAGCGCCGAGTCCAGCTCAAACTCGACAGGCGCTGGCAGGAGTGAGCACCAACATGCTTGTGGAACACGAATCCTGGCAGGTGCTTCCAGCATGCTGCCTAGCATCTCCGGCCAGGCCCTCAGGTTCGCACCCGAAAACCTCATGTCCCTTGGCGATGGCCTCATCGGTGAGGGTGGTTTTGGCTCTGCGCACAGGGCAACGATGCGAGGTGTCCCTGATGCGATAGATCACTTGGGTCGGCGGGAGTTATCACCCATCTATGTGGTCAAAAACGGAGCTTCGACGGCTACTCCCGAAATGGTGGCCACGGAAGCCTGGTGTATGACGGCAGTAGGAGAATTTGGCTATATCTCCGCCAACAATCCAAAGCAGCTCATATTAAGGGATGGGGGTGCCTGTCTTCTTGACTATATGGCGAGTGGCCCGTTACAGCGAGGAATAAACGGACAAGTCGCCGCTCTTCCGCTGGCAGACGGTCAGCGACGCACCCTTGGAAAACAGCTTTATGACTGCCTGAGCCGGATTCATGACAGCGGCATTGGACACTTCGACCTGAAACCGGAGAACATTGTCGTCAACGGCAATGGCAACGTATCCATCATCGACTATGGCAGCGCATCACAGCCGTACGGACGCCATGGCGAAATGGGAATCCACAAGGTAGATGTCTTCACACCGGCGTATGCCGCTCCGGAGATACTGGAGAGAAGACCTGTCACCAATAAGGCAGATGTGTGGTCAATGGGCATGCTTATGCTGAGTATGACCAGAGGGCTTGGCTCGACGCCGACGCTGCACTCCCCCAAGAATGTGTTTGACCTGCGGGGCTATCACAACCTGATGCAGGATATACGTAATGACCTGACTATTCCCAAGGATTTGAAGAAGGTCATAACAGCTTGTCTTGCCTATGAGCCTGAAAAGCGGCCGACGGCAGCGCAGATTCTGCAATTCAAATACTTCCAGCCCCGTAGGCTGGAAGATATGAGCACCATGGAGCTATCCGTTGCCCATGCTCAGGCATTCAAAGAGCTTGCTGATGTTGAGCGGGCAATGGATTTGGCCTCGGCTGACCGGGGACTGGATCAGGCGACTGCGACCATGATTTATAACCAGCTGACCGAGTGCAGAACCAGGGTGAAAACGCTACAGGCTGAACTGGATAAGCACGGCAGTAGCGCCGAGAGCGTTCCTGTGTTGCGCAGACGGCATCAACCAAGGTGGAGCAGGTGATTTTCTGTGCGCGGCTGGAGGATTCGGACACAATGCAACTGGCTGATGGCGGAGTTTGCTGACCGATTAGAGGAACTAACCAACGTTTTTACTGTCTTAATTTAGCAAGGGAATAATAATCGGCTCAACGAGTTATGTAGCTCGCGTAGTGGTTTATGTACAAGTAGTGGTTTATGTACAAGTAGTGGTTTATGTACAAATAGCTAGGTAATAAACAGCTATGCAATAAATGGCTATGTAACAAATAGCCATGTAATAAAAGCTATGTAACAGAGCGCAGCTTCGCTTGGGAAAAGGCAGGTGTTTTATGACGACAGCTCCGCATTATGCTGACCATGCACATCATGCACATAGTGGTGCCAATCGGATAAAGACCGTCATTAACGAAGTTTCCAAAAACGTCTCGGATTCTAATGGTAACTTCAAAGCCTGGGTAGTCAAAACCTGCTGGCAAGAGTTGTCCTTGAATGGGGTGGTGTACCGGCGATTTCTGGGTGAGACTCACTGTCTCTTTCAACGTGGTGTTCTCGGTCAGCCTCGACCATTCACAATGACTCCATTTATGCCACACGGCAGGTCACCCAATCTGGCACGAGATATAACGATTCATATTCCATCGCCGATCATGCAACTGCTCTCCCTGAAACCGGGCGCTTCTGAAAGGCTTGTACAGTTGCTGGTCGCCGCTGGCCTAGCCGATGCTCCAGATCTGCCCGAAGGTATAAACCAGAAGTCTCCAATCCGACAACCGGACCTATCCCAAAGTAAGGGCGCCCTCTCACCTCGGCTACTGTCTTTGTTGGCCAACGCTGTCAGCCGACTGACTAATGGTACAGAACCCGAGGTAGCCCGGAGAGTATTGCTTTTCCCAGTTCAGGCAGACAAAGCTTTGTCCCCCCCTGACCAACTGGCAAAGTCCGTGAAATCGGAGTTATTGCAGCTGCTTAATAAAATTGGTAACGGTCTTGTTACCAATTCGTTGGTTCAGCAGAAAACAATTGCTACTGATAAATCTGTCGTGGTTTCACTGCCTGCAAAGCCGTTAGCTCAGCACCCTGTTCGCCACGGTATTGTGAAGGGACATTCAATAGACGCTCAGAGCCATACCAATGATCAAAAAATGATTCATAAGCCGATTCCTGTTGCTACTGCCACTAAACCCGGCGTACCTCAGCCGACAGCACCGATCGCCGCAAATGCAAGTGTTAACGTGCCCGTTGCTACTCAATTAAGCAGTATTCTGGCCAGCGCCATGCCCATTGCCGTACAGCCGATGCCCATTGCTGAAAGTGGGCAAAAGCAACTGCCGCCCATTATTTTACCTAATGCCGGTCATGGTGCTGGCAATCGCTCGGAAAGAAAAAAAAGTAAAAAAGAACGCGAGAAGGAAGAGGAAGAAGAGCGTGAACGATCGCGTCATCCATTTTTGTTTGACGACGACGATGATGACCCACTTGATTCAGATGAAGAGTAACAAGTACAAAACGAACTTTTTTCGATAGGTTTTGTCGAACAACGCATAGGGCGAAAGTGCATTAATGGATTAACAAAGCAATCAATAAAATTAAAATAATTAACCAAGCAATAAAAAAATATTAATAAGTATTAACAGGTTGACAACCTGTCACCTATTTTTTCCAAAAACCTTCCTCAACTAATAAGGACGTATAAAAAACATGGAGCCATTGAACAATCTTAATCGAACTACCCATGCAAATGTGCAATACCGCACTTGTCCGTCAAATATCACCGGCGCATGGCATAACACCAGGGTACAGGCGACACACCCAGTTAATTATTACTCTGGTGACTCAAATTTAGTTGTCCATCAGCCTCGCTCTCTTACTCAAACTCCTGTCTACTCGCCTGATGCAGCCACAGTTAACGCTTCATCCTATCCGGTTGAGAATAACGAACCTTGCTATATACGCAGTCGTCGCAATGACATTCTGAAAGACATAGAGCCCGGAAAACACTATAACTTCCTGTACTCCAAATATGTGATCTCAGAGGATGACATGGAAGAAATAAGAGAATTGGTATTCTCTAGGAGGCGACGTATGGCAGGTGAAAGACTCTTGGACATAGTCCAGGGATATTTTGCTTCAGCTGACCCACAAAGAAAAGTAGTCATCATGCAAGCTCTCCATGACAGCTTTGCTCAATACCAGCCACATTTGACTACTTTCCTGAATCTTGATTTTCTGGCCAGGAATACCAAGCCGGAAAAAAAAGAACTGAATACTAATCAGCCACTGCAAGAGGCATTTTCCCGGTTATCGATCAAACCAAAAAAAGCGGCCTGTGAAAATACCGAGACCAACCAGACCAATATCAACAGGCAAAGTTTTGATCGAGACATTAAATACTCTGTTCAGGAAACCGGGCAATAATCATTAAAAAAGGGCCGTCTGGCCCTTTTTTAATTCTTGATCACAGCAAAAAACCTGGCAAAATCAGTTGGCCACAATGTTGACCAGCTTACCCGGAATGACAATTACCTTGCGCACTGTCAGACCATCGGTAAATTTGCCAACGTTCTCATGAGTCAAAGCCAACTTTTCAATGGCCTCTTCATCCAAAGTAGCGGCCACTTCCAGCTTGGCCCGTACTTTGCCATTGACCTGCACCACCAGAGTGATGACGTCTTTTTCCAGGGCATCACCATCGACCACCGGCCACGGCGCGTCCAGCAGCGGCTCAGCATGACCCAGAGCTTGCCAGATGCTGTGCATGGCGTGGGGCACGATCGGCGCCAGCATCAGCGTAGTGGCTTCGATGGCTTCGCGCATTACCGCCCGATCCTGATCAGTATTAACCGAAAAGCGGTTCATGGCGTTATTCAGTTCCATAATCGCAGCGATGGCAGTATTAAACGTCAAACGACGCTCATAATCGTCAGACACTTTGCTGATGGTCTCATGGACTTTGCGACGCAGGTCTTTTTGCTCTTTGGTCAGGGCATGCAAATCCAGGGCTGGCACATCACCGGCGGCAATATGTTCTGCCGCTTGCTTCCAGAAGCGGCGCAGGAAGCGGTTAGCACCTTCTACCCCACTTTCGGACCACTCCAGGGTCTGCTCGGGCGGCGCAGCAAACATAGCGTAAAGGCGGATGGTGTCAGCACCGTACTGGTTGATCAGGTCTTGCGGGTCGATGCCGTTGTTTTTGGATTTGGACATTTTGCTCATGCCCGCGTGTTCCACCACTTCGCCGGTCGCTTTCAGTGTCGCCCTGATTAAACGTCCTTTGTCGTCAAACTCGCTATCCACGTCGGTAGGGGCAATCCACTGCTTAACGCCGTTATCATCAATTTTGAAGTACGTGTCAGCCAGCACCATACCCTGACAGAGCAGACGCTTAAACGGCTCGTCGCTGTTGACCAAGCCGGCATCACGCAGCAGCTTGTGGAAGAAGCGCGAATAGAGCAGATGCATGACGGCGTGTTCGATACCGCCAATGTACTGATCCACCGGCAGCCAGTAATTGGCCTGCTCCGGATTAAGCATCTGGTCGTCGCACTTGGGTGAGCAGTAGCGGGCGTAGTACCAACTGGACTCCATAAAGGTGTCAAAGGTATCGGTTTCACGAGTGGCTGGTTGGCCATTGAGGGTGGTTTTCGCCCACTCAGGGTCGGCCTTGATGGGGGAGTGAACGCCATCCATCTCCACGTCTTCCGGCAGCAATACGGGCAGGTCGGTCAACGGTACTGGCACTTCGCTGCCATCTTCCAGGTAGCACATGGGGATCGGAGCCCCCCAGTAGCGCTGGCGGCTGACACCCCAGTCACGCAAGCGGTAGTTGACTTGACGCTCACCTTTGCCTTCGCTGCTCAGAAAATCGGCGATGGCATTGAAGGCGGCGCCTGAAGTCAGACCATCAAACTGACCGGAGTTGACCAGTACGCCTTTGTCGGTAAAAGCGGCAGCGGCCAGGTCGATCGCCTCGCCATTGGCGGGAGCAATCACCTGCTCAATGGGCAGCCCGAAGCGGGTGGCAAACTCAAAGTCACGCTGGTCGTGGGCAGGAACCGCCATAACGGCACCGGTGCCGTAATCCATCAGGACAAAGTTAGCGGCCCAGACGGGCACTTCACGGCCGGTGATGGGATGGATGGCACGGATGCCGGTATCGACCCCCAGCTTTTCCATGGTGGCCATTTCCGCTTCGGTCATAGCGTTGGATTTGCACTCCCGAATAAACTCTGCCAATGCCGGGTTATTGGCTGCTGCGGCTTTGGCCAGCGGGTGCTCAGAGGCGATCCCGACGTAGGTAACGCCCATCAGCGTATCCGGGCGGGTGGTGTAGACTCGGAACTCGTC
This sequence comes from Endozoicomonas sp., assembly GCA_965232255.1. Lineage (GTDB taxonomy): Bacteria > Pseudomonadota > Gammaproteobacteria > Pseudomonadales > Endozoicomonadaceae > Endozoicomonas. The sequence goes on from OZ246962.1 coordinate 3,831,568, forward strand.
CGGTGCGCCGTCTATCGGATTGGCGACTTTGAAAGTCATCTGCACGCCTTCGGAGCGACCAATCCAGTTGCGCTGCATGGCCTTTACCTGCTCCGGCCAGTGTTCCAGCTTGTCCAGGTCAGCCAGCAGTTCGTCGGCGTAGGCAGTGATTTTAACAAACCACTGGGGCAACTCCTTGCGCTCCACGATGGTGTCACAGCGCCAGCAGCGACCGTCCTCCACCTGCTCGTTGGCCAGCACGGTGGCGTCGTTGGGGCACCAGTTAACGGTGGCCATCTTTCTGTACACCAGCCCTTTTTCATAGAGTTGAGTGAAGAACCACTGCTCCCACTTGTAGTAGTCTGGCTTGCAGGTGGCCAGTTCGCGGTTCCAGTCGTAGCTAAAGCCCAGGCGTTTGAGCTGGCCTTTCATGTGCTCGATGTTTTCGTAGGTCCATGGTGCCGGTGCGGTCTTGTTCTTGATGGCGGCGTTTTCTGCCGGCAAACCAAAGGCGTCCCAACCCATCGGTTGCAGAACGTTTTTACCACGCATGCGCTGATAGCGAGCAATCACATCGCCAATGGTGTAGTTACGCACATGCCCCATATGCAGTCGGCCGCTGGGGTACGGGAACATGGACAGGCAGTAGAACTTCTCCCGGTCACTGCGCTCGTTGGCGGCAAAGCTGTCATTGGCTTCCCAGAACTGCTGGGCTGCGCTCTCAATCTGATGCGGTTGGTAGTGCTCTTCCATCATCACTCTACGGGCTTGGGGTCATGGATCAGTGTGATTCAATGTACGGATTCAACGTACCAGAGACAGCTTGTGCAAAGCGCCTGATAACAAGATGAATCCTGCAAAGCTCGCTAGGATACATCACTGCCTGTCGTACTGCACGATCAATGCAGAACCTCGTGAAGCGGAAAGAAAAAAAGCCTGTCATCGGTGATCACAGACTTTTTTGCAGAGCGATCAGCGCTGGGCGATGGCCTCGATTTCCACCAGCGCATCTTTGGGTAGGCGAGCAACTTCAACGCAGGAACGGGCCGGGTAGCCAGCACCAAGGTCGTCAAAGAACTTCTGGTAAACTTCATTCACCGTGGCGAAGGTATTGAGATCCTTAACAAACACGGTCATTTTGAACACGTTGTTCATGGTCAGGCCAGAGGCCGCGACGATTGCCTGAACATTCTTCAGCGATTGCAGCGCCTGGGCTGCAACATCAGCAGGCATCTCGCCCGTGGCCGGGTCGATCGGTAGCTGACCGGAGGTAAAAACCAGGGAGCCAGTGGCTACTGCTTGCACGTAAGGGCCAATTGCCGCAGGTGCGTTTTCGGTATTGATGATTTCCGCCATTACTTCTTCCTTTTCACAGTGAATACACCAGAGCCGTGGCCGTTACTACGAGCCAGACTCTGGCAGCGCAAACGCAGCCACAATAGCAGAAAACCCCGATTATTTCGCCAGACATTCCGCAAAAATACCATTTTTACTGGCGCTGCAACCATTGACAGAGAACGTGCCAAGGTGGTTTTCTGATTTAAACCTTCCTCTCCCTCAACAGGAACCAGCAACGTACCGTGAATGCTTACTTAGACGCCATCCACCTGTGGCTGGAGCACAACACCATGTACATCGGCCCGGTAATTGCCGTGGTGGCCTGTCTGGAATCGTTGTTGGTGGTGGGTATGGTGGTGCCAGGTGTGGCCATACTGTTTGCCCTGGCTGCCATTGCCGGGAGCGCCTCGATGTCGATCTACTGGGTGATGTTCTGGGGGTTTCTGGGCGCTGTGATTGGTGATGGCATCAGTTACATGGTGGGCTTTCACTGGCATCACCAGGTACGCCACTGGTGGCCATTCAATCACCACCCGATCTGGCTGGAAAGGGGCGAAACGTTCTTTCGTCGCTATGGTATATCGAGCGTAGTTATTGGTCGCTTCTTCGGGCCAGTACGCCCGGTAGTGCCAACGGTAGCGGGCATGCTGGGAATGTCGCCGGTGGTTTTCTATACCGTCAACATCCTCTCGGCCATGGTCTGGTCACCGGCTTACCTGGTCCCCGGCTATTTGACGGGGGCGGCGCTGGAATTCCATGATCAAATTCCCCGATCACTGCTGGTAGCATCCGTTATTACTCTCACGGTTGCGGCGGTAGTACCGGCGCTATTGATGGCCATCCACCACCGCTGGCGACCGAAACTGGTCTGGTATCCTGTTCTTACCCTCGTACTGGTACTATCAAGCATCGCCGCCAAGGGTTTTCTCGCCGGGATTGAACAGCAAATCGCACCATGGGTGCGGTTGATGGATCTGCCCTGGCTGCAACAGGAATTTAACTGGCTGGTGGGAATTAGCAGCACCCCACTGTTGGGTCTGCTGTTTGTGGCGATGATGGTTTGGCTCTACCTGACCAGGCGACTAAAAAATCTGACATTTTTGCTACTGGGAGGGCTTGGCATGCTTTGTTCAATCTGGCTGGCTGGGCATTATGTTGCCGGACCAACGGTGGCCGGAGCATTTGTCCTGTTTTCTCTGGCCGCGCTAGTGGCAGAGCACCGCCCTTGCAAATTGCAGCTCCTGTGTGCGGTGTTGGCAACCGTCCTGATCCTGCTGCAAGGGTTGGCCACGCTGGTGTTGCAGATTTACCCGCTAAACAATGTCCTGACGGGGCTGGGTCTGGGACTATTCTGGGCACTGGCAGTGCTGGCGGCCCAGCGTCAGTGGCCTGAGTAAACGTACTTTTCCCGTTTGATCTGCCGGGAAGAAAAGCCCATATCCCTGAGCAGGGCAACACAGTCATCGATCATCCCCGGATTGCCACACAGGTAAGCCATATCTTTTTCCGGATTCAGGTTCAGGGCAGCAAACTGATCCTGGACGCGACCGGCATATTCGCCATCATTAGCATTCAGCACGGGCTCACGGCTCAGGCAAATCCGCTGTCGGCCTACCGAAACAAAATCTTCGGCATAGATACACTCACGGCGATACCTGAAGCCCATTACCGTGGTAATCGCCCTACCCTCCGCAGCGAGTGCGGCTAGCTGGGGAATCATGCTGCGATAGGGCGCTATGCCAGTGCCGGTGCCCACCAGAATCAACTGCCCAGATAATGGTAATGGCTCTGGCAGCGTCAAGGCGCCGTAAGCGCCGGTCATGCCAACTTCGGTACCAGGCACTGCACGTTGAAAGAACGTTGAGGCTACGCCGTCGTCGACCTGACTGAGCGCCACTTGCAGCAAGCCGCTAGCCTGAAAGTCGGCTGGCGAGTTGGCAATGCTGTAGCTGCGTTTATAAACCGTGCCGTCGATTTCGATATGCAACTGCAAGAACTGCCCGGCAATAAAGTCAAAATGGGCCGCTGGCTGGAAACTCAGCTGCAAGGTATTGCTGCTGAGGTGCTCAATCCGGGTCAGTGTCGCAGGAAAAGGCGCGCCGGGCATGGGTGACAGTTCTCCGGTTGTGGTGCTGTCAGCCAACGGTTAGCTGACAGAACAGTGGTGAAAATAACGTCTGATCATCTTGGCAAGGCTGCCCCGCCACGGTTTGTTGTGTACCCCAAAGGTACTCAAAATTTTTCGACAGGCCAAGGTAGCATTGGCAGGCGCCTGCAGACCATCGCGCTCATCCAGCTTATCCATACGCAGCTTGCGAATGGTCAGGGGCTGATATTGTGATGCCTCGGCAATAACGGTTTCCGCAAAACGGTGTTCCGAAACCGGCTCGGCACTGGCGTAGTGATAAGTCCCCCATGGTTCGGCCTGGCAATCAAGTTGCTGCACAATAGCAACAATAACCCGCGCCACATCGTCGCCGGGCGTCGGACAGCCCTGCTGATCGGCAACCACTGCTACCTCTTGCTCCTGGCTGATGCGATCAAGCAAGTATTTCAACAGATTGTCGCGCCAGTGGCTGATCACCCAGGACAGGCGCAGAATAATATGCCTTGGACAACGCGCCATAATCTCCTGCTCCGCTTGCCAGCGGCTGGTGGCCATGACGCCGACAGGGTTGGGGATATCATCTTCTGTGTAGGGCTCTTTCTTGCTGCCATCGAACACCCGGTAGGTGGAGATGTAGAGCAAAATAGCATTGTGTTGGTGGCAGGCATCGGCCAGGGCGGCGATGGCATCGCGGTTGATCAGCAAGCATTTGTCTGGCTCTTTTTCCGCTTCGTCCGGGTCGTTATAGCTGGCACAGCTGATGACAATATCTGGCTGATATTTCTCCACACAACGAGCAATCGACGGTAGGTCTTCCAGATTCAGCTCGTCCTTATCCGGCGCGATGCAAGACAGCTGTTTTTTCTGCAATAGCTTTTGCACATCCTGACCAATCAAACCGGTTGCGCCAATCAACATTATTTTCATAGACACCAAGCCATCGCGAGTAAGTTGCCGCCGGCTGGCAGGCTGATTTTACATTTTTTCTTATTGAATCATGAACGAGGCGGTTGTGGAAAAGAATTCCCGGACTTTACCTCGTCGGTGCGACCAGTCTAAATAACAGCCACACCAATAAAAAGCCTTGAGCCACTAGTCATTGATCAGAATCATTCTGCCAGGATTCATGGTTATAGTAAGATAACTTACTTATTTCTGACTATTTTTACACTGTTGACCCTTCCCATATCAGGATTTTCTGACGATGTATCTGGCTGAAGCTCCCCTCGAGCAGCACGAAGAAGAGCGCATTCTTCTTGTCGATGACAATCCAACCAACTTGCAGGTACTACTGCAAACCCTCAATGGTCGGGGCTACAAGTTGTTGATTGCCAAAAATGGCGAAAGCGCCCTGAGAATTGCCGCCAAGGCCAAGCCAGCGCTCGCCCTGCTGGATATTATGATGCCGGGCATGGATGGCTACGAGGTGTGCCAGCGACTGAAAGAGAATCCGGAAACGCAAAATATTACCGTTATTTTTCTCTCTGCGCTGGACGACACGAAAGACAAGGTCCGGGGGCTGAAAACCGGCGCCGTGGATTTTATTTCCAAGCCGTTCCAGGCCGAAGAAGTGATTGCCCGGGTCCAGACCCAACTGAAAATCCATAAACTGGAACAGGCGCTGTCGGCCAGGAACCGTCAGCTCGAAGCCGACAAGGCGCGTATTCTGGAAAGCATGAATGAGGGCATTTTTGGCCTCGACCGGCGCGGCATGATCACCTTTGCCAATCCGGCAGCGTCCAGGATGACTGGCTGGTCTATTGAACAGCTGACCAACCTCAGCCTCAAACACCTGATCCACACTGAGCCAGCAGAGTCGGCAGTGCCAGATGCTACGACACCCAATCCGCTGGCCTCCATTGAAATTTCCCTGCACAAAGGTGTTAGCGCCAGCGTGGAAGATGCCACGTTCCTGCACAGCGACAACTCTGTCTTTCCGGTGGATTTTTCCTGCACCCCCATCATGGAAAACAGCACTCCCAGCGGCGCAGTGGTGGTGTTCAAGGATATCTCGGAGAAAAAACGCCACCAAGCTGCCCTGCAAAAAGCACTGGACGAGCTGGAAAGTCAGAAGGAACAACTGACCCATGTCTCACGCCTGAGCACCATGGGTGAGATGGCCGCGGGTTTTGCCCACGAGGTAAACCAGCCCCTGACCGCCATCTCCAACTATGCCCAGGTGGGCCGGCGGATGCTGGCCCGGCTTGAGCTGCAAGACGATCTGGGTCTGAACGAGGCCATGGAGAAGATCAACACCCAGGCCCGGCGCGCCGGGGAAATTATCGCTCGGATTCGCTCGTTTGTGAAAAAACCGGATCATGTACTGGGCAGTGTTGATCCAAATCGCCTGATTCAGGACACCTACAAACTGGCCGAGGTGGATGCACGTAACAACAGCATGGAAATTCATCTGGAACAGGAAGAAGGTTTGCCAGACGTCAAGGTAGACCCGGTGCAAATCCAGCAGGTAGCGCTGAATCTGATTCGCAACGGTATGGAGGCCATGCGGGATATGGACACCCGCAATATCGGTGTCTATGTGCGTACCTGCAAAGTGAATGACGATTTCGTCAAGGTATCAGTCATTGATCGGGGCCACGGTCTGGCTGACGATGCTGAAGAGCGGCTGTTTACTCCGTTTTACACCACCAAGCCCGATGGTATGGGCATTGGTCTGACCGTCTGCCATTCCATTATTCAGTCCCACGGCGGTCGGCTTACCTTTCAGCGCAACCCCGAGGGTGGGGCGATATTTGAATTTACCATGCCGATTGCAGACTGATACCATGGCGCTTTTTGATGATCTTTGCCGGGAGAGAAAACGTTGACCGAACAAGTGACGCAGTATATGCACGGACTGGGCCAGAGAGCCCGGCAAGCCAGCCAGATCATGACCATGGCCGATACTGCGCGGAAAAATCAGGCTTTGCTAGCCATTGCTGAAGCCCTGGAGAGCGGACGCAGCGTACTGAAGCAGGCCAACAGTCAAGACCTGGATAGTGGACGCGAACGAGGGCTGGATGCCGCCATGCTCGACCGCCTGGAGCTGACTGACGCCCGGATCGACACCATGATCGAAGGATTGCGTCAGGTTGCTGCCCTGCCCGACCCCATCGGCACCATTGATGACCTGAAGTACGTGCCCAGTGGTATTCAGGTGGGCAAAATGCGCGTGCCGCTGGGAGTTATCGGCATCATTTATGAGTCACGCCCCAACGTCACGGTGGAAGCAGCCAGTCTGTGCCTGAAGGCTGGCAATGCTGCAATTTTGCGCGGCGGCAGTGAGGCGATCCATTCCAACCGGGCGCTTGCCTGCTGCATCGGACAAGGACTGGCGATAGTCGGACTGCCGGAAGATGCGGTACAGGTGGTTGACACGGTAGATCGTGCCGCAGTGGGCGCACTGATCACCATGCCCGAATACGTGGATGTGATTGTGCCGCGCGGTGGTAAGGGCCTGATCGAACGGATCAGCGCCGAGTCGCGGGTGCCCGTGATCAAACACCTGGATGGTATCTGTCATGTTTACCTGGATAATCGCGCTGACCATGACAAGGCAGTGCGTATCGCCCTGAATGCCAAGACCCACCGCTTTGGCGTGTGCAATGCCATGGAAACCTTGCTGGTGCATCAGGATGTGGCTCACGAGTTGCTGAACGAACTGGCGCCCTTGTTTACAGTGCACGAGGTAAAATTGCGTGGCTGTCCGACAACCTGCAAGATTCTGTCCAATGCTACGCCGGCCAGCGATACCGACTGGTCAGAAGAGTACCTGGCACCGGTGCTGGCTATTAAAGTAGTGACAGATATGGCGCAAGCCATTGCCCATATCAATCGCTACGGCTCTCACCATACCGATGCCATTGTCACTGAAGACTTTACTCGCGCCCGTCACTTTTTGCGTGCCGTGGATTCCAGCTCCGTTATGGTCAACGCTTCAACTCGTTTTGCTGATGGGTTTGAGTACGGTCTGGGTGCTGAAATCGGCATCTCCACCGACAAGATTCATGCCCGGGGGCCGGTGGGTCTTGAGGGACTTACGTCACAAAAATATGTGGTTCTCGGGGATGGGCATATCCGTCAGTAGGGGATTTCCGCCCCGACGCTTTGCCGTCGTTGACTTCTCTGGTCAATGCTGAGAATCTGCCCACTGTGAATGGCCAGCCGCTTGACGGCTGGAACCATAGCCCCGGACTTTCCGTCCCCGGTCCTGAATTAGAGGTTAATTGTGCATTCTGATGAACTGAAGCAGCTTGTTGTCGAAGCGATTGAAGAAGTCAAAGGTAACGAAATCACCTGTTTGGACGTCACTGGCCAGACCAGTGTCACCGATTACATGGTCATCGCCTGCGGCACATCCAACCGCCATGTGAAGTCGCTGGCTGATAATGTGATTGAGCAGTGCAAAAAACGCGGCATCAAGCCGCTGGGTGTTGAAGGACAGGATAAATCCGAATGGGTACTGGTGGATCTGGGCGACGTGGTCGCGCATCTGATGCTGCCAGCCACCCGTCAGTTTTACGATCTGGAAAGACTTTGGGACAATGTCGATCTGGCGGCCGTTGAGCCCTCCTGATGCGGATAAAGCTAATCTGCGTGGGTGCCAAAATGCCCAACTGGGTCAGTGAAGGCTACCAGGAGTACAGCCGCCGCCTTGGGGTCGACGTCAAGCTGGAGCTGGTTGAAATTTCCCTGGGCAAACGCACCAAAGGTTCTGATGTCCAGCGTCTGCAAGAGAAAGAAGCTGCATTGATGCTTGCCGCTATCGGCGCTAACGACCTGGTGGTCACCCTGGAAGTGTTGGGCAAAGCCTGGAGTACAGAAAAGCTGGCGGCCAACATGGGTGACTGGCTGCATAGGGGCAGCAATGTCTGTTTGCTGGTGGGTGGGCCAGAAGGTTTGCATGCCTCGTGCCTAGCGCGGGCTGACCTGCGTTGGTCACTATCATCGCTGACACTCCCTCACCCACTGGTACGAGTAGTCGTGGCAGAACAGGTCTATCGGGCCTGGAGCATTTTGCACCATCATCCCTACCATAAGTAAAAGCCTGCTTGGTTGGAATAGCAGCGCAAGGCAATCTCCGGAAGATCTTTGCGCTATTATCTTTGCCGTACTATCGCCGGATCACGGCAGCCAGTCCTCGTCTAGCAGTTGCTCCTGAAGCCAGGGGCAACGGTCGGGAAAACTTGCATCATTCAGCCATTGTGCTTTAGGCAAGTAACGATTCATTTCACGGACAGCACTGGCTTTGGCTGTTGGATACGCACCTATAATCATCCCTGGTATTTCCCGTTTGAGTGACGGGCTGATTTCAATCAGCCGAGCCAATTGGTCACGCGCATCGCTAATGGAGTCAGTCCAGCTACGGAACTCCTGTGGTTGGTGTCGTTTTGGATTAAGAACTGTCATCTGGTAGTAGTACTTCAACAGATGAGTGATGAGTCGAAGCAACTGTGAAAAAATTGCATGCCGATTGCTGGCCATGATTTCCCCCAGTTCCTCCAGCAAATTTTCAATATCCAGGAACTCAAACTGGCCGGTGCTTAGCAGCTCTTTCTGCTGCTGCGCCCACTGGTCGTAGTCGGTATCGTAAAGCGTATTCATGATAGCCCTCCGTTAGCCTCGTAACTGTAGACCAAAAGAAAACACACATATATGAACGGATCTGGTGATGATGCAATTGTCAGCAGCGGCATTGGTGATTTTGGCATTATCGATAGCTTGGCTTGTTATTATTTTTTCACCTGCTTTGTTTGGGCTGCAGCGCTATATTCTCAACTGAATCATCCGGGAGGTAGTTGTGAATCCAATAGCAGCAGTCCAGACCGACTTGTCATCAAAAACCCAACATGATCTGAATGCCGCAACTTCCGCAACTTCCCAAGGCTTGACGACCAATGCGCGGGCCGTGTGCCCTTCTAACGAGGGCATCTCATGCCTGAGCACAGTCGATGGTCAAGATACCCATCGGGATAAGCAGATCAGACACAGATTGGTGCAGTTGAAATCCAGGTACGCGAGGCAGTTTAAAAACATGCACGCTCTGACTACTACCTTTCAATGGTTTACCTGTATGCGCACCGAAGGAAAAAGCCCGGAGGAGACAAGCCCGCTCAAGACCTGGCAATACGATTTTCGCAACGAATTCACTAAAGATCGCTGGCGTTTCATCCAGAACCTGAAGACAGGTCACATCGACAAGAAAGCGCTTTACATGAGCAATGTCATTGCCTATCAGTTTGAGCGAGCTTTTGACATAAACGGTTGGCTGTTGGCTCTCCCGCAAACCATTGTTCAGTTTCGTATAGCCAATGAACAGACCAATGATGTCTTGCTCGCGCATCAGACTGATTACCAGTCGCAGGCGTTTAAGGATGCTTTTCTACAAACCACAGTCAATGGCAAAAGTACGGTCAGGGTGGCCGAAGACCTGGGTATGATCATTGACCGACTAACGGTCATTTACAATGACCAGCCCGTCGATAGTCTCCCGCATTCAGTCAAGAATCGGACGCCGTATTACTCCCCTTTTTCCGTGCTGTTTCATGTCAGGCCTAATCCTGATATTTATGGATACGTCGATTGAATACGTCGATAGTCGTATAATTTTTCAGAAATAAGGTGTATTAAGCTGCTCAATTTATAAAACCACAGTCGTTTTATTACCATCCCCTGCGGCATCAATCGCCCAGTCTGACCCTTTACTGAATTATTACTCAGCTTTGTCCTCCACGGATGAATGCAAGACTGGCATACTACTCCAACGGCTGAAAATTAATCACTTGACAGTAAAACTCTACTGAACATCTAATTACCCGCATGACGACTTTTTGCCTAGCCCTGGTGAAAACAGTGATATGATCGGGCCCTTTTGCTTTATTGACGACTAATGACTGAGAAATGACATGCCGCAGGATACCTTAAAGGACCATGGGGCAGAAAAACGACTGGTAAACATCCGAATCTGGGTGGCAGTGGGATTGATGGCACTGCTAGGTATGGGCCTGGTTTCCCGCCTGTTCTATCTGCAGGTGGTCCGCTATAAAGAGCTGTCGACACAATCGGATGAAAACCGGCTGCTGGTGCAGCCTATCCCACCAACGCGCGGCTTAATATACGACACCAATGGCAAACTGCTGGCCATGAATACGCCCAGCCATATTTTGTCCATTGTCCGCGAGCAGACCAAAGATCTGGACGGTCTGCTGACCAATATCAGCGCTCTGGTGCCATTGTCAGAAGGTGAGCTGCAACGTTTTCATCAGCGTCTTAGACGACGACGACCCTATGAAGCGGTACCGCTGAAGTTCGATCTGACCGAGGAAGAAATCGCCCGCGTCACCGTCAATCTTTTCCGCTTGCCAGGTGTGGACATTAACGCCGAGCTAATTCGCAAGTACCCGGAAGGTGAGCTATTTGCCCACAGTGTGGGCTATGTGGGCAGAATCAACGATCAGGATCTGAAACAACTGGACCCGGCCATCTACTCTGGTACTCACACCACCGGCAAAATTGGTATTGAACGCTCCTATGAATCGGTACTGCTTGGCAAACCTGGCTATCAGGAGGTGGAAACCAACGCCCGTGGACGGGTGCTGAGAGTTCTGAAAAAAGAGAATCCAGAGGCTGGTAAAGACATCAACCTTTACCTGGACATCGACTTGCAAAGAACGGCTGTTGAGGCCATCAATGGTCGTCGGGGTGCCTTGGTGGCCATGGATCCGAAAACAGGTGGCGTACTAGCTATGGTTAGCAATCCCGCGTTTGATCCGAACCTGTTCGTCACCGGAATTGACAGCAAAACATTCAGTGCTCTCAATACGGATATCGAACGACCGTTGTATAACCGTGCATCCCTGGGAGAATATCCGCCGGCGTCTACGGTCAAGCCAGTTATGGGGCTGGCGTTGCTGGCTAATGATGTGGTCACGCCCGAAGACAAAATCTTTGACAAAGGCTGGTTCCAGTTACCCGGCAGCGATCATCGCTTTCGTAACTGGAACCGGTCGGGCCATGGCTGGGTTGATCTGCCCAAGGCCATTACGGTATCCAATGATACCTACTTTTACATTCAGGCAGGCAAGCTGGGCATTGATAATCTTCATGATTTTGCCAGTCAGTTTGGCTTTGGCCATCGCACTGGTATCGATATTCGTGAAGAACGCCCCGGTCTGTTGCCCTCTAGAGAGTGGAAGCAGGGTGTCTACGGCGAAACCTGGTATCCCGGCGAAACGGTCATCGCCATTATCGGCCAGGGCTATATGCTGGCTACGCCGCTACAGTTGGTGGAATCCACAGCCTTGATCGCCAATCGCGGACGCTATGTACAACCACGGCTGGTTAAGGAAGACATTCCGGAAGTGCAAGGGGAGTTCTGGGGCGATGACATCGAAACCGACAACGCTGACGATACCGATGCCATGAACTGGGAGCTGATCATTGAAGCCATGGAAGATGTGGTGCACTCACCCCAGGGTACCGCCAACTGGCGTATTGGCAAAGGGTTAAAGTATCGCATGGCAGCCAAAACCGGTACAGCACAGGTAGTCAGCATTGCCCAGGGAGAGGAGTACGATGCGGAGCAACTCAAGGAGTTCGAGCGGGATCATAGCCTGTTCGTTGCCTTTGCGCCGGTAGAAGACCCACAAATCGCCATTGCCGTCATTCTGGAAAACAGCAACGGTGCCTCCAACGTCGCCAGAAAGGTTATGGACGCTTACCTGTTGCCCCGGTTAGCGGTCGCGCAAAACACCATTGAGGAAGATGCCTGATGGCTAACCAGGATTTTGTTCGCCAGATTAACCTGGGCGACCTTGGCCGCAGCCCCGGGTTGAGCATGCGCTGGCACATTGACTTTGTGCTGCTCGGATTTCTGCTGCTGTTGTGTGGCGCCGGGTTGTTTTTGCTGTACAGCGCCACGGGTCAGGATATGTCCGTGGTCATTCGCCAGGCCACCTATCTGGGCGTCAGTCTGGCTGCCATGCTATTGGTGTCACAGATTCCGCCAAGGGTAGTGATGCAATCGGCCAAATGGTTCTACGCGGGCGGCGTGTTGCTACTCTTGGCGGTACTGCTGTTTGGGGTGCATTCAAAAGGTGCCCAACGCTGGGTTCAATTGCCGGGCTTTCGCTTTCAACCCTCAGAGGTGATCAAACTGATTATGCCGATCACCATGGCCGCGTTTCTGGCCCGACGTCGCCTGCCGCCTTCACTCAAAGATGTGGTGTTGTCCCTGGCGATTGTAGTGGTGCCGGTGGTTTTGATTGCCAAACAACCGGACTTGGGAACCGCCATACTGATCGGGTCATCGGGCATTTTTGTCTTGCTGCTGGCAGGCCTGCGTAAACGATTTATTTTTTCTGCCATCTTTATGGCCATTCCGGCCATCTATATACTCTGGCACTTTTTTATGTACGACTACCAAAAGCGCCGAGTGCTGACCTTTCTCAATCCAGAGAGTGATCCGTGGGGCTCAGGCTGGAATATCATCCAGTCAACCATTGCCATTGGCTCTGGTGGCATGGATGGCAAAGGCTGGTTACTGGGAACCCAATCCCACCTTGATTTTCTGCCGGAGAGTCATACCGACTTTATTATTGCTGTACTTGCTGAGGAATTTGGTCTGATCGGCTGCCTGGCACTGTTCGCCGTGTATGCTCTGATCCTGGGACGCGGGCTCTTTATTACCCTGAACGCCGATACGCTGTTTGGTCGCTTGTTGGCCGGGAGTATTACTCTGACATTTTTTGTCTACATATTCGTCAATGTCGGTATGGTCAGCGGGTTGTTGCCGGTGGTTGGTGTGCCGCTGCCATTGGTTAGTCGTGGCGGCACTTCGTTGCTGACCCTGTTGGTCGGCTTTGGTTTTCTGATGTCCATACACACGCATCGATCATTCCTGGGCGTTTCCCATTAGGGCGCAAAGGGTAGCTATTGAGCTTGGCATTCACGGACATTGTCATTTAATGTAGGGAGTGGGCGTGAGTGGCCCGGTGTTTGTTTTTTATCAGTTTTACAAAAAAAGGTGGACGCATGAAGAATTTTCCGGGGGTATTACGTGCGACTATTGGCCGCAGCCTGCTTGCCACGGCTATAGCCTACATGCCGATATCGTTCGCCCTGGCTGATAATGAGCCCGGTGCTTACCTGGGACGTCAGGATGTAAATGCGTTTATCGATGAAATGGTAACCGAACATCAGTTTTCTCGTCCGGAGCTGGAGTCCATTCTGGGTCAGGCAGAGCGCTCCCAGCGAGCGCTGGATTTGATCAGTCGCCCGGCAGAGGGTACCCTGGAGTGGAAAGATTATCGGAAGATTTTTATTACCCCTGAGCGCATTGCCAAAGGTGTGGAGTTTTGGGGCGACAATGCCGCAACCCTGGCCAGGGCAGAAAAAGAGCTGGGTGTACCCGCTCATATTATTGTGGCCATCATCGGCGTTGAGACCTACTACGGTCGCCAAACTGGCGGTTTCAAGGTACTGGATACGCTGACGACTCTTGGCTTTGACTATCCAAGGCGCAGTGAATTTTTCCAAAAAGAACTGAAAAACCTGTTGATACTGGCCCGGGAGCAGAAACTGGACGCCACTGAATTGACCGGTTCCTACGCTGGTGCCATGGGCATTCCCCAGTTTATGCCTTCGAGCTACCGGGCCTATGCCATGGACTTTACCGGGGATCAGCAAGCCAACATTTGGCTGAGCGATGAAGACGCCATTGCCAGTGTGGCCAATTACCTGCAAAAACATGGCTGGCAATATGGCGATGCAGTAGCGGTACAAGCCCGGACTTCCGGCAGACGTTCCGATCAGGTGGTTTCTGCTGGTTTAAAGCCGGACAAAGAAGTGATCCAGGTGCGCAAGGCAGGCTGGAAGGTACCCAAAAACTTACCAATGTCGTCTACTGTGTTGCCCATGAAACATGAGGGTAGCGCAGGTGCGGAGTATTGGCTGGGACTGCATAACTTCTATGTCATTACCCGCTATAACCGCAGCCAGATGTATGCCCTGGCGGTTCATCAGCTGGGTGAGGAAGTAATGAAGAGTTACCAAAACTCACTGGCACTGCAAAAAACACCAGCCAAAGGTAAGCAAGGGTGATCCAGGCCAAAAGCTTTACCCCCTACACATGCATGATGGTCCTGCTGCTGGCATTGCACGGCTGTAGCAGTCCCACTACCAAAGAGAGTGTTCAGGATGGTCCACCTTTGGGCCCTCCGGTTGATATCAGTGCCATTCCGGATGCCGTTCCAGCCCCTATTCAAGTGCCCCTGAAAAATACGCCCTACACTTTGGGCGGCGTGAGCTATCAACCGATGGCCACTGCCAATGGTTATTCTGAAGCCGGACTGGCATCGTGGTATGGCACCAAATTCCACGGCAAGCAGACGGCTAACGGCGAAATTTACGATCTGTACAAGATGACCGCAGCCCATAAAACCTTGCCACTGCCCTCTTACGTCAAAGTCACCAATGTGGAGAACGGGCATTCGGTGGTGGTGCGGGTAAATGATCGAGGGCCTTTTCACAGCGAGCGCTTAATCGATCTCTCCTACGTTGCAGCCCGGAAACTGGGCTTTGCTGATTCAGGACTGGCCAAAGTGACCATCGAAGGGATTGATCCGGAAACCTTCACTCGCTCACCCATTCGTGATGGCCAACTACTCTACTTGCAACTGGCAGCACTGAAAAGCCACCATAATGCCCAACTGATGCGCCGCGAGGTTTTTGCCAAAACTGGCGTGCAGGCCAGAGTCGTCAAAAGTGAAGAAGCGACACCCATTTATCGAGTGAGAATCGGTCCGGTAGAGAGCCCCGAGCATTTGGAACAGTTACTGGAAAGCCTGGAGGCAGGTCGGCTGGCTGCGCCCTACCTGGTTTACGAACAGCCGGTCACCAAGCGCGCAACTGCGCGACCGACAGCTGCTGTCGACGCTGCGCCTTAGGGTTATCAGGGAGAACATTAAGTGTGGGTGAAGAGCAGATATACAAATATTAAGCATTGACATCCTCCGGCCCCTAAAGGAGCGGGATTCCTACAGCTAGACGGCGATGCCCCGCCGCAAGAATGTTCTTTGCTGCGTTAATGTCACGCAGGTGTTCAGCTCCGCACTCTGAACAAGTCCATTCTCTTATTCGCAAACCTGCTCTACCTTTCGGACTACTGTCGGGGATTACCCCGCAGCACGAACAAGTCTGGGTGGAGTAGGCTTCGTTGATGACTTCATACACAACTGATCGCCCAACGGCTTTATATTCCAGTTGAGTCTTGAGCATTGCCCAACCAGCGTCCAAGACAGACTTTGCCATCTTGGTCTTTACCAGCTTAGAGCTGCTCACATTGCCAACGAAGATTGCCGCATGGTTGTTTGCCAATGCGGTCGTAAATTTGTGGATAGTGTCTTTACGCCGGTTCCTGATCTTGGCGTGGATAGAACGGACGCGGGCTTTCTTATTAGCCCGCTGTGCCTTGCCGAGATTTTCCTCTAGCTGTCGGTAGAACTGGCTTGCGACAAGTGTCGTGCCATCGCTACAGGTGGCGCAATCCTTCAACCCGAGATCAATGCCAATAGCTGTTGTGCCAGTGGCTGGTTGAGTATCAACCTGTACTGTTACATTGAAATACCAGCGTCCACGGCTGTCTTCAGAGAAATTACCAGCTCTGAATTGATACCCTGAAAGACCATAGCTATCCCAGACAGAAAAGTATTGGCCTGCAAACTTGACTTGTCCGTTGACCCACTTTGCAGCTCGACTTTTGAAAGGAATGAATCCAAGAGAGCGCTTGCTCCCAGAGCTTACACGCCAACGTAGCTTTGCTTTTTTGAACTGATTTCTGGCTTTCGCATGAATAGCGATTATTTCCTGAACCGAAGGAGAGCCAATTTTGAATCCCCGCTCCTTCTGGATACCGGCGGTTTTCTTTTGAATATCAAACGCAGACAGCCAAACAGGAACTATCGGGCCTTGCTCGCTGTGGTTGCGATAAGCCGTCATTGATAGTTCGTTTGCCATATTAAAGACTTGATTCACTTCAAAAGCCATTTGTCGTAGAACTTTTGCGTGTTTGTCTTTTACTCTGACCGATAATGTCTTGGTCTGAATTCTCATAAACCTTATAATATAGTCGTTATCAAGCAAAAACAAGGTTGGTCTAATGGAGTTAAGGAGGGGTAGACGTTGCATGTTTATGCTTCACGTACATCTCATTTTCGTCACAAAGTACAGGGGAAAGGTGTTCACAGAAGAGCATCTGTTGACTCTGGAAAAAATATTCCGAAGTGTGTGCTCTGACTTTGAGGCAGAACTGGCGGAGTTCAATGGAGAGCAAGACCATGTACACCTTTTAGTTAACTATCCTCCAAAGGTGTCTGTATCAAAGATGGTAAACAGTTTAAAAGGCGTTTCCAGCAGACAGTTGAAACAATACCACCCAGAGCTTATAAAACCGGCCTACATGAAAAATGCTCTATGGAGTCCTTCATACTTTGCCGGTTCAGTGGATGGTGCGCCGATAGATATTCTCAAACAATACATCGAGCAACAGGATAGGCCTCATGAGGAGGCCTGTCGGACTTCGAGCTATCCCTCCCAGCACTAAAAGTACTGGGCTTCCCGCTCTTTTCCGGTGAACACCTACTCCCGATCCACCAGTATTTTCAGCATGCCCTTGATCTCAGACAACTCACCTTCGACCCGGGTCAGCCGGTCTTCAACTCCGGTCAGGCGACCGGAAACATTATCCAGCTTTCCTTCGACGCCTGTCAGGCGTCCTTCAAAGTCACTCAGGTAACCATCATTTTGGCACTGCCACTGCTCCATGTTGCTAATGCGCTGAAAGAGGGCTTTCATCAACTCTTCAACATTGATCAGCCGCTCATTCATGCCGCTACTTTGGCGAGTGAGTTCAAAGACCGTTTGCCGAATGGTGACAATATCTTCACCCATCTCCGTCAGCTTGGCATTTTCCTTTGCCGCCGCCCGCGCCTTGGGCTCATTGATGCCGAGTTCAATCAGACACTCGTACAGGTCTTCGTTTAACATTAAATCACTCCCACTATCCCACGCTTTTCGGATCATAGAACTCTTTACTGCTAATACGGCCGGGTAAACAATACTGGCTCACTGTTGTGTATCGGTATGGTAAAAGTAGAGGGTGTTTAAATGCCTTGCCACGATAATCAGTTATTGCTGACAGGGCTTGACAGTTAACGCTTGTCGCATTTTTTATCCGCAATCATTTTTCGGCAAGTCAGGTCTGCCAATGCCTGATAAAATCGTCCTGTGATAGATTTCTTTGCTATTAATCCCCATGAAAATTGTTAACCTGACAGCTCGCCCTACTTGCATCAATCTTGTAGCCCGATGGCACTTCCTTGAGTGGAGCGATAGTCCTGACTGACTCGGTAAGTCCTGATCAAGGACGAAACATCGGCCTCATGCGTAGTGCTGCTGCAATCCAAAAGCCGACTTGATGTATCGACACGCGTTGATCCCGCAAAAAGCCCATTATTCGGGTAAAAATGAAGCCTCAATCACTATTTCATTATGAGCCAGGTAGCATGGCTTGTCGGGTGACTCCGACTGGGACAGGAGTCGCTTTTTGAAAAATTCCACCTCACTCGACTCAGCTTTGCTAGAGCAATAACTCATCCGTGGCGCAGGCTTGTTGAATTCGACTGGCAGCATGAGTTCGACATCTTGTCGCGTCGCCGCATTGCGATCCAGCAATCGAATAAACAGTACACCCTTAAGCGGCCACGCAAGGTGATGAGGTCTATTCTCCTCCAACACAGCCTTAATGGAAGTAGAGTGTTTACCCGGAACATAGGTGCCATTCACATCCATTGTGAGGCTTAATTGGTAACCATTTTCTGCTGTTAGGAAAAGCGGGCTTGAGCAGCGATACTTCCACGTCTCCGAAGCATTGATCCGACTCCTGAAATCTCTGACTGGCCAGTGTAAACCAACGCTTCTGTAATCCAACTCGTAAGCGGGGCCGGCAACTTCGTCAAGCTTGGTGTCACGGACCACAACTTCCACTTGACACAAACCGTCACTATTAAAAAAATTGGGCTTTCTGCGATCCAGGTTGTACTCCAAAACATCCTCAGGGCAGAACTCCCGAAAACCGACGGCCGCCCCCGGCTTGTCACCAGGGTTATCCTTGCATTGTGCTGGTGTTCGGGGAAAGTGCACGGAGCGAACCACATCTTTACCGTTGCCATTGAGCTCTTTGAGGGTAAAAGTCATGGTTTTCGCACAAGGCCAGCCAGCAGAGCCGGAGTCTCCATGCAGCCGGAAGAACAGGCCAATGGGAGAGTAGCGGTAGGACTTGCCAAACAGGAACTCTCCCTTGGTACCCCCGAGTTCAAATGTTCTGGAAACCTTGGTAAATGTGGGCGAAAAAATCTCATCATCCCTGATCCAAAACATCTGGGAACCACCACCAGCAGCACCAGCGGCGCTTGCCTGAGTGTTTTGAACGTTAGCCTTCTTCTCTACCGGTACGCTAGCCGGATTTTTGGCCAGTTTGGGCGCACTTTGCGCTGCCACCACCGGCAAAGCCGACGCTTGCGGTTCAGAATGATTAGCCGCCAGCTTTAACGCGGAAATTTCATCACTAAGCAGTCGTATAATTTCTTCAGTACTCAGTCGCTGACATTCACTGTCGGCGAGCTTTCTATTTAACTCCTCAATCTTGCGGTCACGCAGTGTAACTGTCTCTTTTAATCGGGCGATGGTTTGCTGGCTTTCGACACCCTTCTCCCTGAGCTGACTGTTTTCCTTAACCAGCGTATTAATTTCAGCCTGCTTGCTTGCCAGCAACCCTTGCAGACTGGCCACCGTGTCGGCCAGGAATCGTTTTTTGCCTTGCTCACAGTCAACAACGTGTACGGTTGCATAGTGCCCGTACTTGCCTTGCCAGAGACATCCTTCGCTGGCAAAGGCACAGCTAACCAGCAGGCCGTTGATATCCGTTTCGCCAGCAATATCAATAAACCTGGGGTGGCTGGTAGTGACCAGCTGGCCACAGCGATCATTCTGCGAGTGTGCTGAAAATGTTGTTGCCGGGCAATAAAACTGATCCTGCTTGAGGAAAGCTGTTTCCAGGCACCACTTACAGACCCGATGGCCACAGAATAATTGTATTGGTTTGTTGAGGATGTGCGGATCATCACCACTCAACGAGCACAGAGCCCACCGCTGCTTGTCTTTGTTTCTAATCAGATCGATTGAATGTCGATCAGTACTGGGATGGCGAAATTGCTGGGTACTGGAGTCAGGCGCGGTTGGGTTCATGGCATTGTTCCTGAAAAAAGTATTTAGTTAACCGCACTTGACTGACAGGTAGCTGAAATAAAAATGATCAGCACGCTTAGGCTGGCAACAACAAGTAGGCTGGCAACAGCAAAAACTCGCGGCAAACGCTGTGCAGTCAACAGACTATTACTTTAGTGCCTGCTCAGATAAAAAAGTTCCTTTTCGTAGGGATTTTTCCGCCTTTCGCTTTACCTGAAATCTGGCCAGATGCCTTGAGAACCAATTGTAGTCAGGTTTTTCTGAATATCTTCAAACTGACTGTGCTAACATGCCCGCTGAATCAAAATCAGCCGTTGTAAGTTGTAGTTAATCGCTTAAAATTTGCACTTTATAATGACACAACCCTATACACTCAGAGCATTTACCTGCATGTGCAAAAGAATGTTTTCTCCCCGCCGCTGGCTGGGAGCTTTGACCATGGCCGGTCTTGTGGTCGCAGGCCACGCCGGCGCTTTTGGACAGATTCCTTCGCCGCCCGAAGTTTCCCTGAAAAGCTACATCCTGATGGATGCCCGTAGTGGCGAAGTCCTGGCCTCCCAAAATCCCGATGAAGTCATGCACCCGGCCAGCCTGACCAAAATGATGACCGCCTACCTGGCAGAGATGGAACTGGCCGCTGGTAATATCAAATTAGACGACAAAGTCCTGGTCAGCGAAAAAGCCTGGAGCCTGGGCGGCTCTACCATGTTCATTGAGGTGGGTGAACGGGTATCAGTGCAAGACCTGCTCAAGGGCATTATTATTGTCTCCGGCAACGACGCCAGTGTGGCCATGGCGGAATACATTGCCGGTAGCGAGGACGCCTTCGCCCAACTGATGACCAGCACGGCACAACGGCTGGGCATGAGCAATACCCTGTTCCAGAATGCATCTGGCTGGCCAGCACCTGATCACTACTCCACAGCTCGGGATATGGCTACCCTGAGCAAGCACATCGTTGAAGACTATCCGGAGCAATATGGCCTGTACGCCGAAAAGTACTTTCAGTACGGCGTTGACAAGAAAACCGGCAAACCCTTGCGCCGCCAAGCCAACCGTAACCGTCTGCTGTGGACCAATCCCCATGTGGATGGTCTGAAAACCGGCCATATCGAAGATACCGGCTACCACCTGGCAGTGACCTCAAACCACGACGGACGTCGTTTAATTGCGGTATTGCTCGGTTCACCCAGCGAGAAACAGCGGGCCGATGACGCACAAAAGCTGCTGACCTACGGTTTTCGCTTTTTTGAAAACGTGGACGTGAAAAAAGCGGGCGAGCCATTGCAGATCGTTAAGGTCTGGAAAGGCGAGGTCAGCGAAATTCCCGCCGGCATTGCCGAAGATCTGATTGTCACCGTACCGCGCGGAACCGGAAAAAACCTCACCGCATCGCTTGTTATTGACCCAAAACTTGAAGCACCTATCGCCCAGGGGCAAGCCATTGGCAGCGTGAAAGTTATGCTCGAAGATGAGGTTGTGCGTGAAGTCCCCCTGACCGCCATGCAAAGCGTCGAGCCTGGTGGCTTTTTCAAGCGCCTCTGGGACAGCATTGTACTGTTTTTTACCGGACTTCTGGCCTGATCTCTTGTTCTTGGCGCACCGTGTTTACTGGAACTCTTCAGCTCCACTGGAGAGTTCTTTAGAGGGCCAGACAAGCAAAAAAAAGTGCGGTATCCGCAACGGGAACTTGGTATCTTTGCACAATCTCGCAAATGATATTGGTGTAGTAACATGAAAGCAGACCAAGCGCCAAAAATTGAGTTCCCTTGCGACTACCCCATTCGGATCGTGGGTCACTCCGCGCCGGATTATAAAGATTTTGTCGTAAGAGTGGTCACCAACCACGCACCGGATTTTGATGGCCACGTAAAAATGAAAACCAGCAGTAACGGCAAATATATGTCAGCCACTGTGGTTATCCACGCCACCGGTGAACCGCAACTGAAAGCACTGTTTGAGGAGCTCAAAGCCAGCGGCCGGGTGCACATGGTTATCTGATGTCAGACGTCCTGATCGCTGCACACCGGCTGATGGTTCGTCACCTTGGTCGCAGGGACTACGAGCCGGTATGGCAGGCCATGAAAGCCTTTACTGACCAGCGCGATGCCCAAACGCCGGACGAGCTGTGGGTGGTCGAGCACAACCCGGTATTTACCCTCGGACAGGCCGGTAAGCGTGAACATTTGCTCTGCCCCGGTGATATTCCGGTCATCCCGGTGGATCGCGGTGGCCAGGTCACCTACCATGGCCCCGGGCAGCTGGTGGTCTATCTGCTTGTGGATGTCCGCCGCAAATGTTGTGGCCCGAAAATGGTAGTGACTGCCATAGAGAATGCCATTATCGCTCTGTTGGCCGGTTTCGGAATTGATGCCTGCAACAATCCGTCGGCGCCCGGTGTCTATGTTAATGGTGCCAAGATCGCCTCACTCGGGCTGCGGTTTCGTAAAATGTGCTCCTACCACGGGCTCAGCCTGAACGTAGCGATGGAGCTGGAACCGTTCAGGCGCATTAACCCCTGTGGCTACCCCGGACTTGAGGTAGTGGATATGGCTACACTGTTGGGACCAATTGAGATCGAAGATGTCCGTCAGCGCTTACTGACGTGCTTGCAAAAAGCCTTAAATTATCCGGAAATAATCAGCACTTGACATCCTCCCGCCCCTGCAGGAGCGGGATTCCTGTTAGTCACCCAACAGGCTTCCTGTTTCATCGTTCGTTGCTCAGGGAACAGGCTTGGTTTTCGCACAAAAGTTCCACGTTGGGAGCTTTTACGATTGCGAATCAACCCATGCTCCCCAAGTCTCACACGAACTCCGCAGGCTTAACATTCCTGCAGCCCGGAGGTAGGTCTGCAAAGACAGGTGAATAATAGCAGTGACTATTTTAACCGCAATACTGGAAGATGCCGAAAGTGCTCATATCAAAAGAAGTTAGTTTTCCAGTCTTATCAGGCTGGTCGCTATCCCTCTCAGTACTAAAAGTACTGGGTTTCTCGCGAGGTTTTCGATGAAACCGGAACAGATTATTCCTGTCGTGCAAATAGAGAGCACTGCCAAGATAAAGAGCGGCACCAAGTTTGTTAACGACAAGGGTATTACTGCCATTAAAAATGGCATCAAAGCCAGTGCTGGTCACCAGCACACCATGCAACGCAAGCCCTCATGGTTGCGGGTCAAAGTCAGCTACGGTGAACGTTATAAAGAGGTGAAAAATACCGTTCACGCTCATAAGCTCAGTACGGTATGCGAAGAGGCCATGTGCCCCAACATCAACGAGTGCTGGAGTTCCGGGACTGCCACCATCATGCTGATGGGCGATACGTGTACCCGCGCCTGCAGGTTTTGTGCCGTGAATACCGGCAATCCCAAAGGTTGGCTGGATCAGGATGAACCAGAGCACACCGCCCATTCGGTGAAATTGATGAATCTCAGGTACCTGGTGCTCACCTCGGTTAACCGCGACGACCTGCCCGATGGTGGTGCTAGTCACTACGCACAGGTGATCCGTCGAGTTAAGGAAGTTAATCCGAACACTGACGTCGAAGCCTTGACCCCTGACTTCCTCGGTGTTGAGCGTGATATTGAAACTGTCGTTGATAGCGGTATTGCCGTTTTCGCCCAGAATGTCGAAACCGTGCGTCGCCTTACTCACCCGGTGCGCGACCCTCGGGCCAGTTATGAGCAGACGCTGGCGGTATTGGCACACGCCAAACGGTATCGCCCCGACGTATTGACCAAAACAAGCCTAATGCTCGGGCTTGGCGAGACGGACGCAGAGATCCAGGAAACCCTGGACGATTTGCGTGCCGTTAATGTGGATATTGTAACCTTCGGCCAGTACCTGCAACCGACCCTAAACCACTTGCCTATCCATCGCTTTGTCACTCCGGATGAATTTGCCAAATATCGGCAGTGGGGGCTGGATAAAGGCTTTCTGGAGGTGGTTTCCGGTGCCCTGGTGCGCTCAAGTTATCGCGCTGAACAAGTACTGCAAAGGAATAACGTAGGGCTTTGAGCGCAACCGTTACTGTTACTGCAAGTCGCCAAAGTTATCGATAACCCGGCAAATGCTTGAAAGGCAGTTCGACATCTGGTGAATGAAGGCGCAAAATTTGTACCACCAAGAGTAAACAAAAAGCTACGATTTACTGGTAGGGCTAAGACGGTCGGCTAGCTTAAGATACGCGATTTGATATCTCTGTCACCGATGGATTAGCATCCAGCAGCCGGAAGAATGCTCTACCCTGTTGGATGTTTGTGGCAGGAAACCGACCCAAACACCATTTGACACTATGTTTATCGAACAATACTGCACCTCTTTGGCCGACAACCGTTTTTCGTTCACCCGCGAGCAAGCCAGTCTGTTTGCCAAGCGTGTTGCCAATGATTTTAACCCCCTGCACGATGTAGACAACTCCCGCTTCTGCGTCCCCGGTGACCTGCTGTTTGCCAAAATCCTGCTAAGTGAAGGGTTATATGCTGATATGCTCGTCACGTTCAAAGATATGGTCACCAATGGCGTCGAGCTGGAAGTTTGCGCTCGAGATCAGGGTCACAAAAGTATTTGTGACTTTAGTGGCAAGATGTATCTGGATATCAAGCACAGTGGTGCCAGCAGTCACAACACGCCCATGATCGAACAACTGGTGCGCAGTTATGTGGCATTCTCGGGAGAGAACTTCCCCAATGTTTTTGTCCCGTTGATGGAGTCGCACGGGATAATGATCAATACTGTCAAACCGCTGGTAATATACGACAGTATGACTTTAAAAATGACCCAGGTTGACTTGCAATGCCCGCACCTGGAAGCGGCAGGGGCAACGATGGAAGTCAATGGCAAACGCGGTAAGGTAACGCTCAAGTTTGTCTACTACGACCAAGGTCAAGTGGTGGGCACAGGCGAGAAAACCATGATTCTCTCGGGGCTGCGTCCTTACGACCAACAAGCAATCGACGTCATGATTGCCGCACATCACGCCCGGCAAAAGCGTTTTGCCCGTCAGGTAGGCAACATGGTCATCGGTGACATGCCAGCCAAATGCAGCGTCAGGCTCAGCAGCTGATCCCAGGCGTTGCCTCGATCAAGCCCTTTTATGCAGCGATCAACCTTGCCTGCATCATGCAGCATTTGCCGCAGGCTGCGTTCGCTGTTGCGCTGCAACGCTTTATTCAGCAACGCTTTGCGCCGCTTCAACATGAATGGGGCAAAGCCCATGACTTTGGCTGACTGCTCCAGCGCCAGCTCCATGGCCACGCCCTGGGAAATCTGTCGGCTTAGGTGACTAAGCAGACGTATTTCCCGCGCCAGCGCCCAGAGAATAATAGGCGACTCAACGCCCTCCCCTTTCAGAATACTGAGAATACGCACACACTGTTTGATGTCTCCGCCAAGGGCAACATCGAGTAGGTGAAACACATCAAAGCGCGCGCTGTCGCAGACGGCTTCTTCAACGGTGGTCTCATCGATCAACTTGTCTTTAGCCAACAGCTTAAGCTTTTCCAGTTCCTGGGAGGCTGCCAGCATATTGCCCTCAACCCGCTCCCCGATCAGCACCAGTGCTTCCGGGGTTGCCCGATAGCCATCGGCCTGTAACCGCTGGGCAAGCCAGCCCGGCAACTGGGCAGACTCAATCGGCCAGATGGGAATAAACACACCGGCGTGTTCCAGGGCTTTAAACCATTTGGCTTTTTGCTGAGCGTTATCCAGCCGGTCAGTAATGACCAACAACAGGTTATCTGACGACGGATGACAAATATATTCCAACAACGACTTGCTGCCCGTATCCCCCGGTTTGCCACCGGGCATCCGCAATTCCAGAATCTGCTGCTGGGCAAACAGAGAGAGACTGTTGGCAGTGCTGAGAAAATCTCCCCAGTCAAAACCGCTCTCCACATGAAAAACGTGACGTTCAGAAAAACCGATTGTCCGGGCGTGTTGGCGAATCTGATCACAGCACTGGGCAATCTGCAATGGCTCATCACCGCTGATGATGTAAACGGGCGCCAGTTGCTTCTTTAGTTGGGCAGTCAGTTGATCAGTACGCAGCTTCAAGGGTCACAATTCCGATTGGTCTTGTCTTGCAGCATCTATTTCCAACTGCTCTCTGGCCCGTTGTGCTGCCTCAACTTTCTCTGCCTCATTGACCAGTTGCGCTTCGGAAAGACTGAACAGATGACGCAACATGGCGACAATCAGCTCTTCACGCAACTCTGAAAAGACAATGGACTGCTCAGACTCAGCTGCATTGGGCGCATTCTCGTTCTGGGTTACAAAGCGCTCGCGAGTCAGGGTCTGTGCAGAAAACAACGGTAAACCAGTAGCCGTCTGTAACTGGTAGGTCACACTAATGGCAATGCGCTGTTCAAAAAAACCACCGACAGCAACACCCTGCTGTTGGGCATTGCGTTCAACCCGCAAAATATTAACTTGCCATGGTGCCAGGTCGCTGACGTCCACGCCGCTGCGCTCCAAAGCCCTGGAAAAATAACGAATGTAGGTCGGATCCTGACCAGCTACAGCCAATTGCTGGATATTGCTGTTGCCGGTAACCGCACCGCGCAGATGAAAGCCACAGGCAGCCAACAGGCTGGTGATTAACAGCAGCGCCATTATACGCACTGAACGAAGGGAATAGGTCATGATCGAGTCCACTGATGGGGAAACTTCCCTGGTGTCACTTAGTGCGGGTAACTCTATCACGACTTAGCAGGGCTGAAAAAAGAAAAGTGCTCAACCAGTATCCCCAATGTGGGGCGCACCAGGAAAGCGGCGGCTGCACAAAACTTTCCTGGCACTTACTTACCAAAAAGCAAAGCTATACCGAAGATTCTTTCAAGCCCAAGATTAGCGGCTCTTTTAAGTCCGAGTCTTGTCCTTCGACATGATCACTCTGAATAGACCAGATTATTGCTTCTTTAGAGGGGCTAGAAAGCGTCAATGCGTGACTACCATCAGGACTGAGAGTGGCTGGAAAGCGAGCATCGCCAGGCCGGGGAAAGGTTGCTTTAGGGACCCACTTCTCGTCAGCAGTTCGTCCATGGATTTTTGTGACACTGGTACAATTGACGCCCACGGAGCTTGTCATCACAAAATTATTAGCGGGGCTGAAGCAGCCAGACACAACCCAATCACCATGATCGATGGTAGCTGTCTCTTTCCAGTGACCGACAGAGTCCCTGTGATGGATTCTGGCAAGATTGTCACCGCCCGTTGTCACTATATGGCTGCTATCAGAACTGAAGGCAGCCGTATGGATACGACCAGCATGATGAATGGTGTATTCCTCTTGCCAGGATCCATCAGGATGCCGCCCATGAATCACTGCGATTCCAGCACAGCTACACATACTGAAATTAATCATCATGATGTAGTTGCCATTTGGGCTTACTTCTGGAGGAACAAGAAAAGGTCGCCTAAAGAAAGCCTGATCGTAAGATATGGTGGATTGCTTTATCCAGTCCCCATCGGGATTTCTGGTATAAAAATTAACTTTCCTGGTTTCTCCTCCCCACACAACGGTTATCAGCTCCTTATCATCGGGACTGAACGTGGCATACAAGAGCTCATCATGACTATTGATGGTAGTTTCTTGCTTCCATACTCCATCATTCTCTCTAGCGTATACCCTAGCTGTATGCTTAGTGCGCACCACAAAACGATTATTACAGGTGCTGAAGACGGGATTGAACTTGGCAAGGTCAATCTTGAAGATTTCTTTTGCGTCAGAGACGATGTCATTGAGATTAATGTTCGCTTCTTCCACCCAGCAATCTTTGGTCCCCACACAATGGATTTTTATGCTCTGGAAATCCGTTGTTAATAAATAGTGGCCATTGGGGCTAAACATCGCTTTGCCAATAGGGGCGGAATGAGTGATGTCTTGCCCATGCTGCCAGTGTTCGTCAGAGTTCCTGACAAACACTCTTGCGCTGTGACTAAAGTTAGCAATTAGTAGCCAGTGACCATCAAGGCTAAACTCGGCTAAATTAATACCATACCCGTGGGAGTCAACCGATGTGTGAATCCAATTTCCGTCGGGACTCCTGCTGGAAATTTTTACAGTTTTACCATGGCTGGTGACCACATGCTTATTGTCAGGACTAAAGCATGCAAATTCGATGCTGCCATCATGGCGAATGCTGTCTACCTGGGATACTTTAAAATCTGTTATCTTTTTCGGGTGGAAAGTAGCCGCTGAGTCAACATATTCCATTTCGGATAATTTACGCGTTGCCTCTACCTTTGACACACCCGTCTGACAATTTTCATCCTGACTCGGGGATTTTTTTTCCTGACAAAGTTGCGCGGACATATCAGAAGTACTATTCGCCAACGAGGCCGAAGCAGAGATTGCTAGTTTATTTTGCATGCTGAATGATACCCGTCAATCTGTTTAATCATATGTTAACTGAATCACAGCTTCGCTCTAATTTTGCAATTCAATTACCAGTTAACTACCCAATATCGCTATAGACATGAATATTTTAATCTGACAATAACAATACCTCTTCGCTTGCAAATAAATCCACAAACCAAAACCGCTATCATTTCATCAACACAAGTTACGGGTAAATCTGCAAACCAACTCCATTTTTTGTGATAATATTCAAGCCCTATTCACTACAAAATCCAAAACTTATTCAATGAATACTGATCATCGCGCTCATTAGTTGACCACAATATCAGAAGAAGGTTTCAAATTTTTTATAAAAAAACCAAATAGAGCTGTAGAGAAGAAAAAAAGTAAAGAGGAGAAAGAGGGGAAAGAAAAAAAAGAGAAGAGAAGACACTCATTTTTTGCTATTCACAATGACTCAATTCATATTGATGAACGTTCCCACAATTCAGGCCACAAAGGGAACTTGGTACTAATAAATAAATCCAAAGCTGCCTGTTTGATAAATAATAAAGGAGATGCATATGCATCCTCAATCTACTGCGTGGCCGCCTGCTGTTGCTGAAATCAAGATGTTCTCAGTGGAGCAAGAGTGCATGGAAAGCTTTCCTTGTCAGCACGACTGTACTGTACAGCTTGTCGATGGCAGCTGCCATAAAGTCACTATGTGCGCAGATGATATTCGCACTTACCTGACCACCCTGAAACCATCAAAAATAGATAGCAGTAAATTTCCAGGCCTGGCCAGCCATTTTTCTATTCACTCGTCATATTCATGCAATTCCAACGACAGTGTCCCTGAGAGGTAAAACCTTACAAAAAAACCCATAATGGCAGTTTGTCGATAAGAGTTGACACCCTCCCACCTCTTCAGAGATGGAAGGAGATCAATCAGGCAATCTGGCCGCCAGTAACGCTTTCGTCCTGATCTACTGACAGTGCTGTGGCGGCACAGATTTCCAGGCCACGAACAATCGTCTCCAGTGGCATGGATGCCTGCTCCCCGGCAATGCTCTGCTCTGGAATCAGTGGAATGTGAATAAAGCCGACTTTCACCGAAGTCTCTTTCAGGGCATGAATTACGCCGTAAAACAGATGGTTACATACAAAGGTGCCCGCGGTATTCGAGACTGACGATACAACGCCTGCCTCCCCCATGGCACGTACCATCGCTTTAATGGGCAAGGTCGTAAAATAGGCGGCAGGGCCACCAACAACCACTGGCTGGTCGATTACCTGAATACCATCGTTATCAGGAATCCGGAAGTCATCCACATTGATGGCTACGCGCTCCGGGGTAATGCCGGTTCGCCCGGCAGCTTGACCGATCAGCAAAATAACATCGGGTTTAATGGTCTCGACAGCCTGTAGCACCACGTCAACAGAGCGTTGGTGAACGACAGGCGCAATGGTGGTACGAATAACCCCACCGGCTATCTCACGGCCTTCCAGCTGACGGACCGCCTCCAGGGAAGGATTGATAGTAGCATCACCAAAGGGCTCAAAGCCGGTAATCAGAACCGTTTTCACAATCACTTTACTCATTAAAATGCCAGGGTGTACATCAGGATAATGTTGGCAACCAGAACCACAAATGCCGGAATGACCTGAACCTTAACTACTTGATACTTGTCTTCTAATTCCAACAAAGCGGCGGGAACCACATTAAAGTTGGCCGCCATGGGCGTTACCAGTGTACCGCAGTAACCGGATAACATTCCCAGAACACCGACCACGGCAGCATCACCGCCATGACCAAGGATGACCATTGGCAGCCCCACTCCGGCGGTAATCACGGCAAAAGCAGCAAAGGCATTCCCCATAACAGCAGTAAATAGTGCCATGCCCAGACAGTAGGCGATAACGGTTCCCAGCTTGCTATCCACAGACACCAGAGAAGATACAATATCCGAAACCGCTGCACCGACGTCTGCCTTGCCAAACAAATAACCAAGAGCCGCCAGAAACTGCGATAAAATCACTGTCCAGCCAATAGCATCGATTTGTCGTCTACCTTCCTGCAAACTGTCGGACACACGGCCTCTGGTCATCAGGAGCGCAACCATCCAGGCCATTATCGACGAAATACCAAGGCCAACCAGGGCATTACCAAACAGTTTGGCCCAGGCAAAGGTAACAATCGGAATGATCAGCGCTGGAGCGAACAGGCGATTGCCCAGCCTTTGTGCATCGTCGCGCTTGGCTTGCTCTTCCCGTGGCCGGTAAAAGCCTTTACCCAGCTGCCCGGTAGCGGCCAGCAGAGTAAGCACAACCACCATAAGGCCTGTGACCAGACTTGGCAGGTAACTGCCGAACATGAATGAAATACCGTAAACCAACCAGAACAACGTTGTGCCAACACGGTGGCTTTGCTGCTTATCCAGCCAGGTCATGGTTGCAAAGACAACCAGCAGTAGGCCGGTGATAAAGTAAATAATATCCAGATTCATATGGCTTTTACGCTTGGCCTAAGGTGTTTTTAGCAGACGGGGCTTCTTCACAGGGCGCATCAGTAACCGGCACACTCCGGTCGATCTCTCGGGCAAAGAGCTTGACACGAATCAGCAGTACGATCAGCGAAACGATCGCTGTAGGAATGGCAAACAGTGCCATACGCTCAAGGCTGACGGTAACGCCAGCATCTTCCATCACACCTTTAATCAATAACAGACTACTGACCGCAATAAACAGATTTTGTCCGAAAAAGTTTCCCATGTTCTCGGATGCAGCGGCGTATGCCCGGATTTTCATGATGATATTGGACGGTAACTGCCGTTTTTCAGTGGCCGCAGCCTCGCTCATCGGAGCCACCAATGGCCGAACCATGGAAGGATGGCCGCCCAACTGCAAACCGGCAGCATTGGTCAGTTTACGAAACAGAGCATAGCCCACCAGGATTTTGGTCAGGGATGCGCCTTTCATGGAGCGGATCAGCGTCTCAGCACGCTCACGAAGTCCATAGCGCTCCAGGATGCCCACCACCGGCAATATCAGGATAAACAGAGACATGTAGCGGTTTTGGGTAAACGACGAACCAATGGCTTCAATAATTTCAACAACTGACATATCCGCAATAAGGCCGGTCACCAAGCCGGAGGTTAAAATAACCAGCAGTGGATTCAGCCTGAGGATCAACCCGACAACAACAATAGCGACGCCAATTAATGGCCACATAAACATTCCTTAACTGTAAGCCTGGAAACAGTGCAGCGCAGTATGTCAGGTCTGAGAATGGTCGTATATATGGGAATATTTTTTGTTTTTGGCTGATTAATAAGTGATCCACACCAAAAACAAACCAAAAACGAATTTTTCCATGAAATGGCTAGACGTCGATGATCACGTTTGTTTCGGTCGATTTAACGTCTGCACAGCGTTTTGCTTTTGACCATCAAGAACTGGATCAGGATCATTCGGCTATTCAGACCAGGATCTCAGCACCGTGGCGTCCTCCTTTTGCTGACGCAGGTCACGGTGCCGACTGGGGCTGTTTATTAACTGGAAATCGAACGGCGCACAACTGTTACGGTGCGTTGGACGGTGGTAGTACTCTGATCCCGATCGGTCACAGAGTAGGTCAAGGTGTAGACACCTGCCTTTCTGATATTTACCCGGCCATAGACCCTGATCTTCCCAGTGAGGTTACCATCTTCCTGGTCGCTGGCAGTCACGCCCTGACGAGCATTAAACTGCTCGCCCACGGTGATGGTAATCGGCTCAACGCCGCTCAGGATTGGTGCAGTGTTGACCTTTTCTTGCACGGTTATGGTGCGCTCAGCAGTCGTCTTCAGGCCATCGCCATCGGTGACCGAGTAGGTCAGGGTATAAACGCCGGATTTACGAGTGTTTACCTGGCCCAAGACTTTGATCTTGCTGGTAAGGTTACCATCTTCTTGGTCACTGGCCGTCACACCTTGGCGAGCATTAAAGAAACTGTCCAGATCAATGGTTACTGGTGCAATGCCACTCAAAACAGGCGCCGTGTTAACTTTCTCCCTTACCGTCACAGTACGTTCGGCAGTGGCCTTTAGACCTTGTCTGTCGGTGACAGAATAGGTCAGGGTGTAAATACCCGGCATATGAGTGTTGAGTTGGCCCGAGAAGCGTATTTTATAGGAGATATCACCATCTTCTTTATCAAAGGCGGTGATGCCCTGACGAGGGTCAAAACGGCTGCCCTGTTCAATGGTCACCGACTCAACGCCGCGTAATACCGGGGCGGTATTGCGCGCGACTACCTCAATCATCCGATAGCCATAGCCCTCTGCACCATGGCTATCAAACACACGGTAAGTCAGCTGGTAGTGACCTGGTTTATCAGTGTTCACCTTCCCCTGTACCTTGACCTTGTTGGTCACATCACCATCTTCTCGGTCGGTAGCAGTCACGCCAGCCATTGGGTCAAAAGCGTCACCGGCGGTAATCTTGCTGTTGAACATACCTCGAATAACAGGGTGATGGTTAATGGCCTCTACTATGCGCAGCTTGGAAGCGGCGTAGCCCGCACTGTCGGTCACCATATAAATCAGGGGCTGACTTTTATAGAGGAGACTGGTATCAACACGACCCATAACAGTCACATAGGGGGTCAGGTCACCATCTTCAACATCACTGGCCGTCACGTTTGCCATTGGGTCAAATTCGCTGCCTAAAGGTATTTTAGTACCATAAGCGGTGATGCCTTTAATCTCTGGCAGGTGGGCCACCGGCGCAGACGGATCGCGTACCACAATATTGCGAACCCCTGTGGTGGTATAGCCATTGTTGTCTTCTACGGTGTAGCTCAAGGTATAAACACCGGGAATGCTGCTATCGACATTGCCATCAACGTCCATACGAGCGGTCAGATCGCCATCCTGTGCGTCTTCAGCAGTAATACCAGCTCTGGGATCAAAGATTTCGCCCAGAGTGATCTGTTGGCACTCAATACCATCAATATATGGGCTGGAGTTCGCCACGTAAATCCGGCGACGGCGCATGGTCGTTACGCCCTCGCTGTTAGTCACGCTGTAGGTTACAAACTGCATGCCGCCCAGGTTGGTATCGACGTCGCTGGATACCTTGATCAGGCTGGTAATGTCGCCGTCAACTTTATCCTCAGCCGTTACGCCCTCCCAAGGATCAAAATAGGCACCAGCATTGACAGTGTCATCAGAGACGCCCCTTAGGGTAATCACATTTTCTCTTTTGTCACGCACCTGGACTTCGATCCAGGCAGTGGCTTCCAAACCTTGGCTGTCGGTAACCCGGTATTCCACTGGGTAGAATCCTACGTTGCTGGTGTCCACCTCACCAACGACCCATATCTTGCTGCTCAAATCACCATCTTCAAAATCATAAGCAGAGACGGGATACGAAAGTGGTTTGAAGGTTTCCCCAAGGTAAGTAATGATGCCTGGGTATAGGGTGATCTCAGGTGGCATGTTCCCTGACTCCAGCACGGTAACAGCGCGGTAATGTTCGTCATTCCCGGAAAAACCCTCCCCTTTTAGCAGATAGGTCACTCGATAAACACCGGGCTTGGAGGTATCAACACCACCCAGTATGCGGGTCTGTCCGGTGGTATCGTTGCCTGCGCTGTCGGTGACGGTAAAGCCCAGAAAGGGATCAAATACGGAACCCACAGGAATAAAGGCTTCTTCCAGACCGGTAAAGGAAGGTACACCTAATCCGACGCTTCTCCCCTGTTGGCTACTGCCAGTTTGCTGCTGCTCTGCCTGATGCTTGTTGATCTCTTTCTGGATCACCTGAGCAGGAGTAAAGGGTTTTTCTACCACTACCATTGCGTCCATTGCGTCGGTACTAGCAAGTGTCATTGCAGACTGAGCTGAGAGCATGATGCCCAAAGCGATTTTGATGCCATAAGATAGACGTGAATAACAAGGTTTATTCATATAAGAGTACCTCGAGAGAATCTGGACTGAAGTTGCCTGAATGTATGGAACTGAAATGAGTGGCCGTGCGATAATGATCTGCCCTGAAATAACTTTTCCGGATGCAATTATTTCGGACGCGGTTCGAACTGAGTCGGAAGGGCATGAAAATGGGCAGTTAAAGATCGATCCTCGAACCAAACGCTCTGCTGACGTTTGCGGCAACGCCACAATGCAGACTCAGACTTTTTTATCATAATACCAATCATCAGCCCCATGAATTCGTACTTACCGATAATGGGTAGCTACGTACAAACTATTATGTATTGGTCATTTTTCATTCATATAAAGTCGGTTGACCTGCCATATTGATCTACTAGACTGCGTTTGTTTTATGCTGTTCAGGTAATCACCACTATTTACCTGTTTTTTTGGCGCGTATTTTACACTTCCCTTGATACTCAGGTCTCTCCCCATGACAAGCAGAAACTGTTTAGTGGCAAGCTCCATATGGGTTACGTCTATGCTGGCATTCGCCGATACCACCTCACCATTTTTGCAGTGGGAACCGACTAACTGTCTTAACACAGTAGGTAATGTATTTGTTTATCAAAACCCCTACAGTGGCAAGACAGACTATTTTCAACTGGCCTCGGCCGCGCCCGGGGGACGCTGCCCCTATTTTCCTACCAATGAGACCAGCGACTATTATTGGACCTATCTACCCAATGAGGCTGCGGCAATGGCAGCCGTCAATGCAAACATTGCCTTGCGACATGCCCCCGCCACCACATTGGCGCAAATCGCCCATCCACCGTCTGTCACACCCGCGAAGACACCCGCCGACGGTACGTGCAGCGGCTGTGCCGGCGCGCAGAATATAGATTTCGCCACCAAGGGTCAGCCCGGTTCAGGTTTTGATGCTGTCAGCTTTCGAATGCGTCCCCTGAGTGGGCAGGATTCCGGTGAGATAAGCGCGCCCCAGGCTTACTACTGGGCATACTATAACTTTTTTGCCTTCACCGGAGGCTCGTCAGGGCTCCCATTCTATTTTGGTCTGCAACCGGAGGGTGCCTATGGCAAAACTGCGGTGTTCAGTGTTTTTGGCAATGGCACTTCGACCAATCCGCGTGACCAGTATTGCAAACCCGGTGCGGATACCGGGGCTGGTACCAGTTGTCACATACCCTATGACTGGGAGGAAGGTAAGGACTATGACCTGATGGTAGTCATGGCTGACACCCAGGATGCAGCAAAAGGAATAACATGGGAAGGATATATTTATGATGTGGAGAGTCAGCAGACCACCTTGATTGGGTCAATTACTGTGCAGCCATCCACAGGCATTGCGGCTGGACCTAATGTTGCCTTTGATGAGTATTTTTCCTGGGAATCCCACCGTTGCCCGAATCAACCTTTTTCGGAGATTCTGTTCTTTACACCGGTCAGTTATTACAAGGGCAAGCCGCATAACAGCAATATCACGTCGTTGAATCTGAACAGTGGGTGTAATGTGAAGTTTTATTCAGATCACAGTAGTTATGTTTACATTGAGGCAGGCTATGTGAGTCCGAAATAGAAATGCAGATACAGATAATAGCGAACTAAAAAATACCACCAAATTCTGTTCGCCCTGAGTTCGCCTGAAGACGTGGCTAGTGCACTTGGGCGAGTTTAGCGCGAACGGTAGTTTGCAGGGAAAGTTTAAAGGGACATTCAAGCAAACATGCAAACATGCAAACAAACATTGCACATACTATTTTTTAACCGCTGAATAAAAGACCAGCGACTTTTTTTTGCGCAATGACGTTGTTCAGATTTAACTCAATGAGATAAATGAAATTATTTGATTGACATAAATCAATAAGCTGACTGCAAGCAGGCTGATACAGTAATTGACCAAACTGAACAACATAATAGCGGAAAAAAACCATGACAAAGACCTACATGACCACCGCTAATGGTGCTCCCATACCAGACGACGATAATAGCATAACCGCTGGAGAGCGTGGGCCGCTGACATTCGACAACTATCGTCTGTTTGAGAAACTGGCCCACTTTAACCGCGAACGCATTCCGGAGCGTGTGGTACATGCCCGGGGCAGTGGCGCTCACGGTACATTCACACTGACCAAGGATCTTTCAGATCTGACCATCGCCAAATTCTTGCGCGGCGCCAACAAAAAAACTGACGTATTTCTGCGCTTTTCCACTGTTGCCGGTGGTCAGGACTCCAGTGATTTTCTTCGTGATCCCCGTGGTTTTGCCGTGCGTTTTTACACCGAAGAAGGCAACTACGATATCGTCGGCAACAACACGCCAGTGTTCTTTATTCGCGACCCATTGAAGTTTCCCGATTTTATCCACTCCCAGAAAAAAGATCCGCGAACCAACCTGCCAGATCCAGCTCACCACTACGAGTTTTGGGTGAACACCCCACAAGCCATACACCAGGTTACTATCGTGATGTCTGACCGGGGCATTCCAAAATCGCTGCGCCATATTAACGGTTACAGCTCTCATGCCCTGAGTATGTGGAACGACAATGGTAAGCGTGTGTGGGTCAAGTGGCACTTCAAAACCAACCAGGGCATTGAAACGCTGACCAATGAAGAAGCGGCAAAAATGCCACCCGATGGTATGCAGGCCGACCTGGTGCACTCTATCGACAAGGGAGACTTCCCGAGCTGGTCGGTCAAAATTCAGGTAATGAGCGAAGAGCAAGCCAAACATTATCCTATTAATCCTTTTGACGTGACCAAAGTCTGGCCGCACGCCGACTTTCCGCTAATGGAAATTGGCCAACTGGAACTGAATCGTAACGTAGAGAACTATTTTGCCGAAACTGAGCAGGCGGCGTTCTCGCCCAGCAATATGGTGCCAGGCGTTGGCGCGTCTCCTGACAAGATGCTCCAGGGACGTCTGTTTGCTTATGCGGATGCCCACCGTTATCGGGTTGGGGTCAACAATCAGCAACTGCCGATCAACCGTCCACGCTGTCCGGTGCATAACTATGAGCGTGATGGCTTTATGGCGGAGTGTCCATTCTCTGGTCAGAACCAGAATTCAAGTGTGAATTTCTATCCCAATGAGTGCAAAGATTCACCGCAG
This sequence comes from Endozoicomonas sp., assembly GCA_965232255.1. Classification (GTDB taxonomy): domain Bacteria; phylum Pseudomonadota; class Gammaproteobacteria; order Pseudomonadales; family Endozoicomonadaceae; genus Endozoicomonas. The sequence goes on from OZ246962.1 coordinate 3,868,676, forward strand.
CCCATGCCAGAGGTTACCGAGCCACCAATGCCGTTGGCGGAACATGCCTGGGTCAAAGCTTATGACACCCGCGATGAGGATAATTACTCCCAGGCCGGCGAGCTCTTCCGCTTGATGTCCGAAGATCAGAAACAACAGCTGGCACACAATATTTCAGTCGGTTTGTGCCAGGCAAGTGAGTCGGTACAAAAGCGCATGATCCAGCACTTTACGCTGTGTGATCCAGACTACGGCAAGCGGGTTCAGGCCGCATTGGAGAGTGCATTGAAAGGTTAGGTACGGTTGACAAATACATCGGCCGGGAATTCATCCCGGCTTTTTTATAATCAGAATATGCGTTCTTATGCAAAAAAATGGGAACTTCTATCGTCATAATCAGTCATAGCAAATAACTATTTAATTACCGGTATTAACAGTAATGACTTCACCACTTTCCCCTACCCATCGCCCCAATCCCTATTCAACCAATAACTTCCCGACACACAATTCTAACGACACGTTCGAAGCTGCAACAGCGCAAGGTTACGCCGCGAACCTTGGCAGGCGCGTTAAAAGCTTCATGGCTTCCGTGCAAAACGCACTTAGCAATCCGGAAACTTCCGGTTGGAAAAGCGCCTCAGGTTTTTTTACCAGTCTTTATAATCGCCTGGTTAAAACAGTTAATTACGTCACTTTGCATGCTGACCAAATGATACCGGAGTATCTGACCAGAGCTGGAGCCTGCAGTGTTGGCGGTTTTATCATCGGTGGCCTGACACCCATCGGCGCTTTGTGGGGCACCGTAACTGGCCTGCTTCTGGCTACAGGCTGGCAGCTGTGCGTTGAATACCACACTGACCGCTCCCGCAGTCCTGAACCGCATTTTCAAAGGTGATATTTGTGAAGATTTTGTGTCGGTAGCTTGAAATTTGGCGCTTTTTGGTTTCTCGCCTTGAATACCCTACGACAACATCTAGTGTTATTAGTAATGGTGTAAACATTCAATCCCAACGGCATGGAGCCTGAAATGGAAGATCAAAATATCAAAAAACTGGCACTGATACTTTCTGCCAACTGCATTCGCCAGTCCGTCATTGAAGAGTGTCAGAAAAAGGGACAGATAAACGACCAACAGCTGAGCCAGTTCAATAAAGAGATGTCTGACCGCATCTACACCTTTCTGACTTACCTCCTGCAAAAACCCGCTGAAGAATACACCGTAATGATGGAAGCTATGGCCAAGCACTATCCAGATGGTTGGGAGCAGCCTGAACTGAGCCAGCTTATCCTGCAACAGCAGACTCAAATGGCTTCATCAACCTCAGCACAACATTAATTTTTCGTTAATTTTTCATTGACTCATGGAGAATCACTGTCATTGTCGACAGCAAACTGATTCTCCAATTCCCACCTCTACTGCGTTCCCCACCCCGGCATTAGCTTCTGACTAACCCCAAGCTGGTCAAGCACTCGAGCAACCACAAAATCCACCAGATCATCCACCGTTGTCGGACGATGGTAAAAACCCGGCGATGCGGGCAACACCACACAACCCATGCGGCTGAGTTTGAGCATATTTTCCAACAGGATGTCTGAATAGGGTGTTTCCCTTGGGACGACGATCAGTTTATGTCGCTCTTTCAGGACAACAGTGGCTGCTCGCTGGATCAAGTTGCTGCTCAAACCACAGGCAATGGCTGACAAAGTACCGGTACTGCACGGGCAGATAACCATGATTTCAGGAGCACCGCTGCCTGAGGCAACAGGTGACATCCAGTCATTGTCGTCAAATACCCGAATTTGACCTGGTTCAGCCCAATAACGTTCACTTAGAAAGCGTTCAACAGAGTCGGCGCAATCTCCGAGCTCAATATCCATCTCCGCCCGTAACACTACTTTTGCTGCCGGAGAAACCAGACAAAGTACCTGCCACTTTGCCGCTATCAGGCACTCAAGCAAGCGCAGTCCGTATTGAGCACCAGAAGCGCCGGTAATGGCCAGTGTCACTCTCGGAGGAGGTGTCTGCTGCACAGCCATTATTGCACCTGGTACTTTTCATTTAACGCACTGACCAGGCGAGCGTGAATGCCCTCAAAGTCGCCATTGCTCATCACCAGCAGGTGGTCACCGGCGTTGGCAGTCTCGGTAAGATAGCGAACAATTGCCTGCGTGGAGTCCATCACCGAGGCTTTGACCGGGCTCTTGTCGGCCACGCATTGCGCCAATGGCCAGTCCAGTCCCTGTGGTTCAAACCAGATCACTTCTGATGCCTGCGCCGTGGCAGCCACCAGCGTTTCCTGATGCACGCCCATTTTCATGGTGTTTGACCGTGGCTCAATAATCACCCGGATATTGGCCTCATTGCCCAGTAAGGCCCGTTGACCAGCCAGTGTCGTGGCAATGGCAGTGGGATGGTGGGCAAAATCATCATAGATGCGCACGCCAGCAACCTCATCCACCAGCTCCATGCGCCGCTTTACTCCCTGAAACTGTGACAAGGCAGTACAGGCAACATCCGGCAGCACGCCAACGTGATGGGCTGCTGCGATTGCTGCCAGGGCATTAGCCACGTTGTGATCGCCCTCTTGTCGCCACTGCACAGCACCAACAACAATGCCCTGGTGCAGTACCCGGAAATGGTTACCTGACTCAGTGATTTTTTCTACTTGCCAGGGGCTGTGTTCGCCAGCCAGTGTTTCCTGTTCTGACCAACACCCCATGGCCAGTACCTGATCAATGGCTGGAACATTGGCAGGAAATAAAATACGACCAGTGCCGGGTACTGTCCTGACCAGGTGATGAAAGTGCCGCTGAATGGCATCAAGGTCAGCAAAAATATCCGCGTGATCAAACTCAAGGTTGTTGATAATCAGCGTGCGCGAGTGGTAGTGGACAAATTTGGAGCGTTTATCAAAAAAAGCAGTGTCGTATTCATCGGCTTCGATAACAAAAAATGGTGTGCTGCCAAGGCGTGCGGAAATACCAAAATCCTTTGGGATTCCACCGATCAGAAAACCCGGCGACATTCCGGCATATTCCAGTATCCAGGCCAGCATACTGCTGGTGCTGGTTTTGCCGTGGGTACCAGAAGCCGCCAGTACCCAGCGCTCAGGAGCAACATAGCGGGAAAAGAACTCTGGCCCGGAAACATAGGGCAGTCCCTTGTCAAGCACGTACTCAACCGCCGGATTCCCTCGCGTCATGGCGTTACCAATAACCACCAGATCCGGTGGCGGATTCAGCGTTTTGGAATCATACCCTTGAAACAACGTGATTCCTTGCTCCTCAAGCTGGGTACTCATGGGCGGGTAGACATTCTCATCACTGCCGGACACCTGAAATCCAAGCTCTCTGGCCAATATGGCCAGGCTTCCCATAAACGTTCCGCAAATACCCAAAATGTGTACGTGCATCCAAAATTTCTCCAAAAGAGCACCCTAAACCGGAATTTTGACATTGTTTGCGCCCGGTTCGCAAAAGGACGTTGACATGATGGCGGTAACAGCCGATAAACACTGCAAGTCACAGGGAGGCACTCCGGCAAATACCCTGACCGGACACTCCCCTGCTCGAGCCAGAAACAACAGAGATATCCGGAACTTGATCTATGCCCCAGAAGCATGCTTTCTACGCACAGTCGGGCGGTGTCACCGCAGTTATCAACGCCAGTGCCTGCGCAGTTATTGAAACGGCCCGTCGCTATCCGGATCAGATCAGTAAGGTTTACGCCGGCCACAATGGTATCCTCGGTGCCCTGCGTGAAGAGTTGATCGATACCTCCCATGAGTCCGATGAAACCATCGGCGCATTGGTCAGAACGCCCGGCGGCGCTTTCGGTTCCTGTCGTTACAAGTTGAAATCCCTTGAGGAGAGCGAAGCGGAATATCGTCGTCTGATCGAGGTCTTTCAGGCCCATGACATCGGCTACTTTTTCTACAATGGCGGCAACGACTCCATGGATACCGCCTGGAAAGTCTCCCAATTGAGCGAAAAACTGGGCTATCCCCTCACCTGCATTGGCATTCCGAAAACCATTGATAACGATCTGGCGGTTACCGACAACTGCCCAGGCTTTGGCTCAGCAGCCAAATACCTGGCCGTATCCACCAAAGAGGCCAGTCACGATATTGCCTCTATGTGCGACACATCCACCAAAGTATTTGTGCTTGAGGTCATGGGTCGCCACGCCGGTTGGCTGGCTGCGGCTACCGGTCTGGCAGCGCGACAGAATGGCGACCCGCCGCATATTATCCTCTTTCCGGAGCTGCCGCTGGATAAACAGAAGTTTCTGCAAAAAGTCCACGAGACCGTCAGTAACGAGGGTTATTGCGTAATTGTCGCCTCTGAGGGTGCAAAATACGACGACGGTAGTTTTGTCTCTGCCTCCACCACGGTCATTGATTCGTTTGGTCATCAGCAGCTCGGTGGTGTGGCACCAGCGCTTTGCAATATGATCAAGCAGGCACTTGGCTACAAATATCACTATGCCGTGGCTGATTATCTACAGCGTTCAGCGCGGCACATTGCCTCGCGGGTAGATGTGGAACAAGCTTATGCGGTAGGTAAAGCCGCTGTGGAGCTGGCGGTTTCTGGTCACAATGCGGTCATGCCAGCCATTGTCAGGGAGTCTGACCTTCCCTATCGCTGGGCCATCAAAGCGGTGCCGCTGGAACAGGTCGCCAATTTTGAGCGAAAGATGCCGTTGTCGTTTATTAGTGATGATGGTTTTAATATCACGCCAACCTGTCGGGAGTACCTTGAGCCACTGATTGAAGGCGAAGAGTATCCGCCTTATCTTAACGGCCTCCCCCGTTTTGCCCGATTAAGGAAAGTATTTGTTGAAAAACAGCTCGATGTTCCGTTTTCTGAGCTTTAATCAAAGCGGTTGGCTCTGTCGATGGGAGTGATCTTTACAGTTCGGAACAGGCAGATAAGGCCGGAGTTTTACCATGGTGCCCGTGGCAACTAATCCATGCCCAATATGTTTTGACCCAACGGATAATGTGTCAGCCCACAGTTCGACCAGACTTCGTTGTGGCCACGTCTTCGGGCGATCTTGCATCCTCAGATGGAGCGTCGAAAAGCGCATCTGCCCTATTTGTCAGCAGGCTTCCTTGCCACACGAGTTGAAGGGTGCTCGTCTGGTCGAGGCCGAGGTGAGGGAAAATCGCTCTGCGCTGTCTGTCTTTATTCCCATGTGGTTGCTGATCCTGACAGGTATTGTCTGTGTACATAACGAGTTGCCATATGGTCCCGAAAATCATTTTGCCAATTGCACACTGACGCTCATTGCTCTCACCATTCTGGGTGCGATTGTTTTGCCTATTGAACAATAATGCTGTCTATTGCTGCAAATGGCATCAGCATATTCAGCATATATTGTTATTGTCGTAGAACCGAAAATCGTTTCGCCCCTCTTTTTTCGCCATATACATGGCTTCATCGGCCGCTTTAACCAAGCTGTCCGCGTCGTTGCCATTCTCCGGATAAAAAGCAATACCAATGCTGGTACCAACTTTCCTTGCTGTATTGCCCAGGTCATGCGGCTCAGTCAAGACCGTAAGAATTTTCTGCGCAACAATACTTGCGTCAGCCTGACTCCTGACATCATCAAGTACTACGGCAAACTCATCACCCCCTAGTCGGGCTACCATATCCACTTTGCGAATACAGCTTTCCAGACGAACAGCGACACTGGTCAGTAGCTGGTCGCCTGCCTCGTGCCCAAGCTGGTCGTTGATCTCCTTGAAGTGGTCCAGATCAAGGAACAGCACCGCTGTCTTTTTCTGGTAGCGGTCACTGCGGTCCATGGAGGACTGAAGAAACTCATGGAATAATGTGCGGTTGGCCAATCCGGTGAGGCTATCGTACTTGGCCATTTTCAATAACTGATCTTCAAGCTGTTTGCGCTCGGTGATGTCCTGAAAGACCAGCACGGCACCCTGAACCGCGTTGCGGGCATTGACAATGGCGGCAATATTCATCTCCGCTGGAAATCGCCCCTGAATCACATTCACCAGATCGCAAGACTGCTTCAGGCGTTTACCGCCGACCAGACAGTCGCGGTAGATCTCTGAGTTGCGCCACTGATCCATCACCGTTGTGCGCTCGGTCTCGACAAAGAGAAAGTGGCTGATGTGGCGCTCCAGAAAAAACGCCTCAGTACCACCGAGCAGTTCACAGCCAACGGGATTAATAAAAGTAATCTTGCCCTCTTTATCCAGCCCGACAATACCTTCACCGGCGCAGTCCAGCAGCAGTTTATTTTTCCGGCTGATCCAGCGTAACTCGCGAGTTACCTGTTCCAGCTCCAGCCGTTGCTGTTCAAGTTGCAAAAATACTTTCACCTTGCCCAACAAAATTTCCGGCACGATGGGTTTGGGCAGGTAATCCACGGCACCGGACTGATAGCCTTTGGCCACATAGTTGTGGTCTTTATTGATGGCAGTGACGAAAATAATGGGAATATTAGCGGTCTGCTTGTTGCTGTGTAGCAAGGTTGCGGTTTCAAAGCCGTCCATGCCAGGCATCTGCACATCCAGCAAAATAACAGCAAAGTGATGTGCTAGCACTTCCGACAGTGCTTTCTCGCCAGAGTCCACTTTATGCACCTCGGCTCCAAGGGGTTTTAACAACCGATCCATAGCCAGCAGGTTTTCCGACCGGTCGTCCACCACCAGAATTTTTACTTTGTTATTTTCGTCCATATCCGACAATCCCTGTCCAAACGTAACTGGCCACGCCCTGACCAGACTTGTTAATTCAAATATCCCTCAGGAACCCAACTTGCGATAAATACGCGAGGTGTTATCCATAGCCGCAAACTGATGGCGAATCTGGCTGAAACAGAGGTTCTCACGACGCCCAATGCACAAAAAGCCCCGCGGGCACAGACTGTCGTTGATTAGACTCAACGCCCGATCCTGTAGCTGCTCATTAAAATAAATCAACACATTGCGACACATCACCAGGTTCATCTCGCCAAAGACGCCGTCCGTGACCAGGTTATGATTGGCGAAGGTGACGCGTCGGGCCAGGCGGCTGTTGATTTTGATGGCGTCGTACAGGCTCACCCAGTAATCCGACGGCTGACGTTTACCGCCGGCCAGTCGGTAGTTGCGTTCATACTTGTTGCCATCTTCGCCGGAGTAGATGCCTTTTCTGGCCACGCTAAGGGCATCGTCGTTGAAATCGGTGGCGTAAATCTGACAACGATCAAGAAGGCCTTCTTCTTCAAGTACGATGGCCAGAGAGTACACCTCTTGCCCCGAGGCGCAGCCGGCATGCCAGATTTTGATGAACGGGTAGGTCTTCAGCACTGGAATCACCTCGGCACGCAACACGCGAAACACCTCCGGATCGCGGAACATCTCGGTAACCACTACCGAAAGGCTTTTGACGAAACGGTGAAAAGCCCGGTTATCACGCAGGAACAAGGGTATCAGGTCACTGATCTGGTCAACGCCCACTTCATCAAGATGCTTTTTCACCCGTCGAATAATGGATGCCCGGGCGTAGTTATGAAAGTCATAGCCGTAGCGCGACTGGATGGCGCGCAGAAGCAAATCCAGCTCCAGCGCCTCCAACTGAGCCACCGAACCGGACTCAATCATCGTGACAGCCAAACCTTTAACATGGCCGTGAGTTTGTCCATATCCAGCGGTTTGGTCATGTAGTCGTTAGCGCCCGCGGCCAGGCATTTGGCTTTATCGCCGGCCATAGCCTTAGCGGTCAGGGCGATCACCGGCAGCTCCTTGAATTCATCCAGCTGCCGAATGGCCGTGGTGGCCTCGTAACCGTCCATCACCGGCATCATAATATCCATTAAGACCAGCTCAATGCCCTCCTCCTGTTCCAGTTTATCCAGGGCATTTTGGCCGTTATTGGCCAGTACCACTTCCAGTCCTTGCCCCTGCAGTGCCTTGGACAGAGCAAAGGTATTTCTCAAATCGTCATCCACCAGCAGAATTTTGTGGCCGTCCAGATTGGTCTTTTCTACTAATGCTGGGGCTGCTGTTTCATCACTCACCTGCTCATTATTGACGCTGTGCAAAAACAGACTGACTTCGTCCATCACCCGCTCCATGGCCCGATCCCCTTTCATCACCATGGCTTGGGTAAACTCCTGCAACCGAACATGTTCTTCCGGTTCCGGGAGCGCCGCAGTGTGGATAATTACCGCGGGCATGCGACTGCCAAGTTGTGCCTTAATCTGCTGCAAAAAGGCCAGTGCGCCGGTGCTGCCCAAATCAAGATCGAGAATCAGACATTGCCATGAGTGAGCGTGCAGCTCACATTCGGCTTCTTTGGTAGAGGCAACGTAAGCGGTATGCAATCCTTTGGCTTCGAGCACGGCACCAACTTTGGCACCTTCGGTTTCGTCCGGATCGAGAATCAGTACATCGCGGATATCGCTCTCAATGACGGTTTCCAGTTTGACAAAAATGCTGTGGATATCGGCCACGCTTACCGGCTTGGTCAGATAGCCGATGGCACCAGAGCTGGCCACCGTTTCGGGTTCACGGGCAGAGACAATATGTACCGGTATCTGTCTGGTCAGCTCATCACCTTTTAACCGGACCAGTACTTCCTGACCGTCCATATCTGGCAACCCCAGGTCAAGAATAATGGCCGCTGGCTGATGACTGCGGGCCAACTCCAGGCCTTGGGCACCAGTCATGGCGTGCCGACAGCCAAAGTTATGTTTACCAGCCAGCAGCGTCAAAATGTCAGCGAACTGCGGATCATCCTCAATCACCAACAGTTGATAATCGCGCGATTTAACGGCGACATCTTCTGCTTTGATCGGCATCAGAGTCGGTTTTTCTGTTGGCTGATGGGCAACGGTTTGGGCCGCACAATTATCAGCCAGCACTTTTTCCCGGCTTAGAGAGCACACCGGGTTGACAGGCAAAAACAGCGTAAAGGTTGTCCCCTTACCTTCCTCACTGTGCAGTTCGATAAAACCACCGAGCAGCTCCGCCATCTCTCTGGAAATAGCCAGCCCCAATCCGGTGCCACCGTACTTGCGGCTAGTAGAGCCATCGGCTTGCTGAAATGACTCAAAAATTGACGCCTGCTTCTCTTTGGGAATGCCAATGCCGCTGTCTTTGACGGCAAAACCAAGCCACTGATCCTGAACAAAGCGACCAGAGCGGGTTTCGTTAAACATACGCACCTGAACGCTGCCGGTCTCGGTAAATTTAAAGGCATTGGAGAGGAAGTTTTTGACGATTTGCAGCAAGCGCTGGCTGTCAGTAAACACAGAAGCCGACGTGCCTTGCTCGATGGTGACCCAAAACTGCAAGGCGCGGCTGTCGGCCAACGGTTTGAACAGGCTTTCGATACTGCCTTTGATCTCCGTCAACGGCGTATCTTCCAGATTGACCGACATCTTACCCGCTTCCACCTTGGACAAATCAAGAATATCGTTGATCAGCTCCAACAGCTCTTTGCCGCCGTTGTGAATAACCTGCGCCGATTCCACCTGATCTTCGCTGAGGTTGCCTTCGTCGTTATCCGCCAGCATCTGCGAAAGCAGCAACAGGGAGTTGAGCGGCGTACGCAGCTCGTGGGACATATTGGCCAGAAACTCGGATTTGTATTGGCTGGCACGCGCCAGTTCCTGAGCCTTTTCAGCGATTTTCTCGCTGGATAGCTCGATATCCTTGTTTTTGCGCTCAATCTCCGCCTTTTGCAACATCAGCTGTTCGCTTAGTTCTTCCAGCTCAGCATTGGACTTTTGCAGCTCTTCGCTCTGGGCTTTCAGCTCCTCCTCCGACTCCTCAAGAATACCGGCGCGTTTTTCCAGCTCCTCATTGACAGAACGCAACTCTTCCTGCTGCTCTTTGAGTGCTTCAGACTGTTCAGTGGTGGTTGCTAATAGCTGATTGACGCGGGTACGGTACTGGGCAGAATTGATGGCTATGGCGATGCTTTCAATGGAGTATTCCAGGAACAGGCGCTGTTCATCCGTCATGGGCGCTAGCCTGGCAAACTCGAATACCCCTTTGAGCTCATTTTCATAGGCCAGCGGAACGATAATGACGTGGGCGGGTATGGCCATGCCCATGCCGGATTCAATACCCAGGTAGCCCTCAGGCACATTAGTCAACTCTATGGTTGCTTTTTCCAACGCAGCCTGGCCAATCAGCCCCTCACCGATGGCAAAGCGATTGGCGTGCTGATTGCGCTTGCTCCAGGCGTAGGTGCCCATCAAGGCCAGTTGTTGCTGATCATCTTTAACGAACATGGCGCCGCTGTGCATGTCTAAGTAACGAGCCACGTAGGTGACAATGTTCTGGCACAAATCGGCCATCGCCTGTTCGCCACGCACACTGCTGTGCAGCCCGGCGATACCTTCTTGCAGCCAGTTTTTGCGAGTATTTTCATCACTGACGGTGCGCAGCCGGTGGGTCATTTCAGCAAAGCTGCGGCTCAGTTCACTGATCTCATTATTGCCTTTGAGCACCGTTCCCCCGGCATAGTCACCGGCAGCGACCCGATTGACCCACCGGGTAATCAGGCGAATGGGTTTGACTAGCCGACGGGTGACAAACAAGGCAATCACCACAACCAACACAAAGGTAATGGCTACCAGTACCAGCAGGCGTTTGCGAAAATCCGTCACTGAGGCAAAAGCCTGACGGTGGGTTACTTCTGACAGCATAATCATGGGCGTACCAGCAATGCTGACTGGTAAAAATATGCCCAACACCTCTTCGCCGTGAACGTAGCTGCGAATATGGCTAATGCTGGCTTTGGCTGCCAGGTTGAAGGGTTCCTGCGCTGGCGTGCTGTGCTCAGAGTCAATATGAAAATCCCATTCGGACTCATGATTGTCGTGGGTTGCCGTTGCTATCAGATGATCATCATGCTCGTGGTACTGGTCGTCATCATCCAGATGGCTTAGCCAGAGTCGAATGAGCGGATTATCCTCGCGAAAGGTTGCCTCGCTGGTGTTTTCAAGCTCGCTGCCAAAGCGAATCCGCCGGTCTTTACCCACTAGGAAGGACGACAACCCGGCAATGCTGGACTCGCCACTGTCGAACATGGCCTGGATATTTTTTGGGTGTAACTGCACGGCAACAAAACCGAGGGCATTCTGGTGGGAGTCGGCCAGGGGCAGAATAAAAAACACCACCTGTTCGCTGGCTGGCGTAGGGTAGTGATCCAGGTCGGCGTATCTGGGTTGCTGATCGGCCATGCTGGCCTTAACCGCCTGAGAAAAGTGGGTGTCCGCCAAATCGGAAAATAGGTTTTTACCCAGGTCCGCGTACTCATTGACGGTATAGAGAATGTTGCCTTGGGCATCGCCGAGAATGACATCGGAGTAGTCATAAAAGCGCAGAAAATCCACATATTCCGTGGCATAGCGCTGGTGAATCTCACCGTATTCCTTTGAGTTAAGAAACTGCGACAGCATCTTGTGTTTGCCATCGAAAACCTGAACCAGCTCAGAAATAAATGCCTCGGACGGCGCTGCCATGATAAACAGATTGGTCAGTACCGTATCAAAGTATTCATTGACCCGTTGCGTCAGTTGAAAATTAACCGATGAAAGCTGCTCATAACGATCCTTGATGATCTCTTCTTTGCCGGTCTGGTACTCATTCAATCCAACAATCACCACCGGCCCGATGGCCAGCACCATAAACCAGAGAAAGAGGGTAAGCGCCAGACCACCGATTTTTCGTTGCGTGTTATGGGCTTCCTGGCTCATGAGGGACCTTCGTGCTGGGGCAAGGGAACTTTGCTGTTCCCTATTTCATCGTTGCGGTGCACAAAAGTTTTAGGTTGGGTTCTGGTGAGAAGAGCAGGTTCTGCAAAAAGAAAGAAAAGTGTGCCTCCTGACGATCAGGAGACCAGGATACCGAGCGTCATTAAAGAGCCCACTAACACACTGAGTGAGCCGGTGATCATCACAACTTCGGGGGTGGTCATCTTATCGTATTGGTTTTTCATGTTGTACTTCCTGTACTGCCATTGTCGTCCTCAAAGTATAGTAATGCCGCTGTACAAATAACCGTTTGTTCAATTTACAATATCGGAAACTGGTCAGGGAAGACTGGCCAGCCCCATAGATCACCATCAGGGAATCTTGTGAATGTCGCCCGTTATCGCTGCGCTTGAGCACTCAACGCCCTACCTGGCCTTTGTCCTTACTCTGATCGGCCTGATTGTTGGCAGCTTTCTTAATGTAGTGATTCACCGTTTGCCCATTATGCTGAACAAGGAGTGGCAGCAGCAAAGTGAGGCCATCCTGCACCCCGATCGTAGCCCTGAGCCGCAGCCGACCTACAACCTGATGCTGCCACGCTCAACCTGTCCTGCGTGCGGCCACACGATCAAGGCTTGGGAGAATATTCCTGTGGTCAGTTACCTGTTACTGCGTGGGCGTTGCTCAGGATGTCAGGCCGCAATCTCCTGGCGTTATCCCGCCATTGAAATCCTGAGCGCCGTTATCACTGTGGTCATTGGCCTGACCTATGGGCCAACATTGACAACTGTAGCCTTCTGTCTGTTCAGCTGGTCGCTGCTGGCTCTGACCATGATTGACTACGACACTCAATTGCTGCCGGATGACATTACTCTGCCGTTGCTTTGGGCTGGCCTGATCATTAACAGCTTTGGCCTGATCGTCCCACTGAAGCAGGCACTTTGGGGGGCAGTTGCCGGTTATCTGTCATTATGGAGTATCTACTGGTTGTTCAAGCTGATCACCGGTAAGGAGGGTATGGGTTATGGTGACTTTAAACTGCTGGCAGCGCTGGGTGCATGGCTGGGCTGGATGAAATTGCCACTCATCGTCCTGCTCTCCTCGCTGGTGGGCACGGTTGTGGCGCTAGTACTGATTATCAGCAAGCGTCAGGAGCGCTCCAAACCCATTCCTTTTGGCCCTTACCTGGCCATCGCCGGTTTTATTGCCCTGCTTTGGGGTAATGGTTTAATTGATTTCTACTTGAGTAACCTGCTGTGAACAGTCTAAAAACAGGACAGCCACAAAATCTGCTTATGGGACAGCCAAAAACCCAACGCCTGAACCGATTTACCGTGGGCGTCACTGGCGGCATTGGCAGTGGCAAGAGTGCCGTGGCGAATTTTTTTGTCGACAAAGGGATTTGCATTGTCGATGCTGACGTTGCTGCCCGAGTGGTTGTTGAACCAGGCACACGAGCTTTGGCAGCAATAACCGAACACTTTGGCGATGAGATTTTAACCAACGGCCAGCTTGACCGCAGGCAGCTCAGGGCAGTTATTTTTGCGCGGACCGATGAACGAAAGTGGCTGGAAAACCTGCTGCATCCGCTGATCAAAGAACAGATTATCGCCCAGCTAAGTCAGGCAACCTCGCCTTATGCGGTGCTGGTATCGCCGTTAATGTTGGAAACCGGCCAGCAGACGTTGGTGGATCGGGTGTTGGTGGTAGATGTTCCTGAAAGCGTCCAGATAGAACGCACCATAGCTCGTGATCAAGTAACCGGGGAGCAGGTGCGGGAGATCCTCAACAGTCAGATCGATCGAGCGCAAAGATTGGCTAAAGCCCATGATGTGGTGGATAACAGCGGCTCTCTGGCACAATTGCACCAGAGCCTGGAACCACTGCATCAGCGTTACTTGCGGCTGGCTTAAACGCCTGGTCGCCAGCCATTGGTGATCGGATAACGACGATCACGCCCAAATCCTCGGGGCGTGATCCTGACGCCAATGGCGGACTGTCGGCGCTTGTATTCGTTAATATCCACCAGCCTCAACACCCGGTATACCGTATCCCGGTCAAACCCTTCGGCAATAATCGCCTCAGCGCTACAATCGCGCTCGATATACAGTTCAAGAATTCGGTCCAGCTCGTCGTAGGGCGGCAAACTGTCTTCATCCACCTGATCCGGAGCCAACTCAGCGGATGGTGGTCGGTCAAGCACTCGCTGGGGAATAACGTAGCCGCGCGTATTGCGATATTCGGCCAGTTTGAACACCAAAGTTTTCGGGACATCCTTGAGCACATCAAAACCACCGGCCATATCCCCGTAGAGTGTGGCATAGCCCACCGCCATCTCGCTCTTGTTGCCGGTAGTCAGTACCAGAAAACCCTTTTTGTTAGAGATTGCCATCAACAGCACACCTCGACAGCGTGACTGCAAGTTTTCTTCTGTGGTATCACGCCCATAACCATCAAACTCGCCGTGCAACGTCTGTATAAAGGTATCAAACATTGGCTCAATGGATAGCACCTTGTACTCAACGCCAAGGATTTTGGCCTGTTCAGCAGCGTCTTCAAGACTCATGTCGGAGGTGTAGCGAAAAGGCATCATCACCGCCTGCACACGGTCTTTGCCCAGAGCGTCAGTAGCGATGGCCAGCGTCAGGGCCGAATCAATCCCGCCGGAAAGACCAAGTACAACGCCTTTGAAGCCGTTTTTATTGACGTAGTCACGAACTCCGGTGACCAGCGCATCATAAACCCTTGAGCACATTGGCGGTATTTCTGCGATTTCACCGCGCTCAAACGCCATGGCGGCCTTATCGAAAGCGACGCTGAACAGCGCTTCGGCAAAATAGTCTGCTGCACAGGCCAGTTCGCCATCACCATTCATAGCGAACGAGCCACCATCAAACACCAGCTCATCCTGCCCACCAAATAAATTGGTATAGAGCACCGGCAGACCTGATTCCAGACAGCGCTCACGCACCACCTGGTGACGCTGGGCGTGTTTATCACTGTGAAACGGTGAAGCGTTGAGACTGATGATCAGATTGGCTCCGGCTTCTTTCGCTCGGTAGACCGGCCCCTGGTACCAGAGGTCTTCACAGATCAACAGGGCAATATTAACGCCTTTACAGTTGTAGATAACCGTCTGCTGCCCTTTAACGAAATAGCGCTTTTCATCAAAAACCTGATAGTTAGGCAAATGTTGTTTGGCGTAGCGGGCAAGTACTTCACCATCACGTAATACCAGCGCCTGATTCTCCAGACCGTGAGGACCTGCCATCGGCACACCGATGACCAGGTCAATTCCCTTAACCACTCGCAATCGGCCAAGAGCCTGTTCGATACGTATAATCAGACTGGGACGCAACAGCAGGTCTTCAGGCGGATAACCACAAAGCGTCAGCTCAGGAAAGACAATAATGTCCGCTTCAAGCTGATCCCGGGCCTGCTCGGCAGCCTCAATGATGCGGGAAGTGTTCCCGTCAATGTCGCCCACTACCAGATTCAGCTGGGCCATGACCATATTGAGCTGTGCTGACATGGAAATACCTGTAAAAAAAGATCAATCACTGCAAAGAGCGGTATTGTCTTGTAAGTATTGTCGTCTGTAAATTGGCACAGGAGATTGGATTCGCGAGGATAGACAGATTTCGGATCACAGACAGGCTTAATTGTCTGACCCGAAATCAAAATCCATAACATCGGCAGGTGGTTGCACATAGCTGCCCTGAATAAAGTCAGCGCCAAACTGCCAGACCGGGGTCATCTCAGCAGCACTCTCAATACCAGGCACAACGACTTTTTTGCCATTCTTGCTCAGCGCCTCGATCATCTTTTGCAGCTCTTTGGTACTGCCGTCTTTTCTCAGTCCTTCAACAAAAGAGCGATCAAGTTTAACCCAGTCCACGTCCAGGTTGGCGATGCCCTGCAGCGGATTAAGGCTGCAACCAAACTCACTGATCACGCTCTGACACCCCATTGCTTTGAGCGCGGTGAAAAAGTCAGGCACTTCCTGGGGATAACGGGCCAGGTTTTGTTCACTCAGTTGCACTGCTATCGCTTCCGGGGGAATACCGGTAGTCTCCAGAGCAACTTTCAGCCAAGGCAGAAACGAGTTATCCGTCACTGCAAAGCCACCAACATGCACCAACAGGCGCGTATCAGTGCCCTGCCGACGTTTGGTCATCAATTCTTTGCTGGCTGCGATAAGCTGCCAACGGTCGAACTTGCTCCACAAGGCTGTTTTTTCCAGTTTTGGCCGGAAAACTCCAGCAGGATGCTCTCTACCCTGCACATCGGTCATGACAGAGGATACTTCGTAGTATTCACTGGTCGAGCCGGCCAGAGAGATCATCGGTTGATAACTCAGTCGGAACTGGTTGTTTTTTAGCGCCTGACTAACCATGCCGGCAAGCTGTCTGGTGGCAGCACGCACTGAATCGACTTTTTGCTTCTGGTAAATAACTAACTGATTGCCACCATTTTTTTGTGCCTGCACTGTCGCCTGACGGGCGTATAACATCAAACGGTTAGCATCACTGCTGTTTTCGTTAAGCAGTACCGCCCCGAGGGATAACCTCACCGTCAGAGAGTGTCCGTCAATCGTCACGTCTGCGAGGCCGCCAAGCAAAGCCTCCACCTGGCTTTTAACCGCCAGCTCCTGACCATCACGCAACAATACGGCAAAGTTGCCAGCACCGATACTGGCCAACGGTTGAGCATTGGTAAAGTGACTGGCCAGAGTATAAGCGACAGTTTTCAAGAATTTTTCACTGACTGGCTTACCGTAGCGCTCGTCAATTGTTTTAAAGGTTTCCACATGGATGCAGCACAATGCTCCGTTACCTTTGTCCGATACCGCCCGCTGGATAGCAACAGCCAACGCTTGCTCAAACTGCGCTTGCTCAACAAGCCCGACATCATTCCCAACAACTGACTGTTCAAGCTGTTGCACGACTTCAGTCGACTCAATGGGCTTAATTTGCAGGCTGAGGGTAAACTCGCCGTTAAACGACGTTGCTGAAATAACGGCACGAGTGTGAATCTCTGCACCGTCGTGAGCAACCAGTAGACACTGGATCACGGCCAGAGCCTGACCACTCTCCTCAACTCCCAGCAAAAATGCATCTACATCTTGTTGATCATCCGCAGCGATTAAATTCTTGAATGGCTCCCCATCAAGAGATTGCCCCTCAGCGACACCAAGCAACTTCATAAACGCCGTATTGGCATACTGGATACAACCGCGGTTAACATAAACTACCGCATCCATCTGATCATCAAGCAGTAATCGTCGCTGCTTTTCCGATTCTTGCAAGGCAATACTCATACGACGATGGTGTCGACGGGTTTTCAGATCAGCCATTTCTTTTTGCACTATGGTCGCCAGGTACTCATCGTGACCAAGCGGCACAACAGCCCTGGCGCCCATCTTCAGAAAAGTAAAGTGGTCTTCGTCGGAGAAAATAATGACTGGCAAATCCAAATCTTTTTGATTGACGCTGTCGATGATCTGCTGCACGTTGGCGAATGCTGCTGGGTCTGATATCAGCAATAAATCCCACCGCCCCGACAAAGCGTCGTCCAACTCCTCCTGAGAGTTAACACGACTGCCACGGGTCGAATAGCCGGTTTCACGAAAAAGATTCAACAGTGTTTCTGCCGCCTCAGCAGAGGCATCAACAATTAAAAATCGAATGGTGTCATTGTCAACCGATATCATGGTTCTTCCTTCCCCTCACGCTGCTCCAGGAAAACTGAAAACACAAATAACAAATACAAACAGATGCGGATTACTGCCAGGACGCTGCCGGTGTTCTTACTCCCCGACTGTTCAACGTCAGATTGCCATCAACAGTCTGATCCCCCTGGGCAGCGGCGGTGAGCAGCACACAGCGGTTGACCGGGTCGGAGCCACATGCAGCAGCACTGATCGTGTAATTACTGTTTTGTGAAGACGGATTGGCGACAGCAAAACCCAAGTCGGTCAAGTCGGTGGTATAAGACAATTCTTCGGTATAGTAACGCTCTTGCTGTTGCATCACCTGTAACAGCATGGCAATACCCTCACTGCGGCGTGACTCCACCACGTACTGGCGATAACTGGGTAAGGCAATGGACGCCAGAATGCCAATAATCGCCACGGTGATCATCAGCTCGATCAGAGTGAATCCTTTATTATTCAAGTTGTTCATCGGTTCTCTCTCCAGAATCGGCGAATGACCGGTAATGAATTCACTTTTTCCAGGGAAGTCTGAATACACTCTGTACCTACGCAGACTTTCCCGCCGTCATTTCCCCTGGAAATAATGGTAGGAGCCGGTGCCAGGGAGGATTGCTTGAGCGCCATGCGACGATCCGACTTAACCAATGCCGAATTGCCGTTGCCATCAAGATCAAACATAGCGGCGCCATTTTCGATATTCACGGCGTACAGGTAATTAACACCTGAGCCTGGTGAACAAGTTGCGGGAGCACTGGTGATTGGGGCAAACGAGCTAAACAGCAATACGCCATTGAAAATCACTGCCTTGCTCAACACTTTTTCACCGCTTTGCTCAAGCTCCATGAACCAGCCCTTGGCATTGGTCAGACTGGACAAAGCCGCTGAGCGCTGAGCGGACGTGCCTTGCTGCAACAAATTACTGGTCGCATTATATAAATTTGCCTCAGTGTAAGGCTGACCGACCACATAGCCATAATTGGCCGGAGCACTAGTCACATGAGGATCCTGAATCACATATACCCGATCATTGACGTCAGTATTCAAGGGGCTTGGGCGATAGCCACTGCCGGCGGCAATGTTCAGATAGCGACTATCTTTCCCCAAAGCCACTGTCACCGGCTCAAAAAAACGTCGGGCGTCAGTCGTTGTACTGCCTGACAGCTTGGCGATCACGCCACCGGTAGCAAAATTTGCTGCCCCACTGTTACTTTGATTGATGTCGATGCGAAAAATCTGCCCCCCAGTATCGCCACCAAAAATCACATCCACAGCACCATCGCGATCCATATCAAGAGGTGTAAGGCTGCCTGGAATGCTGTAGCGCATGGCAGAAATATTCAGATCAGAATTGCTGCTTGAAGCACGCCATAACATCTGGCCGCTCTGCGCATCCACCATAAATACAGCGTTGCCAATGTTGCTGTCCTGAATAGTTGTATGATTATCAATAGCCACGTCATAGCCACCGCCAAACAGCAGCACACGACGCCTATTGCCATTCCAATTCACCTGAACCAGTTTGGGCGCCGACCAGGTTTGTCCAAGACGACCAAAGTCGCCAATGGGATCAGCCTGGTGATCGTTATCAATATCTCCCCTGATCACCCATTTAAGCACCGGCTGGCTCCTGTCGGTCACGTCTAGGGCGTAGATATTATTGCCACCCCGGCGCATGGTCAGGTACAGATAAACATGGTCACCTGAATCGACACCACCATTGTTGCTCGACAAAATGTCGCCATCGCCATCAGCGTCATTGACCCAGACGGTCATGGGTCCGTCCATACCATAGACTTTTTGTACACCCCCCCGGACAAAACCATCCCGGTAAATTTTTAAATTACCCAGCAAATCCTCGGGAATAAAAGAAAACTCAGTAGTACCATCATCAGCATTAACAGCGTGTAAAAAACCATCGTTAGTGGTGAAAAATACTGTTTTATCCACCGTAGAACCACTCTGGTTTTTATAATAAGTAATCGCCTGTGGCTGGGTATGCATGGGATCACCAATACTTGCCCTATTATCACCGGTAGAGCCATCGCTGTCCTGATCATCGACATCAACGCCGCGTCCCCAGCGCAAAACGCTGCTGGTTTCGGCTGCGCTGGCAGTACCAAGCATGGCGTCGGTAATATTGCTGTTGCTTTCATGCAGGCGGTTAGTCGATGAGCTTAAATTGACATTGCGATCACCAGTCGTATTGGTAAAGACCGGACGCGACTGGCTCAGCTTTTCTGCCATGCCACCGGACTCCACTGTTTTACCATCAGCGTTGCTGCTCCAGTAGCTTCTGGCCGTATCAGAGAAAAACGCTGTGGTCGGGTCAATGGCCGGATTACCGTTGGCATCGTATAGCTTATTGTTGCTGCCAAGGCGATAACGCTTTAAGTTGCCCATCCACCCAGGCCCGACGCCCGGTTTGAACACGATGTAATAAACGTCTTCAGCAGTTTCCAGGGCATTAAAGGCACTGACAGATGTGGCTGGAGCAGCAAATGTCGAGTCCTCTGCATTGACTCGCAGCAAAATATCGCTCAGCGCTTTACTCAGCTGCCCCGAATTACTGGCCTCATAATATTTGCCACCGCCGTGATTGGCTGCGCTGGTCAGCAGGGCCGGCGGTGCACCACCGAAACCAGCGATGGTATAGGTAGAAATATACTGATCACCTGGAATACCCGGGCGTACATCATTGTTATTCATGTACCAGGCAAGCTCATCCAGACAGGCGCCCTCACCGCTGCACCGACTGCTCAGGCCCCCAGGCAAGCTCATGCCACTAATCAGCCCCTGAATGGCACCATTGGCACTATCGTCATAAAAGGGAGCACCGTCAGTAAACAGAACAATAGAACTTTTCTGACACTGGGAAACAATGGGGGATTGGTAAGTCGAACCATTTTTTGCGGCAGAAACACTTTGTCGCTCAAATCTGGGCGTACGACCAGCGAAGTACAGATAGGCTTCGTAGAAAGCCTCACTCAGAGGCGTCAAACCCGCGGCGGAATAACCATTGACAACACTGACTGCTCCCTGACGCCCCGTGGTAATATCTTCAGAGGCAAAATCAACGTTACCACCTTCGCTATCCCAGTACGTCGCACTGACAACACATGCTCCCAAAAACCTTCTGACGCAACTGGTATATGTCCAGGAGTTGAAACTCATCAAGCTGATATTGATACCTTCAGCTGCATTGAGAAAATCCCTGACGGCTTCTTTAGTGATGTCCAGTCGGCTTTTACTGCCATACATAGCATTCATACTGCCGGATGTGTCGATCAAAACAAGTACGTTGGATTGATTGTTCCCCGGCAAGTTTTTAACAAACAGTTCCGTGTCGTCCGCTTTTGCGACCACGGCCATGAACAGCAACACAAAGATTATTTTCAACGGCACAATCACATTCCTTTGCGGGCTAAAAACCCATCGGTAGCACTCTTAACACTTGGGTCGTGTTGGGTATCCAGGTCATCACTGCTGGTTGACCGTTAATGCCATCTAGCCCTTCAACGCCCAACTGGGTACTGAACCGCGTCAGCTCGACAACAGTACGATTGTCGAATAAAAAGCGTTTTGGTGTGCAGTTCAAACATTCGTAGGCCCAGATCAGGCCTGACGTCTTACCCTGGAAAGTCACTTCCAGTTTAATGAACTCACCAGCCTCTTCATAAAATTCTTCAACGCCAAGCGCTGGCCCCGTGAAACCAAGCAACAGACAAAATGCTTTTAGCAACTTGATCATCAATTTCCCCCCGGAATCACATCAATAAAAATTATTCCCAACGTCTGACTGGAATGTGCGCCGTTGCCGTTCAGCGTCGCGACACTATCAAGCTCGAACACTCGGCTAATATTGCGATCGATGCTGTATCCCGGAGGCGGTGGTGCATCTTTGATGTATCGAAGCATGACGTTCTGACAAATTTCTCCAGCCACGCCACACTGTCCTGGATTACCAATGACTGAGAGGTTTTGATCACCATCAAGGGCATTGTGAAAATTGATCGGATTGGCTTCGAGAAACGTGAGCTGATTTTCCAGCTCGCTGTAGGCTACCTGGTAAACCTCAATCGTACGCTGCTCATTGCCCACCGTTACCTCTTCGAGCATGGCAGTTTCCATCACGAACAGGCCGGAAAAAACCATAATCAGCATGACGATCATCACTGTCAGCAAGAACGAACCACGCTGCTTGTTGGGACTGTTCACAATATCAACCCTGTGTTGTTTAAGCGGACAGCGGTGCTGTAGATGTATCGGGGGGTCTGATCATTAAACGACTCATTCCCACTGTTAAGCAGGTTATAAGTGCGGATCCGTTGCGCAAAAACCCGCGAAGGCTCACCGGCACTGACCAACACACCAACCCGGATGCCTCTTACCTCCTGCCAGTCGCTGACAGCGGACGCGGTGACGTATTTATCAATAATGGTGGTACCTGTCGGCCCAACACCATAAACAGCCTGAAGCCTCTCTACCCCTTGAACCAGAGCCAGAGGATTACCAGGCGCCCTGACTGCTCCCGATACGGGGTCATAGCCGATACAAAACAGTGTGCTGATATTGCTATTGGCAGCATCGGACGCCACATAATAAACATCTGCCGTCAATGCACCGTCTGGCACCAGCCCACCGGCGCAATCATGACGACTCCCGGTATTTGGATCAGCTTGTGGTTCGTACTGGATGGCAATCCGATCACTGTCAGTACCACCACCATCTTGGGTACAGACAGGAGCGCCCAGACAATTGCCGGTGTAAAATGGCTGCGCTGGCAACGTCTGGGCATCAATTCGATAACCGGCCCGACGCAGCTCCCGGCTCATAACGTAAAGACTGTGGCGACCATTTTCCTGGGCAGTGGCAATAAATTCATTCACATTGGTGGAACGGCTATTACTAATCATCAGTTGCAGCGCACTGCCGGCAACAATCAGCCCGATCATAAACGCCAACATCATTTCAATAATGCTAAATCCCTGTTGCTGCCTGGCTGATCTGGTCATTATTTAATTCCGGTTATAACTAAACTCAACTTGCTGGCGGGTGGCGAGAGCCCCCTGCTCGGCACTTCTTGAATCCCAGCCGATGGTGATACGTACTGAGGCACCGGCACCACACGGTGTCGGACAATCAATAGCAATACTTGGATTAATAACGTCGTTGGCGTTTTTACACATCAGTTCATGCACATCAAAAGCGGCCATTTGAGTTGCGGTACAGACAGTGCCAATACACTGGACAGGCGTTGAAGCACAGTAAGAGGATAAATTATTAGATGCATTTGCGGCCGCTGTCTGATATGAGGAACTGTCCAGCCCCCCTGGATTCAGCTTCATTAATTCAGCAGCAGCATTAGCCAGCCACAGCGCTTGCGAGCGTTGAATGCTGTCATGGGTCGAGCGCAGTGCCTGGCTATGCATACCTGCTACGGCGATTACGCCACTGACAAAAATCAGTACGCCCACCATCACTTCAA
>CBDDPI010000001.1:0-35948 GCA_965232255.1 Endozoicomonas sp.
CGGCCAACTAATGCCACCATTACCACCATTAATGCTCGCCCCAAGGTCCTGTGCACCGGGGCGAGCGCATCTTCGACTCGCCTGCAAAACCGTTGGTATACATCCTCTTTACCACTGTCTAGTCACAATCCATCGCAACCATCTTAGTACTTCTCTTACATACCCTGATGAAAATTAAGGGGATTTACGCTCTATCTGACTAGGGCGACATTTATTAATCTCAGAGACATTTTATTGCCCTTTGGAACACCAGAAGAAAACAACAACGGAAGCCTTGCATTCCACGTGATGACTACTTGGTGTTGATGATCGATCGCATTCAGCCAACAGGTATGAGCGTACGACTATTGTTATTGGCAATTATCGTGCGTATGAGTTTTTAACATGTTTATGCCAGTACCCACGCCATTTGCCAGTATCCCCGGTAGTCTGAAACCAGCTCACGGACCTCGCGCCAGCCGTGCTTACTGCCACGTTTGTGCTCAAACCTGGGCGGCAAAGCTGAAGATATCAAGGCTTACAACAATCGGTTCAACGCTTGGCAAGATCAAGATAAAGGTACAAACGTCCTTAATATGAACTCTACTTTCGAGACAGAGGAAACCGCACTGCCGTGTTCACCCCCACGCTTTCAGGCACGACCAGCCCCGTGCCCAATAGCCTGGGAACTGACAGCATGGATAGCCATAAATCAGGGTAAAACGGCTGCTCTGAGGGAGTCAGCCCACCCTAGCAACAGGGACCACAGCAAGTATTTGCGCTCAACAGTATTCAAAAAAAAATGTATTAACGCGCCATTTTTTTTGATTCAAAGTCTCGAAGAAATAAGGTCTTAACATGATGACACCAACTCCCGTAGCTGGGACATCTGGAGCCGCTGTCCGTAGCAACTCTGCCACGTCAGGTACGGGTAGTAGTGGGCGCATCAGTCGTGCTCAAAGTCGACGTTCCTCCCTGGGGAGTATCAACGGCACGGGCGAGGCTCCTGGACTTCCTAACCCGCTTCCCCTAGCCGGTGGAAATATGCATGGCGCCGTCAGCGCCCTGGGTGGCGCATCCGACTCGCAATCATCACCACAGCAACCACCACAAACCGATCAGGGCGCAGACAACACCACTTCATCCGCCTCTCTTTATCCTGCGTACCTAGCAAGGCTGGAAACACTTTCCGATGCTCAGCTGGGCGAGATAGCTACCATACTGGCCAGAGGCGAACTGCCAACATGGTTGCACAGTGGGGACGAAGATACACAACCGCAGGGCGCAGCAGCACGTCCGCGGTCGCCAGTTTCCAGCGAGGAGGGAGCGGACAGCAATTACGCGGCCTATGTGGCTCTGCTACAGGAACTCAGTGACGCAGAACTGGGCGAGGTGCGCGAGGCACTGGTCAATGGTCAACTGCCAGAGCAGCTGCGCGGTGCAGGCGCCAGGTCGCAGGGTACCCAAGGGCGGAGAACCCCAAGTGGCAGTGATTATGGCGGCAGTGATTATGACGCCTATGTAGCCAGGCTGGAAACGCTTAGCGACGCAGAACTGGCCGAGGTACGGGCGGCACTGGCCAATGGGCGCATACCAGAGAGCCTGCGCAATGGGCAAGCCCCGGGCGACGACAATTATGCTGACTATATAACAAGACTCGAAACCCTCACCGACGATGAGCTGGACGAGATACGCGCCATACTGACCAGAGGGGAAGTGCCAGAGTACATGCGCACTGGCGCTCCCAGCGACAGACCAGGCGCCAACGCCCGGATCGGCGATGGCAGTAGCACTGAGAGTCATGGCAGCCTCAGCCGTGGCAGCATTAGTAGCCGTGGCAGCATTAGTAGCCGTGGCAGTATTAGCCGACCGGGCAGCACTGCCGGCAGCACGGATAGTCAAAATCAAAATTATGATGATTATGTAGCCAGGCTCGGCACACTCACCGACGCCGAGCTGGCACAGATGGGAGCCACGCTGGCCAGCGGCGAGATACCAGCGTTTATGCGCACCGGTGCGCCAGGTGACAGACCAGTAGGGCGAATCGACGACGGTGATAGCAGTAGCATTGGCACCAGTATCAGTGACAGAAGCAGAAGTAGCAGCATCAGCAGTTATGCTACTGACCGATCTGGTGCTGGGGCCGACGATGACAGCCTTTATAATGACTACGTAGCAAGGTTCGACGCACTCACCGACGATGAGCTGGACGAAATGCGTGGCATGCTAGCCAGAGGGCAAGTGCCAGGGATACCAATACCGCCATATCCATTCTATCCAGCCGCCGGAGGACCCGGAGACCCGATATACGAAAATATTGCCCCTTATGCCACCGTTCCGGGCCCACTGGATGAGATTGACGGCGCATTCAACGATGACGGGATGCCGCCCGCGCCGCCGCCTAGCCCAGAAGCACAACCAAGAGCCTCCAACAAGTACACTAACCGACAAAAAGCAGCCGTTCATGTTAGCACCATGGCAATCAGCGGTATTCTCTTTGGTCTGCTCTTTGGTCCGATAGGTGGGATCTTCGCCCTGGCGTTTGTCAACGCGGCCATGATCTCCATGTACGGTGGTAACCTGTTCTTCAAAGACATATTCAGGGATCAATTCAGACCACAAAATACGCCTGTGCCTGATCTCCCGGATCACCTTGATGGCATTCCGCATGCCGAACTGGACCCCTTGATGGTGCGTCCAGGGGAAGAAGAATACGATGAAGTGGACGATGGCGGGGTGCCGCAACCGCCCCAGATTCATTACGATGTCGAGTTTTACGCGCCTGAAGACATTGATATAGAGATCGCTGCCGAAAACCCGGAAGTCATCGATATTCAATACGATCCGGAAGGCAATGTTGTCATCTACATATTCGACTCCGGCGTACAGATGGCAGTTACTCCCAACCAGGAGTTCGAAGCAGAGCAGGCGCAGCAAGCTGAAGATGAGACTCCGGCACCGCCGCCACCTCCTCCTGCCCCGGCTGATGCGCCTGCACCGCCAGTGGCCCAGCCCAGGAAGTGGCCTACTGTCTCGCCCCCCAGCTTGCTGGCCACGACACAGGGCGCCGGTAGTTATCAGGGTTTTCTGGGCGGTAGCCATATCCCTACTCGCAGCAGGGACAGCACCCCGTCAGGTAGCCCTGCAAGCAGTCTTGCAAGTAGCCCTGCAGGAAGTAGAAGCAGCAGCCCTACATCTACTCCCCAGCGCAGCCGGAGCAATAGTACTAACTCTGAAGACAGCTATAGTGCTGGCCCGTCTGACAATGGCTATAACCCGGGTCCAACCAGACCAAATACACCGAACGGCGGTTACATGGGTTCCTACAGCCCGATAGCCACCACACAAGGAGCTGGCAGCTATCAGGGGCTGAACGCGGGCAGTCATATTCCTGATCGACGCCGCAGAGGCAGTAGCAGCAGTGACAGTGGCAGCGCAACGACCCTGCCACCGGGCGGAACCGTGCCAAAAGGCGTACCAGGAAATGCCACGCGTGTGGCCATGGGTAACCTTAATGGTGCGTACTCCTCAGTAGACGTCACTGACGCACCAGTCACAGCACCACCAACGCACTTCCCTACCACCAGATGGCAGAAAGTGAACGGCCTCTGGGTGTCATCAGATTCTCCGCTTGATCCGGTGCAGACCACCCAGGGCTTCTTCAGCAAGCGTGGGGGTGGCCAAACTTCACCACCCAACACACAGGCACTGCAGCTGGCTGGTGCCTGGGTGACGATGCCGAGATCGACAACCCCACGTTCCACCAACCCACTGCCACCACAGCAGTCACGCCAGCCGCAATTGCCTGGTGGCCCATTGGGTCCGATAACACCTAATGCGACGCCAGCCAGTCAGGCGGCACAAAGTCCTGGTCAGGGGCCAGAGGGGAATCAGCAAAACCCGGGGCAATCCGGTAGGGGCAACTGGCACAGAAACCCTGATGGCACCTGGAGTAGTGGGTCCGGAAACGATGGCCCGACCATGTTCTCCACCCAGGGCCCCAGCAGTTATCGGGGCAGTCGGTTGACGCCGAGCACTGGAGTGCCTGGTGCCCCCGGAGCGTTTGTACCTGTGGCCCTTGGCGTTCGCAGAGCATTGCTGGCTAATCAACCGGGAGCGACAGGCGGATCTGGTGACACAGGCCCCACTGGCCAACCGACGCCTCCAGGGCCGACAGGGACTCCTGGTAGCGATTACGGCTGGCGCATGAGTGATGATGGGGGCTGGGTACCGACCACGTACAGATCCCCAAGCCCGGCAGGGGATGCCGGGGGCGGCACTGGCGCTGCGGCTGCGGCAGCCACGGGCTGGGTCAGGAATACCGACGGCTCATGGACTCCTCCCGGTGGCGGCACTACAGGGCAAAGACCAGTAGCCACCACGCAATCCGGTTACAGCCTGCAAGGCATGAACCGAGGCAGCCATGTTGGTGGGCTGATCAATGGTGGGGCACATGGCCCTGGCGCTACTCCGCCCCAGACCGTCTTGGGCACGACCGGCTGGCAAAAGGTCGAGGGACGATGGGAACCACCCGCTAACACAGAGACAGGTGGCACCCAGTCAGCAGGCGGTTCAAGCGAAGGTCCGAGCGGTACGTTTTTTGCGCGCCGAGTCAATGTAGCTGATGACAATGACCAAGGTCACGGCGACGGGAACGGCAGTCCGGACGGTACATTTTTTGCGCGCCGAGTCAACGTAACTGATGACCATGACCCGGGCCACGGCGACGGGAACGGCGGTCTGGACGGTACATTTTTTGCGCGCCGAGTCAATGTAATTGCGGGTGACGACCAACCGACCGGTGGCGCAAGTCCGCCGCCCAGCCCAGTACAGCCAAATGCATTGGGACCAGGTAGCTTTGGCACCTCTCCTTACACCGTGCGAGGAGGTCCCGGCCACCCCGTACCAACGCAAATGCCACCGGCGCCCCAGCGACAGGATTGGGTTTGTGGCAACTGGATCTGGAACAATGGCCGTTGGACCCACGCCAGCAGCGTCCTGCCGCCAGCAGGAGGTGATCCTCATGATTCCGGCGCAAGAGGTGACCGGAGACCAGACTACACAGTCTCCACCTCACAAGGCTTCACCAGCTTCCGGGGCAATCGCTGGGTTGGTGATAGCACCAACTCTGGCCAGAAGAGTGGCCAAAAAGGGAACAAAAAAACGTGATACTCCCGGCCCTATCGCACCCGAGGGCATAAAGGCGAGGGTTTACGACGATTTCGCTAAGTTTTGTACCCTTGACCAAAACCCGGCCGTGAACTCGCTCTTTCAGGGGCGAGTCAAGCCGGCTGCCGCTTTTTCTCCAGCACCACAAGACTGCCCTGATCTTTGTCGGTCTGCGCCTGCAATCGCTCATTACCGGTAAGCGCAATTACCGGCAAGACACTGGAAATTGTGCTCAATTGACATTCGCCAAGGACGTTGTGACCGGTTGGAGATGGCATCGTCTGATTATCCGATTTAATATCAAAATGATATTACTTTGATTCTTTTTTGATACTAACTATGGCTTGGTCTATAGCCAGTCTGACCAGGTGTACCAGCTCGCTGTGCTGACTGCGGCTGTCCTGCTCGGCCAGATATTGCAGGCACTCAGCATAGTACTCAGGCAAGCGGATATTGATGATCTTGCCGGTGTCCTTGTCGTACTTTCTGGATAACCCTTTTTCCCAGGGATGTTTGGTCTCAGGTCGATCCGTGTCAGTAGCCTCATTAATGAAGTCCTCAGCCTTTTTTTGGTTTCTGGCCGGTTTTCTCATGACGGGACTACCTCATTCATCAGCGCCTCAATTTCTGCGGCAGCCTTTTCGTTCTTCAGTTCACAAACCCCTTTGCCTTCACTGAGCGCATCCCGATAGGCTTTCCGGTCTCTGACGATGGTTTGCAGGGTCTTTAGTTCCGGATAGTCTTGCAGGAAGTCAGCCGCTTCTTTGGCTTCATTGATCACCGGGTTAGTTGGCGCCATGGTGAGCATGGCATAACAGGTTATCCCTGGGTTCAAGTCAGCAGCCGCTGCCACAATCTCGGCGACATGAGGCAGCGTATCCAGGTCCGCCTGCGATGGTCGAAAAGGGATGATGGCAATGTCAGCCGCCAGAAACGCAGATCGCATTTCAGTACTGTCTCTGCCTGCCACATCACAGATCACGTATTCATACCGACTGTCCAGATCCTTCAGTGCAGCAGTGATGCGCTCATATTTCTGGACACATTGAACGGCTGGCAAATTGCTGTCTTCTTCCCGGTACTCTGACCACCGGGAGCAGGTGCCTTGTCGGTCAGCATCAACCAGCATGACGTCCCTGCCTTTATTGGCCAGCCACGCCGCGGCATTGCTTGCCAGAGTAGACTTGCCGCTCCCACCCTTCTGTCCAGCAAATAGTATTATCATGGTATTAATTTAATATTGGTTAAGTATTTAAATGATACGGCTATCAGTAGTCAGTTTGCGGCTGTATTTTTGATATTTCAATAGTATTGAAAAAGTATTGTTTTGACATGATGACAGAGTGACAGCTTTTGAGTGCCGGTATTGTCCACACGGTTTCCAGTTTCTGTCTCGACGGTTGGTAGAACGTAGAACATTGATCAGTGAAGGTGCGAACGTCCCACTTGGGATGGTCGTCAGCAAGGTATTCACATATGGGTCCCGAGAGTTCCGTTTCTGGTCAGGTGGATCTCAAAAAATAGAAAGCGCCCCCATCCCGATAACGATCATATCCCGACCTTCCTTCAACTGATCTCACTCACCACGATTTCAGCCTTGGAAACACCGGGATAAATCAGGATCGCCATTAAGGGCTCTACAAGGACCGTGACAGGCCGTTTGTGATCAAGGGTATCAACACAGGTGGTAATCAGCAAAACGCGCTCAAATCGAGAATATGGCGGTCTGAGCGCACTTCTCATTGGTTGATCAAGGCAAAGCAGCTTCCATCACGGCTGACAGGTCGCCAACCTGGTCGCTGGGGGGCCCTCAATCCTGCAAGGACGTAAAGTCAAATCGGGGATGCTCATTAAGGGACCTGCAAAGCCCGTGGCGCCCCGTTTGTGATCAGGGGTATCAACACAGGGGGTAACCAGAAAAACGCGCTCAAATCGAGAATATGGCGGTCTCAGCGCATTCTCCATTGGTTGACCAGAACAGAGGAGCAGCTTGTGGCTGGTAGTCCCCCCAAGCTGCTCCTTGCCCGATACCCAACACGTTGGCCTCCATTTCTTTTACTGATTAACCGGAGCGAAGCGACTGCTTGTGGCTGATAGTCCCCCCAAGCTGCTCTTTGCCCGATACCCAACACGTTGGCCTCCATTGCTTTCACTGATTAACCGGAGCGAAGCGACCGCTTGTGGCTGGTAGTCCTCCCAAGCTGATCCTTGCCCGGTACCCAACACGTTGAGCACCACCACGTCTTTGTCTTTGTCTTTTCTTTTCACCTCGTCTTTTCTTTTCTCTTATCTCTTACCTTGTCTTTTGTCTTTTTCTCTTACCCTGTTTTGTCTTGTCTTGTCTTGTCTTGTCTCTTTTCCCTTAGTTTTGTCTTTTCTCGTAACAGCGCTCCGCGCTGTTACGCTCGTCTTATTTTTTTCTCTTTTCGCATTTTTTCTCTTAAACAGCGCTTTGCGCTGTTACGTTCGTTCAGTTTTTAAACTCAAATCTGACTGACTTGCCGATCCAAATTTGTCTCATCAGTCAATTTTCATCAAAATCAGAAAAATTCACTGCATTTTTCAACTTTTGCCAGTGTTTCCGGCTGGGACGCTTGTGCCGCCGACCCCGCTTGCATGTTTGTAGTTAACAGTTTTACTTGTTTTTCTTGTTTTTCTTGTTTCTCTTGCGCAACCCATTGATTTTAAATCTTTTTTCGATTTGGTCCTATACCTTTTTCCGTTGGATCGATACCTTTATCCACTGGATCTATACCTTTATCCACTGGTCCTATCCCTTTGTACACTTCGTCCTGCCCTTTTGTACACTTCGCCCTGTACCTTTATCCACTCGCCTTGGTCGATCGATCAAGACCTGCAAAATCGACGATTTGCAGAGTGTTATGTCTTGATGACACACCGTTTATTACTATATTCTTGGAGGGTATAGACCACTTCGTACAAAGGTACAGATTATGGGTGGCGGCCACCTCACAGTCACAAAACGCAACGACCTGATCGAGGCTCGATATGACCTTTCTGCAGTGTCCCTGAACCTTTTTAATGCCATTTTGGCCAGAGTTGACCCAACGTCTGATGATTTGCCCTCTTTTAGGTTCGATCGTGCCTCATTGGCCCTGTTCATGAAGCAAAGTGGTTTTGATCCTGGTGCTGTATATAAATACAGCGCCAGGATCGTCAAAGAGCTTCTTGGCCTTACGGTCTTTCTGGAACGACAGGTCGATCCTGACCGGATTTCGTTAAAAGGGACTAACGTTTTTGAAAATACAGAGGTGGTGATCAACAAAAAAACCAACCAGATCGAAGAGGCAACTTTTACCTTCACCAAGGCAATCCAACCGACCATTCAGGATTTGACCCGCAACTACACACGTTTCCAGTTGGCCATTATTGGTCGTCTGGAATCCAAATACGCCAAGCGTATATATGAGTTGTTGCTGAAAGAACACGCTATAACACGGCGCTATAAAACCAAGGGCAATGGCATTGAAACGAAAATAAGATATGAAATCAGGGCATTTCGTGCGTGGCTGGGCATCTCGGAATCATCTTACAAACAATTCCCCAATTTTCGCCGAAAAGTACTCGATATTGCGCAAAAACAGTTGAAAACCAAGGCTGACATCTGTTTTGACTACAAACCGCTAAGGGTCCAGGGCAACGGCTTCACGCACATCGAATTTACCGTTTACAACAACGTGCTGGAGGGGCAACAAAATGATCTTTTGATCGACGCCCTGGTAGAGGAGACTGTCACTATTGACCCGCAAATTGCCCAGTTACTGCGCATGGCCGTGGTGGGCATCACCGAAGAAGAGATCACAGTCTATTTTCAGACCTATGACCCGGTGGTGCTCAGGGAGGCTGCCGGCGTTTCCATTCGGGCAGTGATGAGTGGCAAAGTGAAAAGCCCACCTGCCTTTTTTGCCGGGGTGGCGCGCAAAGCAGCCTTTGAATGGGAAGGCATCAAAAACAACCCGGGCAAGGAGAGCCCTAAAACGACCCTGGAGAAGCTGCTGGACAGAAGCTGGTGTGAAGGGATATTTGATGACCTTGGCGATGACGAATAGCCAGAAATTGCACAAAAAAAAGCGGAGTCCATACTCCGCTTTTTTGTGCCAGAAACCAATGTACGGGACAGTGTCAGTCGTCAAACTCACCGTCGGTGACATTGGCAGACGACGTAAACACCTTGTCGATCATGACACCAAAGTTGTCATGGACTTTGATCAGGGTGCCAGTAGCCACGATGGAGTCGCCGGTTTTCAATGACACTTCCGACTGGATAAAACTATCAAGATTCTTCACCTGGCCACTGCTCAGGGTCGACAAATCCTGCAATGTCATTTCGATCGAATCAATGACGACATCGACTTTGATTTTGGTCATTACTGGCTACTCTACGGCTGGGACAGTTGTACGATAAACTGGGCAACGTTGCGAATCTCCTCCTGGGCCGAGGTGATCTCAGTCATCTCATTCTTAAACTCTTGCTGCAAGGTATCTATTCTGACCTGGATTTTGTCCGTGAAAGCTGTTGCTACCGCCTTCATGGATTGAACACCGCTGTAGTTGGGACTTAAGTTGAGCGTTTCCTCGATGTTAACACCGGTGATTTCTGCAATACCCGCCGGGATACCCAGTTGTGTCTTGATGATTCGGTCGATTTCGCGCAGGTTATTTCTTGTTGCCTCACTAATGGCACCATTAAACTCGACCCGATCTCCTGGATCATTCGGGTTGACGTACTTGGAAAACTCAGTCATGGCCATGTCCCACAAGCGGGTTAATTCCGCAATGGCTCCGGCTTTGGTCTCGATTTCCTTGGCCTTGCTTTCGGCCGAGTTGGTGGACGTGTTGATGAATTGGCCCAGCAACTCATCGACCAGCATCAGGGCGTCGGGAACGCCCGGCGTAAACAGTTGTCTGGAACTGGCGGCACGCGACTGTTCGGCCTGGGCGCGTTTCTCTGCTTCGGCACGCAGCTTCTCTGATTTCTCGATCAGCTCTGGCCCGGTGAGCATCTGCGCGTTGGTTTCGGCGTTGACTAGGTTGACCGCCGTCTGTTGATTGGTAACACTGATGGTTGCCATGATTACTCCTGAGTGTCTGTTAAGTAAATTTTATCCATCAACCCATCAGTAATGACGACTTTATTACTGGATATACTTTTGATTACCCCAAGATTGGGCACTCTGCTGCCAACCCAGTAACGAGTGGTGTTGTCAAAAATATAGCCTCCGGTCCTTTGGGAATAAAAGACGGAGTACGGGAATTCCGCATTGGTGAGATAGTAATTCTCAATTTCACCTTGCTGGATTCGGTTGATAGCGTTTTCCAGGTTAGCCGACTTCAGCGCCGCAACGGCCAGGTTATAGTTACCTACCAAAAAGTTAACGCCATCGGTACTGAATTGAATACCCCTGGAGCCCAGAGCCTGCATAATGAGATTATCAGCCTCAAAGGTCTTGATATAAATCTTGTCCCTGTTTGCGCCAGGAACAATGGAAATGGGCAGTCGTTTTCCGGTGTCTTTTGATAACGGTTCAACAACCAGGTGATTCAGTACCAGGTATTTTCCGTCGGGTTTGATTACGTGCACTTTATCAGCCAGGTGTAACGGTGCTGCGTCGGCAGTCGCCTGGTCGTGAACGTACAATTCCCCGTCATGCAGATACCCTTTGGCAATGCCATCGAGATACTGTCCGGATTTTTCCAGAGTGTACTTGTACCAGAAATAGCCAACCATCCCCATGACAATGGCGCTACAAATACAGGAGAGTACAATCACCCAGCGGTTTCGTTTCAGCTTATAGCGCCGGAAATACGGCTTTCTGTTACCCGGCTGATAGACAAAGAAAGAAAAGCCGTAAAAAGTGTAAAGCTCATTTTCCTTTAAGCACAGGTCTTCCTTATTTTTTGGAACTGACAGATATACCTTGCCGTCCTCACAGGAAAACGACAGTGTAATATTACCTGGTAAAGCTTCTGGCAACGATAACACGCTATCATCCGCTTGATTTGCGCTGCCGGATATCACCAGGTCATCATTTATGGGGAGTGTTATACCATTAAACGGTCCCTCATAAATTTCAATCAGCCACATAGATTATCTACCGCTACCTTGATTTTTTCGGCTATGGAGAATGTCTGAGAAAGGTAGTTCATCAGGACAATAGGGTTATATTCTATAGCAGTGTGGCGAATGTAGTAGCTGTCAGTGCCCCCGAAGGTGCCGATGTAGCCATCAAATGTCAGGCCAAAATCAGTATTGAATTTTTGCGCCAGCACATCCCGATCGGCGAAACAGGGCATCTCTACCATGACCACTAATTGATCGTTAAGTTTGATGTTGCCACCATCTTCGATCCGACAGGTCATGCCGTTGTGCTGAAAGACCAGGCCATCACTGGAATTGAGTGTGACCGGGCCGGACTCGTTGTACATCGACGTGAATTCAAAAATGAGTGTTTTGAACTTATTGTTCATAGTTAGGATCCAACTGTACTTCCATCATAAATCTACGCTGCTTAACCCGTTCGGATGCCAGTGGCAAACCGTTTTCCACGGAACCTCGCACAATAATTGGAACGGCGCTCAAGCCATTTTCGATGATAAATCGCTTCACACCGAGGGCTCGATTCTGGGCCAGCTCTTTGTTTAATGTGTACTTCCCGCTGGAGTCAGCAACACCATAAATTGTGATTTGTCGGACGTTGAGAGTGGCAAGCTCTTTAATGGCTTTTCTTAACAGGTCGCGTCCTCGAACCGTCAGTTCTGTCTGATAAACCGGGAACAGACTTTCAAACTGTATGTACATCTTGTTCCTGGTATTGAAGCACTGGTAGCCGTCTCCATTGAGATTGCTGCAGGCTCCCCCCTGTCCCAACCGGGCATCATTGTTATTGGCATTATTACCATTGCCGTTGCCATTATGCTGAGTGGCAAACTGGGCGGCACCGGACATGTTCGGGTTATCAAGCAGGTTTGCCGCAGCGGTATAGTCGCCCTCGCAGCCACGCACCGGAATCATTTCATAGAAATCGATGTTGGCGATGTAAAACTGACCAGGGCCTCTGCTTTCAGAAACTTCTACACACGCTTGTAAATAGGGATAACCATCAAAGTATTCGGCAGGACGACGAATCCAGTATTGGAAATTAGTGTGGTTTCCCACCTTGGCATAAACCATGTTGTAGACGTCAGGCTGCCACTCCAGATCCAGGATCATATTATTTGGACGATAAGTGGAACAAGCTGCGGTCAAAAAACAAACTGCCGTAGTTAAGATCAATTTAAACTTAACTTGCATGATTATTAAGTCCTAACATTTAACAATATTTTTGCTATGTCTTCGAAAAATTCCTCTGGCAAGGTACTCCTACCGTCTGGATTGGCTTGGTAAATGGCTTCAGCCAGCGCTACGTTTTCAACAAGAGGGACTTGGGCGTCAAGCAGCTTTTGTTTCTCTGATTCAATACCGTCGCCTGCGCGAATCTGTAGAATGAGAGGCACCTTATCATGATCTTTATCGTAACTGATAGGAATAAGTAAGTTACGCCCATTGGTTAAGACAAAATCAGCATCACGCTCACTAATCACCTTTAACAGCTCTTTTCTCGCATTCATTTTTTCCAGTGCTTTAAGTATTAATGCGATTTGTTTAAAGAATTCTTTCGGTAAAACGCAAAGGCCGTCGGGCGCCTTCTTATACAAAGCCCGGGCCAGCAATTTGTTTTCTATAACAGGTATGCCTGCATCGATCAATTGTTGTTTTTCGTACTGTGCTTTGGCATCAAGACTGACTTCCAGAATCAGCGGTACCCGGTCAATGCCCGGAACATAGCAAATGGGAACCAGGATATGGGTCGGGTTGGCCAGAGCGAATGTCGGGCTTCTGTTCTTGAAAGAAGGCTCTTCTTCCATGATCTCTCGCATGCGTGTTTTGCGATGAGACTTCATTTCCGGTGAACCTTCGGTCTCTTTTAATTCATTTTTCAGCTCGGTAAACGTCATCCGGTTCTTTTTGGTGAAGTGATAAAGCTCGATCATGAAGTCGATGATGGCAATGCTCACACCGTAAATCAGGAAAAAGATCGCCACGTAGACAATGGCAAGAATCAGATGGCTAACCACGCTGGGGACGTTATTCAGCCCCGACAGAAAACTGATCTCGATGCCTTTGACACTGAACAGGTAGTAGAGCAGGAATATCAGAAAGCCCAGCTCAATAACTTTACTGAACGACTTGGATAATGCCTCAAGGCCAAAGACATTCTTGAAGCCAGTGACGGGGTTCAGTTTGTTGATATCCGGCGTTAACCCCTCGGTATTGATTACCGCGTGGTTCAGCATCACCCATTGAAGCAGGATAAGAATGGTTTTTACCAGGGCAATAACCCCAATAACCGCAAAGATGGCGTGAATGACCCACTTGGCAATCTGGTGGGTGGGATAAAAAGCCAGGGCTTCCAGTATCACCCCGGCATAGCTGAACAATATGTACAAAAAACCGACGAAGATCAGACCGAAAAAGATGATTTCGAAATTGGGGACAGCCAAGTCAGTCTTGGGAAATTGCCCCCGTTTTCGCAGATCCGCCAGCTTTTTCTCAGTTGGCGGATACTTTTTCGGTTCATTCGACTGATCCATACCGCTATGCTACCGGCGAAGACAGCTGTTCTGAGTGGGACAGATCGATTGAAGACACCATTTCCGAATGGCCGGCTACCACCATGGTGCTGATGACGCCCTGGATAAAGCTCTTGACGTAAATCACGTCCGAATCATCGACCACGATAATGGGCATGCTGCCATTTTTTTGCAGCAGCTGAATAATGTGAGTGCGCAGAAAGTCTTTAATCTCGATGATTTCATCAACGCTGTCTTGGCCGCCGGAATAGAAGTTCTTGATCTGGTCAGTGAACTCCACCGATAAGAAAATGATGAAGATATGGCCATCGGTAGCGCTGAGTATGTTGGAAAAAGTTTCATACTTGGCGTGGGGCCGAATGCGGTTGAACCACTGCTTTCTGTCACTTTCTACCTTGGTGGCATCAAGGAGCGCCTCAAAAAAGCTCACCTGGTCCAGATAAAACTCGGGTGCAGCAATCATGTCTTTAAGGACATCGTGCAACTGGTTTAGTGGCACACTGTTGTCAATCTGGGTTTTCAGCGCAAAACTCTTGACGCTCAGACTGTCGATAATGTCCGACGTGTATTGCAGATTGTACTTCTCCAGCATCTGTTTCCAGATAAAGTAGCGGACAATGGCAGTAATATTTTGCGTCGAGTCCTCATGCCTGAGGAACACCGCGTCGTTCATGATCTCAATTAACGGGTCTGAGTCAGCATGACGGTATTCAAAAACATCAATGTCGGCGATTTTAACCTTCAGATCACAATCCAGCTCATTGTTGACAGTGATGGTGGGCGTACCGATGCGGGCATTCCACAATGGCTTCTCCACCTTGACGATATTGTCATAAACAATGGCTTGATGACCCTTGTTGTTAAATTCAAAGGTGATGGTTTCCAGCAGTCCCTGTCCTACCGCCTCGTTGTGCTTGGTGGTGTCTACCGGAATGTTTTTCCGACGCAGGAAATATGCCATGGCGATACAAACAATGGCCGTCGGTAAAAAGACAGTGATCAGATCGTTATTGAAGAAGGCGACCAGCAGAATCATCACACCGATAATCAGCAGGCTTTTCCAGAACAGACTGATCTGGTTGATTACCTGATCCATGAAGTTCTGGGATTCTTCATCGGATCCTTGTATCCGGGTCAGATAAACGCCACAGGCCATAGATAATAAAAGACTGGGGATTTGCGACACCAGACCGTCACCCACAGTAAGCACGGAAAACCGGTTAACACTATCACCCAGAGACAGACCAAGCACGTTAACACCGACGTATATGCCACCAAACAAGTTGACCAGACTGATCAGAATACTGGCAATGGCGTCACCCTTGATGAACTTCATGGCACCATCAAGAGAACCGAACAGCTTGTTTTCTGTGGACAGGTCAGCACGCATTTTTTGTGCCTGCTCTACCGAGATGGTGCCACTTTTCAAATCACTGTCGATGGTCATCTGACGACCCGGCAACGCGTCAAGAGAGAAACGCGCGCCCACCTCGGCAACCCGCTCGCCACCTTTGGTGACAACCAGGAACTGCACAATGGTGATGATGACGAAGATAAGCAGTCCGGATATCAGGCTGCCAGACATGATCATCTGGCCGATGGTGGTGATGACCTCGCCCACATTCTCGTCGGCGATGATGTTCCGAGTGGTCGCAATGGACAGGATCAGACGAAACGTGGTCAACAGCAGTACGGCCGTTGGCAGGAAAGTCAGTTTGAGCGGTTCACTGTTCTCCAGCATGATGACCAGCATCATTAGGGCACCGATGAAATTGGCTACGACAAAAACATCGATCATGTAACCGGGCAGACTGACCAGGACAATGACCGGCAGTAGCAAGGCAATCGCTAAGCTTCCGGTCCCAAGAATCCCGGTTTTAGGGAGCTTCAACTCGAAACTGTGTCCAAACATTTTTTCAGGCTCAGTATTATCTCTTCAGTATTAATGGATACAACTTCGTTATCGTTTTCGATTCGCAGTTCAATGGAATCCCCGTGGTCGAGGCGCTCCAAGTGCATGGCCCCGGCATTTTCTTTCACTTCTTTTTTCAGGGTTTCAATCAATAAATTGATCACGTTCTCGTCATGAACAATGCTGGGTAAATTGCGCTTGAGGTTTTCAGTAATCTGATCCGTAAAATTGCTTACCGCATTTTCCACTTCACTTACTTTATTGGCAATAATCGTATCGAGTTTGGTTTGTGCATCTTCGAACCAGGCGGTTTTTTCAGATTCGAGATTTAGATCAAAATTGTTCCTGCGCGTCACCAGGTCCTTATCCAGATCCTCGGTCTTTTGCTCTAGAATCTCGTTAAATGCCTGGGAAAGGTCGTTGTCAAAGCGCTCTTTGCTGCGCGACATGTAGTCAAACAAGTGAGCGGCTTGCAGAAAATACGTAACTTGACTTCTTTTAATCAAATTACCTGTACCGGCATAGTTGAATGTGGTGATATACATAGCACCGGGCTCATAAATTGGTGGATTATTGAAAAAAAAATCAATAGATCAAAGTGATTTGTTGTGAATATTTTTCACCTGGGCAGAGTGGTATTATTTCACATTTTTTCACTTAACAGCTTTTTTGCTGCCCTGTATAAGGGTGGTTTTGAAAACAAATTAATCTAAAGGTGATCCTTTTATGGGCGTTTTAACCACCGGATATGTACAAGGCAAGATGGGTGAGTTGGTGGACAACTCGGAATTGCTGATCGAAAACTTCATTCTGCAGCACACAGGTAGTGTCGGAGCAGACGGAACTTTTATACAGGATCCGAATGGCACATTGATTATGAGCGCTTCCGATGCCCTGGAGATGCAAAGATTGATGGCAGACCACAGCATCACGTCACAAACCGCCACATCAACATTGAAGTCAGTGCGTGACTCTATTCAGGCATGTTCACGAAATATCTAATTTTTTTGCTCCTCTAATCGTTGCCAGTTAGAGGTGATTTACCGGCAAGAGGTAAGGTGTATCTATGCCTGAGCTGTTAAGCGCGGATAGTGCATTTGCAGGAATTAATCTGGTTGTCATTGCCGCGCTGATTATACTTTCTGCCGTAGCATTTATCAGTTTATCAGGATTTGTTAAATACAGTATTATCCTAAATATTATAAAAAACGCGATTGGTACCCAACAAATTCCACCATCGATAGTGGTGAACCTTCTCGCTAGCCTTATGGCGCTCAACGCTATCTGGCCGGTCGTTGAGCCCGGGATTGAACGGATCAAACCCTTATTTGTAGCTGAGGCCAAAAATGATCAGCTGGATCTGATTAACATACCGATTGCTGCCGACTTAAACCGTAAAGAGCTGGAGGAAAGAGAGGACGTTACCTCGGTATTTGATCTGGCCCCCGAGTTTGAGTTGAATTTCCCTGAGCTGGTTGCGCGAGCCAAGGAAAAAACGGAAATGCTACTGTCAAAGATTGATATACCGTTCAATTTTGACGATGGCTCGGTCTGGAAGTATTTCCTGGGATCATTGATTTTTGATCTGTATGAAGGGTTTGAAGCAGGCCTAAAATTTTACATTGTCTTTGTCTCCATTGACTTCCTGGTTTCCCTGATTTTGACGACATCCGGTATGGCGATGCTGTCACCGACGGTTATCTCGATACCCATCAAAATGGCGGTTTTCTATTATTCGCCGAGCTGGCTGATTCTGTTCAGGATGTGATGGCTAGATGGAACAGATCTTATTTCCCGATTGGATACTCTTTGCCGGAGTATTTATTTTCTTAAAGATCTACAGCCCGATCGCGATGTATCTGGATAACATTGCCATTGCTGCCATTTCGATCTTTTTAGCAATGTTTATCCAGTATCTCGGTACTGAGCCATCTTATGTATGGATCTTTGCCGCGATTATTTTTGCTTTTTTTGTCTCCGTGCCTTATTGGTTGGCAGGCATGGTCGGCAGTTTTGCCCAGCAAGTGTTATTGCTTAATGAACAGTCTGTACAAGATCACCGTTTCACCACAGAAACGGAGGCATTACCGCAACTGTTTGCCGCCGTGTTCCTGGTTTATGCCCTGGAAACCGGCTTTCTGTTCCGGCCAATATTCGAATTGCTCAATGGCGACATCCTTAGTTGGACAGTCGGTTGGGTACAAAATTTATACGTGTTTCTAGCTGAAAGTATGCGGATGCTTGCTGTTGTTGCCGGGAAATATCTGATAGTAATTCTAGGTGTAACCGTTACACTCGCCATGACAGATGTATTCTTCAAAAACGCGTCATTCTCCATCTCCATTGCCACCGATATTAAGGGCATTTTAATCGTTATCATGTTAAATTACTGGTTCTTCTCAGACCAATTTTATGTTTTTGAAACGATGATGAGTAACCTGAATTATGAATAATAAAATCGTGGCACCTGCTAGCACAACACCGGTAACCCCAACCAACAATGAACCCGGTGCAGAAAGTTTTGACCAAGTGATGAAATCATTAGATCCGTTCAAAGGTTCGGCTTATACCGACCCTATTGATATTATCACAGCCAATGGAATTATTGAGGGTAT
Source organism: Endozoicomonas sp. (assembly GCA_965232255.1). Lineage (GTDB taxonomy): Bacteria > Pseudomonadota > Gammaproteobacteria > Pseudomonadales > Endozoicomonadaceae > Endozoicomonas. The sequence continues at coordinate 18,328 of CBDDPI010000001.1, forward strand.
GGTTAAAAGAGTAGAAGAAGATGCCAAGATGCTTAAGGAGATCATGGATGAGGAATAGATTGTTAGGAGCATTTCTAGCTTTCTTTTGCCTTATCGGTTTGCAAAGCGCAAGTGCGGAAATGTTTATCCAGCAACAGAATATGACACTTGGTGATGCGGTGACCGCGATCAGCCAGGCGTTGCAGCTGAAGCTTTCTGACAACCTAGACGCAGAAACCAAAAAGCAGATGATCACGCAAGACTTGCGTGGTGACGGTAAGACCCTGTTAAAACAGTTGGCCGATATTTATGATCTCGACTGGTACATCTACGGCAGTATTCTGGCCATTCAGTCCAGCGAAGAGTATATAAATTACACCTACAAGCCGAGAAACATCAGCGCAAAAAATCTGCTCCAAGAACTTAATTACGCTTTCGACATCAACGATACCACCGCCATAGAACTGGTCGAAAGAGGCCATTCTCTGTTGTTGTCCGGTACCCGTCGTTTTGTTAATGACGTGGTCAGCTATGCCCTGATGGTGGATCGCAACGAATTTCTGGAAGAACAGAACGATCTTGAAGTGACGCGTATCAAGTTCAACTATTTATCAGTTCTTGATCGCAGTATTGACTCATTTGAAGGACCGGTGACGTTTCCCGGTGCCCAGACAATTCTGATTGAAGCCATCACCAATATCGGCAAGTTTGAAACCGCTGAGGCCGTAGAGACGGAAGAAGGTCTGTCCCAGTCCCTGGAAGTCTCTGAAGGTGAAGTACTGGTTCTGAATGAAAATGAGAGCACTACCCGAATCATTGCCCTGCCAGCCATCAACACCGTGTTGATCCGCGGAACGCCGGCCGAAATCGCCCTGGCCCGGGATCTTGCCAAGTTTATTGATGTTAAGCGTAACGGTCTGATGTTCACTTTGCGGGTTTATGACGTGGCCGTGGAACGGACAGAAACCATTGGTATGGAACCGGAAAGCCTGAACCTGGCTTCCAACATTTATGACCTGGTGACATTGCCGTTTTCTAATACCACTAGTTTCTTGCAGAGCTTTAATGCCCTGACCACCAACGGCACCATCCGAAGTATTTATGAAACTAACTTGCTGACGCTGGATAACCAGAGAGCCCATTTTGGCAAAAAAGAAGTAGCCACCATTGCCCTGGTATCCAACCGCGAAGTGCTGGTTGAAGAAATTGAAGCGGATAACTCTTTGTACATCACCGGCACCTTGCAGTCCGATGGTAGCGTCCAGGCCAAAGTTGAGTACATTGAAGAAGAGCTCAGTCAGGACAACAACGATAACAACAATACCGGTACCACATTACCGCCGCGTGTTTCGTCTCAGTCGCTGTTGTCTGAAGTGAACATCAAGCCTAACCAGACCGCAGTGGTTGGTGGCTTTAATATCACTGAAACCACATCAATGGTTAACAAGGTACCAGTGTTGGGCAACATTCCTATAGTGGGTCAGTTATTCAGCTCGACTCAAGAGAAGAAAAGAGCCTACAAGCGTTACATCTCGGTATCCCATGAAGTGGTGAATTAAGTTGATCAAAAAAAGGTACAAGGTCAAGCAGATTAAGGAAGATCAGATTGTCTGCCATGTGTCTGCCAGTTGCTTTTTGGGACAGGAATGTCTGGTCACGACCATCACCGGTAAAAAGGTGAAAGGTGAAGTTGTTCATATTAATAATGAAGAAGTGACCATTAAAATGCTGCAACCTGGCAAAGTGGAGCGTGGCTCTTGCGTGGAGCTATTGCCGAAGGTATTTACCTTCCCACTGATGCCTGAGCGGATATTTGGCAAAGTCATTAACTGTTATGGCGAAACCTTGTACGGGGAAACTGAGTACCTGACCGACGACGAGCCAACCATTGAGCTGGCTGTTGCCGCTGACCCTATTCCGTTGGCTAACCGGGCACCGATTACCGACATCTTCCCCACAAAAATCAAAGCCATTGATGGTTTGTTTACCATTGGTATTGGACAAAGAATGGGTTTGTTTGCCCCAGCCGGTGCTGGTAAAACCACCACCTTGTCACTGATGGCCAATCAAATGGACGCCGACGTGGTGATTTTTGCCATGATCGGCGAGCGCGCCAGGGAAGTGGTGGAGTTTTGCTCCCACGACATCGATCCAAGTGTATTGCAACGCTCCATTATGATTGTCTCCACCTCCGAGGCCAATCCGCTGGAAAAAATTCGTTCCGGCCTGGTAGCAGTATCCATTGCCCGTTATTTCATGGAGCAAGGCAAAAAAGTCGTACTGTATTTCGATTCGCTGACCCGCTTTGCCCGGGCACAGGCCATGCTCGATAATACGCCGATCACCAGCAAATCCATTCCAAATGGCATTTCGCTATCGCTGTCAAAACTGGTGGAGTGCTGTGGTAATTCCACCCGAGGATCGGTCACCGGAATGTTTTCCGTACTGATTGAAGCGGATATTGATGACGACCCCATTGCTCACGAAGTGAAATCATTAATTGATGGTCACTTGGTGTTCTCTTCAGTGATTGCCGCAGCTGGTCGTTATCCGGCCATCGATATTTTAAAAAGCAAAAGCCGTTTGCAGGGCAAAATACAACGACCTGAACACGTGCGCCTGTCCAATAAGATTAAAGATCGACTAGAACGTTACGCAAATGCCGAAATGCTCGTCCAGATGGGTGAGTATAAAAAGGGATTTGACCTTGAAACAGATGTAGCTATAGAATCGAACGGTCGTATTGTATCGTTCTTGAAACAAGACATGTCTGGTATTGAATACGGTGAAACTATCCAAGAAATGCAAGAAATATGCGAAGATCATCAGTATTATTGAGGTCCGCATACTCAAGCATACCCTTACCATGAGTCGCTTGAAGAAAGAATTAATGGATAGTGAAGCCATGGTTAATGACTTCCTTGAGCAGATTCACCAGGAACAGGAGAATCTCAGGTCATTGACTATTGATCCCTCCGGCTCCATCCAAAGACTTTTCCTGCGCCGTCGTGGTGCGTGTTCAGCCATCGAATCACTGTACTTTGATATGTCCATCTATTCAAAGAAATGTGAAGAACTCCGGGAAAAAATAGCTGAAGAGCAAAAAACGTTAGTTCTGCTTGAAAATAAGAAAGACGCGTGGGAGCAAAATCTTCAGCAGGAAATTCGAGTAGCATCCTATGCATAATAACGTCAATCTACAAAAATCAAATACCGTTGATCTGAACCAGAATGATTCCGTTGAGTCTGGAAGCGCATTCGACGAGGTTTATCAGAACGCTCAGCAGACTACTGAAGAAATTCGCGATATTGACAAGCTGACCAAAGCATTGGAACAGCAGGAAAAAGAAAAAGCCGAGAAGAAAAAACGCGAAGAGCAGTCTGAACAAAAAGAGCAAAACGTAGCCGGACAAAACACTAATACTCTGGCGCAGCAAAAACACATATTAATGCAGCAGAAGAATAATGTCCTGGGCCTGGCTGGAAAGCCGAAAGAGCCTGGTATGCTTGCTGTTGGTCAAAAACCCGGACAAAAAACCGATGGTTTGCTCAAACCCGGGAAGCTGGAAGATATGGCCGGTAAATTACCGGGTTCGGGCCTTAATATAAAAGAGAAGGGCAAGCAGGATCTGCAATTTTCTAAAACCGCAAAAGATGCCCTGAAAAATCCTGACGATCTCAAGGCAAAACCCGTCAAAGAGTTTGTCAAGCCAGAAGCCGGTAAGCTGTTTGATAGCGCCAGGAATGAACGGCTCCTCAAGGCAACGCCAGAGCGGGGAACGGAACAGCCTGCCGCATTTATGGATCATGCCATTGATAACGGCACTGGCCAGGTGAACGTTGTCGAGCACACCAACGGCAGTTTTTTAAATCCCCAAGTACTGCACGGGGCTCATGCCAGCCTGAGCATGGGGTATCAGGACATGTACAAGAACTGGGCGAATTACTACCGTGTTTTCCTGAAGAAAAGCAACTTCTTTGTTGTTTATGATCGCGGTACCGTCTTTCTTACAGAGGAAAAGCGTAAGTGATTCTTGATGTTGCTGCTGAATGCTTCAATCTCATTTTCTCCTCAGTATTGTTGTTCTGTGGCGTGTTTATTGCCGTGGGTGTCACCACAGGTATGCTCCAGACGATTTTTAATATCCAGGATCAGGCCATTCCCATGGCACTCAAAGCCGTGGCATTGTTGATTATTCTTACTTTGTCCGGGGATGCACTGTTCCAGAGATTCTCGGCCATATTCGGGATGTTCTAATACCCGGATTGGCTCTTTTTGCGGTTGGCTGAATTCATTGATTTCAGGCGAAATGCCAGGTACTCAATCAACTTCTCCCGACCCGTTCTGACGGCCAGCGGATAAGGCTCGGCAACTTCTGCGCCGACTGGCTCATCAACAGGCATAAAATCGACGATCATCATGTAGCCAACGGAAGTTGTTGTCTGGATCTCGATACCTAAATTGCCCACCATAGATATTGCCTTGCGGATATTTGATATGGCTTTCGTCAGCGACGAATAGCCGATATATGTATTGTTCCAACCGGCAATAATCAACTCTTCCCGAGTCAGCAGGGTATTTTTACGCGCCAGGAAATAAGTGAAAATTTTTCCTTCTTTGGCAGAAAGAAAAATCTCTTGGGCATTTTTGCAGGTAAAGCAATGCTTGATCCGATCAAAGTAATAACCTTGACCGAGCGATATAAAGCGTGAATCCGGTGAGGATTGATGGTGTTCGCTGTTAATCATTTCATTGCCAGAATGATGTGCTAAATACATATTTTCTGCTGGTTGTAAGTACCAACGAATTTTTAGTGTAGGGTTCATCCCAGCCGAAATACAATCGGTATTTTTAACATATAAAGAAATAACTGGGAAGTTTGATAACAATTATGGTTTTATTGGATTAATTATCACCGCTTAACTTACGACAGATTTGTGCAATTACCACTAAATAAACGACATTCGACTTATTGTATTATTTGTTTATACCTAAAGAGGCTCTAGAGCAGTACGTAAAAACAACCTGATAAAAAGTAATTTTCACATCAATTCGCAACCTGTCCGTAAAATTTCACGATCTATCACTTGTCAGACAATAAAAACTATTGTAAATCCAGTGCCGGCGCTATTGGTGGTGTTGTTATGCTATAGATTTCACCAGGGCATCGTGATTGCAAATCATAAAAATTCCCAAAATTTCACGATCAGGCACTGGTAACTATTTGGTGTATGAATTACTTTAGGCTTTTTCTAATTAAGAACCCCCCTTTAACCTGCTAGAGATAAATACCCATGATAGAAAATCTAGGCATGCTGGAGGCTCAGGTCCCATCGGTTCTGGACGAGACCGTTAACGGTGTTGGCGACAGTTTTCAAAAGCTGATGGATGGTATTGATCAACTCAACGATCCTACCCGTCAGATGAACTTCCAGGACGTTTTTGCCATTCAGCAGGCAGCGTTTGAATACGGTTTCTATCAGGAAGCTGTGTCAAAGATTATTTCTAAGGGCGCCACCGCCATAAACGAAGTGATGAAAGCTCAATGAAAAATATTTTTTTGTTTGTGTTTAGCTTGTTGCTCTTTGGGTGCTCGGAAATCAGTGACGTGACCATTGCATCTTTTGAGCAAGATGATAGGGCAAACAAAGCATTTCTGTTGCTGAATGAATATGGCATTCCGGCCAGCATTCTCACAGAGAAAGAAACCAACGCTATCATCGTCAGCAAAGCCGATGAAGTCGCTGCACGGGAATTACTGACTGACTTCAACTTCTATTTTTCCGGACAAGATGTCACGCCGCTGCTGGATTCCAGCTTTGCCAGCCTCAGTAAGCTGGAAATGGTAAAAGAGAACCTGTTTGCCAGCATGCTGATCCAGAACAACCTTGGCTCCATTCCCAACGTGATCAATGCCAAGGCCATCGTGACCGGCGCAAAACAGAAGAACATCACCGTACTGATACTCAGCTTCCAACCCCTGAGTTCCGACTACAAGAGCGAAATTGATAAGCTGGTCAGAGGCTTGTCATCATCCGATGATAAAGTAACCATCAGTTATATTGTCGAAGAACTGCCCAGTGAAAATGCGTGATCGCAGATACCAGCTTTTCATTTACCAGCAAATGAAAGGCAAAGTCTTGACCCAGGATGAATACCGCGCCGTATCCGGCCTGGCCGAACGCGATAAACAGGTATTCTTTGCCATTTCCAGGCGCCAGATGTTTCGCCGAATCAGTGCACTGGGTGAACTGAGCCGACTGCGCTCGCTGGACAGGCACCCCGTTGCCAAGGTCCAGGAACTGAACTGGACTAAAAAACAGGTGGGTTTTGAGGTTTTTCTCTGGGGTGGTTTTCTCATGGTCAATCCCGACCACAATCCTCCCCTGACCGACTACCAAAGAGGACTGGGCCTGATCGCTACCGTGGACAAACGCAGTGCCACGATTCTGGCGCTTTACCATAGTCAGGATGTGGTTGATCTCGACTACCAGGGCAATCTCAGCGCGTTAAGTCATCTGGTCAGCTCATTTTTGGGATACAATGATCGGGATCAGGAGTGACATCCTCCCCCCAGTTATTTCCCTGGGGGTATCCAGCGAGGAACCAAGATGACTGCCCTGAGTTCCCGGACTTGCCCCTTTGTTCTTCTTGCCAGGCATCCCCAACTGATATCACCAGCCACTGCGCCAGGGGCGCTTGTCGGTTGGTTGCAACCAAACCCGGCATTCGTAATCTGTTGATGTTCCACATGCCCGGGTTCCCGCGAGGATTCGATGAGCACACAAAGCACCGATGATTTTGTAGATGAACTTCTGTTTGGCAGAAATCCGAAAGAGTTAATGCGCGTCAAGGGCGTTACGGAAGCTGATCTCAGGAAGATTCTGGAATATGCCGAAAAGTTCTTTCTCAATTATGAGCTGAAGGAGGCCAAAATCATGTTTGCGGCCTACGCCCAGATGATGCCGGTGGACCATCGTGGTGTCGCTGGCCTGGCTGCCATTGCCCTGGAAAGAAAAAACTATAAAGAGGCACTGTCTTACCTCGATATTCTCAAGACCTTTCCAACCAATGATCTTGATGAGACGTTTCTCAATATATCGTTGTGTTACTACAAGTGTAAAAAGGAGCGCGAAGCGGTTGGCTCCTTGTTAATTGTCAAAGAAGAAAAATTAAGTGACTTCAATAAAAAGCGCTACGCGTTTTTACGCAAACAGTTAAATAAATACTTTTGAAAATGGGTTTTTCCCATGCGTACAATCACATATCAAACTGTGAGTTTTACGCTGGGATTTGCCATGAAAATAATTCATAAAATTTCACAAAAAAATATCTGGCCAGTGTCTATGGTTTTTCAGGAAAATGGAATTTTTCTGATTTAAAACCAGGATACCAATGAATATTGATCCAAATGTCGGTTTATCTTCTGTCAGTGCCACAACCAGCCATGCAGTATTACCAGCAGCTGATGAAACAGCGCGGGAACTGAATAAGGTCTACCTGAAACTCGTTGCCGATAGCGATCAATACCCATGGGTTAATAGTGGGACCCGGGCAGCAGATTTTAATTATTCCATCAACGATCTATTGGCCGTGACCTCCTTGCAGTCGCAGACTGGCAGACAGGCCATCGATATGATTACCAATCTGCCACTGTCTGCCGAGCGCCTGGCGACTGAACGCTCAGTGACCGGCAGTCTGGTGGGCAGTATCGAGAAAAATGCTGAGACATTGAATGCGCTGCTCCAGCAAACCGCCGGGGGCGCTGTGACATTCGATTTTATTGTTAACCAGATGTTCACCGGACTCAGCACGCGCCCACTTGAAGGCATAAATGTTGAAAACCTGTTTGTCGTGGGCTTACTCGATTTGCTACCCCATCTCGATGCGCTTCCTCAATCCATCAAAAATAACATCAACACCTTGCTTGAATGGCTCGGCAGTGGTGCTCACGCCTGCATATTTTTCGCCACACCAGGTGCCATGACAGAAGTTATGAAAGGACTGGTAAATGATACTTGGGCATCCCTGAGCACCATTGTTAATAATCCGCCCTTTGGCCCTGGCAGCGTGATTTATGAGGTCATGACCTTAATCAATGGCGGCACTCCTCCCACAGCCACAGTTCCTGACAGTTTGGCGCAACAAATCGCCAATTATCATGACCCGGCTAACGGTGGCTGGTTTAACTCGAGCCTTAATGGCTTTTCGCCAATGATGCGTGTATCAATGCTGCGCGACCTGATGGGCAAACAAGCACTGACTACTGCAGAAATCAATACCATTCTTCTGGGCAACCGGGCTGAAATGGATCAGTTGCTGATGGCCAAGACTGGCAAAAACGCCCTTGATTTCCTCGTCAGTACTGGCCAATGGGAAGTGACTAACCGCCCGTCGGCTTCGATGCCAGAAGGCATTACCCAGATTATTGCTCACCGCAATCCTCTCACCGAGTCTGATCTCACCAACCTGGTGACAAACTTTCCCGGCAGGGAGTTAACCAAAGAAGATTTGCGGGAAATCAACAACATTGGTGACCAGGTGAAGATGTTAATGCAGTCATTAAAATATTGGCTTACCACCATGCGCGATGAACAATTATCCATCAGCCGAAATATGTCTTGATACTTCCTGTCCTATTGCGCTCGTGGCTATACCGAGGAAGGTTTTTGGATCGCACCAAGAACCTTCTCCTTGGCTGACACCGACCAAACCAATGTCAACTCCGTTTCGCTCGCTCCTGTGCCAGTTCGGCGCTTTGATATTAATGAATAACTGCAATAAGAATTCATAAAATTTCACAAGAAAATGTCTGGTAAGTACTGGTAATTTTTCCGGAAAATTAAGCTTTCCAATTTAAAAAAGGATACCAATGAACATTGATCCAAATGCCGGCCTGTCTGCTGTCGGCACCGCAACAAACTATATGGCACTTCCGGCGGCCGATGAAACCGCCCGGGAACTTAATAAAACCTATCTGAAGCTCCTTGCTGATAGCGAGCAGTTCCCCTGGCTTAACGCTGAGGGCAGAGCAACAGACTTTACTTATTCCCCCAGTGATCTGCTGACGGTAACGTCGGTACAATCGCAGGCCGCCAGACAAGCTACCCGGCTGATTGCCGACTTGCCGCTGTCTGCCGAACGCCTGGCAGCCGAGCGCTCAGTGACGGGAAGCCTGGCGGGGAGCATAGAAAAAAATGCCCAGCAACTGCAGATTATTATGGGCTGGACGCAAGGCGGTATCGGGGCTTTTACCGCCGCCATTAACCAGATGTTTAACGCCTATCAAGGTGTAAACCTGCAAGGGATCGACTATGAAAACCTGTTCCAGGTAGGCTTGCTGGATGTCCTGATCAACCAGGATAAGTATGGCTTTATCAGCACCAGTTTCCTCGAAATGGTCGGCGCAACCCTTGAGAAAACCGGCAGTGGCAGCCATAACAACTGGGATTACACCCCGGAACAAATCGGCGATATGGTCGACAACGTCTGGCGTGGTCTGCATACCCAGATTGCCACAGGTGCCATTGGCCCTGATGCCCTGATTTATAAAGTAATGGAGAAGATCAGTGGCGGTCCGCCCACGGCCACCATGCCGGCAGCGTTTCGCAACCAGTTCACAGCCAGCGTTTATAACAACCCCAATGACGGGGGCTGGATAACCGGCTCACTGACCCAGTTATCCCCCATGAGCCGAATAGTGCTACTCAGCACTGTCATTGCCTCCCACGAAGTCAGTCAGGCTGAGATCACCACCTTTCTCACCGGCTCAAAAGCACAACTCGATCAGCTGGTAATGGCCAAGACCGGCAAAGATGCGCTGACTATTATCTTCTCCAGCGGCAGATGGCAAGACTCCCACTCGCCCGTCAGTAGTCTGCCGCCCGGAGTAACCCAGGCCCTGGATTACGACGGCTGGATCGACGTTACCTATCTCCAGCAGTTATATCAGAATTTCCCACCCAAAAATCTCACCAAAGAAGACTTGCGGGAAATTAACAACATTGGTGACCAGGTGAAGATGTTAATGCAGTCATTGAAATATTGGCTTACCACCATGCGTGATGAGCAGTTATCCATCAGCCGCAACATGTCATAAAGTGAATTGACGGTGCGTATAACTACTTTTTTATTTGTGGTTGTCATAGCTTGCAATGAATCCGTAAAGATTCCTAAAATTTCGCACAAGAATTTAGCAAGTAAATGATTAATGTCGCACACCGTGCGACTGATTCTTTCGGCCATCCAGACTGGGATGGCAATTGGATTCAGAGCAACTGTTCAAAGATCACTGCAACCGTCCGGGGATCTTGCCTGCACATTGAAAAAAGCCGGCTGAATGATTTGAACAACAATACTGGCGACTTTTTTTATCAATGCGGTTGAACAGCAGTTTTTTGCCACGATGGCTTGCTGCCTGCTTTTTTCAGGCAACACACAGTTTCCCCCTTAACAGCCGCACCCGAAAACCGGTGTTGGCCGTGAATACTATTGGTGGTCAGGTTAAAACGCTGACACGCGCATTAATGCCCGCAAGCAGCACCTGATTTTTTTTAATTCACAGATACTGACAAAGGTATTTATGAATACATCATTGAACACTGTCCGTCCGGCAGTGAACATAGACACTCAGTATGTCTCTGAAGAAGCCCTGCAACAGGCCGGGGCCGAGCAGGACATCCAGGCGACACCGGAACAGCCGTTGTTGGGCAGCATCGTATCGCTGACGGCTCTGTGGCGTCTGGTGCGCGAACAACTGACCCTGGTGGCCGATGCCACCTCAGGTACGGCTAAAGAGAGCAATGAGTCGAAAAAAGCGTTGATCGAGCTTCAGCGGGACACGCAAATCGAGGATCTCGAGAATCGCGAGCGCAATCTTGTAGAGCAAAAGAAACATGCCACGGTCATGCAGATCCTGGGTGGCATCATGTTTGCTCTGACATTGCTTGCCGCCATAATCATGATGCCATTCAACCCGGTGATGGCCGCTATTATGATCGGCACCCTGGTGGCCTCCATTGTCATACCCATAGTCGTTGACAAGATCCTGGAGGCCGTTGGTGTTGATAAAAAAATACGTGACCAGGTGAAAATGGGTCTGGAAATCGGCATCGCCATGCTCGGTGCTCTCCTTACCTTTAACCCGTTTGCGGCCATAAAAAACATTGTCACCGCGGTGGGTCAGGCAGGCAAAGCTGGTGCGCAGGCTGCTATGGCTGGTCTTAGATCCCTGCCACAGGCATTCGCCAACATCAACTGGGGACAAATTGGCAAGTCGGCCAGTGAGGCCGCTGCCAAGGCCGGTGCCAAGATAGCCGAAATGGCTACAGAACTGGCCAAAACCATGCAGACGTTCTTCAGATCGCTGGCCAGCGGTAGCAAATCGGCCGCGACCAGCGCCAGCTCCTTCGCTGACAAATGGCAAAACCTCAAGGTCATCGTACAGGCAACGGCTTACACCGTGGGCAATGCCATGAAAACCGCCGGGACCGCCGCCAAAGAAGCACTCAAAGCCGCTGTCGAAACCCTCAGACACGCTGATGAGATACTCCAAGGCGCCATGGCCGCCATGAGAAGTGCCGGGCAGCGATTTGTTGAGATCATGCGCAACGTCGGTACCAAGCTCCAGACATTTGGTCATGGCATGAAGACAGCACCAGGCCAAACTCTCAAAACCTTGATGAACGACTTCCTTGACTGGGTTGCCAAAACAGCCACCACCTTTGACAAGGCCAGCGCGGTGCAAATGAACCGCGTCATTGGTGTGACCACCGGCGTCACTGGCGTGGTCCAGACCGGCTTTAGCGTTGCCAGTGCCAGCATAGCCAAAGACACTGAAGTCGCCAGTGCGCGATTTGAAGAAGTGAACACTGTAATCCAGGAAGTGCTGAATCAGCTAAATGCTGCCATGCGCCTGTTCCAGCAAGCTCTCGAGTCATTGTCAACACTCAACTCTGACTACCGGGAATTCACTCACGAACAAATCGCCATCCACCTGTAATTAGCGAGTAATTATCATGCTTCCAGTACATAACATTCCCCAGGGCGCCGCTGCCCAGGCAGCCGGTTCAAACGCTGAAGTCACCACGGGCGCAGCCCTTAGCGCCGACTTCGAGTCCACCTGGCGTTCCTATGAAGAGCGTCTCAACAGCCTGCAAAGCAAGGTAACGGAGCCTGACCTCCCTACTGTTACGGACCTGATGGCTTTGCTGGTACTCATCATCGAGGCTGCCAGAGACCTGAGAAACCAGGTAACCCGCAGCCGTATCGATGTGTCTGCAAGCGTTCAGCAGCTGGCCTCCAGGATTGCCGAAACCAAAATGAGCGACGCCCAGAAGAAATTTGCCATTTCTCTGGCCGCTGGCGTGGCCACCATGGCCGTCAGTACCGCTGCCACCATGCGCATGTCCATGCCCAAGCAATTGCAGGATAAACACATTACGGGCACGAGCGAGGGACGCCAGTCAAAGGTTTCTGACCTGACGGCTAAAGAGAAAAATGACTTCCAGATTCAGCTCCAGGAGCAGCGTACTGCCAAATACAGCGCCATTACCCGGGTGAGTGAAATGGCCAACAGTATTACGGGCAGTGGTAACGAGATACAGCACGCTGCCGGTGTCAACGAGCAGGAACAGGGTCAATCCATTAAAGAACTGATGGCTCAATACGTGCCCCAGCTCGAAGAGTTCATCAATAGCCTGGGCAAAGAGCTGGCAATGCTGAACTCCATCCTCGAAGCAATCACCAGAGCTAACCTGGCTACCAACCGTTAATTCGGTTACCGGGCAGGTGTATGGCCTGCCTGGTCTCGCCAACCACAATGCCTGGCATCAGTGTCAGGCTTTCACCTCAAGTTGCCATCCACTTTGTACCTGCACTTTTGCACCTGCACTCCAAACGCTACCTATTTGCGTAACGATAGTCCCATATAGACTGGAAGGATGATCCGGCCTAATGTTGGGTTGCATGTTATTTGCACGACACTGACACAGTGACAGGCTTGAAATCCAACACTGAAATAACCACGGGACAGAGCCACACAGTCCCAACGAGGTAGTAAGCCATGCGTACCACCATGAGTATGGTCAACGTGCCCAACCGCACCGAGCAGGTCTCTGAAGTCACATCGCCCAAAAAGGCCCGGGAAGAGATCTCACCGGTCAAAGTGCGCGACGTTGAAGCCATGCAGAAAAAGGAGAAAAAGCATCGTCGCTTTTTCCGCGTGCAGCGTCGGGGCATGAGCCTGAAACAGGAACGGCAGCTGCTCAAACAGATGAATGTCTACCAACTCAAGGCACTGCGTAATTTTGCAGGGCTGGCCGATATGTCCGCGCACAATATTGGTCAGGACATTCTGAGCTTTATATTGCAGTTCGCTAAAATGGGTTATCCGTTTTACCCATACGATGTCCGCAAAAAAATCCGTAAAAAGCTGGCCGAGTGCGATCCTGATGAATTTGGCGAAACCAGCAGCGCTGTCCTGAACAATGTGCTGACCACGGAAGCCACCATTGACTCGCTGATGTATCTTTTCCTTGTTTGCCGCCAGTACGATATACGCTAGGAGACGTTTGCCCATGACATCGATTGATCATCTTAATATTCAGAAAAACAAGATTGATCCGTACAAGCTGATTGAAAGCAAGCTGAAAAGGCTGAGCTGGTCTTCATCCCATTTCGGTGCAGACGCACTGGAAAAAGATCAAATCATGAAGTGGTTGTTACTGTTCAGACCCTTTAGCGAAGATATGGTGCGCAAAGTGATTGCCGAAGGAATTTATGAAAACAAATTTCATGAAATCGTTTTCACGTTGAATCTGGTTGCGGATGAAGAGTTTAACCGGATGACGACCATAGAGGCTTACAATATATTGTATGAACTTGTAGAATCAGCCCCGGATTGTATCGTCAATATGATGGAGCCCATGGAATACAATCAATCAGTACAAACCCTTAAACTTTTATCAAGAAATAGGTGATCAATGTCAAACGCAATTGAGCTGGAACCCAAATTCAGTATTGACCTTGATACCAGGGACGTTGTGAACACTTTCTGTGGCTCCGGATATCACGACGGCCTTGTTAAAATTGAATTTCACGGCACCAGTTATCAAAATCCGGCAGACAACAGGGATCTTCTGTTGGTTTCATTCGATCACACCAGCGTCAAGTTCAACTGTTTTATTGCCAAAAGCGAATTCAGGCGGCTGCTCGATTGTGAAATCAGTGACCTGTCGATTGAGTACATCATCTATTTAATCAATAAACACTTTGTTGCCAGCGGATTAAGTTTTCACGCGGCCAGTAATGCGGATGACGTAACCGGGAATACACTGCTCATTAACGCCACCATCACGCTGGAAGGGAAATCATTCAATGTCATGGTTCTTCCCCAATCCTTGCAAGCAGACCTCTATTATCTGAATAGCCGGTTAACGCTGCTGGACCCGGATCTGGTTGTCTATTCCGCCATCCAGCCGTTCCACACTTTTCTTACAGCGCCAGAGCTGCTTGATCTTGAATCGGGAGATTTTGTCTTTGTCTACCCCAGCACCTATGACGGATGACAGGATTGAAAATTTCCTGCTGCATCTGGAAAAAAACCAGCAGCTGCTGTTTAAAAATCACCCGGACTACATCATTTTACCGCTGTTCCCTTTTCTAAGTCTGGTTCACGTGGATAATCTTTATGAAATCCTGGACGCCATTACCGCGTTGGAAAAAAACAGTGGCGGCTATTTGATGCAATACGACGGCTGCATTGTGATTGCGGTCGAGAGCATTCAGCCACGTGGTATGGACTTGCGACTGTGTCTGATTCGGATTCTCGAGGAAATGAGGTTTTAACATGCGCTCTGCGCCATCCAAAGATCAGCGTGCGTTAGCAGGCATGAACGACGATGGTGGTGTAAAAGGCTCACCGTTGGCTGAGGGTGCAATATCCCCGGCCACGGCGCCACAACTTCCTCCGGCAGCCGACCCGGTGTATGAAAGCTTATGGCATTTTAGCGACCAGACATCGGTCTGTGGCCCCACACCACCACCAACACTGGATCAGGAGTCCCGGGTATACGAGCAGTTATGGCAATTTGATACCCGAAAACTTCTTGCCTCCGGCATCAAAAAGCGCCGGCCGGTCGTCCACGAACTGACCAGCACGCAAACCAACAGCATCCCACTGCCTGACATCAGGCAAGAAACCACTGACGAGTCAGCGCAAGACAAGTCAATGCTGCAACGGCTCAAGGATTTTTTCCGCAAAGAGACGGACGCACTAATTGCAGCAAAAGAATAAAACGGAGCCAGGGGGGACTTGATGCCCCCGTAGCTAAAGGTCACCAATCAGTGTTGCCCCCTGCAGCTCCAAAATCGGCACTGATATCTCTATCAATCACGATTATGATCATGCTCCCCATAGGCCAACAAACACAGCCGCAAATATACGTGCCGCTGTAGTGAAGCGTGAAGTATTGGTCGGCCAGATACTTAGGATGAGTGCCAGTACATCTTAGGTTGGCCGGAACGTCCCCGTACAAAAACAAGGCAGACGCTCGCCAGGTAGCCAAAAAAATCGACAAATAACCAGTTTTGCCATGGCGCTACGTTGCGGTGCTGGGGCATTCTGGTTGCTATCTCGGTCATTATTACGCCAGTCCCCATTTTGCCCACCACGAAAGGCACAAACGCGCAGTTCGTCCCCGGAAATTGCTCAATGGCTCTGTCTTGTCTCGGCAATACGGCCTAAATACTATCCTGCCTATCTCAAAAACTGCGATACAAAAACCTTCGATCAGACAAAAACGCAGGAAATATCTGTGCAAAACCGTGACCGTCATACATCAGGGATCGGTTGCACTGACAAACAACGAATAATTAATCACCCAGACGAGGCTAAAGCACATGCGGCAGCTAATAACGACAGTGGTAAGCCGTGCTGCTGGTGTCGCGACGGCCAAACCGATCGCACCGAAAGCAGGGCGTATGCAGGCATACAGAAGCTTGCTTATTCCTGCCGACAGACCAAATCCA
Source organism: Endozoicomonas sp. (assembly GCA_965232255.1). Taxonomy (GTDB): domain Bacteria; phylum Pseudomonadota; class Gammaproteobacteria; order Pseudomonadales; family Endozoicomonadaceae; genus Endozoicomonas. Next base: position 34,337 of record CBDDPI010000001.1, read on the forward strand.
TCAACGGGCAGCATGGGGCCATCGATTTTCCAGAGGATTGAGCGGATCTTTGGCGCGAGCGGGCAAGCTGCCGCCACTGCATCAACGTCGGCCGAACCTGCTTCGACAGGTGCGTCAGCATCGGCTACTTCAGCCTCGACAACAACATCTACAACCCCGGTAACCACACCTGCCACAACAACAGCCGCAGCCCGGACAAGGCCGACCCCAAAGCTACCTGCCCGGCCACCAGTTGCTGACACCCAGAGCCAAAGACCGGCAAGTCCATCAGGCGCGTCCTCTCCACCAGTTCAGCCGTACAAACCGGCAGGCGCAAAATCACTTATGAGTGGCGATCTGCTGAGTGCCCTGAAGCAAAAACTGGAGCAAAGGGGCGGCCCGCTAGGTGGTGACCCGCAAAGTTCAGCCACAGCACCGGCAGCATTGTCTCAACCCGCCAGACACCAGCTGGGGGGGATCGGGGCCGTGGCTTTCAGGGAAAAACTGAGTGTCATCAGCAATAAACATGCACCGAAATCTCCACAGAGCGGCCAGACACAGCAGCAACCACTGCCACCAGGTAACCAGACGCAACAGGATAGACCGGCTCCGCCACCACCGCCACCTTTGCCAACAAGTGAACAACTCAGGCAGACTTGGCTGGCACCCGCACCGCCCCCGCCACCACCATTGCCGACCAATGAACAACTCAAACAGTGTTTAAGATCAGCCACAACAGCCGGTGACCAGACGCAACAACCAGCGGCATCGTCATCAGGTGCCCAGGCACGCCGACCAAGGCCTCTTCCGATGGGTCCGAAACTGCCAGGCGGATTCATGGCTGAACTGGGGACAGTTCTGGGCAAACGACAGGCAGCATCAACAACCAGCAAACCGTCATCCAGCGCTCACGGATCAGTTGACCAGCAACCGCCACAAGGTTGAACTACTATTCCTAGGCAAAAAATCAGGAAAGTCGGCATTCCGGCACTGGCATGATTAGCCACACAGTGGTACAAGCGAATGGGTGGGAATCGGCATTTGCCGGTTGCCTTATATGGGAGTTCACTGACCAATGAAGAAATACATTACCCTGTTTACGGTCTTTCTCGCTGGTTGTGCCGCCAAGCCCAATGTCAGCTGGGACTACAGCCATCAGGTTGACTGGCCAGCCCTGACCACATGGGCCTGGCATCAGCCCAGTATGGACACCAACGATCCGGTTCTGAGTTTGATGGCCCAGCGGGTGCGTCAGCAGGTGACCCTTGGCCTTGCAACCAAAGGACTGCGCGAAGTGCCGGCGGACCAGGCCAGTATGTGGCTGAGCTGGGGCTTCACCGAACAATCCAAAATGGAAAACATCCGCTACAGCACCCCGATCTACTATGGCGCGTACCAGCCTTATTATGGCGCTCTCGGGCCCTACGGCTGGGATATTGGTGCGTGGCCATCGCAAGTAGTCACCAACAGTTACGAGGAAGGTCGCCTGACTCTGCGCGCAATTAACCCCGTGAACAACTATGTAATCTGGCAAGGCGTGGCTAGCCAGCGTCTGGACGCAAATATGTCGCCTCAGGCGCAAGTTGAGTACATCACTCAATCCGTTGATAGCTTGCTGGCCAAATTTCCACCG